>NZ_KB849343.1:0-9287 GCF_000368325.1 Acinetobacter sp. CIP 102529
AGTAGTCAATCCCTCATAGTTAGTAGTCAATCCCTCATAGTTAGGAGCTGAAAGCCTTTCTGTTAAAGCCTTTCAGATAGCCTAAAAGATTTAAAAGATTTAAAATATATTAAAAAGGATAAGAATGAAAAATTGCCCTTGGTTTTCGCTTCGCTCAAACTCTATTGAATCTCGCTTTCGCTCGATTCGAGAGGCAATTTTTTGGTTAATACTTTCGTGACTTTTAGAAAAAGCAAAAGCAACTCGGAATTCGCTTCGCTCATTAGTTTTTTATGCTCGCTCCGCTCGACCTAGATGCAAATTAAATCTGTTCGCACCCTTTGGGATGCTCTGTATCTCAGTCTCAGCAGCAAAGGGGAGCTTGTAATCAGGGAAAAAGCATGGCGAAAATTTTAATTGAGTCTGTTCGCTCGTAGACACTCGCTCTGTAAGGCCTGAATAAAGCCAGATAATTTTAAAAACCTGGACCACCGTAATCATAATCATCAGTTTTAGGTTGTACTGGTTCTGATTGAATCGGTTTAGGGGGCTTATTCTGCGTGGGTAATGGATTCTTTGGTGGTGAATACACGTCAAACTCAAAGCATGGTGTTGAGTTACGTTGTGAATCCTTCAATTTTTGATTCATGTTATGAATATTCCAGTCTTCTTGATGCAATATAGGCTCTTGGGTCTTGATAATTTCACTAAAATCTTTTTGCAGTTTTTCCTTATTTTTCTGATTCTTCACTAAATAATTCAGGTAATACATCACCTCCAATGATGAAAATGGATGGTTTTCAGCACTATAAAAATATTCATGTTGTTGATCTAATTGCTTTTGGCGTTCTTCGAGTTCTCGTTCTTTTTGATTGTGTTCTCGAATTTTTTGGATCTGGGCGAGATATTCCGCTGTCGCGTTTTGTTGACCAACGCCTAGCTTAGGCTCAGGAAGATACAAAGTGCTGTGGATCTCGTTATATTTTTCATAGCTGTCTGCTGAAACCTGATTTTTGATGGTGATGTCTTGGCCATCCAATGTGTAGGTGACGGTAGGGCAGTGCTGTGCAAGGGCATCATTCAGATGGTTTTCCCATTGTTTTCGGATATAGATTAAAAAAGTGGAATAGTCTGCGTGGCCATCCTGCAGCTGGATTTTCTTTGCACCGCCTTTGCTTGGATCTTTGGGGTTATAGCGTTTGAAATATTGTTCGGCTGTCCGTTCAATACTGTCATCGGCTTTTAGCGAGAACATGATGTGACAATGAGGCTGATCTTCGCCACTGAGGCGCGATTTAACGTTATGTATGGCGTATGAATGCGGATATTGCTGTGGAACTA
Organism: Acinetobacter sp. CIP 102529; assembly: GCF_000368325.1. Lineage (NCBI taxonomy): Bacteria > Pseudomonadati > Pseudomonadota > Gammaproteobacteria > Moraxellales > Moraxellaceae > Acinetobacter > Acinetobacter sp. CIP 102529. The sequence goes on from NZ_KB849343.1 coordinate 1,321, forward strand.
TATGTTTGTCTAAAAACGTCTCTATGAGCGTTTTACGCTGTTCTGGCGTGAATTCGTTGGGGAGGGCAATTTCATACTCCATGTAGACTTTGGCATTGGCTCGCTCAAAAGTATCAGCGGCTTTCCAAAACTCAATGGGATCTTTCACCCAGGACGGCATGCATTTGCCAGGTTCAACGTATTCTAAAATTTCATCACTTTTTTTGCGGACGTTTTCGTATTGCATCAATCGGGCAATATAGAGGTAATGCTGAATGGCGTAGCCTTTATTTTTACTTTTGACGCTGAAGTGATAACTGGCCATGCTCACCTTTTTGTTGGTCTGGGATCGGTTTTTATGCAGTGAAACGGAATGAAAACCGCCCGGATTTGGAATGCCTGGATGGCTGAAAAATCCGGTTGAAGGGGGTCAAGGGGGAAGCGCCCCATTGCGTACTAGTTTCTCCGATCAGGAGAAACTGTCAAGTGCGAATTATTTAAATAAAAAATAGAAATTCTTTTCAAGAAATTTTATTTTTTATTTAAATAATTATTTTCAGACTGCCCTCTTTAAATATGGTAAAACCATATTTAAAGAGGTTGCAGTTCTGAAAATTTGGTGGCCGATGATATGACACTAGAAAAAGCAAAAAAGCGTGGTAGACCTTCTCAACTTTTACAAATGGCAGAGTTACATGCTTTCGTTGAGTTTTTATTAGAAAAAGATCCTCGTTCGGAACTTCAAAATCAGGTTATTGATGCACTACAAGCTGAAGACTTTAACTTTGAAATGTTGTCTGAAGCTCAGCAGATTCTTGTGAAAGAAGCGTTAAAACCGTACCGTGAGCATTTGAAGCTTCAGTTGTTGTTTGATGAGTTGGTGAGAACTCCGGGAAGGACTAAGTATGAAGAAAAATTTTTGGAGCTGTACCAAGATTATAAAAAAGATGATCTAGATCCAGCTGAAATGAATATCCTGAAAACAATGTGTACGCGCTATCTGAATTTTAAAGCGCAAAAGCTTGAATACAGTGACTTGGAGCTGTATTTGAGTCAGATTCAGAAAAAGGATGCCGGGAAAAAACGTAAAGCTGAAAATCAACGTAAGTTTGAAGTGGGCGGTGGGGTTTTAAGTCTTTATAAAGTAAAAGATGATGAAAATTTAGACAGTAAAAAGTTTCTAAAAGGAATCGAAATTGACCGTTTTCTTGCCGGGAAATTTCGTCAATCTCAACTTTATAAAAAGGTTTGGGCACTAGAGCGACCAAATACAGAAAAGTATCAACTACTTTTTGAGGTTCTCCATCAGCTGTCTGGATATAGCCTAAAAGGGCAGACTTTAACGCTTCTCGATTTAGCGATTATAGATGCTCAAAAAAAGATAAAAAGTAGGTCTGAAAAAGAATGAATTTTTTGACTGTCCGCTTTTTAGCTGACTTTTCTATTTTGGCAATTGTAAATTTATGCGAAATTTATTATTTTAAAAATAAGGTCGCCTACCGTACTTACGCATGAGTAGAAAAGGGATAAAAAACCATAGGTTTAATTTTTAAAGCCATATCTAAAATTTAATTTTCTTAAGTATCAACTCGTTTGGTTCTTAGCATTTAAACATGCGTTGCTAGAAGTCTTATGACACCAAAGATTCTTTGTATAAAGAGTTTAGAGTTGGAAGTAGAGAAAATTATGTCTATTCAAGAATTCGCATTTCAATTATCTAAAAAAATTCAGGAACAGCATTCTGTAAAGATTAGCCGTTCACATATTTATGAATTAATTGCTTTAGATCAGGACTATAGGACCTATAGCTCTTTTGTTGCTCAAAATCTTTTACTTGATGCTCAATATGATGATTCTGAAGAATATTATCAGCATGAATTAATTGATGCCCTAACTCTAGAAATATTGAAAAATCCGCCTGAAACAGATTATCTAAATTATAGTGAAGATGACCTTCATTGGGATGATTATGAAGGTAATGCTTTACTGGAAAAGATTAAAAAAATCACCATAAGACTTAAGGATTTACTAAAATTCGATGCGTCAGAGGAATTATATTTATCGATTTCTAAAACGGTCTATCGAGAACTTTTATGGCTTAACTTAGAAGTTATTAACTTTAATGTCGTAAGAAAAGCACTAAGTTATATCGATTTTGAAAATGGGATGGTAGATCACCTAGAACTTGATGGTGAATATTTCGAGTTTTCAGAAATTGGGGAGGCTTTTGAAAAGATTTTATCTTATGCGAAAGACCGTAAGAATGCTGATGCATATGCTCTATTAGGTGCTTATTATCGTTATTTAGCAAATCAAATAGCTCCTTATGGTCGACATGAATCAAATTTTGGGAGTCGTTGGGACAATCATAAACAAAAATATATCAATTCTGATGAGACTAAGAAAAATAAAGAAAAGTATGAAGAATACATAAAGCAAGCTGAACACTTTGAATCTTATATTAAAAATTCACCTATGAATCTTCATGAAATTAATTTGGATGCAGACAAGGAAACAGTTTACAACCAGATTCTGTACTTGTGTAATCGAGGTGATACGAGTGCTATTGAATACTTCCTGTATGAAGAAATTTTCAAAAATCATGGAGAAGCATGGTTATACATCTACTTAGCTCAAATGTGTGGAGTTGATTTCACGCAGGATGATTTTAGAGCCTACAATGCTTATACAGGTGAGGATTATGATGACTATGGACCTATGGAAATCGCAGGTCGTGAGGCAATTCAATATGCTATAGATTTATCAGAACTAGATGTTGATAAAGATAATTTAGCTAGGAAGATTGCTGCAGAGTTATTTGAGAAAATTTAATTCATAGTCTTATAAAAAAGAGAATTTGAAATCTGTATTTGACTCATAAAATACAGATTTCATTATCATCGTTTAACATCCTGGGATAAGTTGTAGAAAGGCTGCTCTAACTTCAGAAAATTCGGCTTGAGGGTGATCTTGTAAAAAATATTCGGTCCAAATGAATGTTGCTTCATGGCCGTCATAGCAAGGATTTACATCCAGATAAAAAGCCAATCGTGCTGTTATGCAAAGTTCAAGATCATTAATTAATGTCAATCCAATCTTTTTTGCTTGAGAAGAAATAAGAAGCTTGGGCTGTACGAAATGGTTCATAAAACAAGTCCTATCAAAAGAGTAAAATTGCTTGATAAGAGTATTTAAACACATAAATAATGTGTCAATAACATTATTTATGTGTTTAAATGTAAATAAATAATCTGTGCTATACTTTTCTATCAAAACAATTCTGCTTTTTAAACTATGCCTTACGAAGAATTTCAAAGACTTATAGGTAAGTCTGGCCTTTCTATTAAAGAATTTGCAGCACTTTTAGATATGAATGCGAATTCAATTACCAACTATAAAAAGAACGGTAAAGTGCCCACTAGCATTGCAGTGATTGCAATCGTAATTTCAGATATGAAGGATGATGGTCTGGACTTTTATCCGATTTTTGAGAGAGTTCGGGCTTTCCGTGATCAAGATAGTATTTGACGTTAACCCAATTAAAGATTTAATTGGGTTCTAACAGCTGCTGTTATTCCCAAGTAGAAATGTCCTACCTAATAACCAAATAGAAATGTCCTATATGGACATTTCCAAGTCAAGCACAGGATTTAGATTTCGTTGTTCAATCGCTGTTTTCTGTGCTTGTCTACGTGGCATCTTTTGAGAACGATTGCGTTTGTTTTGGTGTTCCAGTTGTTCATGCTGTTGTTGAATATGTGCCAGCACAGAACCCAAACGTTTATTCTCAACGATCTCTCGCTGGTTGAGCTGACTTAATTTATCAAAGATGCTGTAATTGATTTTTCTTCCCTGATATTCAATGGCTACAGTACCATCCGGATATTCCAGGAACTCAAGATACTTGCCGCCCAATCTTTGATTTTCTTCGCTGTTTTCCAAGATATATACGCATTTATCATAAGTAATCGTCAAGCTGTTCGTGACCCTGCGGGGTTCACGCCAGGTAAAAACATCATCTAATTCTTCGGCTGTTTCAGCGATAGGCCGATGTAGATCCTTGGAATTAAAAGCCATCTTGGCGAATTTACGATTAAATTGCTCAATAAAGCACGGCAGCCACTTATTGGCATCTGCAATTGAACTGATGCCTTCTAGACGCATCTCCTTAATCAGACGATCCTGAAGTGTTCTATTCGCTCGTTCTACACGACCTTTGGCTTGAGGGGAGTTAGCGAAAATGATATCGATATTGAGAGTGCTCAGAACACGTCCAAACTGGGTAATCTTGGTGTCTTTCTTGCTACTTTGATTCACCCTAAAAACTGAATGTTTGTCACTGTAAAATGCCAATGGCTTACCATGCTGTTCGATATATAAACGTGTCGAAATCATATAGTCAAAGGCTGACTCTGACGCACAGAAGCGTAAATGCTGCAATTTTCCTGTGGCATCATCGATGAATACTAGCAGACAGCATTTAGGTGCTCGACCTTCAAACCAATCATGGTGTGAGCCATCAATTTGGATCAATTCACCATAACAATCTCGGTTATAACGAGGCTGATATGGTCGTTTCAGGCGCTTGCAGCGAGGGATCCATAAATCGGCTGCAATCATCCAGGAACGCAGGGTTTCTACTGAAAGATCGAATCCATGCACGGTGGTGAGCTTTTCATGCGCTAAAGTGGGTCCGAAACCATAAAGTTGATCTGAAACAATATTGAGACACTTAAGTCTGAGTTCTTCAGGAAGTTTAGAATTGCTGATTTGGCCACGACCGGCATGGGCTAATGCAGCGGGACCTTGAGCTTTGTATTTCTGCAGTAAGCGTCTGATGTGACGTTCTGAGATATGAAGTAGCTGAGCAGCCTGGGATTGAGTTATACGTTGATCACAGATTTCTTGCAAGACCGACAATCGTTTAAGTTCTTTATCCGACATAGACACCAACATATCAAACCGTCCGCTAAGGAAATTGCAAAAGCGCATATTCTAAAAGCGGACATTTTTACTTTGGAGAAACCGGACATTTCTATTTTGGGCTTACAGCTGCATTTCGTAGATGAGATTTTATGTTAAATAAAAAAGGAGAACATTAAGAATGTTCTCCTTTTTTGAATCTTTTCTCTTTTAACGATAAGAGAAATCGTATTTGCTGCTTCCAAATATGGCAAGTATTTGCTCTTATCGCTGGCCCCGCCGGCTCACACAGATCCCTTTTATGTTTAAAGACAGAGGAGACTATCACCCGGTCTATGTATATTAATATATATTAGTATGCACATCTGATCAAGCTTCCTTAATCCTATTATTGACTGGGCTGAAAAGTGAAACAGCTAAAATTTTGATTTCATTTGATTCTGAAATTAAAACTTGCTGAGCACTACTCAATGTACAAGCAGTGGAAATAAGGTCATCAACAATTATGTACACTCCATTTTCAATTATTTGCGTTCCATTTAATTTAATTGGATGAACATATTTTCTTATGGGTGGTGGAATGTCTGATACTGAAAAAAGCTTATTTCTTTGATCAGCTTGTTTTATTCTTTGTAAAATTAGGTGTTTATCCGTACTTGGTATACTTGAGTTAGCTACTTCTTCTGACATCTCAGTATTTGATTTTTTTATCAATAGGCTTTCTAAGACTATTGATTGATGAAACTGTCTCTGCAATCTTCTTGCTAGTTGTAATGAAAGATTATGTTTGGAAGGCATTGGCACAATGAAATCAATTTTTTCATATTTATCAGTTATTTCATTTTTCAATATTTCTAATATTTGATAAAAAGGTACTTTAAGATCTTTCATTGAATCTTTAGTTACTACTAAATTTTGTTTTCCTTTAAGGGCATAAAGAAGAGGACAATTGTCACCTAATTTATGAAGTTTTCTGTCAATTACACTACGATAAAAGATTGAGTAAATTGATAGATTTAAAGAATCAATATTCTTTTTAGTATAGATACATGGGCTTTTCTTCTTAGTGGGAGTAGTAATTGCATAATGGTTTGTTGAGTGATCAACAATAACTAAGTTATCAATTACTTTAAAGCCCACAGAATACCTTCAATTCATGTACATAAAAAACTATTGATAATTATGCACAATATGGACATTAAGCGCATGATTATTTTAAATTTTAAAGCCTGGATATTGATCCAGGCTTTTCATATCGCATAACGAACATAAGTTAAATGGATATGGTCACCTTAAATTAGGTGTACATCTGATTACTAATTAAGGGTTATTCTCAAACCATGAATTAGTGGTAGCTATACAGTGCTGACAGCGCATATCTTGCTCTAAATAAGCGCCTAAAGCACATTCTTCACCATAGACAGATTCGTAACTACCGTTGATATGAACTATTGGAGATTCTTCAGCAGTAGAGTATTTTTGAATACACTCGTCACAGACATTTGCTTGAGGATATTGCTCATCAGTACGATCAGCAGACATATTCCCCCATAAAGTACAAAGTTGCATAGTTTTCTTCCTATACCTGCCTTAGAGCGAATGCAATAAAGGAACTTCAAAATAGAAATGGACGAATACCACTATAAGCCTAAAATCTTACTCAACGGTTCAACAACTGAATGCTATACTGATTTATCTGAATTTTTACAAGAACTTATACAATGAAACTAAGAACTGCCGTACTCACTATACTGTTAAGTCATAGTTCTACAATTTATGCAGATAGTGTATATGAAAAAATATCTCCTCCAATTTTTAGTGATGAACTAGCCTTTAATAACTATCAAGTTGTTCTTTTGGATTTAATGCTTACAACTCATAATTACGCAGTTAGTGAATTGCATAGTGAAGTAGACGGACAGCTAAAATACAAGGCGATCAAATGCGAACAATTGTCTCAAACTAGATATTTAACAAGAGTTATAGAGGCAAACAAAAAATTATTTAAAAATAAAGGTAATTTTGAGTCTTCTATGGATGTATATAAAAAATCTGAGGATTACATAAGATCTATAATAGGTAAAGACAGTTGTGAATCGATAACAAAGATTTATACCGATAAGTATTTCAAGCCTGTACAAACATTTGGATAAATTTATAGTTATAACTACACTATTTGACAAAACACATCTTCATGCTCAAGGTTTGCTATTTGCAAGTAAACTTAACTACATCATAGTGGCTAGCCCCATAGATAGGTTCGATCCATGAGCCTTTATCTGTGTAGGTTGTGATATCGCTTTCGCTATTGATGCCTTCTCCAATTTTGCGATATTTACCTGTGGAACAGTTGATTTCCATCTTAGAGTAGACTGTCTCTGTTGAAAATACAGACTTATAAATAACTAAATTGATCCCCCCTTTCTTTTTATTGCTAATTAGAAAGTACTTTCCATTGTACTTTTTATCGATCATGGGAATCTTTTTATCAGCCAGCACTGAGGTACTGATAATAGCTAAAGTGATTGCAATTAATATGTGTTTATAGATCATTGTTGTTCTCATTTTTCATCAGGTATTTGAAACATAGCAGAGTAGTAGTCACCATCTTTTTTACACATGGCTAACAAGTCGGTTTGAGTTCCATCTTTCACGATGTAGCCAATAAACTTTTCTTTTTCATCCTTATCTACAGTATAGGATACATTATATTTTTTTGCTGTTTGATCAAGACGATACTTACATTCCTGCATGGTATCCATTTCATCACCAACAGCTTTAGAGCTTGTGATTTTAGTTGGGCTAGTATCAGTCGATGAACTACTATCACACCCCATTAGTAATATAGAAAAACTAAGACATAATATTTTAGCTGTAATTGTATTCATCTTTTTTCCCCAAAAGGTCAATACAGAGTATAAGTGATATTAATACGATTAGAAATGTTATAAGTTGAGTACCATCTTTTTAGAAAATCTAAAATTAACATAATACGCGTTATACGAATCTAAAAATGGGAGCCTAAGCTCCCATTTTTATTGATGATTTTTTAATTCTTTTAGCAT
>NZ_KB849344.1:0-22348 GCF_000368325.1 Acinetobacter sp. CIP 102529
TAAAAAAGGTGAAGCCATCAAATGACTCCACCTTAATGTTATGCAACTTCTTCTGTTTGGTATTGGACTCTGACTTCACCACTCATAAGCTTTGGTAGAAGCGTGTCTCTTAGGTTTTCTAGTGTTTGGATTTGCTTGTGATTACTATGAATTTTCTGCCAATAGCTTTCTGCTAACTTATGAAATTGTTGTAGTAATCCTTTAGGTGGCATTTGGAAGGTTACTGAACCAATATCTTCAGGTTTCAAAGATGGATAGGTTGAAGTAGACCCCTCAGCAATACTATGCAGATATTCGGTCATCTCTGTATTTGTAAGCAACAAATACACAAAATAAGGTGAAATGGATTCACAAGTAATCGTACAGAATCCTGTTGATACTACGAGGTTATCCTTAGGTTGACTGACAATACCATAATGACATTGGTTTGGGCGCACAGTAGAAATCAGTATGTCATTATGCCGAACCAATCGTTTGGCTCGACTTGGAGCTTCCTGTAACTGATAAGCTTGTAATTCGCTTATAAGCCCCTTAGTTAAGGAACCTGTATCTAGATAAGCTATTTCATTATAAGGGTAATCTTTGCTGACAGAAGCTTTATTTAAGGTGACAAAATCCTTAACGTGTACTTCCTCCCAATCCTCTTTCGCTTCCTCAATAAACCAATGACGAAACAGTGTTTCAGCCATGGCTTCCAAGGTCTTGTTCTGACGATGCAGTAAGTCAATCTTGTCATCTAATGATGAAAGGACAGAGGCGATGGCTTTTTGTTCGGGGAGAGGTGGTAATTCAAACTCGAATTCACAAATTCTACTTGGAGATGTGTGCATAACAGATGTACCACTAGCAGAGTTCACAATAAACTCCTGATAATCTCTCCACCTCATCAACCAATAAACGAACTCTAAACAGGATTGATCACTTATAGGCTCAATCAAACCAACTCGTTGATTATGAAGATAAACTTTCCCATCACTTGGAACAACTGCTGAATATCCTAACGTATCAGTTTCTTTACTCAAATCAGTCATGGTGACAATTAATTCAGCGCCTAAAAATTGATACTCGGCAGGATAATCATGGCTAGAAAAGTATTTAAACTTACCCTGTTTAAAACCACCACCTATACAAAAATTCCCAGGTGTTACCAAAATACGGTCTGTCATTTCAGAGGTGATAAATTGACCAGGAAAAGCAAAACCGTGCTTTACCTTGATCAATTCACCAAGACACACTTTACTCCATTCACTCATACCAACACCTTTGCCAAGTTCTCAGCAATGGCTTGATTGAGCCTAGCTTCCTCTAAAAGCTGAGCCTCAAACTCTGCTTTTAGGCTAGTGAATCGTTCCTTAAAGTCGAACTCATCTTCATCATCCGCTAAACCAACATAACGACCTGGTGTCAGCACATAGTCAAGTTCAGCCACTTTCTCAAGTGGTACAGATGCACAGAAGCCTGCAACATCCTCATACTCACCATCTTGGTTTCTCCAATTGTGGTAAGTGTCAGTGATCAGCTTGAGATCTTCATCAGACAGTACTTTGGTTCTGCGGTTAATCAGATGACCTAAGTTACGAGCATCAATGAACAGGATCTCATTGCTGCGGTCTTTGTACTTCGTTGAACCAACACGGTCACGACGCATGAACCATAAAGCGGCAGGAATCTGTGTGTTGAGGAACAACTTGGCAGGTAGGTTCACAATACAGTCAATGACATTGGTTTCTGAAACCAAGGCTTTACGAATCTCACCTTCACCGCTGGTCTTAGAAGTAAGCGCACCTTTTGCAAGGACTACACCTGCCTGACCTTTAGGACTCATGTGATACAAGAAGTGCTGCATCCATGCGAAGTTCGCATTACCTGCAGGTGGTGTTCCCAATGACCAACGAGCATCACCAACCAACTGTTCACCACTCCAGTCAGAGACGTTGAATGGTGGATTGGCAATGATGTAATCGGCTTTTAGATCTTTGTGTGCGTCATTCAGGAATGAACCCTCAGAGTTCCATTTCACATGCTCTGAGTTAATGCCACGAATGGCTAAGTTCATCTTAGCCAAACGCCAAGTGGTCTGGTTACTTTCTTGACCATAGATGGAGATGTCATCTACCAAGCCCTGATGCGACTCTACGAACTTCTCAGACTGAACGAACATACCACCCGAACCACAGCAAGGATCGAATACACGTCCTTTGTATGGTTCAAGCATATTGACCAACAGACTAACAATGGATTTAGGTGTGTAGAACTGCCCGCCTTGCTTACCTTCAGCTAAAGCGAACTCACCCAGGAAGTACTCAAATACGTGCCCTAGAACGTCAGCAGAGCGTGATTTAGCATCACCTAGAGCAATGGTACCAATCATGTCAATTAGCTCACCTAAACTCGTAGGATCGAGATTCTGACGTGCATAGACTTTAGGAAGTACACCTTTCAATTGAGGGTTGTCATTCTCGATGGCTTCCATTGCATCATCGACGAGCTTGCCAATGTTAGGCTGTTTGGCTTGGTTTAACAGGTAAGACCAACGTGCATTCTCAGGGACGAAGAACACGTTGTATGCAGTGTATTCATCACGATCTTCAGGATCAGCTCCATCAAATTCACCTTCACCTGAAACCAGTAAATTGTAGTGTGCTTCAAAAGTGTCGCTGATGTATTTGAGGAAGATTAAACCAAGGACAACATGCTTGTACTCTGCAGCATCAATGTTCTTGCGAAGTTTGTCTGCTGTCTTCCATAACACAACCTCTAAGGGTTCTTGTTTGGTTTCTTTCTTTGGAGCACGAGCCATATTGAATCCTATGATTATGCAGGTATTTTCATTAAGGCAATACTACCAACAAGCACATGAGTAAGTAAGTAGCACGTCGACATTACTTGTCGTATATCTTTGAGATACCGAAATTATCGTAATACTTAAATTTCGAGGGATTGGCTTTGTATTGCTCAGATATAATAGGATTACCGCCACCTTTACTCTTACTAGGTTCAGCTCGGACAGGAAACTGACTGTCGTTACCGAATAAGATGAGTATGTTACTGAAACTTACCTACTTTGAGTGTTTTCATAGACACTATCAGCTTATGGGCATTACATCATTTATGAATGACGAGAGTTGGCATCATCATAGACAGCATTGTTTTCACGTCTGCCTACAGCAATCACGAGGACAACTACTTCATCATCAATGACTTCATAAACCAAACGATAACTAATGCTGCGAAGTTTGATCTTGTAGCGATTAGGATGTCCTGACAGCTTGTTTTTGGGAATGCGAGGATTCTCCAAAACCTTGATCAACTTCTTCTTCAATGGCTGCTTAAAATCATGATGAGTATGTATAGTTTACCAATTTAAAACCTCCTGTTTTTTCAGCACATATCAGAATCTTTCAATCGGTATATTTCAGGTAAAAACTAGTAATCAGAAGTTATTCTCATACACATATAAAACAAGCATAAACATAAAAACAATAACTTAGTAAATTATTCTTCCACTTTTTTTATATTTAGTGTTATTCCTCACGTTGATAAAGATTTCTTTTGGTCGCGAGTGAAAAATTTAGAGGTTTTTTCTTCTTTGTTAGTCTTACTGATTTCACAAAGCTCACAACATTATCAACAATGCTTTCATCATAATCGCCACCAAAACGTTCAAGGTAAAAATCGTTAAAATTAATATAATCAAATGATTGACTCATCGAAAGAATGACGGTGTTCAAACAAACTTCATCTTCAAAATCTAAATCCATATTTAGTCCAATACAGATAAAGGCTTGATACACGTTCTTCAATCGCTCATGTGATCTGATTCCGCTACCAAACTTACCTACAGTTTCTTTGATCGCCACAGGAATTTTTTCAATTAAACTTTCAACACTACGGCGTGCTCGGGTAAAACCAATAAAATCTAACTTCTTATTCTGTATTTCAAAACTGCCTTCTTCAATTTCAAAGACGATAGAGAACCAGGCCAAAAAGGATGTAACTTGAAATCGATTATCTTTATAAAAATATAGTTTCGGGTGTAAACCTAAACTTGGAATACCAATGCTAATTTCTGGTGTAGCGATACGACACAGCACAACTCTGAGCTTTAGTATTAAATTTTCTACACGCTGACCTTGGTCTATACTGATAGTATTCTGACAAGCATCACCAAACATCATATTTAGGAGTTCATTGACTAGGCCTATTTTTTTACCGTGTGCTAAATCTGGCTCTAAAAGTATCATCTTAAAAAGATGATCGTGAATTTGCTCACCTAAAGCGATTACTTCATTTATCCGCTCGTAATTCAGTTCAGCTAAGTTGGATTTATTATCGTTTATGTAACAACACGCATAAATCACATAAAAAGCATCACTCCCCCTATTCTGTAAATGATACTCCTCATCTGGATCTAACCGTTTCGTATCTGAGTTAATCGAACAAAAGGCTTTCCGAGCCTCCTCAGGTGTCCCAATTACTTCAATAAAATTAATTTTGGTTGATTTTAATTTTTGCTGAAACTCAGAATCACTACATAACTCTTGAAAATCAGCTAATCCACCTAATCGATGACGAATCTGACGAATATCTCGCTTTTGTGACGGCGTGAATTTCGGAGCTCCTATTACCTGCTCATCAATAAAGAATCTTTTGATCCAAGCATAAATAATTGAAATCCTATGCCCACCGTCGATGATATAAATATTGCCAGCAACATCCCTCCAATAGCGAATGCATAAATTGACATTACGATCATTCAAACAATCTAGAATAAACTCCTCAATTTCATCAGGGTTCCAACATTCTGTGGAACGTTGATTGTCTGCCTTATATAATTTTTCTAAGATCTCATGCTGTGCGAAATCATAAAGTGATATTTCAAAATTTTGGTGTTGATTTGAATGCGACATTTCGTCAAGCAACATCATTTTTCTTTGAATAATATTGGTTAAAAGCTTAGTACGGGCCATTTTATTTTCTCTAGGCAATACTTCTCTAGATCTCGTGAGATTACGAAATTAGAAGTAATTAAAATTAAAATCAGTGATAAATGAATTAAATACTCATTAACTCAGAAGTATCTTTTTGCTAGAGAAAAAACAGATAGAGATAGTATAAAGACGCATTTTAAACCTCGTTGATAGTTTGTCGTTTGCCAACATCCTTTCCACGAGATGGAGGCAAACCAAATAGGGTGTGGAAATACCGCTCAACGAAACGGCCAGTCAAAGACTGCCCTACTTGGCTTACCATAAAAGCGCCATGTAAACACAAAAGAGCCACTAAAAGCGACTCTTTAGTTCGTTGAGTAACAGGTTTCCACGCCTGGTTACAGATTTTGCTGTAACATCTTTATCTTATGTGCATAAATTCAATTGGTCAAATTTTATGATTAATATTTAACCAGTTAATTAAAAAAATAATTACCTATATTTTTAGAAGCTTAGGATTACAGATTTGTATCTTATAATTTCTACAATATCTAGTTGCTGTAAACTGATCGCAATGAAATTCTATATATTTAAGCAGCGTGATTTAATAAAGGAAGTAGATTGAAACTGCAAATTTTATCGGATACTCACAATTCGAAATATTCATTATCAGATGAAGCTGACGTCATTATCCACGCTGGGGATTTTTCTAATCGTTTAAGTGGTGCAATTGAGTTTGCCGAAAAATGTAAAACGCTGAATAAAAAATTTATCTTTGTTTTGGGCAATCATGATTACTACAGCTCTAACTACAGTTCAGTCGTAGATTTTTTGAAAGAAAATTACCCTGAAAATACACTACTTGATGATAACCATATCAAAATACAAGATAAAATATTTGTAGGTGGCACGCTGTTTACGAACTTTCGCTCTAACTCACCACTTACATCTCCAGAGATACTTTTACAGTCCCAAAAATATGCTGAACAATCGATTTCCGATTTTGATCAAATCATGTTTGGCAGTGATAACCGAACTATAACTACTAATGACTACATAAAACTATTTAAAAAATATCATCAAAATATTATGCAGTTTAAAGGCCAAGATCATGTGATCGTTATTACGCATTTTCCACCGCATTTAGCTTGTCTTGATCCTTATTGGGGTAAGCACCCTGTTGCATCAGCCCTTAACCCCTATTTTATTAATGATTTAGATGTCAAAGGCTTTAAGTTATGGATTTCAGGACATACGCATACATCAATTGATACTGTAGTCGATGGATGCAGATTAGTGATCAACCCTTTAGGGTATCCTCAGGAGCAAGGAAAAAATGGGTTTAGAGAAAATTTGATCATAGAAATTTAAGTATCATACTCGTATTGAAATAATCTAAACTAACTTCAATATCATATAACCTATAGGGTAATCCTCCTATAAATAACCGAAGTTAAAAGTAGAGGTTAAGCAGCCATTAGAGGTGGCTTTCCTTTGTTAGCTTGATGTGGTCTTTCATGGTTGTAATGCCACAACCAGTTTGTTGCATAATCTTGTACTTCATCCAAAGGGCTTTGTTGCACAAAGATTTCATAACTATATGATTTTAAAAGTTTTGATTATTTTTTGATCCAAAATTAAATTTTTTTAAATCAGATGCTTACATATTTATGCAACAAAGCCACTAAATTTTGGAAAATTTGTATTTTAAAATGAATGGACCAAGATCATTGTAAATGACCTGATTGAGCAAAAATTTGTCTATATAATTGTATTTATTAAAAATAAAATATTTAAAACAAGATTTAATCTAATAAATTTCAGCAACCTTGGAAGATTTAAATCAGGTTATCGATGAGATCATCAGATGGAGATGATGCATCTCCATCTGATAAGGGTGTATTAATACTGCGTTTGACCTGGAATCCAGTTGGTTCCTGCAAGCGGTACACGAGCCATTGCCGCCGCCTCGACATTCAGTGCCACCAGATCTTCCGGATCCAAGTTATGCAAATGCGATTTACCGCAGGCACGTGCCATGGTTTGTGCTTCCAAGACCAAAACACGCAGGTAATTGGCCAAATGGCGTCCACCTTCAATCGGATCAAGGCGTTTGGACAGTTCTGGATCCTGAGTCGTAATCCCCGCCGGGTCACGGCCATTTTGCCAGTCATCATAATAACCCGCCGCTGAACCGATTTCTTTCAGTTCTTTGTCTAGACGCGGATGGTTATCTCCGAGCGCAATCAGCGCTGCCGTACCAATCGCTACTGCATCTGCTCCCAAGGCCATCGCTTTTGCCACATCGGCACCTGTGCGGATACCGCCAGAAACAATCAGCTGAACCTTACGGTGCATGCCCATTTCCTGTAAGGCTTGTACCGCTTGCGGAATGGCAGGAAGAATAGGAATACCGACGTGCTCAATAAACACTTCCTGGGTCGCTGCGGTACCGCCTTGCATACCATCCAGCACGATCACATCTGCACCCGCTTTCACCGCCAGTTTTACGTCATAATACGGACGGCTGGCCCCGATTTTGACATAGATTGGCTTTTCCCAATCGGTGATTTCACGGATTTCGGCAATTTTAATTGCCAAGTCATCTGGACCCGTCCAGTCCGGATGACGACAGGCACTGCGCTGATCGACACCGACTGGTAAAGTACGCATACCTGCCACACGTTCTGTCACTTTCATGCCCAGCAGCATACCGCCACCGCCGGGTTTCGCACCTTGTCCGAGTACGATTTCAATCGCATCTGCTTTACGCAAATCGTCAGGGTTCATACCGTAGCGCGATGGCAAATATTGATACACCAATGTTTCTGAATGACCACGTTCTTCAGGAGTCATGCCACCGTCACCGGTGGTGGTGGATGTGCCAACCATAGACGCGCCGCGGCCTAAAGATTCTTTGGCGTTGGCAGATAATGCACCAAAGCTCATGCCGGCAATTGTTACAGGAATTTTTAAATGAATCGGTTTTTTGGCAAAACGTGTACCCAGTACCACATCGGTACCGCATTTTTCACGGTAGCCTTCCAGTGGGTAACGTGACATGCTTGCACCGAGCAGCAGCAAATCATCAAAGTGCGGCACTTTACGCTTGGTACCACCGCCACGGATGTCATAGATGCCGGTTGCCGCTGCACGCTGGATTTCTTGAATGGTTAAACGGTCAAACGTTGCAGATTCACGTAACACGGGTTCAAATTCTTGGATAGTTTGAGTCATGATTGATTGCTCCATTATTACGCTTGATTAGTATGCAGATGCATTGTCGACTTTGAAGTTGTACAGTTGGCGTGCCGAACCGTAACGTTTGAAAGAAGCGGGATCTTCATCAAATCCGGCTTTAGACAGCAGTTCTGCCAGTTCTGCCAGATGTTCCTGACGCATTTCTTTTTCAATACAGTCTGAACCGAGAGACTTCACCGCACCTTTGACATAAATTCTGGTTTCATACAGTGAGTCGCCCAGCGCATCGCCTGCATCACCGCAAACCACCAGACGGCCAGCCTGCCCCATAAAGCAGCTCATGTGTCCAATACTGCCGCCTACCACAATATCGACGCCTTTCATTGAAATGCCGCAGCGTGCTCCAGCATCCCCTTCAATGACCAGCAGACCGCCATGCGCTGTTGCACCTGCTGCTTGAGAGGCATTGCCTTTGATATGCACTGAACCTGACATCATATTTTCAGCTACGCCCACCCCAACATTGCCATTGACGATGACATGAGCTTCTTGATTCATGCCAGCGCAGTAATATCCAGCATGGCCGTCAATGGTGACATTCACAGGGGCTTTAATGCCAACCGCAATATTATGCTGGCCGCCTGGATTGCTGACTTTCCAGTCCACAATGCTATCGGTCAGTTCTTTGCTATGCAGGGCCTGGTTTAAATCACGGATGCTGTCTACGTTTAAATCAAATTCATCTTTTAAAATTGAAGTGCTGATTTTTTCTGCAAATGCTGTATTCATAGGGTTATTCCTGTTTTCTATTCTGGGTTATTCTTAGGCGGCTTGATCTGCACTGCGTTGCCAAACATATAAGGTGGCTGGTTCTGGCTCCCAGACCTTGGCTTTGTCAATATTCGGCAATGACGCCAAGGCTTGATATTCGGAAGCCATGGCTACATAGTCATCGGTTTCCGCCAACACCGCCGGTTTGCAGGCAATCGGATCGCGGATCACGGCAAAACCGTTTTTGGTGCCAATCGCGAAGGTAAAGAAACCGTCCAGATCGTCCAATGCGTTGTTCAGTGCTTCTGCCAAGGAATCCCCTTGCTGTAAACGCCAAGTCAGATAACCTGCAGCCACTTCGGTATCATTATCTGTTTCAAAGCTGATGCCTTCACGTTTTAACTCCTGGCGTAAACGGGAATGATTAGACAGAGAACCGTTATGCACTAAACATAAATCAGTGCCGGTAGAAAATGGATGACTGCCTTCCATGGTCACTGCACTTTCAGTGGCCATCCGGGTATGACCGATAATGTGACTGCCTTTCATATTCGCCAAACCAAAACGCTCAGAAATTTCGACCGGCAAACCCATGCCTTTAAGAATTTCGATGCTTTGACCGACACTCATGATCTTGAGCTGTGGGGCAATTTTTCCAATTGCCGCGCGCACTGTTTGTTCATCAGATTTTGCTTTAATGACTGCAGCCGTGGCATTTTGGAACCAGTCCATGTCGGTGTTCAGTTCAGCTTTCAGTGCTTCTGCAAATGCAGACCAATCAAATTCATCTTCAACCGACTGCAAGGTAAGTTTGACCCAGCCCTCAGATACTTCGTCACCATAAATGGCAAAGCCTGCGCTGTCAGGACCACGCCCGGTCATCGACTCCAGCATCGGTTCAAACAGTTTGCCGAGTTGTGATTCCAAAGCTGGATTTTTTAAGTATAAGCCTACGATTCCGCACATAATTGTTCTCCGCTAAATGCTCTTTTTAATTCATGTCCTAAGGACGCTATGGGGGTGAAAATAAGGTTTAGAAAAATTCGGTATAACGCTGAATTTCCCAATCTGAAACATGGCGGCTGTATTCAACCCATTCCATGCTTTTTTGCTGGATGAATTCGTCAACGATTTCAGCACCGAGTTTTTCTCTAAACAGCGGATCTGCTTTTAGAGCCTCGACAGCTTCTTTCAGGGATTGAGGCAGGGTGCCAATACCGCGTGCAGCAATTTCTTCCAAACTCAAGGTATACAGGTTTTCATTGCATGCAGGTGGCGGAGTCAGTTCACGTTCAATACCGTCTAAGCCGGCAGCAATAATGGCTGCCGAAACCAAGTAGGGATTGCAACCGGCATCCGGCAAGCGCAGTTCAATACGGCCATAAGGAATACGAACCATGGCAGAGCGATTATTTGAACCATAGGCAATAAATGCCGGAGCCCAGGTCGAACCTGAAAGGGAGCGACCCACCACCAGACGTTTGTATGAGTTCACAGTTGGGGCACAGAAGGCACACAGGGCCGGACCATGTTCAAGCAGCCCGGCAATAAAGTGATAGGCCATTTTTGACAGGCCCATGCCTTGCGGATCACTGTCATCATTAAATAGGTTGCTGGATTCTGCACTGCCTATGGACAGGTGGAAATGCATGCCATTGCCGGCACGTTTCGGGTCTGGCTTGGGCATAAACGAACAGACAATACCCAAATCATTGGCAATTTCGCCTGCTGCCATACGGAAGAAGGTGAACATGTCCGCCGAGTTCATGGCATCACTATAGGTATAGTTAATCTCAAACTGGCCATTTGCATCTTCGTGGTCAATTTGGTAAATATCAAAACCGACTGGAATTAACGCCTCGGTAATCCGTTCCAGGAACTGGCGTGAACGGGATAAGCCTTTATAGTCATAGCAGGGCTTGTCCAGATTGTCTGACTCATCGACTGCTTTCAGTTTGCCGTCTTCACCACGGCGGAACAAGCTGAATTCAGGTTCCAGGCCGGTATTCAGGGTCCAGCCTTTAGCCGACAGACGCTCAACTTGCTTGCGCAATACATAGCGAGAATCGTAGGGATGCGGTTTGCCGTTGACATAGCCCTCACAGACCACACGGCCATAACCCGGCTGCCAGGGTACTGGGGTTAAAGAAGATAAATCACCTTTCACCATAAAGTCTGGACCATGCGGCTGCATCCCCATACCTGAAATGGCAAAACCGGCAAAACCTACCCCTGCACCTTCAATGGCTTTGAGACCCGAAATCGGTACGGATTTTGTTTTTGCTGACCCGTGAATATCGACAAACTGAGCCAATACATATTTTAATTGATGATCATCAATGACTTTCTGTACTTCTGCACGGTACTTGGGCTTGCTAATGATGTCCTGTTCTTCTTCAAAGAACTCTTTTACGATGGCCTGCTGGAACATATTTGACATACTCCCGATATGACAAAAAATGATATTTGGCTCGAATAATGCACAGATATTTGATTCAATGTATTATTCAGCAGAAGAAATTTTATTTCTTAAAGAGAAAGCAATTCTCTTGCCAACTTTTTTAGATCGGTTAAAAAATTTGTGCTTGGGGCCTAAAAGCCTTAATATTCCTAATGAGAATAAAAGTTTCATAAAATAATACTTTCATTCCACATCGGGGCTGCTTTTTAATTTTGATTAAGAGTCAGCAGGATTTAGAGTCAAAACAGTGCGAGTTGATCCATAATGAGACAAAACAAGAACAGCCTTAAACTGGAACAGTACATTGGCATTCAAATCAAACGCTGCCGTCAGGAACAGGGCTTGAAACTGGCGGAAGTCGCGCAGACCGCTGAAATCAGTCAGGGTATGCTGAGTAAAATTGAGAATGCCCAAGTCTCGACCAGCCTTGAAACGCTAAGCCGCCTATGTGAAGTACTGGGAATCCCCTTATCCACCTTATTCAGTCAATATGACCATCAGGAAAGCCGGGCAATGATTGTGAAATCAGGCGAAGGGATGGAAGTGGTGCGTCGCGGTACCGAAAAAGGGCATACATATCACCTGCTGACCCATTCCCGTGGGCCGCGCAAAAACTTTGAAGCCTATTTGGTCAGCATGGATGATGCCAGCGAAGAATTTCCCACCTTTGCCCACCCGGGAACAGAGATGCTGTATCTGATTGAAGGCGAAATCATGTACCGTCATGGCGATGAAATGTTTCATATGCAGCCAGGCGACTGCTTGACTTTAGATGGTGAAATTCCACATGGCCCAGAACAACTGATTAAAGTTCCCATCCGTTTGATCTCCATGGTGAACTATGGAGATAACCAGACCGAATAAAGCGGCCCTGTTTTTATCAAAAGATGGCCGTGCCATCTTTTTTGTTTATACGCTTCGAATAAACTGTGCGGTAGCGTATCAAAGTTTATCTTGCCCTATCCTTATAGCCCCTTCTCCCTCTCAACAGCCCCCCTCCTTTACGACAACAGTCCTCGGCTGTTGCAGAGATCAAAATTCAACTCTGGTATAAGAATTGCTTTGCTTAAAAATAAATAAATATTCCCAATAAGAATATATTATTGCAACGCATTGATTTTGGGATATTGATCTTTACAGCCTAGTAAAAAATTCGGAGTACAACCTATGTGGGTAAATCATTTAAAAAGAATTGTCGCAGCAAGCCTGCTGCTGCCTGGCTTGGCCTTTGCAGGAGAAACCGATCTGGATAGCGTCTCCACCGTATGGATGATGCTGTCGACACTGCTGGTACTGCTGATGTTTGTTCCCGGCTTAGCACTGTTTTATGGCGGTATGGTCCGCGCCAAAAATATTCTGTCCATTTATACCCAGTTTTTTGCTGTAGCAGGCGTGGTTTGTGTACTGTGGCTGACTGTGGTCTATAGCATGAGTGCAGACAAAACCCATATGCAAGCGGGGGTAACCAATCTCTACAGCTTTGTCGGCAGTTTAAATAAGGCCTTTCTGGTGGGTATTGATGAAAATACTCTGCTGGGCGGTGTACCTGAATATATTCTGATTATTTTTGGCATGACCTTCGCAATCATTACCCCCTGTCTGGCCATAGGTGCTTTTGCTGAACGCATGAAGTTTGGTGCAGTGGTGTTGTTTTCTGCTCTATGGCTGGTTTTGGTATATGGACCAATGACCCATATGGTTTGGGGCGGTGAAGGGGCAATCATGCACACCTGGGGAGTTTTGGACTTTGCTGGCGGTACCGCGGTGCATATTAATGCCGGCATTGCCGCCTTAGTCGGCGCAATCGTATTAGGCAAGCGTAAAGGCTGGCCAGCTTCACCCGTTCCCCCGCACAATGTGGTCTATACCATGATCGGCGCAGCATTTTTATGGGTAGGCTGGTTCGGCTTTAACGTCGGTTCTGCATTCGCGGTCAATGCATCGGCCACCATTGCCATGATGACCACCATGGTGGCGACCTGCGGCGGCATCTTAGGCTGGATGGTGATTGAAAAAATGTATACCCAGCATGTCACGGCTTTGGGCCTGGCTTCAGGTGCGATTGGCGGACTGGTGGGCATTACCCCTGCAGCGGCTTATGTCGGACCTTTTGGTGCGTTGGCGATCGGCTTTATCACCGCCATCTGCTGTTTCTATGCCGTGACTAAGCTGAAGCATAAAATGGGGGTTGATGATGCCCTGGATGTCTTTGCCCTGCATGGCATAGGCGGCATGGTCGGCTGTATGCTTACCGGTATTTTCTGCATCCCGCAACTGGGCGGCAAAGTGGCCGACATTTCCCTGCTGAACCAGTTGGCTGCACAGGCAGGCAGTATTGTACTCACCGTAATTTATTGTGGCGTGCTGACCTGGCTGATTATGAAGTTCGTCGATAAGACCATCGGTTTACGTGTAACCCCGGAACAGGAAGAGCGCGGTCTGGATGTCAGCGATCACAACGAACGTGCATATAATAATTAACGCCGCAGCCCGCTTTCAGTTGATAAATTAAAACTTCATTTTAGTCCATTTAAAATTCTTCAACTTCACCAAGCAAATGCTTTAGGGCATTTGCTTTTATTTTTGCAAATACAATGCCGAGAGTGGCAGTTTCCATCTGCTTTTCCGGGGTGAAAACAGCTGACCATAGCTAAAGGACTACTTCTTTTGAGATATAGACGCCCTAGCTTGAAAATGATTATGATAGATCGTTTAACCGCAAATTAAGTAAAAATATATACTTGAAAAATAATAAAATAATTATTAATTAAAGACTATTGGTATAAGAATTGCATCTTGAATCATGAAAGAAATATTCCCTTTAGTAATACCAATTCCCACCAAAAAAATGGTCAAGCTAATGTAAATCCATATTCATGAGATTCAGGAGCAATTCATGATAATGAACAATGTGAAGAAGTTACTCATGCTGAGTGTACTGCTGTCGCCTAGCGCAGTTTTTGCAGCTGAGGGAACGATTGATGGACCTGCTACTGTATGGCTCATGGTTTCTATTGTTATTGTCCTGCTGATGTTTATTCCAGGACTTGCGCTGTTTTATGGCGGTATGGTCCGCGCCAAAAATATCCTGTCGTTATTTACCCAGTTTTTTGCGATTGCCGGGATTGTCGGCATTTTATGGGTGGCCGGGGTATATAGTCTGGCAACCGATACCACCAATATGCAAGAAGGCGTTTATAACCTGAACAGCATTGTCGGTGGCCTGGATAAACTGATGCTGAAAGGCATCACGGCAGAAAGTCTGGCAGGTGGCATTCCTGAATATATCTTGATTGTGTTCCTGATGACCTTTGCCATGATCACGCCGTGTATTGCACTGGGTGGCTTTGCGGAAAGAATGAAATTCCGGGCAACGGTTATTTTTTCATCTCTGTGGATAGTACTGGTCTATGGCCCCATGGCCCATATGGTATGGGGTGGCAAAGGCGCATTATTCCATAACTGGGGAGTATTAGACTTTGCCGGCGGTACTGCCGTACATATTGCCGCCGGGGTCACGGCATTTGTTGGTGCCATGGTGGTGGGCAAACGCAAGGGCTGGCCTGCTACGCCGATGCCGCCGCACAATGTAGTATTTGTGATGATTGGCGCAGCATTGCTCTGGGCCGGCTGGTTCGGTTTTAACGTGGGTTCGGCTCTGGCCATCAATTCTTCAGCCGCACTGATTTTCATGACCACCATGCTGGCAACCTGCGGTGGTATTGTCGGCTGGATGTTTGCTGAAAAAATGTATTCCGGCCATGTCACAGCCTTTGGTCTGGCTTCAGGTGCCATTGGCGGCTTGGTGGGCATTACCCCGGCGGCCGCTTATGTTGGCCCTTTTGGTGCAATTGTGATTGGCCTGCTCACCAGTATGGCCAGCTATTACGCGATTATGATACTAAAGAAAAAGCTCGGCGTAGACGACGCGCTGGATGTATTTTCATTACATGGCATTGGCGGTATGGTTGGCTGCCTGCTGACCAGTATTTTCTGTATCCCCGAGTTGGGCGGCAATGTTGAAGGCATTTCCCTGCTCCCGCAATTCTTGGCACAACTGGCCAGTATTGCGATGACCTTTGCCTATGTCGGCATCTTGAGCTGGATCTTGCTGAAAATCATTGATAAAACCGTGGGGCTACGTGTCACGGCAGAACAGGAACAACAAGGCCTGGATGTCAGTGATCATAACGAACGTGCCTATAATTAAAGGCCGTGGAAAATCAAGTAACAAGGGCTTTGGCCCTTGTTTTTTTATGGCGGCTTGGGATCAACATCGCTTTGCATCATTTGCATACATGGCTATGCTGCCCTTTGCGGATTAAATCCCGCTACTGTCCATCTGCGGATTTTAACTGCTGAGTGCCCTGTCAACGGGTTAAACTGGTACGCTCCTCGCTCATTCTCTCATGGGCAAAACAGGGATGGATAGCTTGCTGACGGCTTCCTTTAGGTCATTTTCCAACAATACGTCTTTGAGATTGTATGATCGAATGCCGAGTGCTCTATCCCTATAGGTTGCTGAACATTCCCAAAAAAACCATAAGGATAATTATCTATACAGGGTCATCATTATAAAGAAACTGGGTAGCGCGATCATGTAGCCATGGTGGCAAGAACAAACGGCGGATTTCGTCCTATTACTTTGAAGCATTTAATTTTTTTCTTGATCAAAACGATGCTTTAGGAAATGGTGAATGCTTAAAAGCATAGCGCTGGAATTGGCGGCTGTACGCTCTTATGATAAAGGTTGATTGCTGTCCTGACTCTAGGGCATAAAGCAAATGGCTGCCAGCTTACGCTAACAGCCATTCAGGGGGATTACAGTTGGGGGAAAACAGAATTGTTATTTATGCCATGCTGAGTAGCCCGTCAATACCGACAGCCTGACCATCAAATTCTGCAATGGCATCCAGCAGGACATTCCACAAATACAGTGCAGAAGCCCGGTCACACAAGAGATTGAATTTCGGCGCCTGGGCATCGCTGACATTCATCACCACAGCATTAATGCGCGCCACCGAGGTCTGTGCAATCTGACCTGCAGCAAAAGCTTCTGCGGACAAATCGACGGCACACAGCTTAGCCATGATGAAAGCCACAGATTGCCCGGTCAGCTGAATCCAGGCATGGCTATCCTGACGCGGCAGCAGATAGTTGGCGCGGTCACTCAGCTCCCAGCTCTGCTCCAGTGCGGCTACACTTTCACCAAAATCCTGCATTGCACCCAGCACTAAATATTCGGTCGCAGACAGCCGTGCCACAATGCTGCCATTGGCCTGATGACACAATCGATTGGGTGCATCCGGCAATGTAAAACCCGCTGCAGTTAAATAGCTGGCACTGTCGGTTCCCCGGAAACCGACGCGTGGCATATTGGTTAAATCCACCACTGCACATTGCTGAATGTGCTGGGACTCACCGCCTGCAAGAAACAAGCGTCCTGCGCCATAAGACTGATAGGCCGCACAGGTTTTTTGAATAGGACTGCGTTCCGCTTGAGGTAAAATACTCATAATCAGATCTCCTGACGGGCATTATTAGGGTCATAGAAAGGCGCTTTTACTACTGTAGCGTAGACACTTGCACCTTTTTCTACACGAATTTGGAACTGTTGGCCTACTGCGCTTTGCTCGATACCGACATACGCCATGCCAATAATTTGGTCCAGAGTGGGTGAATATTCACACGAAGTTACGTTTCCTGTAATTTTGTCGCCATCCAGCACAATATGGCCTTCCAGCGGTTTCTGCTGCTGTTTGTCCAGCACAAAGGACACCAATTTGCGTTTCATGGGCTGCTGTTCCAAAATGGCAATGGAACGCTTGCCCACGAACCATGGCTTGCTTTTCGCTACAGCCCAGCCTAAGTCCACTTCTTTAGGATGCGACATGCCATCGGTATCCTGACTGATAATGATATGACCCTTTTCCAAACGCAGTAGTCGCTGGCTTTCCACCCCAAAAGGCTTCATGGAGAACTCTTGACCCGCCTGCATCAGCAGATCCCACATGAACTCGCCATAACGTGCAGGGAAGTGAATTTCATAGCCCAATTCGCCTACAAAGCCAACGCGCAAGATACGCACAGCAATGCCCTGAATGGTTCCGGTGCGCAAACCCAGGTAGGGAAATGCTGCTGCACTGAAGTCCACGTCCTGACAGACCTTTTGCAGCACTTTTCGGGAATTCGGACCGGCAATATTCACCGCCGCAAATGCCGACGTGACATTGGCTATATCGACATTTAAGCGCCACTGCGCATTCCATTTCAGCATTTGCTGGTAAATGCGGTCTACCCCACTGGTGGTTGCGGTAACATAAAAGTGGTTTTCACTTAAACGCCCGGCAACACCATCGTCTATCACCACGCCATCTTCGGCAGTCATGACTGCATAACGGGTTTTACCCACCGGTAATTTTACAAAACCAAAGGTATATAATCGGTTGAGGAACTCGCCGCTGTCAGGCCCGCGAAGATCTAATCCGCCTAAAGTAGATACATCAATCATGCCGACATTCTGACGTACATTGCGCACTTCGTTTTCAATATGCTGCAAACGGCCAGAGACGTCACCATAATAGGCCGGACGCTGCCAGTTGCCTGCCGGCATCATTTGTGCACCGGCCTCAATATGGCGTTGATGCATGGCGGTCTGACGGAAAGGATCAAAACCGCGTCCCGCAATATGCGCCAATTTTTCTGCAGTGAACGGTGGACGGGCGGTCGTCACCCCGGTTTCGCTCACTGTGCGGTCTGTATATTTTGCCACGAGACGCGCAGTAGGCAAGGCTGAATGACGGCCTTGAGAAGGTCCCATACCCACAGTAGAAAAACGCTTGACCAGCTGTACATCACGGTAGCCCGATTTGGTGGCATTAATAATGTCGCGGATTTGCAGGTCTTCATCATAATCGACAAATTCTTTGCCTTTAGGATGCGCGAAAATTGGCCATGGGAAATTCACCGCTGCTTCGACAACAGGTTTTTTCGCTGCTGTAGCAGCATTTCCCAAAATGGCATTCACTGCATCCGTGGCGGTTTGCACTGCATCATGCAGAACATTGTCCAGCTGATGCACACCGGCAACAGAGCCGCTAATGTGCAATCCCTGAGGTAAACCGGAAATGCTGAACTGTGCCTTTTTGTCGTTATAGTTCAGTTTGGCACCGGCTTGACACAGCAGCTGGTACACCGGCATATAACCGGATGACATGGCCAGCACATCACAATCAATTTTCTTGCTGTGTGTACCCACCTGGCCTTCTGCAACAATACTACGTATATCGACTCCGGTCAGATGCTGCATGTCCTTGCTTTGCAAGGCTTCATACACGGTACTGCTGAGATAGACCGGAATGTGGTGTAGTTCAACCGCTTTTTGCAAAGCGGGATCTTCTGCACCCACGCGCATGTCGACCAGGGCAGCCACAGAGATACCGGCTTCGGCCAGATCTAGAGCAGCCAGATAGCCGTCATCGTTACCGGTTAAAATAACCGTTTTCTGGCCGGGCCGTACCCCATACAGTTTGACCAGACGTTGTACGGCACTGGTCAACAGCACTCCAGGCAAGTCGTTGTTGCGGAACACCACCGGCTGGTCAAAACTGCCACTGGCCACAATGCATTGCTTTGCACGGACTTTATACATGCGCTTGCCTTGAATGACAGGTAAATAATGATCGGTAAACCAGGCATTACAAATGGCTTGTTTCAGCACATTAATGTTTTCATGCTGTTCTACTTGCGCAATCAGTTTGGCTGCACATGCAGCGGCTTTTTTGCCTTCGGCATCAAAACGCGCATAATGCAGGCTGCCACCCAGTATTTTATCCTGTTCGATTAACAACACTTTCATACCGGCATTCGCGGCAGTCAACGCTGCCTGCAAGCCGGCCGGACCTGCACCAATAATGGCAATATCTGTAAATAGATAGGCTTTGTCATAGTATTCAGGCTGAAAATTCAGATCCAGCACCCCCAGCCCGGCTTTTTTACGGATCATGGTCTCCCACAGCTTCCAGACCCCTTTAGGCTTGTAGAATGAGCGGTAATAGAAGCCGACAGGCATAAATTTTGAGAATTTGCCTAAAAACGCATCGCTGTCTTTCATTAACGAGCCAGCATAGTTTTGCCCCATTGCCGACAGATGCGCTGCAATCTCGGTGCTATCTGCCAGTACATTCGGCTCCTGCGGCAATTGAATCAGTGTATTGGCATCTTGTCCCGCCATGGTTAAAGGTGCACGCGGACGGTGGTATTTAAAAGAGCGCGACATAATCCAGCGCTGATTGGCAATCAAGGCACTGGCAATACTGTCGCCCGCATAGCCCTGAAAAGTCTGCTGATCAAACTGAAAAGTCACAGGCTGGTTGCGGTCAATCAAAATGCCATACGGCAAAGGCAGTCGGTTTAAATCTAGATTGCTCATGCGGATACCTCCTGTTTAGCAGCCTGTTCTGCCGTTTTTTCTGTAGCTGGCGGATTTTCAAAATCGATGCGCTGGCTAAACATTTCCTTGGCATCAAAGGTACGCAGAATTTCATCGCTCACTGTATGGCGCTCGGCAATAAACCAATAACTGCTTGGGGTATGCATCCACCATTCCAGTACCACACCGGCAATATTGCTTTTATTGAACACATAATCTGCCCATTCTTCATTGCTGCAGGTGTTCTGGTCCGGCATGGTTTTCAGCTCACCGCCATAACTAAATTCACTGATATTTCTTGGACCATTTAAAGGACAAATCATTATTTTCATGGGTTTACTCCTTAATGGCTCGCCGCAGTGGCGCCCATTTCATTGACTTGCTGGAAGCGGCTGAAACGCGACAATTCAAATGGCTTGATCAGATCCGGCGTACGGCCAGTCGCCACAAGTTCCGCCATGGTCTTGCCACAGATCGGGGTGGATTTAAAGCCCCACGTGCCCCAGCCTGCATCCAGGTAATAATTGTCATAAGGCGATTTGCCCATAATCGGGCTGTAGTCAGGCGTCATGTCGGTCATGCCCGCCCATTGGCGCATGAGTTTGACATTGGCCATAAACGGAAACATTTCAATAGCATGAGCCAGCAGGCTTTCTTTTAAATCCAGGGTAGAGCGGGTGTTGTACAGCGGATAAGGGTCTGAACCGCCACCAAAGACAATTTCACCGCGGCTGGTTTGCTGCACATAACAATGCAAAGCAGACGAGCTGACCAAAGGATTGATAAACGGTTTAAACGGCTGGGACACCATGGCCTGCAGCGGGAAGGTATGAATCGGCGACTTGATATGCAGCTTGTTCATTAAAATGCTGGAAGCACCGGCAATCGCCTGTACCACGCAGCCACACTTGATGCTGCCGCGGTTGGTTTTTACCGCCGTGACCTGGTTTTTTTCAGTCACAAAATCCTGTACTTCAGTCAGCTGGTGGATTTCCACGCCGCGTTTCGCCGCTTCCTTGGCATAGCCCCAGGCCACAGCATCATGCCGCGCTGTGGCACCATCCATATGCCAGAGTCCTGCCAGAACCGGCAAATGCGCGGGATCAAGATTCAGACACGGTACCAGCTCCTTAATTTGCTGGCGGTCAATCATTTCGGTACGACCACCAAAATGCTTGTTCACTTCGGCACGCTGGCGGAAGGCACGCACAGTAGAATCGGTATGCGCCAAAGTCAGCTGGCCGCGCTCTGAATACATGATGTTGAAGTCAAATTCATTGGACAGGTTTTTAAATAAATCAACCGATTCTGAATAGAACTTCACCCCTTCTGAGGTCAGATAGTTGGAACGGATCACCGCAGTATTGCGCGCCGTATTACCACCGCCAAGATAGGATTTTTCCAGCACAGCAACATTGGTGATGCCTTGATATTTTGCAAGATAATATGCGATTGCCAAACCATGCCCGCCAGCGCCAATAATCACTACGTCATAGTGTGATTTCAGCTCCTTCGGTGGAGGCAAATCAACTTCAACAGGATATTCACTGCTTAATCCGTATTTGAGCAAACCAAGTGGCATGATTTCTTCTCCAAGGCATCTTTTCCAATGCCGCTAGCTTATTTTTTAAAAATGTTTGCCTGCATACGCGCAGCATCAAGGGTATTTTTCATCAGGTAGGCAATGGTCATGGGACCGACACCGCCCGGAACAGGCGTGATGGCTTTGACCACAGACAGCACATCGTCATAATCGACATCTCCGACCAGACGGTTTTTGCCGTTTTCCTGAATGCGGTTAATACCCACATCAATGACCACCGCACCCGGTTTTAAATAGGATGCATCGATCATTTTCGGCCTACCGACCGCTGCCACCAGAATGTCCGCATTTTTACAAATGTCGCGAATATTCTGGGTGCGTGAATGGACAATGCTGACGGTGCAACTTTCTTTTAATAGCAGCGCTGCCATCGGCTTGCCGACAATGTTGGAACGGCCCACCACCACAGCATGCAGTCCGGACAGATCCGGCCCCAGAGTGTCTTTGAGCAGGCGAATACAGCCGGTCGGTGTACATGGGGTTAACACCTCTCGGCCCTGACTCAGACCACCGACATTTTCACTGTGAAAACCGTCAACATCCTTAAGCGGATGAATGCGCTGCAACACTGCTGTTTCATCAATATGTGCCGGCAATGGCAGCTGCACCAGGATGCCATGCACGGTGTCATCTGCATTCAGTTCATCAATTTTCTGCAGCAGTGTGTCAGCATCTGTATCTGCTGACATGCGGTATTCCAGTGAGCGGATGCCGACATACAGCGCTTTTTCAACCTTGTTACGCACATAGACATGACTGGCCGGATCATCCCCGACCAGGACTACGGCAAGGCAAGGCTCAATACCTTGTGCTTTCATCTGCTGTACTTCGCTTTTGATCTCGTCCAAAACGGTTTGTGCAGTTGCTTTGCCGTCAATAATCAGCGGCTGTGAATGTTCTTGAATGGCTATGTTCATTTAAATACCACCGTACGGTCATCATTAAGGAAT
>NZ_KB849345.1:0-26995 GCF_000368325.1 Acinetobacter sp. CIP 102529
TTCAGATTCAAATAAGTTCTCAGGAATTGCAGCACAGTTAACTTTGATGAACGGTTCTTCTCGGCGTGGACTTGCCAGATGTAGCGCACGTGCGAATAACTCTTTGCCAGTACCAGATTCCCCCAATAAGAGAACGCTCGCATTGGCTTGTGAAACCTGTTCGATCGTGGTGATAGCTTTGAGAACTTGGGGGGATTTTCCAACAATACCATAACGTGTACTGTCCGAATGGAACATTTTTTTTAACCAATCATTTTGTAATGCCAACGCACTGGTTTTGTCTTCAATATGCTGATACATATACAAAATCTGGCTAATCATAGTGGTCAAGATTTTTAAGATCGTTAAATCATCATTCATCATCCGCCTTCTCAACCGAATACGATGACAAGCCAAGACCCCCACAGTTTTAGAATCCACCTGAATAGGCAAAGCATAAAAAGAGACTATTTCCTGAGGCAGATTTTCACGCTTAACACTACGCGCTAAAAAATTATGATCCTCATCGATGTTTTGAACAATAATGGTTTGTCCCATCTCTAAAACACTACCTGTGATCCCCTCACCTAGCGCATAGCGACCACGTTCAACTTCTTGACGCGTTAAACCATAGGCATATTTAATGCTACCAAATTTTTTATTGTCTTCTAATAAGATAATACGACCACGATTTAGTCCCAATAATTCAGACATAAGATGAAGGATTTCTCTAAATACAATTTGGGTATTTAGTTGCTTACTGGCCAAAGATGTCACTTGTTGTAAAAGCAACATTTCCTGGGTACGCCAATAGGCTGTTTCCGTATTGAGCTGGGTCACTTCGTTAACGTTATTGCTCATGTTAAACGTATCCCTTCTAATTCCATATTAATATTTAGGGATTGCTTCAGCAAAACCTGTACCAACTGGAGATTCTTATCAACTAAAATTTTGAAAAAACAACAATTATGCTCATTTAATGAGCACAAAGAAGCATTATACAACTACAGACTAACTGGATTAAGAGATGATTTGAATTCTACTTTGATGGCAACTAAACTGAAATTCTAACTAACTCTAAAGTGTATGTTTAATTGATCTCTATACGTTTTGTATTTAAATATAACTGTGAAACTGCTAAACCAATTTCAAAGAGCAAATACATAGGAACCGCAAGCATAATCATGCTCAGTGCATCGGGTGGTGTAATAAACATTGCTACAAAAAAACAGCCCACAATAACCAAGCGACGTTGTTGCTTCCAGACATGGACTGATACGATTTGATTGATAGAAAGTAAAAAAATTAAAATCGGAATTTCAAAGATCATTCCAAAGATAAAAAATAAACTCAAACAAAATTGAAGATAGCTTTGAATATCCGTCATTGGTAATACACTATCAGGACTAATACTCATAAAAAAATGGAGTGCTGTCGGTAAAACAAAATAATATGCCCCGCTCGCCCCTAGATAAAATAAACCAATCGCACATAAAAATAACGGCAATACCAGTCTCCGTTCAATATGTTTAAGGCCCGGTTTAATAAAGTTCCACAGGCAATACACCAATATTGGCAAGCTGATTAATACACTGACAAATAAAATGAGTTGAAGCGGCGCAACAAATGTTCCTGTAACCGTGGTTGCAATCATCTGACTTTGATTAGGTAATTGTTCAATTAGGGGTTGGGAAATCCACTCATATATAGTTTTGTGAAAAGGTAATAATCCAAGCACCAACAACATTACAAAACCAAGCATTTGAATCAAACATTTTCTTAAAGCACGAATGTGTCCTGTTATTGGTAAAATTGCAGTATCAGGTTCAGCAAGTACATATGATTTTTTCATTTAAGCTACCTCCTGCAAGTGCTGCTTTGAAGCGTTATGCTGCAAATTTTGTTGTATTTTCGCTGTCCAAATTTCCTGCTGCAATGCATGACTATGTAATTGATGGATTAAGCCAATAGTGCATAATTGATTCGAACGGATCCGAAATAGCTGCTGAATGAACAGACTGTGGTAAGGGGAAAAAGCAATTGGGTCAAGGTAGATATATTGCTTTCGAGACAATTCTATAGGACTACAATATTTTTCGATTTGTGCTTCTAAAGCATAAATATTGCTGTCAAAAACATACTTTGTCTTTTTATAAAAAGAACGCGCTTTTACCAAAACAAATGGTAGCTTTTCTGGACCCAGAATTAAAATTGCTAGAATGACAAACACAATGAATTCTGTGATGCTTACATTAAGCATAGCTATCCCTCCTTAAATCAGCACATCATGTTCTCCATTGCACTGACTACTTGTCCTGTGCAACTTGAGTTGTTTTGTGATTCTGCTTTAAGTCATCCTGAGAATTGCCGATCATGGCGGAATCATCATTGATACTGTGCCGAAAATCTTTCATTGCAGTACCTAAATCACGACCAAGAGTTTTAATACGTGAAGTACCAAACACCAAAATCAGTACAATCAGCAAGACCAAAATATGCCAAATGGATAATCCCATGAGATTTTCTCCCAAAAATTAACGTTGTGATAGAAAATATCTAAAGGCTCATGCATGAGCCTTTAGTCGTAACAGAATTAGTAACTCTTATATGGCAAGAATTTGCCTGAGAGGACGACATTGACACGGTCACCATTTGGATTGCTTTCACGCTGGATATCCATACTAAAATCAATCGCACTCATGATCCCGTCACCAAATTCTTCATGAATTAGTTCTTTAATGGTTGAACCGTAAACACTAACTACTTCATACCAACGGTAAATCAGTGGATCGGTTGGAACAGCTGTAGGTAATGACCCTTTGTAAGGGACAATTTGTAGCCATGCCACCGCTTCATCAGACAGATCAAATATTTCGCCCAATTTTTCAGCTTGTGCTTTATCAAAAGCCATTTGGCCTAGACAACCTGATGTCACCCACTCTTTTGATAAGCCAAGTTGCTCTGCAACGTCAGACCACTTTAAACCTTTCATGACTTTGGCTGAGATAATTTGTTCTGTGACCTGATTTCGATTTGTAATCATCATTTTTTCCTAAAATTTTATAAAAAGTGAAAATAAAGGCTTAGATAAATTCTATTTATTCACCCATTAAACTGATACTAAATGCGATAGGATTACGCATAGAATTGGCAACTGGTGAGTAGAAATTGGCATGTTTCACAATTTCATCCAATTCTTCACGTGTTGCATCCCCCTCAATTAACACTTTGACTCGAATCGCTTGGAAGCCCATTTCTTCAGGCGCTTTTAATGCACCACCTGCACCCCAAGCAGCAGGATTACCAATATCTGCTTCTAAGAAAATTTCTAGCTTGCTTAATGGGATACGTTTCCATGTCGCTACAGCTGTAATACCAACAGCTAAACACCCCCCCAAACCAGAAAGCACAATTTCACCTGGTGCTGGTGCGGTATCTTCACCAAATAAATGTAAAGGCTCATCCACCACAACAGGTTGATGGTTTCCTACATAACTTAAGCTTCGATACATGCCTTGCATGATGGTATGTACCTTATTTCCGCCCATGCTCTGTGGGTTATTACGGCCTTTTTCAGCAAAGGCCATTAAGCCATCACGGTCAATCGGTTTAAGATGAGTTTTTACAGTTTTAGCTTGCTCGATTACATCTGACATAGGTTTCACCTTTTAGGTTGATCAATTGGTTATGTCATGTAGATAGCAAACTGTGTGCCAATAATTTTTATTTAATAAAAACAATAATATAAATATTTTTTAGCATTTTTTTCTAATTCTTAATTAGACATTGATTACAAAGTTCGACATTTTGTCCGAAGTGTCAAATGCTATATATTCTATGTTGCTTAAAATCTTAGTACTGAAAAATGAGTTCATTAACGAGGCCAATCTAAGAAAAATAAAAATTTCAAAAAAATAGTTATCAAACAGCTTTGTTGCATAAAGCCTTTAAAGGCAAAGCTCTCCTAGGCGCCTCAAATTTAAGTGACAACTTGGGTATAAGGTCGGCCTAATTCTGTAAATGGCGGATTCAAGCGGCAAGTGCAACAGTATAAAAACCAGCCATAACTTCACTCGGTGTATACCAACCTAGTGTTTTTCTAGGACGATGGTTGAGTGCAAATTCTATCTGCTCTATTTGTTCGTTTGACACGCCATCAAACGATGATGATTTTGGCAGATATCCACGGATTAAACCATTCGTATTTTCATTTCTAGCTCGCTGAATAGACTTGTAAGGATCAGCAAAATACGTCTCTATGCCAGCATCAGTAATTCTTTTGTGTTCGGAAAATTCTTTGCCATTATCAAATGTCACACTATAAGCATGGCTCATTTGTAAACGATCTAATGCACAAGTAATCGTTTGAGAGGATGCTCTTGTTGGCCCTAAATGAACAATATGTACATACAGGCTCTTTCGATCAACGAGAGTCAATAAAGCACCTTTATGATGTTTACCAATCACCGTGTTACCTTCGAAATCTCCTAAACGTTGTCGTTGATCAATGTCCTGGTCTCGGCAGTGAATACTTGTTTTATCAATGATTTGACCCCTACGATCCGTGTTTTTGTAACCGCGTTTTCGATATTTCTTCTGATGCCTTAAATGTAGATGAAGTTTACCGCCTTTTGATTTATCTTGATAAATGTACTGGTAAATCCACTCATGTGAAGGTACATCCAGCCAACCGCGTTGTGTTAAAGCACCTGAAATTTGTTCGGGTGACCAGTCCAAACCAATCAAATAATTAATATAAGCGAAGGCAAATGCTGTCATTGATGATGAAGGACGGTACCGTCTTTGACTTGCAAATTTAGCTGCCTGTTGAGCTCTATATCCACGTTGCCCAGTATTTCTTTTTAATTCACGGTAGATGGTTGATCGTGAACGTCCTAACTCCCAAGCAAGGGTAGCGATTGAACTTTTACTTTTCAAAGTAGCATAAATTTCGTATCTTTCATCTTGAGAAAGTTGGGTTTATTTCTTCATTGTGTGCTTTCCAATTGCGAGTTGAAAAAGTCCAATGATTCTACGAATACACCTAACTTTTTCAACTAACTACAAATGTGTCGCACTTGGGATTTGAATCTGCGCTTCTATCATTCGTTTGATTCTTTTATATAAATAATAAAGTAGATCTCTGTTTTCGATGAAATTTTATAAAATTCATTATTAGACCTGTAGAAAAAACTTATCAAAAGAAGTATTGGTTAATCTTTTTCTTCAACTTCGTCCTTAAACTCAAACAAATCATTCATCGTACAGTTAAAGTATTTACATAACTTATCAGCGACTGGCAATTCGATACGTATAGCACGGTCATAATACATACTTGTCAGCGTATTACGATTGATGCCTGTCGCATGTACCACATCACTTAATTTTAAAATTCTTCGATCGCCCATGAGGCTGGATAACTTACAAGTAATCATATATCAATTCATTTACAAAAAAATAACCTACTAAAAGTTATTTTAAGTTGTTGACTGAGTAATACTCTGCTAAAATTAACCTACAGCAGACTATTACAACTTATAGAAAGCATAATTTATCTATTTCAACTAAATTATAACTTTTTAAATATAAGGATTGAAGCTGCATTAGATTATTTTGTGGAGATGACCGCCATGTTGCCAAATGAGTTATGGATCAGCCAGCAAGCTCGTGACTTGGGAAATCAACTAATTAAAGAAATGAACATCGATAGGGGTTATGGAATGGCTAATTTTCTTGGAGTCAATTCTTGCTATGATAATCATCAGGCTGTACTTATTTGGACATTTCAACTGCTTGAAAGGGAACCTAACTTAAATGAATTAGCAGAAATTAAAAAATATTTTCTTTTAATCTTTCCAGATAGTGTTTATCAATTAGCCTAAGTTGTTTTTAAAAATTATTTTTGGGGCTGTAGTAGATAAGGTCAAATACCCGTCCAATCCAACAGTATTTCGAGCTGTTGTTTTGGACTCCCATAGTTAAATCTAAACTCACATTCTTTAATAAACAATGGAAAGGCATTTCGGTCAATCCCATTGTACTTCCTTAGGATGCGTTTAGCTTGATTCCAGAAATTTTCTACACCATTAATATGATTTCGACCTTTTGCAAAATCTTTAGAATGGTTAATTCGCTCATGATAAAAACAATTAACATCAAGCACATTGTAGCTTCGATAGCTATCAGTATAAACCACACTATCAGGCGCTACTTTACGTGTAATAACAGGCATTAATGTATCAGACTTGGTATCAGGGACAACCTTGACATAAACCATACCACCGCGCTTTAGTATACCAAATACAGCCACTTTTCCACCAGCACCACGCCCACGCTTTCCCTTACGAGTGCCACCAAAGTAGCTTTCATCTAACTCAACCTCTCCCTCAAAAATATCATCGGCAGTTTGGTCAAGGTGGTACATGATTATTTCACGTATTTTTCTATAAAATAGTGCCGCAGTATTAGGCTGAATATCCAGCAAATTGGCCGCAGTTCTAGCTGTTACCTCAGCAACAAAGAACTCGACAAGCTTTCTTTGGGTATTTTTATCTAATTTACAACGATTTATCTTCATTTTCATAGAGTAGCACTTCTGCTAATCTACTACAGCCCCTTATTTTTTTATATAAAAACACTAAATCAAAGAAAACTTTCTTTAAAATACCTATTAATTCAAATTCATACGATTTACAGAATATATGAAGCATAAATTCTTGTTCATGCCCACACTTAGATCTGCAGCTTCGAGGGCTAGTTTTTGTTGAACCACTGAGAACAAGGACATTAAACAGCCTACTATATTTTTCCAAAGAGTGGTGTAGGAACTTTTTCATTATTGCTAATCATATCAGCGACAACATCAGCACCGAGCTCCTCTATTGCTGAGAATGCTTTAGACTGATCCGCATCATGCCAAGACAATGATGGAAAGAGGTGGATCAGGAAATTTGAACAACAGCTATAAGTGATATTTTGCTCCCCAAATGATGTTATAAACATCGATATAAGGAGTATTTTATGGCACGTAGACCAAGAAGAAATCATTCAAATGATTTTAAAGCTAAGGTAGCACTTGCTGCGATTAAAGCAGAAAAAACACTTGCTGAATTGAGTGCTGAATTTGATGTTCATCAAAACCAAATTATTGACTGGAAAAATCAATTGATCTCAGCTTCCTCGCAAGCTTTCGATCAATCAAAAGCTCCAACAGAACCACCCATCGATCTAAAAAAACTACATGCAAAAATCGGTGAGCAGGCATTAGAAATTGATTTTTTAGAAGGTGTGTTGAAGAAACTGGGCCGCTTCAACCACAAAAGTTAATCGACGACTCACTTCAGATTTCAGTATCTAAACAAGCTAAGCTGCTGAAAGTCTCCCGTGGTTGTTATTATTATCGCCCAAAACCTGTGAGTGCATCAGATCTGAAGCTGATGCGATGTATTGATGAATTACATATGCAATATCCTTTTGCAGGCAGTCGTATGATGCGTGATTTGTTGAATCGTCAAGGACATCATATAGGACGACGTCATACACGTACTTTAATGAAGAAAATGGGTATTCAGGCGTTATATTGCAAACCAAATTTAAGCCAGGCTAATCAAGCTCACCGTAAATATCCATATCTGCTCAAAGGATTGGCTATTCAGCGCAGTAATCAAGTGTGGTCTACGGATATAACGTATATCCCTATGGCAAAAGGTTTTGTTTATTTATGTGCTGTGATTGATTGGCATAGCCGCAAGGTACTTGCGCATAGGGTATCGATTAGTATGGAGGTGGATTTTTGTATTTCGGCTTTAAATGAAGCGATTGAAAAATATGGTCGACCTGAAATATTTAATACAGACCAAGGCAGCCAGTTTACCAGTGATGCATTTATTGATGTATTGAAATCAAATGGCATTCAAATCAGTATGGATGGTAAAGGTCGATGGGTAGATAATGTGATGGTTGAACGATTATGGCGGAGCGTTAAATATGAAGAGGTGTATCTCAAAGCTTATAGCAGTGTCACAGATGCGAAAAAGCAATTGAGTGCATATTTTGAATTTTATAATTTGAAACGGCCTCATTCGAGTCTGGACAAAATGACCCCAGATGAGTTTTACTATGACCAGCTACCACAACAAAATAAGGTAGCTTAACTAGAGCAGAATATCACTTATAAATAAGCTTTTAGTTGTTCAAACATGTGGGACCACCTCTGAAACTCAGCACACAATCCAACATACCCATTATCTTCTGCTGACCATTTAACACGGTAAGTATATTGTTTACTATCCATTTGACATCCCATCATGTTTTATGTTTAAAAGTACGATTTTCACTTACTAGTACTTAAATAATCACCCCACCACTGCATCATTTCAGTCCGTTGAGCTAAATAGTCAGCGTGATTATAGCTGGCACGGGTACGGTTCTTATCAATATGTGAAAGTTGTGCCTCAATCCAATTATCTTGGAACAAACCTGAGTCATTCAAAATGGTACTAAAAGTTGAACGTAATCCATGAGAAGATAGTTGATGTTTGCCATACCCCATCTTACGTATGGCCATATTTAGAGTATTAAAATGAATCGGTTGATTGTGTTTGCGAGGGCTAGCAAAAAGGTATTTTTCACCGTATGACCACTGCATGACGTCTTTCAAAATCTCTAAAGCCTGATTTGAAAGTGGAACTAAAAAATCTGGAATCTCATGGCCTAATATGACTTTTCGTCGAAACTGTTTAATATGCAAGGCAGGTATTTTCCATATTTTTTCATTTAAATCAAAATGATGAGGCTCAGACAATAACAATTCAGCCCCTCGCACTCCAGTATATAATTTAAACATCAGTGCTTTTTTAATAATCGGATGGGCATCCAATTTTTGTAATTTATACTTAAAATCAGATATATCCTCCGCTTTCAAATACGGATAATTCTTCTTGATTTTACTGTTAATGGCGATTTTATTTAAACCATGCGCGATGTTGAATTCACAATAACCCATCGCTACAGCGTAGTCATAAATTTGGTTCAAATAACTACAAGCTTTCTTGACAGGTTCTTTTACTTGGCGTCCCTCTATTTTTTTGATTACTGAAACCAGGTCATAACGCTTGATGTTTTGAAAAGGTAAATCCTGAAGGTCTGGATAAATATCTTGCTGTAAGCATCTTTCTGCTAACTGTAGTACACCACAGCGGGGTAGATCGTTGAAAGCATTCTTCAGTTTGAACTGTAACCACTCCTCCCCGACCTTACCAAAGGTGATGACATTAGAGGCAGTATCATGTTCAAAACAGAAATTATTGTCTTTAAAGTCATCTCTGACTTGTCGTGCCTTTTTCAGTGATAAATCAGGATAAAGACCTAACTGAATGCGTCGACGTTTTTTAGTTTGTGGATTTGTATAGCGATAGCACCAAGATTTTCTTCCACTCGGTTCAATCTTCAGGCTAAGCCCATCTTCATCAGATAAAAAACAGGTTTTTTCCTTGCAATGAGCTTGGCGAACTTTAATTTCAGTAAGACTCATGGAATTTAAATGAAACCTAATAAGGGGTTGATTGTATCAATTATATCAAAATAGAAAGCTTTATATATGATGCGTAGGCTACGCATCATATAAAATTGTAATACACTGTTTTATATATTTATTGTTATTAGTATTTTTATTTTAGTAACCATCTTAAGTCCCATCTCTACTTAATATGTAAGATGAGATAAATAAGCAGCTAATTACACTAACCTGAGTTAGATATAAAAAAAGAGTAGAAAAAAATCCGGTGGTGTTTTAAAAAGTATGCTGACATTAAATGAAGCCATTATTGATGTAAAAGAAGGTTAAGTCGAAGGCTTTAAAATGGTTTTCAAGCTTTTTGGAGAAATTACAACTTCTTCTAAAACCACGTCTTATTCGATGCCTTATTTGCAAGGCTCTAGACTAGCAGATTTGCACTTAGTTTTACCTAATGAGGTCCCACAACTCTGTTGCTAGCTCATTAGGCTCCCTCATCCAACGCCATTCTGTTTCTTTAAGATGATAATCAAAATACTCTTTTGATATACCGTTGAACTTTGCTGGCCTTCTTTTACAAAAGCTCCAGAATGATTCTATTCCATTTATATGACATTGTCCTCTAGCAAATTCATTCACTCCATGATTTACTCTAAAATGCTTTGAGTAACCAACATCTACCAAACCATTGTATCCACGCCAACCATCACTATAAATTACACTTTCAAGTGCAACTTTACCTAAGATAACTTTTTGTAATGTAGTCTTTTTACAATCAGGGACTATTTCTGTATA
Organism: Acinetobacter sp. CIP 102529; assembly: GCF_000368325.1. Classification (NCBI taxonomy): domain Bacteria; kingdom Pseudomonadati; phylum Pseudomonadota; class Gammaproteobacteria; order Moraxellales; family Moraxellaceae; genus Acinetobacter; species Acinetobacter sp. CIP 102529. Next base: position 10,289 of record NZ_KB849345.1, read on the forward strand.
AACTCGACCATTCCTTTCAAATATTCCAAATACAGGTTGTTTTAAAGTACCTCGACCTCGCTTCAACTTCCCATGAAAACCACGTTGTCTTTTTGCCCTAAAATAGCTCTCATCAATTTCAATAGAACCTACAAACTTTGCTCTTAAATCTGTTTGATGATCGTAGATTGCTTTTCTAAAAAGCATGTACCAATAGTTGATGGTATTACGGTTCAAGTTAAGCAATAAGGCTGTTTTAGAAGCAGGAATATCAATGCAAAAGCACTGAATAATTTTTTAAATCTTATAGTGACTTAATTTACTGTTTTCTATCATGATTCTAGACTAACATATCTATTCTGCTAGTCTAGAGCCTTAATAAATAAGAGTATCCATGTCTATCCTCAACTTTACTTATTTTCAGATAGCAACCAATCGAGAGCACTCATTTTTACAATACCATTATAATTTGCTTCAGTCCCTATCGTGTCTAAGGTAAGTAAATATTTGGGATACGAATCAGAAATTTTCTGTAATGGACGTAACTCTCGGCTGAGTGTCTCTTCATTGAGCGTTTCTAATGCCACTTGATAATAAGTTAAATTCTGTAAAGTATCGACAGCAACAAAATCAATTTCATATTCATCAACACGCCCTACATAGACGGTATAACCTCGTCTGACAAGCTCAAGATAAATCACATTTTCTAAGATATGACCTTGATCAGCATTAGCATCAGGCAACATAATCCGGCGCAATCCGACATCAACTAAATAGTATTTTTCAGAGGATTGTAATAACTCACGCCCGCGTACTTTAAATTGTGCGGCACTATAAAATAACAAACTGTCCTGTAAGCCCTGAATATAGCGTTTTACTGTTTCAAATGAAATTTTAACCCCACTTGAAACAAAGGTATTTTTAATTTTATTGATAGAAATAGGTGAGCCTGTCACGCTTGCCAAATATCTTGCGACACGCTCGAGAGAGTTAATATCGGCAGTATTCAAACGGGGAATAACATCTTTAAACATTACACTGGCATAGACCGCTTGCAAGTAATCATAAGTTTCCTGCTGGCTAGTCATGGCAAGCGTATAAGGGAAACTACTGCGCGTATACATGGCATACAAATCACGATTGGATAATTGTTGGATGATCGGATTATTTTCAATATGCCACTGTTTAAATTCTTGGAATGACAGAGGTAGAACATGTTGCTCGATATAGCGTCCTGTAAGTAAAGTCGCAAGTTCTCCACTTAGAAAGAATGCATTTGAGCCTGTAATATATAAATCGATATAATCCCGAACATATAAAGAGTCGACTACTTTCTCAAAATTTGTAACATGTTGTATTTCATCTAAAAAAACATAGTTTTTTTTACTTTTATCAACTTTGGACAATACATAATCATGTAGTTTACGGTAATCGGTGAGTTCTTCAAATTCCATAAATTCGAAGTTGATGGCAATGATGTTTTCGGCTTGTACACCCTGTGCTTTTAGGTCTTGTTGAAACATCGCCAATAAGGTGGATTTTCCAGAGCGACGCACACCTGAAAGTACTTTAATGACATCACGGTCTTGCCATGTATTCAGAAATTTTAAGTAGCCATCACGTCGAATATTAGCGCTTCTCATTATTTACACTTAGAATCTAAAGTTTTAATAAATTCTATCAAATTTTAGAACGTATATGTAAATATATTTAATTTTAAAAAAAATTTAAAGGTTAAGTGAAACACTCAAAGCTGCTGTTAAAGTATGCGGATAGTAAATGTAACAAAAATCTAGATTCTATCTTTTTTGATTATTTTCCATGTCATGTTATGTCATTGATGCTGCGACTTAACGGCTATATAAATTAAGTGAAAAGTAAATGGAACTAAGATGTTAACTAGAGTGGAACTCATTTTTGTTGTACTAATGGTATCAGCCTTATTGCGCATGAAATGCTAAAAGGTTTATTTTTTAAGATCATCAGATTAAGTGCATTTTGATAATGAATAAAGCTCCGTGTGGCGCTTTATTCATCCTAGCCATTCAATATTGCAAAATGCGATAAAATGTTATGCATGTGATCACCCACACTCGAATTATAGAAGCAATGCAAAAGTGGCCACAGGCTGAAACGGCATTAGATGGTTGGTATCGAACCATAAAGGCAAACGATCCGAAAGATTTTGCTGAGATGAAACATCTCTTTCCAGAGGTCGATAAAGTTGGAAAGTTCCATGTATTCGATATTGGCGGGAACAAGATCCGACTTATTGCAGTCGTGATGTATCAAGCAAAACGTGTGTATATCCGTGATGTCTTGTACCATAAAGAATATGACAAAGGTCATTGGAAGGAAGGTTAGTATGAACGCGATGATTAAACAGGCCGTAGACCACTGGCACTGCGTTGCACCATTGCTCAGCAAGCCAGAAAATGAAGACGACTTTCATACACTTGTTGAAGCTTTAGATGAACTTTTAGATACTGTTGGTGATGACGAGTCCCATCCTTTAATGGGGCTTACTCATCAGCTTGGTGATTTGGTTTCTGATTATGAAAATGAGCATCTTCCTATGCCTAAAGGGGACGGTCGTGCTGCTTTGGCTTTTTTGATGGAGCAACATGGTTTAGGTCAGTCTGACTTAACAGAGGTTGCAACACCATCAGTGATTTCTGAGATTTTAAGTGGTAAACGCCAACTGAATATTCGTCATATTAAGGCATTGTCTGAGCGGTTTAATGTATCGGCAGATACGTTTTTCTAAAAGAGAGGTGGATCAGGAAATTTGGCTCAATTAGGGGTACTTTGCCTTTCAAATCTTTGTGCAACAAAGCCCAGAGAATCTATAAATGATAGTGCGTAAGTCCTAGAGTATATAAAATGAACCGTACCGGGTTTGTCGGAGACTTTTTGTTTAAGTTAGGCCACCTGACCTAACGGGTTAATTTTATCATAGTACATCGCTTCAAAATCAAAAGGTGATACATAACCTAGTGAACTATGTATACGTTCTTTATTGAACCAATCTACCAAATTTAATGTGGCAAGTTGTATATCACCCAAACCACGCCAATCTGCTTTTAAATATTCAATCACCTCTGTTTTGTACAACCCATTCACTGTTTCAGCCAATGCATTATCGTATGAATCCCCCGTAGTGCCGACTGATGCTCGTAAATTCGCTGCTTCTAAACGGTTGGTATAGCGAATTGAAAGATACTGTACGCCTCTGTCACTATGATGAATCACGTTATTTGGCATTCCTCGATCATGCAATGCCTGCTCAAGTGCAGCGAGCACCATGTCGGTATTCATCCGTGTTGATACTTTCCATCCAACAATTGCTCGTGAGAACACATCAATAATAAATGCGGTATAGACCCAGCCTGAATTGGTTTGAATATACGTGAAGTCGGCCACCCACAAGTGATCAGGATGATCAGCTTTAAAATTGCGTTTTACTAAATCATCTGCTGATTTTTGATCATCTCGGCTACGCGTTGTTTGTTTATTCTTACCACGCCAAACACCTTGTATACCTAGCTGTTGCATCAATCGAGCAACTGTACAACGTGCAATAACATAGCCTTCGTGTCTTAGTTTTTGCCAGACTTTGCGCACACCATAACGACCTGAACTTTCTTTCCAAATACGTTTAATCTGTTCAGCATGATGTTGATCATGTAGATCTCGTTTCGCTCGATGTTCCCTTGCGAAGCAATGCTTCTCATCGCAGAGATCTAGAGTCCGGTAATAAGTTGAAGGTGCGATAGGTAAAATCCTACAAATCGCCTCGACTCCGTACGGCTCTTTATTATTATGGATAAAATCCATCATTATTTGTGTGGGCGGTCGAGCTCCGCCTGGGCGAAAAAAGCGGCTGCTTTGCGTAGAATTTCATTGGCACGTTGCAGCTCTTTATTTTCACGTTCGAGCTGTTTAATACGTTCTTGATCTGAAAGCTGCTGTACTTAAACTGGATTTTGTTGATCCAAATATTTTTGATGCCAGGAACGTAGTGTTTCAGGGGTACAACCAATTTTAGGTGCAATTGCTGTGATTGCAGCCCAAGTAGAAGGATAATCTTTTTCGGATTCAATCAATAATTGAACCGCTCTGTCTCTGATTTCAGGAGTATATTTTGGTTTTGTCATTGGGACATTCTCTCAAGAAAGTTAGTCTCCGACAAACCCGGTACGGTTCACTTTTCCACGCGATGAGCAGAAACAAAACGACTTATTTTGACTTCTCCTTGTTTATCCACAACTTTTTAAATTTGAATTTTAATCCCTGTTAGTAATATCATATTTAGACAAATTCTACTTCCAAACACGCCACTGTAGCGTAGGAGTATCACATGTCTAAGAAGTTGCCTATCTACTTCTCTGATGACGCATGGTCATCTTTGCAAGAGCTCATGGGTCCAGAGGGTAAGCCAAGCCCTACCATCAATACAGTTCTAGAGCAAATCGCTGTTCAAAATGAACTTGTTGAGAAATTAGGGTTAACCGCAGTACTACCCAAATCCAAAGTCTCAATTCCAGTCTCTTTAGAGCGCATTCCTGCTGGTCCTGCATTTAGTATCAAGGATGAACAAGATAAAGCACTCGATCTGAATGAATTCCTTATTCATAACCCTATTTCTACATTTATCGCTTACGTAGACAGTGAATCGATGCTTGATGCAGGTTTTGAGATTAATGATCCGATCATTGTTGATCGCAGTATAGAAGCAAAGCACTACGATATCGTAATTGCATTAATTGATAATAGTGCTTCGACAATTAAGCGGTTAATGATTACAAGCAAGATGTCTAAGTCTGAAATCAAAGAGATTTTCGGAGATGAAGACTACCCTCTTCCAGACCTTTGGTTAAAAGCTGAGAATCCTAGATACAATCACATCATTCCCAACGACAGTCAGACAATATCTATTTGGGGTGTAGTGACTTTTAATTTAAAACGTATTCATCACCGTTCATAAAAAGAAGAATAAAAATGAAAAGTGAAAATGAGATATTTGCGTTAGTTGACGTGAATAATTGCTACGTCTCGTGTGAACGTGTGTTTAACCCTGCCCTAAATGATTGCCCAACCATTGTGCTCAGCAACAACGATGGCTGTGCCGTGGCAAGAAGCCAAGAAGCAAAAGACTTAGGTATAAAGATGGGGGTTCCTGTATTTCAGATTCAGGATTTGATCAAACAACATAACATTCAGGTTCTCTCGAGTAATTTCTCTCTGTATGGTGAAATGTCCAGACGCTTTATGGAGCTTCTCGGGAGTTATGTTGCACCTGGAGAGCAAGAAGTCTATTCAATTGACGAATGCTTCCTAAAGCTCACAACGTATGAGCACTTATTTGACCTGACAGAATATGCGCAAGATATGAGAACTAAAGCATTCCAATGGTTAGGCCTACCCTGCTGTATTGGAATCGGTCGCTCTAAAACTGAAGCCAAGATTGCCAATCATTTAGCCAAGAAGAACAAGTATTTTGGTGGCGTGTGTAATTTAGTTCATATGGACCAGTGCTCTGCTGAGACTTTACTGGCGCAAGTCGATGTATCTGATGTTTGGGGAGTCGGCAGGCAGAACTGCAAGAAACTCAATGCTATGGGCATCCAGTCTGTTCTAGATCTGATTAACGCCAATCCTAAAGAAATTAAAAAGCAATTCAGCATCGTCATGGAAAAGACAGTACTTGAGTTACAGGGTTTGTCTTGTATCGACCTGACTGATGATGCAGTAGCCAAAAAGCAGATTATCAGCAGCCGTTCATATGGCAGCCCTGTGTATGAAGTGGATGATCTAAAGGCTTCGGTGCGACTCTATGTAGCCAGAGCAGTAAAGCGAATGCGTGATGATGGCTCAATCTGCAAGATGATTGGGGTTTATATTCAAACCAGTCGATTTGATAAGACTGAGCGTTACACTCCATACACCGTAGTTCAGATGCATGAGCATACAGACGACTGGTTACTTATCACCAAGGCTGCAATGAAAGGTATCGATCAGATATTTAAGAAGGGTTTTAAGTATAAAAAGGCAGGAATCGTACTTTTAGAAATTAAGGATAAATCCAAATTTGTGCCTGATCTATTCACGGACTATTCGCATAAGCAAGAGCGCGAAAAACTTTCAGATGTTATTGAAGCCATCAGTGAACGGTTTGGGAAGAATCTCGTTACGCTAGGCATTGCCAACAATCAAGAAGCCTCATGGCACATGAATCAAAACCTTAGATCACCATCGTATTTAACAAAATGGTCTGACTTACCTAGAGTAGGATAAAAACATGCACTTATTTAAATTAACTGACGAACAAATTACTCAACTCCTAATCCCGAAACGATTTGTACCACCTACTCCGCAAGAACATGAAGGCAAGAACATGGTTTATGTTTTTGATAGTGATGATAAGTTTGAACTGACTTATTATGAGCTGGTGGATATCATTAGCAAAGCGAGAATGGCTGGGCCGAAGTTGATACCTGTTTTAGGTACTGTGAATTAGATTGAGCAGAGGCGGCACGCCACTTGAATCATTATTTGATTGGAAGCGGATTTGGGCTGAGAATAATTTAGCTCAAATTTAACCTGACAGGCACACTATAAAATGGGTAACTGTCATATCGAGTTTGGACTACAACACTTTAGCTCAGCGATTTACCAATTTACACTAGTGTCTAAAATCCAGTGACGAAACTGTGATGCTAAAGCTTTTAAATTTCCCCTTTTTAAGATGCTTAGGCTATTTGATCCAGAGTTCATCTTCTTGCATCATTTTTAACATTAAATTAAATATAACCAGCGGAGTAACATTTTTTTTGTTAGAACCGACAACTCTTTGAAAACTAAATTTAACGGTTCGCTCAGGAGCACCCAAATTAACTGGGTAGTTTTGTTTTTCTAAATACAGATGATCTCCTAACATTGGCTCTATACCAGTAATAAAATTAACAATTTGTTGCTCATCACCTTTCATTCGGCATTGAAAATGTAGAAAATTCTTACGCAGTTTTCCAAGTAATAATAATATTTTAAGCGCCTTAAACATGTTCTTTTCTTTCAGTGCATCTTGCTGCCTATCATCTTTATAATGAAAATCAAGGAGAGGAATTATTTCATCTTGACGAGTCAGTTTTTTAGCCTTTTCGTAAAGTTCATCAAACCAACTCTCTTCTAAATTCTTACTATAAACATAATTCGTTTTTAAATTAAATTTTTGGCGATCCATCCATTTATTGCTCATCCATTGACATCGTTGCATCCATTCTTGAGCTTGAGTATCTTCGCTTAAACGACCTTCTCTAAAACTTATCAAACGTTGAAAAGGTGTCAGATTACTCTTCTCGATACTAAACTTCTTTTCTTGTCGGCCAGCAATCGTAACTGGCTGTGTTTGCTGATAAGAATTAAACCATTTCTGCTGCTGAGTATAACGATTTAGGTTTATGTAGTCTGTACTTGACTTCACTGGACTAAAACACTGTTCTAATACTTTTTTTGAAATGATACACGGCGAATTATAAATTCGATCGACTGCTAATAAATCCAAAACATGAAGGTAATTTGAAGCCGTTTGCTCAATACTGCTATGCCCCATCCAAGAGGCGAGCACCTGCCATTTATGTTGAATAATCTCTTCTTGAGCACGTGCTTTCATACCAAACAATAAATCCCTCATCTTTTTTGCTTTTACCCAAGGACAATCTGTGTAGGTCTTGATCATTTCTTTTGAACCGAGCAAAGTTATTGCTAGATAGTTAGCAGCACTGTGGCGTAATGTATGAAAACTAAAGCCATGATGCATACCTAATATTTGACTAAACAAATCTACTGTAATTTTGCTGATACATTGATCAGTTAATACACGATGATTCACACTAAAAAGTAGATCATCCTGCTGATTAACCAAATATTGCTCATAACGATGTTGTATGTAACGTTGTACTACTAAAAACTCATGTTCTGACAATGCAATTTTCAAAGGTATTTGACGATTTGCACTTTGCGTTTTCAGACGGCGATATGAATTGTTCTGAATATGAAGCGTGATATTATTAAAAGCTGTATTTTCTTTTTCTTTACAAAGTAACTCTGGGCAAATAATATCTTGTATTTTAAGACAACGAACTTCATTTAATCGAAGTCCAGTTCTATAACTTAGTAAATACATCAGCTTTAAACAACTCAGATGATCGACCCACTCTGATGCCGTTGGCTCTTGACTTAAATTTTCTAGTTTTTCCAATAATTTGCCAAATAGCAAAGGACTCACTAGCCGTGCATTGCAAATTTGTAAATGCTTAAAACTTGAATTCTGTAACACCAATACCCCTGGAGCATCATAATTCTCTATACAGAATTGATGAAAATCTTTTAGGCGACCAAAACGGTATTCTGCGCTTTGGTGCATCTTACGAGAGGTTTTTCCTTTCACCGAATCTCGTTGAACTGCTTTTTCATCACGTTCACTGCTGTATTTCAATAGCTGCCGATATAAATCCTCATAATCATCAATGGATTGTTGCTTTAAATCTAATTTATTGAGCCAAATCTCAAATATAAATTCTTTACCAAACGATCCTAAGTAGCTTTCAATAGTTGATAATTGAAGCCCTCGTTTTTTTAAATGCATTAACCAGTGAATTAAGCGTAGTTGAGCATCAATTAAAGACTTTTCCTCCGTATTAGCATCAACTATCTTCTCCTCTAACACCCTTCTGGTTTCTTGCCAAAAACGTAGCATGCGTTCTTCTTTATTCCTCTTTTTATCTAAACGCTCAACTTTTTGACCTTTACGTTTCTTTTGATCAAACAACATCAACTCATACGGAATCGTTTGTAATTTGCTTTGAGCAGTCGGAACTTCCGGAAGTAACTGCTCTTGTTCAAAATGAATAGGGCGACTCTCTTGTTCTGTGACTTGATTGTAATCATTATTCCACAGCAATCTAAATTCGGATGGCCTTAAAGCGACAGTATTAATCTCTTGCTGAAGCACATTACTCAAAAATATATCTAGGCTAAGGTTTGGATTAAATTCGAGTACCATTTGCACATCATTAAATGCACGAAATCCACGGCGTTTAATTTGATATTGCAGATCCCCAAGACTTTTTTTCCTGCCTATCTTACTCAAGCTTTCTAAAATACAATCTTCAACTGAATGTTGCAGACGAAATTCTTTCTGAGTGGCTTTCAACTTTTTTAAATATTGTAAAATGAACTGCGCATATGGGTTAAAAAAAACATGTTTCCATTTGTACAACTTTCCCTGTTCTACATCGTTGCCATATTGAGAGTTTTCAACACGATAATGTAGTAACAATGGATTAGTGATCTTTTGATAATCAGAATGGTATAACCGAAAACAATTCAGATCTGTACCAAGCTCAATGGCATCCTGCAATTGTTTCTGAATAGTAATCAAATGCTGTTCATCTGCACAGCCTGAAATATATATAAAACTTAAGCATAAATTTCCCCATAAGTACTTCGGTTCATCCCAATATTCAAATGAATCTTGCCAATACTGCCTTAATTCCTTGACTACCAAAATATGTAGATGCCCCTGTTCTAATCGTGACTCTGTACTTTCAATTTTTCTAGGCAGTACTATCCGTTTCGTATGTGGATTTAGCTTAATTCTGTATGATTTTTTATCTACATTCTGGTTGAATTGCCTCCTTCTTTTATTAAATTCATCTTCAGTTAATTGCATCAGTTTTGATTGTTCGTCTCGGCTCAACTTTTGACTCAAACAATCAACACTATCTTTAATGTCATGCCATTTTTCAGCGATCTGCTGATCAAGTTTTTGCTGCATGTCTTTCGTCAATACTTCAGGTGAAGAAGGCTGTCTATCTAGCGACTTTTTCACCAATTTATGAATATCAACAAATAGATCATCTAGTTGCGGTTTTATTAGTTCTTTGATTTTTTGCATACAACTATTTTCGCTCTAAGTGTTTAATCGATAAAAATTTGACATTATCTTGCAATTGCTGGCGGGCTTGCTGTACATAGACATTCGGAATAAGTGAAGAATGCGGATGAAAAGCCTCTCGGTCACGTTGATCATGACCATAAAGAGCCTGTATTAAATGGAATGCTAAAGCAGTTTTTTCTTCTTTTTTTTCTTCTTTTTTTTCTTTTTTTTCTTTTTCTTCTTTTTCTTCTGCATACATCAAAAAATTCATATCAAAATGACGTAACCAATTCGAATACATATTCTTTGGAAAGATTCCTTCCATATATAAATTTACCCAGTTTCGAGATAAAGGGATTAACTTAATTTTTCTGCTCTGCCACTCTTTGACAGTTATCGGCAAGATATCTTTACTATCAATGACCTTGCCAAAAAGATCATTTACAGTAATTTTCTTTGTAAAGACTTGTCTAAAAAACGAACCGTACGCTTCAATAATTTGTTCTAAAAAGACTGTGTAATTTTGCAGTGTTTTTATGAAAAAATCAGATAATGGGATAAAACGACCATCTTTTCTTGCTTTACTATTTCTTTTATCATTCACATATAAAAGCTTGAGCTCAACACAATAATCATCCAAATTCCCCAACAGGTTTTCTTTAGGCCGACTTGCCAAACTCAACAAGCTGATATGCCACATCCAACATGCGTATGCATTCAGTTGATTAATGATATGTTGATCTTTTTGAATATTTTCTTGGCAATGTTTATGTAAAAAAGCAAATTGCTCTTTCACAAAACTGGGTTCAAGTGCCAGTTGGCTCCCTATCCTTCCGATAGATAATGCAGATTGCACTTTGAATTGTTGTTGCAATATTTTTAGTTCAGCCGTGTCTTCAGTAAATTCCGAGGAATGTGGTGTAAGTGCTGTTTCTACAAAGGCTAGATATGTGCTACTGAGTTGAGCTTTCGGTAGCCCTCCATAATAGATACCAGGCATGTGATGCTGACTATCCCGCCCAGCAATTACATGAGCTAGATATTCATTATATGTTTCATAATATATATGAAAATATAATTGAGCCTGCAGTTTTTCAACAGTGATCGAACCTACAAACCGATTATCAAGCCAATTCTTAAGTTTTGTATTAATGTCTGTTGAAGAAATTATTGGATTCGATGCTTGTTCTATATAGTCAAACCAAGCAGAAGGTAAATGTAGTTGATGTGTCATCACTTCATTCCATCGCTCATCATTTAAGCTCTTAATCTTCTGCTCTGTAATATTAAGATTTAATTTGAGTAAATATTCGCGACGTCTACTTGAACCATTTTGAATCAACGTACCCTCCTGAATAAGGTCATTAAAATCCATCAGTGCAACGGGTGATAATCCCGTCAATAAAGACAATAAACAGGCAGCAGCGATCGCCGCATTCCTCGGTTGTCCTGATAATTCATCTCTTAGCACATAAACAATTTGCTTCAGTATATCTGGCGCCAAATAATGTGGATTTGTAATAAATGGCGCATGACGGCGTTGGCGATGCCGCGTGTAATACGCAGCATAATCACTAATTAAATGATTAAAATTTTTAGTTTTTTCATCTTCAGAGTATAATTCTACTTCAGTGTCCAATAACTCAATTTCACCATCTTCATCTTTGTAAAGAGAGGCATCATAAAAACTGATCTTTGCGTTATGTCCGATATCTTCATGCTTACCTGATTTTATTTCACGAAATTTTTTGAGTTCATTTTTAGTTGGCCATTCCAAAACTTTGCTTTTTTTTGACTTACGCTGACGATGAACTACACGACGATCATCTAGTCTTTTAAAAATTATTAATAGAGCCGATAAATACTCTATGACTTGTACTTGTTTGAAATCTTTAATATTAAAAAGTTGATTACGATCCTCTTTTTTCAAATTACGTTCGTACGTGACATAGCGATTTAGTAGCTCACTGCATTCTTGAAATAATTCAGCATGATTAGAATCCAGAACATATCGTGATACATAGCGAAAGAGATCACAAACATGTTTTTGCTTATTCTCAGCTTTATCAATCTTTGCAAATTCTTGATACTGCCGATATGTTAAAAAACTCGCTTGCAAAATCAAATAACGTACAGACGACAACTCTTGAGTATTACTAATATTCGGACATGAAAAATAACTCAAAGCAGCCAAAAAAGAATACTTACCGATCTGTCTGGAGCCTGATATATAGCTATAAATTTGTTGTGCTAATTTGTATAGCGCGTAGACTTCTTTATACAAATCATCTGATAGATCAATAAATTGTGTATTCACAACATCATCATGTAACAGACAATAATCTTTTTGGAATTTTTCTGCTAAATCTAAAAAGTGCTCTTCTGCGTCAATCTTCGGCATATTCATTTTCGCTTAATTTTTTATCACATTGCATTGTCTAAATTCATTACGATCTAAACAATTTTGTAAAAGTTGATCTTTTATTGAATTCTTTGTTAGCTTAAAAAATCGAGCAAAAAATTTAGCATCCAGCTCTTTCTGAGCTTTCCTTTCAAAGCACAAGTGTTGCTGTGATTTTTCGATAAAATCATCAAGATTATGTATCAGCTGTAAGATTGCAACATAATTAGAATGCACACGTAATCCTGGCTCCCTTTGCATCAATAGCAAGATTTTTTGCCAAATTTTGACGTAGATTACTTTGAACTTTGCCTGTACTACTACTTTCTGACTCTGTTTAATCTTTTTGATTTTTAGTAGTTCTGAGTTAATTTTTACTATCTCAAGCAGAACATTTGGTCGGTCAAAGCAAAAGGGCATGATAAATTGCCCTATAAAAATCTCAATATTTTTTACTAAATAGTCAAATTTTAACATTTTTATCGATATAAAAAATGAGCATATCTTTTTATATGAAAATACATTTAATCTATCAACTAAATTTTCTCAAAATTACAATTCTCAACAAATACATAGGTTTTTCTTATTAAAGTTGATCTAAATTTCAAATATTCTTCCACTTTTTTTTAGTTTTCTGTTATTGCTAGCAAGAAAGCTGCAGTAGGCGAGAGCTACGCTGATCTTGAGAAAATACTTCTGATTGAACTACAAGATGGATTTAGAGATCGCTAAATTGAAACGATCTCTATGAAGCACACATTTTAGTTATTGTTTAGTGATATGAATTAAGCTGCCGTTGCTAATTCTTCAGCCAATTGCTCTGCCTGTTCAAGTACAGTCTCTGTCGCCAGTAAAGCCATATCAGGTGGGTAGCCATACTTCTTGAGTAAGCGCTTCACAATGACTCTCAGCTTCGCTCTAGCAGCCTCTTTGATAGTCCAATCCAAAGTTACATTCTTACGAATAGACTCAGTCAGAACAACTGCAAGTTCGCGTAGGATCTCTTTCTGCATCAACTCTCTAGCACTGTCATTGTCTGCAACTGCTGAATAGAAGGCATATTCGTATTCGGTCAGATTCAGTTCTTCAGCGAGCTTGTCTGATTCTTGGATTGCCTTAGCCAACTTGATGAGTTCATCAATCACTTCGGCTGCAGTCAGTACCTTGTTCTGATAGCCCTTGATTGCAGAGCTCAGCATCTCCATGAGCTTTTTACCTTGCGTGACACTACGCTGTTCTCGCATCTTGATCTCATCGCCTAAGAGCTTCTTGAGTGTCTCAAGGGCAATGTTCTTGTGCTTGTAGCCTTTCATCTCCTGCATGAACTCATCAGACAGAATGGAGATGTCTGGTTTTTGGATCCCTGCAGCATCAAAGATGTCGACCACCTGTTCAGTCACAAGCGCCTGGTCAATGGTCTGTTTGACCTTGGCTTCTAATTCAGCATTGCTCAGTCCTGAGATTTTGCCTGAACCATCACTGAACTTGGCCAGTCGTGCTTTCACAGCCTGGAAGAATGCAACCACTGGCGCTGCTTCCATCGCATTTGGATGAGGTACAGCTAATGCAAATGCCTGTGACATCGCTGATACTGCATTGAGGAATCGTGTCTTACCTTCACCCTGGTCCACACCGAGGATGTGTTCCTCAGCTTCAAGAATGATGTTCAGCTTACGAGAGGTATCTGCTGTGAAGTATTCCTGGTAATTGAAGCCATGCATAATGCCATCAAGGACTTCGAGCTTCTCTTGCAGGATGGTTGCAGCTTCGTCTTGAACCAGTGCAGGATCACCCTTACCACCTGCCTCAGAGTAGAATGACAGAGCCTCTTTCAGATCTGATGCAATACCGAGGTAATCTACGACCAGACCACCAATCTTGTCTTTATAGACACGGTTTACTCGTGCAATGGCTTGCATGAGGTTATGACCTTTCATTGGCTTGTCGATGTAGAGCGTGTGCATGCTTGGTGCATCGAAACCAGTCAGCCACATATCACGAACAATCACGAGTTTCAGCTTGTCATCATTGTCCTTCATACGATTAGCCAGAATTTGACGCTGCTGCTTGGTCGTATGGTGCTTGGCAATTTCTTCACCATCCGAAGCAGATGAGGTCATCACCACCTTGATTACACCATCGTGCAAGTCATCGCTATGCCATTCTGGTTTGATCGCTACAATCTCGTTGTAGAGGTCTACAGCAATTCTGCGAGACATGCTGACGATCATGCCTTTACCTTGGTTTGCATTGGCTTTCAGACGTTGTTCAAAGTGTTCTACGATGTCTTTTGCAATGGCTTTGACACGTTCCTTACTGCCAATGAGTCCTTCGACTCTTGCCCACTTCGCTCGCTCTTTTTGTGTTTGGTTTAGGTCATCTTCAGTGAACTGATCATCAAAGTCTTCAATCAGTTCTTTACCTTCCTCACTGATGGCAATCTTGGCGAGTCGGCTTTCATAGAAGATCCGAACAGTAGCACCATCCTCAACAGCCTGAGAGATGTCATAGATGTCGACATAGTTACCAAACACTGCAGGCGTGTTGACGTCAGTCTTCTCAATCGGTGTACCGGTGAAGCCAAGGTAAGTGGCATTCGGTAAAGCATCGCGCATGTACTTGGCAAAACCATAAACAGTACGCTTACCTACTACCTTGCCATTCTCATCTTTGACATCGACTTCCTTGGCATTGAAACCATACTGTGAACGATGTGCCTCATCTGCAATCACCACAATGTTGGTACGATCTGAAAGCTGCTCGTAAACGCTACCGCCATCTTCTGGTTGGAACTTCTGGATGGTGGTGAAGATCACCCCACCTGAACCAACCTTGAGTAGCTCTTTGAGTTCTTCTCTATTCTCTGCTTGCTTCGGTGTCTGGCGTAGTAATTGGCTAGATCCAGAAAAGGTTGCAAACAGTTGGTCATCTAGATCGTTCCGGTCTGTGATCACGACCACTGTTGGATTGTCCAAAGCCAATACAATCTTGCCTGTATAGAAAACCATAGACAGAGACTTGCCTGAGCCTTGTGTGTGCCAAACAACACCTGCCTTTTTGTCACCTACTGCTTGCTGCTGAACAAGCTCCAGCTTGCTTCTACCTTGCTGTTGCATTGCAACTTCTGCAGACTTCGAGTCCGAGTTCACTGCAGACGCACGAATAGTTGAGAGGACTGCTGCATTCACTGCATAGTACTGGTGGTAAGCAGCCATCTTCTTGATGGTCTTGATGGTGATCAAGCCATTAGCATCTTCTTGTTTGTTGGATTCAAACACAATGAAGTGCCTGATCATGTCAAGCAATGTCACTGGATTTAGCAGACCATGTAATAGGACTTCGAGCTGCGCCTGAGTATTCTTGGCTTTGGTTTGGCCATTAGTCGTCTTCCACGCCATGTAACGACTGAGGTCTGCCGAAACCGTCCCTGCTTTCGCCTCTAAACCATCAGAAATGACGTTGAAAGCATTGTAGGTAAAGAGACTAGGGATTTGGCTTTGGTAGGTCTGAATCTGCCTGTAAGCGCCATCTACAGTAGCATTCTCATCAGTGGCATTCTTAAGTTCAATGACCACCAAAGGTAAGCCATTCACATATAGGATCAGGTCTGGTCGTCTGGTCCAGCGATCTTCTTTGATGGTGACTTGATTGATGACCAGAAATTCGTTATTGGTTGGGTTGTTGAAGTCGATCAGCCAAGCATATTCACCTTGGGTGCTGCCATCCTTGCTGACTTCAATGTTAATGCCTTCAGTGAGTAGGCGATGGAATGCCTGATTATTGCTGAGCATATCCGGGGAGTGCAGATTGGTGACTTGCTTCAATGCTTCAACGCACTTGTCTTCATTCAAATGAGGATTGAGACGATGCAATGCTTCAAGCACTTTGGCTTCCAAGATGACCTGCTTATAGCTGCGTAGCGGATTGGTGCCTTTGGATTCAATATCAGGACCATACACATAGCTATAGCCCATTCCCTCTAGCTTTTCTATCGCCATCAGCTCGATGTCTGATTCAGTCATCTTAGTCATTATTCTGATCTCTGCACTTATGGTTCAGTTTGTATATTGGTTTCTAGAGCTTTGATTTTGTCATACACATCTGGCACAACGTCTCGCCAATCTTCGTGTTCAAACCTGTTTACATCTGAACTTAACTCTTGAATAGAAGTGTTTACCGTTTCGATGTACTGCTGCTTCGATGCAACCTTTGACTCTAAATCGCTAATTTGTTGTTCATAGCTTGATTCCATCGAGTCATATTTATCTTGTGTGACGGTTTTCGTACATCCAGACAAGAAAGCCAATGCTATAACTACGGTCAAAAATTTAAGTTTCATTTAACTACTCCATCGGCACAGCGATCTTGTGAATCTTCCAACTTAAGC
>NZ_KB849346.1:0-35606 GCF_000368325.1 Acinetobacter sp. CIP 102529
ATACCAAACACGTAGTGTTTCAAGAGTACAACCCTTGCGCAGTATACTGCTCAGGGAGCAATAGCGGTGATCGCAGCCCAATTCGATGGATAATCTTTTTCAGATTCAATCAATAATTGAACCGCTCTTTCTCTGATTTCAGGGGTATATTTTAATTTTGTCATCGGGATAGTCTCTCAGAATATTGACTCTCCGACAAACCTGGTACGGTTCACTAACTACAAATGTGTTGCACTTGGGATTTGAATCTGCGATTGAATATCTAATATAATTTTCATGGTTTTAATCATATTTGAAATGAACTTTATATAAAATTTCGGTAGAAACTCCATATGTTCTATTTTTTAACTTAATAGGATGATCATATAATAGACCTACTCTATCTGAAAAAACATTCGCAAAAATAGCAGTAGCTATCCCACACGGTTTAGTTCCAATTGGTGCAATAAAGAACTTTTCATTATTGCTAATTAATTTTTCTATATCTAACAAGATATCATAAGCAGAACCAGGATCATTAGCACCACAATATTTCATATTAAAATCAGAATTTTCTTTTAAAACTTCTAAGTGTGGAATAATAGACTTTAATTCCCATCCAGATGTAAACGCTGGTACCCCAAATACTACTTTTATATCCTTATTAGAAATCATACTATATGAATCTAAAGCAATAGAAATTCGTGAGGATTCATATCCTAGAAAAAATACACCATAAGGAACCTCACTGCTAGACATATCAATTACAGCTGTAGGAATTGGTGAAAAACTACTAGCTTTTAAAGATAAATTATAAATTTCTGCATTATCAGCTTCTGTAGTGTACCCCTTTGGTTCAATATACAAAATTGAAATAGCAGAGATTTTTAGCTGAGTTAAAATTTTTATAATTAGAAATATTTCAACAAATCCAAGTGTAGTTGCATCTAATATAAATGTAGAATTTTTAGGAAAAATACTATGATTAACGAATAAATCTTGGATTAAATAATTAGTGCCATCAATGTTTAAACACATTTTTTCTACATCATATACGAATATATTTTTAGAATCAGCTAAAGAACTTAAAGTATTAATTGCATGTGTACCTCGTTCATCTACAGCTTCACCGTGAAAAAATATTAGTGATTCTGTTAAGTCACACATAAAATAAGCACGTGAATATTTCGAAATTTGGTAGGAGTGAATAGCTGTTTGTAAAATATTTTTCATATTATAAAAGAGTTAGTTGAGAAGTTGGAGTGTTTTCAGACTTAATTAACTTTTTAACTAACTCATTAACTTCATCCTCACTTCCTTGATATAAAACTTTAAATTCTGTAACTGATAATTCAATCTTTCTTTTTCTGCGATAGCTAATATTAAAATAGGGTGCATAAATAGGGTTTATTTGATAATCAATTAAATCAAATTTATTTGTAGACTTAGTTTTAGTCTCAATATTTTCGATTAAAATATGGTTCTTTAAAGCCTCTGAAATAAAAAAATTATCTTCAAGCGATAAAACCTCACTTCCAGAATTAATTGTAAATTGATTCTGCTCAGGCTCGCTAAGTGTGGGTGAGGATTGTAAAGTTTGAAATAATGTCCCTAATCTCAATGTGAAAATACGTAAACTTTCACCTAATTTTCCAAAGGTGCGAGTTTCTTTAATTAGTGTCTCTGAAGCACTAAATGAGGCTTTTACTTGTGTATCAATACTAAAAACTTCAGAATTATCAAATAGTAAATCAGATATTTCTATAGTTTTAAGACAAAGTATCAGAAAATGGCGTAGGTTATTATTAGACATCGTCAAAAATGTTTCAAACCCACTATATAAAGGACATCCTAGCTTATAAGGTCTATAAAGTTCAAGAATAGCAGCAAATAAATTATTATGTATCAAATCGTCAACTTGCTTCTTAATAAGAGTATTATCAGCTTTGTATTCTTCAAATAGATTAATTACTTTAGTTAAATTAAAATTTCTTCTATTTAATAAAGCAGGTGAAATTATTAATAACAAAGGTAAATCTTTATTTTCTTCAAAAAAATCACTTACATTATAATCAATTGATTTATTTTTAAATGCTTTATAAATTTGATCTAATAAAATTTTCTTAGTTCTTTCATTTTCAATTGATTGTTTCGCAATTTCCGATAAAGATAATGAAGGAAACTTATTTCGCACAATTTCATTGATATGATTCTGATATGATTCAGTTTTTCTGTATTCAATTTTAGATTCATCAGTAATAATTTTAAGGATTTCAGAGTCTTTAATATGATTGGATAATTCTGTATTACCTAAGTAAACTTCTGCAAAAAAAGTTTTTTCCTCTTTTGAGGATAATATTTGGTCTAAATTGTGTAATAGGTAGTCATGCGTTGCATTAATATACTCTTTTCCCATTGTAGCGTTAGAATCAGATATTACTTTTGACGTAAAATTTATAATAAATGGTCTTTTAGAGTGTTTCAAAAGAGTATTTAAATAGACTCTTTGATAATCTGTAACATTTTCTACTTCATCAAGGTATAAATAAAAATTAATTTTTTCTAAAGTGGCATTAAATTTTAAAGCCTCAATTAATGAATCGACGAATTTTTTACCTGAAAGGTAAGATACATTTTCATTTGTGATTTCAATATTGGAAATATAGTTATTAATAGAGTTTCTTTTAATTATTAAATATTTTCTTAGATCTTGGATGTTATCTGGAAAACTTTCTTCATAACCATTTAAAAAGGATAAATCAACATTGAGGAGATCATCTTTATTAAACAAAGAGTAATTACTATTGGATATTATGTATAAAGAATTTATTATTTCAATGGAAATAATAATTCCGATATATTGATCAAATAAATTCAACCAAAACTCATCACTTTTACCTCTATATTTCATTGAGTTGCAGAAATGAGTATCCATTCTTAAATAAATGCCTGTATGTTCAATTTCTTCTACAGGTATTTCATTTCTATTTCTAGAAAATTGACTGTGATAATCTAAATACTTAAGAAGCATTGTTTTACCACAACCACGCTTTCCTACAAAATAAATAGATTTTGTTGACTTTTTTATATTTAGAGTTGAATAATAAGGTGGAATAAAAAACTTACCCCAAATATCAGAATCATATTCTTCGGCACGAGTCTTGGAAAAAGCACTGTGATCAGTAATCATAGATATCTTATTACCTTTTTTTTAATGGATTCCATTTTTCAGAAGTATCCCATAGAATTTGCAGTGAGTTATCTGGAACGCTATGATGATACATTAATAATAAAGCTTGGTTATTGTGTCCTAAATAATATGGTTTTTCGAATTCACAATCATTACATAAATCTGTATAAACTTCTATAGGATCCTTCTCATAATTCCATATTCTTTTATCAATCCAGTACTTAGAGATTTCTGTCAGACTATGCTCATGTGTTATGACTTCACCATAAAAGATATTAATATTAGGAAAGTTCTTATTCAATAAATCCAACCCATCTTTATGAATAATGCCTACTACTATTGCACAATTTTTTAAAGTTTTTAGTGCATAAAACTTATGTAGAATACCAGTAATTTGATCACTTGTTAAAATTGCATCGTCGACTAATACGTATACATCATTATCGTTTAAGATAGTCGCACATTCTGGATAATCAAAAGAACTTTTAGAAATACCTAGTTGTTGAATAAATCTGATCATAAGTTCACCACTTTTACCTGGTAAACCAAATTCTCGGTCAATGGGGGGACCAAATGTAAATTTTAGCCCCTTATCTTTTCTATTAAGAATTTGAAGCCATTTTATAAATGGTTCATCATCCTCTTCAATATAGTGAAATGCCAATTTTCTAAGAGCTGATTTTATTAAAGATAACATTTGCTCTTCATTTCTATATATCATGTATCTTATTATCAAAATACCTAAAAGCTTTTCTTCGTCAGTTCTAAACTGTCCTAACCATAATTTTATTTCATCATAACTAATAGATCTAATACCAGTAGAAGATAAGTTTTTTATAGTGGCTAATAATTGATACACAACTATTCCTTGTTTTTATTTTGATTAAAACACATTGATTTAAATGATTCTATATTTATAAATTTAGCACCCGAACCATGTGCTAAATTTTTTAACCTCTCATTTCCATCCCCAATTAGCCAATTATATAAATCCTTTGATTTATTATTATCAACTTTAATTACAAAAAAATGATCAGATATCCCTATATAACCATTTTTGACAAAAAAAATCTTTTTATAAAAATTCCTTCCTATTCGACATAAAATTATATCGCCTTCTTCGGCATATTTAATTTTTTTCTCAAGAAAATGTTTGTTATCTTCATATATATATTCAGTTGGTATATTATTGGATATTCCACAATTAGTACTATGAAAGATATTCAATCCATCGTCATGAATTTTATTTGAAGCAATATTTCCTCTATATATTTTTTGTAAAAATGAAATACAAGTCTTCTTTTCATGACTTAAAGAATTTATTTGACTTATATTAAAGTTATCATGTAATGAAGAAGCATGTATGTTGTTAATTTTATTAAACTGAAAATCATTACTTATTTGATAAAATTCAATATGATTAGTCTTGTCTCCTTTTTTTATTTCTAAAATATAGCTATCAACTTGGGTATTTGTAAAAGAGTTTTGTGGAAGTTTAATAACTTTACATATTTTATAGTTATTGATTAAATAATTTCTTAAAAAAGAATATTGTAAACCAGTAATATATTGGTCAGGTAATATAATAAATAAAGACCCATTTTTAGTAAGTAATTTTAAGTTTAATTCTAGGAATATTACAGGTGCTGGAGCATATTTTTTCCTTAATATTTTTAAGTCAATTTTGCTGTTATATATTATACCCTTAAGATAGTCATTCCATTGATAGTTAATATATGGAGGATTGCAAACTGCTAAATCATATTTAGTGTGTGAAACTTTATTAAAAATTTCATCATTTAGTAGTAAATCCAAATTGTAAAATTTAAAATTTTTTTTATAAAAAAAATTATTGGGTAAGTTATTTTCGATATCAACTAATGTACAGTCAAATAAATTATCCGCCAATAAAAATGGTTCAGATAAACTTCCAGAACCGCAAGCAAGATCCAATACTCTTTTATTTTTTTTAACATGTGAAAGCTTATAGATCAATGCAGAAATACGATGATCCGTATAGTATCTTCCTAAAAAGTCAGATTTTTTTGAGGTTACTTTAAAGAAACTATTCACATAAAACTAAAGAAATTTTTGTCTAGTCTACACTATCACGCACCCTAATTGAATAGGGTTTTTTCCCTAACCAATAATTTAATCACATTCGCTTATTTAGATAAGATAATCCCTAAAGAATTGAAAACAATAATATTTATGTTTATCATCAATTATCAATTTGCTTCAAATTTTAGCACTTCATAGTTAATTACATATGCAGTTCGCGATATCAAAAAGCAGAACCTACTCTATCGTAAACTTCATAAACGTTTTAAAGAACGATAAATTGAATAGCCACCGATTTTGTAGACACCTTTTAATTAGTGGTGGACTGCCACCACTCTCCTAGACAAATTTAGTCTATTCTTAAGACCTTTTTTAGTAGGAAAATATGTATTCATAGCTAGGTTCATGAACCAAATATTTTATAAGTTATCACTTTAGTGCTCTAAGTAATTAAATTTATTGTTTATTAAACATAAATTTTGATCCTAAACAGTATCATGGACAACAAATCCCTCTAAATTCTTAAAATATTTCTTCTCAAAGGCTTCAGGGCTTAACCAGCCATTTGCAGAATGTCTCCTGACCTGATTGTAATAAATCTCAATATAGTCAAACAAGACAGCATTCGCTTCTTTTCGAGTGGCAAACACACTGCCATGGACCACATGACCTTTCAATGTATGAAAGAAGCTTTCAGTCATTGCATTATCCCAACATGAGCAGTGTACTGCGCAAGGCTGCGTGACATACTCTGAGTACAATCATTTGTCAGTAACAGCGCTCTAAAATCACGACTAAAGTACTGTGAACCTTGGTCCGAATGAACCATAACACCAGTTGGATAACCCTGACGATCCATTGCATAGTTAAACGTATCACACACCAACTGGCGGTCTATTCGATGGCTGGTTTGCCACCCCACGATACGACGGCTGAATAGATCCAGCATCACACATAAATACAACCAACCTTGCTTAGTGCGGATATAGGTAATGTCTGTTGTCCAGACTTTATTAGGCTGAGTAACTGTAAATTGGCGATCCAACAAGTTGGGTGCAGATTAGGATGTCGGGCTTTTTTATTGCCTATCATTTCTCATTTGCAAAACAAGTATAATGCTCCTAAAATATAGACTATAGCCTATATTTTGGTTATGGTATGTGGACAGTCATTACGACAGATCTATTTAATCAGTGGCTTGAACAGCAAGATGAATCTATACAAGAGAAGGTCCTAGCTGCTCTGGTCGTTCTACAACAGCAGGGTCCGAGTTTAGGCCGCCCTTTAGTAGATACTGTGTATGAGTCTAAATTTACCAATATGAAAGAACTGCGCGTTCAACACCGCGGTAGACCCTTAAGAGCTTTCTTCGCATTTGATCCCTTACGACAGGCTATTGTTCTATGTATTGCTGATAAAGGCGGTAAAAAGCGTTTTTATAAAGACATGCTGGATATTGCAGATGAACAATACCAACTTCATCTCACCACCCTAGGAGATAAATCTAATGGCTAAGACTCTGCAAGAATTGTTAGCTAGCCGCTCGCCAGAGAGCCAAGCCCGTATTCAAAAAATGGCAGATGAATTACTGCTAGAAAATCAGCTTCATCTTATTCGTGAAGAACTCGAAATTTCTCAAAAAGAGCTTGCTGAAACTTTGGGAATAAAACAGCCATCGCTTTCAGCAATAGAAAATCGTGGTAATGATCTTAAGATTTCAACCATGAAAAAGTATGTTGAGGCAATGGGCGGGAAGCTCCGTATTGATGTAGAGCTTCCAACAGGAAAACATATAGGATTCAATGTTTAACAATAAAAATGGGAGCTAACAGCTGCATTTCGTAGATGGTGTATTATGTTAATTGTAGGAAAACTTCACATTAGAGCATCAGTCGGTACGACTGGTGATTCATACGATAATGCTCTGGCTGAAACGGTGAATGGCTTATACAAAACAGAGGTGATTGAATATTTAAAAGCAGATTGGCAAGGTTTAGCAGATGTACAACTTGCGACACTAAACGGGGTAGATTGGTTCAATAAAAAGCGTGTACACAGTGCACTGGGTTATGTATCACCTTTTGAGTTTGAAGCAATGTACTATGATAAGATTAACCCGTTAGGTCAGGTGGCCTAACTTAAATAAAAAAGTCTCCGACAAACCCAGTACGGTTCACCTTACTAAATTTGATTTAATGGGATCTTCAAGTATTGGACTCCATTTTGACTGGTAGGTGGAAATTTACCTGCTGCCAAGTTAATTTGAATCGCATAAATCAATAACTGAGGTGGACTTAAAGTTGAGTCACGCTGCTGTCTCATATGTACAAAACTAGTTTTATCTACCTCTTGCTTAATATGAATATTTTCTTTTTTCTGTTGATCTACCGTACTTAAAAATTCATGTGATCTATAAGTCGGTGGATAATCGTGGCATAAATAAATTTTAGTGCTATTAGGAAATGCTAAAATTTTCATAATAGATTTATAAAGTTGATATGCATTTCCTCCTGGAAAATCACATCTCGCAGTACCAATATCTGTTGCGAATAATGTATCTCCGACAAAAATATGCTCCCCTACTTTAAAGGCAATATCTGCTGGAGTATGACCTGGAACATACAATGCCAGAGCCTGATGACCACACAATTCAAAGACTTCATCTTCTTCAAAGAAATAATCAAATTGAGATACTGTTGCTGGAGAAAGATCATAGACAGGATGAAACATCTCAAATACAGAGTGGATATGCTTACTTACCCCAATCTTTCCACCTAATTTTTGCTTTATATAAGTTGCAGCGGATAAGTGATCTGCATGAATATGGGTCTCTAAAATCCATTCAAGATGATATTGATGATCTTGAATATATTCAATAATTTCATCTGCATGCGATGTCGAAGTTCTCGCAGAATTAATCTCATAATCAAGCACTGAATCAATTACTGCACATTTTTTATTTTCTGTATCAGCAATCACATAACTAAACGTTGAACTTATTGGCTCTAAAAATGCTTGGATACTAAGCGCCATAAATAACCTCTATAAAATATTAATTTTAAAATTTATTTTGCAATCAACTGACTCGTCATGATGCATGCTGTACACAACATAATTGCTGCACAAATACGCTGTAAAATGGGTTGAGGAATATAATTAATTACCCATCTTCCCAGAATAAGCCCTAGGATCGACATCACAATAAAAGGGTAACTCGTTGCAGGTATATGCATGCCTTGATAAGCCATGATGCTGATTGTAGATATTGAAACCAAAGCAACCACCATCAAGGATGTTGCAATAATACTATGCAGTTTTATATCGCTACTCGCTGTCATTCCAGGAACTATAATAATCCCTCCCCCAATACCCAATAAGCCACTCAATAAACCTGAACTACCGCCTAAAAATCCGAGTTTCTTAAAACAGAGATATGTCCAATTGAGGCGATGAGTTTCAGAGTTAACCAGACATGGCGCACTTGATAGCATGCTGGTTGCTTTCGTTGATGAACTGGCTTTTCTCCAAAGCTGAATGGCTGAATAAAATAGAAAACAGACAAATCCTGTCAAACTTAGCGTTAAAGGAATATAGTTTGCCAGCAACAAACCTAGGGGAACTAAGCAAAAACCAATCACAGCCATATACAAGGCAGCTCGATAGCGAACGATACCCTTATTGAGTCCCTGAACTGCAGCCCAACTTGCAGATAAAGCAATCGCTAACAGAGCGATGGGCTTTGCCTCTTCAAAGCTATATCCTAACCCCATCATGAGAATAGGAAGTGCAACGATGCCCCCACCGCCCCCTGTTAAGCCTAGTAAAATTCCAACAAACAGACCAAAAATGACTGTAAGCATGGCCACCTCCATTAATTTCCATTAGAAACGAATGAAATTAAAGATTCAGGCATCAACATACTCTCAATGTCACACGTGGATGCCCAAAAGGTTATACAGGTTGTTCCTTCATTTGCTGAACCTGTCCAATTGAACTTTTCTCATCACTGACATCTCTGGCTTTTAGGCCAGGATGAACATGTAAAGGTTCAGCATCAATTGGAATAAGATCTTTTTTCACTTCTTTGGAACGTCTTACTAAAAAGTCAATCAGATGGTTACGGATCTGATAGTATTGAGGGTCATGGTGCATCGTTTCACGACTTCGATCACGAGGTAAAGTATTCACCACAATTTCAGCTACACAGGCTTGAGGTCCATTACTCATTAACATGATTTTATCTGCCAGTAAAATGGCTTCATCAATGTCATGAGTAATCATAAAGACTGTTTGTTTAGTCATTTCACAGATTTTGAGTAGCTCGTCTTGAATCACACCTCGTGTTAACGCATCCAAAGCACCAAATGGCTCATCCATCAGCAACATCTTAGGTTCTACTGAAAATGCCCGTGCGATGCCTACACGTTGTTTCATTCCACCTGAAAGCTCACTCGGCTTTTTCTTGCCTACATTTTTGAGTCCAACCAAATCTAAAAATTTAGATGCGTGTTCTAGAGTCTTCTGTTTGGACCAGTCTGGGTAACGTGATTTAATTGCAAAACACACATTTTCTTCAACTGAGAGCCAAGGCAACAAAGCATGGTTTTGAAAGACTATGCCACGATCTAGACTTGGCCCCTTAATCTCCTTACCTGCCATAATAGCAACGCCTTCACTGGCCTCTTCCAAACCTGCAATCACGTTTAAAATTGTACTTTTGCCACAACCTGAATGACCAATTACACAAACAAACTCACCTGGCATAATGCTAAAGTTAATATGTTCAAATACAGCAGGTTGATCTTCACGGTAGCGTTTTGCTAATCCTTCGACTTTGATAAAAGGTGTATTCATCTTATTCTCCGATTTATTCTACATAAGTCACTTTCTTTTGCAGTTGTCCAAACATCATGTCGAGTAACATCCCAATTAAACCAATTAGAAAGACTGCAAACACGACATTGCCAATTGATAGGTTATTCCATTGATTCCATACAAAGTAACCAATACCTGTACCCCCTACTAACATCTCAGCAGCAACAATCACGAGCCATGCAATCCCCATTGAAATTCGCATACCAGTAATGATGGTAGGTGCAGCAGCGGGTAAAACTACCAAGAAAGCTTTACGAAGTGGATTCACTTCTAGAACTCGCGCCACATTGAGCCAATCTTTACGTACAGCTGCTACACCAAAAGCGGTATTAATCAGCATCGGCCACAGTGAGCAAATGAAAATCACAAAAATGGCAGAAGTCGTTGAATCTTTGATGGTATAAAGTGCAATCGGCATCCAAGCTAAAGGAGAAATCGGTTTTAAAATCTGAATAAATGGATCAAGAACTTTGTATAGCAAAGGAGAATTACCAATCAAGAAACCCACAGGTATCGCAACCATTACCGCAAGTAAAAAACCAATCGCTACACGGCCCAGAGAATGCATCAACTGGATACCAATACCTTTGTCATTTGGACCATTGTCATAAAATGGATCTTTGAGCTGATTAATAGTGATATCAACAAACTGATTGGGTGTCGGCATGCCATTATTGGCTTTGACATTTCCATATTCATCTGGAATTTTTCCCATCAACTTTGCATATTCAGTTTGTTCACTGGTCATACCTGTCTTTGGTTTTGGCATTGTTGCGATTTGCCACACCATCAGAAGTGATAACATGAGAAAACAGGATAAAACCGCTGACTTTAATTTCAAGGACATGTGCAGTACTCCTATGATGTGCGTTTGATTTTGAAACTATTGATATAGGCATCGGGCTGGGTTGGATCAAAAACCTTCCCCATCACAATAATTTTTTTTCTCTTTTGATATTCGTTTGGATGGAATACACCCAATTCTTTCATTTGCTTTTCAGCATCTGTCATTAGGAAAATCTGCTTGGCAATATCTTGATAATTCACGTTTGCTTTGAGATAACCCCAACGCTTCATTTGGGTTAAGATCCAAATCGCCATCGAATCCCATGGCATTGGATCGAACCCTGCACGATTCGGTTGGTAAATTACATTACCCAAACCATCTGCAAAACGGCCTGTTAATGTCTGCCGGACCACAATTTCAGGTTGATTGAGATAATTTGGTTTTGAAATCACCTTAGAGATGTTCATCAAATTTTCTGGCTGATTCGCCAAATTCGCTGACTTCAAGATTGTGCGATACAATGCGGCAAAGGTATTCGGGTTTTGCTGAATAAAGGCTTGAGATGTTCCAAATGCACAACATGGATGACCATCCCAAATGTCTTTAGATAAAATATGAATAAACCCCACTTCTTCATAAACAGCACGTTGATTAAATGGGTCAGGGCCCAAGAATCCATCAATGTTTCCAGCTCGTAAATTTGCAATCATTTCCGCGGGTGGCGTCACTCGAATCTGAATATCTCGGTCTGGATTTAAACCATGCTCAGCCAAGTAGTAACGCAACAGAAAGTTGTGCATGGACTGCTCATAGGGAATTGCAAAACGGAAACCTTTCCAGTTTTTTGGGTCACGGTTATTTTTGTGCTTTAATGCCAAAGTAATACTTTGACCATTGGTGTTCTGAACTGATGCCACTCGCATAGGCTGAGCACTTGAACCAATCCCCATACTAATAAAAATAGGCATCGGTGCCAGAAAGTGTGAGGCATCCAGTTCATTGTTCAGCATTCGGTCGCGCACCAAAGCCCACCCTGCGACCTTTTGAAGTTGCACATTTAGACCTTGCTCCTTATAAAGTCCCATTGGATGCGCCATGATTAAAGGTGTGGCACAGGTAATTGGAATAAATCCAACATCCAGCGTTTTTTTCTCCAAAGGTCGTTTTTCTAAAGCCATGGCTTGTAAGGATTGAATAGGAAGTATTGAACTGATCGCAGCTAAAGCCGTACCAGCACCAACCGTTTTTAGAAATTGTCTTCGTGTTACTTCTTTCGGAAAAATTGCTTTCATCAATGCAGCTTCAACAAAATCATGTGAGTTCTGCTCAATCGCTGATTCGGTTACTTGAAGCGCAAGCTGATGCTCTGCCTCCGATGAATGTTGACCACATTGACATCTACCCAATGTTGAGTCTGAGGCATAGGGGCGATAACGGTTATGATGTTCCATATGCGTACTCCCTATTTATGAGCCATTTTAAATTCGGCTGTGATCGTTGTTTGATGGCGTTGTTGCATATGCAACATCCCTGTGTGATCTTCAATACTTTCCCAAGGCAGATCAGTTTTTGGTGAACCTTGGATTTCAATAAAAACCGTTTTGGTTTTAAGTTTGATCAACGGTATGCTGTGTTGATAGCCTGTATGCTCTTTCTCTAAAATATGATGTGAAATGGCTTGAGCTTGTTTAGCAATCGGCTCAATGAAACGACAAGGCGAACCATTTAAACTGATACAATCACCTAGTGCATAAATATCAGGTTGGCTTGTCTGTAATGTCATAGGGTCAACCACATAGCCATTTTCAAAGGCTAAACCCACTTGTTTAGCCAATCTTGAATCGGTTCTCAGGCCCAGTGAAACAATAATTAAATCAACTGTTAATGTCTCACCATGATCTAAATACAAAACTTTTTTACTGCCCTTTTCCTCAATTCTTTTAACTTGGGTATTACCATAGAACTGGATACCAATTTTCTCCTGCTCTCCGACAAGTTTCTGACCAGCACATGTCGGCAATAAAGTGGATAATGGATATGCATTACGTTCAATCAAATGCACGCGATGTCCCGAACTGGCTAAATCCTCTGCAAGTTCACACCCAATCATTCCTGCCCCGACCAATGCAATACTCGCCTCAGAGTTAAGTCGGTTTGAAAGCGCCTTCCAGTGATTTAAGTTATTGATACGCCAGCAAGTCTTTGGGGAAAATGGCGCGGGAAGAAAAGACTGTGCGCCTTGAGCAAGAATCAATTTGTGATAAGAAAACATACCACGTGTGGTGCGAATCATTTTTGCTTGCACATTGATTCCTGTTACAAAGCAATGTGTTACCAATTGAACATTTAGTCGTT
The DNA here is from genome assembly GCF_000368325.1 of Acinetobacter sp. CIP 102529. Lineage (NCBI taxonomy): Bacteria > Pseudomonadati > Pseudomonadota > Gammaproteobacteria > Moraxellales > Moraxellaceae > Acinetobacter > Acinetobacter sp. CIP 102529. The sequence continues at coordinate 13,248 of NZ_KB849346.1, forward strand.
TAGCTTTATCAATCGCACTTTCTTTCACTAACTGATCGGGGGTGCGCTGGCGGGAAAATGCAACAGAAAGCTCAGGCTTATGATAAACATTAGCCTCACACGCACTGATAATTGTAATTGGTCTATTTAAATCCAGGCGACGTATATTTTCAGCAGCAGACCAACCGGCTAAGCCAGCACCCACAATAATAATTTGCTCTGCTGAATTTTTAATAAATGGACTGCTATCGGCTGAGATTGATGTGTAATCAAGTGCCACATAGGGTTCAAAATCCAGTTTGGTTACACCGCATAAAGGGCACTCCCAGTCATCAGGAATATCCTCAAAACGCGTACCAGCAACTAGACCACTATCTGGATCGCCTAGGGCCTCGTCATAAATCAGACCACATGCTCGACAGATATATTTTTTCCATTCGATTGCTGTTGTTTGAGTGTTTTTCATGCTGGTAACTCCTCTTTAAGCAGTCGTTGCATTTCCCAGCGCAAATGTTTAATAGCAGGGGTGACAATCGCAACAAAATGGGCTTCTCGAATGCGACGTTGTGGAGCGGCCGTTTTTAAATATCCTCTGGCACCTTGATGCAGTAATGCAGATTGTGTCGCCCGTAAGGCTAATGATGCTCCTTCAGCACGTGCGTCCAAAACATCTAAAAATGCTTCTGCTGGGGCTGTAAGTGGCTGTTTAGCCAAACTCATTACCCGTGACAAAAGACTATCGAGTTCGAGTTGTAATTGTTCCGCTGAATCCTCTAAATATTGATTCACATGACCTAAAGGCTGACGAACTTCTAAAATAGAATCGATACTTCCAGCAACCAAGCCACTTGCCATCCCCGCCTGAAGTAAAACGAAGGCTTGTTTCACTTTTTGAATGAAAGGTTTTGCTGGCACAGCTATTAATTGATCGGGTGACACAAAATAGCTATCTAGATTAATTCTCCAAGTGCTAGTACCTTCCATTCCCGAGAATTCAGGACACTGACTTAATTTGACCCGTTCATCCAGATCAAGGATGAACATAATTTCATATGGCTCTTGTTGGTCATTGAGAGGTTCTACCATAGCGATTGCGCCACAATACTGACCGTATTGAATATGACTCACCCAAGGTAAAGTGCCAGACACCTCATAACCATCACCCACTTTTTTTGCCTTAAAGACCATTTTTTCAATGCCCGCAAATGCTTTCATTGGATTGGAAAGTGCAGTTCCTCCAAAGCTATTTCCTTCAGAATGATCTTTTAAACGTGCAATCAACGCAGGATTATTTGACTCTTGCATATATAAGCCGCAGACCATATGGCACCACATTAAAAATGCAGTTGAGCCACAAGTTTTTCCAACTTCATGCATCGCTAAAAGCGCCAGATCATAACGACTACCGTACATGTTTAAATGTGCCGATAAAGCCCCTGTTTGAGCCAATGCTTGCATGACATCTAAAGGATAATAGCCCTCATCAATGCTTTGAACTTTAGGTAACAGTTTTTCTTGGATGACAGATTTAATTTTCGTTAAGAATTGATCGGCATGCGGATGTTGTTCGATGTGAATATTTAAACTGGTCATTTGGTTATTCCTTCTCTTATCAGATTTAAAGCAATGTGATCAATCATGGAGTAGATGATTCACTGCTCGTTTAAATCATTTAACGGCTCTATGCCATAAGGATTGCAACCATTGTGCCAAGCATTAAAATTATTTTTTATTATTAATTTTCAATAATTTAATTTCTTAAAAAATTTTATAGTTCTTTATTTTGTCAAACATTATTTACAATGTCTGACATTTTGTACAAACGAACAAACTCAATTGGATTGTTCGTTCATTTTACCCAGACGATAACTAAACTGCCGTGGTGTCATTCCTAACAATTGCGCAGCTCGCGTTTTATTTCCACCCGCGCGCTCCAAAGCAGTCATCAATTCATTAATCTCATGTGAATCTGCTTTTGCATAGGGACGAATTGAAAAATTATTTGGCATTTCAGCTGGATATGGCATATGAAATGCAGCCGATGCTATAGGTGCGAGATGATGTCGTCTGCTCGGAAGGTGAATATTCTCTGCCTTATTTTGAGTTAAGAAAAATTGAATATCTTCTGAACTTACAATCGACTTATCACTAAGTAAAACCAGACGTTCAATAAAATTAGAAAGTTCTCGAATATTCCCAGGCCAAGTATGCTGTTGTAACTGATCCAATGCACTTTGATTTAAATGCAGATTTTTCTGATTGTTCTGATTCGTTTTATTTAAAAAATACATTGCCAGTAAAGGAATATCACTACGGCGTTCAGCTAAAGAAGGCAGTTGAATTGGAATTACATTGAGTCGATAGAATAAATCCTGTCTAAAGTTACCTATATTAACTTCATGCGCCAAATCCCTGTTAGTAGCTGCTACGACTCGAACACTGATTTTAATTTCAGACTTTCCTCCCAGACGCGTTAAAGTGCCTTCTTGTAGAGTTCTCAGCAGTTTGGTTTGCATCGGCATCGGCATTTCCCCAATCTCATCAAGGAAAATTGTCCCACCATTGGCCTGTTCAAAAAAACCAGCTCGCATACCGACTGCGCCAGTAAATGCTCCCTTCTCATGACCAAATAATTCAGATTCAAATAAGTTCTCAGGAATTGCAGCACAGTTAACTTTGATGAACGGTTCTTCTCGGCGTGGACTTGCCAGATGTAGCGCACGTGCGAATAACTCTTTGCCAGTACCAGATTCCCCCAATAAGAGAACGCTCGCATTGGCTTGTGAAACCTGTTCGATCGTGGTGATAGCTTTGAGAACTTGGGGGGATTTTCCAACAATACCATAACGTGTACTGTCCGAATGGAACATTTTTTTTAACCAATCATTTTGTAATGCCAACGCACTGGTTTTGTCTTCAATATGCTGATACATATACAAAATCTGGCTAATCATAGTGGTCAAGATTTTTAAGATCGTTAAATCATCATTCATCATCCGCCTTCTCAACCGAATACGATGACAAGCCAAGACCCCCACAGTTTTAGAATCCACCTGAATAGGCAAAGCATAAAAAGAGACTATTTCCTGAGGCAGATTTTCACGCTTAACACTACGCGCTAAAAAATTATGATCCTCATCGATGTTTTGAACAATAATGGTTTGTCCCATCTCTAAAACACTACCTGTGATCCCCTCACCTAGCGCATAGCGACCACGTTCAACTTCTTGACGCGTTAAACCATAGGCATATTTAATGCTACCAAATTTTTTATTGTCTTCTAATAAGATAATACGACCACGATTTAGTCCCAATAATTCAGACATAAGATGAAGGATTTCTCTAAATACAATTTGGGTATTTAGTTGCTTACTGGCCAAAGATGTCACTTGTTGTAAAAGCAACATTTCCTGGGTACGCCAATAGGCTGTTTCCGTATTGAGCTGGGTCACTTCGTTAACGTTATTGCTCATGTTAAACGTATCCCTTCTAATTCCATATTAATATTTAGGGATTGCTTCAGCAAAACCTGTACCAACTGGAGATTCTTATCAACTAAAATTTTGAAAAAACAACAATTATGCTCATTTAATGAGCACAAAGAAGCATTATACAACTACAGACTAACTGGATTAAGAGATGATTTGAATTCTACTTTGATGGCAACTAAACTGAAATTCTAACTAACTCTAAAGTGTATGTTTAATTGATCTCTATACGTTTTGTATTTAAATATAACTGTGAAACTGCTAAACCAATTTCAAAGAGCAAATACATAGGAACCGCAAGCATAATCATGCTCAGTGCATCGGGTGGTGTAATAAACATTGCTACAAAAAAACAGCCCACAATAACCAAGCGACGTTGTTGCTTCCAGACATGGACTGATACGATTTGATTGATAGAAAGTAAAAAAATTAAAATCGGAATTTCAAAGATCATTCCAAAGATAAAAAATAAACTCAAACAAAATTGAAGATAGCTTTGAATATCCGTCATTGGTAATACACTATCAGGACTAATACTCATAAAAAAATGGAGTGCTGTCGGTAAAACAAAATAATATGCCCCGCTCGCCCCTAGATAAAATAAACCAATCGCACATAAAAATAACGGCAATACCAGTCTCCGTTCAATATGTTTAAGGCCCGGTTTAATAAAGTTCCACAGGCAATACACCAATATTGGCAAGCTGATTAATACACTGACAAATAAAATGAGTTGAAGCGGCGCAACAAATGTTCCTGTAACCGTGGTTGCAATCATCTGACTTTGATTAGGTAATTGTTCAATTAGGGGTTGGGAAATCCACTCATATATAGTTTTGTGAAAAGGTAATAATCCAAGCACCAACAACATTACAAAACCAAGCATTTGAATCAAACATTTTCTTAAAGCACGAATGTGTCCTGTTATTGGTAAAATTGCAGTATCAGGTTCAGCAAGTACATATGATTTTTTCATTTAAGCTACCTCCTGCAAGTGCTGCTTTGAAGCGTTATGCTGCAAATTTTGTTGTATTTTCGCTGTCCAAATTTCCTGCTGCAATGCATGACTATGTAATTGATGGATTAAGCCAATAGTGCATAATTGATTCGAACGGATCCGAAATAGCTGCTGAATGAACAGACTGTGGTAAGGGGAAAAAGCAATTGGGTCAAGGTAGATATATTGCTTTCGAGACAATTCTATAGGACTACAATATTTTTCGATTTGTGCTTCTAAAGCATAAATATTGCTGTCAAAAACATACTTTGTCTTTTTATAAAAAGAACGCGCTTTTACCAAAACAAATGGTAGCTTTTCTGGACCCAGAATTAAAATTGCTAGAATGACAAACACAATGAATTCTGTGATGCTTACATTAAGCATAGCTATCCCTCCTTAAATCAGCACATCATGTTCTCCATTGCACTGACTACTTGTCCTGTGCAACTTGAGTTGTTTTGTGATTCTGCTTTAAGTCATCCTGAGAATTGCCGATCATGGCGGAATCATCATTGATACTGTGCCGAAAATCTTTCATTGCAGTACCTAAATCACGACCAAGAGTTTTAATACGTGAAGTACCAAACACCAAAATCAGTACAATCAGCAAGACCAAAATATGCCAAATGGATAATCCCATGAGATTTTCTCCCAAAAATTAACGTTGTGATAGAAAATATCTAAAGGCTCATGCATGAGCCTTTAGTCGTAACAGAATTAGTAACTCTTATATGGCAAGAATTTGCCTGAGAGGACGACATTGACACGGTCACCATTTGGATTGCTTTCACGCTGGATATCCATACTAAAATCAATCGCACTCATGATCCCGTCACCAAATTCTTCATGAATTAGTTCTTTAATGGTTGAACCGTAAACACTAACTACTTCATACCAACGGTAAATCAGTGGATCGGTTGGAACAGCTGTAGGTAATGACCCTTTGTAAGGGACAATTTGTAGCCATGCCACCGCTTCATCAGACAGATCAAATATTTCGCCCAATTTTTCAGCTTGTGCTTTATCAAAAGCCATTTGGCCTAGACAACCTGATGTCACCCACTCTTTTGATAAGCCAAGTTGCTCTGCAACGTCAGACCACTTTAAACCTTTCATGACTTTGGCTGAGATAATTTGTTCTGTGACCTGATTTCGATTTGTAATCATCATTTTTTCCTAAAATTTTATAAAAAGTGAAAATAAAGGCTTAGATAAATTCTATTTATTCACCCATTAAACTGATACTAAATGCGATAGGATTACGCATAGAATTGGCAACTGGTGAGTAGAAATTGGCATGTTTCACAATTTCATCCAATTCTTCACGTGTTGCATCCCCCTCAATTAACACTTTGACTCGAATCGCTTGGAAGCCCATTTCTTCAGGCGCTTTTAATGCACCACCTGCACCCCAAGCAGCAGGATTACCAATATCTGCTTCTAAGAAAATTTCTAGCTTGCTTAATGGGATACGTTTCCATGTCGCTACAGCTGTAATACCAACAGCTAAACACCCCCCCAAACCAGAAAGCACAATTTCACCTGGTGCTGGTGCGGTATCTTCACCAAATAAATGTAAAGGCTCATCCACCACAACAGGTTGATGGTTTCCTACATAACTTAAGCTTCGATACATGCCTTGCATGATGGTATGTACCTTATTTCCGCCCATGCTCTGTGGGTTATTACGGCCTTTTTCAGCAAAGGCCATTAAGCCATCACGGTCAATCGGTTTAAGATGAGTTTTTACAGTTTTAGCTTGCTCGATTACATCTGACATAGGTTTCACCTTTTAGGTTGATCAATTGGTTATGTCATGTAGATAGCAAACTGTGTGCCAATAATTTTTATTTAATAAAAACAATAATATAAATATTTTTTAGCATTTTTTTCTAATTCTTAATTAGACATTGATTACAAAGTTCGACATTTTGTCCGAAGTGTCAAATGCTATATATTCTATGTTGCTTAAAATCTTAGTACTGAAAAATGAGTTCATTAACGAGGCCAATCTAAGAAAAATAAAAATTTCAAAAAAATAGTTATCAAACAGCTTTGTTGCATAAAGCCTTTAAAGGCAAAGCTCTCCTAGGCGCCTCAAATTTAAGTGACAACTTGGGTATAAGGTCGGCCTAATTCTGTAAATGGCGGATTCAAGCGGCAAGTGCAACAGTATAAAAACCAGCCATAACTTCACTCGGTGTATACCAACCTAGTGTTTTTCTAGGACGATGGTTGAGTGCAAATTCTATCTGCTCTATTTGTTCGTTTGACACGCCATCAAACGATGATGATTTTGGCAGATATCCACGGATTAAACCATTCGTATTTTCATTTCTAGCTCGCTGAATAGACTTGTAAGGATCAGCAAAATACGTCTCTATGCCAGCATCAGTAATTCTTTTGTGTTCGGAAAATTCTTTGCCATTATCAAATGTCACACTATAAGCATGGCTCATTTGTAAACGATCTAATGCACAAGTAATCGTTTGAGAGGATGCTCTTGTTGGCCCTAAATGAACAATATGTACATACAGGCTCTTTCGATCAACGAGAGTCAATAAAGCACCTTTATGATGTTTACCAATCACCGTGTTACCTTCGAAATCTCCTAAACGTTGTCGTTGATCAATGTCCTGGTCTCGGCAGTGAATACTTGTTTTATCAATGATTTGACCCCTACGATCCGTGTTTTTGTAACCGCGTTTTCGATATTTCTTCTGATGCCTTAAATGTAGATGAAGTTTACCGCCTTTTGATTTATCTTGATAAATGTACTGGTAAATCCACTCATGTGAAGGTACATCCAGCCAACCGCGTTGTGTTAAAGCACCTGAAATTTGTTCGGGTGACCAGTCCAAACCAATCAAATAATTAATATAAGCGAAGGCAAATGCTGTCATTGATGATGAAGGACGGTACCGTCTTTGACTTGCAAATTTAGCTGCCTGTTGAGCTCTATATCCACGTTGCCCAGTATTTCTTTTTAATTCACGGTAGATGGTTGATCGTGAACGTCCTAACTCCCAAGCAAGGGTAGCGATTGAACTTTTACTTTTCAAAGTAGCATAAATTTCGTATCTTTCATCTTGAGAAAGTTGGGTTTATTTCTTCATTGTGTGCTTTCCAATTGCGAGTTGAAAAAGTCCAATGATTCTACGAATACACCTAACTTTTTCAACTAACTACAAATGTGTCGCACTTGGGATTTGAATCTGCGCTTCTATCATTCGTTTGATTCTTTTATATAAATAATAAAGTAGATCTCTGTTTTCGATGAAATTTTATAAAATTCATTATTAGACCTGTAGAAAAAACTTATCAAAAGAAGTATTGGTTAATCTTTTTCTTCAACTTCGTCCTTAAACTCAAACAAATCATTCATCGTACAGTTAAAGTATTTACATAACTTATCAGCGACTGGCAATTCGATACGTATAGCACGGTCATAATACATACTTGTCAGCGTATTACGATTGATGCCTGTCGCATGTACCACATCACTTAATTTTAAAATTCTTCGATCGCCCATGAGGCTGGATAACTTACAAGTAATCATATATCAATTCATTTACAAAAAAATAACCTACTAAAAGTTATTTTAAGTTGTTGACTGAGTAATACTCTGCTAAAATTAACCTACAGCAGACTATTACAACTTATAGAAAGCATAATTTATCTATTTCAACTAAATTATAACTTTTTAAATATAAGGATTGAAGCTGCATTAGATTATTTTGTGGAGATGACCGCCATGTTGCCAAATGAGTTATGGATCAGCCAGCAAGCTCGTGACTTGGGAAATCAACTAATTAAAGAAATGAACATCGATAGGGGTTATGGAATGGCTAATTTTCTTGGAGTCAATTCTTGCTATGATAATCATCAGGCTGTACTTATTTGGACATTTCAACTGCTTGAAAGGGAACCTAACTTAAATGAATTAGCAGAAATTAAAAAATATTTTCTTTTAATCTTTCCAGATAGTGTTTATCAATTAGCCTAAGTTGTTTTTAAAAATTATTTTTGGGGCTGTAGTAGATAAGGTCAAATACCCGTCCAATCCAACAGTATTTCGAGCTGTTGTTTTGGACTCCCATAGTTAAATCTAAACTCACATTCTTTAATAAACAATGGAAAGGCATTTCGGTCAATCCCATTGTACTTCCTTAGGATGCGTTTAGCTTGATTCCAGAAATTTTCTACACCATTAATATGATTTCGACCTTTTGCAAAATCTTTAGAATGGTTAATTCGCTCATGATAAAAACAATTAACATCAAGCACATTGTAGCTTCGATAGCTATCAGTATAAACCACACTATCAGGCGCTACTTTACGTGTAATAACAGGCATTAATGTATCAGACTTGGTATCAGGGACAACCTTGACATAAACCATACCACCGCGCTTTAGTATACCAAATACAGCCACTTTTCCACCAGCACCACGCCCACGCTTTCCCTTACGAGTGCCACCAAAGTAGCTTTCATCTAACTCAACCTCTCCCTCAAAAATATCATCGGCAGTTTGGTCAAGGTGGTACATGATTATTTCACGTATTTTTCTATAAAATAGTGCCGCAGTATTAGGCTGAATATCCAGCAAATTGGCCGCAGTTCTAGCTGTTACCTCAGCAACAAAGAACTCGACAAGCTTTCTTTGGGTATTTTTATCTAATTTACAACGATTTATCTTCATTTTCATAGAGTAGCACTTCTGCTAATCTACTACAGCCCCTTATTTTTTTATATAAAAACACTAAATCAAAGAAAACTTTCTTTAAAATACCTATTAATTCAAATTCATACGATTTACAGAATATATGAAGCATAAATTCTTGTTCATGCCCACACTTAGATCTGCAGCTTCGAGGGCTAGTTTTTGTTGAACCACTGAGAACAAGGACATTAAACAGCCTACTATATTTTTCCAAAGAGTGGTGTAGGAACTTTTTCATTATTGCTAATCATATCAGCGACAACATCAGCACCGAGCTCCTCTATTGCTGAGAATGCTTTAGACTGATCCGCATCATGCCAAGACAATGATGGAAAGAGGTGGATCAGGAAATTTGAACAACAGCTATAAGTGATATTTTGCTCCCCAAATGATGTTATAAACATCGATATAAGGAGTATTTTATGGCACGTAGACCAAGAAGAAATCATTCAAATGATTTTAAAGCTAAGGTAGCACTTGCTGCGATTAAAGCAGAAAAAACACTTGCTGAATTGAGTGCTGAGTTTGATGTTCATCAAAACCAAATTATTGACTGGAAAAATCAATTGATCTCAGCTTCCTCGCAAGCTTTCGATCAATCAAAAGCTCCAACAGAACCACCCATCGATCTAAAAAAACTACATGCAAAAATCGGTGAGCAGGCATTAGAAATTGATTTTTTAGAAGGTGTGTTGAAGAAACTGGGCCGCTTCAACCACAAAAGTTAATCGACGACTCACTTCAGATTTCAGTATCTAAACAAGCTAAGCTGCTGAAAGTCTCCCGTGGTTGTTATTATTATCGCCCAAAACCTGTGAGTGCATCAGATCTGAAGCTGATGCGATGTATTGATGAATTACATATGCAATATCCTTTTGCAGGCAGTCGTATGATGCGTGATTTGTTGAATCGTCAAGGACATCATATAGGACGACGTCATACACGTACTTTAATGAAGAAAATGGGTATTCAGGCGTTATATTGCAAACCAAATTTAAGCCAGGCTAATCAAGCTCACCGTAAATATCCATATCTGCTCAAAGGATTGGCTATTCAGCGCAGTAATCAAGTGTGGTCTACGGATATAACGTATATCCCTATGGCAAAAGGTTTTGTTTATTTATGTGCTGTGATTGATTGGCATAGCCGCAAGGTACTTGCGCATAGGGTATCGATTAGTATGGAGGTGGATTTTTGTATTTCGGCTTTAAATGAAGCGATTGAAAAATATGGTCGACCTGAAATATTTAATACAGACCAAGGCAGCCAGTTTACCAGTGATGCATTTATTGATGTATTGAAATCAAATGGCATTCAAATCAGTATGGATGGTAAAGGTCGATGGGTAGATAATGTGATGGTTGAACGATTATGGCGGAGCGTTAAATATGAAGAGGTGTATCTCAAAGCTTATAGCAGTGTCACAGATGCGAAAAAGCAATTGAGTGCATATTTTGAATTTTATAATTTGAAACGGCCTCATTCGAGTCTGGACAAAATGACCCCAGATGAGTTTTACTATGACCAGCTACCACAACAAAATAAGGTAGCTTAACTAGAGCAGAATATCACTTATAAATAAGCTTTTAGTTGTTCAAACATGTGGGACCACCTCTGAAACTCAGCACACAATCCAACATACCCATTATCTTCTGCTGACCATTTAACACGGTAAGTATATTGTTTACTATCCATTTGACATCCCATCATGTTTTATGTTTAAAAGTACGATTTTCACTTACTAGTACTTAAATAATCACCCCACCACTGCATCATTTCAGTCCGTTGAGCTAAATAGTCAGCGTGATTATAGCTGGCACGGGTACGGTTCTTATCAATATGTGAAAGTTGTGCCTCAATCCAATTATCTTGGAACAAACCTGAGTCATTCAAAATGGTACTAAAAGTTGAACGTAATCCATGAGAAGATAGTTGATGTTTGCCATACCCCATCTTACGTATGGCCATATTTAGAGTATTAAAATGAATCGGTTGATTGTGTTTGCGAGGGCTAGCAAAAAGGTATTTTTCACCGTATGACCACTGCATGACGTCTTTCAAAATCTCTAAAGCCTGATTTGAAAGTGGAACTAAAAAATCTGGAATCTCATGGCCTAATATGACTTTTCGTCGAAACTGTTTAATATGCAAGGCAGGTATTTTCCATATTTTTTCATTTAAATCAAAATGATGAGGCTCAGACAATAACAATTCAGCCCCTCGCACTCCAGTATATAATTTAAACATCAGTGCTTTTTTAATAATCGGATGGGCATCCAATTTTTGTAATTTATACTTAAAATCAGATATATCCTCCGCTTTCAAATACGGATAATTCTTCTTGATTTTACTGTTAATGGCGATTTTATTTAAACCATGCGCGATGTTGAATTCACAATAACCCATCGCTACAGCGTAGTCATAAATTTGGTTCAAATAACTACAAGCTTTCTTGACAGGTTCTTTTACTTGGCGTCCCTCTATTTTTTTGATTACTGAAACCAGGTCATAACGCTTGATGTTTTGAAAAGGTAAATCCTGAAGGTCTGGATAAATATCTTGCTGTAAGCATCTTTCTGCTAACTGTAGTACACCACAGCGGGGTAGATCGTTGAAAGCATTCTTCAGTTTGAACTGTAACCACTCCTCCCCGACCTTACCAAAGGTGATGACATTAGAGGCAGTATCATGTTCAAAACAGAAATTATTGTCTTTAAAGTCATCTCTGACTTGTCGTGCCTTTTTCAGTGATAAATCAGGATAAAGACCTAACTGAATGCGTCGACGTTTTTTAGTTTGTGGATTTGTATAGCGATAGCACCAAGATTTTCTTCCACTCGGTTCAATCTTCAGGCTAAGCCCATCTTCATCAGATAAAAAACAGGTTTTTTCCTTGCAATGAGCTTGGCGAACTTTAATTTCAGTAAGACTCATGGAATTTAAATGAAACCTAATAAGGGGTTGATTGTATCAATTATATCAAAATAGAAAGCTTTATATATGATGCGTAGGCTACGCATCATATAAAATTGTAATACACTGTTTTATATATTTATTGTTATTAGTATTTTTATTTTAGTAACCATCTTAAGTCCCATCTCTACTTAATATGTAAGATGAGATAAATAAGCAGCTAATTACACTAACCTGAGTTAGATATAAAAAAAGAGTAGAAAAAAATCCGGTGGTGTTTTAAAAAGTATGCTGACATTAAATGAAGCCATTATTGATGTAAAAGAAGGTTAAGTCGAAGGCTTTAAAATGGTTTTCAAGCTTTTTGGAGAAATTACAACTTCTTCTAAAACCACGTCTTATTCGATGCCTTATTTGCAAGGCTCTAGACTAGCAGATTTGCACTTAGTTTTACCTAATGAGGTCCCACAACTCTGTTGCTAGCTCATTAGGCTCCCTCATCCAACGCCATTCTGTTTCTTTAAGATGATAATCAAAATACTCTTTTGATATACCGTTGAACTTTGCTGGCCTTCTTTTACAAAAGCTCCAGAATGATTCTATTCCATTTATATGACATTGTCCTCTAGCAAATTCATTCACTCCATGATTTACTCTAAAATGCTTTGAGTAACCAACATCTACCAAACCATTGTATCCACGCCAACCATCACTATAAATTACACTTTCAAGTGCAACTTTACCTAAGATAACTTTTTGTAATGTAGTCTTTTTACAATCAGGGACTATTTCTGTATAAACTCGACCATTCCTTTCAAATATTCCAAATACAGGTTGTTTTAAAGTACCTCGACCTCGCTTCAACTTCCCATGAAAACCACGTTGTCTTTTTGCCCTAAAATAGCTCTCATCAATTTCAATAGAACCTACAAACTTTGCTCTTAAATCTGTTTGATGATCGTAGATTGCTTTTCTAAAAAGCATGTACCAATAGTTGATGGTATTACGGTTCAAGTTAAGCAATAAGGCTGTTTTAGAAGCAGGAATATCAATGCAAAAGCACTGAATAATTTTTTAAATCTTATAGTGACTTAATTTACTGTTTTCTATCATGATTCTAGACTAACATATCTATTCTGCTAGTCTAGAGCCTTAATAAATAAGAGTATCCATGTCTATCCTCAACTTTACTTATTTTCAGATAGCAACCAATCGAGAGCACTCATTTTTACAATACCATTATAATTTGCTTCAGTCCCTATCGTGTCTAAGGTAAGTAAATATTTGGGATACGAATCAGAAATTTTCTGTAATGGACGTAACTCTCGGCTGAGTGTCTCTTCATTGAGCGTTTCTAATGCCACTTGATAATAAGTTAAATTCTGTAAAGTATCGACAGCAACAAAATCAATTTCATATTCATCAACACGCCCTACATAGACGGTATAACCTCGTCTGACAAGCTCAAGATAAATCACATTTTCTAAGATATGACCTTGATCAGCATTAGCATCAGGCAACATAATCCGGCGCAATCCGACATCAACTAAATAGTATTTTTCAGAGGATTGTAATAACTCACGCCCGCGTACTTTAAATTGTGCGGCACTATAAAATAACAAACTGTCCTGTAAGCCCTGAATATAGCGTTTTACTGTTTCAAATGAAATTTTAACCCCACTTGAAACAAAGGTATTTTTAATTTTATTGATAGAAATAGGTGAGCCTGTCACGCTTGCCAAATATCTTGCGACACGCTCGAGAGAGTTAATATCGGCAGTATTCAAACGGGGAATAACATCTTTAAACATTACACTGGCATAGACCGCTTGCAAGTAATCATAAGTTTCCTGCTGGCTAGTCATGGCAAGCGTATAAGGGAAACTACTGCGCGTATACATGGCATACAAATCACGATTGGATAATTGTTGGATGATCGGATTATTTTCAATATGCCACTGTTTAAATTCTTGGAATGACAGAGGTAGAACATGTTGCTCGATATAGCGTCCTGTAAGTAAAGTCGCAAGTTCTCCACTTAGAAAGAATGCATTTGAGCCTGTAATATATAAATCGATATAATCCCGAACATATAAAGAGTCGACTACTTTCTCAAAATTTGTAACATGTTGTATTTCATCTAAAAAAACATAGTTTTTTTTACTTTTATCAACTTTGGACAATACATAATCATGTAGTTTACGGTAATCGGTGAGTTCTTCAAATTCCATAAATTCGAAGTTGATGGCAATGATGTTTTCGGCTTGTACACCCTGTGCTTTTAGGTCTTGTTGAAACATCGCCAATAAGGTGGATTTTCCAGAGCGACGCACACCTGAAAGTACTTTAATGACATCACGGTCTTGCCATGTATTCAGAAATTTTAAGTAGCCATCACGTCGAATATTAGCGCTTCTCATTATTTACACTTAGAATCTAAAGTTTTAATAAATTCTATCAAATTTTAGAACGTATATGTAAATATATTTAATTTTAAAAAAAATTTAAAGGTTAAGTGAAACACTCAAAGCTGCTGTTAAAGTATGCGGATAGTAAATGTAACAAAAATCTAGATTCTATCTTTTTTGATTATTTTCCATGTCATGTTATGTCATTGATGCTGCGACTTAACGGCTATATAAATTAAGTGAAAAGTAAATGGAACTAAGATGTTAACTAGAGTGGAACTCATTTTTGTTGTACTAATGGTATCAGCCTTATTGCGCATGAAATGCTAAAAGGTTTATTTTTTAAGATCATCAGATTAAGTGCATTTTGATAATGAATAAAGCTCCGTGTGGCGCTTTATTCATCCTAGCCATTCAATATTGCAAAATGCGATAAAATGTTATGCATGTGATCACCCACACTCGAATTATAGAAGCAATGCAAAAGTGGCCACAGGCTGAAACGGCATTAGATGGTTGGTATCGAACCATAAAGGCAAACGATCCGAAAGATTTTGCTGAGATGAAACATCTCTTTCCAGAGGTCGATAAAGTTGGAAAGTTCCATGTATTCGATATTGGCGGGAACAAGATCCGACTTATTGCAGTCGTGATGTATCAAGCAAAACGTGTGTATATCCGTGATGTCTTGTACCATAAAGAATATGACAAAGGTCATTGGAAGGAAGGTTAGTATGAACGCGATGATTAAACAGGCCGTAGACCACTGGCACTGCGTTGCACCATTGCTCAGCAAGCCAGAAAATGAAGACGACTTTCATACACTTGTTGAAGCTTTAGATGAACTTTTAGATACTGTTGGTGATGACGAGTCCCATCCTTTAATGGGGCTTACTCATCAGCTTGGTGATTTGGTTTCTGATTATGAAAATGAGCATCTTCCTATGCCTAAAGGGGACGGTCGTGCTGCTTTGGCTTTTTTGATGGAGCAACATGGTTTAGGTCAGTCTGACTTAACAGAGGTTGCAACACCATCAGTGATTTCTGAGATTTTAAGTGGTAAACGCCAACTGAATATTCGTCATATTAAGGCATTGTCTGAGCGGTTTAATGTATCGGCAGATACGTTTTTCTAAAAGAGAGGTGGATCAGGAAATTTGGCTCAATTAGGGGTACTTTGCCTTTCAAATCTTTGTGCAACAAAGCCCAGAGAATCTATAAATGATAGTGCGTAAGTCCTAGAGTATATAAAATGAACCGTACCGGGTTTGTCGGAGACTTTTTGTTTAAGTTAGGCCACCTGACCTAACGGGTTAATTTTATCATAGTACATCGCTTCAAAATCAAAAGGTGATACATAACCTAGTGAACTATGTATACGTTCTTTATTGAACCAATCTACCAAATTTAATGTGGCAAGTTGTATATCACCCAAACCACGCCAATCTGCTTTTAAATATTCAATCACCTCTGTTTTGTACAACCCATTCACTGTTTCAGCCAATGCATTATCGTATGAATCCCCCGTAGTGCCGACTGATGCTCGTAAATTCGCTGCTTCTAAACGGTTGGTATAGCGAATTGAAAGATACTGTACGCCTCTGTCACTATGATGAATCACGTTATTTGGCATTCCTCGATCATGCAATGCCTGCTCAAGTGCAGCGAGCACCATGTCGGTATTCATCCGTGTTGATACTTTCCATCCAACAATTGCTCGTGAGAACACATCAATAATAAATGCGGTATAGACCCAGCCTGAATTGGTTTGAATATACGTGAAGTCGGCCACCCACAAGTGATCAGGATGATCAGCTTTAAAATTGCGTTTTACTAAATCATCTGCTGATTTTTGATCATCTCGGCTACGCGTTGTTTGTTTATTCTTACCACGCCAAACACCTTGTATACCTAGCTGTTGCATCAATCGAGCAACTGTACAACGTGCAATAACATAGCCTTCGTGTCTTAGTTTTTGCCAGACTTTGCGCACACCATAACGACCTGAACTTTCTTTCCAAATACGTTTAATCTGTTCAGCATGATGTTGATCATGTAGATCTCGTTTCGCTCGATGTTCCCTTGCGAAGCAATGCTTCTCATCGCAGAGATCTAGAGTCCGGTAATAAGTTGAAGGTGCGATAGGTAAAATCCTACAAATCGCCTCGACTCCGTACGGCTCTTTATTATTATGGATAAAATCCATCATTATTTGTGTGGGCGGTCGAGCTCCGCCTGGGCGAAAAAAGCGGCTGCTTTGCGTAGAATTTCATTGGCACGTTGCAGCTCTTTATTTTCACGTTCGAGCTGTTTAATACGTTCTTGATCTGAAAGCTGCTGTACTTTAACTGGATTTTGTTGATCCAAATATTTTTGATGCCAGGAACGTAGTGTTTCAGGGGTACAACCAATTTTAGGTGCAATTGCTGTGATTGCAGCCCAAGTAGAAGGATAATCTTTTTCGGATTCAATCAATAATTGAACCGCTCTGTCTCTGATTTCAGGAGTATATTTTGGTTTTGTCATTGGGACATTCTCTCAAGAAAGTTAGTCTCCGACAAACCCGGTACGGTTCACTTTTCCACGCGATGAGCAGAAACAAAACGACTTATTTTGACTTCTCCTTGTTTATCCACAACTTTTTAAATTTGAATTTTAATCCCTGTTAGTAATATCATATTTAGACAAATTCTACTTCCAAACACGCCACTGTAGCGTAGGAGTATCACATGTCTAAGAAGTTGCCTATCTACTTCTCTGATGACGCATGGTCATCTTTGCAAGAGCTCATGGGTCCAGAGGGTAAGCCAAGCCCTACCATCAATACAGTTCTAGAGCAAATCGCTGTTCAAAATGAACTTGTTGAGAAATTAGGGTTAACCGCAGTACTACCCAAATCCAAAGTCTCAATTCCAGTCTCTTTAGAGCGCATTCCTGCTGGTCCTGCATTTAGTATCAAGGATGAACAAGATAAAGCACTCGATCTGAATGAATTCCTTATTCATAACCCTATTTCTACATTTATCGCTTACGTAGACAGTGAATCGATGCTTGATGCAGGTTTTGAGATTAATGATCCGATCATTGTTGATCGCAGTATAGAAGCAAAGCACTACGATATCGTAATTGCATTAATTGATAATAGTGCTTCGACAATTAAGCGGTTAATGATTACAAGCAAGATGTCTAAGTCTGAAATCAAAGAGATTTTCGGAGATGAAGACTACCCTCTTCCAGACCTTTGGTTAAAAGCTGAGAATCCTAGATACAATCACATCATTCCCAACGACAGTCAGACAATATCTATTTGGGGTGTAGTGACTTTTAATTTAAAACGTATTCATCACCGTTCATAAAAAGAAGAATAAAAATGAAAAGTGAAAATGAGATATTTGCGTTAGTTGACGTGAATAATTGCTACGTCTCGTGTGAACGTGTGTTTAACCCTGCCCTAAATGATTGCCCAACCATTGTGCTCAGCAACAACGATGGCTGTGCCGTGGCAAGAAGCCAAGAAGCAAAAGACTTAGGTATAAAGATGGGGGTTCCTGTATTTCAGATTCAGGATTTGATCAAACAACATAACATTCAGGTTCTCTCGAGTAATTTCTCTCTGTATGGTGAAATGTCCAGACGCTTTATGGAGCTTCTCGGGAGTTATGTTGCACCTGGAGAGCAAGAAGTCTATTCAATTGACGAATGCTTCCTAAAGCTCACAACGTATGAGCACTTATTTGACCTGACAGAATATGCGCAAGATATGAGAACTAAAGCATTCCAATGGTTAGGCCTACCCTGCTGTATTGGAATCGGTCGCTCTAAAACTGAAGCCAAGATTGCCAATCATTTAGCCAAGAAGAACAAGTATTTTGGTGGCGTGTGTAATTTAGTTCATATGGACCAGTGCTCTGCTGAGACTTTACTGGCGCAAGTCGATGTATCTGATGTTTGGGGAGTCGGCAGGCAGAACTGCAAGAAACTCAATGCTATGGGCATCCAGTCTGTTCTAGATCTGATTAACGCCAATCCTAAAGAAATTAAAAAGCAATTCAGCATCGTCATGGAAAAGACAGTACTTGAGTTACAGGGTTTGTCTTGTATCGACCTGACTGATGATGCAGTAGCCAAAAAGCAGATTATCAGCAGCCGTTCATATGGCAGCCCTGTGTATGAAGTGGATGATCTAAAGGCTTCGGTGCGACTCTATGTAGCCAGAGCAGTAAAGCGAATGCGTGATGATGGCTCAATCTGCAAGATGATTGGGGTTTATATTCAAACCAGTCGATTTGATAAGACTGAGCGTTACACTCCATACACCGTAGTTCAGATGCATGAGCATACAGACGACTGGTTACTTATCACCAAGGCTGCAATGAAAGGTATCGATCAGATATTTAAGAAGGGTTTTAAGTATAAAAAGGCAGGAATCGTACTTTTAGAAATTAAGGATAAATCCAAATTTGTGCCTGATCTATTCACGGACTATTCGCATAAGCAAGAGCGCGAAAAACTTTCAGATGTTATTGAAGCCATCAGTGAACGGTTTGGGAAGAATCTCGTTACGCTAGGCATTGCCAACAATCAAGAAGCCTCATGGCACATGAATCAAAACCTTAGATCACCATCGTATTTAACAAAATGGTCTGACTTACCTAGAGTAGGATAAAAACATGCACTTATTTAAATTAACTGACGAACAAATTACTCAACTCCTAATCCCGAAACGATTTGTACCACCTACTCCGCAAGAACATGAAGGCAAGAACATGGTTTATGTTTTTGATAGTGATGATAAGTTTGAACTGACTTATTATGAGCTGGTGGATATCATTAGCAAAGCGAGAATGGCTGGGCCGAAGTTGATACCTGTTTTAGGTACTGTGAATTAGATTGAGCAGAGGCGGCACGCCACTTGAATCATTATTTGATTGGAAGCGGATTTGGGCTGAGAATAATTTAGCTCAAATTTAACCTGACAGGCACACTATAAAATGGGTAACTGTCATATCGAGTTTGGACTACAACACTTTAGCTCAGCGATTTACCAATTTACACTAGTGTCTAAAATCCAGTGACGAAACTGTGATGCTAAAGCTTTTAAATTTCCCCTTTTTAAGATGCTTAGGCTATTTGATCCAGAGTTCATCTTCTTGCATCATTTTTAACATTAAATTAAATATAACCAGCGGAGTAACATTTTTTTTGTTAGAACCGACAACTCTTTGAAAACTAAATTTAACGGTTCGCTCAGGAGCACCCAAATTAACTGGGTAGTTTTGTTTTTCTAAATACAGATGATCTCCTAACATTGGCTCTATACCAGTAATAAAATTAACAATTTGTTGCTCATCACCTTTCATTCGGCATTGAAAATGTAGAAAATTCTTACGCAGTTTTCCAAGTAATAATAATATTTTAAGCGCCTTAAACATGTTCTTTTCTTTCAGTGCATCTTGCTGCCTATCATCTTTATAATGAAAATCAAGGAGAGGAATTATTTCATCTTGACGAGTCAGTTTTTTAGCCTTTTCGTAAAGTTCATCAAACCAACTCTCTTCTAAATTCTTACTATAAACATAATTCGTTTTTAAATTAAATTTTTGGCGATCCATCCATTTATTGCTCATCCATTGACATCGTTGCATCCATTCTTGAGCTTGAGTATCTTCGCTTAAACGACCTTCTCTAAAACTTATCAAACGTTGAAAAGGTGTCAGATTACTCTTCTCGATACTAAACTTCTTTTCTTGTCGGCCAGCAATCGTAACTGGCTGTGTTTGCTGATAAGAATTAAACCATTTCTGCTGCTGAGTATAACGATTTAGGTTTATGTAGTCTGTACTTGACTTCACTGGACTAAAACACTGTTCTAATACTTTTTTTGAAATGATACACGGCGAATTATAAATTCGATCGACTGCTAATAAATCCAAAACATGAAGGTAATTTGAAGCCGTTTGCTCAATACTGCTATGCCCCATCCAAGAGGCGAGCACCTGCCATTTATGTTGAATAATCTCTTCTTGAGCACGTGCTTTCATACCAAACAATAAATCCCTCATCTTTTTTGCTTTTACCCAAGGACAATCTGTGTAGGTCTTGATCATTTCTTTTGAACCGAGCAAAGTTATTGCTAGATAGTTAGCAGCACTGTGGCGTAATGTATGAAAACTAAAGCCATGATGCATACCTAATATTTGACTAAACAAATCTACTGTAATTTTGCTGATACATTGATCAGTTAATACACGATGATTCACACTAAAAAGTAGATCATCCTGCTGATTAACCAAATATTGCTCATAACGATGTTGTATGTAACGTTGTACTACTAAAAACTCATGTTCTGACAATGCAATTTTCAAAGGTATTTGACGATTTGCACTTTGCGTTTTCAGACGGCGATATGAATTGTTCTGAATATGAAGCGTGATATTATTAAAAGCTGTATTTTCTTTTTCTTTACAAAGTAACTCTGGGCAAATAATATCTTGTATTTTAAGACAACGAACTTCATTTAATCGAAGTCCAGTTCTATAACTTAGTAAATACATCAGCTTTAAACAACTCAGATGATCGACCCACTCTGATGCCGTTGGCTCTTGACTTAAATTTTCTAGTTTTTCCAATAATTTGCCAAATAGCAAAGGACTCACTAGCCGTGCATTGCAAATTTGTAAATGCTTAAAACTTGAATTCTGTAACACCAATACCCCTGGAGCATCATAATTCTCTATACAGAATTGATGAAAATCTTTTAGGCGACCAAAACGGTATTCTGCGCTTTGGTGCATCTTACGAGAGGTTTTTCCTTTCACCGAATCTCGTTGAACTGCTTTTTCATCACGTTCACTGCTGTATTTCAATAGCTGCCGATATAAATCCTCATAATCATCAATGGATTGTTGCTTTAAATCTAATTTATTGAGCCAAATCTCAAATATAAATTCTTTACCAAACGATCCTAAGTAGCTTTCAATAGTTGATAATTGAAGCCCTCGTTTTTTTAAATGCATTAACCAGTGAATTAAGCGTAGTTGAGCATCAATTAAAGACTTTTCCTCCGTATTAGCATCAACTATCTTCTCCTCTAACACCCTTCTGGTTTCTTGCCAAAAACGTAGCATGCGTTCTTCTTTATTCCTCTTTTTATCTAAACGCTCAACTTTTTGACCTTTACGTTTCTTTTGATCAAACAACATCAACTCATACGGAATCGTTTGTAATTTGCTTTGAGCAGTCGGAACTTCCGGAAGTAACTGCTCTTGTTCAAAATGAATAGGGCGACTCTCTTGTTCTGTGACTTGATTGTAATCATTATTCCACAGCAATCTAAATTCGGATGGCCTTAAAGCGACAGTATTAATCTCTTGCTGAAGCACATTACTCAAAAATATATCTAGGCTAAGGTTTGGATTAAATTCGAGTACCATTTGCACATCATTAAATGCACGAAATCCACGGCGTTTAATTTGATATTGCAGATCCCCAAGACTTTTTTTCCTGCCTATCTTACTCAAGCTTTCTAAAATACAATCTTCAACTGAATGTTGCAGACGAAATTCTTTCTGAGTGGCTTTCAACTTTTTTAAATATTGTAAAATGAACTGCGCATATGGGTTAAAAAAAACATGTTTCCATTTGTACAACTTTCCCTGTTCTACATCGTTGCCATATTGAGAGTTTTCAACACGATAATGTAGTAACAATGGATTAGTGATCTTTTGATAATCAGAATGGTATAACCGAAAACAATTCAGATCTGTACCAAGCTCAATGGCATCCTGCAATTGTTTCTGAATAGTAATCAAATGCTGTTCATCTGCACAGCCTGAAATATATATAAAAC
>NZ_KB849347.1:0-48946 GCF_000368325.1 Acinetobacter sp. CIP 102529
GCGACTGTTTCGGTATCACGCCCCACCGAGACCAGGTCATCCGGCAAATAGGCATGGTCGACCCGCTGCACTTCCTGCTCGATAATCGGACCTTCGTCCAGATCACCAGTGACAAAATGTGCCGTGGCCCCGATCAGTTTGACGCCACGTTCAAAAGCCTGGTGATAAGGCTTGGCCCCTTTAAAGCCAGGCAGGAATGAATGGTGAATATTGATGGCGCGTCCTGCCAGCTGGCGGCACAGGTTGTCTGACAGGATCTGCATATAGCGCGCCAGAATCACCAGTTCGGTACCGGTTTCATCCACAATTTTTAGCAGTTCCTGTTCCTGCTGTGCTTTGGTCTCTTTGGTGACCGGCAGATAGATAAAGCGCAGGCCTTCACGTTCTGCAATGGGACGTAAATCCAGATGGTTGGACACCACTGCAGTAATCTGGAAATCCAGTTCGCCTTTATGATGGCGATACAGCAGGTTGAGGAAACAGTGATCAAATTTGCTGACCAGGATCATGACTTTCATCGGTGCGCTGCAGTCATAGAAGGTGGCCTGCATCGCGAACTGCTGTTCGACTTCGGCAAAGCTGGCTTTCAGGCTGTCAATATCGCCACTGGCGTCATTGAAACGGAAGACAATACGGGTAAAGAAATAGCCGGTGGTCTCGTCATCATACTGTGCCATTTCACTGATATAGCAGCCGTTCTGGGCAAGGCAGCCGCTGATGGCGGCAACGATGCCGGATGCAGCCGGGCAACGGATTTTTAGAATATATTGGGCTGGAGCGTTCTGGGGCATAGGGGTGCTTCCTATAAATTCTCAATCTTTAAAATGAGTTTCTATGCGATGTTTAATTTTCTCTTTAGGAAAATTATTTTCTCTGTGAGAATTTATATAGGATTTTTTTTCAGCCGTCTACGACTTTAGGAAAGTTTTTTTATTTTTAGGAAAGTTTTTTAAATTATTGATTTTTATTAAGATGTGCAAAAGCACCAGCAGGAAATTAATCTCCTGCTGGCTAGATTTGGCTTAACATAAAACCTCTACCCGATGAAACTGCTTCAGCTGTAACAATGCCTGAAAAGGCTGGGCAGACTCCATCAAATGATTCATCTGTTCATGAAACTGCTGAACCAGACCCTGATTGCATCGAATCAGCCAGCCTTTAATATACTTTTTGTTCATATTCAGCATATACACCTCACAGGTGGTCGGTGTTAATAGGCGAATTTTCTTAATCACAAAGTGTTCCGGATAGCTCATCGCATTCTCCTTTTACAAAGTTCAATTGATAAAAAGCAAATACCGCGCCAAGTTTGCCAATAACCGATTTGGCCTGTTTGATGCCGGCTAAATCCGGTATTTATTCCTGATATGAATATTTTATGCATTAAAACTGCGCATCTGCTTGATGGCCTGCACCAAATTGCAGATCAGGAGGGCTCGGATAATTTCATCAATAGCAGTCCAGCCGTAATCAGAACGGCGGCTAAAATACGCATCAAGGTGGCCTGCTCGCCCAAGATCAGGATGCCCAGCAAAAATGCCCCGACCACACCTATGCCCGACCAAATGGTATAAGCCGTGCCTAGGGGCAGCGTACGCATGGCATAGCTCAACAGCAGAAAGCTTAAAATTACAAAAACCACTGTTATGAGGGTGGGGACCGGCTTGCTAAAACCGGCTGAAAGCTTCATGGAATAGGCCCAGATAATCTCAAAAATACCGGCCAGAACTAAAACTATCCATGCCATCTGTATTGACTCCCTGAATTGAGTTTTATGCCGGATCAGCTCAGCGTGCGGCTGATTTTAATACTGCGATGGCTGGCCCATTTTACCTATACCTCTAAAGGCATACTCATAAAAAGTAGCTGAATTTAAACAAGAAATATGGACAACGGCGTGTGTTTTTATATAAATTTTTACAAGAAATTAAATTTACTCTTAAGAATATCCATCTTGAGCACCTGAGTTTTGACTGCCTTAAATACCGGAGCAAATCGACCATGACGCAGCACACTTCAGCCCAATATATTCTAAAAATCCGTTGCCCGGCTGCATCCGGCATCGTTGCCGCCATCAGCGGCTGCCTTGCCCAGAACGGCTGCTATATCAGTGAAATGGCACAGTATGATGACGAGACCACCGGCTATTTCTTTACCCGTATTGTCTTCCGTTTCAATGACGCCAGTGGCGATATTGACAGCCTGAAAGCCAGCTTTGCCGAAGTCGAACAGCAGTTCGCGATGCAGGCCACCTTCTATGACTGCAGCGCACCGATGAAAGTCATGATCCTGGTCAGCAAATTTGATCACTGTTTCCTCAACCTGCTGTATCGCCATCATAAAGGCGAACTGGATTTCCAGATTACTGCAGTGGTGTCCAACCATCTGGATTTACGTCCCATTGCAGAACGTGAAGGCCTGCGCTTTATCTATCTGCCGGTCACCAAAGAGACCAAAGCACAGCAGGAACAGGAACTGCTGAAAATTGTGGATGAAACCGGTACCGAACTGGTGATTCTGGCGCGCTATATGCAGATCCTGTCAGACAACCTGTGCCGCCAGCTGGCAGGACGCGCCATCAATATTCACCATTCATTCCTGCCTGGCTTTAAAGGGGCCAAGCCTTATCACCAGGCTTTTGAACGTGGCGTCAAACTGATCGGGGCCACGGCACATTTTGTCACTGGTGATCTGGACGAAGGTCCGATTATCGAGCAGGAAGTGCAGCGGGTCGACCATGCCTATTTGCCGGATGACCTGGTCTCGGTGGGGCGTGATACCGAAACAGTCGCACTGTCCAAAGCGGTGAAATACTTTGTTGAACACCGCGTATTCCTTAATGATGACCGTACGGTGGTATTTAAATAAGGCCTTAGTGAAAGCTAAGCGCATCACCAGCGCAGCTGTACGGCCACTCAGCTGGAAAAACCAGACTGGCCGTACAGCTGTATCGATTGCTATTGATATGATTTTAAAATGAAAAATGGCATCATTCTTGCAAAATAACTCTTGTTCAAGAATGAAAATGAATACAATAAAATTAAGAGGTACTGTATGAAACTAATCACCGCCATTATCAAACCATTCAAATTGGACGATGTCCGTGAAGAGCTCAACAAACACAGCATTCATGGTATGACCGTGACCGAAGTCAAAGGCGTAGGCCGTCAAAAAGGCCATACTGAAATGTACCGCGGCGCCGAATACAGGGTCGATTTTTTGCCGAAAGTGAAATTGGAAGTGGCCGTCCGGAGCGATCAGGTCGAATCAGCGATTGAAATTATCAGCAAATTTGCCGCTACGGGCAAAATTGGTGACGGTAAAATTTTTGTCAGCGCACTGGAACAAGTGGTACGTATCCGCACAGGTGAAACTGGTATGGATGCCATTTAACATTGTGCTTCACCTCATCCCCCAACCCTTTGGTTTGATCACCCTCGCAAAAGTTAAACACTGAATTACCCGGCAAGTGGGGTTTGGGGATACCTAAGACTGAACTCAACGCTTTTATTGCCAGCCGGGTACAATTCTGACTATCCCTCTGAAAGCCTGTTGCAGCGTTTCTGCCCTTGTTCAAGGATTCTAAAATACCTTCTACGACTATGACCTATGCCGCTATTCTCGAGATGTGTTGCAACTTGCTACATGTCTACATCGCAGGTCATGTCCATGCGCGTCATTCAAATAAAAGGGAATAGGAAAACGGCTTCCCATCAGTTTAAAGCAGGCTCAGCTCCAGACTCATCGGCTGCTCAAACGAGTCAAATAGAACACCTAAAAAATCCTGCAGTTAGCAGGATTTTTTAGGCTGAGTGGATTGCTGGCTACTTAGCCTTTTGCGGTACGTTTTAATTTCTCGGGATCATCAAATGGCAAGGTATGCGCGATTGCATTTACCTCCAGGCTGCCTTTGACCTGCAGGGCTTTACCCTGCTCTGCATAAGGCACATCCAGACGTGCGATGGCCACGGTTTTACCGGTCAGCGGCGAATGCATACCGCAGGTAATGACCCCCACTTGCTGATTGCCGTCCCATAAGGTATCTCCCATTGCAGGCACCTGATCGCCTTCCAGCAATACACCGAAGATTTTAAAGCGTTCTTTGCCTTTTAAACGGCGATGCTCATAGCAGCCGCGGAATTCGCCTTTATGCGGTGAAACCGTGAAATCCAGGCCGAGTTCCCACAAGGTGTCGCCGCAGACATCATTCTCGAAGGGGAAATATTCTGAATTGTCATACGGAAAGAAGAGTAAATAACTTTCTGTACGCAGCCAGTCCAGCGTGGTAAATGAACAGGGAATAATGCCATATTCAGCGCCGGTACTGAGAATGGTTTCCCAGATCATCGGTGCATCGGCCGCCTTACAGAAAATTTCATAGCCGCGTTCGCCAGTATAGCCGGTACGTGAAATCATGACAGGCGCACCAAACAGTTTGGTTTGCAGATGGTGAAAATAGGGCAAATCACGAATGCCCGCGACATGTTGAGCTAAATAGTCCACGGCCAATGGCCCTTGCAGCGATAAATCATGCAGGTCATCATCAAACAGTACCGCAACCTGACGCCCAGCAGCCGAACGGATCAGCATTTCATAGCCAATGCCTGTGCCATGCACCACCATAAAGGCATTTGGCCCGGTACGGTAAATCACGCAGTCATCCACAAATTTTCCTTGCTCATTCAGCATGGTCGCGTACACAGATTTGCCGGGATACAATTTGGAAATGTCACGGGTGGTTGCATATTCCAGCAGGCTTTCCGCATGCGGGCCGACATAATGGACTTTTTTCAGGCCCGAAACATCCATCAAGCCGGCTTTGGTGCGGATGGCCGTGTAGTGATCTGCAATATCCGAATCATAGGTCCATGCCGTTCCCATGCCGTTCCAGTCTTCTAATTTTGAGCCGAGCTGACGGTGGTAGGCTGCCAATGCAGAAATGCGCCAAGAGTTTGCCATACAGGTCTTCCTTATTGAATATTTTAAAATGTGCTGATTACTTAATTTTTGAAACTGAGCTGTTATTCATCTACGTCATCGAACTGGCTGAGCCATTGCACCAGCGGTTCACGATATTCACTGATGCCCTTGTATTCTGCGATCGGCTCAGGCAAATCGCGGATTACGCGGTATAGCCGCTTGGCCCATGCCGGGTTGCGGGTCAAATCATTCAGGCTAATCAGATAAGTGCGGATGCTGAACAGTAGTGCATTGCTGCGCGCCAGACGCGGCATCGTTTGCAGCTCCACCCGCAAATGCACCAGTTCACCGGCATTTTCCGCAGTGACCAGACCGCGTTCATGTCCCCATAAATGATAGGTTTCCGAGGAAGTATCCATACGCGGATTGATGGTCATGGTCCAATTCAGACGCCGATAGGGCTGGCCAACCTGAATGTTGAGCAGGAATTTGAGTGCGCGCTCAAATACCCCCAGGTTATGTGCCAGTTTTGGTACAGGGGCGTGCCATTGCTTAAAACTCATGCCGGCATCAAAATTCAGTGACCAGTCTGCAGGGCCGGTGATCATGCCGGTATCCATAAACAGATCGCCATCACGCTGATCCAGCAAGGCAACATCGCCCTGGAACTGACGGCTGATAAATTCGAACGGCTCCATCGGCAAGCTGTCTGCCTGACCAAAAATAAAATGAACATCGATATTTAAGGGCAGGTTGACCCAGTGCCAGTTCAGGCCATCGCGCTCCAGCTGGAAATGTTCAGGGTAATCTTCCGCATAACGCAGCATGACCATTTCCAAAAAGTCCCAGCTGGCTTGACGCATGTGTGGCATGATAATGCAACGCTTCGGGTCCTGTTGCAGGGTTAAACGGCGCTCGTTCATTTCCGTTACATAATGCTCATCCACATCGAACCAATGCTCAAAAATGCTATCCGGCCTTGAAACAACAGGCTCAATATTCACCGAATACATATACTGGTCTTCGGGAAATGGAAAAGGAAAACGGGCAATCGCCTTTGCACTGTTATGGTAGTGAAACTGATCATGCATATTTTCATTGGGGTTAAATTTAACCGTCATCGTAATCTCCCAAAGCTATAGGTCTAAATGCAGGCAATGGCCTTGTTTGGCACGCGAAACGCAAGGCATCAACTGCGCCGAGCGCTCCTGCACCGTTAAATAATGATCCAGATGTTCCACCTCACCTTGGCTGTATGAGGTAGCACATTGACCGCATACACCACCGCGGCAGAGATTGGGCACCTCAATTCCTTCTTGTTCCAGTGCTTCCAGCAGGCTGAAATCGCCGGGCACATGAATACGGCGCTGGCTTTTACTGAGCACGGCATCAAATGCGACTCCTGGTGCAGGCGAAGAAAAAGCTTCCCAATGCACACGTTTTTTTGACCAGCCCAGCATTTGCGCACAGTCAACAACAGCATGAATCAGGCGCTCTGGCCCGCAAATATAGACATGGCTGCCGAGAGACTGCTGGCTCAGCAATGCGTCTATGTCTAAACGGCGCTGGGTTTTTTCCGAATAAATATGTACCTGGTCATGAAACAGCTGCATCAGCATATCTTCATAGGCATTGCTGATGCCGTCACGACAGGCATAGTGCAGTTCAAAACTGTGTCCGGCATGCAGCAGGTATTTCATATGCGACAGGAACGGGGTAATGCCGATGCCGCCGGCAATAAATACATGGTGCTGGGCCTGAGAATTGAGTGAAAATAAATTCAGCGGCGCAGAAATATTTAGGGTATCACCCACCTGAATGTTTTCATGCAGGTATTGCGAACCGCCACGCGAGTTCTCCTGCAAGCGCACCGCAATTTGATATTGGTGCTGCTCATACGGGGCATTCAGCAATGAATAGGCATTGCGGATGATGCGGCCTTCAACTGGCAACTGTACAATCACATGACTGCCGGAGGAAAACGGCTGCAAGGGGGCATCTAAAGCGGCCAAGGTAAATTCGCGAATCATCGGGGTAACTTGATGAATTCGGGTTACATGGACAGGAACGGTTGGGTTCATACGCTGAGTGCTCCCATAGGTTGATGCGCATTGGCACAGACTCCCATATAGGCGCCAAGGCGTTCAGAAAAATGACTGCGGATCAGCAGTTCGACCTGACACTGTTCACAGCGACAGAGTTCGTCTTTAACGGTGTGCTGGGTATGACCGCAGTGCACGCAGTAGACTTTTTTACGCGGGTTTTGCAGGCTGGAGCTATCCGCAATCAAGCTGATTTCTTCATCTAGGCAGCCCGTACCCACCAGGCACTGTTGCACTGTCCAAACAAAGGATTCATCACCGCAGACCACGGTACGCACGCCGGCCTTTTCCTGCTGCAGTACTGTCTCTAGTTCATGCAGCAGGCCAGCCAGGGCTGGATCTTGTTGACTGTCCAGCATCAGCTGCACCGTTTGCGGATGCTGTTTGCTCATTTCGGTTAATTGCCGAGTCATTGCCGATGCTGCATGCTGCAACACCAGCACATACTTTGGTGCATTCCAGTGCAGCATTTCTACAGTTTGATATCTGGGGGTACTGTGCATGGCTTCCATCATTTGAGAAACCTCATATAAGAACTACATAATCAGATATTTAAAGGTTTTTACGCCGCCTGGCCATTCCCTCTAAATCATACCCACTAAGGGGTAAAGCACGGTATGCAGGAGAGATTTTTAAGCTAATACGGAAATAAAAAAAGCAGCTGGAAACCAGCTGCTGCAGAAGAAACGGGCACAAGGTTGTTACTATGTGTTATCGGTCTGCCCGACAATGTTGCGAGTCAAGCATTGACCGTGCTAACCTGCCTTTTGCTGTAGGTCTGCCTCGGTCTGTAAATAGGCCTCCAAGGAGTCATCCAGGGCATCAATCCAGGGCGTATGATGCGGCGTTGCCATCGTCCCGGTCATCAATGAACGGTAGGTATTGTCACGAAAGGCCATAATGTTTTCTTGCTTGTGTTTTTTCCATTGCAAAAAGGTCAGCCGCACCGCTTCAATATCAAAGCTTGGATAATCGGTCTGATCAATCAGGCGCATAATATAGTCGCCTTGAAATTTGAACATGGCTGCTGCATCCTGCAGGGTTTTTTCTTCCTCATGCCAGGCTTGGGTGTCGGCCTGCATCTCGGCAAAACTCGGCAAGGCAATTTTACCCAGCATCACATCGCGCGCATACCAGGCCTGTGCATCAAACATATTGAAGGAATACCATTGATCCTGCATGCCTAAATAAAATAGCTGCGGATTGGCTTCCCAGACCACACCCTGATACAGGTGCAGCGGATAGAGAATGTTATCGGTTTTTAGACGCAGGCTTTCCGACATGAAAGGGAAACTGTGCAAATAGCCGGTACATAAAATAATGGCATCAATCTCGGCCGAACTGCCATCGGCAAAATAGGCATGGGTCTGATCAACCCGCAGCAGTTGCGGACGCTCTGACCAATTTTCTGGCCAGTGATAGCCCATCGGTGAACTGCGGTAACAGCTGATAATCTGCTTCGCACCATATTTATAGCATTGTGAACCGATATCTTCAGCAGAATAGCTGCTGCCGACCAGCAGTACATTTTTACCTTTAAATTCCAGTGCATCGCGGAAGTCATGGGCATGTAAAATCCGTCCGCCAAAACTGCCGAAACCTTCATATTCAGGAATTTTGGGGGTAGAAAAATGGCCTGAAGCCACCACCACAAAATCAAAAGTCTCGGTATACATCTCGTCGGTAACATGGTTATGCACCGTCACTGAAAACTGCTTGCTGTCCGGGTGAAACTCGACATGGCGCACCGCGCTGTTGAAGCGGACATATTTGCGGACATCGGCTTTTTCTACCCGGCCTTTGATATACCCCCACAGCACGGCACGTGGCGGATAAGAACCAATCGGCCGGCCAAAATGCTCATCAAAGGTATAGTCTGCAAATTCCAGACATTCTTTCGGGCCATTCGACCACAGGTAACGGTACATGCTGCTATGCACCGGTTCACCATGTTTATCCAGGCCAGTATGCCAGGTATAATTCCATTGACCACCCCAGTCGGCCTGCTTTTCAAAGCATACCATTTCCGGAATTTCGATGCCCTTGCTTTGCGCAGATTGAAAAGCGCGCAGTTGCGCCATCCCGCTTGGCCCTGCCCCAATAATTGCAACTCGTTTCATGGTGAATCTCCATGTGATCTGTTTTAAACAAAACTGCCGTGATGCCATTACCTTAGACAGACCTAGATTATTTCGAAATTCCTCAGATGGGGTATGCACAAGGGGATACTGACCTGGGGGCATGCCCTCAGTTTTGGATAAATACAGCGCCTTCCAGACCCAGCACCATGTCACTTTGCGAATATAGGCCCTGCCCGATTTCCTGTACCCGCTGTATGCTGTTCTGGGCAGTAATAATGCGGTAGTGCAAATGAAATACGCGGTGATGCTGCACAGCCAACTGGATACTGTCCCAGACATGCTGCTGGTCATCGGGATGAATCAGCTGTCCATAGCGCGGCGTATTGATCAGCAGCTCACTGTGATAACCGGTTATCTGCTGACAGCCGCTGCTGACATAGTCCATGGTCCAGTTCCAGTCATTGCGTGAGCGGTACAGCATGATTGGCAGGCGCGACAGCAAATCATGCAGACTGCGCTGCTGTGCATCCTGCAGTTCTTGCTGCCGGATTTTTTGCGTCTGCTCCGTGCCTAAAATGCACCATCCCCGTAACTGGTTTTTTCCGACACCGGCACAGATCGGCTGCAGCGACAGATCAAACCACACCAAGGGCTGTTCCGGGATTAACAGGCGCAGTGCCAGCTTGCACGGCCGTCCGTCCATGAGAGCACATTGGAAGGTCAAACTATCTTCGGAATACAGCCAGTAGCTCAAGGGTAAGTGCTGTGCTGCGGCATCCGGTGGCAGCTGTAGCAAGTTGTGCCAGGTACGGTTGCTACGCTGAATCGTGCCATGGCTATCCAGCAACAGCGCAATATCGGCAAACTGGTCAAACAGTTCAGGCCAATCCTGATTCAAGTCCATATTCAGCTCATCTTTGCTGGAGGGCAGCGCTATTTTCGACATATCAGCATTACTCGCACGGTGAACCTTAAACGGAAGACGAGGGATAAATATCAAAATCTGCAGTGTTAAGCTGCTGATGCACCCACACGGAAAGCTCCAGCCGTGAATGCACATTCAGTTTGCGTAGCAGACTTTTCACATAGACTTTTACCGTACCGTCACTGATGCCTAATTCGCGGGCAATCAGTTTATTGTTCAATCCTTTGGCGATCAGCTTTAATGTTTCCTGCTCCCGCTGCGTCATTTCCGACAGCAGTTTGCGCTGCAATCGCACCTGTTCAGAGGTTTTATGCAAGGCAGCGGCTAAGGGTGCCGTCTGCTGCCGGACTTGCTGGGCCAGCAAAGCCACCCCATCAGCATGTAATACGGTCCTGCCCTGCATGACTTGATGCAGTTGCAGCAAAATATCTTCCGGCAAGGTATCTTTGGGCAAAAAGCCATTGGCACCCAGACGAATGGCATCCAATACAATGCTTTCCTCCAGGCTGGCAGTTAAAATAATCACTTTAAGATCGACATTGCGTTCCCGGATGCATTTTAGTACCTCAATGCCGCTCATCTGCGGCATCTGTACATCCAGCAGCAGCAATTCAATGTTCGCGGTGTCCAGTGCTGACAGAAATGCTGATCCGCAGCTGTATTCCTGCTGTACATCAAAATGCTCGGACTGGCGGATAATATCCGCCACACCGCGCCTGAACAGCGCATGGTCATCTACAATACTGACTGCAATTTTATTCATCTCACTTCCCTCCAGTGCTCAGGTCTAATATCAGTTCAACGCAGGTGCCGCAGGGCCGATTCGGGCGGATACTGAGCACAGCACCAATCCGTTCGGCTCGTTCCTGCATAATTTCCAGTCCGAAACTGTCCGGCCGTTTCCACCCTGCCTGTATGCCGCGGCCATTATCTGCAATCTGAATGTGCAGCTGCTGAGTGAAATTGCGCTTTACAGAAATGACGGCTGTACTGGCGTGAGCATGACGCACAACATTGCTCAGGCTTTCACGGATGATATAAAGCAACTGTACCGACTGTCTGGCACTGACTTTCAGCTGTGGGACACGGTTATCCAGTTCAAAAGCCACACTGGACTGATGTTCAAATTCGGCAATAATTTTTTTCAGCGCAGTGAAAAAATCCAGTTCCTGATAGGTTAAGCGTGAGGCGGTAATTAATTCACGCACCTGCTGGTAAGCATAATGGGTATAAGCCGCCAGCTCCTCGGTCTGTTCCAGCAACGGTGCATAGCCAGGCTGCTGTTTACATTGCTGGTTCAGCTGCGCGGATTTCAACCTTAAGAATCCAATAATTTGCGCAATGCTGTCATGTAAGTCAGCCGAAAAATCACGCCGCTCCTGCTGCAATATGGTTTGTATGCGCTCCTGCTGTAGCGCGCGTTCCTGAAAGCCCGATTGCAAAGCCTGATCCAGCTGCTGCAGTAGCTCCGCTTCAACCGGCTGGGCTGCCGAATAGTTTAAATAGACCCGCCAGACTGCAAAATTCTGTCCGGTAAACAGCGGGAGGCAATCATGCTGCCCCAGCAGCAGCGGCACATCCTGCTGCATCACCGCTACAGAACGCGGTAGCAGCTGCTCTTGGAGTAGACGTACCTCAGACTGCGCCAGCGGTTGCGCCAAGGCATGAAAAATGAAACATTCCTGAGTGAAGGGATAGCACATCACCAGACAATATTCCGGCAAGTCCGGCACAGGAAAATGCTGTTTCAGCCATTGCAGAAAAAGTGGCAATTCGGCCTTGGTATCCTGAATCTGCATCAGCTTTAATTTGGCCTGCAGATAAAACAGCGTCAATTCACGCTGGCGAAGCAGCCGTTGGGTCTGATCTAAATCACCTGCCTGGTTTATGGCCCGCTCTGTCTCTATTTTGCCGTCATTCATCACTTCACTCGCAAGATGCGCCATGCTGCTGAATTATTCTTTACAGTTAAATTATTTGAGCAGGAATCATGCCAACATCCAGCACTACCCTATTCAGGGTATACCTCTGGAGAAATTGCTGTGCCAACAGAATATGTGTGAAATGAAGAGCATCAGAACCAGCGGGACGCTTTGGGCTCATCTATGGGAACGCTTACTTCAGCTTTAGCCACTGCAGTGACAGATGAATATATTCATCTGCAGCAGCCAATCCATGAACTGTATTTGCGCGCAGATGCACAGTGCATGCACATTTTTGACCTGGATGCGGGTGATCGCATTCAATTTGACTTACCTAAACAACAGAGTATTGATCTACTGATTTTCAATACAGAACAGCAGCTTAAGCCAGAATTGATACAGGCACTACAGGCCGAATCCCACCTGGTGGCCAATGGTGCTCGGGCTACACATGCGCAGTTAAATCAGGCCAGCGCCTCTAGCCAGCGCCTGAAACAGCAGTTAGCACAACATGTTATACAGCCTGACTGGCTAGAGCAGGCGCTGACCTTGAACAGCCCTGGAAAGAACATTTTTCAGGCATCGGCGGCAATTCAAGTCATCGTGCTGAATACCGGCCTGGACATGAATGTACAGCAGCAGTACTGCATAGATGAAGTGCCAGTGACGCTATTTAAAGCCCAGCCCGTACATTATTATTTGCCGCAGCCTTTAGCCAAACCGGTGCAGGAAATTCTGATACCGCGCGCTTCAGCACGGACGTATAGCGTTAAAGCAGGACAATGGATTCAAATTATCGACTTGTCGGGCAAGCAGTGTTCCGATTTTTTGGCCTTTGATGCCCAGGCTTTGGCCCAGGGCCAAGAACTGGGTCTGGATGCCATGGCCACCCGGACCATTTTGGGGCATGCCACCCCGGCTCCCGGGCTGCACTCTAAGTTTTTTGCTTCAGATCTGCAAGCACTGGCCGAAGTGGTTCAAGACACCGTGGGCCGGCACGATATGTTCCTGAGTGCCTGCAGTCCGAAGTTCTATAACGATTCCGGCTACTTTGGCCATATTTCCTGCACCGATAATTTTAACCAGGTTCTGCAGCCTTTTGGCATCCAAAGCCGCAATGCATGGCCTGCCATTAACCTGTTTTACAACACCTTTGTTGAACCTTGCGGTGCAATCAGCATGGCAGAACCGTGGTCCAGACCGGGAGATTATGTCCTGCTGCGTGCCCACCGTGATCTGCTCTGTGCATCATCTGCCTGCCCTGACGATATTGATCCTTCCAATGGCTGGGTACCAACGGATATTCTGGTCCGGATTTATGATCAGGATCAGCATTTCCCCCGATCCCAGCATTATCGAATTGACCCCGAGGAACTGCCGCGCATGACCCAAGCATCAGGATTTTTTCCGCGCATCCAAGCGCTTACTTCAAAAATCAGTGAATACCACGGCTATTGGATTGCCAATGAATACGATGGCTGGGGTGCCAAAGCAGAATATCTGGCCTGCCGTGAAAGGGTCGCCATGATCGATTTAAGCGCGCTGCGCAAATTTGAAATTACCGGCCCGGATGCAGAAGCATTTATGCAGTATGCCTTGACCCGCAATATCCGCAGACTGGCGGTGGGTGAAATTGCCTACTCGGCCTCCTGTCTGGAAACCGGCGGCATGGTGGATGACGGCACGATTTTCCGCATGGATGAAAACTGTTTCCGCTGGATTTGCGGTGATGAATATTCAGGAACCTGGCTGAAACAGCTGGCACAACAGCATGGCTATAAAGTCAGCATTCGCAATTCATCCCAGCATATTCACAATATTGCAGTGCAAGGTCCATACAGCCGTGCGCTGTTGCAGCAACTGATCTGGACGCCTGAACATCAGCCAAGCGTAGAAAAATTAGCATGGTTCCACTTTACCCTCGGCAAGCTGGGCGGTACAGACGGTATTCCGGTCATGGTATCACGCACCGGTTACACCGGTGAGCTGGGCTTTGAAGTCTGGTGTCATCCTAGCCATGCTGAACAGCTTTGGGATGCCGTTTGGCAGGAAGGTCAACAATATGAGATTGCTCCGCTCGGTTTTGATGCCCTGGATTTATTGCGCATAGAAGCCGGGCTAATCTTTGCACAGCATGAATTTTCAGCCGAAACCAATCCCTATGAAGCCGGAATTGGCTTCACGGTACCGATGAAAACCAAGGAAGAAGATTTTATCGGCAAACAGGCCATGAAAAATCAGACGCCGGAAAGCCGGCATAAACTCATGGGCTTGGTGCTGGAGGGCAATGAAGCCGTCCAGCATGGCGACCTGGTCTATGTCGGACGTTTTCCTGTGGGTGTGGTGACCAGTGCAGCCAACTCCCCTTTGCTTCAGCAACAGATTGCCCTGTGCCGCCTTACACCGCAGTATGCCCTAACAGACACCACTGTCGAAGTTGGACAACTGGATGGTCTTAAAAAACGCCTGAAAGCCAAAGTGGTGGAGTTACCTTTTTATGATCCGCAAAGGTTAAGAGTAAAAAGCTGATTATCCAGCCCATCATTTTTGCCTAGCCCTTGGCTGCTCTGTAAACCTGAGCCGCGCTGCATTTTTCTAGAGGGTGCGGTGCTTTAACCCTGAGTTTTTACCTGGCTATGGAAGGATCATACCAATATTTTAAAGGTGAAATCCCGGGTGGTGATAACTGCAAGCTCCCACTCGGGTCACTCGTGTGCCTTATTCAGTAAACTGATACCCTCCAGCCAGCTTCGGAATATTCAGTTGATGAGTTAGAGAAAATAGCAATACATGTTCAGGATCGAGAAAGATGTGTAGATACCTGTGTCTTTAGGTTAAGCAGAATGTCAATTTCTAATTTATTTACTGCAAGTTGTTTACATAGCAAAAGTAGAGAAAGGATGAGCCAACAATCGCTATATGTCTGATCAAATTGTAGAAATTCTTCCATATTTTAGTTTTTACGTTATTTTTTAACTGCACGTTTAAAAGCTTTCAATACTTGCTCTCTGGCGCTTGCCGCCCATTAAGCCAGATCATAGTTCAGGCTAGCTCCTTCCCCATCTATCTAAGCCAGCTGATTTTTGTTTCCACGTTTTTTTAACCAGGGGCTAAACACACCAGATGATGGCTTGCACAACGTTCCCGCTTCTAAAGCCTTTTTTCTATGTAAAAGGTGGCATTCTGCGTAATTTAAGCATCAGTTTCTTTTAGCTTAGGCTATTTTCAGCAGTCCAGTGAATGAAAACAATAATTTTGGCACCCATTTTGCTTAACCAGTATTACGTTTTATAAAAATTGGGCTTTGTTGCATAAAGATTTTGTAAGCTTCTGATTTAAATAGGTTTGTATGAATTTCAGCCTAAAAATCAAATGAACAAAATCAGTTGGTTATGTATTTATGCAACAAAGCCCACCAGAAATATTCGTAACGTACATCAAAATGTTAAGGATTATTTGGAGATTATTTTTAATAAACTTCAGTTACCATTTACCTTCAAAACTTATAAATTATTACGTAACTATGCCAATTTCAACTGGATGCAACTCCCGAACGTTGACATTGATCCTGCACTCTCACAATGTCTGATTGAAAACACTGCAACATGTGGATTATCAGAGACTGAATTTGAACGATTTCTTCAACCAAAATTCAAATATCAGCAGGATCCTATTAATGATGTCGATATAGAAAAATCGCCTTCTATACTGAAGCAGTCCTACTCTGATGATACTCAACAGGCCTTAGACAATGTCATCAAAATTCATAAAGATCTTTTAAAGCTTATTCGTACTGCACAAACCGATAAAGGTATTGATATATTAATTATCGAATATTGTATTGAAAATGCCGAAAAATTTAATGAATATAGCAAACGTATGGTCTTATGGCTTATTAGTCTTTATAAACCTGCTCCGGAAAAAATCCTGCCTATCGCTGAAATTTTTAAATTTTGCGTGATTCAATTTGAAAAGGCATTTCAGGAAAATCAACGTTTAACTGATAGCTCGATCTACACCTACTACACCCGGATTGCTGAACCTTGGTTGACTCATTCATTACAATATCTCGATGCAGAAGATGAACTGAATACGACTCTGAATAAAATCTACGAACAAATCATTACGAATACTCGACTAGCAGCTGAAGCAAATCAACCTGATTTCAAAAAATCAAAAGGTCAAACGATCAGGATGTTGAAACGCTTCCATGTATTCCAACAAAAAGTCTTCAATGCAGAGTCATTTGACTTAGAATTCATCGCTACTCAAAGCAGACCTAGAGCCCGCATCATAGGCCCTTTAACTTATAAGGCTTTCATGCACAAGTTGGATGCACTATTCACAAGTGCTTGTATCCATAAACACCATTATAAGACATTGAAAATTATTTATATTTTAGCTTACAGAACAGGTATGCGCATTAATGAAATACTCGGATTGCGTGTACGAGATATTGAGGGTTTAACCAATATATCAGTATGGATTCAACCGTACGGTTCTAAAAAACAAGGGAATCTACATGAACTCAAAACAGATAGTGCTGAACGAAAAGTACCTGTACATTGTTTATTAAAAACTGATGAATATCAGCTATTCCATAGTCATGTAATCGAGCAACGCCTACTCAAACAAAAAAACTTATCTGTACTAGCTCAAACCTGATCTGACAGTTACCCATTTTTTATTGTGTCTGTCAGGTTAAATTTGAGCTAAATTCTTCTCAGCCCAAATCCGTTTTCCATCAAGTAAAGTTTCAAATGGTGTGCGACCACAACACATTTTTCCTTGATGAGTTCGTTCAGTATTATAGAATTTCAGCCAATCGTCTAGATCAACTTGTAATTCATCCAATGAGCTATAAAGCTTCTTCCTAAACGTAATTTGATAGAACTCCTGTAATATTGTTTTATGGAAGCGTTCACAGATCCCATTTGTCTGTGGTGATGCAGCTTTTGTCTTCGTGTGATCAATATCATTCACTGCTAGATATAACTCATAATCGTGTTGTTCCACCTTACCGCAATACTCAGTGCCTCTATCTGTAAGAATGCGAAGCATTGGTAAATTCTGAGATTGATAGAAATGTAATACACGGTCATTCAGCAAATCCGCTGCGGTAATCGGTGTTTTAGTTGTGTAGAGCTTGCAATGAACAACCTTGCTATAAGTATCAATAAATGTTTGTTGGTAGATCCGTCCAACACCTTTGAGATTCCCAACATAAAAGGTGTCTTGTGCTCCTAGATAACCAGGATGAGCTGTTTCTATTTCACCACAAGCAACGTCATCCTCATGCTTGCGTTCAAGCGCTGCTATCTGATGATCATTTAACTCAATTCCTTCTTGAGCCACTTTCACTTCAAGGGCTTTTAATCGCTTTTTAAAGTTTTCTAAATCATGACGAAGCCATATAGAGCGAACCCCACTCCCTGAAACGAATACACCCTTCTTGCGTAATTCATTACTAGTACGGTGCTGACCATATGCGGGATATTGAATTGCGAAATCAATAACAGCCTGTTCA
This sequence comes from Acinetobacter sp. CIP 102529, assembly GCF_000368325.1. Taxonomy (NCBI): domain Bacteria; kingdom Pseudomonadati; phylum Pseudomonadota; class Gammaproteobacteria; order Moraxellales; family Moraxellaceae; genus Acinetobacter; species Acinetobacter sp. CIP 102529. The sequence goes on from NZ_KB849347.1 coordinate 17,478, forward strand.
GTAGTATCATCTACACGGTTTTTTAAATTTGGTACTCGACGGGACTTATTAATCAGTGTGAACCGTACCGGGTTTGTCGGAGACTTTTTTATTTAAGTTAGGCCACCTGACCTAACGGGTTAATCTTATCATAGTACATTGCTTCAAACTCAAAAGGTGGCACATAACCTAGTGCACTATGTACACGCTCTTTATTGAACCAATCTACCCAATTTAATGTCGCAAGTTGTACATCCGCTAAACCTTGCCAATCTGCTTTTAAATATTCAATCACCTCTGTTTTGTATAAGCCATTCACTGTTTCAGCCAAAGCATTATCGTATGAATCACCGGTCGTACCGACTGATGCTCGTAAATTTGCTGCTTCTAAACGATTGGTATAGCGAATGGAAAGATATTGAACCCCTCTGTCACTATGGTGAATCACATTCTTTGGCATGTCTCGAGCATGTAACGCTTGCTCAAGTGCATCGAGCACCATATCTGTATTCATCCGTGTCGATACTTTCCATCCAACAATTGCTCGTGAGAAGACATCAATAATAAATGCAGTATAAACCCAGCCTGAATTTGTTTGAATATACGTGAAGTCAGCGACCCATAGCTGGTCAGGATGATCAGCACTAAAATTGCGTTTCACCAAGTCATCTGCTCGTTTTTGATCCTCTCGGCTACGGGTAGTTTGTTTATTCTTACCACGCCAAACACCTTGTATACCTAGTTTTTGCATCAATCGAGCAACTGTACAGCGAGCAATAACATAGCCTTCACGTTTCAATTTTTGCCAAACTTTACGCACACCATATCGACCTGAACTTTCCTTCCAAATTCGTTTAATTTGTTCAGCATGATGCAAGTCATGTAGATCTCGCTTTGCTCGATGTTCTGGGTTTTCAACGAAATCTAGTGTTCGATAATAGGTAGAAGCCGCGATCGGTAAAATCCTGCAAATCGCCTCAACACCATATAACGCCTTATTGTTATGGATGAAATCTACCATTATTTGTGTGGGCGGTCGAGCTCCGCCTGGGCGAAAAAAGCGGCTGCTTTACGTAGAATTTCGTTAGCACGTTGCAGTTCTTTATTTTCACGTTCGAGTTGTTTAATACGTTCTTGATCTGAAAGTTGCTGTACTTTAATTGGGTTTTGTTTATCTAAATATTTTTGATACCAAACACGTAGAGTTTCAGGAGTACAACCTATCTTGGGAGCAATAGCGGTGATCGCAGCCCAATTCGATGGATAATCTTTCTCGGATTCAATCAATAATTGAACCGCTCTTTCTCTGATTTCAGGGGTATATTTTACTTTTTTCATCGGGACATTCTCTCAGAAAGCTTGGTCTCCGACAAACCCGGTACGGTTCAGTGCGTCAATATCACCAGACTTCACTAATTCCTGATAGCGATAAAATGTATCTCTTGAAACCCCCATCACTTTGCATGCTCTGGATACATTCTGAAGCTCTTCAGCTAAATTAAGCAGACCTACTTTGTGTTTAATGATTTGATTGTTAGTATGCAACATAAGAAAGTTACCTTTGTTTGATTAAGATTTCGACACCTTTATCAAAATGGGTAACTTTCTCTTTTTCAAGAAGAATGTACGATCAAGTCTGAACTAATACAACTTATCCTTATTTCGCAATTGGAATGAGAACACAAAACTTAACAAGCATACAGTGACTACACCTTTTAAAATGATTATGAATGAGCTTTTTGATTATCATGATTATTCTTTCCATTCGTTCCGACACACTGCAGCAAATCACCTATCAGTTCTTCTCAATTCTGATTACACTCCACTTGTAAAAAATCTGACGGATTACACCGAAGAAGAATATCAATCTATTCGAGCAGAGATACTCCGCAATTCACATGGTCAACATCATTGGTTTATTATTGCCCATTTACTAGGCCATATTGATCCTACTGAGACCTTTAAAAGTTATATCCATTTAAGCTACCTGATCGCTGGACGTAAAATACTGCAATATCACCCAGACATTGATAATCAATTGGCGAAGAAAATACTGGGATATCAACCTTCTTTCAAGTTTTTAAATACAGCGAAAGATTCTGCTAAATTTAGTTTCGAAAAGCATTCTAATGATTTATGTCAGCGTTTACTCAACGATCAAACTGGCTGGTTAAACAGCAATGTAGAAGATATTCTGGATGAAATCGCTTCGTTTAATTCTCAACCCCCATGACTTTTTTAAATATTTCGCTGGAACAAAGGAGTCTAAAATTTCATTTAAATTGTTTTACAACTGTCTTAATTTACTAGAGATTCATCGTGACCCACAGCGTGTATCACTAGAAATGAGTTTACCCATCGAACTCGTTAACTATTGGTATGAAAACGCCAAAGAATTAAGCAATCTTAAGTCTCAAAAAAATAACCCCCGATTATTTGATCTTAACAACATAAATCATCAGTCAACTCCCCTCAAACCTGCCATGATCGACACCGCTGAAGAACAAACAGCAATGATCCATTTTTTTGAGAAGATTCAAAATTTATTTAAAAAGAATCCAGATCAAATTAAAGCAGTGCTTGAAATATTTTTAAGTCGTGTCACCGCCTCTCATACAGGTATTCACTATCGATGGGGCAAAATCGATCAATTGGAATCATTTTATTCCATGGTAAAAGACTTGTTTCCACGTCAATTTTGGCATCTTCTCGGACAAAACTTAATCAAATCATTAGATACTAAGAAACAGCCTTTATTAATGAAACTTGCTCAATCACACAGTAAAACTAAAGGTTATCCAACAACGCAGGAAGATTATGTTCGCCTTCAACTTTACTCAATAAAAGATGGCAGAGCACTTGCAGCGTTTAAATTTTGTCTGCATCTAGCCTGTATTGGCCGGCCACAAACTCTTGAACTTAATCCACAAAAATGGGAGCCTTAAGCTCCCATTTTTACTTTGGAGAAACCGGACATTTCTATTTTGGGCTTACAACCCAATTTTGTATAAGAGATTTTACGTCAAATGACCAAAACATGGTCTTTTACTTCATTCCTCTCTTGCGCAGCCTAAATCCATGACTCATTTTTAATTTTACCTTTTCTGCAAATGCGTTATTAGAGGGATTTGTTTCGCACTAAGAGCTTACTCTATAGTAGGTTTTAGGTAATGCCTCTAATGGGAAAGTCGGAGGATTAATCTGAATAGCTACCAAAATTCTAGACACACATAACCATCTTTTGGACTGCCACCACTCTCCTTTGCAAAAAGAATCGACGAAACATATCCAGAAGGGAAATTACATTCAAGTGTTTAGGTATCAACCAATAAATCTTCGTGATATTTACTCCTTAGAAATTGCTCGAAATCAACTCATTTAATCAACAACATGCACAAAAAACTGGCATAGAAATGTATTAAAAATATCTGTAAATGTGCATGTTGCACATGTTTTGAAGGGCGTATTGCTTAAAAGTAACCCAATTTTAAAGCGGCACGGCTCTTGCAAAGTCAGATGTATTCAAAAATAGCGCAAGAGACTGGAGCTAAAAATGAGTACACATGAAGAAAGTCCACTGACCGAAACACCCCAAGCCAATCGAAAAGGATTGTTTCCGATTGCAATGGTGCTGTTTAGTTTTACTTTTTTTACCGGCACTATGTTTGCTGGCGGCAAAATTGGCGTCGCATTTGATTTTGTTGACATCCTCTGGATCACGGCAATTGGTAATCTGTTACTGGCTCTCTATGCTGCATCACTCGGTTTAATTTCTGCTCGCAGTGGGTTAAACACAGTACTAATGGGACGTTTCTGCTTTGGCAATTTAGGCAGCAAACTCTCCGATTTTTTACTGGGGTTTGCCGAACTGGGCTGGTATGCCTGGGGAACTGCAACACTGGCTATTTCGCTGGTGAAAATTGTTGGGATGCCAGAAAGCTGGATAATCCCGTTAATGGTTGCGTTTGGTCTACTCTTCTCGGTCACCGCACTGGTTGGTTTTAAAGGATTGGAGTACCTGTCACGGGTTTCAATTCCTTTGATGTTTATCCTGCTCATTACCTCAATTGTATTGGCCACCAAAGAAATTGGCGGCTGGACGGGCTTGACTGCTGTTAAGCCAACGGAAGCCATGACGTTCTCTACCGCTGTGACCATCGTATTTGGTACGTTTGCCAGTGGCGCAACGCAAATCACCAACTGGACCCGTATGTCGAAAAACGGCAAGATCGCAGTATGGGCATGTCTGATCAGCTTTGTCATTGGTAACGGCTTGATGGTCTTGGCGGGTGCCTGGATGGCGATTGTTTACCAACAAGCAGACATTGTAGAGGTTCTAGTATTGCAAGGCCTATCTGTCGCAGCAGTGATTATGCTGTGCATGAACTTGTGGACCATTCAAGGCCCAACCATCTATAACGTGTCCGCAGCAGCATGCCATTTAGTACGTAGCGAACGCCGGAAAACCATGACGATCCTGGCTGCAATTGTGGGGATTGTGCTGGCTGTCGCAGGCATGTATGAGTTGTTATTGCCATTCCTGTTGTTACTCGGTGCGATCATTCCACCTGTAGGTGGCGTCATTATGGCGGATTACTGGGTTCGCTACAAAGGTCAATATCCGTTGCTGAATGATGTAGAGCTGCCGAATTTTAACTGGAATGGTCTGATAGCCTATAGCATCGGTGCGATCGTGGCGTATAACTCTCCCTGGATTGCCCCGATTGTCGGAATTGCGGTTGCTTCCGTATGTTATGTGGTGTTGATCCGTTTATTTCCAGCAAAATCGGCTGAAAAATCAGCACAAGTGATGACAGGGCCATCAGTATGAGTATGACGGTGCACGAGGTGCTGGAACTACCACAGTTGTATGAACTGCGGTTGCGGGCAGGTGCCGACCATGTGCACCGTCTGGTTCGCTGGTTCTATGTCGCTGAGAACGAAGGAATTTCAGACTGGATTGAAGGTGGTGAGCTGGTATTTATTACAGGTATCAACCAGGTACGTGATGAAGCCAACCTGCTAGATCTATTAGATCAGGCGGCTGCCAAAAAAGTAGCTGGTATTGTGATCCTGACCGGTACCGATTTTATTCGTGAGATTCCGGCCACAGTACTGGAAAAGGCCGATGCAATTGGATTACCCCTGATTGAACAGCCTTACCACCTCAAGCTGGTGGAACTGACCCATGTGATTGGAACCCGCTTGGTTCAACTGTCACAAATCAAGAAGTCTGCAGAAGATGTGATGAGCCAGCTTTTACTGGGCCAGTTTCCATCACTGGAAACCATTCAGTTGCGTGCACAGCAGTTGGGTTTACCCTTGTTAGGGCAACATGTGGTGGCAGTGGTTCGTTTGAGTAATGTGCAAGAATTTTTTCAGGATAGCGGTGCACAGCACAAAACCAATGATCTGTACCAGAAAAAACAGGCTTGTTATGAACATCTGGAAAGCTGGAGAAAACAGCATGAACAGGTTTTCCCTATTGTTCCGCAGGGAGAGCAGTTTAGTTTGGTTCTATCTTTGCAGGATCAGGATCTGAATTTCTGGTTCCAGGCTCTGTCGGCATTGGTCTCCGGTTTGCGCGAGTCTGAATCCGATCTCAAGTTGTATGTTGGACTATCCACCGAAGTAAATTCTGCCATCGCCTTTCAACGTGGCTACTGGGAGGCCTGTCAGGCTCAAGAAATTGCCTCGGATTTAAAAACCAATTCGGGTGTCTGCCTGTATAACGAATTGGGTGTATTAAGGTTGATCAAGGCTATTCCGAACAAGGCCGTTACCCAGCAACTGATGAATGAAACGTTGGGCTGCTTGATTGAACCTGAAAAAAAACAGCCCTATGTGCTGGTTGAAACCCTGGATGCCTGGTTAAAGGAAAGTGGCAATGCCGTTCAGGCCGCTGCCCGGCTTGGCATTCACCGGAATACCATGAACCAGCGTATCCAAAAAATTGAAGCATTAACCGGACAATCATTGGGCAATCCCAATTTCCGTTTGAATGCTTCCGTTGCCTTATTAATTTGGCAAATATCCCACGATTAGAGAGAAAAATATGAAAGTTATTAATGCAACCTTACGTAAAAAGACCGGTTTGTTCACGATCAGCTATCACAATGGGGTAATTGATGCGATTGAGCCACAGGCCGGGTTGCTAACCCTCGAAGGACCTGACGTTATTGATGCGAAACAGCAGTTGCTGATGTCGCCACTGGTTGATCCGCACATTCACCTGGATGCGGTACTGACCGCAGGTGAGCCAGAATGGAACATGTCCGGGACGCTGTTTGAAGGCATTGAACGCTGGGCGCAACGCAAGGCCAGCATTACCTTTGAAGATACCAAACAGCGTGCCAAACAGACCATCGACATGCTGGTAGCGCATGGCATTCAGCATGTGCGTACCCATGTCGACATTACCGATCCGCAATTGACCGGATTGCAAGCCATGCTTGAGGTCAAGAATGAAGTCAAGGATGTGGTGAATCTGCAGATCGTGGCATTTCCGCAAGAAGGCATTGAATCTTATAAAAATGGCCGTGAACTGCTAGAAAAAGCCTTGCAGATGGGGGCTGATGTGGTCGGGGGGATTCCTCATTTTGAATATACCCGTGACAAAGGCGTGAGCTCCGTGCATTACTTGATGGACTTGGCCGAAAAATACAATGTACTGGTTGATGTTCATTGCGATGAAATCGATGATCCGAATTCACGTTTTCTGGAAGTATTGGCCGATGAAGCATTGGTCAGAAACATGGGCGAGCGTGTCACGGCCAGTCATACCACAGCCATGGGCTCTTATGATAATGCCTACTGCTATAAACTGTTCCGTTTGCTGAAGCATTCAAAAATCAACTTTATTTCCTGCCCGACCGAAAGCATCCATTTACAGGGCCGGTTTGACAACTATCCAAAACGTCGTGGTCTGACCCGCGTGGCGGAGATTGACCGTGCTGGCATGAACATCTGCTTTGCGCAGGACTCGATCCGTGATCCATGGTATCCGGTCGGCAATGGCAATATTTTACGCATTCTGGATGCCGGTTTGCATATTTGTCACATGCTGGGCTATGAAGACCTGCAGCACTGTCTGGATCTGATCTCGGACAATTCTGCCAAAACCATGTGTCTGGGGGATCAATATGGCATCGAAGTAGGAAAACCGGCGAGCTTTATCCTGTTCAATGCCAAGAATGATTATGAGGTTGTCGCTAATCAGGCCAAGGCGGTGCTAAGTGTGCGTCATGGCAACATCATCATGCAGCGTCAGGAAGATCAGGTGCAATTATTGTCTGTTGCAACACCTTCCCAGCAGGATGCTGCAACTCAGCGTTTAGCGATTGGCGTCTAATTCAATACGTAAAACAACACACTGAAAATATCTGATCCGAGTGAAAGATATTTTTCGATGAACTGATCTAGCGGGTAGGCAAAATCCGGATGTATAAACAACCGGCATTGTCCTAAACCGGATTTACCTGACCCGCAATCCAAATCACTAAATCAAAAAATTGTCTATGTTCTGCATAGATAAGGGGTTTCTTATGCTTAAAAAAAATGTGTTACACCGTATGACTATCCCTTCAGGCCTAGCTTTTGCTGTTTTATCCACAATGACTGTAACTCATGCAGAAGAACAAGCCTGGTCGGTTTCTGGTTTTGTACGAGGTAATTATCAATATAAAGAATATGCTGAAAGCGAAAAGAGTAAAGCGCAGATCAGTGATATCCGGCTCAATCTTAATTATCAGAAAGATCAGATAGATGGCAAGATTACGGCACGCTGTGTCCAATTTAACGAAATGTGTGATTTGATTACATTGTCAGATGCTTATCTGGGTTATCAACTGGATGAGCAGCAGAAAATCACCGTGGGCTTACAACCGATTCCATTCGGGATTGGAACCTATTGGGATAGCAGTTTCTATGAAAGCATGATGTATACAATCGGCATGCAAGATACCCACAATATTGGGATTCGCTATGACCTGAGTCAGGATCAGCAGTCTTGGAGCTTTGGCTATTTTCCAAAGGATGGCGGCAATTATAAAGGGGATAGCAATGATGCATCACGTTATAGTGCCAATTTTGTTGAAGGCGTATCAGACAATGCTACCCAGATTGATGAAAAGAATATGCTGATGATGCGTTATGCATATCAGGGCCAGAAGGATACAATTGGATATACGCTGGGTTCATCAGTTTGGTATTCGTTCTTGGACAATAAAAATAACAACAAGACCGGCAGTCGCATGAATGCCAATGTGTTTGGTCAGTGGGCTACACCAACTTATGACACAACCTTAACTTTCGGTTATCAGGATATCGACAACAAGCAAGCTGGAGTGGACTATTCGACCTTTGGTTCTTTTGATACGGAATATCACGTAGCGAATAAAGCCTACTATTATGTTGCTGATCTGGATTATAAAACTTCGTGGAGTTATAAGGATTGGAAAGGATTTAAACCGTATCTCGTATTCAGTGGTCTGATGAAACAGGATGGGCAGCCAAACTCCTACCGTAATATTGCTGGACTACAGGCAGATTACAAAAACATTACCATCAATGCAGAGTATATTTTGGCGAAAAATGATGCCTTTGTCGGTGGAAATACCAATTCCTTTACCAATTCAACTGACAGGGATTGGAAAAAGTTACTTTATATTACCTTTGCATATCAGTTCTAATTGATTTAGCTCACCCAAGATTGATCACGCAAATCACGTTTAAGTCGACTCTCTAATGTAAAGAGTCGACTTCAAATTAGTGATTTTTCCATTTTTTACCAATAGTTTCTTTTTTACATACATGTCTAAGACTATGATTTTGTTTAATTTATTTTTGGATCAAGACTTAAGTAAATCCTTAAAAATCAGCATCTTGAAGAATATTTTATGCAAAGAAGCCGCGAAGAAACATCAGCTTAGTGGGCTACAGCCTATTCAATAAACTCGCCGGGCTACAGCAAAATGAAGTGGTTGAGAATCAATGATTAGGCTCAGTCGTGGCGTATATTCAACAGCAGCATCAAGAGTTAGAAACACAAAATAAACGTTTCTGGGCCGGTATTGGCTATTCAATACGGACAAGTTTGTGCAACAAATCCCCTCCCAACCAAAGAATAAAGACCAATCACTCATCGATGCATTTGACTATTGCTGCTTGCCAAATCCAGGACCCCACAGCTAAAAAATTTTTATCAAAAGGTAAAAAATATAAATTATAAAAAACAGAAGCGGGTTTTATGTTGGTTATTATTGTTGAATTTATATAAATTTAAAAGTGACCAACTTTTGCTTACCCTACCCTACCTTAAACTACATTCCAAAATTCTAAAAACCCAAGTATTTGTTTTATATATATTTAATTTAATGACATTTAAATAGATTTAACATCATTTATGTCGGTGACTATTGCCAAGGTTGGGGTATCAGACTTAATTTGTTGCCGCTGTTGCTGCTTCTGCTAATGCTGTTATTGCTACGTCTAATTCAGCTTCAGCTTTTGCTATTGCTTCAGGTTCTGCTTTTGCTTTTGCTTTTGCTTCTGCTAATGCTAATGCTGCTCGTTTATTTATTACTACTTCTGCCGCTGCCTCTGTAACTAAATATAGGTTTGAATTAGTTTCACCTGCACAATTTGTTTTAATTGCAAAATACTCAACTAATTTGAGACTTGATATTGAGTTACTAATTTCTTGATCAGCCATAAAATTAAGAAAATTCTTTATGTGCATATTCATATAGGAACTTAATGCTTCTTTTGCTGGCTTTAGACATTCACTTACTTCAGTAGTTAGTAGATCACGTTTAACTTCTTGCAATTGCGATACAGGAGTAGCTAAAGCAATTCGAGAAGTTGATGATGCTAAGTCATAGGTATCAACCCAACGATTTTCTATATTATTTAATTCCTCGACGCCTTTATCTTTTGCTTCTACTTCTACTTCTTGTTGATTCTTACATCCGATTAGTAGTGTAGAGCAGATAAGCACAGGTAAAACAAATTTGAACTTCATAGAATGCAATCTTGTTGTAGGTGCAGATAAATAATGCCACAGATAAAAATTAAATATAAACAACAATTTAAATAGTATCTATGATCATTATACTAAGCAATAAATGAGGAATAACCTCTTAAGTAAAAACTATCATTAACTGAAATCTCAACTCAGAAGGGCATGCGTTTAGATATACTTATTAAAGATGAGAATCGTTGCTGGGTCATAGATAGTAAATACTATACGACCACAGGAGCAACTGATGCTCCAGGATGGTCAGATTTAGTTAAGCAATTTTTCTATATTAAATCGATTAAACTCATTTATCCTGAGCTTAAAGAAATCAAAAATATTTTTATATTTGAACGGCTTTGTTGCATAAACCTAGTCTAGAAAGATTATTCAGTCCTATAATTTCAATAGGCTTTGTTGCATAAACATTCAAAAGCCGACTTTGAATAATCAACTGTTCCGTTGATAAATACAACCTTGCGGAACAGCTAAATTAAAGCGATCCAGGTCTAGTGCAGAACGTTCCGATTATGTATACCCTATAGACACATTTATTTAATTGATTTTAGTGCGTCATTTGAAGTCGCAAAGAAGTGGAAACCGCTACTTTCTGCATATGATTAGAAGTTTACAGCTGTTATATTAGTTCCATATATTTGAGGGTGGCTAAATGACTAATAAGGATTATGATGTGGCTTTAGAAACTCTGGCTGAGTTGGTTAAAGATGTATCTAAAATAGTTCATTCTGAGGCTGTAGATAAAGCTCTAGTTAAGCCTACAAAAGCTAATATTGAAGAGCTTAATAAGTTAAAAGAGATCGTTGATCATGCTGAAGATTTATAGTGCTTTATATTTAATAAATGATGAATGAGGGGAATGTATGCTAAAAAAAATGTTGTTGTCTTTATTAATTGCTGTACCTGAACCGTACCGGGTTTGTCGGAGACCACTTTTCTTGAGAGAATGTCCCGATGAAAAAAGTAAAATACACCCCTGAAATCAGAGATAGAGCGGTTCAATTATTGATTGAATCTGAAAAAGATTATCCTTCTACTTGGGCTGCAATCACCGCTATTGCTCCCAAGATAGGTTGTACTCCTGAAACTCTACGTGTTTGGTATCAAAAATATTTAGATAAACAAAACCCAATTAAAGTACAGCAACTTTCAGATCAAGAACGTATTAAACAACTCGAACGTGAAAATAAAGAACTGCAACGTGCTAACGAAATTCTACGTAAAGCAGCCGCTTTTTTCGCCCAGGCGGAGCTCGACCGCCCACACAAATAATGGTGGATTTTATCCAGAACAATAAAGATCGATATGGTGTTGAAGCGATTTGTAGAATTTTACCGATTGCAGCTTCGACCTATTATCGGGCTTTAGATCTCGTTGATAACCCAGAACATCGAGCGAAACGGGATCTGCATGACCTGCATCATGCAGAGCAAATCAAACGTATTTGGAAAGAAAGTTTAGGTCGATATGGTGTGCGTAAGGTCTGGCAACAATTGAAACGTGAAGGTTATGTTATCGCACGTTGTACAGTTGCTCGATTGATGCAGAAGCTAGGTATACAAGGTGTTTGGCGTGGTAAGAATAAACAAACCACCCGTAGCCGAGATGATCAAAAACGAGCAGATGACTTAGTAAAACGCAATTTTAATGCAGATCATCCTGACCCTTGCGAAGCAATGCTTCTCAGGTCGCTGACTTCACGTATATTCAAACTCATTCAGGCTGGGTCTATACCGCCTTTATTATTGATGTGTTCTCGCGAGCAATTGTTGGATGGAAAGTATCAACACGTATGAATACAGATATGGTGCTCGATGCACTGGAGCAAGCATTGCATGATCGAGGCATGCCAAAGAACGTGATTCATCATAGTGACAGAGGCGTGCAATATCTTTCCATTCGTTATACCAATCGTTTAGAAGCAGCAAATTTACGAGCATCAGTCGGTACGACCGGTGATTCATACGATAATGCTTTGGCTGAAACGGTGAATGGCTTATACAAAACAGAGGTGATTGAATATTTAAAAGCGGATTGGCAAGGTTTAGCGGATGTACAACTTGCGACACTAAACTGGGTAGATTGGTTCAATAAAGAGCGTGTACACAGTGCACTGGGTTATGTATCACCTTTTGAGTTTGAAGCAATGTACTATGATAAGATTAACCCGTTAGGTCAGGTGGCCTAACTTAAATAAAAAAGTCTCCGACAAACCCGGTACGGTTCAGTTTCTTTCAATGGTTGGCTAATGTAGCCTCTATCACCATAGACCGTTGCTGATAAGCCATTCACTAAATCCTCAACTTTTTTAAAATCAGCAATATGTCCGTTTGATAAATCTGAATTTAAAATTTCACCCTCTTGATTCATCAGCAAGTGTAGTTTGCAACTATAAAACCAGCCCATCGTACTTTTACCACGAGAAGCAATCTCATCTAAAGCATGATGACCTTTAGGGATTCTTTTATTTTTACAAACAGGTAAAGGTGTTGAATCAATCCATAAATATGAACTTTCATCTTTTTGTCTCAACGCATAAAGCAAAGCATGAATAGCAAGTTGGTGCTGATTGATGAGGGTAATCAGGTTTTTATAACAAGGCAAGTCTTTAAAGAGTTTGCTTTAAAACTGACAAAGCAAGTTAAAAAACATCTTAAAATTATGTACTTGAGATGTTTTATAGTAGATGGAGATAGCCACAATTTCTGATAAAGATAGCGTTGTTTGTCTGATACGTTGACGTTTGTTTTCTTGCTTGAGAAATTGCTAATAGATGGGTTCAAATTTTTGAAAAATCATCAACAATACAAAAAATTTCTGTAAAATCGTACATGGTAGTTAGAGCCTTTAGGTTGTGTCGTAACTTTCTAAATGGCTCTAACTACCTTTTTTTCAAGGGCTTTTCTTATCCGTAATTCGGGTTACTATAGTTCTGTGGGTGCCATTAACCCAAAATAGTGAGCATTGTTGATTAGATATACTTCACCCTAAAAATGCCTATCATAGAAGGGATTCATAGGCTACACCTTTAGCTAAAACTGGGTTAGCTTATCATTCTAGGGGGCAACGGTGCCTTTTCAAACGCTTCTTCAAGCTTATTTCTTATCCGTAATCCAGGTTAATTAGGTCTTTCATGCGAGAGTTATAAGGTATTAATATGAAATTTTCTAAAATTATATTTTTTATATTTTTTTCTTTTTTAGGTAGCTATTCATATGCTTTAGATGCTAATGGAAATTTTGAATCTAAACAAGAACGTGATGAATTTCTTATGATTCTTTTTAAGAAGCTTGCTAAAGAATTGAATGAGCAAACCCCGATTCTTTTGGATGAAGAAACAAAAATGATGAGTGTAATGGCATTGTATAAAACAATTACAATTAATATGACTTTAGTTAACTATGCGTCTGATCATGTTAACCCACATATTCTACAAGAATATGCAAAAGAAAATATAAATTATAATGTATGCCAAAGTCAGGCAACCAAAATGCTTATTGATGCCGGTTTTAAATATACTTATACATATACTGGAAACGATGGGAGAATTATTACTAGAGTAGTTGTTGATAGTTATAATTGTTAAACATTTTCACCTACTCTTTGGTACGGCTTGAGTTCCACAGACCTGATGTCACAAGTTTTTCTGAACCTTTGGTCACTTGAAGTTCTAAGCGGTACAAACTCAGCATGCCTTTGTTACTGTGTAATGGTATGCAGGAAGCTTGGTTTCGCTGGACCATCTGAAATTAGTCCAATACCACCCTGCTCTTTAACCGAAACAAAATACTCTTCAAACTTGTCATTATCAATGTAGCTTAAATGCACGCCATAGAATTCTATGCCACTAATCTTCTTCCGCTGTTCCCGACTACGCGCAAAAGAACCTGTGGTCATATAGTCCTTCATAATCTTTACACCATCTTTGTACTTAAAGGGATACCAGCTACTTCATCAAAGGCAGCTATACCCCAAAGTACGAGTAGGCTAATACGGCGACCGCTCATGTTGTATAACAAGTTGGCGACCATTGTTTAACCACCCGAGACCAAAATACTGTTCGATGAGTATTCTTTATAAATATGACTCTTTCTAAGCCTATGCTTGGTAAATCCGATTTTTATAAAACAAAGGCTTGAAACGCTTAGATTGAAAGATATACGCTTAGGCTATTCGCACAAGGAAGGATGCTGTACGGCTACTAGTAGCAAATCAAATGCAAGGAATGAAGTAATATTTTGTTGGCTTTGTTGATCCATAAAACACACCTGAATCTCACGGCTTTTTTTCGTGTGATCAACCGGATAGTTCTCATATTTCAATTGCACATCTTCCGGTAACAACAGTCGCATCCCCTCAATAAAGGTCTGCATATCCCAATCCATTTTTGGCTTTTTCTCGGCATCAAGACGACATTGAAAACTAAACTTATTTCTTCTGAGTTTACCATGCTCAATCAAAACCATTAAAGCCGACAGCACTTTCTGCTCTTTGAAATGATCCTTAAATGCAGTAAATTGCTGTAATATCTTGGGCTTTACTTGGCTGTTGACCTGTAGATCATAAAGCTTACGTAAATTATTGTCCGGGTTCGATAATTCACAATCCAGTTTCCAGTCTGACTGTTGGAATCGACGGACTTGCCATTTCGCAGCCAACCAAAGCGCATGCTTAACCCAAATATGTAGGTGATCCGCTGTATCAGATGCTTGATTTTCTACATTTTGATATGTGTTGAGATACTGGTAGACAACCTTGTAAGACAATGGCTTCAGCTCGAATTGCATTTTGGGTATTGGATACGATTGTACCTTCTGATCAATACCCAACACTTTACCATCAGGCTTAAATTCCTGTAGGTATTTGCGGTCTCGATTCAGATCCACTACTTCTGTTGCTTTACGATTGAAATACCTATTGAAAATAGAGGGATGAACCTCACAGGGCGTATCGTAAATTCTATCAATCGCCAGCAGATCCAGACTATGTAAATAGTGAGAGGCCGTTTGTTCAATAGAGCTATGCCCCATCCAGTCAGCGAGTAAACGCCATTTATGCTGAACCACCACTTCATGCTTCATTGCTGCTTCTCCAAGCAGATGTTTCCGCATTGAGTTGGCTTGCTGCCAAGTGTAATCGGTATAGGTCATCACCATTTTTTTTGAACCCAACCAGACAATTGCCAGATGATTTGCAGCACTATGACGGAAACTGTGGAAGGTAAAACCATGAGCTGGGCCAATAATTTCATCAAACAGCAGTCGGGTCATTTGAGTGATATACGTCTCGCTGAGAATTTCTCCGCCAATCTCAAAAACCAGCTGCCTATTTGCCTCCTTAAGATTCGGCTGCTGTAAACAATGCAAAAGATAGCATTTCACTGCTCGCAGTTCATCATCCAGTAATACAGCGTTCAGGTCGAGTTGACGCTGTGCATTTTGGCTTTTCAATCGTCGATAAACATTGTTTTTTAAGCTGATGCGAATAGCGACCTCTGCATGAAGCGGATCATCTCTCCACAGCAGTTGCGGACAAATAATTTCCCCCAATGTCAGACAGCGAATTTCATTGAGACGACATCCTAAACGATAGGCCAGCACATACATCAGTAACAACAGTCGCAGATGGACTTTTTCTTTTTCAGTAGAAAGGGTCTCTATTTTCTTGATGAGCCGTTGTTTAAATTGATTAAACAATCGTGGACTGATGAGCTTGGCCTGGCAGAACTGGATACGCTGAAAATCAGGGTATTTAAAACTGTCGACTATTGGTACAACACCCTTATATTTTTCCTGACAAAAAGCATGAAAATCTTTTAACCGATCAAGAGCAAATTTTGCCCGTCCCTGGTTACGCGATTCTGTCGATTCACGCTGTGCTTCAGCTCGTTCATCTATCCCGTTCAAGATAGAAACATACAATTGCTCATAGTCCTCGGCATTCATCTGTTGCAGATCATCGTCATATAAATACAGATGAAAGAAATAATCTTTCGCAAAACTGTTCAGATAACGCTTGATGCTGCTCAATTTGACGTTTCTTCTTTGCAAATGAAAGATCCAAGCCAAAATTCTCAATTGCGCTTCAATGAGGTTTTTTTCTTTGTAATTGTCACCCGCTAAGACATTCTTTTCCTGCAGTCGGGTTCGAATATTGCGCCATTGCTGAAACTGCTGCTGATGACGTTGTCTTTGGTTTTGCTGATCTTGTTCTATCCTACCTCGTTCCTTTTCAAAAAATTCCAACTCAAATGGTATTTCTTTCAGTTGCTGGTGGGCTGTGATGGCCACAGCTTTGGCTGTTTCAGTCTCTAACGGTAGAAGCTCATGTTGCTGTTTAGAACGATCATCCGCGGATATCAATGGATTGAACCAGGAAATCCCCTGGTCAGTTGCGGTTAAAGATACGGTCTTCAAGTGATTGCGTAACACTTCACTTAAACACATATCCAGGCTCAGGTCCGAATTGATTTCCAGAGCCAGATTGACATGCTGAAAGGGTTTTAGTGCCGTGATCTTCAGGAGCTCCTGATCCTGGCATCGCAATAGCTTTTTTAATGCTGTAATCTGTTCAGACAACTTGAGCTGTTTTTTCAGATCCTCAAAGATACTCAGAATCGCTTCCAGCACCGCACGCGGACACTGCGGTTGCAACACCACTCCTTGCTGTTCGATGACGTATAAACACATTTGTGCATAAGGATTAAACCAGACATGCCGCCACTGATACATCGTCTTGCCTTCAATTTCATTGCCGTAATACCGGTGTTGCATGCGATAAGTGAGAATGAGCGGATTAATGGTTTTTTTATAGTCATTGCGATAGAGTGTTGAATAGGCTAACTGAGGCTCGCAACCGTTCTCTAGCAAGCGATTCCCGATCGCGACTAGCTGAGTCAGATCACTGCAACCGGAACAATAAATCAGGCTTAAATACAGATTCCCCCAACACTGTTGTGCTGTTTTTAACTGCAGTGCATCGCTACGCCAATAGGCCTTCAGTCCTCTGACAATATGAAAATGCTGCTGCCCCAAACGCAATCTGGCTTCACTACTAAGAAGCTGTCGCGGTGGCGGATCAGAAAAAAGGGTCGTCGGACGCAGCTTAATTGGATAAGGCTCTTTTTCCTGCTTCTGATACTGCTCCAAACACGCTACAAAACAAGCTTCACTATGTTTGATATACGGCTTGCGCTGGGTACGTGTTGTGAAGTTTTTATTCTTTAAGAATGCATCTAATCCTTTGGAAAAATTTCCCCAGATTCGGACAATCTGGTCATCGATCTCAGGCTTACTCTCCGTCTGTCCTTCAATGACCGTCTCGATGTTTTGAAAAATATAGCGTACCTGTAGGGTAATCTGGTGATAAACGGTTGCAGGGATCTTAATCAGATAAGCCTGTTCCGAAGCATTCTCGTAAGCTTCTTTACGCTTAACCAAACAGTCTTCAGCCCATTGCAGATAAGGAGCTCTCAGTGCCACCGTAGCAATCTTTTTGTCCTTTAAAAACTGCTGAAGTTCTTCCTGAAAACTTGCCCAGATTTGCTCAATTTGACTGTCAATCTCAACCAGATTACCCTGATGTTGTGAAATCACCTGCAACATCTGTTGAAAAGTTGTATCAACTCTCTGGTTAATCTCATCATAGATCAGAGATGGGATTTTGATTGGATAGGCCTGTTTTGACGCACTCAGGTAATCCTCTTTTAGCTGAAAAAAATAGGCTTCACTCTGCTGTAAATATGGAGCTCTGAGAGGAGCTGTTGTCAGATGATTCTGTTTAAAAAAGTCTTTCAGATCTACCTGAAAATCTAGCCAGACGCTCTCAATTTGGCGATCAATCCCTGGCGAAGATGCCTTGCGACCCGCTATAACCTTAAGCATTTCCTGAAAAATAGATTCGACTAGCTCACGAATCTGCGTAGCAATTACCTCACTCTTGGCCATGTGTTTGATCCTTTTCTGCCTTCGGACTGGATACATGCTCAATCTGCAAACTCTTGATCATCTCATCAATCCCCTGAGTGACATGACGCATATATTGAGACAGGGAAGCCGAGGAATAACGATAAAACAACTCCTGATCACGTTGATCATGCCCATATAAGGCTTGAATGACGTTAAATGCTACGCCCTGATCCATCAGCATATTCATCGAAAAATGACGCAGCCAGTTATTATAAATAAGCTGTACGGAATACCGGGACAGCTCTTCATTCACCCAAGCACGACTCAATGACCTGATCCTTATTTTAGGACTAGCCCATGCTTGAGCTGTCACAGGCAGGCTTTCTGGATAGACCACCACCTTGCCAAACAGATCCTCGAGGGTAATCTGTTTCTTGAATACAAATTTCAGCAGTTCAGCATAGCGGCTAACAACACTATTTAAGAACTCTAGATAATCCTGGAGGGCATGGATAAAAAACTTGGCTAAAGGAATATAACGTCCATCAATCCGGGACTGACTATTTTTTTTATCATTGATGTACAACAATTTTAAATCCAAATCGTAAGCACTGAACGCCCCTAGTAAATCTTCTTGCGGTCGTCTTGTTAAACATAACAAGCTGATATGCCATATCCACAAACTGTAGGCATTGATCCGTTCAATCAGATGCTGATGCAACTGAATTTTCTCATGACAGACATTGCGCAGTTGCTGAAAGAAATTGCGGACAAAATCTGGGGTCAGGGCCAACTGACTACCCAGCCGGTCACTAGCTTCTGCTTCAGTCAAGGTTTCAAACTGCTGCTCAATGATTTTGATCTCGGTATTTTCTTTTTCAGGTCTGTTGAGGGTCTTCAGATAAATCCGGTACTTCTCATTCAATTCCTTTTTGGCAACGCCACCATAAAAGCTGCCGGGAAGATAATGAAAACTGTCTTTGCGTGACAGTACATGAGCTATATATTCATTAAATGTTTGATGAAAAACATGGAAATACAGCTGTGCCTGTAACTTTTCCACGGTGATCGAACCGAGCTGTTGTCCTGCTGTGCATTTTTTTAGATATTGATTGATTTCTTGCACTGTCACAGCTGCCGTATCATGATAAAAATGCAGATAATCAAACCAGCTGCTCGACAGGTAAAGCTCATGAGACACGCTATGATTCAACTGATAGGACTTTAAACTTTCAATCTTTTGCTGACTAATATCTAAATACAGTTTCACCCGATATTCAGGGTTCTTGTCACTTCCCGTTTGTAACACTATGCCTTGTTCGATCAGTTGTTCATAGTTGAGCAAAGCAATCGGTGACAAGCCACTACTTAAGCTAAGCAAACAGGCGGCAGCCAAAGCTGCATCACCTTGGTCTTGGCTATTCAGTTCACCATTCAACAGGTAAAACAGATGCTTGATGACATCCTGACTCATATAATAAGTATTGGTCACCAACGGTTGCAGACGACGTTGGCGATGTCGCACCATATGTGTCGTACATTCGTTCGTGGCCATTAAAAAGCGAGCTGTCCCTGGATCAGGGGTGTAGATCATCCACCCCTGCTCAATCTTGGTTGTCTCGCCCTCATCATCTAATACGTCCTCAGGGTCAGCGCTAAGATCAATCGGAATATCAGGCAAGTCTATCTCTTGCTTCAGTTGATATTGCGCTTCGATTTCTTGATCAGAGGGCCAATCAGGTATAGGTTTTAACTTTTTAACTCTCCGCTTTTTGAACTCTGGATTCTTAAATTTTTTAGCTTTAATTCTTTGCAGTCTTCGCTTTCTTTGTGTTTTCTTTTTGATTTTCCGATGCACAATTTTTTTATCAGCCAAACGCTTAAAAATAATAGTCAGTGCGCGCAAGTAACTCGTGAACTTACTTCCTGTTAAGACAAATCCCTGAATAAATTCCGTCCATTTTTTATAGATTGACCCATCAGCTTCCACCGGTTTCAACATAAAATCTAAACAACATTGCAGTAAGCGTCGACTGTCACTTGCTTCAGGACTTTCCTCTTTCTTTTTCGCATCAGGCTCCACCAACGGCTTAGAAATGTAACGCAACAAATCACAGATTTCTTTTTGTTTGGCGTTTGAACCTTCTAACTGACACATCGCTAAGTATTGCGTGTAAAAGAAATAGCTAACTTGTAAGTGTAAATAGTTGGTTTCATCCAACTCTTTAGACCCTCGAGCAGCAAAATAAGTAAACGCAGCAAATAGATAATCAGTGCCCAGTTGTCGAGCATTCACGATCGAGCTATAAACTTGAGCGGCATTGATTTTCAATTGTTCGATCAAGCGAGTTTCATCGAGATTCAAGGCAGAAAATTCTGTGCCTATCACCGTGTGCTGCAATTGCAAATACAAGATAGCGAAATTGATCCGCAGCTGCTCGTTCAAATTAGGATTCACTGTATTTAATTCTGCAACTGGATGCGATTGCAAATAGCTTTTTAAAGATTGTACTTCTGCCACGTTTCATGACTCACAATGTAATATTTTTATTCAATACGAGAATTCACCTGATACTTCATTTCTAGGATTTCTATCACTTGTTGTTTAGTATCAGTATTGCGTAGCCCAAATAACGTTGTAAAAAAAAATCCACTAAAGGGTCTTGCTTGCCCTAGAGCGTCTGGCTGCACTTCTGGATCAATATAGCTATCAAGCTCACGAATCAGCTGCAGTTGCGGTATGTAATGTACAGATGCACGTAGCGCCCAATCTGTTTTTAAAATCTCAATTATCTGCTTCCAGATCTTGACGTAAAGTTTTTTAAATTCCTGCTGTTTGCCCTTGTGCTTGCCCGGCTTCTGTTTGAGTAGGCTCTTCACCTGCTGTTTGAGCCTGATCACTTTTGCAGTTTCAGTTGCAAACGGAAGTATAAATTGATACACGAAAAGAGCGGTATTACTTGCGGACTGACCAAAAATCATGCTAAAAATGACCAACAACTAACCTACAAGTAGTTTTATCATTTTTTTATTTTACTTTTCAAGTAATTTATATTCCAATAGAAATTAATTTAAAAAATGTTATTATTCAGATAAATAGTATTCTTAATGTGTGTATAATTCTGTAGAATATTTTCATAAATGTGTTATTCCACTTTTTTTATATTTAGTGTTATTAGTGCATCGGCTTTAGCATTTCAATCCTTGTCTGCCCCGCATTTGAACTTAAGCTTATTTGGGCTGTTGGTTTATGTTGAACCGATATTGTTAGTGGCGGTTTCAATCGCCTTAGGGGAACGCATTACTTCAGCAGAATGGCCAACCTATATCGCCATTTGGCTCGCAGTTTTTACCCTCATGCTTGAAGGATTACGCAGCTTTAAAAAGAATCGTAAATTAGTGATATAGGCATTTTTTAGCATACTTTCCTCTAGATTACTTAAATTTAGCCGTCTAGGCATGCTTTGGTGCTGAATCGAGAACTGACTTTCTGTTCTTATTTAAATGGCTATTTGACTCCGCGAGTTAGGTGCTGACACTTCATATTTAAAATGACATAGAGTGAATTACAGTGAACCTTTTAAATGATGATGCTGCCTCACAATACTATTCAATAAACTGGAAAAGTTGATTACAGGTTGGCTATGCAAATCCGCCTTGAATGCAATACCGAGTCCAATCGTAGCGGTCTTATTCTTCAGGTATTTATATTTAATCCCTTCAATTTTGAGCTGTTGGGTGGACTCAGGCACCAAAGAAATGCCCAAATTCGCCGCAACCAACGATAAAATTGAAACAATCTGAGGGGCTTGCTGTCCAATTTTAGGCGAGAAGCCATGCTGTTGACAGCTATTTAAAATCGCGGCATACAGCCCCGCACTCACCTCTGGTGGAGAGACAATGAAGCTCTCATGCTTAAATTCTGCCAAATCTACCACCTCATCTTCTGCTGGATATTGAATCGGCAAGGCAGCAATCAATTTTTCATCGATCAAATTACGAATCGTAATGGCTTTAGGATACTGTGCAGGTGGTCGTACAATTGCAATGTCTAATTCATTATTCAATAAACTTTCAATCAAAATCAAAGAATTGGCTTCTTTTAATACCAAATTCACCTGAGGATATTGCTGTTGAAATGCTTGAATGACAGTTGGAATCAAAGAGTTTAAAATTGAGGTGCCTGTAAAGCCGAGTCTTAGTTCTCCCAATTCGCCATTGGCCGTACTTTGGGTCAATTTCACCGCATTTTTCAGTTGGTTCTGAACGGGCAAAACCATTTTAAGAAAAGTTTCTCCTGCTGGTGTCAGAGCTACACCATGCGAATAACGATAAAAAAGTTCTACACCGATTTCCCTTTCCAATTTTTTAATTTGCATACTCAACGGCGGCTGACTTATGCCAAGACGCAAGGCTGCTTTAGAGAAACTTTGCTCTTCCGCGATAGCAATAAAATATTGAATATTGCGCAGTTCCATATATTAAAGCTATACCATTATTGATTTATATATATTATACATATACAAGTATAGTTCTTAAAATAAAGCTTCTCTCCATTTTAAATCAGCCAAGTCATGAAACTGAGCTCTTCATTAGAAGCAGATTGGTCTACCCCTCAACAGCCGATTCCGCAGACCATTAGCCAAGGTACAGTTGAATATAAAAGAGCGGGCATGGCGCTATTTTTGTTGGGCTTTGCCAGTTTTTCACTGATTTATTGCGTACAACCCTTACTACCGAACTTAAGTCAGAGCTTCCATATTGCACCCAGTGCAAGTGCTCTAGCACTGTCCTTAACCACAGGCTTTTTGGCTATGTCGATCGTGCTATCCAGTGCCTTTTCACAAACATTGGGCAGAAAAGGCCTCATGTTTTTCTCTATGCTTTTGGCTTCTATACTCAATGTGGTATGCGCGGTTTCACCGAGTTGGCATGTTCTCATGCTTTCAAGAAGCTTAGAGGGTTTTGTTCTAGGTGGAGTTCCCGCTGTTGCCATGGCTTGGATTGCAGAAGAAATTAGTCCTAAAAATTTAAGTAAAACCATGGGGCTGTATATTGCAGGTACAGCATTTGGCGGCATGATGGGACGTGTTGGCATGGGTATTTTGACCGAGTTTTTCTCATGGCGTATTTCCATGACCATTCTTGGCGGTATCTGTCTGTTCTGTGCGTTTGGTTTTTTGAAACTCTTACCCAATTCACGAAATTTCATTGCCCAGCAAGGTCTCTCTTTTAAGTTCCATCTACATGCATGGTATGCACACTTGAGTCATATCCGCTTGCTAAAAATCTATGGGATTAGCTTTTTACTCACCAGTATATTTGTCACTCTGTTTAATTATGTGACCTTCAGACTGTTTGCAGCACCGTATCATTTAAGCCAAACCCAGATTAGCCTCATTTTTTTATCTTATAGTTTGGGTATTATTTCCTCTTCGATTGCAGGCAATATCGCAGACCGAATAGGCAAAAAGCAGATGATGATCCTGGGCTTTTCATGCATGCTCTTAGGCGTGCTACTTACCCTTTCTGCCTCGTTGTTTTTGATTATTCTCGGGATTGGCTGTGTGACCACTGGCTTTTTTATTGCCCATGCCATTGCCAGCAGTCGAGTTGGAGAACTCGCGACATCCAATAAAGGTCATGCCACTTCCTTGTATCTGCTTTTTTATTATTTAGGTTCAAGCATTGTAGGTGCGTATGGCGGAAATATCTGGCAAAGCCATGGCTGGAATGGCATCGTTATATTAAATATTTTTCTGATTCTAATTGCACTCATCATTATTTTTTCAATAAAACCGCTTCATTCTCCATCTGTTACCCATTAGGAACATCTACATCATGCAACAACACTTATTTGTCTACGGTACTTTAGGGCCAAACAAACCCAATGCTCATATTTTAGAAGTGATTGCTGGTACATGGAGCAAAGGCTCTGTGAAAGGTTTGCTTAAGGAAGCAGGTTGGGGAGCAGAACTTGGCTTTCCTGGGCTGATGCTGAATTCAGATGGACAAACTGTTGATGGATATATATTTAGTTCAGAGCAATTAAATACGTTGTGGAACAGCTTAGATGAGTTTGAAGGAAGTGAATATCAGCGTGTTTTAACTGAAGTCACTTTAGAAAATGGGCAAATACAACAGGCTTATGTTTATGCGTTAAACCCAAATACATAAAAAGCATGACATCATATCGTTAGCGTATAAATGTTGTGCATACATCGAAAAATTGTGCGGTATTTGAATGTTATTCCTAATATTCAAGTACCGCTAATTTTTGAATCCTTGATATGCATTATCAAATTCATGCAAAGTTCTGTTTTTCTAACCATGCCTGCAATCCAGACCAACTTTTAAAATCATCTACCGCACGTACGATACAATTTGGATTGCGTTCTAATAGCATTTTACTTAAGGCGCTGCCCGGCCCAATTTCTAACACGACATCAGGCTGATTTTCTTGTATTGCACTTAAACAGGCATCCCAATTAATCGCATGATTCATTTGGTGAATTAGCGCGTTCACTGCATCTGTGGTCTTAAAAACTTATGTCCACCCGAACCACTAATCATGGCCGTGCATAAACGAGCAAAATCTTGCTGCTGTAAAACTTGCCGATACGGCTGAACTGCAGCATCCATACATACGGTATGCGATGCAATAGTAACATTCAAGCGTTTAACAAAACGTGTTCCTCGCAATTCGAGTTGCTGAGCAAGCTGCTGTAAATTAGCATCATCCCCCCCCCACGACAAAACTACTATCACTCAGTTTGATGAAAAGTGTTTAGTCCCGGCATTTGATGGATCGGATCAATCTTAAAAAGTTCAGGTTCATCTGTCCACTGTTTGCAGATGAATTCGTAGGGAGTCAGGCCCCTGAGTGTTTTGAGTCTGCGGCCGAAGTTGTATGCAGCAATAAAATCAGCAAGGTGAATGCATAGCTGAGTGTGATCGTCGTAATGGAACCGTTTGACAGTAGCTTCTTTAATCGTTCGGTTCATCCGCTCGACCTGTCCATTGGTCCATGGATGCTTAACCTTGGTAAGACGATGTTCAATGCCACATTCAGTACAAACCCGATCAAAGATGTGCTCAGAGGCGTAGCGATCACAGGTGCGGTTCGTGAACTGGATGCCGTTATCTGTTAGCACCGTATGGATTCTATAGGGCACAGCCTTAATCAGATTGCGTAGGAACTCCGCGGCTGCCATCTTACTGGCTTTAGTATGCAATTCAGTGAACGCGAACTTGGAAATGCGATCAATGGCAACGAAGAGATAAAGCTTACCCTGTGCTGTTTGCATCTCAGCGATGTCGATATGAAAGTAACCAATAGGGTAGCTCTTGAAGCGCTTCTTGACAACGGCGATCACCTTGTACCTCAGGCATTCGTGAAATACCATGCCGCTGCAAGCAGCGGTGTAACGACGAGCGTGTCAGATAAGGAATACTCGGCTGCAATGCATAAAGGCAATCGTCTAGCGGCAATAAAGTGCGTTTTCGAAAAGCAACAATTGCCGCCTCATCTTCAGGCGATAACACGCTTGAGCGAGGATTCTTTGTCTCGGTTGTAAGATCATCTACTGAAGTACGTTTCTTCCATTTTGCGACGGTCTTTTGATTGATGCCGTAACGCTTGGCTAGCGTTCTTAAGCTCTCCTGACTATTTTGTATTGCTCGACGCACTGCCTGTGTCGTTGTGGCGCTGCTGTGTAGAACTTGTCCCATAGTGCTTCCTTCCATTTATCTGAGAATATTGCACCATTAAAATCTGGGCTAAAAACCTATATAATTTTTCCCAATTACAAAAAAATAGTGTAGCAAATTGCTACACTATTTTTTATTATATTTTTCTAACATTCGTTTTAGGAACGTTTCTAATTCTTGTAAATTTTGATCATCAAATTGTCCGATTTTCAAAGATACCTTTAATGTATTATGGTCAAATTTGATATTACCAGCAACTTTCCCATCATATTCAATTTTATGTACAATTGAAGTTTGAATAACATCTTTCGTTTCTCTTGACTTAAAGATTTTTTCAGCTAGTGATGCCAATTTTGTCTGTTCAACTTCTTTTTTAAGCAGATATGACCAGGCTTCGAATAATGCTTCTTTAGCATATTCATGGTTTTCTTCATGATCTGATAGAAACTTTTTCACTGCTGTAGCAGCAGTCCGTGCTAATAATGACGGCTGTTTTTCCAAATCTTCAATTAACTCTCCAGGTAATTTTTCAAAAGATAAATATTTATACATATCTTCACGATTCATACCTAATGACTTTGCTAACTTCTGCTTATTTTTTTTTAATTTTTCATCCAAAGAAGTTAATCCAACATATATTTCATAATCTGTCAGGTCTTCTCGCTTTAAATTTTCAGCTAATGTTAATAAAGCAACTTCTTCATCTGATGCATCAATAATGATTACTTCAATGGTGTTCTTATTGAGAAATTGGTGAGCTTTCAATCGTCTTTCACCAGCAATCAACTCATATTTATCATTTATTCTACGAACCGCAATTGGTTGTAATAGCCCTATTTCCTCAATTGATGCTGCTAAATCTTCAATATCTTGTTGATTAAAGAGTTTTCGAGGCTGGTTCGGACTAGCTTGAATATCTGTAATTTGTACATTACGTCTTAGCTCTTTGACATCTTTTATATGCTCCTTTTGGGCATTTTGATGCTTTTGAGTATTTTGCTGAAGACGTTTAGCCAATAGCTCTTTATTACTTACCATAGTATTTCCAGAATTATATTATCCGACACGTTGAACAATTTCTTGTGCTAAATTTTCAAAAGCTTTTCTAACTTTTGAGTTTTTATCAACAGATAATAAAGGTTGTTGCAAAATTGCAGCTTGATTAACCTTAGTGCTCATTGGAATTGTGGTATGCAATAATTCTCCAACTTGATTAAAAGCTTCATCTTTTATTAATTTACATACATTATGACGCTCATCATGTTTAATTAATAAAGCACCTAAGAGTTCTAATTTAGGGTTAACTCTTCTAATTTTACTTAAATGATTAATTAAATCAGTAACACCATAAAGACCGTATTGTGAACCAGATTCAATTGGGACAATAACATGTGTCGAAGCAGCTAAAGCATTGCTAGTTAGTAATTTTAAGCTCGGAGGGCAATCAATAAGAATGTAGTCATATAACCCTTCTAGAATTTCCAATTTATTTGAAAGTTCCTCGGATGGTCTTGGTATATCATCTTTCAATTGATCTTCAGTTTTACCAAGAGTTAATGAGCCATATATTAAGGAAACATTCTTAAATTTTGTTTCTTCTTCTAATGCTTCCGATAATAGACTTATATCACCAATAAGTAATTCAGCTGATGTAGTTTCAACTTCGCTAGGGTGTCTTAATCCTATATGTAAACTTGCATTTGCTTGTGGATCAAGATCAATGACTAAGACTTTATTTCCTAATTCAGCAAGTTCTGAAGCAAGATGTACTACGGTAGTTGTTTTCCCGCAACCACCCTTATGATTAGCTACAGCAATGATTTTAGTTGACATATTTGTATTAAGGAATTTACTTTGATTTCATTTAATATAAAGTTATTTTTAGCAACTTGCTACAGTTCCTTTGTCATATTTTTAAATTTAAAAGAAGTGGAAAAAAATTTAACTTTTTTAAAAATATAGCTAGCTAATTTTAATTAGTATTAATTAGTATTAATTAGTTAATTATAATTAGACATATTTTATTTGTTTAAAAACAAATAGATATGATTTTTAAAGTGGAAGACATGTCACTAATAAGTGGAAGGTCTGTCATTGATAAGTGGAAGGTCTGTCACTGACAAGTGGAAGGCTTGTCACTAATGAGTGGAAGGTCTGTCACTGATAAGTGGAAGACTTGTCACTATGGTGGAAGACTTGTCATTATGATTTATTTTAACGTGGATTTTTTAGTTTAAAATATTATAATTCAATTGTTTATGGTGTTGATAAGTTTGCTTTTCTTAGAATAAAGGTGGAAGGCTTGTCATTAGATGTTTTTGATTCTGTGGATAAACTATTTGTTTAAAATTTAATTGATAACATGATGTTTGATAGTCAAGAATATCTGAATGGTGGAAGGTTTGTCACTTGAATGGTGGAATATTTATGGAGTAATTCCACTTTAGATATGTTATAGGCTAGTCCTACTTTCAAGTTAATTGCTTTATCGACAAGGATGAACTATCAAAGGTGGAAGAATTGTCACTTATAAGTGTTTAATTCTATATTTATTCCACCATAAGATTGAATAGTATCTAAATTGCACTTTTATAGTGACACTTCTTCCACTCTTAGGGTGTTTGATGGTCATAAACTGAGTAAACTTAATATAAGAAAGTGAAAATAGTGAGCGGTTTGCATCTTCTTCCACTTTTGTGTATAACATATAGAAAATATTTTAATCTTTCCACTTATGAGTAATCACAACGAACCAGAAGAATTAGAACATCTACCTTATTGTATTGGTAATATTCGACATAATGGAGTAGTCAGTACAAGTAACCGTCTGATTAGACCCATTGAATTATCATCTAATGAGTATAAAGCTCTACTTTATGCAATGGCTGTTGCAAATTATGGTGAGAAGAATAATCAAGATCGTGAAATTACAGAGCAAACTTATATTTATTTGCATAAAGATGATTTAGGTGAATTATTAGGATTAGACAAAAAGAATTCCATTAATGTTGCTATTGATCGTATTTATAAAGAATTATCATCACGAGTAGCTCATTTTGTAATTGAAGAGCCCGTGGATGATAATAAGCGTAAAGTTAAAAAAGTACACTCAGTAGTTCCAATTATTCGTGAACTCCGTTGGGAAGATGATGCTAAAAATGCTTTGCAGATACGTTTCACCAGTGAAGTACTGCCATATTTTACTCGTTTAGCAAATGGAAATTTTACGACTTATCAATTGAAAGATTTATTTGCTTTGGACTCCGTAACCAGTATGAGTTTGTATTCATACTTTATCAAAAATGAATTTAAGTATGCTAATCAAGATTCTTATGAGGTTGAACTTTCACTGGAGAATATCAAAGCATTAATTGATATTGGGGAGAAAAAATATGATCGTTGGGTTGATTTTAGACGATACGTTTTAGACAAAATTATTGAAGAAATTAATGATAGGACTAGTCTTCAATTACAATACGATACCATCAAGAAAGGTCGACCTATTGTCGGAGTTCGATTTAAAATTCTTAATAGGCACGCCACTGAAGTCATTGCATCTAATACTAATGATAAGACTCAAATCTATTTAGACGTCAATTTTGATGATAATGCGCTTGTTAAAGAATTAGGTGCGAAGTTCGATATGACTGTAAGGTCTTGGTACATCTATGCAAACGACCCAAATTATAAACAGTTTAGTAAGTGGTTTAAGACAGAAGGGTGCTTAACTGAATCTCAAGCAAATGTGATAGTGAATGATATTATGTTCCAAATGGATTTTGCTGTAGCTGGCAGTTCAATGAGTGAATTTAAGCGAGAAATGAAATATAAACTAAAAAATAATCCAAATTTTGTAAAAGAAAATAGAAAACGTTTGAATGAAATATTTGGAAAAGACGTTATATGACTGTGTAGCAACTTGCTACACTTTTCACTATAAGGTGTAAAATAAGATTGATATCAGTTTACTTCATATTTTGATAGCTAATTATTAGACCTATGAACAAATTATTCATCCATTAAGGTAGAACATGAAAACTAATCCTTACATTCCTAACCACACACTTACGAAGACAGATCAAGGTTATGTTGTTAATTTTATCGTTAAACAAAATAAACCGATACCCGTATTTGAGAATATGTCACTTTCTAAGGTCATGTTTACTTTACGGGTAGTTCTATTTAGTAATCTGACACCAAGTTCATCTTCAAGCTGCTTAATGGCTTTAGAAATAAGTGGACGATGCAAACCTAATGTTTCAGCAGTATGAGTAAAACTCTGTGTTTCGACTACAAGGACATATATCTGTAGTTTCTGCAAATGGTCCATTTAATTTAGCCATTAATTTATTATAGAAATTATAACAAATGGCTTATTTAGACGTCTTATTCCAAGTACATATATTGTAGAGCTTCTAAAATTAACATAATACACGTTATACGAAGTTGAAAAAGGGAGCTTTAAGCCACTGCTGTCCCATAGTTTGCTTTAAATAAAAAAACCTGAGTCCTAACAGTTAAAATATGAGTGCAAACAAACACTTTAACGACCAGGATTCAGGTTTTGTCACATCAGAATACCGTATTTCATGAGCTAATTAAACCTGTTGTGCGACAGGATTTTGAACAACTTGCTAAAGTACACCATGTTGGACAGAAATTTAGAGCGGCTTCCCGGTGGGATCAGTTTATTGCCATATTGATGTCTCAATTCTCTTGTAGGCAAAGTCTGAGAGATATTCAATCCAATTTGGAGTGCCAACAGGAAAAGCTAAGTCATCTCGGAGCAAAGTGAACCGTACCGGGTTTGTCGGAGAGTCAATATTCTGAAAGACTATCCCGATGACAAAATTAAAATATACCCCTGAAATCAGCGAAAGAGCGGTTCAATTATTGATTGAATCTGAAAAAGATTATCCTTCTACTTGGGCTGCAATCACAGCAATTGCGCCTAAAATTGGCTGTACTCCTGAAACACTACGTGCCTGGCATCAAAAGCATTTAGATCAGCAAAATCCTGTCAAAGTACAACAGATATCTGATCAAGAAAAAATGAAGCAAATGGAACGTGAAAATAAAGAACTGCAACGTGCGAATGAAATTCTACGTAAAGCAGCCGCTTTTTTCGCCCAGGCGGAGCTCGACCGCCCACACAAGTAATGGTGGATTTTATCCATAACAATAAAGATCAATATGGTGTTGAAGCGATTTGTAGGATTTTACCAATCGCACCTTCAACCTATTACCGGACTCTAGATCTCACAGTAAATCCAGAACATCGAGCGAAACGGGATCTGCATGACCTTCATCATGCTGAACAAATAAAACGAATTTGGAAAGAAAGTTCAGGTCGATATGGCGCACGTAAAGTCTGGCAACAACTGAAACGTGAAGGCTCTGTTTTGCACGTTGTACAGTTGCTCGATTGATGCAGAAGCTAGGTATACAAGGTGTTTGGCGTGGTAAGAATAAATAAACTACCCGTAACCGAGATGACCAAAAATGGACAGATGATTTAGTGAAACGGAATTTTAGTGCTGATCATCCAAACCCTTGCGAAGCAGTGCCTCTCAGGTGAGTGACTTTACATATGTTCAAACAAATTCAGGTTGGATCTATACCGCATTTATTATTGATGTCTTCTCACGAGCAATTGTTGGATGCAAAGTATCGACACGGATGAATACAGATATGGTGCTCGATGCACTGGAGCAAGTATTGCATGACCGAGGTATGCCTAAGAATGTGATTCATCATTCAGATAGGGGTGTGCAATATCTTTCGATTCGCTATACCAATCGTTTAGAAGCAGCAAATTTACGAGCATCAGTCGGTACGAC
>NZ_KB849348.1:0-1784 GCF_000368325.1 Acinetobacter sp. CIP 102529
ATATACCCCTGAAATCAGAGAAAGAGCGGTTCAATTATTGATTGAATCTGAAAAAGATTATCCATCGAATTGGGCTGCGATCACCGCTATTGCTCCCTGAGCAGTATACTGCGCAAGGGTTGTACTCTTGAAACACTACGTGTTTGGTATCAAAAATATTTAGATAAACAAAATCCAGTTAAAGTACAACAGATATCTGATCAAGAACGTATCAAACAACTCGAACGCGAAAATAAAGAACTGCAACGCGCCAATGAAATTCTACGTAAAGCAGCCGCTTTTTTCGCCCAGGCGGAGCTCGACCGCCCACACAAATAATGGTGAATTTTATCCATAATAATAAAGAGCTGTACGGAGTCGAGGCGATTTGTAGAATTTTACCGATCGCACCTTCAACCTATTACCGGACTCTAGATCTCTGCGATGAGAAGCATTGCTTCGCAAGGGCTTTGTTGCACAAATAGACGAAAGGTAGAGTTGTTCTAATCTTCAGATATTTATGCAACAGCCACCGTTTTAGCTGTACCAAGTTGAGTAAATTTATTCAAAATATCGACTCTTATTTGCAAGTCAACCACCTGACGATTAAAGCATCGACTAGATACACCTTGTCCAAGTCGTTTCAAGGCAAACATTTTAGCCTCTATTCGGGATCGTCGATGATAACCAATATCTCGTTTCCACTGCTTTTGACCCTTGTCCCAACAGCCTTGTACTGCATGATTCCTTGCTTTACCAATTTCATTTTCTGCCCATAAAGCAGCATTGGAACGAGGAGGGATAATTACATTTGCTTGCCGTTTCAAAATCGCATCATAACAATTCACTGTGTCATAAGCACCATCAGCCGTGACAGATGCAATGGGTTCATCAATTTGATCTAAAAGAGGTTGGAGCATTTCAGCATCACCATATTGGCAGGTCGTGACTTCAACCGCTTGTATTTCTCCACTGTTTGCATCTGTCGCAAGATGTAATTTCAGCCATTGACGATGTTGGTTTACGCCATGTTTTTTACGCACCCATTCCCCATCACCTGTAACTTTGATCCCTGTGCTATCAACTAAAATATGCAAGTCTTCCTGTGGATTTTTTGCTGATTTATGTAGAAGTGGCTGGAGCTTATCTGCTCGCCGACTCAATGTTGAGAAGTCTGGAACATTCCAGTCGAGGTGAGCCATTTGCAAAAGGCTTTGAATGAAACCTTGTGTTTGGCGTAAAGCCAGTTGGAACAGGTTTCGTATCGTCAGGGCAAATTGAATTGCTATATCAGTGTAGGTAGGTTGCCGTCCTTTTTTTCCAGTAGGTGTTGCAGACCATTGCATTTGGGGATCAAACCAAATGGTGAAAGCACCCCGTTGACGTAAAGCCTGATTGTACTCAGACCAGTTCGTTGTTTTGTATCGGCTTTTTGATTCTGTATTCATCTAACATGTATGGGGATGAAATTTATTTATGCAACAAAGCCCTTCGCAAGGGAACACCGAGCAAAGCGAGATTTACATGACTTGCATCATGCTGAGGAGATTAAACGAATTTGGAAGGAAAGTTCAGGTCGATATGGTGTACGTAAAGTCTGGCAAAAACTGAAACGTGAAGGCTATATTATTGCACGCTGTACTGTTGCTCGATTAATGAAAAAGCTAGGTATACAAGGTGTTTGGCGAGGTAAGAACAAACAAACCACCCGTAGCCGAGATGACCAAAAACGAGCACCTGACTTGGTGAAACGGAATTTTAGAGCTGATCAGCCTAATCACTTGTGGGTTGCTGACTTTACCTAT
>NZ_KB849348.1:2114-2968 GCF_000368325.1 Acinetobacter sp. CIP 102529
GAAAGAGCGGTTCAATTATTGATTGAATCTGAAAAAGATTATCCTTCTACTTGGGCTGCAATCACAGCAATTGCGCCTAAGATCGGTTGTACTCCTGAAACACTTCGTGCCTGGCATCAAAAGCATTTAGATCAGCAAAATCCTATTAAAGTACAAGAGATATCTGATCAAGAAAAAATGAAGCAAATGGAACGTGAAATTAAAGAATTAAAGCGTGCCAATGAAATTCTACGTAAAGCAGCCGCTTTTTTCGCCCAGGCGGAGCTCGACCGCCCATACAAATAATGGTGGATTTTATCCATAACAATAAAGATCGATATGGTGTTGATGCGATTTGTAGGATTTTACCGATCGCAGCTTCAACCTATTACCGAACTTTAGATCTCGCTGACAATCCAGAACATCGAGCGAAACGAGATCTACATGATGAGCATCATGCTGAACAAATTAAACGAATTTGGAAGGAAAGTTCAGGTCGATATGGTGTACGTAAAGTCTGGCAAAAATTAAAACGTGAGGGTTATGTTATTGCACGTTGTACAGTTGCTCGATTAATGAAAAAGCTAGGTATACAAGGTGTTTGGCGAGGTAAGAATAAACAAACCACCCGTAGCCGAGATGACCAAAAACGGGCAGATGATTTAGTGAAACGTAATTTTAATGCTGATCATCCAAACCAACTATGGGTGGGTGACTTTACCTATATTCAAACTCATTCAGGCTGGGTATATACCGCATTTGTTATTGATGTGTTCTCACGAGCAATTGTTGGATGGAAAGTATCGACACGGATGAATACAGATATGGTGCTCGATGCATTGGAGCAAGCATTGCACGATCGAGGCATGCCAAAG
>NZ_KB849348.1:3498-14063 GCF_000368325.1 Acinetobacter sp. CIP 102529
AGCGTGTACACAGTGCACTGGGTTATGTATCGCCTTTTGAGTTTGAAGCAATGTACTATGATAAGATTAACCCGTTAGGTCAGGTGGCCTAACTTAAATAAAAAAGTCTCCGACAAACCCGGTACGGTTCACATAGTCGTAAAGTACTGGCTCATCGAGTATCGATTAGTATGGAAACAGACTTTTGCATAGATGCGTTGCAAGAAGCAATTGTGAAATATGGTTGTCCTGAGGTGTTCAATATAGTCAAATCATTATAAAACCAATACAAATCAGTCGATGAATTATTTCGAGTTTTTTTTAGAATCCTGTACGGATAATAAAGTAGTTTGACTATACAGACCAAGGCAGTCAATTCACAAGCGAGGCATTTTTGAATGAGTTAAAATTGCGAAATATCCGTATCAGTATGGATGGGAAAGGACGCTGGATGGATAATGTGATGATTGAGCGTTTATGGCGCAGCGTGAAGCATGAGGAAGTCTATTTGAAGGCTTACGATACGGTTAAACAAGCGAAACAATCAATTGCTGAATATTTGGATTTTTATAACATGATACGTCCTCATTCAAGTTTGAATAAGGCAACACCGAATGAATTTTATGATCAACATTTACTAAAAGTAATGGCAGCATAATTTAAATATTTAGAGCGGATTTATCACTTATAAAACTGAATTGAGTGGTCTAATTAAAGGAATCACATTAGAAGATCAAACAATAGAACTATGTGATTTTGATTTGAATACTTTTTTGAAAGTTTAATTGTTTTTACGACAAACATTCTAAGTGCCAAGAACTTTATGAAGTAAATAGAATATAAACATAAGTGAACTGAATGTGAAATGTTATTTTATATAAGTGATTGATTTTACGTTAAGCAAAGAGACCTATGAACTTAATGTATCATGTACTCAATTTAACATAATCTATATTATACGCAATCTAAGTGTTACTCACCATTCAAAATGTCTATATTCTCACCAATAAAAATGTCTAGTTTATGATGGTTTAAACATCATAGACTGGATATGAAATATAGATGCTGATCACTATGTCTGACAAAGAAATTCAACGTCTTGCTGTTCTGCAAGACGTTCGAGATCAACGTATTAACCAAGTCCGTGCTGCAGAAATTCTTAATCTTTCAACCCGTCAAATAACCCGATTATTGCACAAGCTAAAGCAAGATGGTGTTTCAGGCCTGATACATGCCAGTCGTGGTCAACCAGGTCATCGTCGCCATGATGATTTATTAAAATCGAAATTTTTTCTATTATTTCTGAACATCTGCTTGGATTTGGACCCACCTTGGCGCATGAAAAGCTTAGCAGCATGTTTGCCCTAGATATCCCGGTAGAAACGCTTCGGCGGTGGATGACGGCAAATGACCTCTGGATTCCTCGATCCAAGCGCCTTAAACGTCCATATCAGCCACACTATAACCGGGATTGCTTCGGTGAGCTAATCCAGATTGATGGCTCATATCATGACTGGTTCGAAGGACGCGCTGCTAAGTGCTGCTTGCTGGTTTATATCGATGATGCTACTGGAAAGCTGTTGCATCTGCGCTTTTGTGAGGCCGAAACGACCTTTGACTATATGCTTTCAACCCGAGCCTACATTGAACAATACGGCAAACATCTGGCCTTTTATAGCGACAAACATTAGGTCTTCCGAGTGAACCAAAAATCTAGCCTAAACAGCCAGATCACGCAATTTGGCCGGATTCTGAATGAGTTAAACATTGATATTATCTTTGCCAACTCACCACAGGCTAAAGGTCGCGTAGAACGCGCGAATAGAACCCTTCAAGACCGGTTGATCAAGGAGATGCGTTTGGAAGGCATCAGTTCAATTGCCGAAGCCAATGCATGGCTACCCTGCTTCATTGAGCACTTCAATCAGAAATTTGCCAAGTGTGCGAGAAACTCGAAGAATTTACATCTACCCCTAACCGAATCTAATCTTGAACTGGATGATATTTTTACCTGGCAGGAACCGCGTAAGGTCACGAAGAACCTAACCATCACGTATGATAAATGTATTTATATACTTGAACCGACAGAGCTGAATCATAAGCTTGCTGGGCAATACATTTCAATTCTGGAGTATCCGGATGGCACTTTGGCCCTCATGCATGAAGGACGAAAGCTCAACTACAGCATCTTCAATAAATTGGCTGGGCTGCAGCAAAATGAGATTGTTGAGAATAAACGGTTAGGTTCAGTCCTGGCGCATATTCAACAGCAACATGAAGTATTGGAAAAACAAAATAAACGTTCCCGGGCCAAGAAAAGTATGCCGAGTCGTAAAGCTCAGAAAGCTGTTATTGAACAAAGAAATTTAAATCCTGTGCTTGACTCTTGTGGTTAAAAACAGGACATTTTAAATGGTTTATCGCATAGACATTTTAATTGGTGAATAACAGTGTTTTTAATATTACTTTAAGATCAGTATCTTATCGTTATTCATACCCTCTGGAACGTTCTCGTTCAACCGACTTGGAAACAAGTCGGTTTCTATTTAAGCAAAACTGTAACTTTTAGCCAATAAAATTGATCAAAAAACATTCGTTTTTGCATTTTTTCCTGATTTCTCAAGGGTCACAGTTCATAAATAATCCCCAATTTCTGCGGACAACTCTTGGGATAAAATAGGCCAACTTTGTAAGCTAAAACTTACATGAATTTAAGATTTTTGAGGATTGGTAATCCAAAGCATTAGCCCTATGATGAATACATAAGGGAACTGGATGTTTCCAGAAAACAAGAATAAGAAAATAGCGCAAGGAATGGGCAGCACGAGATCAGTAAGACGAGCACCCCGATATGAAAAAGCCCGACAGGATGTCGGGCTTTTTTATTGCCTTATGATTTTAATATCACTTTGACTTTACAAGATTTAATGTTAAGATATATATCAATGATATATATCTTGGTTTCGGGAGGTAATTATGGAAATTGCGAAAGTATTTCAAACTGGTCGCAGTCAGGCTGTTCGCTTGCCTAAAGCCTTTCGCTTTAATGGCACGGAAGTGGCCATCAAAAGCTTCGGTCGTGGTGTATTACTCATGCCCATCGACAATCCTTGGGATGTCATGTTAGAAGCAATAAATGAGTTTGAGGTTGGATTCCAATTGGAGCGAGCTGATCAAGGCGAACAGCTCCGTGAGGAGTTCAGATGATTTACCTCTTAGACACAAATATTTGTATCTATGTCATCAACAATAAGCCTCAACAAGTTTTTGAGCGCTTTAAGCAATATCAACTCGGCCAGCTTGCGATTTCGAGTATCACGGCATCTGAGCTGGCTTTTGGTGTAGAGAAGTCTGGATCTGAACGCAATAAACAGGCGTTAAACAAGTTTTTGTCACCTTTAGAGATTCTTCCTTACGATGAACAGGCGATTTGGCATTACGCCAAATTACGCCAGAATCTTCAATCTACAGGTAAACCGATTGGCAGCTTAGATATGCTGATCGCTGCTCATGCTTTGGCATTGGATGTTGTATTAGTTACGAACAATACAAAAGAATTTGAACGAATTGATGGTCTGAAGCTAGAGAATTGGGTCTAATCGCTATATCTAGCCCGCCCTATGCAGGGCTAGAATTCGTATAAGAGATTTATGTTAAATGGATACAGCTTTTGAAAATTTTAACTTTGAATCAGAGATTTCATTTTTAATATGATAAAAACCAAAGGATAAAGAAAATTTTGATTTAGGTATGTCATAAGTGAATTTTTCAGGTGATGTAGAGGTTTTTTTATCTTGTCTTGG
The DNA here is from genome assembly GCF_000368325.1 of Acinetobacter sp. CIP 102529. Taxonomy (NCBI): domain Bacteria; kingdom Pseudomonadati; phylum Pseudomonadota; class Gammaproteobacteria; order Moraxellales; family Moraxellaceae; genus Acinetobacter; species Acinetobacter sp. CIP 102529. Next base: position 7,281 of record NZ_KB849348.1, read on the forward strand.
AACTAAAGAGTCAAGTTCAGATATTTTGAAAGCAGTTATTCTTGTTGCAAGTGAGTTTGACTCATTAGAGACTAATTTTGGTGGAGAAAAGCTATCCTATTGGCAATTTTTTAAGAGAGGTATTACGTTCAGGTTTAATGAACATCAGATACTAGATACCATTTTCATCTACGTCAAAGAGAATGAAGAATATTACCCATACCCATTTTTAGAAAATCTGATCACAGGTATTAATCACAAAAGTACGATGCAATCTGTAGCTAATTTATTTGGAACCCCCGAAAGAGAAAGTAACAGTTGGCTTAAATACAAAATATTTGATAATTATTTACATTTTGAGTTTCATAATTCATTAGAATTGAAACAAATTACAATGGGACAATATTAACACCATGTTATTAATTTTTATGTATTTTTTTAAATTTAAACCCTAGATTTGAGTCTAGGATTTTTTAATTTCGTAAAACCGCCATTATGTTAAATTTAGAACATGTTACTTTAAGTTCATAGAGGCTTTGTTGCACAAACCTATCTGTAAAGGCTTTTTCAGCGATATAATTTTCAAATGAAGAAGCCTACACATAAAATCTACCGCACAACCAATTGGCCCGCATATAACCGAGCACTCGTTCATCGCGGAAATATTGCCATTTGGTTTGATCCTGCTACGCAATGGTATGCTCCATCAAAAGGCAAAATAAGGGCGAAATCAAACCTACTCCGATGCAGCCATCCAATGCTGCTTAATGATTAAATCCTTACTCCGTCTGTCTTTACGTATGGTCACTGGCTTTGTGCAAAGTCTGATTAAACTTTGCGGATGAGCAGCTACGAATATCAGTGATATTCGTACACCACGCTTTGTAGAAGACAAAAGCATATTAATATTGCAATCAATTACCAAAAAAGTAGCGATGGGCTGCATCTACTCATAGACTCTACAGGCATGAAGTTTCTAGGTGAGGGCGAATGGAAATGCAAGAAATATGGACCTGAATATCGTCGCCAATGGCGTAAACTTCATATTGGCATAGATGCTAAAACTCTACAAATACGCGCTATTCAGCTTACAACCAATAATGTCAGTGATTCACAGGTGCTTGGTGATTTACTTAATCAGATTCCACAAGATGAGCAGATTGACTCTGTTTATACCGATGGAGCTTATGACACCAAGCAATGCCGTGAGGTCATTGCAGATCGGCAAGCGCATGCGGTGATTCCACCTAGAAAAAAATGCGAAACCTTGGAAAGATACAAAGAGCAGCTCGCTAGATCGAAATGAATTACTTCGAACAGTTAATCTTGGAAGCAGTGCTTCTCAGGCAGGACACTATGGAAAAAATCAGGCTATCATCGGTGAAGTTTGGTTGAAACTAAGATGCACTGCATTAAATTATTAGGAGATAAACTCAGAGCAAGGCGTTTTGATAGCCAAGTCAATGAGATTCATGCACGTGTAGCAGTCCTCAACAGATTTACGGAATTAGGTCGACCACTTACCCAAATTACGCCTTAAATTTAGCTCAATTAGGGGCGCTTTGCATTTCAAATCTTTGTGCAACAAAGCTGTTTGAATAAAAACTTATCTATGTACCTTCAATTTTAAGCATGGTTTGATCCTATCTTTTCAAATAAATGGCCATGCAATACTCAGTAAAAATAATAGCCCTAATACGGCGCAACTCATTTGCCAAAAACGTAAAGGATCTCGTTCAATGATTGCTGGTGGTTTAGAGTTTAATAATTCTTTGGAAGGATGCATTAGATTATGAATGAGTTCAGACAAGGCCTCAAAACGATGTATCGGTTCAATACTCAGCGCTTGGCCTAAAATTTTATCTAACCATATAGGTAAATCTGGCCGATATTTCCTGATGGAATGATATTGAACTTTTTTCATCTGCTTTAAACTGTTACAGCGAGCTAAATCTGTCCCATAAGGTAATTGTTTGGTGAATAAATAATAGGCCATTACCGCCAAAGAAAATTGGTCTGAATGTACAGATGGCGAATGATCAATAAAATACTCCGGTGCCATAAATGCCAAGGTTCCGAGTGCTCGATTCGCATTTTTAGGATTAATTTCGACCAGGCCTCTTACTGCCGTTGAACCATAATCAATCAGTTTAATTTTCATGGCATTTTCTGCATTTATAACCATGATGTTTTTTGGTCGTATATCCTGATGTAGCATTTCCAGCCGGTGCATTGCATTTAAAGCCAAGGCTGTTTGTTGCAAAATTGGTAAAATCTCATCCAGATTTAAAGGCTTTTCTTGGCGATGCAGCCATTGAGCCAAGGTTTCACCCTGTAAATATTCATAACATTGGAATAAATATTTTTTCTCAGTGTTATGTGGATAACACTGCATCAGGTTGTCATGTTTCAGACGTTTCGATACCCAATCTTCGAGTTGAAACTGCTCTACGGCATTTTTATCTTGCTGTAAATCTACCCCCAAAGTTTTTATAACCAAGGGCTGCTGCTGAGTATCGTGTGCCAAATACAGGCAACTGCGATGATTTTGGTGCAAAATTTTATCAATCACATAGCCTTCAAACACTTCACCTTTACTGAGCTGTTGTGGAAATACATAATCCTGCTGAATATGAAACTGATTCAGTTCAGGCAGCTGTTCTACATGGATCACCTGGAGACTTAAGTTATCATCACTGCCCTGTTCTAAAGCTTTTTCAACGAATGCTTTGGCAAGTTGATTTAAATCTGCATCTACTAAAATTAAATCTAATAATTGTTGATCTGTGACAAATTCATAGACCCCATCCGTCATCAGTAAAAAAATATCTTTTTCTTTGAGTTCAATATTTCGATAATCAATTTCAATACGATAGTCGGCACCTAAGGCTCGGCTAAGATAATGCTCTCTTGAAGACAACCAGACACGATGATCATGGGTCAGTAATTCAATTTCATGATCGCGAATGCGGTAAATACGACTATCACCAACATGAAAAACATGGGCTTGTTGCTGTTTTAAAATCAGTGCAGATAAGGTACAGACATAACCTCGGTCTTTATCAAAACGTCCTTGACTTTGTTGAGTCTGTGCATAAAGCCATGAATTGGTCGCGCGGATCACCCGTTCTGCTGAAGTCTGTGTACTCCAGGCATCTGAAGTAGAATAATAGTCAGATAAAAAACTGCCAACGGCGGTTTCTGCTGCAAGATGACTGACATTACTGCTACCGATTCCATCCGCTATAACACAGGCAATACCTTTCTGTTTCAGCACATGTCCTTCGGGCAGATATACTCCATGGAAATCCTGGTTCTGTTGTTTAATTCCGGCAGTAGAATATTGCCCAATACTGACTTTTAATGTTTTTTTCATGCTGAAAGCTCAAAAAGGGATCTATATGATCCCTTTATAAAATGGTGAATATTAAAATTCTTTTTTAACACCAGTACGGACATGGGTTGTATAAAGTGCCAGACCTGTTAATGCCAAACCACCCACCAGATTACCCAAAGCAACCGGCAGTTCATTCCATAGGAAGTAGTCAGCAATCGAGAAGTCACCGCCCATCATCATGGCAAATGGGAACAGGAACATGTTAACGACAGAGTGCTCAAAGCCCATGGCAAAGAACAGCATAATTGGCATCCACATGGCAATGAATTTGCCACTCACCGTAGTAGACATCATCGCGCCAATGACACCTAATGACACCATCCAGTTACACAGCATGCCACGGATAAAAATAGTCATCCAGCCGGCGAATCCGTATTCGGCATAACCTAATGTCCGCTCCTCGCCAATATGCGCAATTTTCACGCCGACAGGGTTTGGATCCGCTGCAAAACCCATGGTATAAACCGCTGCCATGAGCACTGCAACGACTAAACAGCCTGTAAAGTTCCCTACAAACACCAAGCCCCAGTTTTTTAGAATACGTCCCCATGTCACCCCTGGGCGTTTATCTAGCCATGCCAGCGGCGTAAGTACAAATACCCCAGTTAACAGGTCATAGCCCAATAAATACAACATACAAAAACCAACTGGAAACAGGAGCGCACCAATTAGTGCTGATCCTGTTTGCACGGCTATGGTAATGGCAAATACTGCTGCCAGTGCCAAAATCGCACCTGCCATAAAGGCACGAATCAATACATCACGGGTTGCCATATGTAATTTGGATTCACCCGCATCTACCACTTTTTTTGCAAACTCTGCAGGAGCAAGATATGCCATGTCATCGTCCTCATTTTTAATATCTGGACCTGTTTTTAAACAAAAAGACGCCTAAGGTCTTTGAAACCTTAGGCGTCGTTGCCTTAAATATCAGAACAGGTAATTTTGTTATGGCGCCATTGCCATGCTTGTTATAAATAAAGCAAAAGCTGTGCCATAAATTATTTAAAAATCATTCAATTTTTTACGCTCTATTTAAAGCTAATTTCGTCCTCTAGTTGGCATGAGAACTGCATTAATGAAAATTCACATAAATGTATTTCAAAAATAATCTGGAGATTTTTATGATTACCCATCGTCAACAAGTAACTGACATGATCATTTCAGCGAAAGTTTTAAAGTCAATTAAATGGGCAGATGTCGCCAAAGAAATTGGTCTTTCTAAAGAATGGGTAACGGCTGCCTGCCTGGGACAAATGGCATTTAATAAACAGCAGGCAGAGAAAATTGGTCAGATTTTTGACCTTAGTGATGAGGCAGTAGCATGGCTGCAAATTGTACCTTACAAAGGCTCTTTACCAACCAGTGTGCCTACGGACCCTTTAATTTACCGCTGGTATGAAGTTGTAAATGTATATGGTTCGACTATTAAAGAGCTGATCCATGAAGAATTCGGTGATGGCATTATGAGCGCAATCGACTTCAGCATGGATATTCAGCGTGAGGAAAACCCGAACGGTGACCGGGTAAATGTCGTATTGTCTGGCAAGTTTTTACCTTATAAAACCTATTAATTAATCGTTTGATAAAGCCATCATATTGATTAATGCCAGTCAGTTAAGCAGACATTAGAGAAATGTAGTAAAAATGAGTGTATGTAAATACGCTTATTTTTTTATGACTTTATCTCAGAATTTAGATTTAACCCTTCAGCAATCCATGCCATCACTCACTAATTTTAGCGAGTTGATTGATTTCAACTGGATTGAAGAGAGCCTGCGTCAAACAGGTAAGGCTTCTATCAGGAGAAGAAAATTACCTGCCGAACATGTGGTATGGCTAGTGATTGGGCTTGCCCTGTTTCGAGATCAACCGATCAGGTATGTTGTAGAGCAACTAAAACTTGTGTTTGGTACAACAGAGTATTGCGTTCCCAGTGCAGCAGTACAAGCACGACAACGCTTAGGGCGGGAGCCCTTAAATACCTTATTCTCTCTGCTCAGCCAAGCTTGGTTTGAAGAATCGCAACAGCAATATTCAAACTTTCATGGTCTCAGTGTGTGTGCTGTTGATGGGGTGGTTTGGTCTATGCCACAGACCGATGATAACTTTAATCACTTTGGCTCATCTAAAGGTAAAACAGCTGCAGCCCCTTATCCGCAAGTGAGAGCGACCTGTCTGGTAAATACCAACACTCATGAAATGATTGATGCCCAAATAGGCAGTATGGATCAAGGTGAACTTACACTGGCAAATCAATTATGCCCTCCATCGCATAGTATTACTCTGTTTGATCGAGCCTATTTCTCTGCTGACTTTCTAATGGGTTGGCAAACACGTGCAGAGGCAAGTCATTGGTTGATGCGAGCAAAAGACAACTTACGTTATGAGGTGGTTAAGCATCATTCCCCGCATGACTTTCATATCAGAATGCCAATATCAGCAAGAGCTAAGAAGCTTAATCCGACATTGGGAGATTATTGGGAGGCGCGTTTGATTGAGGTTGAGCATGCAGGAAAAATGAGGCGTTATATCACGTCATTAACGGATTCAAAGAGATATCCACTCACTGCCTTAGCGAAGCTTTATGCTCAGCGTTGGGAAATAGAAATGTGTTATCGGGAAATCAAAAGTGATTTACAGGATGGAAAACATTTAAGGAGTAAGCAACCGGATTTAGTTTATCAAGAATTATGGGGGGTATTGATTGCGTATAATGTCCTAAGAAGACAAATGAAGTACATGGCTCAGCGAGTAAAAGTGAGTCCTTTGAGAATCAGCTTTCATCTTGCATCCATTAGTATCCTCAATATCTTAAGATTCACCTCTTTAGATTCAGCAGGCAATTTACCTAAATATTTAGAAAGCTTACTAGGGAAAGCCAAGATGTATATCTTACCTCAGAGGAGGAAAAGAAATTGTCCTCGGGTTGTGAAGATAAAACCACAGAAATATCCAAGAAAATGCCAGTCAATTTCTTAACTGACTGGCATTAATCATATTGATGGCTTTTCATTTCTTCGTAAGGAGATCTTTTATATCACCGTCTTTATCCTTATTTAATTTTGACTATACACAGCTTCTGGGTATAAGAGGAACCGACATCAATATAGTGACAGTTATCAATCTGGGTATGTTTTTTCACAATGGTATGCCCTAAATAGGTTTTGAACTGAACCGTACCAAATTTGTCGGAGACTTTTTATTTAAGTTAGGCCACCTGACCTAACGGGTTAATCTTATCATAGTACATTGCTTCAAACTCAAAAGGCGATACATAACCCAGTGCACTGTGTACACGCTTTTTATTGAACCAATCTACCCAATTTAATGTCGCAAGTTGTACATCCGCTAAACCTTGCCAATCTGCTTTTAAATATTCAATCACCTCTGTTTTGTATAAGCCA
>NZ_KB849349.1:0-8582 GCF_000368325.1 Acinetobacter sp. CIP 102529
GGCTATCAAACACGAATGAATAAAATTTTACGGGATGCCATGCTAAAAGAATTAAAAAATCATCAATAAAAATGGGAGCTTAGGCTCCCATTTTTGACTGCGTATAACGTGTATTATGTTAATTTTAGGAAATTTTAACTATAAGATAAATAATTCACTATGAGTAATTTCAAATAGTAGAATTACCCTTTTCTTAAAAACTTTTATATCTCTTAAAGCTATAAATATAATGATATACTTATATCATTTTAAAATTTATAGAGTTTTTAACGTGGATCATAATGACTTTAAAGAAGAATTGTCAGAAACAGGTAATCCTGTAGGCATTGAATTTGAAGATGAAGATGAATCCACCTTAATGGAACCATTTGATCCAGAGAAGATTTCTATTGAGCAACGTGTAGTTGCCATGGAAACAGTAATTAGAAGATTAAAACAAGGCCTAATAAATTTAAGCCCAGCATATCAACGTAATGAAGTATGGGATGATACTCGTCGAAGTCGATTAATTGAATCTTTAATGCTAAAAATCCCTTTACCAATGTTCTATGTTGCAGCTAGTGATAATGGATCATGGGAAGTTGTCGATGGATTACAGCGTTTATCCACTATAAAAAAATTTATTATTGAAAAATCACAAAATAGACTTGTATTAAAAAACTTAGAGTTTTTAGGTGATAAATTTGATAAACATGATTATACAGCCCTCGAAGGACAAGCAGATTATCCAAAATATTTAAACAATTTATTAGAAACAGAACTTAGATTTACGGTCATTAATCCTAGTACTCCTGAGGCGGTTAAAAGAAATATTTTCAAAAGAATTAATACAGGTGGTATGCCATTAACTCTACAAGAAATAAGAAATGCTCTTTATCAGGGAAAATCCACAGAATTACTGTTTGAATTAGCAAACTCGCCAGAGTTTTTAAATACTATAAAAACAAAAGTTAATGATACTCGTATGGCTGCGCGTGAACTAACTCTAAGGTTTATAGCTTTTAATCTATTTTCGTATAATGTGTATCCTAGTTTTACTTTAGATACATGGTTAACATCAAGTATGCAAGCTATTAACCTAATGCCTCTATCTAATGATTCAGATATTAACTTGAAAAAGATTGAAGAAAAAATTGGTTCAACTCTTACTCAATCAATCAAGGTCTACAATGTAGAGCAGTTGAGGCAAAATTTCACTTTAGCTATGCAGCGAGCTGAAATAATATTTGGTAAGTATGCATTCAGAAAGATTGGAACTAACTCTTCTAAAATAGCTCCTATTAATCGGTATCTTTTTGAAAGCTGGAGTAATATTCTAGTAGATTTAAGTGAAGATGACTTCAATAAACTATTAGATGAAAAAGAACTATTTGAAGAAAATTTGAATAAATTAAATACAAATTTTTCCTATGTTAATTCAATTGGTAAATACGCATCCCAAGGTAAATATGTTCTTTATCGGTATAAAATACTTTCTTATTTAATTAGAGAAACAATAGACTCTAATATTATCTCTCTTGATTCAAATGAGTGGACTGTATGATTAGTAAACTAAAAATTCAAAATTTTAAGTCTTACGTTAACTCTGAGATTGAATTAAATAGACTAACAATATTGAGTGGATTAAACAATTCAGGTAAAAGCTCAATCATTCAAGCAATTAGAATGGTTTATCGTAGTTCTTTAGGTAAATCTCCTTATCTAAATGATTATGGTGCATATGAAGAATTATGGTGTAAATATAGCCCTAAAGGTAATTCAATAGTTCTGGAATTTGAGGGTATAGAAGATGCTAAGCTTGAAATTTCCCCCTCTAAACATATTTCAGCTAAAAATGCTCCTCTTATTTCTTATATTGGTGCAAATAGATTAGGTCCACAAAAGACTTTACCCATTCAATATCAACCAATTATGTACAATTATTTGGGTGAAAACTCTGAATATGTGTTAGATATTATTAAGGCATTAGAATTCTCTAAAATTCCAGAAAATCTACATCATTCAAATAGTGCTGCAACCTCTTTAATATATGAAATTCAGGGATGGTTATCTGAAATTTCACCAGGTGTTAACTTCACATTTGAGATTGATAATAAATCTGATTTAGGGAAATCTGAATTTGATTCATATAGACCAAACAATGTTGGATTCGGTCTTAGTTATGCACTACCGATAATTGTTGCTGGGTTAGCTTTATCTTCAGAACCAGCTCAGGGTAATGAAAATGAAGAAGAAAAAATAGCTAATTGGTATCAACAAAAAGCTCAACGAGGAGCTTTATTAATAGTAGAAAATCCAGAAGCTCATCTGCATCCACGAGGTCAGACAAAATTAGGAATTTTTCTTTCGAAAGTTGCCAGTTGTGGTGTACAGGTTATTATTGAAACTCATAGTGATCATTTAGTCGATGGTGTACGTATAGCTGTGAAAGATCAACTCATTGATCATGAAAATACTAGTTTTTATTACTTAGATAAAAAAGACAACTTAAGCCATCTTACTAAAATTAACATCGATAGAAATGGACGTATGAGTGAATGGCCAAATGGTTTCTTTGATGAAGCTTTAAAAAATAGATCTTACTTAATAAGAAATTAACATGAATAATGAGTTTATATTTAATGAAAATAGTAGTGTTTCAAGTTATTCAGATAACTTAATTTCTATTATAGAAAATATGTTTGAAGGACTAGTATCTATTGGTTCATTTGGAGATACATATACTCTATATGCTGATAATGTAGATAGGTTATTTGATATTTGTTTTGCAGAAGATTATAAATTAAAAGATTACTATGATCTATGCTTTACTCATAATAGAGAAATGGCTTTTTTTTTATTAGAGCTAATTGATAAATCTCCTCTTATAAATCATATAGATAATAGAAAATTAGATGAATTGACAAGTAAAACATTTTATGTAGATGGCTTAACTTTAAAGAATGAAATTCCTATAGTTTTCTCTGCTCTATATAATACATATTTATTAAGTCTTGGAACAGATCCTATTTGGACAAAAAATGAAATTATAGTCTCTCAATTAGATGAAGATTTCATATATAATGGTGCTTTAATAAATGCTTTAAATATTAGCTCTAAAACAAATTCTATTTTTTTTAACTCTTTAAATAACGATGATCAAACTCTAGAAAAATTAGATCCTAACGCAATTTTTCATGAAAAAATGACGGAATGGTATCTAGCATTAATACCTGAAAATAAAACTAGACTATATGAAAAACTAAAGTTCATATTTTCTAATAACTTTAATGTATCTAGTGCATTAATCAAGCCTATTACTAGGAATTTTAAAAATAAGCCTGTGACTTTTTCTGAAATTAGACTTGATACTATTTCAGGTGGAACTATGAGAATTTTTTTCAAAAAAATAAATAGTAATCCTTATTTTTTTATAGGTTGGACTAAAAAAGATGATAATGAAGGTTATACAGAAAACCATAAATCAGCATGTGAAATTTTAGAAAAAATTCAAATTTAGTCGATAGCATAATCGCTATTTAACATAAAATCTCTTATACGAAATTTGAATTGTAAGTCCCAGTTAGCCTCAATCCTGGCTTACTTTACGTTTTTTAATTTTAAAAGTTCCACGACTCGCTACTCGTTGAGCAAGTTCAGGATTACGTCCAGATAGGTGTTTAATCACAATTGGGTGACCATTGAGTTCCTTAAGCAGTACAGTATCGTTTTCAACATACATAACTGGTCCACTTTGAGCTGCGGCAATAAAGCGGTCTCGAAGTACATTTGCGGCTTTGGCAGCAATACCTGATTCATTGTCATCTTCATCAATTAGATCTACTGTTGACATAGTGCCGCACTCCCAGTTAGCTGATATATGAATCATATTACAAGTCGGGTAGACAGGATAAAGAACTAGAGACCTTTCTACATATAATGCTCTGATCGACACACACAATAGCTTCTTTCCACATTAAGGTAGGTATTATGTGTGATCTTAATTTTATGTTTAATTTCAATAACTTAAAAAAGTTAATGTTTGAGTTTTATTTTTACCATCTAAATACAATAATATTTAAAATCAAATACTTATATTTTATAAAAAATTTAAAGCTTAGCAACACACATCATAGCTACCTAATTTGACTTAATCAGGTAGCTATGATGTGTGTTGGTATTAACCATCTTATTGAATTTCAGTACTTTACTAACAATTTAACTCTCTATAATTTTAATAATTTTTTATGAAGCCAGCTATCATCCGACACAAAATTTCTACCCATTTTTAATCCTGGATATTTAAAATCTGTAGGGAGTTCGTCATTCAAAAATTTAGCTGCCAGAGAACCAAATGAATCATATAATTTTTCAGAAATTAGAAAAAATGAATAGGCACTGCAATACTTGTGCTAAATCTTATGCACTTTTGACTTTGTTGACTCTAATCACTTTTTTTATCTATTTTTTTAATCATTTCACATTAGAAATTCTCTTTACAGACCCCAATGCCCTATTACCGGTGATCAAAATGGAAGCGTTGGCACTTGGGATAATGCACATTGTTTACTGCTTCTTTTTCAAATATGTCGATAAAAAACTTCAAATATTCGGCTTAGATTCAAATAATCTGAATGAATACATCCAGCGGAATCAGGCATTTTTCCAAAAATATTAAGGTATGGCTTCTCCAGTGGAACTCATGTCTTGTAATACATCAAAGACAAGTCTTTCAATGCCTGAGCGTGCTTTATCGCTGTCCGGATCTAGCCAGGACAGCGAAGGAAATTCGGCACAAAGGCCAACAAATTCTCGATCTTCGGCGGACCAGTTCACGCTAAATGAGTAACGGGCTTCAATCTTAAAATCGAAAAAAGCTTTCATATATTTTGCTGCGTGTTTGGCCTCACTCCTCAAATCGTCAATTTCTTGGCGGCTGAGATAATCATCATCAGGATATTTTGGCATAGTTCACCTTTAATCTTTAAGTTTTTGCTTATTCTATTTGTTCAAATACATCGTATCTGCATTACGACAAGCCAGTTCAAACTCTTTCATATTGCAATTTTTTTTGGCTGTGAATCTTACATAGTGAAGATTCTTGGGAAAATACATCTGGTTCAGTTTCTTCTGTGCTGGATCTCGAGCATTGAGGATTGATCTCATCCTGGCCTGCAAAGTGCCGATTTGATGACGTGTCCCATGAAAGTTTCCCTTAGAACTTAACCTGAAGGTGGCTTCTTTCAGACGGTCAGCCTTTTCAGTAGAAATTAAATCAAGTTTTTTATTCAACTCCCAGGTAGCTGATTGCATAAACTCCTCTGACAAATACCAGGTGAATCTGATCTTTTTTTGAGAATGCCGCTGAAAAAAATCCAGATGCTTTTTACGAACGCCACGTAATGCACCGGTCAGTGCTTTCAACCGCTCGTTATAACTGACTTCAGGATCAAACTGAATCCCAAATCTTCGCAACAGGAATTCACTCACTGATGCCTGATTCCAATGTGTATGTTCATTCTCTAAAAAAGCAAATCCGAAAATCCGCTGAATACTTTCAAAACGTTTTTCTTCAAAGGCATTAAAAGGCTGAAACAGGCGGTAAACGTGCTTCCGGTTGCTATCAATGGTTTTCATCTGCTTCGCGTGCACATTAAAAATCACGCCAAAGCGTTCCGGATGATAATAGACCCGAGAAAACTGCGGTTTAAGATCCATAAAATCGATGTACTGTCCAAGCACATAAGCACCGAAGCGTAATAGTTTTTCTTTTTTAGTCGTCAAAATACTATTCAGTTTTTGCTTGCGTAGCATACTCGAATTCTGAGCGAGTATTTCTTGTAGCGTCAGCTTGCTTCTTCGTGCTTCACGATAACCGGTGCTAAATAACCAGAACTGGAACACCTCACTTTTTGCCGGATCATAATTGATCACAAGACTCCACACTGGCTCCCCGTAGTCTGATTTTTTCTTACGCGCTTGCTCACCGAGATCCAGACCATACTCTAAAATTAGTTTCGGAATCAGGTTTTGAAACTTCGAAAAAGGCACAACATCAGAAAACCAGAACTTTGCTTTTCCATTAGAAACGCACTGCATGAGACTAAGCAGGCAGTCATTTTTTGTTGTTGTGTAGTAGATCATAAATCAACCAAAACCTGCGTTTTTTGCGGAAAGCATAAAAGTCTATCTTTTATTTTAAAGAATCACAAAACCATTTTTCACTAAAAATGGTTTTTTTTTGAGCGAAGATGGTTTTTCTGTAAATAAGAGTTCCTGTGGATTCGTGCTGATAGTGGTTTTCGGGGTTGTTTTTACGGTATCAGCGGCTTATTCTGTGTCTGCCAAATATGATTTTTTTGGGATCGATGTGATTCGTATCTGTCCCGAATTTTTCTAAACCCTTGTCATTGCGGTTTTATGTGTATACGTCAGCCAACGTATACTAAAACTCGCAAAGCTGCGTGCGTGAGAAATCTAGCTGGCGCGGCTATGACGGGCACTAGGTGGTGAAATTCCGCTTATTGACCCAATCCTGATTGCATATCATATAAACGTAAATCTGCTTTTAAGCTGACCAGTCGTTGATATGTAATCTTTGTAATAGTTGGGCGACATAGAAACGGGAATCTAGGCGACTAGATCAAACCCTGTCTAATGGAGAGTGTGAGTAACTTCAAGGATTGAGAGTTGCGTTAACAACACCTATTTCATGCTTCAATTTTTACGAAGGGCATGATGTATGGCGCACAGGTGGGCTGCTGAGAATATCGCGAGGTATTAGGGAGTTGAGGAGAAATCTGGAAACTTCGGTACTCAAGGATTAACTTGAATGACTTGTCGAGATGACATTTCAGGTTAGTTGGTGAGATCGCTGGATAGCTCAAGCCTGTAACGGTGACACGTAGAACGTTATGTCACTCAGAAATTAAGACTGCATTGATTAAGTTCATTGCGGTCTTTTTTATTTTTTAGTGATTTAAACATAGCGAAGATGTTGCTTTGCGTAGGTCAAGTGCTTTACCCACAATGAAGTCGAATAACGGTGAATAATACGGGTTTTTGGAACTCTTACCGTAGAACAACGGAATCGCTGTTATTTTGTGGAGTGGATAAGCGTACTGATCGTTTATTAATACTGGTTTACTTTTATTAATGAACAAAGACCATTATGACTAATATGGGAATCTCTCAAGTCGATCATTATACAAGGTGGCTCCTTGATATAGACTTTTGAAGCGAAAACCTGCCTTGAGTGGGGAATAAGTTTTGATTCATGAGAGAGGGAGAGTTGTTGAGTAGATTCTGTAGCAGACAATGATACAGATCCAGTCACTTCGAGCGAATAAAAACGTAAGCGGTGATGAAGCGAAAGACAATGCGGGAAATATTTAAAACCACTGACAAGGGTTTTTAAAGTGAGGTGTGGCAGCCTCGGTATCTATGAAATGGTACGAACTTTTTTGGCGTGGAAGAAAATCAAAATGATTATTTCAATTATTAACGTGGCTGTTAGTAGTTGTGATATTTGATGATTATTCAGTAAGAAGCATGAACGGTGGCTCCGTTGTTGGTTCACGCCAACCAAATATCTTAGTTATTAATCCAAACTTTAAAGTGGAATTAATCGCTACTAGCTATTTTTTTTAGCGGTGACGTTATGAAGCAGTCAAGTTGTTTTACTAGCGGAATAGTGTTTTAGCGGTGATGTATTCTTTCCTGAATTTTCATCTAGCGGTCCAAATGTGACTTAGCGGTGACGATTGAATTTGATGGTTGAATATTAGCGGACCTGTACTTAGCGGTGATGGAAAACATCTTGCTTGGTAACTAGCGGAAAAGTGGTATTAGAAAGTCGTAGTTGTGGAACTAAAACACAACCGAAGTTTGTCTTAAACTTAGTGGTGATGACAGTCGGGCATAAGCTGTCTGAACGGTTTGAGATTCGCTTCCTTTGTTATGCAAAGAGAATGTCACAAGTTGATAACTGTGAAAACGTACCAATACGTTCTATTGGCGTTAGGCGGTAACGTGAAACTCCAATATGAGCCCTGTTCTACTTCAGTAGACAGGGCTTTCCTATTTGGCGCTGATTTTCGTTTTAAGCAACTTTTTATAAAAAAGCTACCTGACATCATAAAAATCTGTAATCAGGCTAAAAATCGCGAATACAAGCGTCTAATCGGGATATATAGAGCGAGTGTCTACGAGCGAACTATGAAAAGTTGCGCCTAGACTCCCTGAAAAACTGTTTTTTACAGTTTTAGATCCTTGAAAAACTTAGATCACATGTAAAATTTTGAATCTAGGTCGAGCGAAGCGAGCAAAAAAGCACCATGAGCGAAGCGAATTCCGAGTTGCTTTTGCTTTTTTTTAAAAGTCACGGAAACATTGACCAAAAAATTGCCCCCCGAATCGAGCGAAAGCGAGATTCAATA
Source organism: Acinetobacter sp. CIP 102529 (assembly GCF_000368325.1). Taxonomy (NCBI): domain Bacteria; kingdom Pseudomonadati; phylum Pseudomonadota; class Gammaproteobacteria; order Moraxellales; family Moraxellaceae; genus Acinetobacter; species Acinetobacter sp. CIP 102529. The sequence goes on from NZ_KB849349.1 coordinate 8,418, forward strand.
GAGTTTGAGCGTAGCGAAAACCAAGGGCAATTTTTCATGATTTAAGTTTTTAATTATTTTTAATGTTTTTAATATTCTTTTAACCTTTCTCTAAGCCTTATACATAGGGCTTTTGGAACGCAATATAGCAACGTTTGCTCGGTGATATAGCAACGTTTGCTCGGT
>NZ_KB849350.1:0-3900 GCF_000368325.1 Acinetobacter sp. CIP 102529
ATATAGCAACGTTTGCTCGGTGATATAGCAACGTTTGCTCGGTATTTAACAACATAAAATATCCTTGTTGCTTCTTTTTTTTAAAAAAATACTATTAATCAATAAGTTAAATAAAAATAAATAAAATAATTAACATTTGCAGTATGTTAAATCTGCGGTATATGACAACATTTTCTCGGTTGTATATATTTAATAAATTTTATATTAAAGTATTGAAATTTATCTTTATTTTTTGATTTTTAAAGGTGAGAAATTTTCATATCTTTTCTAGGATCGTACATTTTACGATCTAATATTTGACAACTATAAAATATAATGTTGTTATAACAACATATATTTTATAGTTGCTATTTTTTGTTCTTATGACAGATCTCGTTGTTAAATCTAATAAATTAATACTAGCACTACAGTCTTTAACTTTGTCTGAAGCTAGGCTAATTCAATTAGCAATTATTGATGCAAGAGAAACAGGAAAAGGACTTACTACTGAACATCCACTTGAGTTGAATGCTGCCCGATATGCTAAAGCATTTAATACATCGTTAGATGCAGCATACTTAAGTTTATCTGAGGCAGAAGAAACTCTTTTTAAGCGTCAATTTACTATTGAGAATGATGATGGTTCATTAACTAAAAGTCGATGGATACAAGATGCAAATTACAAAAAAGGTGAAGGGCGTATTTTACTTACCTTAACTCGTGTACTCATAGAGCAAGTGACTAACATCGATGGTTTTGAAACATATTTCACCAGTTATTATTTAAAACAAACTGCAAAATTTAAGAGTATTTATGCAGTTCGACTATATGAGTTATTAAAACAATGGAAAAGTGTTGGTTATACACCAACTTTTAATATAGATAAATTCAGGGAACAGCTTGGTATCGGTATTAATGAATACTCTAGAGTTGAAGCTTTTAAAAGACGTATTTTAGATGCTAGCATTCAACAAATTAATAAATTTTCAGATATAGAGGTAGAGTATCAACAACACAAAAAGGGACGATCAATTGTAGGTTTTTCATTTACCTTTAAACATAAGGAAACTCAGAAAAACAGCAAAATAAACAATGTAATAAATGAGCTTACAGATAAGCAAATTTTATTATTTTCTAATAAGTTAGCTCATAACATACCTTTCTCATCCAAATACAGTAAACCTGGGGAAAGTTATGAGGAATTTGCTGAAAGACTAGCTAACGAATTAATTGATCCACAAAAAGTTAAATTGTATAAGCCTTATTTAGAAGAAGTTGGCTTCAAGTCATAAAAATCCTTCAATATAAATTTGATAAAAAAAGGCATGGCTATTAAGATTGTTTGTTAAGTAAGTTACGTAAGTTACATAAGAATTATGATTATTTTAGTCGGTGGCGAAAAAGGTGGTTCAGGTAAAAGCTGTTTGGCACAAAACCTAGCTGTTTACCTTCAACAAAAAAAAAGAGACATATTGCTTCTAGATGCAGATCCACAAGGTACAACTACCGATTGGATTAAAGAAAGAGATGAAAACCCAGATTTAATAAACATTCCATCAGTTCAAGCTTCAGGAAACATTCGCCAGGTCCTTGACGATCTCTCTCGACGTTATCAAGACATTGTTATTGATGCTGGTGGCCAAGACTCAGAGGCTCTCCGTTCGGCAATGACAATTGCCACTCATATGCTTTTACCATTCCGTCCTAAACGTAGGGATTTAAAAACTTTAGTACACGTAGAGCAACTAATTAAGTTAGCAAAAGCTGTTAACCCGGAATTAGTCACTAAAGCAGTTATTACTCAATGCCCGACACTTCCTAGTCAAGCTCAACGTATTTTAGATGCTAAAGATGCTTGTGAATCTTTTGGGTTGGTAGCTCTCAATCAATTCACGACAAATCGTAATGTATATGATGATGCAGATGAAAATGGATTATCGGTTTTTGAAGTGGATTCTGATCCTAAAGCAAAAGCTGAAATTGAGAGAATAGTTATAGAGTTTTTAGGAGAACTATGATGGCTCTAAAGGGTCTCAAAAAAGCTGATCAAGATACTAAACAGCAAGACATAGATAACTTCATAAGCGGTGCATCTAAGCGGGTTAAAACATTAGAAAAATCTCAACAAAAATATCTTCGATTGACATTTTCTTTAACAAAAGATGTCGATAAAGAAATTGATGATCTTCTCGTTGATTCTAAAGTAGCCCGTGCCAATAGATCTATTATTGTTAAAGCTGCAATTCATCATTTACAACAGCTTCCAAAGGATGAGCTAAAAAATCTTATCTTAAAAGAATTAAATTAGATAAAAGTTATTAAACTTACGTAAGTTTAATAAATTACGTAAGTTTAATAACTTAATAAATTTTTCTTGTATTTTGACATTTCCTACCACACATTATTTAAAATAATATTTTAATTACAAATACTTACAACCACAACATGTGATTTACCTTAAATATTAATAAATCTGTAAATTAAGCAGTAAAAACTCATATATACAGAAAAAAATAGGCAAATTTCCCTATTTTAAGTAAAAAATAGGTCATTGGATCAATAAATCCATCAAAAATATTACTTAACTTACGTAAGTTAAGTAATATTTCTGATGGATTTTGACATTTCTTCCCACGTGAGATTTTAAAATAATATATTACAAATACTTAAAATAGGCTTTGTTGCAAAAAAGAAATAAGCAATTGATTTTATTGACTTTAATTTTATATAAAAAATAAATCAAAACCTTTAAAATCATATAGTTATGAAATCTTTATGCAACAAATCTGTACATAGATCAAAGCTTTGGCGTTAGGGATGTTGGCTCTGCTCATATAAGAACATAATTAAAAGCCATATTCCAAACTGCCAAGAAATCAAACAACAAGAGTCAAAAGTAAATTGGAAAACAGTCGTTGAGTTTCCTGCTTCCCAATAGTCTAAATCAAGGCTGTAGTTTTTTCCGCCCGATTATCCTAGTTCGGTTTTTTTTATGCCCAAAAATTTTAATTCAACCCTTGTACTTATAGGCTATAGCCTAACGGAACAATTTAAGACCTAATAAAATCAGACTTAAAACCGTATCTATAGACTTAATTTTACATTTCGGTACAATATGTATCTATAACTCCAATATCTAACGGTACAAAATGCCTAATCAGGTTGGCTACATCCGAGTCAGTTCATCGGAACAAAATACGGAACGTCAATTGGATGGAATCCACCTCGATAAGACCTTCATAGAGAAGGCAAGTGGGGGTAGCCGTGAACGTCCTCAATTGCTCGCTATGCTCGAATATCTGCGTGATGGTGATACGGTGCATGTTCACAGTATTGACCGCCTGGCACGTAATACGAATGATCTGAACGACATTGTGAACAGCCTGAATGATCGTGGCATAACCATCATTTTTCATAAAGAAAATCTGACCTTTAGCCATGATGTTGCACAGTCGGCAATAAATAAGCTCATGTTCCAAATGCTTGCTGCATTTGCAGAATTTGAACGCTCCATGATCCGTGAACGGCAAAAGGAAGGTATTGCTAAAGCCAAAGCGAAAGGCTTATATAAGGGCAGAAAGCGTAAAGTTGATTATGCAGAAATACAAAAAGCCATGCAGGAAGATGGCTCGACTTTTAGAAGTGTGGCAAAACAGTTTGGAGTAGGGATTGCTACAGTTCAAAGGGCAGTAGGGCAAAAGCCTTAATGATGACCAGTCATCAAGGATCGGAGAATATTTTATGCAGCTGTGAGTTCCGTAATTTTCTTTTTCAACACTGATACTTGTACGGCTGAAGATCGAAAGCTATTTCTGCATCTGCATTGAAGGCTGTTAATACCCCGGCTTTTGGAGCCGTTTTTTTAGCCCCTATGATTAACCACGATTGTTTAACTAATATGAACAAAGTCGTGAAACATTG
>NZ_KB849351.1:0-1749 GCF_000368325.1 Acinetobacter sp. CIP 102529
CAATGTTTCACGACTTTGTTCATATTAGTTAAACAATCGTGGTTAATCATAGGGTCTAAAAAAACGGCTCCAAAAGCCCCTTTTCTCCGGTTCCTGGTCAATGTGCTCCGGTACTGGAATCCGCTTATTTTCCACCTGCTCCGGAGTAGTCAATCCGTCATCTTTCGGCTGAGTTTGGATCTCTACTTCTACAGGAGTTTCTCTTGGTTGAGTAGTCAATACATCATAGTTCGACTCACTTTTTGACCTAGTATCTGTTGCTATATCTAATTTTGGGTCGATAGAACTAGTTGTATAAGCTTTTGGAGCTTCTAGTAGGCGTTGTATTGCTTCAATTTGCTCATCTTTAACGTGTAACTGATCATTCTTAGCTTTTAGTTCCTCACGTTGGAACTGCTCACGCTCATGAGCCTGTTCAAGCTGTTTTTGAAGCATGTAAACTTGCTGTTCTAATAGGTGAACTTCTGACAACTTTCGTGTTTCGGTTGTCTGTGAACTGTTTACATTTCTAGAAGGTTCACCAAAGACTCGAATAGCTTCGGAAAGATCAATTTTACCGTCACTATTTTTACTTAAATTACCTTTATTAACTTGCTTATAAATGGCTTGACGAGTTATTCCATAGAGGTTTGAAAGCTCAATAACAGATAGTGATTTCATCTTGTAATTTTGGTTGTCCATTATGTGAACTAAAATACATTAACAAACAGTCAACTGCTACATACACAATCGACCTTTATGCCTTAAAGCCTAAATTTTTAAGATGAGGAATAAGTTGTTTTTGTTTTATTGGATCTCGCAGCATATCTTTAATTTTAATAGCTAAGTCGTCATAACTTTCACCTTGTTGTGCTAGGTGAGATACTTCATGTAAGCGTGAAAGCTGATTACCGAACATATTAATTTGTGAATCTGTCAATTTATAAAAATTATTCTGTTCGGATTTATGCTCAATACTTTTTGATTTTTCTTTAAACGTGAAGTGAATGTGTGTGACTTTTCGACCTGTCTTTATTTGCTCGTAAGATACATTTAAAGGGCTATGTTCATTGATTTGAACTACAGCAGTATCAATAACCCATCTCTTTAAATCAGCAGACAATGGATATCTTTTCCCTAACTCCAACATACTTCTTAGAGATTCGATGGAAATCTCTCGTTTTCCTATGGAACGATATTGGCTTAGTAGCTCATAAATACGAATAGCATATGCGCTACTCATACCAGCAATGTCAGATAGCGAATACTTAGTGAATTCACGGCTTAGATTAGAAATGAACGGCAAAATTTCTTTAGAAAACCGAATTCCTACAACGCTTTTACTTTCTAAAAAGCGTATGGATTGAATCCATCTCATTTTGATTGACTCATCATCAATAGCTAAATTAATTGATCTGTCATATAAGCGGTTTACACCATCTTTTAGATCTCTATAAGCTGTTTTTTCATGAACCCCAAGTTTTTTTAAATCATCAATAGTTACGCGATAAATTTCATCATCTGTAATATCTTCAGCCCGACTAATCTTACTAATAGCTGCTAAGACAATCCGTTGTTCTGTTGAGCTGAGTTGATATGAAGCCTCAATTACTTGATTTGATTTAACTACTAATTCTTTTTTAGATGTACTCATCATTTTTAATTCGATAAACTAACTATGAGTAATATAATTCTCTCATAGTTGGTAGTCAATCCCTCATAGTTAAGTAGTCAATCCCTCATAGTTAGTAGTCAATCCCTCATAGTTAG
>NZ_KB849352.1:0-1074 GCF_000368325.1 Acinetobacter sp. CIP 102529
CCTTGTCCTTTACACTCACGGTTTTTATCACTGGTGGTATCTGTTAAATCGTCGACAATCGTTGCTGTCATCATAGATTCAAGCAAACCGACGGCTGCTAATCCCAGTGAATAAGGCAAAATAATAGCTAAAGTTTCAAGATTTAAAGGAATATCAGGAAGCAAGAAAATTGGAAGAGTATCTGGTAATTGCCCCATATCACCTACGGTTCTTACATCTAAACCAATGAACAAGGCAAAGAGCGTGAGGAGTACAATACAGATGAGGGGAGAGGGTAAAAGCTTGCCTATTACTGGGATATAGGGGAATAGATAAATAATGGCTAAACCACCAATTGTCATCGCATAGACATGCCATGTCACATTGGTGAGTTCAGGCAATTGGGCCATAAAAATTAGAATAGCCAAGGCATTCACAAAGCCAATCACAACCGACTTTGACACAAAGCGCATCAATGCACCTAATTTTAGATAGCCTGCTAGGATTTGAATAAATCCTGTCAAAATTGTGGCTGCTAATAAGTATTGCAGACCATGCTCTTTAACCAGTGTGACCATTAATAAAGCCATAGCACCAGTTGCAGCAGAAATCATCCCTGGACGACCGCCTACGAAAGAAATCACCACGGCAATACAGAATGAAGCATATAACCCTACCTTAGGGTCGACACCTGCAATAATTGAAAAGGCAATTGCTTCAGGAATTAGAGCCAAAGCAACAACAATACCCGCAAGAACATCCCCGCGAATATTGGAGAACCATTGTTCTCGAATAGTGGATAACATGAAAATAGCCTATTTTTTTAAATTTTAGGAAAGGCTAGTGATGTGATATATGACACACAAGCTACTACACCACATCACTAGACAGTGATGAGTTATTTACTGTTTTAAGAGATAAATAAACTTATGGTGGCGTAAGTGTCATATTAAGAAAGATATCTATTTTGGAGGGTTTCGGGGGCAATGATAGCAGTTAGGCCCTTTTCTATCCACCCTAACCGCAGTACTGAAGTAAAAGTAAGAATGATCATAGATAATTTTAGAATTGATTTATGTCCATTTAACATAATGG
>NZ_KB849353.1:0-296378 GCF_000368325.1 Acinetobacter sp. CIP 102529
GATGAGCCTAAGTCGGATTAGCTAGTTGGTGGGGTAAAGGCCTACCAAGGCGACGATCTGTAGCGGGTCTGAGAGGATGATCCGCCACACTGGGACTGAGACACGGCCCAGACTCCTACGGGAGGCAGCAGTGGGGAATATTGGACAATGGGCGGAACCCTGATCCAGCCATGCCGCGTGTGTGAAGAAGGCCTTTTGGTTGTAAAGCACTTTAAGCGAGGAGGAGGCTACCTGGATTAATACTCTAGGATAGTGGACGTTACTCGCAGAATAAGCACCGGCTAACTCTGTGCCAGCAGCCGCGGTAATACAGAGGGTGCGAGCGTTAATCGGATTTACTGGGCGTAAAGCGTGCGTAGGCGGCTGATTAAGTCGGATGTGAAATCCCTGAGCTTAACTTAGGAATTGCATTCGATACTGGTCAGCTAGAGTATGGGAGAGGATGGTAGAATTCCAGGTGTAGCGGTGAAATGCGTAGAGATCTGGAGGAATACCGATGGCGAAGGCAGCCATCTGGCCTAATACTGACGCTGAGGTACGAAAGCATGGGGAGCAAACAGGATTAGATACCCTGGTAGTCCATGCCGTAAACGATGTCTACTAGCCGTTGGGGCCTTTGAGGCTTTAGTGGCGCAGCTAACGCGATAAGTAGACCGCCTGGGGAGTACGGTCGCAAGACTAAAACTCAAATGAATTGACGGGGGCCCGCACAAGCGGTGGAGCATGTGGTTTAATTCGATGCAACGCGAAGAACCTTACCTGGCCTTGACATAGTAGAAACTTTCCAGAGATGGATTGGTGCCTTCGGGAATCTACATACAGGTGCTGCATGGCTGTCGTCAGCTCGTGTCGTGAGATGTTGGGTTAAGTCCCGCAACGAGCGCAACCCTTTTCCTTACTTGCCAGCATTTCGGATGGGAACTTTAAGGATACTGCCAGTGACAAACTGGAGGAAGGCGGGGACGACGTCAAGTCATCATGGCCCTTACGGCCAGGGCTACACACGTGCTACAATGGTCGGTACAAAGGGTTGCTACCTAGCGATAGGATGCTAATCTCAAAAAGCCGATCGTAGTCCGGATTGGAGTCTGCAACTCGACTCCATGAAGTCGGAATCGCTAGTAATCGCGGATCAGAATGCCGCGGTGAATACGTTCCCGGGCCTTGTACACACCGCCCGTCACACCATGGGAGTTTGTTGCACCAGAAGTAGGTAGTCTAACCTTAGGGGGGACGCTTACCACGGTGTGGCCGATGACTGGGGTGAAGTCGTAACAAGGTAGCCGTAGGGGAACCTGCGGCTGGATCACCTCCTTAACGAAAGATTGACGATCGGTAAGAATCCACAACAAGTTGTTCTTCGAGATATATCGAATGAAAGATAGAAAAAGTATTGTTTCTCTTTTTTAATTTTAGAGATAAGTCGTGCACTACGCGCTGCGCTTGTCTTGCGAAATAAAAGAAGAGATCAACGATCTCTTCTTTTATTTCTCAGGGTCTGTAGCTCAGTTGGTTAGAGCACACGCTTGATAAGCGTGGGGTCACAAGTTCAAGTCTTGTCAGACCCACCACTACTGACGAAGTGATGAATAATCACAAGCTACTAGATGAGAAGATATATCGTTCATTATGATTGTAAGCTGGGGACTTAGCTTAGTTGGTAGAGCGCCTGCTTTGCACGCAGGAGGTCAGGAGTTCGACTCTCCTAGTCTCCACCAGAGCTTCGATCAGCAAAGCAACGCTTTGCCGAAGCGCAAGACAAGCAGCTATGCTGCGCGTAGTATCTGATCTAATATGGTAGTGAAAGATATTTTTAAATTATAGAACTTAATAAATAAGGTGAATCAAGAGATTGATTTAGATTTATTAACTTCTGTGATTTATCACAGTTTACTGCAAGCTGACGAGGCTGTAGTTAATCATTAACAGATTAGAATTTGAGTCTGAAATAAATTGTTCACTCATTCAATAACAAAGCAAGAAGAATTAATTCTTTAAGCTGAGTTGTTAGAAATGAGAACTAGCAAAAACACTGAATCAAGCGTTTTGGTATATGAATTTAGATTGAAGCTGTACGGTGATTAAATTCACGAAGCAACAAACTGGATGAGAGCGATGTAAGTTGAAAAACGAGCATAGCAATCTGTCCTAACCTTACTTGTAAGGGTTAGCGACTGTTTGGGGTTGTATAGTCAAGTAATTAAGTGCATGTGGTGGATGCCTTGGCAGTCAGAGGCGAAGAAAGACGTGATAGCCTGCGAAAAGCTCCGGGGAGGCGGCAAATATCCTGTGATCCGGAGATATCTGAATGGGGGAACCCACTTACCATAAGGTAGGTATTGCAACATGAATACATAGTGTTGCAAGGCGAACGAGGGGAAGTGAAACATCTCAGTACCCTTAGGAAAAGAAATCAATTGAGATTCCCTTAGTAGCGGCGAGCGAACGGGGAGTAGCCCATTAAGTTATGTGTGTTTTAGTGGAACGCTCTGGGAAGTGCGAACGTAGAGGGTGATATTCCCGTACACGAAAGGGCACACATAATGATGACGAGTAGGGCGAGGCACGTGAAACCTTGTCTGAATATGGGGGGACCATCCTCCAAGGCTAAATACTCCTGACTGACCGATAGTGAACCAGTACCGTGAGGGAAAGGCGAAAAGAACCCCTGTGAGGGGAGTGAAATAGATCCTGAAACCGCATGCATACAAGCAGTGGGAGCCGACATGTTCGGTGACTGCGTACCTTTTGTATAATGGGTCAGCGACTTATATTCAGTAGCGAGGTTAACCGAATAGGGGAGCCGTAGAGAAATCGAGTCTTAATAGGGCGTTTAGTTGCTGGGTATAGACCCGAAACCAGGCGATCTATCCATGAGCAGGTTGAAGGTTGGGTAACACTAACTGGAGGACCGAACCCACTGTCGTTGAAAAGCCAGGGGATGACTTGTGGATAGGGGTGAAAGGCTAATCAAGCCTGGTGATAGCTGGTTCTCCCCGAAAGCTATTTAGGTAGCGCCTCGGACGAATACCATTGGGGGTAGAGCACTGTTTCGGCTAGGGGGTCATCCCGACTTACCAAACCGATGCAAACTCCGAATACCAATGAGTACTATCCGGGAGACAGACTGCGGGTGCTAACGTCCGTAGTCAAGAGGAAAACAATCCAGACCGCCAGCTAAGGCCCCAAAATCATAGTTAAGTGGGAAACGATGTGGGAAGGCATAGACAGCTAGGAGGTTGGCTTAGAAGCAGCCACCCTTTAAAGAAAGCGTAATAGCTCACTAGTCGAGTCGGCCTGCGCGGAAGATGTAACGGGGCTAAAACTATGTGCCGAAGCTGCGGATGTAACTTTTAAGTTACGTGGTAGGGGAGCGTTCTGTAAGCCGAAGAAGGTGTATTGAGAAGTATGCTGGAGGTATCAGAAGTGCGAATGCTGACGTGAGTAACGACAAAACGGGTGAAAAACCCGTTCGCTGAAAGACCAAGGGTTCCAGTCCAACGTTAATCGGGGCTGGGTGAGTCGACCCCTAAGGCGAGGCCGAGAGGCGTAGTCGATGGGAAATTGGTTAATATTCCAATACTTCTGTGTAATGCGATGAGAGGACGGAGAAGGTTAAGTCAGCCTGGCGTTGGTTGTCCAGGTGGAAGACAGTAGGCATGCATCTTAGGCAAATCCGGGGTGCTCTATGCTGAGAGTCGATAGCAAGCTGTACTTGTACAGTGAAGTGGCTGATACCATGCTTCCAGGAAAAGTCTCTAAGCTTCAGTTACACAGGAATCGTACCCGAAACCGACACAGGTGGTCAGGTCGAGTAGACCAAAGCGCTTGAGAGAACTCTGCTGAAGGAACTAGGCAAAATGGTACCGTAACTTCGGGAGAAGGTACGCTGCTGACGGTGATGGGACTTGCTCCCTGAGCGGTTGGCAGCCGCAGAAACCAGGCCGCTGCAACTGTTTATTAAAAACATAGCACTCTGCAAACACGAAAGTGGACGTATAGGGTGTGATGCCTGCCCGGTGCTGGAAGGTTAATTGATGGGGTTAGCGTAAGCGAAGCTCTTGATCGAAGCCCCAGTAAACGGCGGCCGTAACTATAACGGTCCTAAGGTAGCGAAATTCCTTGTCGGGTAAGTTCCGACCTGCACGAATGGCATAATGATGGCGGCGCTGTCTCCAGCAGAGGCTCAGTGAAATCGAAATCGCTGTGAAGATGCAGTGTACCCGCGGCTAGACGGAAAGACCCCGTGAACCTTTACTGCAGCTTGACATTGAACTTTGACCTTACTTGTGTAGGATAGGTGGGAGGCTTTGAAGTTGGAACGCTAGTTCCAATGGAGCCGTCCTTGAAATACCACCCTGGTAATGTTGAGGTTCTAACTCTGCCCCGTAATCCGGGGCGAGGACCATGTCTGGTGGGTAGTTTGACTGGGGCGGTCTCCTCCTAAAGAGTAACGGAGGAGTACGAAGGTGCGCTCAGCGTGGTCGGAAATCACGCGTAGAGTATAAAGGCAAAAGCGCGCTTAACTGCGAGACCCACAAGTCGAGCAGGTACGAAAGTAGGTCTTAGTGATCCGGTGGTTCTGTATGGAAGGGCCATCGCTCAACGGATAAAAGGTACTCTGGGGATAACAGGCTGATACCGCCCAAGAGTTCATATCGACGGCGGTGTTTGGCACCTCGATGTCGGCTCATCTCATCCTGGGGCTGAAGCAGGTCCCAAGGGTATGGCTGTTCGCCATTTAAAGAGGTACGCGAGCTGGGTTTAGAACGTCGTGAGACAGTTCGGTCCCTATCTACCGTGGGCGCTGGAAATTTGAGAGGATCTGCTCCTAGTACGAGAGGACCAGAGTGGACGAACCTCTGGTGTACCGGTTGTGACGCCAGTCGCATCGCCGGGTAGCTATGTTCGGAAGGGATAACCGCTGAAAGCATCTAAGCGGGAAGCCTACCTCAAGATAAGATTTCCCTAAGACTATATGTCTTCTAAAGAGCCGTTCGAGACTAGGACGTTGATAGGTTGGGTGTGGAAGCACGGTGACGTGTGAAGCTGACCAATACTAATTGCTCGTGAGGCTTGACTATACAACACCCAAACAGTTGTTGTATTCAAGATAAATTCAATACATAACTTGATTTAGTGTGAAAACTAGTTAAAATGCTGAACACAAAGTTAGACTCAATATCTAATCCGTTAATAACTCTTTGGTTCGTAAGTAAGGCAGACATGAAGTGAAAACACAACATGATCAATAAGACCCCAAAACACCACAACAGTTTGCTGGCGACAATAGCAAGAGTGAACCACCTGATCCCTTCCCGAACTCAGAAGTGAAACCTCTTCGCGCTGATGGTAGTGTGGCGTTTGCCATGTGAGAGTAAGTCATCGCCAGCTTTTAATTTCAAAACCTCCCAACCAATGTTGGGAGGTTTTTTATTGCTTAATAGGATAAGAATACAGCTATAGCAATTAGCAAAATATAAGCTACACTTGGATTTATTTGAGACTTCACTCATACCTAAAATATATTCTGTAGATTTACGTGAAAAAGTCATTGAAACATTATCATGATACTCACCATAAATCGCAAACTTGTCATTTATTCAATATCGCAAGAACTACCCTGGACGACTGGATCAAGCTGGAACAACAGACAGGGCAACTTAAGCAACCCAAAATCATAAACTCTGGGCGGCAAAGCAAGATTAAAGATATGCAGGCATTTCAGCTATTTGTAGAAACACCTGAGTTTTCACAGGCAAAAGAACTCCTCCCTTTATTTGCTAAACAATTCACTTATGAGATTAGCTATCGAACTTTATTGACTGCTTTGCATAAAATTGGCTGGATATATAAAAAAAGAGTTTTACCTACAAAGAAAGTCAATTAGAACAAAAGATTGCTTACCAATGGCATCTTTTAGAAATACTCAAACGAGTTGATCCATCAGATATCTATTATATGGATGAAGCTGGCATGAGTTGCAATGAAGTTGCACAAATGGGATGGTCAAAGAAAGGTACAAGATGTCATGCAACCCGTTCAGGTCTATCTTCCAGACCTATGAGCTTTATTGGTGCTATATCCTTGGCAGAAAAAACTAAATTTATCATGCCTATACTATTTGAAAGCTGTTGTAATCGTAGTGTATTTGAAAGTTGGTTAACTTCATTCGGATAATCATTTGGGAAGTCAAAACCGATGAAAGACCGTATTATCATTTTAGATAACGCGACTTTTCACAAAGGTGAAGAAATTGAAAATTATGATGTCCTAATGCTTGGTTTTAAATCAATGTAGCTTATATAGTGTGGTTTGCTATAGCACTACTTGGTTTAAAGTTTTCGATTTCAAGTTTTGCCTTACCACTGATTGGTATCGGCGCCTTGCTAAAATTATTGGGAAAAGAAAGAGTTGGATTTATTGGACTGACCCTGGCAGGTTTTGGTTTATTGTTTTTTGGTATCCAGCTTTTGCAGGATGCCATGAGTGGCGTTGCGGAACTGATTGACCTCTCGCGCTGGGCGGAACCGACGCTGTTGATGCGTTTGTTTCTGGTGTTGGTCGGTATTCTCATGACGATTGTACTCCAGTCATCCAGTGCGGCAATGACCACAACTCTTGCGGCATTGTCTACCCAGACCATTAATCTGGAACAGACCCTGGCGTTGGTGGCAGTATATTCCTTATTTATTGCAGGAATCATTTGTAAAAATACCTAAATCTTTAGTGGATGAATTGAGCTTGATAGTGAATGAAATGAAAGAGAGACAAGAGTCTGTAAGGCAAAAGATTATCGAGGATTCCACCCATCAAAATGTTTCTGCAACCTATGCTCTGGAATTGCTCGCTACCCAGCGTTGGCTGGAGCATTTGGTGTACATTCTGAACGGGTTGCAATTCTGCTGGGTGATACTGATCAGGGCATTGTCCATGAGGAATTGGCTTAATGCAGAGATGTGGTTAAAAGCCAGAACAGGCAATAATACAAAAAGAGTCGGGAAGTCTAGACTTGAAAGTTTTGTTATAAATCAGCATCACAAATCGTTAAATATCAATTTTTGATGATAAGGTTAAACTGCGTATAATCTTTTTAAAGACGATAAGATATAAAGGATCATTCATGACAACCGATCAACAATTTCCAACGCCTGCCAACCTAGGTATCGCAGTTTATTCAAATAATGCCGAAGCCATTGGTAATACACCTTTAGTTCGTATCAATCGCTTGATTAAATCAGATGCTACAGTATTGGCAAAAGTTGAAAGCCGTAATCCTGCATTTTCAATAAAATGCCGTATTGGTGCAGCCATGATTGCAGATGCGGAAAAACGTGGTGTACTTAAAACTGGTATGCATATTGTTGAACCGACTAGCGGTAATACAGGGATTGCTCTAGCATTTGTGGCGGCGGCAAAAGGTTATCCCATTACCCTGACTATGCCTGCAAGTATGAGTCTGGAACGTCGTAAGGTGCTGAAAGCCTTGGGTGCGAACCTTGTACTGACTGAACCAGCCAAAGGCATGAAAGGTGCGGTGGATGAGGCGGTACGCTTAGCCACTGAAAACCCTGAGCTTTATTTCCTACCACAACAATTTGAAAATCCAGCCAATCCACAGATTCATACAGATACTACAGGTCCTGAAATCTGGAATGCCACAGGGGGTAATGTTGACATTTTAGTGGCGGGTGTGGGAACTGGCGGCACCATTACAGGGATTTCACGTTATTTTGAGCAAGTGCAGAATAAGCCATTGTATTCAGTGGCAGTTGAACCAGCTGAATCACCAATTATTACCCAAACTAAAAATGGTGAGAGCATTACACCTGCACCGCATAAAATTCAGGGGATTGGTGCCAACTTTATTCCTAAAAACCTGGATTTGGACCTGGTTGATGAAGTCCTGCCAGTGAACAGTGCGGATGCGATTGACTGGGCAAGAAAGTGTGCAACGCAAGAAGGAATTTTAGTGGGTATTTCAAGTGGTGCGGCATTGGCGGCAGCGGCCCAGATTGCTGAACGTCCAGAAAATGCAGGGAAAACCATTGTGGTGATTTTACCTGACAGTGGTGAGCGTTATCTATCTTCAGTGTTATTTGAGGGCTTGTTTGACGAGGCTTAATCAGTCGTTGAATATAAAAAAACCATGCCTTTAGCGCATGGTTTTTTTATTGTCCAATTTAAAGTGCTTTCTTTAAAGCCTTTTCATGTCGCTTCACCGATCTTGCATATTTCTTGCCTTTGTGTCGTGTCCAGAAACTGCGTTGATAACCTGTTGGTCCAACATTGTAATAGGCAACGGCTTTTGACCAGCTTCCCGCAGATTTATAGTAGGTCGCAAGGACCTGGGTGCCACAGTTAATATTGACACTTTCATCATAAAGATTGCCAGGACAGGCCTGACGCCAATGACTTGGAATGATTTGGGTCAGTCCCACCGCGCCCGTCGGTGAGCGTGCGGCACTGTTGTAGTTGGATTCCTGTCGAATAATCGCCGCAATTAAAAGTGGCGAAACATCGTAACGCTCTGAGCTTTGAATGATGATTGGCGATACGCGATTGGCGGTACTAGGTGAAACAGAATAAGCGGTTTGTAATCCTGATGAGAGTTGATTGGAACGATTGGCAAATGATCCGCTTAGACTGCTGCATGCAGACAGGGTGATAGCGCTCAGAACCAGCCCGATTCTTAAAAGCAGCAAGATGGGTTTTTCAAGAATGTATTGTTGAGTTGTTAGGATTTGCAAAGCAAACAACCAGAAAAATAAAATGATGAGTCATGGTATTAAGCCAAATTGAGGGAGTCAATAGCGATTATTTTATCGTTCTATGTCTATGCGAATTAAACACCAGGTCAATAAAAAAGCCCCGACATCCTGTCGAGGCTTTCTCATATTTGGTTTCTTACCGCCAACTCCTGTCAACGACCACGTCCTGTGCTTCTTGTTGTTCTGAATGAGACTTCCTGTCTCTCTATGATTTGTATATTAGGGGATAAACCTGCTATCAGCTATTCGCCAATCACCGCAACCTGTGTACGCTTTAACCTACAAAATACAGGATTATGGCCAGATAGTTACATTTTATCAGTGGGGGTTGAGGCATGCAGCAGTATGTCGCGCAGAAAATCATATGCAATGCCCAACGTTTCAGGTTTTTTTAAAGGTGGTCATTACAGGGAGTCTAAAAAAGACTAAAATCAAATCAGACCTGTAGAAAAAGCTGATTTATGTCGGACATTGTCAAAACCCATATTGAATATGGTTCAAAATCATTTACCGCGATTTTATGGTCATTGTTCTTTGCAGGGTTTGCCTCTTTCTCATCCCTGTACTGTGTGCAGCCGATGATGCCGATTTTTGCAAAGTTCTTTCAGGTCAGCCCGACACATAGTAGTTTTCCATTATCCTTTTCCACCATTGCCCTGGCCATTGGCCTGCTGTTTACAGGCTTTATTTCTGATCGTTTCGGGCGCAAACCGATTATGGTATTTACCTTGTTCCTTGTTTCGGTTTTATTGCTGGTCAGTGCGTCTTTTCCAATCTGGGAAATTTTCTTAACAACTCGTATTTTTATAGGCTTGGCGGTGAGTGGTGTTGCCGCAGTTGCAATGACTTATATTGGAGAGGAGATTTCACAGAAAGATATTGGTTTGGCGATGGGGTTGTATATCTCAGGCACAGCGATTGGAGGGATGGGCGGACGTTTGATTGCAGGGGTATTGGTTGATTTTATCTCATGGCAATCAGCAACTTATATTATTGGTTTTATCAATCTTATCATTGCCTGTCTGTTCTATTTACTCTTACCCAAGTCCCAGCATTTTCAACCCTATCCTTTTCGATTTTCCCGTTTTAAGGCAGCGTTTGAACAAAACTTAAAAGACCGTAAATTACGCATCCTGTTTGCCGAGGGTTTTATCCTGATGGGATGTCTGGTCACGGTGTTTAATTATATTAGTTATCACCTGCTGGAAGCACCATTTCAATTATCACAAAGCTGGATTGGTTTAATCTCGATTGCCTATTTGGCAGGAATTTACAGTTCATCAAAAGCAGCACAGTGGAGCTTTAAATATGGTCGGGCCAAAGTTTTACCCCTCATGTTATTGATGATGATGGCTGGACTGCTGATTACCCTGATTCCAGCGCTTTGGGTAATTTTGCTGGGACTGATTATTTTTGCCTTTGCCTTTTTTGCAGCACATTCCACCGCCAGCAGTTGGGTATCTGTGCAGGCAATTCAGTATCGGGCGGTGGCTGCATCGCTGTATTTATTCTGCTATTACATCGGTTCCAGTTTGCTGGGAAGTAGTGGTGGCTTGATCTGGGAAAACTTTGGCTGGATTGGGATCAATCTCAGTGTGGTGTTGGTATTGGCTTTTGGCCTGATTTTATCGATTCGTCTAAAGGCTTTATAATAAAAATAACATGATGAAATGTGTAGAGATGGCAAGAAATGCAATTCCTGAGCAATATCCATTATTAAGAACGATTCAGTTGGTAACGAATGGTTATTACAGGCCTCATTGAGTACCCACTTGAAAATTTATAGATTGCGAGTGAATTTTAGGCAGATTAATTCTTATCTCTTTGTTTCTGTATGTTTTATAAACAAGGAAAATGAATCAAATTCATGTTAAAATGATCGGCTTTCATCTTTAGATGTCTCTCCTCCATCTGCTAGCCGAGATTCGCAAGCCATGTCTACTGCCTACACCATG
Organism: Acinetobacter sp. CIP 102529; assembly: GCF_000368325.1. Classification (NCBI taxonomy): domain Bacteria; kingdom Pseudomonadati; phylum Pseudomonadota; class Gammaproteobacteria; order Moraxellales; family Moraxellaceae; genus Acinetobacter; species Acinetobacter sp. CIP 102529. The sequence goes on from NZ_KB849353.1 coordinate 10,727, forward strand.
CAGACCGCGCCCAAAGCGCTGTTTGATTACGACAAATATTGGGCGTCGTGTTTTGAACCCGCACCATTTTTGCCGATGTCACGAGAAGAAATGGACCTGCTCGGCTGGGATGCATGTGACTTTATTTTGGTTTGTGGTGATGCCTATATTGACCATCCTTCCTTTGTGTCGGGTGTGATTGGGCGTGTGCTTGAGGCACAGGGCTTCCGTGTCGGGATTATTGCGCAGCCAGATTGGACCAATGTGGAAAGCTTCCGTGTGCTGGGCAAGCCCACCATTGCGTGGGGGGTAACGGCTGGGAACATGGATTCAATGATCAACCGTTATACGGCAGATCGTAAAATCCGTTCGGATGATGCCTATTCTCCAAACAATGAAGCAAATAAACGCCCTGATCGTGCGGCAACCGTGTATTGCCAGCGTTGTCGTGAGGCATTTCCAGATGTGCCTGTATTGCTGGGAGGGATTGAGGGCAGTCTACGTCGTATCGCACACTATGATTATTGGTCAGACAAGGTTCGTCGTTCCATTTTGATGGATTCAAAGGCCGACCTGTTGATGTATGGTAATGGTGAGCGTGCCATTATCGAGGTGATGCACCGCTTGGCCAAAGGTGAAAAGGTGCATGACATTACCGATGTTCGTGGTACAGCATTTATCATTAATAAACATAATAAAGCCTCCAAGGCAAAATTCGTTGAAATTGCCAGTAACGATGTCGATACCATTGGACGTGTCGATCCCATCATCAATCCGTATGTGATGACAGAAGACATTGATGGCTGTGAGGTTGAGAAAGAAAAAGGCAATTCCTTAGCCCAATATCAAAATTTCCAGAAAGAAATTGTGGCAAATCCAATTGTACGTGAGGGTGATCAGTTAGACCCTGATACCCAGATTGTGCAACTGAGAGCTGCACCATCCAAGGCAATTAAGCATAAACTGCCACCACGTGAACTGGCGGTGATTCGTTTGCCCTCATTTGAAGAGGTGGCGAATGACCATGTGCTGTATGCCCATGCCAACCGTATTTTGCATCTTGAAACCAATCCTGGCAATGCGCGTGCCCTTGTTCAGCGCCACGGTGAGCGTGATGTGTGGATTAATCCACCGCCGATTCCACTGACCACAGAGGAAATGGATTACGTGTTTGACTTGCCGTATGCACGTTTACCACACCCTGCCTATGGGGATGCACGTTTCCCTGCATTTGACATGATCAAGTTCTCTGTCAACATCATGCGTGGCTGTTTTGGTGGCTGTACATTCTGTTCGATTACGGAGCATGAGGGGCGGATTATCCAGAACCGTTCGGAAGACTCGATTTTACGTGAAATTGAAAAGATCCGTGATACTGCACCGAATTTTACAGGCATTATTTCAGACTTGGGTGGTCCAACCGCCAATATGTACCGTCTGCACTGCAATGATCCTGAAATTGAGAAGAACTGTCGTAAGCCATCCTGTGTCTATCCAGGCGTATGCCAGAACCTGCACACCGATCATGCGCCACTGGTTCAGCTGTACCGTAAGGCACGTGAAATCAAGGGTGTGAAGAAGATTCTGATTGGTTCTGGCCTGCGTTATGACCTTGCGGTACTCAATCCTGAATATGTCAAGGAACTGGTACAGCACCATGTCGGTGGTTACCTGAAGATTGCGCCTGAGCATACCGAACAGGGGCCACTCTCCAAGATGATGAAACCTGGAATTGGTACCTATGACCGCTTTAAGCAAATGTTTGAGCGTTTTAGTAAGGAAGCGGGTAAGGAACAGTATTTGATTCCATACTTTATTGCTGCACATCCAGGTACAACCGACTATGACATGATGAATCTGGCGGTCTGGTTGAAGAAGAACGGTTTCCGTGCCGATCAGGTACAGACGTTCTATCCATCGCCAATGGCCACCGCCACCACCATGTATTATTCAGGTAAAAACCCACTGTCAAAGGTGGCGCGTTACACTGAAAATGTGGATATTGTTAAGGGTGAGAAACGTCGCCGTTTGCATAAGGCATTCCTGCGTTACCATGATCCAAACAACTGGCCTCTATTGCGTGAAGCCTTAAAGGAAATGGGACGTTCGGATTTGATTGGAAATTCCAAACAGCACCTGATTCCGACCTACCAGCCACAGGGAACCGCTGAGGGGGAATATAAGTCTGCTCGCAAGAAGAACTCCACTTTGGCGGGAGATTCCGCAAAACGTACAGGACAGCCGCAATCAGGCCAGAAACGTCCACAAAAAGGGCAGATTCTGACCCAGCATACGGGCTTGCCGCCGCGTGAAACAGGTGAGAAACGACCTTTTTCGGCAAAACCAAAACCGAAGTCCAAGGCCCATCGTTAAGTTGAGTTTGGGAAAGCCTGAGTCTTTCATGCTTTCCTTTTGATACACAAATGAGAGGGTAGTCACAAATGATTGGTAAAACTACAATTTATAGAAACATATACTGACAATATCGACTTGAATATTCCCTGTAGGATGATTATAAATAAAGGTGCAGGACGCTTTTACGACTTTAGTCGGCTGTTCAAACAGGATTAAAAAATTTAAGTTTGTACTACAAAAATGACTTTACTATCGCTCGCCGTTGATTAAAAAGTATTGATTAAAAAAATTGGCATCAAAGCTAAAATGATTATAAAAAATCTAAAGGGATTGGTTAGAAATGTATTATTTCATAACAATAGTTGGACTACTGTTTATTACAGTATTTGCAGTTCGAAGTTTGCACCAAAATCGGCGTCAGGACAGCCCACTGAAACGACGTGGTATCCTGAATATTTCTGAACAGATTACCCTGATGCGTTTACAAGCGGTTTTGCCACGGCATACCGTATTGGCGCATGTGTCTTTTGATGCCTTGCTTACCACAAAGTTTGCCCATACCCGCCGTAAGTATCAGGGGCTGGTTGCCGATTTTGTGGTGCTGGACCAGCAGCATCAGGTGCTTGCCATCATTGAGATCGCAGACCAGTCGTATGTCAATCGCCTGCAACAAAAACATTATCAGGACAGTCTGCTGGAACTGGCTGGATACCGTGTATTGCGTTACAGCGCGATTCCAACTGAACAGGAATTACGGGAAGACCTGATTCCTGATCTGTTCGCGCGTGCTACACCAAGAACCGCTACACCAGTGACCATGCCACAGGCGGCGGAGCGCGCGATAAAATACAACGTTCTGGCGGTGAAATCGTCCTAGTCTGGACGCACTGCCGTGACGGTCATTTCCACCAGAACATCAGGCGCATAGAGCTTGGATTCCACACAGGTACGTGCTGGGGGATGCCCCTCAGCAATCCACGCATCCCAAACGGCATTCATGGTCGCATAATCTTTTTCAATGTCTTTCAGGAAAATAAACACAGATAGAATATGGGTTTTGTCTGTGCCTGCCTCAGACAGTAAACGGTCAATGTTGTCTAAGGTTTGCTGGGTCTGTGCGCCAATATCCAGGCTGGTGTCATCTGCCAGTTGTCCAGCCAGATGAACCTGATTTCCTGAAATTGCAACTTCGCAATAGCGTGAGGTGACACGTAGTCGTTGCACAGACATAATGGTAACCTAATTAAAAAAAACATAGGATGATTGTACTGCATGCCCCTCGCCACAGTGTAATTTTGTTTGACATCCTCCCCGACCTAAAGGACGGGGATTCCTACTGCTAGACGCTCATGTCCGAGCGCAAGAATATTCAGTGCGGAATTTACATCCCGATCATGGAGCGTACCGCACTCCATACACTGCCATTCTCTTACTCCTAAGCCTGCTCTACCTTTCGGACTACTACAGCGTGAGCCACAGCACGAACAAGTTTGGGTGGTATAGGCCTCATTGACTTCTTCATACCTGAGCAGCACTGCTGCGCAAGTTGCGTTCTCGCATTTATACTTGAGCATGGTTCTTAGTGTTGTCCAACTTGCATCTAACACTGACTTAGCTAATTTAGTCTGTGCTAGTGCTTTGGCATTCACATTGCCAACGAAGATTGCTGCATGTTCATTCACCAGTTTATGACTGAATTGATGCAACATGTTTTGACGTATATTTTTAATCTTGGCGTGAATCGCTTTGACGCGCTTTTTATTTCTCGCACGTTGAGCTATGCCAAGTTTTTGTTCATATTGCCGATAGATTTTAGGGGCTTTGAGCTTTACTCCATCTGAACAAGTGGCTAAATCCTTTAAACCCAAGTCTATGCCAATTGAGGTTTTAGCGTTGTTTTTTTCTATTTTGACTGCATCAACTACAAGACATACATACCAACGTCCACGACTATCTTCTACGAATGAGCCTGTTTTGATATTGTATTTACTTAATCCGTAACTATCCCATAGTTTAAATTGATGCTTGCCATATTGAACATAGCCATCAGCATATTTGATTGCTACTTTCTTGAACGGTATCCAGCCCAATGAACGCCTAGCTGATTTTTTATTGCTGACTCGCCATTTCAGTTTTGCTTTTTTGAATTGCTTGCGTCTTGTCACTAATTCTTCTGTGACCGCCTGAATCGTTTGGCTATGCAAATTACATTCTTTCGATGTGCCTTTTGTGTATTTGGCAATGTCGTATGCTGAAAAGAATTGTTGTTTTCGTTGTAGATGTTTAAAACACAAATCATTCACGTAATTCCAGACAAAATTCACCTCAGATGCCATCTGATTTAGCACCTTGCAATGTTTATCTTTTATGCGTAATTTAAGTGTTTTCATACTTAAAATATATTTGGTCTATGAGTAATAGTCAAGAGATTAGAACAGGTCGCCACTGTGTTTTTAATATGCACGTTCATTTAGTCTTTGTAGCTAAATATCAGCGTGATGTTTTTACTAAAGCAATGCTTGAAACGATGCGTGAAGTATTTGAGCGTGTATGCTTGGACTTTGAAGCTGAGTTGGTAGAGTTTGACGGTGAACATGACCATGTACATTTGCTCGTCAATTATCCGCCTAAAGTCGCTATTTCTAGTTTGGTAAATAGCTTGAAAGGTGCATCTAGTCGAATTTTACGAACAAAACACCCTGAAATTAAAAGCAAATTATGGGGTAATGCCTTATGGTCGCCTAGTTATTTCGCTGCATCATGCGGAGGTGCACCTATTGGGATTATTAAGCAGTATATTCAACAACAGCAAACACCGCATTAATGGCTTACGCCAGTCGCTTATATCCTCGGGCTAAACCCCGAGGTTTTACGCTCCAATGGATAAATCAGCCAGCAAAGCTTTCCATGCGAACCAGCCTGCGTTGCTGGAAAAATAAAATGGAGTGTTGCTGCGGGCAAATGATCATATTGCCAAGATTCAGCAACTGAATTTTTGCCTCTCTTAGTCGAGTCAGGCAGAAGTCTCGCGCATTCAAGATATTCTAATTGTATGGATACAGTTTAGCTGAACACAGTAGGGAGAAAAGTGCAATCCTGAAAATTTTATGGGTGGGGAAATTGAGAAAGGACACCAGAAGTGCCCTGTAATATTCGGATTTGATCGTCACGCCAACCACAGGAGCAGATGCTAAAAGTGAGGATTTCTTTAGCATCAGCAAATCACATGGATAATGTGATTGCGCTGCTAGAGTACTGAAAAGCACATAAAAAGCAAACATAAATTTAAACAAAAACCATGCTTTTGAGTAAAAAAACGCCATTACCATAAGCAAAGCTGGGGTTCCTGCTGGGCTTGCTGTAATTGATACACGCCCACGCCAACCAGCCGAAACTGTAAAATGGGTTCAATATGCATTTCATTCAGCAATTGCAACACCACCTGCCACAGGTCCTGCTGCGATTGCAAGGGCTGTTTAAAGCTTTTACTGTGCTGTAAAACCTGAAAATTCTTTAACTTCAACTTGACGTTGACACCACGGGCCGTCAACTGCTTCTTATTCAGGCTACGCCAGACCTGTTCTGTCAACGGCTGCCATGTATGGCTGCATTGATCAAGGGTGTAGTCATCATCAAAGGTGATCTCCTTGGAAATTTGCTGGCGTTCCCGTTCAGCCTTGACGGGGCGTTGGTCAATGCCTTGGGCATATAGATAGAGCTGTTTGCCATATTTGCCAAAATGGTGAATCAATATATTTTCATCAATTTGTTGCAGTTGACCCAGGGTGTGCAGATTGAGATGATGAAGCTTTTGTTGGGTCACTTTGCCGACGCCGTGAATTTTACTGACGGGCAAATCCTGAATAAAGCTGAGTACCTGTGAGGGCTTGATCACAAACAGGCCATTGGGCTTGTTCCAGTCGGATGCGATTTTTGCCAGAAACTTATTCGGGGCAACGCCTGCGGAAGCGGTCAATCCAGTGGCTGCCAGAATATCGGCACGGATCTGTGTTGCAACCTCGGTGGCGCTAGGGATGTTTTTTAGGTTCTCGGTCACATCCAGATAGGCCTCATCCAGTGACAGCGGTTCAATCAGTGGGGTATATTGCTGAAAAATCTGGTGAATTTGTGCAGATACCTCTCGGTATTTCTCAAAGTTCGGTTCAAGAACAATCACCTGTGGACAAAGTTTTCGTGCCTGCCCCATCGACATGGCGGAACGCAGGCCAAAGACACGGGCAGGATAGGATGCGGCGGCGACCACGCCACGGGTATGATGAAAGGCCACCACTACAGGCAGGTCCTTGAGTTCGGGACGTTCCCTTAACTCAACTGAGGCATAGAAAGCATCCATGTCAATATGGATGATCTTGCGCAGCTCATTTGCCATCCTGAATGCCTTGTTGTGTTAAAAAGATGCGCCACTGTTTGGGAGAGTCGGCATAAACATTTAAATCGACAGGTTTATCAATACCATCAATTTTGCCATTCTGGGTATGTTGCCAAAACAGCCATTGTCGTCCATCTTTCAGTTTAGGCTGTTCCTGATAATCACGTACCCAAAGCGGTGTATTGATAAAGCTACCCATCAGCACAATATGGTAAAAACTCTTGGAAATATAGAAAATGGGCTGCTTGCCATAATGCTGCTGTAGCTGGTCATGCATGACCTGAATTTCCCTGAGTAACTGCTCCTTGGTAAAGGCGTTGATACAGTTGCTATCATATTCAAGGTCAATCACGGGCGGCAGGGCATCTGCTTTGTTGGGCACGGTAGCGATAAAGTTTTCCGCCTGCACCTTGCCATCCCGACATAAACGATAGAAGTGGTAGGCACCAACATGCAGGCCCTGTTCGCGTGCCTTAAGCCAGTTTTCCTGAAAGTTTCGGTCCTTAAAGTCGCCACCCTCGGTGGCTTTTAGATAGACAAACTGGTACTGCACTGGAGAGATCTTTTTCCAGTTAATCTCACCCTGATGGTGCGAAACATCAAAGCCACGAATGGCATAGTCCTGCGCAGACGCTTTCTGCTGATGGAACAGGCCGAAATAGCTCACCACACCAAGCATGACAGCTAAGCCAACACTGGCATAGGTTGGATAATATCGGGAGAGTGGATGTTTCACAGGTTTCTTTGCCATGTCGTCAGCTATATTTTTTCACGCATTTAGTCTGCCATTTCTTTTGGAATTTGCCAAAATACCAGTGCGGTGACCAGGTTGATACAACCCAGTGTCATTAATGTGGCATGGAACGCAGTGGTGAGGGAAGCGGTTGAGAAATGCTGACCAAACACATTAATCAAGGTTCCTGCCAACGCCACCCCAATACTCATGGATAGCATCATGATCATGGAAAGGAAACTGTTGCCACTGCTGGCATCCTGTTGCGGCAGGTCTTTCAGGGTTAGGGTGTTCATCCCGACAAATTGCAGCGAATTTAGTGTACCAAAAATAAACAGGTGCAGCACTTTAAGCCATAGTGGGGTTGTTGCTGTCATTAGGGCGAAACTGGCGATACATAATCCAACCAGAACGGTATTGGTTAGTAGAAAACGACGATAGCCAACACGCTGGATCAAAGGGCGGATAATCGGTTTAGAAAATAATGAGCCCAATACCAGTGGAATCATCATTAAACCTGTGATAAAGGGTTCAAAACCAAAGGCGACTTGTAGCATCAATGGCAAAATAAAAGGAATTGCATTGCTACCTAAACGTGCAAAGAAATTGCCTAAAATGCCAATTGAAAAAATTTTATGGCGGAACAATCGTCCATGAAACAAGGCATTCTGATGGTTATGTGCATGATACGCATAGCCAAACGTTGCTAAAGATCCGATTACCAGTAGACTGATGCTGATCCAACCAGAATATTGTGGCGCAGCGATATTCTCAATCCCAAGCGACAGACCCACCATAGCAATCATCAATAAGATAAATCCACCGAGATCAAAGGATTTGACGGTTGGTTCTTTTTGATTTGGCATGACTTTAAGCGCCATGATTACCCCAAGCACACCCATGGGGAGATTAATAAGGAAAATCCAGTGCCACGTGGCAACTTCGACTAACCATCCACCCAAAGTTGGTCCCATCAAAGGACCTATGAGACCAGCCAGACTCATTAAACTCATCGCTGAAAGAAATTGGCTACGTGGAATAATTTTAAGTAAAGCCAAGCGTCCAACAGGCATCAATAATGCGCCGCCCATCCCTTGAATAACACGACAAATCAAGAGTTGATCTAAGGTCTGAGACAGGCCACAACCGAGTGATGCCAGACTAAAAATCACCATAGCAGCAAGATAAGTATTACGGATACCAAAGCGGTCTGCCAACCAACCACTTAATGGGATAAAAGCAGCAACTGATAGGACGTAGGCAACAATTACCCCATGCATTTGTAATGGATTTTCATTGAGCTGAATTGCCATCACAGGAATCGCCGTGTTGACAATCGTGGTATCCAAGGCCTGCATAAAAAAGCCGATAGAAACCAAGAGCACCAATAAACGAAATTCAGGCTGTACGGCTTGATGAGTGGTTGTTGTCATGAGTGGTGACGTATGAAATATCAGCTTTAGTTTAATAGAATTGTATTTGAAATAAAGCCCAAAATTGTCAAAGACTCGTCATCGAACTGACATGAAAATGTCATCGTATTTGCACCTCGAATGACTAGATTAGCTCTACAAAATAAAATCTATGGAATTTGATCATGAAATTTAAGATTTCAGTGTTATTCACTGCAATGCTGTCAGTGGGGTTGGTGGCGTGTAATGATGATGACAAAACAGAAAAATCATCAAATCCTGATCCTAAACCTGAAGTAGTAGAGCCTACACCAGAGCGAATTCAGTTGAGCTTTTTAAGCCGATATGAATCAGGTGTTTTTGGAAAGAGTGCAGCTGAAATTCCTGCCTATGACCCTGCGACAAAACGTGTTTTTGTGGTCAATGCTGAGCTGGGGGCATTAGATGTACTTGATCTTGCTGATCCAGCTAAGCCAACTTATTTACAATCACTAACTGTTGATGACATCGCGGAAGGTGCAAAGGTCAACAGTGTCAGCATCCAAAATGGCATTATTGCTTTGGCTGTTGAAGCTGCGAATAAAACAGATCTTGGTTTTGTTGCCTTTTATCAAGCGAGTGATCTTAAACGTCTAAGCCATGTGCAAGTGGGTGCTTTACCCGATATGTTGACGTTCACACCAGATGGGAAAACGGTATTGGTGGCCAATGAAGGTGAACCCTCTGATGATTATCAAACCGATCCAGAAGGCTCTGTCAGTGTGATCAATGTGACTGATATCAGCAAGCCAAAAGTCAAAACTGCTGATTTTAAAGCGTTTAATAGTCAAAAAGATGCGTTACTTGCCAAAGGAGTTCGTATTTTTGGACCGAATGCGACAGTCGCTCAAGATCTAGAGCCAGAATATATTGCAGTTTCGGATGATGGTAAAACCGCTTGGGTTGCACTACAAGAAAATAATGCGATCGCGGTTTTAGATATTGCGACGGCAACGGTGACTTCGATTGAAGCAATGGGATTCAAAGATCACGGGCTTAGCGACAGTGGTTTTAAGTCGATGCTGGATCCAAATAAAAACTCAAGTAATGCTTTGGATGTGAGTGATTTTGACGGTAAAAAAACAGTTCAAGATATTATGATCAAGGCATGGAATGGACTTAAAGGGATTTATCATCCTGATGCGATTGCTGCTTATACTGCCGCGGATAAAAAAACCTATTTAATTTCTGCAAATGAAGGTGATGCGCGTGCATGGGGTGAAAATACAGCCGAATATTTTGGGCTAACTAAGCTGAAAGACTTTGAAAAGAATAAATTGCAGCGCTGTGACAATGACAATAGCAAAGGATTCGTTGAAGAGTGGCGCGTAAAACATCTCGTGCACAAGGATGGTTTTGATCGCCGTTGTGCCGATGATCTTCCTGCACAATTACGTGATTTAGCTGCTGGTGCGCACCTGAATCCGACCACTTTTGCCTACTGTGGTGCGAGCAAAGGTGATGCTGGTAACTGCCGAGATGACAAGCAATTGGGCCGTTTAAAAATTACCTGGACACAAGGTTACCAAACTGAAAATGGTAAACCTGTGTATTACTCAAAAGCTGGCGATAAAATTGGTATCAATGGTAATCCACTTACCGATTATTTGATGTACGACGACTTGTACCTGTTGGGTGGACGCTCATTCTCAATTTGGGATACACAAAATCAAGTTAAAATCGCTTATGACTCGGGTGATTTCATTGAACAATATTTGAATAGTGATCAATGTAAACTTGGTAAAGCACGGAATATTCCATGCCAAGATTGGTTCAATAGCAATCATGAAAAAGGCAACACATTAGGCGGACGTAGCAGCAATAAAGGACCTGAACCTGAAGGCTTGACGATTGGCAAAATTGGCAACAAACAATTCTTGTTCTTAGGACTTGAGCGTATGGGTGGGGTCATGGTATTTGATGTCAGTAATCCTAAACAGCCAATTTTCCAAGATTATTTAAATACACGAGAAGTATGGGATCAGGCTGATCCGTCGACGGCATTGTCTGCACATGGTGATCTTGGACCAGAAGGTCTAATCTTTATCTCTGCCAAAGACTCGCCAAATGGCAAGCCACTATTGGTTGTGGGTAATGAGGTGAGTGGTACCACTAGCATTTATCAAGTAAATCTATATTAAATTTAGACATAAAAATGCGGATCTAGATTGATCCGCATTTTTTATAGGTGATGTTTAAACTTCAATGTGTGTTGGTGCATTGAGGTTCTTGATGACATTAGAGATTTGTTCTGGGTTTTCACAAATAATAATTTTGGCGCGATGCTGTGGTGGTAGGAAGCCTTCTTCAACAGCATGATCGAGCTGGGCGATTAAAGCATCATAAAAACGATTTACATTGTAGATAATCATTGGTTTCTGATGTTGATTCAATTGTCCCCACGTGGCAATTTCTAAAATTTCCTCGAAGGTACCCAATCCGCCCGGTAAAGCGATAAAAGCGCTGGCACGTTCAGCCATTAAAGCCTTACGTTCATGCATGCTTTGAACAATGTGCAATTCGGTCAGTTGGTTATGTGCAATTTCATAATCCAACATAAATTCAGGAATAACACCAACGACTTCACCACCATGCTCTAGGACGGTATCTGCAACTTGGCCCATAAGTCCGATACTTGCTCCGCCATAGACGATACCAAAGGATTGATTGGCAATATGCTGGGCCAGTTCAATGGCTGTGTCACGGTAAATGGGTTTGTTGCCTGTACGGGAACCGCAATATAAGGCAATCAGGGATTGGGTAGTTTTGATGGGAGATGTTTCGTTGTTTTCAGTCATTTTTACAATACTATTCATTCAGTTTATTTTTACCTTATCATTTTCACTGTCGTTGTCTAGGTTAAATGACTTTTATGACAGTTTGATGCACACTTTCCATACAAGCTTCTCTGTAAACTTTAGAAAAAAATTACCAAGATCATGCTTATAAAAATGATGAATTTCACCGCAATCTTGCCTATACTGAAAATCCTTTTATTAATCTATGTACCTCTATGAGTAGTGGTTGTTGTCGCTCCGCTTTGTTCTTTTTTCCTATAAAAAATGTTTTGGCTACCTGTGCCGACCTTTTAGATTTTAAATTTCATCATAACACTGCCAATTTTGCAGAGGAGTCAGCTCAATGATTCTGGAATGGATGTCCGACCCCTCTGCATGGGTTGGTCTGGCGACATTGGTTGTACTTGAAATTGTACTGGGTATTGATAACCTGGTGTTTATCGCCATTTTGGCAGAGAAACTACCACCTCACCAACGTAACGCCGCACGTAGAATTGGTTTAGTGCTCGCTTTGCTAATGCGTCTGGTGCTGCTCGCATCTATTGCATGGGTAGTGACCCTAACCGAACCACTATTTCATATATTTGACCATGCTTTCTCAGGTCGAGACCTCATCCTGTTGTTCGGTGGTGTGTTCCTCTTGTTCAAGGGAACCATGGAACTGCATGAACGGATTGAGGGCAAGCAGGCATTAAAAGAAGAAAACCCTGTCCATGCCGCGTTCTGGATGGTGGTGGTTCAGATCGTGGTGCTGGATGCCGTGTTCTCACTCGACAGCGTGATTACTGCCGTGGGGATGGTGAAAGAGCTTTCCATCATGATGATCGCAGTGACCATTGCGATTGGTATCATGCTGCTGGCGTCACGCCCGTTGATGGATTTCGTCAATAAGCATCCAACCGTGGTGATCCTGTGTCTTGGCTTCCTGATGATGATTGGTTTCTCGCTGGTGGTTGAGGGCTTTGGCTTCCATATTCCGAAAGGCTACCTCTATGCAGCGATTGGTTTCTCTGTACTGGTCGAAATAGTCAACCAAACCATGCGCCGCAATCAGGAGAAACTGGTCACCACCACAGATTTACGCTACCGCACCGCATCGGCTGTTTTGCGTATGCTGGGCAGTAAAGGCAATGGTGGTGAAGGGCAGAACAACGAGTCTGAAGATGTGTTGGCGACACAGGCCTACGCCAAGGAAGTGTTTGATGAGGACAATGGCGTGTATCACAGCGTACTGGTACAGGGCGTATTGGGGCTGTCTGAGCGTCCTGTAAAATCAGTGATGACACCACGTCCTGAGCTGGAATGGCTTGACCTTGCGGCTGACCCAGCCGAATTGAAAGAACGTTTGATGGCAATGACCCATTCACGCCTGATCATTGCACGGGGTGAGCTGGATAATATTGAGGGTGTGGTACTGACCCATAAAATTCTCAATGAATACATTGAAACAGGAACGATTGATTTCAGTAAACATCTGCGTGAACCTGTGATTGTGCATGAAAATGCGCAGGTGTTGATGGTGATGGAGCAACTGCGTCAGGCACCCTTGCAAATGGCAATCGTACTGAATGAATATGGTTCGATTGAGGGCATTGCCACACCAATTGACGTACTGGAAGCGATTGCGGGTGAATTCCCTGATGAGGACGAACTTGAAGCGGCGGCGGAAAGCCTTGAAGATGGTTCCATGATACTGGAAGGTTCAACCGATATTCGCCATGTTTCATTGCTTCTGGGTAAAGACCTTGTAGATGAAAGTGAGGAATACTCAACTCTGTCGGGTTATCTTTTGTTCCATTTGGGCCGTTTACCTGAAAATGGTGAGACGGTTGAAGCAGATGGCTACCGCTTTGAAGTGGTGACCATGGATGGACACAAGATTGAGAAAGTGCGCATTATCGCGGAAGAGAAACAAGCAGAGAAGTAATTAGTTTCCATCCCAATAGCCTTTGAGTTTGATCTTGTTGTACAAGATTTTCTCAGGGCTATTTTTATTTGAGAGTTGAAAATGACCTCCTTAGAAAACTGTCCATGTGGGCAGGGGCAATATGTGGTGTGCTGCCAGCCTCTGCATTTGAAACAGAAAACGGCCCAAACGGCCGAACAATTGATGCGTTCACGCTATAGCGCCTTTGCCTTGCAGCAGATTGACTACATTCTGGAAACCACGGCTTTGGGGCAGCAGGTTTTTTTAGACCGTGATGCGATTGCAGATTGGAGTCAGGCGAATCAGTGGCTGAAACTGGAAGTGGTACAACACCAGCCCAAGCTTGATAAAAGCCATGCCTTGGTAGAATTCAAGGCCTATTACCATGATGGAAAACAGCAACACATTCATCATGAAATTTCACATTTTGTGTTGCATCAGCAACACTGGTATTTTCTTGATCCAACGCTGGATATGCAGATCACCATGAAACAACCCTGTATCTGTGGCTCGGGGAAAAAATTTAAGCAATGCTGTGCGCAATTCATCTAAGTTTGACTTAAAATAGCGCACACTTTTATGCCTGATTTAAGGATGTAGGCAGATGTTACTCACCGTGATTTATATAATTGCCATCACTGCGGAAGCCATGACAGGCGCACTGTCGGCAGGGCGACGCAGTATGGACTGGTTCGGTGTGGTGCTGATTGCCTGTGTCACTGCACTGGGTGGTGGCTCCGTGCGTGATGTGTTGCTGGGACATTATCCTTTAACCTGGGTCAAGCATCCTGAATATCTGGTTTTGACCTGCTGTGCGGCATTTGTCACCATTATTATCGCCAAGTGGATGAAACATTTACGCAGTGTGTTCTTATTGCTTGACGCCATGGGATTAATTGGTTTCACCATCATTGGCTGTCAAATTGCCTTGTCGATGGGGCATGGTTTTGTGGTTTCCGCCGTGGCTGGGGTCTTAACAGGGGTATCGGGGGGTATTTTGCGCGATATCTTGTGTAATGATGTGCCACTAGTGTTCCGTCGTGAGCTGTATGCCAGTATTTCCTTTGTTGCCGTGATTTGTTATTGGGTCTGTCTAGAGGTTGGACTACCACATGACCTTACCGTAATTTTTACCTTGGTGTTTGGTTTCACCTTGCGCGTGATTGCAATTTATTTTGGTCTGGAAATGCCAAAATTTATTTATAAGGAAGATGATGCTGAGTCTGCATCTTCAACGGATGAGCATTGACAAGACACCACTTGACGCATAAACAACAACAAAGACTTGTCACAATGCTTTCTCCGCATATGAGCTGCGGTTATAGCAGCGCAAGGGCATTTACGATAACATTAAGTAAATTTTTTATATGACTCGCTGAAATGACCAGCCTTGCACATCATGCAACCGAAAACCGCTCCGTAGCCGAATTCACAGAACAAGCTTACCTCAACTATGCCATGTACGTGATTATGGATCGTGCATTGCCCCATATCAGTGATGGCCTGAAACCCGTACAGCGCCGTATTGTCTATGCCATGAGTGAACTGGGCTTGAAATCAACAGGCAAGCCAAAGAAGTCCGCACGTACCGTAGGTGATGTACTGGGTAAATATCATCCACATGGTGACTCTGCCTGCTATGAGGCGATGGTATTGATGGCCCAGCCATTCAGCTATCGCTATCCGCTAATTGAGGGGCAGGGCAACTGGGGTTCACCTGATGATCCAAAATCCTTTGCGGCAATGCGTTATACCGAAGCCAAACTGTCTGCCTACAGTGAACTGTTGCTGAGCGAGTTGGGACAGGGCACTAGTGAATGGCAGGACAACTTTGATGGTTCGATGAAAGAACCAATCACTTTACCCGCCCGTATTCCCAATATTCTGTTGAATGGTACGACGGGTATTGCAGTGGGTATGGCAACCGATATTCCACCACATAATTTACGTGAAGTGGTGAAAGGGACGATTGCACTGATTCGTAACCCTGAAACCACTGATGAAAAACTGGCGGAATATATTCCTGCACCAGATTTGCCGACCAAAGCTGAAATCATTACCCCGCCTGAAGAGTTGTTAAAGATTCAAACCACAGGGCGTGGTAGCTATCGTGCGCGTGCAGTGTATACGGTAGAAAAAAATGAAATCGTGATTACGGAGCTTCCATATCAGGTTTCAGGCTCTAAAGTTGTGACCCAAATTGCTGATCAGATGATTGCCAAGAAGTTACCTCTGGTCGCAGATATTCGTGATGAGTCGGATCATCGAAATCCAACGCGATTAGTCATTGTATTGCGTTCCAACCGTGTCGATGCAGAAACGGTGATGAGCCATTTATTTGCCACCACTGATCTGGAATCCAGCTATCGCGTCAACCTGAACATGATTGGGGCAGATGGCCGTCCGCAAGTCAAATCCATTCGCCGAATCTTGTTGGAATGGATTGAGATTCGTAAGCAAACTGTGACTCGCCGTTTGCAGTACCATTTAAATAAAATCGAAAAACGTTTGCATATCCTGGCAGGTCTTTTAATTGCCTATCTTGATATTGATACCGTGATTCGCATCATCCGTGAGGAAGACCAGCCCAAACCTGTGTTGATGCAGCATTTCGGTATTGACGATATTCAGGCCGAAGCCATTCTGGAACTCAAGCTTCGTCATTTGGCCAAGCTTGAAGAAATGGAAATCCGTCGTGAGCAGGAGGAGTTGGAGGCAAAGGCAGCCATTATCCGTGAACAACTGGCAAATCCAGAATCATTGAAAAGCCTGATTATCAATGAACTGAAAGAAGATGCGAAAAAATTTGGTGATGACCGACGTTCGCCAATCGTTGCGCGTGCGGATGCCGTCCAGATTAAGGAACAGGATTTAATGCCTGCCGAAACTGTGACGGTGGTGTTGTCCGAGGCTGGCTGGGTACGTGCCGCCAAAGGTGCGGAAGTTGATGCGGCCAACCTGAATTATCGTGCAGGTGACCAATACTTGAGCCATGCAGTCGGTAAAACCAATCAACGGGTGTATTTTCTCGATGAGACAGGGCGTAGCTATGCCTTGCCAATCAGCAGTTTGCCATCCGCACGTGGTTTGGGTGAGCCCTTAAGTTCCAAGCTTGCGCCTGCAAGTGGCGTATCGTTTATTCAGGTCTTTATTGCAGATGATAACAGTGAGCTGCTTGCCGTCAGTTCAAATGGCTATGGCTTTAAAACCCAAGCCGCACAACTGGATACCAATGCCAAGGCAGGTAAGGCGTTCTTGACGGTTGCAGACAAGGCAACGGCCTTGCCCCTACTTCCAGTTCAGCAGGCCACACATGCCGCCATCCTGAGTTCATCAGGCCGTTTACTCATCATTGACTTGGCCGAACTGCCTGTCCTGAACAAAGGAAAAGGTAACAAGTTGATACAACTTGAGGAAAAAGAGCAGATTTTATCCATGACAACCCTGACGTTAGATGAAATAATCCAAGTCGCTGCAGGACAACAGCACTTAAAACTGAAAGGGGATGATCTCCAAAAATATATAGGAAAAAGAGCAACAAAGGGGCAGCTTTTACCACGGGGATATCAAAAAGCAAATAGACTCCTCATTCAGAGATAAGGCTAGTATTCTGTGATATAAATACGTTATATATGACAATGTATTCATATTGTTTGAATAGATTGACACGGCAATTCACAAAGTTAAAAAAATGTTTTGTCATGGAAGTAACATTGTTACTATTTTTAAGGATTACCACTCGGAGATAATGGCATTATGGAAAAGATTTGGTTTGCTGAATACAAAAAGACAGGAATTCCAGAAACAGTTGCACTGCCTGCTGAAAACACCTCACTTGTTGATATTTTTGAACGCAATTTCCAAAAATTTGGTTCACGTGATGCCTTTATCTTTATGGATAAAGTTTTAACGTATAATGAATTAGAAGTCGCCAGCCGTAAATTTGCCACCTACCTGCAAAGTCTGGGCTTGAAAAAAGGATCGCGTGTTGCGGTGATGATGCCGAACGTATTCCAGTATCCAGTGGTGGCATTGGGTGTGTTCCGTGCAGGTCTGGTCCTTGTGAACGTGAACCCACTCTATACAGCGCGTGAGCTTGACCATCAGTTAAATGACTCAGGTGCTGAAGCACTGGTGATCATTGAAAACTTTGCCAGCGTATATCAAAGTATTATTGGCAAAACACCTGTGAAGCATGTGATTGTTGCCTCTGTGGGGGATATGTTGGGGACGCTTAAAGGCACCATCGTAAACTTCGTTTTACGCAAGGTCCGCAAGCAAATTCCAGCATGGAATATCCCTGGTCATGTGAAGTTCAACACTGCATTGAACAAAGTGAGCCCAAGCAACTACAAGCGTCCAAGCCTGACTTTAAGCGATACGGCTGTACTTCAATATACGGGCGGTACCACAGGTGTTTCTAAAGGTGCTGAGTTAACACACCGTAACTTGGTTTCTAACCTATTACAATGTGATGGTATTTTCTCAAGTAAATTTGGCACAGGTGACGGTTCTAAAGATGATCGTATTGTCTGTGCATTGCCGCTTTACCATATCTTTGCATTCATGGTGTGCGCGCTTTACGGTATGTATAAAGGTCAAGCCAATATCCTGATTCCAAACCCACGTGACCTACCAGCAGTCGTTGGCGAATTACGTAAATACCAGCCTTCATTCTTCCCGGCAGTAAACACATTGTTCAATGCTCTGGTGAATAACGAAGAATTCAAACAGCTTGACCATAGCAAATTGAAGATGGCAATGGGTGGTGGTATGGCGGTATTGCCATCGACTGCTGAAGCGTGGAAAAAAGTAACAGGCACCATCATCATTGAAGGTTATGGCTTGTCTGAGACTTCACCTGTTGCAACGGCAAACCCTCCTGCAACGACTGAGTTTAGCGGCACGATTGGTATTCCATTGCCGTTGACCGAAGTTGTCTTGCTTGATGATGATGGTAATGAAGTTGCTTTAGGTGAACAGGGTGAAATTTCGATTCGTGGTCCTCAAGTCATGAAAGGCTACTGGAACCGTCCTGATGAAACTGAAAAAGTCATGACGAAAGATGGCTTCTTCCGTACTGGCGATATCGGTGTCATGGACACACGCGGTTACTTCAAGATCGTAGACCGTAAGAAAGACATGATCCTGGTATCTGGCTTCAACGTTTACCCAAGTGAAATTGAAGAAGTGATTGCAAAACATCCGAAAGTATTGGAAGTGGCTGCAATTGGTGTTCCAGATGAAAAATCAGGCGAAGTGCCGAAGTTGTTCATTGTGAAGAAAGATCCATCTTTAACCACTGAAGAAGTGCTTGCTTATGCAAAACAAAACCTAACTGGCTACAAATGCCCGCGTTATGTTGAGTTTATGGAAGAACTACCTAAATCAAACGTTGGTAAAATCCTGCGTAAAGATTTACGTAAACCAGCTTAAGCTGTGCTGTAAAAAACGCCGCAATTGCGGCGTTTTTTTATTTATGATTAGATTTCATTAACCAACGATCAATATAAGGACGGCCAATTCCCACAATTCCTACAAATACCAGCATGGTGGCAAGCTGAAAACGCAAGCGGCTCGGGTCGATTCCATTAAAGCTAAAATAATTGTCCGCAAAGACATACAGCGCAATCACCACTAGCCAGTGCCAAAGAGTGAAACGCTGAATCCCCACCGCATAAAAGGCAATGGTCAGCACCACAAAAGTTCCCAATGTAGACTGCCAGTTTAAGTTGGCACAAATCACGCTCAGCAGAAATGCCATAATAGGCAGAACCACTTTCAGCACGCGATCAACCAAAAGCTGATGCTGCCGTTGTTTGGCAAGGACATCAAACATTTCTTTTTGATTTTGAGGTTGCATAACTTGACCTTAAAACAGTATGAAAAAACAGAACTTTTACACAAAGAAAATATTTAAAGGAAACACTTGGCGAACAAGCACAAATGAAAATTCAATAGATTATGAGTTATGATAGCATGATCAGCAGAACTTCAAATGATGGATGTGAGCATGCAAGGTATTAGCGGCATTATATTGATGATTATCATCGCATGTTTGTTGCCGTATGTTTTTACCCTGATTGCAAAAGCAAAAGGTGGCTTCCAAGCAAAGGATAATCAGAATCCGCGTGAATTTTTGGCGAAAACGACAGGTCTAGCCGCCAGAGCCAATGCAGTACAACAGAATAGTTTTGAAAGTCTACCCTTATTTATCGCTGCAATTTTAATGGCCGAATATATGGTTGTGCCTGAGAAATTTATTCTGAGCTTAGGCTGGGCATATATCGTATTTCGCATTATTTATGGCATCTGTTATTTAGCGAACCTAGCCACTTTACGTTCGATTATTTGGTTTTTTTCAATATTTTGTCCAATTTTATTGTTTGTGATTACGATTAAAGTGACCTAAATTGATGTTGAGTATAAAATTCTTTAACGCTCAGCATATCTAGCATCATTTTTATGGTATTCACGCTATAATCTGTCGGATTTACATCTAAGTTCACAAGATAAAAGAGTGTTGATATGAGTTATAGCAATATTCCTGCGGGTAAAGACGCACCAAATGACATCTATGTCATCATAGAAATTCCTGCAAACGCAGCGCCAATCAAATACGAAATCGATAAAGATTCTGATGCGTTGTTTGTAGACCGTTTCATGGGTACAGCAATGTTCTACCCAGCAAACTACGGTTATGTACCAAATACATTATCTGAAGATGGCGATCCATTAGACGTACTTGTTGTAACTCCACACCCTGTTGCTGCGGGTTCAGTAATCCGTTGCCGTCCAGTGGGTAAACTGAATATGGAAGATGATGGTGGTATCGATGCGAAACTGATCGCAGTTCCACATGAGAAGTTATCTCCTCTCTATAAAGATGTGAAAGAATATACCGATCTTCCACCTTTATTGATCAGTCAAGTTGAGCATTTCTTCCAGCATTACAAAGATTTAGAACCAGGTAAATGGGTAAAAATCAGTGGTTGGGAAAATGCTGATGTTGCAAAAGCTGAAGTGTTGAAAGCAATCGAAGCTGCTAAAAAATAATTTTAAAAGATAAAGTCTGATTTTATCACCCTAAAATCAGGCTCATAAAAAAACCGCCATTCAATTGAATGGCGGTTTTTTATGAGTTGATCTAAATTGAATTAGAACAGTTTCACAGGAATATCAAGGAACAAACGCCATTCATTGGTTGAGCCAATGACATTGCTGACATATTGACCAGAAACATTATTATAGGTATCACTTGAACGTAAGTAAGAATAGCGAACACGTAGGCTTGCATCTTTCAATGCACCTGTTTGAACTGTATATTTGACTTGGTTAAACAACTCATGTTCTTCGGCTTGGTCTATGATTTTTGAGCGATCTGTTATTTTAGCGATATCAATATCCCAGCCATAAACAAATGCAGTTGTCCAGTTTAGACCAGGTAAACCGTGATTTTTAAAGTTATAGTTATATTGTAGCCCGACAGATTTTTCATCATTACCATTAAAGTCACCTAAATAGGAATTAGGCACATAGATACTTTGTAAACCATCAGCATTATAGCCATAGTCATACCCAGTATTACCTGTGTTATCTTGATAAGAAAGCATGACGTTATGTACATCTTTGCCATAGCCCACTGAAACAGCCCAAATCGAGTTTTTACGGTTTGCTAGATCATCTGTGGTATGTGAATCAGTGAGCGCATCTTTATCCCATTTTGTATGATAACCCATGGCATCAAGTGTTAAGGTACTCTTGTCTTTTAAGCTTTGGGTAAAGTTTACATTGGCATAATGACGTTCTAATTTATCTTGAACATCTAAGCCATAATACGATGAATTGAGTTGATCATTAAATTTATATTTAGCACCCCAAACTACTGCACGATCAAGCCCTTGACCTGTCACATCTTTATCGGTACTAATTTGGTTTGACATTTGGTTTTTTGTGAACTTACCTGCAACCACATTTAGATTTGGAATTTCATTACTTTCAACGAAAACACCTGTGTAATACTCAGGTACTAAACGGGCTTGATTACTTGCCATGACAGGAAGTGTTGATACCTGTGTACCATAAGTCACGGTTGTGTTGGAAAGACGTGCTTTCACATTGGCACCACCACGAGCCCAATGATCATAAGCAAATCCACGATCATCTACAGGAATCATTTGATTACCCGTATTATTATTCGGACCAAGCTTAAAAGATGCATCACCTACTACGCCAACACCAAAGCCAATAATACCCTTTGTAAAACCTGATTGAAGATCAAAAATGGCAGTTTGCGCTGTTGAGCTTGTATCATTTGTTAAACCGTCTTTTTTATCACGATTTAAAAAGCCTGTGCGGAACAATACTGAACCATTTGCATCCTCAACAAAACCTTTTGCTTCGCTTTGTTCGCTTGCGTATGTTGAGGAGATCAATGCGGCATTAATCAAAACCGCCAATATAAGTTTCTGTGCCTTTGGCATGCTAAGCCTCGTAAATAACAAATTTGGGGAGAGAAACTGAAATTTTGACCAATTGTATAAGTTATGCGTAAAAAAGATAGATTTTTATTAAAATAATTTAATTATTTTTAAATAAAATACTTATAGAATATTGTGATTTATTTTTTATTAAAACTAATGATTTTTTGAATTTAATACCTTGATTTTTATTAACTTTAAATTTATTTGTTGACTGTTTTTTTGATGGATTTTTTCTGGCCTGTTTTTAATAAAACACGTGATTATTTTATGTATTTTTTCTTTTAATTTAATTATTTATTTACTACTTGGTTGAAAATAGCTCATTTGGCTAGTAAAAAATACCAGCCCGATGAATGGTATTGGTGCTTAACCCTATCTGGGTCGATTGCATCTGGCGCATTTTTGCATTTTTATTGAACATTTTATCTGGAGAGGGCCTGCAATATAAGTTTCAATCATTCCAGCGGTTTTCATGGGTTAAAAAAGCATTGTTTTTGTGCGAAAAATAGTATGGTTTTATTTATATGCCTTTAAATGGTTCAAATTTCAGCCGAAATCCTGCATCAAGCTTATAAATAGGGAAAGTGAAAATGCTTTTTAGTCCTTTAATAATACAAATATTTGATTTTATTGGCTTTTTGAGTTGGCATAACCTTTGCAAGATACATTTTGATGCAATTTAAAACATAAATCAGTCAAATATCCATCATGGGGAGATCAAATGATGAAACTTGCATATAAAGCAGTGGCGTTAAGTGTTATGGCGATGGCTTCAACTTTGGCAATGGCTGAAGAATCGAATGCGCTGTCTCAGGCAGGTGTAAGCTTTGCAGGAACCGCTGCCTTAACTTCAGATTACCGTTATCGTGGTGTGACCCAAACTCAAAATGACCCTGCGGTGCAAGTTGGCTTTGCATTAACGCATGAATCAGGCCTTTATGCGGGTGTCTGGGGTTCCAATGTAAATTTTGGTGGTGCTGATCCACATCTTGAGCTAGACCCATATGTTGGTTATGCAACTGAACTGCCATTTGCAGGCAAACCCACTTTGGATGTTGGCCTATGGTATTACGGTTATCCAAGCGCATCAGATATCAACTGGCTTGAGCTTTACGCAAAACTTGGATTCAAGGATGTATTGACCTCTGGTGACAGCTTGCTGGGTGCAGTCAACTATACCAATGACTTTGCTGGTCTGGACGAGAATGGCTGGTATGTAAATGCAACCTATAATGTGCCGTTTGCCGCTGGCTTTGGTGGTGTGGCAAGCGTTGGCTATACCAAGGTGGATAACTACGACTTTAGCGACAGTGGCAGTGAAGATGACATCTATGTTGACTGGAAAGTGGGCCTCACCTATAACGTGAAATCTGTTTCTGGCTTGACTGCTGAATTGGCTGCGATTGGCACCAATATTGATGCCAATGCCCAACCATACAAACGCGGTACAGAAACGGGTGCGGTGTTTACCTTAACCAAGGCATTCTAATGTGGCTAGGGATGTGTTGAACTTTCATTTATAAAGGTTTGCCAGATCCTCTAGCGAAGAAAACAGCCAGCACATATGCTGGCTGTTTTTTTATATCCGAAATTCGCCTAATGTGAGTGATCCATTCAGTATAGGGAAAAGCATCCCTGCACTTTTAGGGCGCACAGGAACGCTAAAAAAAGCGCCGTTTTCATGCGCCAACATTCTCCATGAGCGCACACTATTACCGCACCATATCGGTAAATTCTGAGTAAATATTAAAATTTATCAGGAAAGGTACTCATAATTAATTTTTATATCTAATTGTTATTTAAAATAAAAATATATTATTGTACAAAATTTTTTCTAAAAGCCCTGCATTCCATAAAAACTGGCACAGCATTTGCTTATTACACAGTGATGCAATTCAAAACATGAATCAGTTGAACATCTATAATATGGGGGAGATCAATATGATGAAATTTGCATGCAAGGCTATTGCTTTAAGTGTTATGGCTGTAACGTCAACTTTTGCTTTGGCTGAGGATAGTAAGCTTCCATTCCCAGGTGAAGTCACAGGTAATATTAGTGCTGTATCCAGCTATAATTTACGTGGCATTACCAATGCACCTGAAAATAGTGGTCCAGCTGTACAGGGTGGACTGGACTATGGCTACAATGGTTTCTATCTAGGTTATTGGTTTTCAACCCTGGATTATTCATATGCCTGCCTAAACCCAGATGGCTGTAGCGATACAAACTCAAGGGATTCTTTTGAAAGTGATTTTTATGCAGGTTATAAAGGCAAAATCACAGATAATCTAGGCTATCAAGTTGGTGGAACAATTTATTATTACTATCCTGGCTGGGAATCAACAGGATATGAAACTTTCCTGGGTCTAAGCTATAAAGAACTCACCGTAACGGCTCAAACGCTACTCAACAACGTTACTTTCGGTAATAAGGGTGACACCTATTTCCTTGCGACTTATGCACCTGCCTTGCCTGCTGGTTTTACAGGTAAGGCGCAGATTGGTGCTTATTATTATGGGGATGATGATGAGTTCACTGCAAAAACAGAAAACACTTTTGCTTTCCGTCATGCAACGCTTGGTTTGTCTCATGCTTTAGGTGAAACAGGTGCAAACTGGAGTCTGGATTACATCCTGGGTGGCTATGACCGTACTGACATCAAACAAAAGAACAAGGTTGTGTTGGGACTGGCTTACGCTTTCTAATAACAATAAAAATCAAAGCGACCTCTAAGGTCGCTTTTTTTATGGCCTGATTTTAGGTTGAATTACCCCGATAAGACAGTGCTTCAGTCAAGTGTGAACTTGAGATGATTTCACTTTCTGCCAAATCCGCAATGGTTCGTGCCACCCGTAACACCCGATGGTAGGCACGTGCTGAAAGATTTAGGCGCTGTTGGGCCATCTCAATAATTTTGCTTGAGCTGTCATCCAGACAGGCATATTGCTCCAGCAAAGTAGGTGAAAGTGCCTGATTTAAACATTTCTGCCGCTGAATTTGCTGTTGATAGGCTTTCATCACCCGCTGACGCACCGTTTCAGAGTTTTCACTCGGTGTCCGTTCTTGTAATTCATTTGCCTGCAAAGGCGGTACATCAATATGCAGGTCAATACGATCCAGCAATGGGCCAGAAATACGGTTTTGATAGCGTTGGATACTTTCAGGTGAACATTGGCAGCGACTGTCCTGATTAAAGGCATAGCCACAGGGACAGGGATTCATCGCGGCGATAAACTGGAAATTTGCTGGAAAGGTCATTTGCCTTGCAGCGCGAGAAATGACAATTTCTTTGGATTCAAGTGGCTGGCGTAAAACCTCAAGGACTTTTCGGTCAAACTCAGGCAATTCATCCAAAAATAACACACCTAAATGGGCCAGGGTAATTTCACCTGGTTTGGGTTGTGAACCACCCCCAACCAATGCAATTGCCGAAGCAGTATGGTGTGGTGCGCGAAACGGCCTTTGCCCGAAAGTGTGCTGAGCATTTGCAACTGAGTAGATGCTGGCAACCTCTAAATTTTCCTGTGCATTTAATGGCGGTAAAATAGAGGGCAAACGCGAGGCGAGCAAGGTTTTACCTGTGCCTGGCGGCCCCTTAAATAATAATGAGTGTCCACCTGCCGCAGCAATTTCCAGCGCACGGCGGGGGCGTAACTGTCCTTTGACATCGGCAAGGTCAAATGGATAACGTGAGGATGCCGCCATTGATTTTTGTGGTGCAGCTTTTAGTGGCGAATTGCCCAGAAAATGTGCACACACCTGCTGTAAATGACTGGCTGCATACACTTCAAATTCAGGTAGTTGGCTGGCTTCATCGAGATTGGCGGTTGGCAGTAACAAGCGATGTTGTGCCTGCTGGCAAGCCATGGCAATGGTCAATGTTCCTGAAACAGGGCGTAAATGCCCATCCAGGGCAAGTTCACCAATAAACTCAAAACCATCGGTACAGTTTTCGGGTAACTGTCCAGAGGCGATCAGAATACCCAGTGCAATCGGCAAGTCTAAACGGGAACCATCCTTGGGCAGGTCTGCGGGTGCCAGATTAATGGTTAAACGCTTGGTTGGAAACAGAAAACCACTATTGATAATCGCAGAGCGCACGCGGTCCTTGCTTTCGCGGACTGCGGCTTCAGGCAACCCCACAATGGTTAGGGAGGGTAGGCCTGAGCTGATATGGACTTCCACTTCGATCTGGGGGGCATGTAGCCCCAGTAAGCCTCTCGTATAAATTTTGGCAAAAGACATTTGTTATTGTTCCATCATGGTGCTTTATTTTTAGTCATTGTTCAGTATTGGTTGCACTGAGTTGGTGCTTATTTTTTGTTCTGCACCATTTCTTCAAGTGTTTCCATTTGCTGTTGTAACTCACTCAGGCGCTGGTTGGCCAAATTCAGTGCTGTTCGCTGACGATCCAGCTCCTGTTTTGAAACCAGATCCAGTTTTTCGATACTTTCATTCAGGAGGGCGCGTAAATTTTTTTCTAAATCTTTTTTCGGCTGGTCAACTTGCTGCAAAATGGCTTGTAAAAGTGTCTCAATCATAAAGTGCTCAATCGGTTATGTGTATTTGTTGCCCAGTGTATCACTGCTCACCGCATTCCCATAGCCTTGTGCATCATAGCTGGATGATTGACTGATAAATTTAGCTAAATAGTCGCAATTGAAACTTATTTTCGATTGGGTATCTACATCTTCAAGGCTAAATAGGTTATAAAGAAAGCTTATGTCCAGTATTTAAAAACCCCCAACCTTTAAATATTGGCATGAAAATTGAATATAAAACCTTACTGGTGAAAATAAGCCGAAGGAAAACAAACATGAAGCTTGTAACTGCAATTGTAAAACCATTCAAGTTGGATGACGTGCGTGAAGCACTTTCTGATATTGGTGTTCAAGGGATTACCGTAACTGAAGTCAAAGGTTTCGGGCGTCAAAAAGGTCACACAGAACTGTACCGTGGTGCAGAGTATGTGGTTGATTTCCTACCAAAAGTAAAGATTGAAATTGCGATTAGCGATGAAATGGTTGATGCGGTGATCGAATCAATTACCCGTGTCGCAAGCACAGGAAAAATCGGTGACGGAAAAATCTTTGTCACCAATCTAGAACAAGTCATCCGTATTCGTACTGGTGAGACTGGGCCAGACGCTGTCTAAATTGGCATAAAGTTTGCTGAGTTAGAAATTAAGACAGATAGCTCACAAAATAAGGTTGGGGGACACGAATGAAAAAAATGCTTATGGCGCTCAGTCTATCTGGCGCACTCTTGGGTGGCTCTGCCGTGGTTTGGGCAGAAGATGCTGCATCCGCACCAGTCACTGCTGAACAAACTGTAGCTGTGGCTGATAATGGCACAACAACAGAAGTTATTGCAGTAGAAACACCAGCTCCTGTGGAAGCTGCTCCTGCCGCTGAAGCTGTACCGACAGTGGATACAGGTGACACGGCTTGGATTCTGGTTTCAACAGCGTTGGTTCTGTTAATGACCATTCCAGGTCTGGCTTTGTTCTACGGTGGTATGGTTCGTAAGAAAAACGTACTCAGTACCATGATGTTCAGCCTTTCTGCGGCAATTTTGGTCAGCTTGATTTGGGTGATTGTTGGTTATTCTCTCGCATTCTCTGGTTCAGGTGCCTATGTTGGTGACTTGGCGAAGGCGATGTTAAATGGCGTTGCTTTTGATGCGCTGAGCGGGACGATTCCTGAAAGCTTATTTGTAATTTTCCAAATGACCTTTGCCATTATTACTGTGGCAATTATCAGTGGTTCTATTGCTGATCGTATGAAGTATTCTGCGTTCATGGCATTCATCGCAATCTGGGTCATCCTTGTTTACGCTCCAATTACTCACTGGGTTTGGGCTGCAGACGGCTGGTTATTCAAGGCAGGCGCACTGGACTTTGCTGGTGGTACTGTTGTACATATCAACGCGGGTGTTGCTGGTCTAGTCGCTGCATACATGTTAGGTAAACGTACAGGTCTTGGTCGTGAATCTATGGCGCCACATAACCTGACCTTAACTGTTGTGGGTGCAAGCCTGATCTGGGTGGGCTGGTTCGGCTTTAACGGTGGTAGCGCATTAGGCGCTGGCGCTCGTGCAAGTATGGCAATCCTGGTCACTCAAGTTGCCGCAGCCGCAGCCGCATTCTCTTGGTTGGTGGTTGAGCGTGTCGTTCGTGGTAAAGCCTCAGTTCTTGGTGGTGCTTCTGGTGCGGTTGCTGGTTTGGTTGTGATTACACCTGCTGCTGGTTTCGTTGGTGTCGGGGGTGCGTTGGTGATGGGTCTGATCGGTGGCGTGGTTTGCTTCTGGGGGATTACTGCACTGAAACGCCTACTTAAAGCAGATGATGCATTGGATGCCTTTGGTCTACATGCTGTGGGTGGTATGGTGGGTGCCGTATTAACAGGTGTCTTCTATAGCGATGAAATTATCAAGGCAGCTGGTGTGGTTCTTGCTCCAACATTTGCAGGTCAATTGTGGATTCAAGTTGAAGGTGTGTTGGCAACCATCGCATATAGCGCGGTTGTGACATTCATTATCCTTAAAGTGATTGATCTGGTGATTGGTATCCGTGTCAGCGCTGATGACGAACGTATGGGTCTTGACCTAAGCCAACATGGCGAACGTATCGAATAACTGATTATTCAGTGATCCAAAAACAGTCCATCAGGGCTGTTTTTTTGTGTCTTTGCCCTTGAATTTCCCTTTATGCGATGATTAAAACCGTGCTCTGCTTTTGCTCAGGTTCAGCAATTGCCTAAACTTTGCTACACTTAAGCAAAGTGATAAATAACTGCGCCACTATGCATTGTCCATTTTGTAACGCTGCTGATAGTAAAGTGATTGACTCCCGTCTGGCCGCCGAAGGCTGCCAGATTCGCCGTCGCCGTGAGTGTGTTGTTTGCGGGGAGCGTTTTACCACCTTTGAGAGTTATGAAGTGGTGATGCCGCGTGTGATTAAATCAGATGGAAAAAGTGAACCCTTTGATGAGGAAAAACTCCGCCGCTCATTGATGCATGCGCTGCAAAAGCGACCTGTGACCCAGGAACAAATTGAAACGGTGCTCAGTGATATTCAGTCGCAGATTCGCCGTCTGGGTGAGCGGGATGTGAAGTCGAGAACCATTGGTGAGATTGTCATGCAGGCACTGTTTGCGCTGGATCATGTCGCCTATGTCCGTTTTGCCTCTGTTTACCAAGATTTTCAGGATGTTGAAGCATTTCGTCGTCAGATTGAGCAAATGCAACAACGTGAAAATGAAGCCTGAGTTAGAGAAATCATGTCTGAGTTCACGCAAAATCATTTATCCCAAGATCAATATTGGATGCAACGTGCCATTGAGTTGGCTCGGCTTGGACAATATTCAACAAAACCAAATCCGAATGTGGGCTGTGTCCTTGTCAAGAACGATCAACTGATTGGAGAGGGGTTCCATCCTAAGGCGGGGCAGCCGCATGCAGAAGTTTTTGCACTTCGCCAAGCGGGCGAACATGCTAAAGGCGCGACAGCTTATGTGACCCTGGAACCCTGCGCGCATTACGGCAGAACACCTCCCTGTGCCGAAGCATTGGTTAAAGCTCAGGTGAAGAAAGTCGTGGTCGCTTGTTCAGACCCAAACCCATTAGTCGCGGGAAAAGGCGTTCAAATTTTACAAGCAGCGGGTATTGAAGTTGAAACAGGAATTTGTGTAGAAACTGCGAAAACGCTCAATTTGGGCTTTTTAAAAGCGATGTCTACGGGTTTGCCGTATGTGCGTTTAAAAATTGCATCCAGTCTGGATGGACGTACCGCGATGGCGTCGGGTGAATCGAAATGGATTACAGGCCCGGCCGCGCGGCAGGATGTACAGCATTGGCGTGCAGTTTCTGGTGCAGTGATTACGGGCATTCAAACAGTACTGGCAGATGACTGCGAACTTAATGTGCGTTCCTTGGACAATATTGATATTGAGACCGTGGTACAACCCAAACGTATCGTGTTAGACCGTCAGGGACAGTTGCCACTTGTTGCCAAGATATTACAAAATCCTGAAACAGTGATGGTGATGACTCCATTTCGTCAGGAACTTGCCGATTTAGGCGTGATACAATTGTCGCCGCAACCTTTAAATCAATTATTGCAGGCCTTGGCTCAACAATACCAAATTTATGATGTATTGGTTGAGGCTGGCGCAACGTTGTCCACCGCCTTTTTACAGCAGGGTTTGGTTGATGAAGTGATCAGTTACGTTGCACCCACCTTACTTGGTCAATCTGCCCGTGCAATGTTCAATGCTGAATTTAGCCAAATGGCAGAGCAACTGCGGTTTGAGTTGGTCGATATCACCCAGCTTGGGCAAGACATTCGCCTGAGATTGTTCCCTATCCAAGAGATGATATGAATCCAGAACCATCGGTTTATCACAAACGTCGGCACGCGGCACGTACCACTGACGAATATCTTTTTCATCAGCTCGTTCCCTATCTCGGTAATAAGCGTCGTCTATTGCACCTTATTTTGGAGGCGCTTGAGATTACGGAAACACTGAATAGCAGGAAAAAGAACCCACCGATTTTTGCTGATTTCTTTGCGGGGAGTGGTGTGGTCTCGCGTTTGGCACGCCAGAATGGCTATCGTGTGATCGCCAATGACTGGGAACCCTATAGCCATGCCTTGAACCATGCCATTTTGGCCTGTGTTGATGCGCCTGCTTTTAAGGAACTGGGTGGCTATCAAAAGGCCATTGATTATCTCAACCGTCTGCCCGAGGTTAAGGGCTGGGTCACGCACAACCTCTGTCCGCGCAATGATGATATCTATGATGCAGCACGTGACCGTTTGTTCTTTAAACGCCGTAATGGCATGCGGATTGATGCGATTCGTCAGCAAATCGCAACCTGGCAGGCACAGGGTGCAATCAATGATGTGGAAATGAGTGCATTACTAGCACCATTGCTGTATTCGGCAAGCTTTGTCAGTAATACCAGTGGCGTATTCAAAAGCTTCCATCAGGGCTGGGGGGGTAAGACCCAAACAGCACTGGAACGGATTGAATCCTTACTGTGGCTGACCCCAAGCCGTTTCTGTGAGATTGGCGATACGAAGCGTCCTGCGGCTGAAATGTGGTGTGTGGATGCCCAACATCTGGCCAATCAAATGAGTGGTTTTGAGGTGGATGTGGCTTATCTTGATCCACCCTATAATCAGCACGCCTATAGCAGTAATTACCATGTGCTCAATGCACTGACTTTATGGGATCAGGTTGATCTGCCACCACCTGATACCAAAGGCTTTAAGAGTGGCATTGACCGTGCCTGGCGTAAACAGCGTCCAAGTCAATATAACTCATCCAAATATGCCAGAGAGGCGTATGAGAAGTTATTGGAAACCATTAATGCCCGCTATATTTTGACCAGTTATTCGACTGATGGAAATATTGAACCGAAAGACCTGCTGACCGCCAATTTAAAACGCGGCAAGGTCACATTGCTGACTCAGGATGTTCCTCGCTATCGGGTCAGTAAACAACGTCAGTCTGAACGGGCACGGGTACTTGAATTTATCGTGATTACCGATACCCATGCCAAGTCTGGTCCACCTTTGCGACAGCTTTTAGGACAGTTGTATCACTTTGCTGAATTGGGTGGGGTGGATACTACAGGCAATAGTACCCAATTGGCCTTGTGGTAAAAGAGGCGTTAGGAGAGATTTTATGTTTACAGGCATTATTGAAAGTTTAGGTAAGGTTGAGAGCTTACAAAGTGTAGGCGGTGATGTACGTCTACGTATTCAAACTGATTTGGATATGTCTGATGTACATTTAGGTGATTCAATTGCGACTAATGGAATTTGTCTCACAGTGATCGAGTGGGGAAGCAATTGGTATGCTGCAGATGTGTCTCGTGAAAGCTTAAATCGAACGACTTTAGGTCAATGGAAAGTAGGTCAATCCGTCAATGTCGAAAAAGCAATGTTGCCAACAACACGTTTTGGTGGACATATTGTGAGTGGACATGTTGATGGTCTAGGAGAAATTACAGTCGTTCGAGAAGACGCACGTTCATTATATTTTGAAGTAACAGCACCTGTTGAATTGGCAAAATATTTAGCTGAAAAAGGTTCTGTGACGGTAGATGGCATTAGCCTGACCATTAACCATTTACGTGGCAATATCCTGAGCCTAAACCTGATTCCACATACCGCTGAGCGTACCAATATTGGGACATGGCAGGTTGGAAGCAAAGTGAATCTGGAAGTAGATGTATTAGCTCGTTATATTGAACGTTTATTGTTGGGTGATAAAGCAGCGGAACAAAAAATTGAGTCGAACATCAGTATGGCATTTTTGGCTGAAAACGGTTTCTTAAAATAAAAAATGAAACATAAAAAAGCCCAGTTTAAACTGGGCTTTTTTATTATTTTTCATCTGAGAACTGACTGTTTTTCAATATGTAGTCAATTTCGTCCTGAGCCAGTGCATGAAGCTTGGCACGGAATACAGTTACTGCCTGTTCAATCAAACTTTCCGCTTCCAGTTCCAGTCGAACACGGACACTTTCCAGCTCAGACAGAATTTGCTGATCTTCAATCACAACGCGCTGACCTTGGGCGTAATCAACGCTTGGCTGTTCAGGATTGACCTGATAACGTTCAGTGTGTTGTGCAATTTCTTGATCAATGTGTTGTCGAAGAGCAACAAGATTTTCAGTTTGCTGTTCAAACTGCTGTTCTTCATCTGCCTGTAGCTGTGCTGCATAAGCCGCCTCGGCAGCACGTTTTTCCGCCAGAGCTTTTTCCAAAGCCAATTGTTTACGAACGCGTGCCTGTTCGATCAATTCTGCCTTTAAGTCGGCATAGGCCTGATCGATGCGTTGTTGGGAACGCTGCTGCGCTTTCTCTTCGTGTTGCTTCCATGTTTGAATCAGGGTTTGCGGTAGCAATAGATCACAGATACGTGCCAAATCTTCCTGATAAGTCTGGCGGACTGTTTCAGGTGCATTTAACCAGCGTTTTTTAAAATCCTGACCTACATTTAATGCCACGCGACACTCCTCAAAATGATGCTTTTTGTTGCAGACTTATAATTTAAATGTTCGAGGTTCGATACCCAAACGACGATACATTTTAAACTTTTCCCGACCAGCCTGTTTCGCGGTTTCATTATTTTCAATAATTTCGATAATGTGGCGAAAATCCTGAGTTTGTTCAAGTGCATGATTGTTAAAATTAAATACAATCCAATCATTCGATGGCGGTAATTCAGCTGAAATACACACTGGACTATTCAATTGATCAATTCCATGAGCAATAAAGCTACTTGAATCAAAACTCCATAGCTTGTTATCCAACTCATTTTGTAAATTTGAATCAACACAATACCACCAAATCTGTGGGTGCTGATTCAGAATTTTTCGACATAAACGGCAAGCACTATCAACTTGCCGCTCAACGCTGTTTTCAAACAAATAAAAACTAACTTGTGCCATAGATTAGTTATTCGTTTCAACACGATTCGCTAAAAACTGCATCAGTAATGGTACTGGGCGTCCAGTTGCACCTTTAGCTGCACCAGATAACCATGCTGTACCAGCCACATCAAGATGTGCCCAGCGGTAATCACGAGTGAAACGTTCAAGGAAACATGCTGCGGTTATTGCACCACCATAAGGACCACCAATATTGGCAATATCGGCAAATGGTGAATCAAGGAGTTCTTGATATTCTTCCATCACAGGCATACGCCATACACGGTCGAGTGATTGTTCGCCAGCAAGTTGTAATTCTTGTACCAGTTCATCATCTGGAGAGAATAGCCCACTGACGACTTTGCCTAGCGCCACCACACATGCACCTGTCAGCGTCGCAATGTCAATCACAAGGGCAGGGTTGAAGCGTTTGATATAGGTCAGTGTGTCACAAAGTACAAGGCGGCCTTCGGCATCAGTATTCAGAATTTCAACGGTTTGACCGCTCATGGTGGTCACGATGTCACCTGGACGGGTGGCATGCCCTGATGGCATGTTTTCAGCCGCAGCAACCGCACCGACCACATGAATTGGCAGTCGGGCTTCGCATAATGCGCGGATTGTACCCAGTACCGAGGCCGCACCACACATATCAAACTTCATTTCATCCATACCCAAGCCTGGTTTGAGTGAAATACCGCCTGTATCAAAAGTCACGCCCTTACCGACCAGTACCACAGGTGCCTGATCTACCTGGGTATTGTATTCCAACGTGATCACGCGCCCTGGACGTTCTGAGCCTTTGCTGACGGCAAGGAAAGCATACATGCCCAGGTCAGCCATTTGCTGCTCATCCAGTACCGTGACTTTGAGTAGGTCTGGATATTGTGCGGCAAGGGCAAGGGCCTGATCAGCAAGATATTCTGGGAAACAAAGATTCGGCGGGCAGTTGCCTAAATCGCGCGCATAGTTTTGACCTGACTGAACTGCATGAATCAGGTTGAGTTGGGCATCATTCAGTGGGCTTTCGCTTGCAACCAGATCAATGCTTTCCAACACAAATTCATTCTTCTTGGATTTAAATGCATCATAGCCATAAGCTGCCTGTGTCAGGTTCAAGGCAAACAATCCATGTAAATCAGTCGGTAACGCCGAAATGTCTAGCGTGATGTGCTTAAATTTATTTTGTGATGATTTGATAATGGATTGTGCGAGTTTTGCTAATTTAATAGCTTTTAATTCTGCACTTTTCCCAAGACCCAGTAGCTGGGCGTTTGGCTGTACCGCAATATTGGCAATTAACGGCAGGCTTTCATTAAAACCCGCCTTAAACTGAGTGGCATTGAGAATGTCATCTAGCTGGTTGATTTGATAAGCATTTAAATTCTGTTGTAATTGTTCTGAATCAACCAATATCCACAAAGATTCACTTGATGTTTGTGCTGGAAATGCAGTTTGCAGTGTAAATTTCATTGTCTGTTTCGAACCTAATGGACAAAAAAGAAAGATAAGTCCATTAAACACTTTCGGATATGAGGTTGCAATCGGCAACAAGCGATAGGTTTTATATTTTTAACATTCGGGTAAACTACAGTTTCCTTTCGACTGACTCTATCTGGAAGCATTACCTTGATTATTCGGCGTTACCTCGTCAAACAAGTGGTGTCCACCTCGCTGGTGGTGACTGCCTTGCTCACTCTAATCATTATGGGCGGTCAGTTGATCAAGATTTTTGGACGTGCTGCACAGGGTCGTTTGGACGGTGATGTCCTGCTGAGCATCATTGCCTATCGTTTGCCTGAGTTTTTAACGTTGATCCTGCCATTGGGCTTTTTTATTGGCCTGATGCTGGTGTTTGGTCGTCTGTATGTCGATCATGAAATGGCGGTGTTGAATGGCAGTGGCGTGAGCCGCAACCAGTTGGCACGACTCTTATTACCAATGACCCTGGTATTTTTGATTGTTCAGTCTATCTTGATGTTTTGGGGAGCATCTTCGGGAATACGCGCCTATAAAAGCCTGATGCAGACTCAGGCTGTGCGTGCGGGCTTTGATCTGGTTCGACCAAAGGAGTTTATCTCTTCTGGGCCATATACCATTTATGCAGGTTCGCTTTCGGAAGACCGTAAGAATTTAAAGGATATTTTTTATTACCAAAAGGCGGATCGGGAAGATAAGCCTGATGTGATGATTCTGGCGAAAGAAGCCACCCGTGTGGAAATGGCCAATGATACCGCCAATGTGGTTGATCTGGTTCAGGGCCGTCGCTACGAAATCTATCCAAACCAGCCTAGATATACTCAAGCCGAGTTTCAGTCCTATCGTTTACGTCTGGAAAATGATAAGGATGTCAAATTTGAAAGTGATGATGTGGAAGCATTGCCGATGAGCAAGCTATGGCAAAAGCGGGATGATTCCGTGGTGCGGAGTGAGCTGGGCTGGCGGATTTTTGGTCCATTGGTCATGGTGATTGCCCTGATGCTGACCGTGGCTTTATCTGAGGTTAGCCCACGGCAGGGACGTTATTACCGTCTGATTCCCGCCATTTTCATCTTTGCCAGCCTGATTGTGTTGATGATCGCGATTAAAACGCGGATTAGTAAGGAACAACTGGATATCTGGGCCTATCCAGTGGTGTTGTTGGTATATGCAGGTGCTGCGGCAATTTTTGCCCGTAAACAGAAGCTGGCACCCAAAATCAAGAAAAGTATGCAGCGAGTGGGGTTGTGATGTTAGCACGTCGAATAGTCGCCAGACATGTCACCAAAACCACGGTTCTCGCCATGCTGGGAACCACGCTGGTGCTGTCTTTTCTACAGGTGTTGTTTACCTATCTGGGTGAGCTGGGTTCGCTTAAACCCGATTATAACGCATGGCAGGCGTTCCTGTTTGTGATGTGGGGGGCGCCGCGCTATCTCTATGAAATCCTGCCTGTTGCGGCATTGATTGGTTCGGTTTTAGGGCTGGGAGCATTGGCATCCAATAGTGAGCTGATTGTGATGCGTTCAGTGGGCATCAGCCTATGGCGCATTGTGGGCTGGGTAATGCGTTCAGCTTTATTGCTGATCATCCTGTCGTTTGCCTTGAGTGAATGGGTGATCCCATATACCAATGAAAAGGCGCAGAGCATTAAAAAACAGCGTAGTGTCGCATCCTTGGGTGAGGTAAAAGGCTATTGGTCACGTGAGGGGCAGCGCTTTATCTATATTGACTATGCCAATGCCCAGGGACAACTTCGTGATATTAATGTCATTGATTTCGATCAAAACTATCGTTTACAGTCTTTTGTCAGTGCCGAACAAGGGCAGTTTGTCAAAGATGGGCAGTGGACTTTAAAAGAGTCGCATCAGGTCGATTTACTGGCTCAGGGTAATGCGATCAAGACTGATCATGAGCAACAGCCATTGGGACTGGCATTACAGCCTAAATATGTACATATGGTTACGCTGGACCCAGAGGATTTATCGCCAAGCCAACTGATCAGTTTTATGCACTACCTAAAAGAATATAGTCAGGTGCCAAAAACCTATGAATTGGCATTCTGGCAAAAAGTTGCTTCACCCTTTGCCCTGATTACGCTGGTATTGATCGCCTGTTCCTTTATTTTTGGCCCATTGCGTCAGCAATCGATGGGTTTCCGTCTCGTAATTGCATTATTTACAGGACTGGGCTTTTTCTATTTACAGGACTTTTTGGGCTATGCAAGTCTGGTGTATGCGCCTTCCCCAGCGTGGTTTGTCTTGCTGCCAATCCTGTTGATGTTTGTGGCAGGAAGTTATTTGCTCTATCGCGCACGCTAGAAGTCTGAATAGTTTGAATTGATAATCATTATTGATTAAAGCGTCTGCAAGATCATGGAGAAATTTGTCAAATTTCGGTAAACTATGCCGATCAAATGATAGACAAACAGAGAGTCCATTATGACGGATGCAAATGCTGGCAAAATTCCTCACGTTCTGGTCATTATGGATGGCGTGGGACATCGTGAAGCGGTTGAGGACAACGCTTATCTGGCGGCAAAAACGCCAAACCTCAGCGCCATGAAAGCCAGGCATCCCAATAGTTTAATTTCTGGCTCTGGTGAGGATGTGGGCTTGCCTGATGGACAGATGGGCAACTCAGAAGTGGGGCATATGAATCTGGGTGCAGGTCGTGTGCTGTATCAGGATTTTACCCGTATTACCAAGGACATTCGTACTGGTGATTTCTTTGAGCATGAAGTGCTGGTGGATGCGGTTGAAAAAGCCAAGGCAGCCCATGGTGCAGTGCATGTGATGGGGTTGTTGTCAGAGGGTGGTGTACACTCGCATGAAGACCATATCGTTGCCATGTGTGAGCTTGCGCTAAAACGTGGTGCAACAGTATATCTACATGCATTCCTCGATGGTCGTGATACACCACCACGCAGTGCCAAGCCATCGCTGCAAAAACTGGATGCCATGTTTGCCCAATACCCAAATCAGGGGCGTATTGTCTCAATGATTGGCCGCTATTTTGCAATGGACCGTGACAATCGCTGGAACCGTGTTGAAGAGGCCTATCGCTTGATGACCGAGGGTGAGGCAATCCGTGTTGCCAATTCTGCGGTTGATGGCTTGGAACAGGCCTATGCGGCGGATGAGAACGATGAATTTGTTCGAGCAACCCGTATTGGTGAAACCGTCAAGGTACAGGATGGTGACAGCATTGTATTTATGAATTTCCGTGCTGACCGTGCCCGTGAAATCACCCGTGCCTTTGTTGAAAAAGATTTTGCAGGCTTTGAGCGTAAAGTTGTTCCGCATTTGTCAAAGTTTGTGATGCTGACCCGTTATCAGGCCAGCATTGATGCACCTGTTGCCTATATGCCAGAAGAACTTAAAAATTCCATTGGTGAATACTTGTCTGGTTTAGGCA
The DNA here is from genome assembly GCF_000368325.1 of Acinetobacter sp. CIP 102529. Taxonomy (NCBI): domain Bacteria; kingdom Pseudomonadati; phylum Pseudomonadota; class Gammaproteobacteria; order Moraxellales; family Moraxellaceae; genus Acinetobacter; species Acinetobacter sp. CIP 102529. The sequence continues at coordinate 49,185 of NZ_KB849353.1, forward strand.
AAACCCAGTTGCGTATTGCTGAAACTGAAAAATATGCCCACGTCACGTTCTTCTTTAGTGGTGGTCGTGAAGATGAATATACAGGTGAAAAGCGTATCCTGATTCCATCACCCAATGTGGCAACCTATGACCTGAAACCTGAAATGAGTGCCATAGAAGTCACTGATGAACTGGTGAATGCCATTAATTCAGGTGAGTTTGACCTGTTGGTGGTGAACTATGCCAACGGTGACATGGTCGGGCATACAGGTGTGTTTGACGCTGCGGTAAAAGCGGTTGAGACAGTGGACACCTGTTTGGGACGTGTCTATGAGGCTGTCATGGCAAACAAAGGGCATATGTTAATTACCGCCGATCATGGTAATGTAGAGCAAATGCAGGACTACGACAGTGGACAGGTTCATACCCAGCACACTACTGAACTGGTTCCATTTATCTATGTTGGGCCAACGCAGGCAACCATTGCTGAGGGTGGGGTTTTGGCAGATGTCGCGCCAACACTGCTTCATTTGATGCAGATTCCTGTACCGCCAGAAATGCAGGGTAAAAATTTAATTACTTTGGAATAAATTTCCCTTAGCTCCTGTTTTTAAAAGAAGAGCTTCTTTAGAAAGGTGAACCAATGAACCAGCACAACAACATCCACAGGGCTTTCTATGTAGGTTTGTTGATGTGTTGGGGACATATCCTATATGCAGCACCAAGCCCACATCCATCGGGCTGGGTGGAGGAGACTGCACCGCATAGCAGCGCCGAAGTGCCAATTGAGTCAATTCAACAGTTTGTACAAATCTATGGCATTGTACGGGACAACTATGTTGACAAGAAATCTGATGATGCCCTGTTTCAGCAGGCCATTAAGGGATTGGTCAGTGGTCTGGATCGCTATTCCCGTTATCTGTCTGCTGAGGAATATCGCCAGCTGATTCAATATACCGAGGGTGATTTAGCTTCTGTTGATTTTAATTTAAATTATGACAGCTTTACCCGCTTATGGCAGATTCATGACCTAAAAACAGGGTCGGATTCCAATAAGCTGGGATTGCGTAATGGGCAAACCATCCTGAAAATTGACAATCAGGAATTAAAGAGCCTGAATCAAGATCAAGTGCAGGGTTTACTTTATGGATCGATTGGCAGCACCCTGCAAATACAACCTGAAAACAGCAATAGCACGGTAATTCTGGTTCGGAATAAAAAAGTTGAAACTGATATTGAACCTGTTTTATTACATAATCAGGTACTGGTACTCAAAATTCGGGTATTCCAGCAAGATACGGCCAATGAAATCAAACGACTGATTGAGGAATACAGTTCAACCAAGTTAAAGGCGGTTGTGCTGGATTTACGCAATAATCCAGGTGGACTGCTTTCCGCTGCGGTTGAATCAGCAGACTTATTTTTGAATCAGGGACTCATTGTCACCACAAAAAGCCGTTCCGAGGGTGATCAGCAGTTTCAGGCATTGCCCTCCAATGAGTTTCAGAATATTAAACTGGGGATTTTGATCAACCGCCGTTCTGCATCAGCGGCTGAAGTGTTTACCGCAGCCCTGAAAGAACATAAACGGGCATGGGTGATTGGGGAGAACAGTTATGGTAAAGGTGTGGTACAAAAACTGTTTCCACTTCCAAGTGGCGCAGCCCTGCAAATGACGGTATCGCATTATTACACCCCAAATGGCAACATGATTGAGGGACAGGGGATTCAGCCAAACCAGACCTATCCCTTGCCACCAGAAATGAAAGAGGACAGTTATTTAGAACATGTCACTGAACTGGTGCTGAAAAGTAAGCTTTAACATAATAAAGCCCCTTTTAAAGGGGCTTTATTTTTAGATCAGCGTATTACTCATCATCTTCAGTATCGAGTCCAAATTTTTTCAAACGATAGCGTAAAGAGCGGAACGTCATGCCCAGTTTCTTGGCCGCCAGAGTACGGTTCCAGTGCGTGAGATTGAGTGCATTGAGCAGGATTTCTTTCTCAATATTTTCTAGATAGCGTTCCAGTCCTTCAGGCGGAAGTTTTTTAGAACTCATTGCAGGGCTAGTGCTTGGATGAACCTGCTCATTCTCTTCCTGCGTTGCAAAGGGCATGGTGACAGGAGTCGCAATTGAGCCGCGTAATGGGGCTGTTTGCAAGTGTGCAAGATCGATATTTTCGTCATCACTGAGGGTGATGGCGCGTTCAATGATATTGCGTAACTCACGCACATTGCCTGGGAAATATTGTTGTAACAGGAATTGTTCTGCACGAGAAGACAGGGTTTTTGCAGGGAGTTCCCATTCCTGGCTAATTTTCTGGATAAAGTGATTCGCCAGCAGGAGAATGTCCTGGCCACGCTCACGCAAAGGTGGCAGCACGATATCCATGACGTGAATACGGAAAAATAAGTCCTGACGGAAGCGGCTTTGTTGAACCAGAAGTTCAAGATCCTGATGGCTGGCACTGATCACACGGAAATCAACATCAATTTCTTGGTCTGAGCCGACAGGGCGGATCTTCTTCTCCTGTACGGCACGTAATAATTTGACCTGCATATTGAGTGGTAGTTCTGCGATCTCGTCCAGAAACAAGCTACCACCATGTGCTGACAGAATTAAGCCCTGTTTGTCCTGTGCCGCACCTGTAAAACTGCCTTTCTTATGTCCGAACAGTTCACTTTCCATCAATTCGGTTGGAATGGCACCACAGTTAATTGCAATAAAAGGCCCTTCACTACGGTTACTTAGACGATGAACCAGATTGGCAACGACTTCCTTACCTGTTCCAGACTCGCCCGTGATAAATACAGGTGCCTGAGAACGGGCAATTTTCTTGAGTGCGATACGTAATTGTTGAATTGGTGCCGATCGCCCAATCAGTAATTTATTTTCTAAAGCTGTTTCAGCTGCTTCCTGTTCAGGTTGTGGGCGATTTAACGCTTTTTGAATCAACTGGTCTAAATGTGTTTGATTGACAGGCTTACTGACAAAATCAAATGCACCCGCTTTCAATGCCGCAATAGCAATATCCATATTGCCATAGGCAGTTAGTACCGCAATCGGTGTATTGGGATAGTTCTGTGTTACGTGTTTGACTAAATCGAGACCATTACCATCTGGAAGGTTTAGGTCTGTTAAACAAGCATCATACTGAAATTCAGTAAAAAACTTTTTTGCTTGCTCTACACGATAGGCGAGATGGGTTTTAATCCCCATTCGTGCAAGCGTCATTTGCATGAGGAGACATAAGTCTTCTTCATCGTCTACCAGCAAGACGAGTGGTTGTTTAGTTGCCATTTCCCCGAAAACCTAATCTAAATCAATGAATTTTTGAGCATTCAATCCTGAAACATGCTCCTTGTTGTCGCTCAACATAGGTGAGCTTTGCATGATTTGCCTCACAAAAGCTATGAGATAGGTACAATCCTAAACCAGTTCCTTTAATTGCGGTACTAAAAAATGGCTTGAATAGCTGAGAAATATCGCGTTTTGCCACGCCTGTACCAAAATCAATGACATCAATACAGATTCGCCCCTCTTTTAAATGCACCTGCACCTCAATATGTTCCGCATCTGCGGCATTATGTCTCAATGCATTGCGAATCAGGTTGATCATGACCTGCCTCAACTGTTTTTCATCAAACAGGATACTGGCTCGTTCAGGAAGATTGAGCTGAATCTGTTGTTTTACATCAGCCAAATCTTCATTGAGTAGGCTACCAAAAAAATCAGTCAGGTGAATGACCTGTGCCTCTGTCGGCTTGTTGCGTGCCATTTCCAGCGTATCCTGAATGATGCTGTCAATCCGCTTGGCCTGTTTGCCAATCATGCGTGAAAGCATGTCCTGTTGATGGGCATCACTTTCCTTGAGCAGTTCATTGGCCTGTACAATTGCAGCCAGAGGGTTGCGAATTTCGTGAGCGATACTGGCGGAGAGCTGTCCTAAGGCCGCCAGTTTCAATTGCTGGACTTGCTGGTTAAGTTTCTGTGCATCTTTTAAAATCAATAAAATGAGGAATTGTTCAGGAACGACGAGGTGCTTAACCTTTATATTGACGGTATAAGGGCTTTGTTGGGATTCAAAACTAAATTCCTCACCATCTTTCAGGTCACTGAGCCTGATCAATTCGAACAGGTCGGCCTGCCATTTGATCAGTGGTGTTTTTTCCGCCGAAATAGGAAAATGAACACCCAGCAGGGTATTGGCGGCGGGATTGCTGAGTACAATATGGCTGCTTTCATCCAGCACCAGATAACCATCCTCGATCTGTTCGAGAATATAGCGGTTAATGTTCTGGAGTTGATGGATCTCGATAGATTGGTGGAAAGTTAAGGTTTCCAGAATTTTAAAGCGTTGCACTGCAATACGGCCAATCGCATGCACCACAAAAAATAGAAAGGCAAGGAGAGCGCTATTGCCGAGATGATTTAAATTATTGTAGTCAAAAAAGTTGCCAAGAAAACGCTGGTAAACCACCATAATTACCGCGAACAGCGTGACGATTAAGGATAACTGGGCATTAAGCAGAATGGCGGATGAAAAAATAATAATAACGTAGAGCAGGCTAAGCTGGAGGTTTGGCCCACCTGCTGAAAATGTAATTAGGCTCAGGCAAATCACGTCAACAATAAAGACAAAGATCAGTTGCTTGGTGATTTGCAGTGGAAGCAGTTTCAGTAAAAAGAGCTGAAAAATGTTGACGCAGGTATAACACAGCAGTGTATAAAAATAGAGAAAAGGGTATTGATAGTTGTTGCCCAGTTGTTCTGCGGTAAGCACATAAATCAGGATCAGGCTGACTGAAATAATCAGGCGATAACCACTATACCAAATCCCTAGTCGATAGATGGTCTGTGATACAGAGGAGGCAATTTGTCCCAACATAGGCGATGACTAAAGATTAAGGTTTAATGAGTCCATATCGAATCGCAAGATGGGTAAGCTTGACATCGCTATCAATTCCCAGTTTTTCAAAAATACGATAACGATAGGTATTTACGGTTTTTACGCTGACGAATAATTTATCTGCAATTTCCTGAGCACTGATACAGTTGACCACCATCATTGCCACCTGCATTTCACGTTCAGAAAGAGCATCAAACGGAGATTGTTGGGTGTCGGAAAGATAGGAACTGGCGAGTTGTTCGGCTATGTCGGCACTGAAATATTTACCGCCCTGCATCACCTTGTTAATGGCACGCACCATTTCTGCAATCGGCGCACCTTTGGTGATATAACCCTTTGCCCCAGCCTTAAGTAACAGGGATGGATAAGGTTCTTCTGTAAGGCCACTCACCGCAATTACTTTAGTGTCAGGTGCTGTCTGTAATAGCCGACGTGTGGTTTCAACCCCACCAATGCCAGGCATGTTTACATCTAACAGCACCACCTGCGGATGTTTTTGCCGAACTAGGGCAATGGCTTCCTCTCCAGACTCAGCCTGCCCAACAACATCAACATCTGGATGGTCTTCCAGCATACGGCAAATGCCTGTGCGTACGAGCTCATGATCATCAACAACAAGAACAGTGATCAAGAAGACCTCCTTTTTTTCAGAAAAACTGGTTTTTTTGTTACATAAAGCAAAATTAGCTTGCATTGAAACGACAAAATTAGCAATCCTATTCTCCGTTTCTAGCGAATAGTTGTACACAATTGTGTCTATAAAAGCTTTACCCGATTTGTTCAAATGTAAGGCATAATGATAGTAAGCGCAAATGTGCAGCGTCTTGAGTTGAGTATTGTGTCGTGAAAAATTCTAAAAAATCTGTCATCCATGTGTTGGGCATGTCTATCTTGTTGGCGTGGAGTTCAACAAGCTTTGCCGAGCTGGTGGTCAATAACAGTCCAGTTGCTTCGGGTACAAATGGTTCTGCGTCATTAAACTGGTCTGCGAATGATGCTAGCCAGTTAATGGAGGAAGATGAACCTTTAGAGATTAGTCCGCAAGGCTCGACCTCTGTGACGACAACTTTGCGCAGTGGTGGTTCTGCAACCATTACATCGTCGAGTAGCCCTAAAAATACTGTACAAATTCGCGACACTTTTAGCAACAGTATCAATTATAGTAGCCAGCCTTCAGTCAATGCCCGCGCTGCGCTGGTGATGGATGCGCAAACGGGTGAAGTGCTGTACAGCAAAAACAGCAACATGTCTGTGCCAATTGCGTCAATTACCAAACTGATGACAGCCGTTGTGACTGCTGACGCACGTTTAAATATGTCTGAAGAAATTACATTGCAATCCATTGATTTTGCGGGTGCAGGTGGCAAAAACTCCAGTTCAACCCTGCGTGTTGGCGACACAATGAACCGTGCAGAAGCATTGTTGTTTGCCTTGATGAAGTCTGAAAATCCTGCGGCAGCCGCTTTGGCTCGTACCTATCCAGGTGGCCGTCCTGCCTTTATTGCAGCCATGAATGCTAAGGCAAAGCAATTAGGTATGAGCTCTACCCGTTTTGCTGAATCAACGGGGCTGGACCCTCATAATATTTCATCAGCACGTGATCTAGGCATTCTAGTCAGTGCAGCTTCACAATATGGCTTGATTCGTCAGTTCTCTACCACGCCAGCCTATGACTTCAATCTAGGCTATCGTATGTTGAAGTCAAACAATACCAATGCCTTGGTGCGTAATGGTGGCTGGAACATTAACCTGTCAAAAACAGGTTATATCAATGAGGCAGGGCGTTGTGTGGTGATGCACACCACAGTAAATTCGCGTCCAGCGGTTGTGGTATTGCTTGGTGCATCCAGTTCACAGGCACGTACCAATGATGCTACCAATCTATTGAATTGGGTTGCAACACTGCCAAAACGTATTTAATACTGCGTAGATCAGTTTTTAAAATAAAAACTCTTCATCAAGAAGAGTTTTTTTATGCCAAAATGAAGCGACATAATTTGTCTTGTATCAACGCATGATACTGGTTTTTAAAATAAAAATCAGTTAATGTTAAATCATAACACTGGCTTTACAGTGCTTAAGTTTTACATCAGAAAAAACAAACAATTGAGTGATAAATAAATTAGGGGAACAACATGGGCAGCTATGTGATTCGTGAGAAATACTTTGGTTATAACGATGAAACTTTCTACGTAGCTGGCAATCGTATTGCTAATGTTTTTGATAATAAGCAACAGGCTGAATTAGCTTATAAAAAACTTGAGATAGATGGAGCGCGTGATTTTGCATTACATGAAGTTGAATCCCTTTTTGATGCTGATGAAGCATTATTGCAGCAATTAGATGATTTCGTATATTCACGTTGTGGTGAACATATCTGCGAAGCAGGGGATATCTCTGACGATGTATTACCAGTAAGTTTAAGTGACGATGATACCTTTGAATTTATTCAGCTTGCTGGAATGCAAAAATTCCAATTGGTTGAATTCGAAAATCAAGTCAAATTTTATGGTTTATGGTCTGTAAAAAAACAACGATGGGTTGAGGAACATGATGAATGCTTTGCGGGTTTAATATATTCAGAAAGTTTAGATGCTTTTAAATCTAAAGTTGAGCATATTTTTGCTGATTATGATTATTCAGCAATTGAACTAAAAGGTAGCTTAGAAGAACTTTCAGCGCAACCGATTTTATTGCAGGCAATGATTAGTGCACAATCTGGTTTAAGTTATGATGAAGCAAAACAAACTCTTGTCATTGATGCTTGGCAAGATGAAGCATTGTATGCTGTGAATTCGCTATTGAAGCAACCTTTGTTTGAAATTAAAGAAATTGGTCTAGAAGAAATTCAAACGATTGAAAAAGAATTGGCCAAGCAGTATAGCTATGATGAAGATGACTGGGGAGACGAAGAAGAGGGTGAAGACTTTGATGCCGAAGCCCTTGTTGAAGAACTCATTCAAGAGTTGGCAGAAGAACTGGACTTAAGTGATGAGCAGCGGGCTGAACTGTTTAAGGAAATGAAAAAAGAATCTTAACGCCTGAAGATTAAAAAAACCTGCCGTAGCAGGTTTTTTGATCTATCAATGATAGCTTACATATTTGAAAGAATTGAATCTTTCACTTGAGCCATGGTGGCATCGATTGACAACATGACTGCATCAGCACATTGCTTGATTGCAGTATCAGGATCTTTAAGACCATTACCTGTTACGGTACATACAATCACAGAACCCTCAGCAATTTTACCCGCCTTGATGTCACGGATTGCGCCACCGATAGAGGCAGCAGAAGCAGGTTCCACAAACACACCTTCATACATTGAAAGTAGGCGTTGCGCTTCAAGAATTTCAGCATCCTGTAACTCGTCAAACCAGCCTTTAGAGTCACGTACCACCGCTTTGGCATGGTTCCAGCTTTGTGGATTACCAATACGAATCGCTGTTGCAACAGTTTCTGGATTCTCTACAGGCGCTCCACGTAAGAATGGCGCAGCACCAGCAGCTTGATAACCGACCATGGTCGGTAAACTTTCTGGTTTAGGGCCAGTAAATTGATCAGTTGATGCATCATAGATCACTTGTTCAAACTGGTCAGCAGGCTGGTTTGCAACTGCTTCTGTATAACCCATCCAGTGTGCGGTGATATTCCCTGCATTACCGACGGGCAAGCAGTGATAGTCAGGCGCACGACCTAAAGCTTCCACGATTTCATAGGCAATGGTTTTTTGACCTTGCAAACGGTACGGGTTGATTGAGTTTACAATCGTTACAGGGGCTTGGTCAGCCACTTCTTTGACCAGACGCATGCCGTCATCGAAGTTACCGCGGATTTGCATAGTGATCGCGCCATACATCATCGCCTGTGCCATTTTACCCATGGCAATCTTGCCTTCTGGAATGAGGACAAATGCCTTGATGCCTGCACGGGCCGCATAAGCTGCCGCCGCTGCTGAAGTATTACCTGTAGAGGCACAGATAATCGCTTTAGAGCCTTCCTCAACTGCCTTGGTCACCGCCATAGTCATACCACGGTCTTTAAATGAACCTGTTGGGTTCAGACCTTCGTATTTGACATAGATTTCAACATTTTTGCCAATAATACGTGGAATGTTCTCTAGTTTGATTAGTGGAGTATTACCTTCACCCAAAGAGATTGCACGTGTAGTTGCAGACACAGGTAAACGGTCACGATAACGGTCTACAAGACCAGTATAACGATTGGCATTCGACATGATGGTGTTCCAATATGAGGTAGAGCGGGGAGAGGGAAGTCATTTTCCCTCAACCTGATTAACTATCGAGCGATTCTAAACGAATTCTGATGATTTCGCCATGAATTGTAGGTAATGCCTGAATTTGTGCAAGCGCTTCATCCATCTTGGACTCAAGCACTGGATCAGTCAAAATCACAATCGGAATTAAATCCTTTAAGCGTGATTGCTGCATAATGGCATCAATACTGATCCCCGCACGGCTGAGAATGGTGGTGACATCGGCCAATACACCCGTCTGGTCTTCGGCATTGAGGCGAATGTAGTATCCAGTGGTCATTTGCTCACGGCTGAGGATTGGCACATTGGTGAGTGCTTCAAATGCCAGTTGAGGAATCGTTCCTGCACCATCTTCGGTATAGGAAATATCACGCACAATATCAATCACATCGGCGACCACCGCAGAAGCGGTTGGACCTGCACCTGCGCCAGCACCGTAATACAACGTAGGACCAACTGCATGAGCTTGCACAAGAACGGCATTCTTAACACCATTGACATTGGCAATCAGTTCTTCGGATGGGATCAATGTTGGATGGACGCGTAACTCAATTCCATTGGCTGCACGGCGTGCAATACCCAAATGCTTGATGCGGAAACCAAGATCTTCTGCATATTTCACATCTTGTGCGGTAATCTTGCTGATGCCTTCGGTGTAGACTTTGTCAAACTGTAGCGGAATACCAAAAGCACAAGAGGCTAAAATGGTGAGTTTATGGGCCGCATCAATGCCTTCAACATCAAAGGTTGGGTCAGCTTCGGCATAGCCCAGTTCCTGAGCTTCTTTTAACACATCTTCAAAGGCACGGCCTTTTTCACGCATTTCTGTCAGGATAAAGTTGCCTGTACCATTGATGATCCCTGCCAGCCATTGAATATGGTTTGCTGCAAGGCCTTCACGGATTACCTTGATAATTGGAATACCGCCAGCAACCGCCGCTTCATAGGCGATCTGCACGGCATTGTCTTCTGCCGCCTTAAACAGTTCATTGCCATGTTCAGCAAGCAAAGCCTTGTTTGCGGTAACCACCTGCTTGCCATGTTTAATGGCTTCCATGATGACTTCATAGGCAGGATGAATGCCACCCATGACTTCAACCACGACATCTACATCAGGTTGACGTACGATGTGCATCAGGTCATCATTTTGTTGAATACCCTCAAGATTTAAGTCTGGACGTGGACGGCGTGTACCCACATGGGTAATTTGAATTTCTCGACCAGTACGGCGTTTAATTTCAGCAGCATTTTCTTGTAATAATTTAAGGGCTCCACCACCAACAGTACCAAGACCGAGTATCGCCAGACGAACTGGTTTCACGTCACACTCCATTTTATTCAATCGTTTTAATGAAGCTTGATCATAGCTAAAAAACTGCGTAGACACTAGGGCTAAGATCACTTTAATCTGTCGCCCAATTCGTTCTGGTGTATATGGAGAGAGAATAATTTATTTTTCAAGTCGCTTGATGATCTCGTCAGGGGTCATATAACCACCCAGATATTCACCCTCAACATTGTAAATTGCTGGGGTGCCATTTACGCCCATGTTGAGACCCAGTTGATATTGGTCACGTACTGGGTTTTTACATTCTCCAGCGAGGACAGGTAAACCCTGAACGGCTTGATCAAAGGCGGCCTTACGGTCTTCACTACACCAGATCGCGGTCATGGTTGGCATAAACTGCTCACCACGAGGCCATGCGATGTAACGCACTTCAATGCCTTTAGCGGTAATTTCAGCCAGATGTTCATGCAGTTTGTGGCAGTAAGGGCAGCTTGAATCGGTAAACACATAAATCACATGTTTGGCTTTACCGCCCTGCGCTGGATAAACAATCAGGTCTTCTGTTTTAAGGGCGGCCAAGTGTTTTTTATTCTCTGTTGACTGCAATGCCTCACTGACATTGTGCAACTGTTTGTCGCCTAAACGAATTACATCACCCTGAATAATATACTGCCCGTCAGCCGTGGCATAAACTGAACCCATCCCTTCCAGACTCACCCAGTATAAGTTGGGCACTTCGGTTTTTTTCACCGCCAAAATTTTGGCATTGATATTGGCGGTTTTAAAATGCTTTTCCAGCGTTGAAACCAGACGCTGCTGGGTATTGCGTTCATTTAAGGTTGATGCTTCACCAGTTGCAGGCGCACTCGCTGTCAGGGCATCTTGTTTTTGTGCTGAGTTTTCTTTTGAGCAAGCACTTACCAATAATGTCGATGCTAATGTACATGCAAGTACAAGCTTGGAACGGTTAAACAACATAAGGAACCTTTTTTGTTCATATTCATATATTCAGGGGCTTAGCATAACAAAAAAATGCCATGACTTCGTTAAATCTTGCTGATGCATTGTGAACAAAATCAAGTTTTATCCCAATCTTGGACAAGTGGTGGTTTTATCCCCGTGGATGGTATTTACCATGCAACTCCTGCATACGGTGTTGAGCAACATGGGTATAAATCTGGGTGGTGGAGAGGTCACTATGCCCAAGCAGCATTTGCACCACACGTAAATCCGCGCCGTGATTGAGAAGATGGGTGGCAAAGGCATGGCGCAGGGTATGCGGTGATAACTCCGCCTGAATATTGGCCTGTAGCGCATAGCGTTTAATCGCGTACCAAAAGTTCTGGCGGCTCATGATGCCACCGTGCTGGGTCAGAAACAGATAATCGGTACTGCTCTTGTAGAGCTGCGGACGGGATTCCGTCAGATATTTTTCAATCCAGTCACAGGCATATTGTCCGAGTGGAACAAGACGCTCTTTATTGCCCTTGCCTGTGATGCGTAAAAAGCCCTGCTTTAAATTGATCAGTTCCATGCGTAAATTGAGCAACTCAGAGACACGTAAGCCGCAGGCATACAGCACTTCCAGCATGGCACGGTCACGTAGGCCTAGGGCGGTGTTAGTGTCAGGCGCATTGATCAGCGACTCAACATCCTGTTCTGATAAATCCTTTGGCAATGCTCGACCAATTTTAGGGGATTGATGGGTGGCAACAGGGTTGTCATCCCTCAGTTTTTGTTCCCTTAAAAATTTATAGAACTGTCTCAGGGCCGATAGGCAACGTGCAATTGAACGGGGACTTTTACCAGACTTGGTCAGCGCAATCAGCACATCGGCAATGTCAGCACTCGACCATTGCGGTAATGAAACCGATGTGTGTAATTCGCTGCACTGAATCAGGTCGGAGAGATAGGCATTACGGGTATGGGGGCTAACGGTTTGCGCCACCAGATAATCACGAAAACCCTGTAAAAAACTCAAATGTTCAGGAATGTTGACCGCAGAGGGAATACGAGGTTTTTTATTTAACATAACAGCCAGTGTCCTTGATTCATCTGCACTGTAAAAGAAAAATTTTGTGTTGTCGATCTGTCAAAAAAGGAAATGCCATTGATATTGTTTTTGGTAATTATTCTCATTTGCCTGTATACTTGCAATAAAAGAGTCAAGGGTTAGAAGCGGTGCGATTGTCAGCATTAAAAGTCAAGCAAACGGCGATAATCACTAAGGTGAATCGCCTGGTCGATGAGACTGGACAGCCAGATCTTGTAGCAGTGCGTTTAGAGAGTTTGGGCTTTGTGCCAGGCACTCAGGTGCAGGTAATTACCAAAGGTGTGTTTGGTGGCGATCCGATTCTAATCCAGATTGGCTTTACTCGTTTCGCATTACGCAAAACTGAGGCTGAAAAAATTGAAATTCAACTTGAAGGAGCACCTGCATGAGTGATGCGTTACGTGTTGCCCTCGTGGGGAATCCAAACTGTGGTAAAACCTCTTTATTCAACCACCTGACAGGAACCCGCCAAAAGGTTGCCAACTATGCAGGGGTAACGGTAGAGCGTAAGGTCGGGCATTTCCAGTTGCCGTCAGGTCGGAGTGTTCGTGTCCTGGATTTGCCAGGAACCTATAGCTTAGAGGCCACCAGTCCAGATGAGGAAATCACCCGTGATGTCTGTCAGGGCAAGATCGCGGAAGAGGGGCAGCAGGATGCCTTTTTATGCGTGGTGGATGCAACCAACTTAAAATTGCATTTAGGCTTGGTGCTGGAAATCATTGAACTGGGCCGCCCAATACTGGTGGTGTTGAACATGATGGATGAGGCACGTCGCCGTGGCATCCAGATCAATACCCAGAAACTGTCAGAACGTTTGGGCGTACCCGTGGTCGAGACTGTAGCAGTCCGTAACACAGGCATTGAAAACCTGTTGCACGCACTGGACCAGGAGAAATACACGGTTCCACAAACAGAGCTCAGTGGTTTGAAAGGTGGACACCATCAGAAAATTGAAACGATTTTCAGGGATGTGGTGAATTTCGTTGATCAGGAAGATAAGCGCACCGATTTTCTGGATAAGATTTTCCTGCATCCAGTGCTGGGCCTGATCACTTTGGCTGTGATGATGTTTATTGTCTTTCAGGCGGTCTTTGCCTGGGCTGCACCATTCATGGATGGGATTGAAAGCCTGTTTGGCTGGCTTGGAGAAACCTTGGGACAACACATTTCCCAGCCATTGCTGCAAAGTCTGGTTGTGGATGGCATTATTGCAGGGGCTGGTGGTGTGGTGGTGTTCCTGCCACAAATCCTGATCTTGTTCTTCTTTATTCTGGTGCTGGAAGAATCAGGTTACTTGCCACGGGCAGCGTTCCTGTTAGATAAGTTGATGTTCAAGGCTGGTCTGAGTGGGCGCGCCTTTATTCCATTGCTTTCAAGTTTTGCCTGTGCCGTGCCTGGAATTATGGCAACCCGTAGTATCAGTGATCCACGTGATCGTTTTACCACGATTATGGTGGCGCCGCTGATGACCTGCTCAGCACGGTTACCTGTATATGCCTTGCTGATTGCGGCCTTTATTCCAGCGCAAACCGTGTGGGGCATTTTTAACCTGCAAGGTCTGGTGTTGTTTGGCCTGTATATGTCAGGGATTTTTAGCGCGCTTTGTGTTTCCATCGTGATGAAATTCCTGCAAAAGGACAAATCACAACATGCGTTGTTGCTTGAGTTGCCAAGTTACCGTATTCCAGACCTGAAAAGTGTCGGGATTGGACTGCTGGACCGCGCCAAAATTTTCTTAAAACGTGTCGGTGGCATTATCTTTGCGCTGTCGATTTTGCTTTGGTTCCTGTGTACTTTTCCGCAGGCACCAGAGGGTGCAACCCAACCTGCAATTGACTACAGCTTTGCAGGGATGCTGGGGCATGTGATCCAGCCTATTTTTGCCCCGATTGGCTTTAACTGGCAAATCTGTATCGCCTTGATCCCAGCGATGGCGGCCCGTGAAGTGGTGGTGGCTGCACTGGGTACCGTCTATGCACTGTCGGGTGCAGACGATGATGCGGTGGCACAAGGCTTGGCACACTTGATCAGTGCTGATGGTACAGGCTGGTCGCTGGCAACAGGTTTGTCTTTGCTGGTGTGGTTTATCTATGCGCCGCATTGTCTGGCAACACTGGCAACGGTACGCCGTGAAACGGGTTCATGGAAGCATGTGGCGGCGATGACTGCGTATTTGTTTGGATTGGCCTACTTAATGTCGTTTTTTACCTACCAGATTGCATCACGCATTTGGGGGTAGCAAATACCACCTGCCCCCCTTTAACAAAGGCAGGGAATCATTGGAGAGATGCTTATGTTTGAGTACTTGATTGTTGCTGTATTGGTGCTGTGGAGTGCTGTGGTAGTATTTAAGAAAGTATTTCCTCAAACAGCAAATGCAGCATTTCTGGCTTTATCCAACCTGTGCCAGCATTTAGGGTGGCAACGTCTGGCCACATGGTTAAAACCTAAAATGGTGGTGGGTTGTGCTGGGGGCTGTGGCTGTTCTACTGATGAAAAAGAGACGAAAAAGTCACAGGCGATCCAAACGGTAAAGTGGCGTTAGCAATATAAGGGTTGCCCATATTTAAGGATATGGGCGATTTTTTTACTTTTACGCACTGACACAAAAAAGCCTGAATAAAACCAAAACTGAAAAAGCATTTAAAACAGTAAAGTGCTAACATTTTTGCCATTCTGTGAACTGCAAAAATGGAACGAAAATGTTAATACAACGTGGTGGATTAAAAGTCGTGGCGGGCCTGGGGATTTCAGGTGTGTCGGCGGTTAACTTTTTACATGAACAAGGCTACCAGGTTGCAGTTACGGATTCTCGGGAAACTCCCCCTGGGCATGACCAGATTCCCGCTGGAGTGAAAACCAGCTTTGGCAAACTCGATTCAGAGCTTTTACAACAAGCAGAAGAAATTATCCTAAGTCCAGGCCTTGCGCCACAGCTACCTGAAATCCAGCAGGCGATTGAGCAGGGTATTGCTGTTGTGGGCGATATCCAGCTGTTACGTCGCGCAACAGAAGTTCCAATTATTGCAATTACAGGCTCAAATGCAAAAAGCACCGTGACCACATTGGTTGGCTTGATGGCGCAGGATGCAGGCAAAAAAGTGGCTGTGGGTGGCAACCTTGGCCGTCCTGCACTGGATTTACTGAAAGATCAACCTGAGCTGATTGTGCTGGAACTGTCCAGCTTTCAGCTTGAAACAACTTCCCACCTGAATGCGGAAGTGGCTGTGGTGTTGAACATGAGTGAAGATCATTTGGATCGTCATGGCAATATGTTGGGATACCACAAGGCCAAGCACCGTATTTTTCAGGGCGTGAAAAAAGTAGTCTATAACCGTGATGACAACCTAAGCCGTCCACTGGTTCCAGATGTCACGCCGATGCAAAGTTTTGGTCTTAATGCGCCTGACCTGAATCAGTATGGCGTGTTGCGAGATGCAGATGGTACCATGTGGTTGGCGCGTGGACGTGAACGGTTACTTAAAACTTCCGAAATGTACATTCAGGGGATGCACAACGTTGCCAATGCACTGGCCTGCCTGGCATTGGGTGAGGCGGTTGGCTTGCCAATGCAATCCATGCTTGACACCCTAAAAACCTTTAAGGGGCTGGAACATCGCTGTGAATACGTCAAAACTGTTGATGGGGTACGCTACTATAACGATTCCAAGGGAACGAATGTTGGCGCAACACTGGCGGCAATTGATGGTTTAGGGGCTGCGATTGAGGTCAAGAAAGGCAAGCTGGCACTGATTCTCGGGGGGCAGGGCAAGGGACAGGACTTTAAGCCATTACGTGATGCCATCCAGAAATATGTCAAGAGTGTGATTCTGATTGGTGAAGATGCGGCAGTGATTGAACAGGCCATTCAGGGAACCACCATCATCCAGCATGCCAATAGCCTAAAGCATGCGGTGGATTTGGCCCAACAGGCGACCCATGCAAAGGATGTGGTTTTACTCTCGCCAGCATGCGCCAGCTTTGATATGTTTAAGAGCTACAATGATCGTGGACATCAATTCGTGGCCTGTGTAAATGCCTTGAATGAAAATAAAAACTAGGGACAGAGTTATGGCTGATTTAGCCCAAAACGCTATACAAAAGACTGTACAGAAGATTTCACAGCTGCTGAATCGTTTGCCCAAGTTTCCAGCAGAAATGACAGCACGCAATATCCTGATTTTCTCTGTGATTTCCCTGCTGTGCTTCGGTTCGGTGATGGTGGCGTCAGCCTCGATGCCGTATGCGGAATATATTCATGAAAACCCATTCTACTTCCTGATTCGTCATGGTATCTCGATTGTGGTTGCGGCGGTGGTGGCATTTTTAACCTATCGGGTCTCCCTCAATCTATGGTTTAAAAATGCATTCCCGTTATGGTTGATTACCATCGTCTTGCTGCTCGCCGTACTGGTTGTGGGTTCCGAAGTGAATGGGGCACACCGCTGGATTAAGGTGGGTGGCTTTACCTTGCAGCCTACAGAGATTGCCAAGATCGTGATGGCAATTTTTACCGCTGACTATGTGGTTCGCCGTGCCAAAGAGGTGCGAACGCACTGGAAAGGTTTGCTGCGCCTGAGTGGTGTCATGGCCCTAACCGTTGGCTTCATTGTGGCTGAGCCTGACTTGGGGGCCACCGTCGTGATTGTTTTGATGATGGTGGGTGTATTTTTTCTGGCAGGTGCGCCAGCAACACAGTTCCTGATTATGCTGGGGGCAATTGTTGCGGGCGTGACGGCACTGATCCTGTTTGAGCCTTTCCGCTTTCAGCGCCTGATTTCATTTACCAATCCCTGGGCTGATCCATTGGGCGTTGGCTACCAGCTTTCCAATGCATTGATGGCATTTGGACGTGGTGAATGGTTTGGCACGGGATTGGGACACAGTGTCCAGAAGCTGTCCTATCTTCCAGAAGCACATACTGACTTTATGTTGGCAGTTCTAGGTGAGGAGTTTGGTTTTGTTGGCGTGACCATTGTGATGGCGCTGTCATTTACCATGCTGGCATGCTGTATTCGTATTGGCCACCGTGCATTGCAACACAACTACCTGCGTGCAGGCTATTTGGCCTATGGCATCAGCATTATTTTCCTGCTACAGATTTTGGTGAATGCGGGCATGAATATGGGCTTGATGCCAACTAAAGGTTTAACATTGCCATTCATTAGTTATGGGGGTACGTCATTGATGATGTGTGCAGCCATGATCAGTCTGATTCTGAAAATTGATGCATCAACGCAAGAGTTGAATCCAGTAAAAGAAGAATCAAACTTCTAGTTAATCAAGCTTGAAAGTTTGAGAGAAGCCCTTTGCCATGCATAGGGCTTTTTTATTGCCTATAGGTATATTCCAGCCAACTGACTACCTTTTGGAATTAAAGCAACATTCCATTGTTGCACCGCCTGTTTGAGCATGATTCGGGGTTGGTCAAGTTCAACATCAGGCTGACCCAGTGCTAAAATCGCCTGCTGTAGCAGTTCGGCGGCTTTAGTGGTATCGAGTGCCTGTGCCATATTCTGCTTTGACAGTTTTTGTCCCTGATCATTCATGGCGAGGGGTAAATGCATATAGTTTAAAACGGGATAATTTAACAGTGAACCGAGCCAGATTTGGCGAGTGGTATTATCCAGTAAATCTGCACCACGAACCACATGGGTAATCCCCTGTAAATAATCATCGACCACGACAGCCAATTGGTAGCTAATAATGCCATCTCGGCGTTTTAGCACAAAATCGCCGAGATCATGTTGCAAGTTTGAGCATTGCTGGCCCTGTAAACGATCATCAAAACAAATGCGCTGATCAGTGACCTTTAGGCGAATCGCTTGCTGGCTGAAATCAAGACGGAGGTCACGACAAGTACCTGCATAGATATGATTGGAACCCAGCATTTTACGTGTGCATTGACAGGCATAAACCGCCTGGATTTGTTTAAGCTGTTCAAGCACCTGTTCATAAAGCTCTAAACGATCTTTCTGGAAAATGATTTCGGCATCAGGTTCAAACTGAAATGCATCAATACAGGAGAGAATGTGGGCTTCACTATGGGGATAAATGCGTGGAATGTCGGTGTCTTCAATGCGAACCAGCCATTTGCCATGATTGGCCTTGGCATCACAATAGCTTGCGACTGCGGTAAGCAGGGACCCAAAATGTAAGGGGCCAGTGGGAGAGGGGGCAAAACGTCCGATGTATGAGCGACGATTAAGCAAAGTATCGCTTTGCCGCTGCGCAAGAGCGAAGCTGTGCTTCGCTTCATGGCTTAACACGGTTGTCAAAATTAACCGTTGTTTTGCTTTTCTTTGATTTCTGCCAAAGTTTTGCAATCGATACAGAGCGTTGCCGTTGGACGTGCTTCCAGACGGCGTAGGCCAATCTCAATGCCACAGGTTTCACAGAAACCATAATCTTCGTTCTGGATCGCCTCAATCGACTGTTCGATTTTACGAATCAGCTTACGCTCACGGTCACGGGTGCGTAACTCAATCGCAAACTCTTCTTCCTGTGTTGCTCGGTCATTGACATCAGGCAATGCAGTTGATTCATCCTGCATGGTGTTCAGGGTACGATCAACTTCAGACATTAACTCAGCTTTCCATGCATTCAAAATCTGGCGGAAATGCTCAAGCTGCCTTTCAGACATATATTCTTCGTTTTTCTTTGGCTGATAAGGTGCGATGCCAAACAGACTTGCGGTGGTTCCACCTTCCGCAGACTTGGGTTTGGTTTTACGCACACGTTTTACAGGCGCTTTTTGATCGTCAATCACTTCTGTCTGTTCGTCCAGGACTTGATTTTGGTTGTCATTCGCCATATAGGGCATTCCTCATCATACACGTACTATCTATACGCAAAAAATATGGTGATATGCAAGTGTTTTTATATAAACCGAAGATGGTTTTCCCCATCAGGGGTCGTCATCATATAGAGTTTTTAGACAAGATGGTAGTCATTCCTGTCTAGATTTCGTGAGAAATCGTGGATGTGATTTGTAATCAACAGTCGCTAATCATATCCCAAAACTTCTGAGCTGTTCATACGCTGGGAAGTCGGAAGCCGATAGACCTGTGTTTCCAGCTCGCCATTGGCCTTAAGGCAGATATAACGGTAACCAGGATGTTCCTCATCCAGGGCGAATTTATCACTTTTCGGTTTGAACTGAATACAGGTTGATGGAGTTGATAAAAATTGAATATCTTGCCATCCGTTAATAGAGTCTTGGTGGACATGACCACAGATGATGGCTTTGATATTTGAAAAAGGTCGAATCGTTTCGAGTAAATCAGATGAGTTCTTTAGTTTATGTTGATCAATCCAAGCAGATTCCATCGCAAAAGGATGGTGATGGCAGGCAATAAGCACATAGCGGTCTTTTAACTGTTGTAATAGTCTGGTCAACTGTGCCAACTGACCATCCGCGATTTTTCCATCAATACGCTGTGGCTGTGCACTGTTCAGTAAAATAATGCACCATTTGCCAAGTTCAACAACCGTTACCTGTGTCTGGTCGCTTTCATGGAAAGGAAAATGGACAACATCATCATGATTGCCTGGGGTATGGAAGAAAGGAATGCCCAGACTCTGCATATGTTGCAGATAGCGATTGTAGGTCACTGGTGTCGGGTTCTGAGCCAGATCACCTGTATGCACAATCAGGTCAATATGGGGGTGCTGTTGGCGCATCAAGTCGATTACTGCATGAAAGCTTTGCTCGGGATGCATCCCGACAAACTCCAGATGCGGATACTCCAGTAAATGGGTATCAGTAATCTGTATCATCACAAAATCTTTTTGCGATAACGCTGAGACCTGGAAAGTCACCGTCTGTAGTCCCTCAGATTCTTATCGTTGTTGTAAGTGTTGAGCCAGCCACTGCAATGCCATAATCACAGGTGCATTTCTCAAACGTCCATTCTTAAGTAAAGTGCCTAGTTCTGAATAGTCAAATAAATGAAGCTGGATATTCTCCCCTTCATCTGGCATCCCAAAGATGCCCCCCATTTTTGGTAATTCTACTTCTGCCGCATACAAGTGAAAAAATTCCGAGCATGCCCCCGCAGAAGGGTAAAAACTAAATAAATGCTGGAGCTGTTGAACCTCACAACCCGATTCTTCCAGGCTTTCCCGACGGATACAGTCTTCTGGTGCTTCGTCTCCATCCAGCACACCAGCAATGACTTCAAGTTGCCATGCTGACTCGGAGTCATTTAATGCACCGACCCGAAACTGCTCAATGAGTGCAAAGCGTTGTTGTTGGTCATTATAAAGCAAGACACCAGCGGCTTCTGGGCGATGGATCAGCTCACGCTGAATCACGGGTGAGTAATCTGGCTGATTAAACAGTCGGTGTCGAAAGCTCACTTTCTCAACTTGAATGAATCCTCGGAATAGAAACTCTCGAGATTCTATCGTAACGTCGGATGCTGAATAGCTGGCGTGGTCAAGAATATTCATCTTCAATCAGGATGAGATTGTACATATCTCATCCTAACCGAGAATGATTCATGGGCAAATCTTTTTTTAGGCGATTTACAGCTTGTGGTACAATTTTTGACCATGTTCCTGATAAGCGGTTTTCATGGCACTGAGACCTGCTTCAATATCTTTTTCCACATCATTTGACTGATTGGCATTGTGTTGATTTTGCGCATAATCTCGCACATTCTGAGTAATCTTCATGGAGCAGAATTTTGGTCCGCACATGGAGCAGAAATGCGCTGATTTATGTGCCTCTTTTGGCAAGGTTTCGTCATGCATGCTGCGTGCCGTATCTGGGTCCAGACTCAGGTTAAACTGGTCATCCCAACGGAACTCAAAACGTGCCTTGGACAGTGCGTTGTCACGTACCTGTGCACCTGGATGCCCCTTTGCCAGGTCCGCTGCATGCGCCGCAATCTTATAGGTGATAATCCCATCCTTGACATCTTTCTTGTTGGGTAGACCTAAATGCTCTTTTGGTGTGACATAACAGAGCATGGCAGTACCATACCAGCCAATCATCGCGGCACCAATCGCCGAGGTGATATGGTCATAACCTGGAGCAATGTCAGTTGTTAATGGCCCCAGTGTATAGAATGGCGCTTCCTTACACACTTCCAGTTGTAGGTCCATATTCTCCTTGATCATATGCATTGGCACATGACCAGGACCCTCAATCATCACCTGTACATCATGTTCCCAGGCGCGATGTGTCAGTTCACCTAAAGTTTTGAGTTCGCTGAACTGCGCTTCGTCATTGGCATCCTGCACACAGCCTGGACGTAAACCATCACCTAAGCTAAATGAAACGTCATAGGCTTTCATGATTTCACAGATTTCATCGAAATGCGTATACAAGAAGTTTTCTTGATGATGCGCAAGACACCATTGCGCCATAATTGAGCCACCACGCGACACGATGCCTGTCAGACGATTGGCGGTCATAGGCACGTAGCGTAATAACACACCTGCGTGAATGGTGAAATAATCGACACCTTGTTCAGCTTGCTCAATCAAAGTGTCTTTAAAGATTTCCCAAGTGAGATCTTCCGCGACACCATCTACTTTTTCTAAAGCTTGATAAATAGGCACGGTACCAATTGGTACAGGAGAGTTACGGATAATCCACTCTCTGGTTTCATGAATATTCTTACCCGTCGATAAGTCCATGATAGTGTCGGCGCCCCAGCGGGTTGCCCAGGTCATTTTTGCCACCTCTTCATCAATTGATGAACCGAGTGCCGAGTTGCCAATATTGGCATTAATTTTTACTAAAAAGTTGCGACCAATAATCATTGGTTCAATTTCAGGATGATTAATGTTGGCAGGAATAATCGCACGACCTGCGGCAACTTCTTGACGGACAAACTCAGGGGTGATTTCTCTTAAATTCTGAGCACCAAAGTTTTGTCCTGCATGCTGACGCATGTCTACGCCTTCACCTTGGCGTTGATTTTCACGAATTGCAATATATTCCATTTCAGGCGTAATTATGCCTTGTTTGGCATAGTGCATTTGGGTAACGTTTTTACCTGCTTTAGCTCGACGAGGATTTTGAATATGAGCAAAACGAATGTCAGCAGTACGAATATCTTTTAAGCGAGCTTGACCAAAATCAGAACTTAAACTTGAGAGTACATCGGTGTCATCACGTTCTTCAATCCAAGTTTGGCGGACAGAAGGTAGACCTTGATTTAAGTCAATTTGTACATCAGGATCGGTATAAACACCTGAGGTGTCATAAACCATAACAGGTGGATTATATTCACCACCTAGACCTGTCGGTGTTTCTGTCAAGCTAATTTCGCGAAATGGAACTTGGATATCTGGGCGAGAGCCTGTTACATAGACTTTTTTTGATGAGGGTAAAATACGGGTTAAATCTTTAGCATCTTGCTCATGTTGAGCGGAAATATCAGCAGAGGGAAGATTCGTTAATTGGTTCATGGCATGATCCTTATGTATTACATTAACGAATCAAGCACGAGCAAAAACGATAGCGAATTTATCTCTTTGATAAATAAAGGCGAGGCTTTTGTTGGGCTTGATTCCTACGCAGGTGTTAACCTGATCAGGTTCAACGGTACTTGTCTTTAAATCTTGTGATTAAGATAATCTCAGCAGTTAATTAACTGCGCTCCGTCAAGCTAGGTATTTAGACTAACAGATTTTTGGCTTTTTGTTGTATCAATTCGCACCAATCGACTTTTGACTCAGCTGTGTTATTGTCATAAAAGTTTCATCATTGCTGTGTTTTAATCACCCATCATTTTCCATGTGTCTAGTGGAGGCATACTGTGAGTCCAAGTAATCCTGTGTTAAGTCACCATATTTCTTCACAATTTAATGAAGACTTACAAGATGTGCATACCAAGTTTATGACCATGGGCGGTTTGGTCGAGCAACAGGTTGCCAATGCAATTCATGCCCTGCTGGATACCGACGCAAACCTGGCGATTGATGTTCAGTTCAAGGACAATACTGTCAATCAGCTTGAACGGGATATTGATGAGGGCTTAACCCTGATTCTGGCACGCCGCCATCCCGCAGCGATTGACCTGCGTATGGTCATTGCGATGAGCAAGGCCAATACCGACCTTGAACGTATTGGTGACGAAGCAGCAAAGATTGCGCGTATTGCCCAAAACCTGTGTAAAGAGGGGGAGTCACCGCGTGGTTATATGGAAACACGCCATATTGGTAACCAGGTTCGCGTGATGATCCATGATGCTTTGGATGCCTTTGCCCGTCTGGATGTGGATCAGGCCTTAAAGGTGGTGATGGCGGATGTGGATATTGACCGTGAATACCAGTCGGCAACGCGTACCCTGATGACCTATATGATTGAAGACCCGCGCCATATTTCGCGTGTCATCAATGTGATGTGGGTGCTGCGTTCATTGGAAAGGATTGGTGACCACGCGCGCAACATTTCCGAGCAGGTGATTTATATGGCTAAGGGAATGGATGTGCGCCACACCAGCATTGAAGAAATTGAACAGAAAGTAAATCAAAAATAATTTCAGGAATTAATATTGACCACTGAATCTGAATGATCAGTGGTTTTTTATTGGAAAAAATCCAGATAAAAAAATCCCAGACTTCGGGGGAAAAGTCTGGGAGAGAAATATCATGCGTTCTGAGATATCAATATATCTCTTTATCTTTCTTAGACTCACTATAATTATATTCTCTTCAAGTGTCATGTAGACAACTGTGTATACTCTGTAACCCTTTATTACTTATGTAAATGTCACGTAAAAAGAGAGCTATATTTAACTCTCTTTTATTGAGTGATATTAGATGAAACGATTTACTTTTGTTCCGTCCAACCTTCTGCTTTTTCAACACTTTCGTCATTGTTGAAGAACTTCTCTCGTTGCTCTTCAAGAAACTTCTTCGCATCGGGTTCGAATACATTGAGTCGTTTTTCATTAATGAGCGTGGTTTGGTGTTTTAACCATTCTTGCCAAGCCTGTTTTGAAACCGTCTCAAAGAATTCTTGACCTTTTGCACCAGGGAATGGTGCAAAGTCTAAACCGTCAAGCTCTTGTTTATATTTGCGGCAAAATACTTGTCTAGTCATGATTTATCCTTAAGCGTATAACTGTTCTAGGCGACTGTGTGCACGAGTAATGGCTGCTTCAACTTGTTTTGGTGATGTCCCCCCGATATGATCACGTGCATTCACAGAAGCTTCT
The DNA here is from genome assembly GCF_000368325.1 of Acinetobacter sp. CIP 102529. Taxonomy (NCBI): domain Bacteria; kingdom Pseudomonadati; phylum Pseudomonadota; class Gammaproteobacteria; order Moraxellales; family Moraxellaceae; genus Acinetobacter; species Acinetobacter sp. CIP 102529. The sequence goes on from NZ_KB849353.1 coordinate 73,868, forward strand.
AAAGTTAAGGCTTTATCAAATACATCTGTTTCGATCAAATCAGAGAATTGTTGTAGCTGTTCCAGTGTCAATTCAGATAAATCTTTTTCTTCAGCCACACCAAGCGCAACTGCTTTACCTACAATTTCGTGTGCATCACGGAAAGCAACACCTTTCTTCACAAGGTAATCAGCAAGGTCAGTTGCTGTAGAGAAACCACGAAGTGCTGCTTCACGCATAATTTCAATGTTTGGAACGAGTGCAGGCACCATGTCTGCAAAGGCCATTAAGCAACCACGAACGGTATCAATTGCATCAAACAAAGGTTCTTTATCTTCTTGATTGTCTTTGTTATATGCCAAAGGTTGACCTTTCATTAAAGTCAATAAGCTGATTAAATCACCAAACACGCGAGCTGATTTACCACGAACAAGTTCAGGTACATCTGGATTTTTCTTCTGCGGCATAATTGAAGAGCCTGTGCAGAAACGATCTGGGATGTTCACGAATTTAAATTGTGCCGAAGTCCATAAAATCAGTTCTTCAGACATACGTGATAAATGCATCATGATCAATGATGCAGCAGCGTTAAATTCAATGGCAAAGTCACGATCGGAAACTGCATCGAGCGAGTTTTCTGAAACTGCTTCAAAACCCAGTAGTTCGGCTGTGTATGCGCGATCAATTGGGTAGGTTGTTCCTGCCAAGGCTGCGGAACCGAGTGGCATGCGATTAACACGCTTGCGGCAATCTTGAAGGCGTTCAGTATCGCGAACCAACATCTCAAACCAAGCCAATAGGTGATGACCAAATGTTACTGGCTGAGCTGTTTGTAAATGAGTAAAACCAGGCATAATCGTATGAGTATTTTGACTTGCTAAACTCAGTAGGCCTTTTTGTAAGCGTAGTAATAAACCTAAAATGTCATCAATTTCATCACGCAAATATAAACGGATGTCAGTTGCAACCTGGTCATTACGGCTACGACCTGTATGTAATTTTTTACCTGTGATGCCGATACGTTGAGTCAAGCGAGACTCAATGTTCATGTGTACATCTTCTAAATCAATACGCCATTCGAAATTACCCGCTTCGATTTCAGCTTTGATTGTATTCAAACCTTGGATAATATCATCACGTTCAGCCTCAGTCAGTACACCAACTTTAGCAAGCATGGTTGCATGTGCAATCGAACCTGCAATATCTTGTTTATAAAAACGTTGGTCAAATTGAACAGATGCGGTAAATTCTGCAACAAATGCATCTGTTGCTTCAGAGAAGCGACCGCCCCACATTCCAGAGGTTTGATTAGGGCTTGCTGAAGAAGAGGATTGAGAAGATGTGGTCATGGCGGCTCAGTAAAATAAAAAAGAGTATAGCAAATCCAAACGCAGTTGCCGAAACTCGACGCAACAAGTTATTGCAAATGCGTCATGACAATGTACAGGATCAGACATCAGCTTCCTATTTTTTTACGAAAATTGGGCAATGGCAACACTTATTGGAATTAATTGTTGCCAGTAATGTGCTGGCGATGGTGTTGGCACTGGCAGAGGCACGTTCATGGCAGGCATTGGAAACCGCCCGTGTTTTGCAATATATATGCTTTATTAACTGGGTGATTCTGTCCTTTTCTGCACTGGTTGGTTATTTTCAGGAGTTTTTTGCCAAATTTAGTCAGAAAATGGCATTAATTTTAGGCTTTATTTTGCTTCAACTGGTTGTTTTGTTTACCACTTGTGCGGTAAATATAATCCAGTACTGGGCTTCACCTTTAACAGACTTTTCAGAACAGGTTTTATTTCAGGGTGTGGGCCTGCATTTAAGCTACGGCATATTGCTGGGCGCGTTTTGCATGCGTTACCTATATATGCGTGAACAATGGCTCAAACAGCAATACAGTGAGCTGAATGCACGCATTCAGGCGATGCAGGCCCGTATTCATCCACACTTTTTATTTAATAGTTTAAACAGTGTCGTAAGTTTGATTTCAATTGATCCTGACAAAGCAGAAAACATGTTGATTAACTTGTCACGATTATTCCGCGCCAGTTTTCAAGAGTTGAAATTGGTGAGTTTGGCTGAAGAAATTGACTTGTGTCAGCAGTACTTAAGTATTGAAAAATTACGTTTAGGAGAGCGTTTAAAGGTAGAATGGAATATACAGGCTACGTCTTTAGAATTAAAACGAGTCACGATTCCATTATTAACATTGCAACCTTTGCTAGAGAATAGTATTTTTCATGGGGTAGAAAAAGTTTTACAGCCCTCAACCATTAGTGTATTGGTTGAAATATTGCAAAATCAAGTCAGTATAGTCATTACTAACCCTTATTCTCACGATACAATAAAATCGAGACAAGGGAATGGTATTGCAATAGAAAATGTAAAACAGCGCCTGAAAGCCTATTATGGACAGACAGTGAAGTTTCAGGTTTATGGGGGAGTATCGTTATATACCACGGTGGTAAGTTATCACTATCGAGTAAAATAATAAGTTAACCATAAAAACGACGGATGAAGTTAACGGTGACAAGGAGGAGAGGATGAAAGTTCTGATTGCTGATGATGAACCTCTCGCAGTAGAGCGTTTGTCACGTTTAGTGACCCAAATGGGTCATGAAGTGATTGCGACGGCGCATCATGGGCAGGATGTGTTAAACCATATTGAAAATGATTCGCCCGATGTTGTTCTATTAGATATTCAAATGCCTGGAATGAATGGATTGGAGTGTGCTGAACAGATCAGTCATCTTAGCCCTCGTCCAGCTATTATTTTTTGTACAGCATATGATCAACACGCATTGGAAGCGTTTAAGTTTCAAGCACAGGGATATTTGCTCAAGCCTATTGCACAACAAGATTTACAACAGGTGTTTAATAGTCTGACGCAACTTACACAAGCACAAATGACTGGTTTACAACAACAAGACGATATGTACGATACTAAAACTCAACGTCATCAAATTGCTGCGAAAACTTATCGCGGGGTCGAACTTATTCCAATAGAAAATATTTACTATTTTCTAGCAGATCAGAAATATGTCACAGTACGCCATAAAAATGGCAGTGTATTAATTGATGAAACTTTAAAAGAGCTAGAATCTGAGTTTTCAGATCGTTTCATTCGCATTCATCGTAATGCTTTAGTTTCTCTTGATTATTTAGAAGGGTTGGAGCTGATTGCTGCTGGTCAGTATCAGGTTAGATTACGTGAGCTGGATGAACGCCTGTCGGTGAGTCGCCGTCATTTACCAAGCTTAAGAGAATGCATGCATCAATTATAAAATATTGAACTTAAGTCAGATGAAAAATCAGTTTTTGCTTGCAATTTTAGGTGAGCAAGTTAAGTTTGAAACAATTGTTTTGACCCATGCTTAACTTGAATTTATGAAAACCTTGAAAATTGCGACTCGACAAAGCCCTCTTGCACTTTGGCAGGCGGAGCATATTCGCTCCCGTTTAAATGCGCTTTATCCCGATTTAACGGTTGAGTTGGTTAAGTTTGTGACGCAGGGTGATAAAATTCTAGATACACCTTTGGCAAAAATTGGTGGTAAAGGATTATTCGTTAAAGAACTGGAAGCTGCATTGCTGGATGGGCGTGCTGATTTGGCGGTCCATTCAATGAAAGATGTGCCGATGCACTTACCAGAAGGTTTAACGCTCGCTGTGACTTGTGAGCGAGAAGACCCACTTGATGCCTTTGTTTCGAATCATTACCAAAGTTTTGATGAGTTACCTCAAGGTGCCAAAGTAGGTACATCTAGTTTGCGTCGCAAATGCCAGATTTTACAAATACGCCCTGATTTAGAGATTATTGACTTACGTGGGAATGTGGGTACACGTTTATCAAAACTTGATGATGGTTTATATGATGCCATTATTTTAGCTAGTGCAGGTCTAAAGCGTTTAGGTTTAGCGGATCGAATTCGTCATTGTTTAGCGCCTGTTTTGAGTTTACCTGCTGTTGGTCAGGGTGCATTGGGCTTAGAGTGTCGTGCAGATGATGTGGAATTATTAAAAATCATTCAACCATTACAGCATGAAGAAACCTCAATTTGTGTGCGTGCAGAACGTGCGTTTAATGCCTATCTAGAAGGTGGCTGTCAAGTTCCAATCGCAGGGTATGCAACTTTAGCCAATGATCAGCTCAGCATAGAAGGTCGTGTGGGAAGTGTGGACGGTAAAACCTTGCTCAAACAACAATTGGTTGGAACTTCAGAAGATGCTGAACAATTAGGTGAACAACTTGCACAATGCTTATTGGAGCAAGGTGCAGGTGAATTGCTAAAAGCGCTTTATTAATGCTTTTTATTAATACGCGCCCTTCAGATCGTGCCTCCAGCCTCACCCAGGCATTGACTGAGGCAGGCTATCAGGTTGAAAGCCTACCCTTGCTGGAATTGGTGGCGGAATCTTTTTCTGAGGCATTGCAGCAACTTTACCAACAGCTTGAACAGGTGCAGGTGATTGTTGTGGTCAGTCCAACCGCTGTTGAGATCGGGATGTGTTATCTGCAACAGGCAGGTATCACTTTGGAACGGTTGGCGCATATTCAGTGGATTGCGGTTGGAAAAACCACCGCACAGGCATTAGCAAAGTTTAATATTAAAAGTGATGCACCTGAGATTGAAAACTCTGAGGGCATGCTGCAACTGCCGATTTTAAGGCAGCATCCCCATTTAAGTCGGATTGCGTTTTGGCGTGGTCAAGGTGGGCGACAGTTTATGATGCAGCAGTTGCAACAGCGGGGTATCAGTATTCTTAACTTTGTGCTGTATCATCGACAGTGTCCTGAAATAAGCTTGAAGCGTTTTCCCGATATCTTATCAAGAATTCAACGCGATCAACCGACGATGGTGTTGATCAGCAGCGAGGCAAGCTGGAATTACTGGCAACAGCTTTGCGGCCAGGACCTTATTCAAGCACAATGGGTTTATCTGGTATTGGGTGAGCGTTTGGTGAAGATAATGGAAAATGCAGCAACGCAGGCAGGTGGGGCATTTAACATTATTCTGCTTGAAAATTTGTCTGCATCAGGGATGATTCAACGCATAAATGACTGGCAAGGAAATCTATGAGAAAAATTGTATATTTAATATTAGCACTGGGTTTGGTGTGGTTGGCCAAGCTTAGTTATGATGTTGCACAATATTCTCAAACGATTCCTCAGCTTCAACAGAAGCTTGATCAAACACAACAGCGCTATGCACTGCTGAATGACCAGTTTGTTGCTGTACAGCGTCAGGCTCAGAATAACCGTGTTGTGCAACCTGCTGAAAACATGGTGACGATGCCAGCGACAATGACAGGCGTCGCGCCTATTATTCTGATTAAGCAACACTTGCAGTTGATTCAGTTTGCAGTGGAACAGCAGCAGTTTATCTATGCACTTGAGCATTTAAATCAGTTACAGCAACAGATCGTTCAATATGCGGTTGCTCCTGCATTGCAACAAAGTTTAATGAAAGCAATTGAACAGGATCGGCTAGCTATTCAGCAGTTTGTACTGGCACAAACACAACAACAACAGCAACTGAATCATCTACTGCAACAACTGGATCAAAAAATACAGCAAGAAATCTCCAATCCCAATATTACACTGCAAAAGACTGCAACTGGTTCATGGTGGCAATTGTTCAGGCTGGAAAGGGTTGAACAGCCCGCTACGGATTTAATGAACCGTCATGTGCTGCTCAAGGAGGCGCAGTTACGATTATTGCTGGCATCCCAGGCCTTAAATCAGGGGCAAACTTCTGAATACCGAAAGTCAGTTCAGGAAGTCATACAGTTACTGGTGAAACTACCTGACCAAAATAGCCAACAGATCAGGTCCCGACTGGAGAAAGTATTGAATTTACCTGCTGTGCCAACGCCAAAACTGACAACACTTGGTTTGTTGGGGTAGCGAATGATGAAACAGCTTGTATTGATTTACCTACTTGTCGGTCTATTAATCTTTGCCCTGCTTGCCGTATTGAACTATGGCTATGGTGCGGGTTATGTCTATATTTACTGGCGCGATTGGCAATTCCAGAGCAGCGTTTGGGGTCTTATCCTGCTGTTTATTTTGGTGAGTCTGTTTGCACAGTTATTATGGATATTTGCTCGGCGTTATTTAGCACGTGAGCAACGAAAAAAAGAAACAGTTTTACATTTTAGAGACCTGCATCCCTATGAACAACTCGGCATTGTTTGGTTGCTGGATGCTGCCAAGGACCAGCAGGTATTTATAGAACGTGTTTTTACACAATCAGGCTTGCTGAATAATATTGTGGATGCGCAGTTTGATTATCGAAATGGAGATTATGAAACTGCGTTGCAGCATCTGGAAAAATCGGCGCCTATGGCTTTTGAACTGGCTGAGTTACAGCGTATTGATATTTTTCTGGCGCAGCAGCAAACTGAAAAGGCGTTGACCCATTTGGAATTTCTTGCCCAGCACCAGCTTTCTCCCTGGTTAAGTGAAATTGAAACAGCATATCAGCAATGTATCACGATTTTATGGGGCAAGCTGGCATTACAAAAACCGTGGTTATTTTTACGTACCACGCAGCAGGGTTTACTTGATGCTGAACATCGTGATTTATGGTTGCAGCAGTTACTGATTCAGTTTGACCAGGCTTCAGTCGATGATTTAATTGCCTTGCAGCGACGTTATTTGGCACTGCAAAGCGAGATTCAGGCGCGACCATACAGTAGTAAAGTCCTGTGGCTGAAATTAATGGCACGACTGCCAGAAATGAGCCTGCAACACGAAGATTTAGCCTTACATTTATTGCAGGAACATTTTGACCCAGAGGTGTTTTATCTTTGGTTCCAGCAGCAGTTATTAAAGCAGATTCCAGATTATGCTTATGTGGAACAGCGTATAATCCAGCTTGAGCAGCGTTATACCAGTGTACCCATGTTGACGTTCGCCAAGTGGCATATTTATGTGGCGACACAGCGCCAGCAAGAGGCGGAACAGCTCTTAAGCCTATATCCAGATAACATTTTAATGAGCTACCTGCGCATTAAAACCGTGCTTGGCGATAATCCTGATTTAATCAGGCAGTTAAATTTAATTTTTGAAAATGATGTTAATTTTCTTAACTTTAAAATATGAGTGGAAATATGCAAGAACTGTCTATCTATCCTGTTGTTCACGAGCAAACTGTGGCTTGGGGAGATATGGATGCTTTTGGCCATGTCAATAATGTGCAGTATTACCGATATATTGAAAGTGCGCGAATTGCGTACTTAATGGTATTAAATATATTTGAAAATGATATATTGACTGTGGTGGCTTCCAACCAGTGTAAATATTTAAGACCAGTATTCTATCCCGATGTATTGTATATTGGGGCGCGCATTGAAGAACTGAGAAACAGTGCATTTCGTATGCATTATATGTTATGGAGTCAGGCACAAAACCAGGTTGTTGCAACGGGTGAAGCTGTGTTGGTATGTGTGGATAAACAAACTTCACAGAAAGTGAATATCCCAGAGTTGATTAGGAACAGGATCATTCAGCTTGAAGCCAGTGTAGGACACAATCTAGCTGCTGGTGAATAGTAAAGACAATTATGTCTATTTTACGGAATTAAAATAGACATTTATTGCATCAAATTCTTGCATATTTCTGATCATGACTTGTGTGAAGAGACGCAGTATTTTATTTCTCAAATAAGAAAAAATGAGTCAAAATTAAGAAAAAAATTAATATTCTTGTTGATAGATCTTACAGTCTGCTTATTTGGATTAATTTCATTTGATTGAGCAAAGCTGTCCATATTTTATTTAATGATAAATAAAAAGCTCATTTTATGGATTGATTTGATTAAGTAGACTATTCTGATATTGATTATTTAATCACTTATAAATTAATATAGTTTTGAATTTTAAAATTCATTTTTTATTTTTGAGTGATATATTTCCTTTTTTAGATTTGGAGCATTTCGAATGAAACCTGATATTAGTAAATTATCTGTTGAAGAATTAAAACGCTTACAAGTAGAAGCTGAGGCTTTAATTGTAAGTAAAAAAGATCAAGCAATTGAAGATGCTTATGATCAGATTGTTGCGATTGCGGATGGTCTGGGCTTTAGCATTGAAGAACTATTGGAACTTGGCGAGCAAAAACGTAAAAAAACAACGCGTAAAGCCGTAGAACCACGTTACCGTAATAAAAATAATCCTGAAGATACTTGGACTGGACGTGGTAAGCAGCCACGCTGGTTGGTTGCTGAGTTAGAGAAAGGTGCAAAACTTGAAGATTTCTTAATCTAATCGAGTTTTAAAAGTCATGATTTTGTCATACGATGACTTTACCCTGTTTCAAAAGCCAGGCTGAAAAAGCTTGGTTTTTTTATATCAGAGAATTGGCGATGTTGAAAAAGTATGCATAATGTCATTCGGAGAGCAAGTTTCTCAAAATGGACGGTCTGTTGCATGTTGGTAAGGATGGAATGAAGAAAAAAACCAAACAATGGAAATGGTGGATTTTCGCCATATTTGCATTTTTAATTTTTATTATTTTACAAATTCCAGCAACATGGTTAATTGCGAAATTTTCAAAAGATAATCAAATATTACATAATGTCAGCGGCAATATCTGGCAGGGACAGGCAGATTGGCAGCAAGGCCAGCTGCGCGGTTCCGTGCACTGGAAAACACGTCCTTTAGACCTGTTGCTCATGCGCTTGGGTGCCAACCTCGATATTCATAGTGGCAATACCCAGTTCAATGGTGTGTTTGGATATGGTTTTGGCCAAAAAATCATGGTCAAGGACTTGCAGGGAACAATTTCACCAGAGACCCTGAAATATTTTGCAAATTGGCAATGGCCACAAAATGCGATTCAACTCAAGAATGTACAGTTAAACTATCAGAAAGAAAAAGGTTTTGGTTCGGCAAAAGGCCAGTTGCATTGGGGTGGCGGTGAATTGAGCTATACCTTGGGTCAGCGTCAGGATCGTATGAATGTACCATCCCTGATCGCTGAATTAAAGGATGAAAACGGGCAACTACAGATTGATGTCCGTGACCAGCGCAGTCAAAAAATGGCAAATCTCAGTTTAGATCCGAGTTTCATGTTGGATGTACAGTTGACACAACGTATGCTGTTGAATATTCCATCATATCAAGGCAAGGCTGGACTGGACACCTATGTGATTAGTTCCCGTCAGCCATTGTTGCAGGGTGGTTTCTAATGAATGCATTGATGCAGAAAATGCAGCAGTTACGCTGGCAAAAGCTGGATAAACTCAGTGCGCTGGTTCTGGTGGTGCTGATTCTATGGTTATGCTGGAAGCTGGCCTCATTATTCTGGTGGGTGGTTGCACCGCCACAGCCGATGCAGTTTGATCGGGTTGAGCTGGGTTCACAGCAGGCAAGGGTGCCAAACATCAGCTCATTTGCCTTGTTTGATGAACCTGCGGCAACAACAGCTCAGGATAATGTGAATGTAGAATTACAGGGTGTGTTGCTGGGGTACCCAAGCTATTTATCCTCTGCGGTGATTAAGCTGAATGATACCGCCGAGCGTTATCGTGTGGGTGAAACAATTGGTTCAACTTCATATCAACTGGCGGAAGTGTACTGGGATCATGTCATTTTAAGGCAGGGCAATGGTGCAACCCGTGAAGTCAAGTTCAAGGGACTGGATAAGGGGCTTTATCAGCCAATTGCACCATTATCTACGAATAATAACAGCAACAGTGTGCCACCTCAGACACCACCAGCACAGAATACTGCACAATCTGCTCTAGGTCAGGCCATTCAGCAAATGCAGGACAACCGTGAGCAATATCTGAAAAATATGGGTGTCGCTGGCGGAGCGGATGGTTATGAAATATCGGATCGGACGCCCAGTGCCTTAAAAAACACCTTGGGTTTACGCTCGGGTGATCGTATCCTATCGGTCAACGGTCAGACCATTGGACCAGGACTCAGCGAAGTACAATTACTAGAGCAAGTACGTCGTGAGGGGCATGCCAAAATAGAAATAAAACGTGGTGATCAAGTGATGACCATACAACAGAGTTTTTAGAACCTTCTATAATTCCTTCTTGTTAAAGGGGAATACAAAAGGGTTTACAAGTTAGGAACAAGTGCAAGTTATGGCTTTCTTGAATCATCAACGTCCACTTTGGGCACTACTTGCCGCCGCACCACTGGTTGCGACCATCAGTACTCAGGCGCAGGCACAAACATGGAAGATCAATCTACGTGATGCAGACTTAACTGCATTCATTAATGAAGTTGCTGATATTACAGGCAAGAATTTTGCAGTTGACCCACGTGTACGTGGCAATGTGACGGTGATTTCCAACAAGGCACTCAATAAAGATGAGGTCTACGACCTGTTTTTGGGCGTGCTGAATGTCAATGGGGTAGTGGCATTACCCTCTGGAAATACGATAAAACTTGTTCCTGACAGTAATGCGAAAAACTCAGGCATTCCTTATGATGCACGTAAGCGTGCAAGTGGAGATCAAATAGTCACTCGCGTTATTTGGTTGCAAAATACGAACCCAAATGATTTGATTCCTGCGTTAAGACCATTAATGCCACAATTTGCACATTTAGCTGCTGTGGCTGGCACCAATGCTTTGATTGTTTCAGATCGTGCGACGAATATTTATCAACTTGAAAATATTATCCGTAATTTGGATGGTACAGGTCAGAATGATATTGAAGCCATTACACTGCAATCGAGTCAGGCCGAGGAAATTATCGGTTTGCTGGAAACCATGAGCGCCACTGGAACATCTAAGGATTTTATTGGTGCGCGTGTACGTATCATTGCCGATAATCGAACCAACCGAATTCTGATCAAGGGTGATCCTGATTCACGTAAGCGTTTGCGCCGCACCATTGAAATGCTGGATGTACCATCGGCAGACCGTTTGGGTGGCTTGAAGGTATTCCGTTTAAAATATGCCAGTGCAAAAAATCTGGCTGAGATCCTGCAAGGATTGGTGACGGGACAGTCTGTTTCCTCATCATCCACCTCAAACAATAGCAATAAATCCAGCCCGACAACTAACTTAACTTCTGGTAGTCAGAGTGGGAGTTCTCCTGCTGGTGTCAACTCATCCATTAGCCTGAACAGTGGTTTTAATAACAGCCAGAATAATGTTGGCATCACCAGTTTTAATGGCAATGGTGTCAGTATTATTGCAGATGGCACTCAAAATGCCCTGGTGGTGAAGGCTGACCCACAACTGATGCGTGAAATTGAGGCAGCCATTCAACAGTTGGATATTCGCCGTCAGCAAGTGTTGATTGAGGCCGCGATTATTGAGGTGTCAGGAAATGATGCAGATCAATTGGGGATTCAATGGGCACTGGGTGATTTAAGCAGCGGTGTTGGTCTGATGAGTTTTAGTAATGTCGGGGCAAGTCTCGCATCAATTGCCGCAGGTTATGCCAGTGCTGGGGCAAGTGGTGCAGCCGCAGCCATTGCTGGAGATGCCAGCAAAGGCAATGGCGCTACATTCGGGGTAGGTAATTTTGAGAATTCACGCAAAGCTTATGGTGCGTTGATACAAGCCTTGAAAACCAATACCAAATCTAATTTCTTGTCCACTCCTTCGATTGTGACGATGGACAATGAAGAAGCCTATATTGTTGTGGGTCAGAACGTTCCGTTTGTCACGGGTTCGGTATCGACAGGAACGTCAGGTACGGTAAACCCTTATACCACTGTTGAGCGCAAGGATGTTGGTGTCACCTTAAAGGTGGTTCCGCATATTGGTGAAAATGGTACGGTTCGCCTTGAGGTTGAGCAGGAAGTTTCAGATGTTCAGAATAATAAAGGTCAGGCAACCGACCTTGTCACCAATAAGCGTGCCATTAAAACTGCGGTACTTGCCGAACATGGTCAGACGGTGGTGCTGGGTGGTCTGATTGCGGATAATACTGCATTGTCACGTCAGGGTGTTCCTGGACTGAGTGATATTCCTTATCTGGGGCGTTTATTCCGAGCTGACAGTAGAAGCAACGAAAAGCGCAACCTGCTGGTGTTTATCCATCCAACTATTGTAGGCGATGCCGATGATGTACGCCGTTTGTCGCAGCAACGCTATAACCAGCTTTACAGCTTACAGCTTGCGATGGACAACAATGGTAACTTTGCAAAACTGCCAGAAAATGTTGGGGATATTTACCAGCAACAACCTACGCTGAATAGCTCATCCTATCAAAAAGTTCCAACAGCGATACAAGGCAAGACAGTTGTGGTGACCACACCTGTTGCTGTTGATGCGCCACCTGTGCAGAGGCAAAGCATACAGCTTCCCGCTAAGGCGACTGAACGGAGCAAAAATACGGTGACAACAACAACCATCCGCCCTGCGTATTCACAGTAGATGCACAGAAGCGCTTGTGTCAAAATGTTATGATTGCAAGAAAATATGATAAGGATAGGCATCTATGACTTGGAAATTACAAGCCATTACAGGTGAATTTACAGGGCAGGAAATTAGTGTCGAACGTGACATGCTGGTGGGGCGGCATCAGGATGCTGAAATTTTGTTGCAGTCCACTGATATTTCACGAAAACATGCTGCATTACTGTTTAGAGATGACCATATTTGGGTAAAAGATTTAAACTCTACCAATGGAACATTTGTGAATGGTGAGCGTGTTGAGCAGGAACAGGAGATAGAATTGCATGATGGGGATATGCTCCAGTTTGCCAGTTTTATGTTTATGATTCTTGCTCCTGAGCGTTATAAGGCTCATTTACCTGAAATTGACGTTGAGCCAGTAACGACAGTACCGCATGATCAGGGAATGCCAAGCATTGCCGAGCGTGCCGCTGAAACACGTATTACACGTGATGGCATGCCACAACAGGTTTCCATCCCAAAACCTGCACCAATACCAGAAAATGTGCAAGTTGAGGCGGTTGCTGAGCCAAAGCCTATGCCTATGCAAGAGCCAGTCTCCCGTGTGGCTCAGGAAAAAGAGCAGCAGAAAAATGCTTCAGTTGGCCTGATTTCCATTATTATTTTAGTGATTTTGGCGGTGATTGCCTGGCTGTTCTTTAAATAATCAGTCTAAGCTTCTACAATCAAAGGCATGCTAGAAAGCATGCCTTTTTATTTCTGAGTAAATTCAATGTCTGTTGCACAGTTACAAAGTCGTCATCTTATTTTGTTTGATCTGGATGGAACACTGGTTGATTCCGCAGCCGATTTATATCGGGCCATGAACCTGAGTCTGGAAAAACTACAATTTCCTCTGGTGACAGAGGAACAAGTGCGTGCATGGGTGGGTAAGGGCGCGGCAAAACTATGTGAGACCGTACTTGAACATATATTTGGGCAGGTGAATACTGAGCAGCAAAAGCAATTGCTGGATACGTTTGTGGACATTTATGCTCAGGAGTTGTGTGTCAATACTCAGGTCTACACAGGTATCTTGCCTTTTCTGGACTATTGCCAGAGCCATAACATGGTGATGGCATGTGTCACCAATAAACCTGAACATTTGGCAAAAGGGATATTACAGATTCTTAAACTTGATCATTACTTTAAATTGGTCATTGGCGGTGATACCTTGCCTGAGCGCAAACCCCATCCATTGCCATTACTGCATTGTATGCAGCTGTGTCAGGTATCCGCGGCGGAAACCCTGATGATTGGGGACTCAAGTAATGATGTGGAAGCTGCAAGACGTGCAGGTATAGATTGTATTGTGGTCAGCTATGGCTATAATCATGGAGAAAATATCCATGACTGCCAGCCACAACAGGTGGTGGACAGTCTGGAAGAGTTAGTTGAGGAAGATCTGGTGAGGAGAAAGGCATGAAAGCTGTTATGGTTTTTCGATGGCGGGCTTGAAGCAGCATTAAACGAAAACGCACAAAAATCGAAACTATAGAGAAAATTCATGACCACCCTCGTACAATTTGAGCAACTCAAGGCCGCTGGCTATAATACCATTCCTGTATACCGTCAGCGACTGGCAGATACAGAAACACCACTCTCAGTTTTCGCACGTTTTAAAGAGCAAAAGCAGGCCTACTTATTTGAATCAGTGGAAGGTGGGGAGAACTGGGCGCGTTATTCAATGATCGGCTTGGGCGAGTCAACTGTCTTTTCATGCAATGCGGGTATCCTTACGGTTCAGCAGGCGGATGGTTCCGTATCCCAGCAAGACTGTAGCGATCCATTCCAGTATATTCGCGACTTCCAAAGCCAGTTCAAGGTTCCCACCCAAAAAGAATTGCCTGATCTACCTAGCTTTACAGGTGGACTGGTTGGATATTTGGGCTATGACGCTGTTCGTTATATCGAACCAAAACTAAAAAATGTTCCAGCAGCTGACCCTGTCACCTTGCCTGACTTGTGGTTGATGCTGTCCCAAACCGTGATTGTGTTTGACAACCTGAAAGATACGCTGTTCCTGATTCATCATGCCGATGCAAACCAGGCAGATGCCTATGTACAGGCACAGGCCAAGCTGGACCAGCTGGAGCAACTGCTTGCAATCCCTGTCAGCCTACAGGCCAAGCCGCATACACCACCGCATTTTGAATCCATCACAGGTAAGGCGAGGTTTCTTGAGACCATTGAAAAGGTCAAGGAATATATCCGCGCTGGTGATGTGATGCAGGTGGTGCCTGGACAGCGGATGGTGTCTGATTTTGATGGTGAGGCCTTGCAGGTTTACCGTGCATTGCGTCACCTCAACCCATCACCCTACCTGTTTTTGGTGCAAGGGCAAACCCTGACAGACCAGAAACCTTTTCATATTGTGGGTTCTTCGCCAGAGATTTTATCCCGTCTGGAAAATGGCATTGCAACTGTACGGCCTTTGGCGGGTACGCGACCACGGGGCAAGACCAAGGAGGAAGACCTGGCGTTGGAGCAGGACTTGCTGGCAGATGAAAAGGAGATTGCTGAGCATTTAATGCTGATTGATCTTGGGCGTAATGATGTGGGGCGTGTCTCCAAGATTGGCAAGGTGCAGGTGACTGATCAAATGGTGATTGAGCGCTATTCGCACGTCATGCATATTGTTTCCAATGTGCAGGGAGAGGTGCGTGATGATGTGGATGCGTTGGATGTCTTTAAGGCAACTTTCCCAGCGGGCACACTTTCAGGCGCACCAAAAATCCGTGCAATGGAGATCATTGACGAAGTTGAGCCTGTAAAACGTGGCGTATTTGGTGGGGCAGTCGGTTATCTGGGCTGGCATGGGGAGATGGATATGTCGATTGCGATCCGTACCTGTGTCATCCGCGATCAAAAGGTCTATGTACAGGCGGGGGCGGGACTGGTGGCGGACTCAAATCCTGAGTCTGAGTGGAATGAAACCCAGATAAAAGCTCGCGCAGTGATCAAAGCGGTTGAATTATCATCAAACGGATTGATTTTATGAGTTTTTCGCAGTTTTTCTAAAAAAACTGCTTGCATCATGTGTGAGTTTTGCTAAACTGCACACCGTTCCGATACGAAACGTATCAAACGCTAAGATAAAGCCGGCATAGCTCAGTTGGTAGAGCAACTGACTTGTAATCAGTAGGTCCACAGTTCGAATCCGTGTGCCGGCACCATCTTAAAGTTGATAGGTTGAATAAAGGATGGCACTGCAAGTAAGTGCGATATGGTGGGATTCCCGAGCGGCCAAAGGGGGCAGACTGTAACTCTGCTACGAAAGTTTCGAAGGTTCGAATCCTTCTCCCACCACCATTCGACTTCGATATAAGTGGTCAGTACCAACATGCGGGAGTAACTCAGTTGGTAGAGTGGCAGCCTTCCAAGCTGCATGTCGCGAGTTCGATCCTCGTCTCCCGCTCCATCGAAGAGATCGCTCTTATAGCTCAGTGGTAGAGCACTCCCTTGGTAAGGGAGAGGTCTCGAGTTCAAATCTCGATAAGAGCTCCAGATATACAGCTTAGTAGAGAATATCTACAAAATTTAAAGAAGCAGGCTATTATAGTCTGCTTTTCAAGTATTAGGTGTCTAGTTTTTTAGGCGAATGTCGATAAAGAAAGTTTTTCAGGGTTGTTTTTCTCTAAACTGGTGTCGACGTAAACGAGGAAAATCAAATGGCTAAGGCTAAGTTTGAACGTAATAAACCACACGTAAACGTGGGTACAATTGGTCACGTTGACCATGGTAAAACAACTTTAACTGCTGCGATTGCAACTATCTGTGCAAAAACTTACGGCGGTGAAGCGAAAGATTACTCACAAATCGACTCAGCTCCTGAAGAAAAAGCACGTGGTATTACCATTAATACATCACACGTAGAATACGATTCTCCAATCCGTCACTACGCTCACGTAGACTGCCCAGGCCACGCCGATTATGTTAAAAACATGATCACTGGTGCTGCTCAGATGGACGGCGCGATCCTTGTATGTGCTGCGACTGATGGTCCAATGCCACAAACTCGTGAACACATTCTTCTTTCTCGTCAGGTAGGTGTACCTTACATCATCGTATTCTTAAACAAGTGTGACCTTGTTGATGATGAAGAATTACTTGAATTAGTAGAAATGGAAGTTCGTGAACTTCTTTCTACTTATGACTTCCCAGGTGATGACACTCCAATCATCCGTGGTTCAGCGCTTCAAGCATTGAACGGCAATGATGGCGAATATGGTGAGAAATCAGTTCTTGCACTTGTAGAAGCGCTTGACTCTTACATTCCAGAACCAGAGCGTGCAATCGATAAAGCATTCTTGATGCCAATCGAAGATGTATTCTCTATCTCTGGTCGTGGTACAGTAGTAACTGGTCGTGTAGAAGCTGGTATCATCAAAGTTGGTGAGTCTGTTGAAATCGTTGGTATCCGTGATACTCAAACGACTACAGTTACTGGCGTTGAAATGTTCCGTAAACTTCTTGACGAAGGTCGTGCGGGTGAGAACTGTGGTGTTCTTCTACGTGGTACCAAGCGTGAAGACGTACAACGTGGTCAGGTACTTGCTAAACCAGGTACAATCAAGCCACACACCAAATTCGATGCGGAAGTATACGTACTTTCTAAAGAAGAGGGTGGTCGTCACACTCCATTCCTTAACGGTTACCGTCCACAGTTCTACTTCCGTACAACTGACGTAACTGGCGCGA
The DNA here is from genome assembly GCF_000368325.1 of Acinetobacter sp. CIP 102529. Taxonomy (NCBI): domain Bacteria; kingdom Pseudomonadati; phylum Pseudomonadota; class Gammaproteobacteria; order Moraxellales; family Moraxellaceae; genus Acinetobacter; species Acinetobacter sp. CIP 102529. Next base: position 90,928 of record NZ_KB849353.1, read on the forward strand.
TCAAACTACAAGATGGCGTAGAAATGGTAATGCCTGGTGACAACGTAGAAATGTCAGTAGAGTTAATCCACCCGATCGCAATGGACCCAGGTCTACGTTTTGCAATCCGTGAAGGTGGTCGTACTGTAGGTGCTGGTGTTGTTGCGAAAGTAACTGCATAAGCTCCATACTGTGTTAGACTCAAATCGAAAGCTTCGGCTTTCGATTTGCTTAATAGGTCAGTAGTTCAATTGGTAGAGCGTCGGTCTCCAAAACCGAATGTTGGGGGTTCGAGTCCCTCCTGGCCTGCCACTTTTTTTAAATAAAAAAGCTTGATTCTGGCTAAGTTGTCATATAATAAGTCGCGAATTCAACGACGAGTAAAAAAATGTCGAATGATAAATCGCGTGACGCATTAAGCGACGCGCCAATCCCTCAAAGAAATAATGCAGAAGTTGTAAGTTCAAGTTCGCCATTGGATGCTGTCCTGTGGTTGGTTGCTATTGCTTTGCTAATCGGTTCTGCATTGGTAAATCAGCATTTACCTGCCTATTGGGCGCCTGCAAATGATATTTGGGTGCGCGTTGGGGTAATTTTGGCTTGTATCGTTGTCGCTTTAGGTTTATTATACGCCACCCATCAAGGTAAAGGCTTTGTGCGCTTGTTGCAAGATGCACGAATTGAACTGCGTCGAGTGACTTGGCCGACGAAACAAGAGACGATCACCACTTCGTGGCAGGTGCTCTTGGTAGTAATTATTGCATCTCTAGTGTTGTGGTGCTTTGATTATGGGTTAGGTTGGTTTATTAAGTTAATTATCGGGTAAGAGCGCCATGAAACGTTGGTATATTATTCATGCCTATTCAGGTTTTGAAAAACAAGTGATGCGTTCGCTTAATGAACGTATTCAACGTAGCACGGTAGCTGACAGCTTTGGTGAAGTCCTAGTTCCTACTGAAGAAGTAGTTGAAATGAAGGACGGTAAGAAACGTAAATCTGAACGTAAATTCTTTCCAGGCTATGTGTTAGTCGAAATGGAAATGAATGATGATACTTGGCACATTGTAAAAGAATGTCCAAAGGTTCTTGGTTTTATCGGCGGTACGCCAGAAAAACCAGCACCAATTTCTCAACGTGAAGCTGATGCGATTCTTGCTCGTGTACGTAATACTGGTGAAGCACCGCGTCCTAAGACGATGTTTGAACCAGGTGAAGAATTACTCGTTATTGATGGTCCGTTCACTGACTTTAAAGGAGTCGTGGAGGAAGTTCAGTACGAAAAGTCGCGTTTAACGTTGACGATTAATGTATTTAATCGACCAACGCAAGTTGAACTTGAGTTTCGACAAGTCGAAAAAACGATTTAATTTGAGTTGGTTGGTAAGCGCCCGATTTGATCGGGCATTGTTGTTCTAACACTTTGGTGTTGTTTAATTTTTTGGGGAGCCTGACGGCGTCTGTACCCAGAGGTAATTTTCAATGGCTAAGAAGATTGACGGCTATATCAAGCTGCAAGTTCCAGCTGGTAAAGCAAATCCATCTCCACCAATTGGTCCTGCTTTAGGTCAACGTGGTGTAAACATCATGGCATTCTGTAAAGAATTCAATGCTGCTACACAAAAACTTGAAGTTGGCTTGCCAATTCCTGTCGTGATCACTGTGTACAACGATAAATCGTTCACATTCATCATGAAAACTCCACCTGCATCTATTCTTCTTAAGAAAGCTGCTGGTATTCAAAAGGGTTCTTCTGTACCGAACAAAACTAAAGTTGGTAAGTTGACTCGTGCTCAATTGGAAGAAATTGCGACTACTAAAGAACCAGATTTAACTGGTGCTGATTTAGACGCTCGTGTGCGTACCATTGCTGGTTCTGCACGTTCTATGGGCTTGGAAGTGGAGCTATAAGACATGGCAAAGTTAACTAAACGTCAAAAAGCCATTGCTGCTGCTGTAGAGGCAAACAAAGTTTATACTTTGGAAGAAGCGGTACAAGTTCTTAACAGCCTTCCAGCTGCGAAGTTCAAAGAATCATTAGACATCTCTGTAAACCTTGGTGTTGATCCACGTAAATCTGATCAGGTTGTTCGTGGTGCGACGACTTTACCTGCAGGTACAGGTAAAACTGTACGTGTAGCAGTATTTGCTCAGGGTGCTGCTGCTGAAGCTGCAAAAGAAGCTGGTGCAGATGTTGTGGGATTTGATGACCTTGCTGAAAGCATTCAAGGTGGAAATCTTGATTTCGACGTAGTTATTGCTGCTCCTGATGCAATGCGCGTTGTTGGTAAGTTAGGTACAATTCTTGGTCCGCGTGGCTTAATGCCAAACCCTAAAGTGGGTACAGTGACTCCAGATGTTGCTAATGCAGTTAAAAATGCTAAATCTGGTCAGGCACGTTACCGTGTAGACAAGGGTGGTATCATCCACGCTGCAATCGGTCAACTTGGCTTTAGCGAAGAAGCTGTACGTCAAAACGTTGAAACTTTAATTGCAGATTTAAAACGTTTAAAACCTGCAACCTCTAAAGGTGTATACGTTAAGAAGATCACTTTAAGCTCGACTATGGGCCCAGGTCTTACTGTTGACGTAAACAACGTTTCTAAGTAATTAGACAGAATTTTAAAGCCTCGGTCTCTTTTGTTAAAAGAGGGTCCGAGCAAACTTTGAATTGATAAATGAAGGTTTATCAGCGTCAAAGACCTCAGGCGAGGCAGGTTTTAGGATTTGCTTCTTAAAATACCAGTCTGAGTAGACGCGGTGGTGTGATTTGTTACTCCTCCGCGTGTAAGTCGAAAGGCTTACGAATTGGGAGTGTGCCTGTATGGGTGCATAAATCACCGTTAGGAGGTTTTACAATGGCTCTTCTTATCGAAGACAAAAAACAGATCGTTGCTGAAGTAACTGAAGTTGCTTCTACAGCGTTCGCTGCCGTTGTTGCTGACTATCAGGGTTTAACGGTTGAGCAATTAACTGCTCTTCGTGTTGAAGCTCGTAAACTAGGTGTTGCTACACGTGTTGTACGTAATACTTTAGCTAAACGTGCTCTTCAAGATACGCAATTCTCTATCTTGAATGACAATCTGGTTGGTCCAACAATCTTAGCATTCTCAACTTCTGAAGACGATATGGGTGCAGCTGCACGCTTGTTCGAAGAATTTGCTAAAACTAACAAAGCATTTGAATTAAAAGCTGCTGCATTTGACGGCAAACTTTATCAAGGTGAAGAAGTTAGTATTATTGCAAACCTTCCGAACCACGAAAAAGCGCTTACTATGCTTGCCTCTGTTCTTCAAGCTCCTATTTCGAAATTGGGTCGTTTACTTACAGCGCTCCAAGAGAAAAACGAGTCAGAAGCTGCTTAAGCTTAAATCTACTTTCACACCATTCAATATCCATTTGGAGTTATTCTCATGGCTTTAACAAACGAACAAATCTTAGACGCAGTTGCTGAATTAAAAGTTATCGAACTTGTTGACTTAATCAAAGCATTTGAAGAGCGTTTCAATGTATCTGCTGCTGCTGTAGCTGTAGCTGCTGGTCCAGCTGCTGCTGCTGTTGAAGAGCAAACTGAATTCAACGTTGAGTTGACTTCTTTCGGTGCTAACAAAGTTGCTGTAATTAAAGCAGTTCGTGAAGCTACTGGCCTTGGTCTTAAAGAAGCTAAAGATCTTGTTGAAGGCGCTCCTGCAGTTCTTAAAGAAGGCGTTTCTAAAGAAGAAGGCGAAGAACTTAAGAAGAAGCTTGAAGAAGCTGGTGCTACAGTTACACTTAAGTAATGCTGTAGGGAGTCGATTTTTTCAAAATCGGCTCCAAAAAATGGCTGATGGCTCTTGGGTCATCAGCCTTTTTGCGTTACAATAATCGGCTCGTTTTTTGATAGTTTTACGTTCATTGTGCGTATTATTTAAACAAAATTTATGAAATCAAACGCTTACCAATATTTTTTTGCTTATAAAAATATTGTTAAGCGTTTTAATACCACTAAAATTGCAGCATTTGTAAACAGTGGTGGCCATATCGGCCTGCGTAATTCTTTCTAGACCCGTTCTGCAGGCGGGTTTAGTTTACTTTCCGAGGACTCCAGATGGCATACTCATATACCGAAAAGAAACGGATCCGTAAGAATTTTGGTAAATTGCCCCACGTAATGGAAGCACCGTACTTACTGTCGATTCAGGTCGATTCGTACCGTACATTCTTACAAGGCGGTAAAACTCCAAAAAATCGCGAAGATATCGGTCTCCAAGCCGCATTTCGTTCAGTTTTTCCTATTGAAAGTTATTCTGGCAATGCTGCTTTAGAATTTGTTGAGTATAGTCTTGGTAAGCCTGAGTTTGACGTACGTGAATGTATTTTACGTGGTTCAACTTATGCAGCACCAATGCGCGTAAAAATTCGTTTGATCATTAAAGATCGTGAAACGAAATCAATTAAAGACGTGCGTGAACAAGAAGTTTACATGGGTGAAATGCCACTCATGACCGATAACGGTACTTTCGTTATCAACGGTACTGAGCGTGTCATCGTATCTCAATTACACCGTTCACCAGGTGTATTCTTTGACCATGACAAGGGTAAAACCCACTCAAGTGGTAAAGTGTTGTATTCAGCACGTATTATTCCTTACCGTGGTTCATGGTTAGATTTTGAATTTGATGCTAAAGATTTAGTATTCGTACGTATTGACCGTCGTCGTAAGTTACTGGCAACGGTGATTCTACGTGCCTTGAATTACAGCAATGAACAAATCTTGAATTTGTTCTATGAAAAAGTACCTGTATATCTTGATATGGGTAGCTATCAAATTGATCTTGTTCCAGATCGCTTACGTGGTGAAATGGCACAATTTGATATCTTAGACAATGATGGTAAAGCGATCGTTGAACAAGGTAAACGTATTAACGCACGTCACGTACGTCAAATGGAAGCTGCGAACTTAGCCAAGCTTTCTGTACCTGATGAATATTTATATGAGCGTATTACAGCTGAAGATATCACACTGAAAAGTGGTGATGTGATTCCTGCGAATACCGTTCTTAGCCATGACATCATGGTGAAGATCGCTGAAAATGGTGTGAAGCAGTTTAACATCCTATTCACGAATGATATTGATCGTGGTTCGTTTGTTGCGGATACATTACGTGCAGATACAACAACAGGTCGTGAAGAAGCACTTGTTGAAATCTATAAAGTCATGCGTCCAGGCGAGCCGCCGACGAAAGAAGCTGCTGAAAACCTATTCAATAATTTGTTCTTCTCTTCTGAGCGTTATGACCTTTCTCCAGTGGGTCGTATGAAGTTCAACCGTCGTTTGGGGCGTCCATACGAAGTCGGTACTGACCAGAAGTCACGTGAAGTTGAAGGTATTCTGTCACACGACGATATTATTGATGTATTACGTACATTAGTAGAAATCCGTAACGGTAAAGGTGAAGTCGACGATATCGATCACTTAGGTAACCGTCGTGTACGTTCTGTGGGTGAAATGACAGAAAACCAATTCCGTGTTGGTCTAGTCCGTGTTGAACGTGCTGTGAAAGAGCGTTTAAGCCAAGCAGAAACTGATAACTTGTCTCCGCAAGATTTAATTAACGCCAAACCAGTTGCTGCGGCAATCAAAGAATTCTTTGGTTCAAGCCAATTGTCTCAGTTCATGGACCAAAATAACCCATTGTCTGAGATTACGCACAAACGTCGTGTATCTGCGCTTGGTCCTGGTGGTTTGACGCGTGAACGTGCAGGCTTTGAAGTACGTGACGTACATCAAACTCACTATGGTCGTGTTTGTCCAATTGAAACACCTGAAGGTCCAAACATTGGTTTGATCAACTCGCTTTCTGTCTATGCTAAAGCGAATGACTTCGGTTTCTTGGAAACACCATACCGTAAAGTTGTTGATGGTCGTGTGACTGATGAAGTTGAATACTTATCTGCAATTGAAGAAGTAGGCACTGTCATTGCACAAGCCGACTCAGCAGTGGATAAAGATGGCAACTTGACTGAAGAAATGGTTTCTGTCCGTCATCAAGGTGAATTTGTGCGTATGTCGCCTGAGCGCGTCACACATATGGATGTTTCTGCACAGCAGGTTGTTTCTGTTGCAGCATCATTGATTCCATTCCTTGAACACGATGATGCGAACCGTGCCTTGATGGGTTCGAACATGCAACGTCAGGCTGTTCCTACATTGCGTGCTGACAAGCCGCTTGTTGGTACAGGTATGGAAGCAAACGTAGCACGTGACTCAGGTGTGTGTGTAATCGCCAACCGCGGTGGTGCGATTGAATATGTTGATGCATCTCGTATCGTGATTCGTGTCAACGAAGATGAAATGATTGCGGGTGAAGCAGGTGTAGATATCTATAACCTGATCAAATATACACGATCAAACCAAAATACCTGTATTAACCAGAATGTCATCGTGAACCTGGGCGACAAAGTTGCTCGTGGTGATATTTTGGCTGACGGTCCATCGACTGACATGGGTGAACTTGCGCTGGGTCAAAACATGCGCGTCGCGTTCATGACATGGAACGGTTATAACTATGAAGACTCGATCTTACTTTCTGAGCGTGTGCTTCAAGAAGATCGTTTAACGTCGATTCACATTCAGGAATTGTCATGTGTCGCACGTGATACTAAGTTGGGCTCGGAAGAAATTACCGCTGATATTCCAAACGTTGGCGAAGCAGCTTTATCTAAGTTGGATGAGTCAGGTATTGTGTATATCGGTGCGGAAGTGACTGCGGGTGACATCCTTGTTGGTAAAGTCACGCCTAAAGGTGAAACTCAGTTAACACCTGAAGAAAAATTACTTCGTGCAATCTTTGGTGAAAAAGCGGCTGACGTAAAAGACTCGTCTTTACGTGTTCCATCGGGTACTAAAGGTACAGTGATTGACGTTCAAGTCTTCACACGTGATGGTTTGGAAAAAGATGAACGTGCGCAGGCAATTGAGAAAGCTCAGCTTGATGCATACCGTAAAGACTTGAAAGAAGAATACAAAATCTTCGAAGAAGCAGCACGTGAACGTATTGTTCGTTTGTTGAAAGGTCAAGAATCTAATGGTGGTGGTTCAACCAAACGCGGTGATAAACTTTCTGCAGAGGTATTGTCTGGTTTAGAGTTGGTTGATTTACTTGAAATCCAGCCAAATGATGAAGCAATTGCTGAGCGTTTAACTCAAATTCAAGTGTTCTTGAAAGAGAAGAGTTACGAGATTGACGAGAAGTTTGCTGAGAAGAAGCGTAAACTTTCTACAGGTGATGAATTAACAACTGGCGTATTGAAAGTTGTTAAGGTTTACCTGGCAGTTAAACGTCGTATCCAGCCTGGTGATAAGATGGCGGGTCGTCACGGTAACAAAGGTGTTGTATCAAACATCTTGCCAGTTGAAGACATGCCACATGATGCGAATGGTGTGCCAGTCGACATCGTATTGAACCCACTTGGTGTACCGTCACGTATGAACGTGGGTCAGATTCTTGAGACTCACTTGGGTATGGCGGCGAAAGGTCTTGGCGATAAGATCGAAAAAATGTTGAAAGAACAACGTACAGTGATTGAACTGCGTGAATTCTTAGACAAGATTTATAACAAGGTTGGTGGTGAGCAGGAAGAGCTTGATAGCTTGACTGACGCAGAAATCTTGGCGCTTTCAGGTAACTTACGTGCTGGTGTTCCATTAGCGACTCCTGTATTTGATGGTGCTGAAGAAAGCCAGATCAAAGACTTACTTGAATTGGCAGACATTTCTCGTACAGGTCAAACAGTATTGTTTGATGGTCGTACAGGTGAACAGTTTGACCGTCCTGTAACTGTAGGTTACATGTACATGCTGAAACTGAACCACTTGGTTGATGACAAGATGCATGCGCGTTCAACAGGTTCTTACTCACTTGTAACTCAACAACCGCTTGGTGGTAAAGCACAATTCGGTGGTCAGCGTTTCGGTGAGATGGAAGTCTGGGCACTTGAAGCATACGGTGCTGCATATACGCTCCAAGAAATGCTTACAGTGAAGTCGGATGACGTCGAAGGTCGTACACGCATCTATAAGAACATTGTAGATGGGAACCATTACATGGATCCGGGTATGCCTGAATCGTTCAACGTATTGACCAAAGAGATCCGTTCTTTAGGTATCAACATTGAACTGAAAAATGGTGACTAAATCCCCCTCGTTCCCCCTTTAAAAAAGGGGGGAAGTTCCCCTCTTTGAAAAGAGGGGCTAGGCGGAGATTCCATAATTTCAGTAAAAACAATATTTGTGACCCAGTCGGAAGAGCGTAGCTCCCCGACACACGGAGAAAAAAATTGAAAGACTTGCTCGATATCATGCGTAAGAAAACGGATTCAGAAGGTCATGCACCTGTTGAATTTGACCGTATCCGTATTGGTCTTGCGTCACCAGAGATGATTAAGTCATGGTCTCACGGTGAAGTTAAAAAGCCTGAAACCATTAACTACCGTACTTTTAAACCTGAACGTGATGGTTTGTTCTGTGCCAAAATTTTTGGTCCAGTCAAAGATTATGAATGCTTGTGTGGTAAATACAAGCGTATGAAATATAAAGGCGTCATTTGTGAAAAATGTGGCGTTGAAGTAACGACTGCTAAAGTTCGTCGTGAGCGTATGGGTCATATTGACCTTGCTTCTCCAGTTGCACACATCTGGTTCTTGAAATCATTACCGAGCCGTATCGGTTTACTTCTTGATATGACATTACGCGATATCGAGCGCGTATTGTATTTCGAATCTTATGTTGTTACTGATCCTGGTATGACACCGTTTGAAAAGTATCAACTTTTAAGTGACGAAGAATACTACAACGCACTTGAAGAACACGGTGATGAATTCACTGCGAAAATGGGTGCAGAAGCAATTCAAGATTTGCTTAAAGATATCGATTTAGATGCTGAAATCGCGCGTTTACGTGAAGAAATTCCACAAACGACCTCAGAAACTAAGCTGAAAAAATCGTCTAAGCGTTTGAAATTGATGGAAGCATTCAAAGATTCAAACAACAAGCCTGAATGGATGGTGATGAACGTACTTCCAGTACTTCCACCAGACTTACGTCCGCTTGTACCACTTGAAGGTGGTCGTTTTGCGACTTCAGACTTGAACGACCTTTACCGTCGTGTGATCAACCGTAATAACCGTTTGAAGCGTCTTCTTGACCTTGCAGCACCAGATATTATCGTACGTAATGAAAAACGTATGTTACAAGAGTCTGTTGATGCGTTGCTTGATAACGGTCGTCGTGGTCGTGCGATTACAGGTTCGAACAAACGTCCATTGAAATCTTTGGCTGATATGATCAAAGGTAAACAAGGTCGTTTCCGTCAAAACTTACTTGGTAAACGTGTTGACTATTCAGGCCGTTCGGTCATTACCGTAGGTCCTACTTTACGTCTGCACCAATGTGGTCTTCCGAAGAAGATGGCACTTGAACTGTTCAAGCCATTTATTTTCGCGAAACTACAAGCTTCTGGTCAAGCAACAACCATTAAAGCTGCGAAGAAAATGGTTGAGCGTGAAACGCCGGAAGTTTGGGACGTTCTTGCCTCTGTAATTCGTCAACATCCAGTGATGTTGAACCGTGCGCCAACACTTCACCGTCTAGGTCTTCAAGCATTTGAACCTATTCTGATTGAAGGTAAGGCAATCCGTCTTCACCCACTCGTTTGTGCAGCGTTTAACGCCGACTTCGATGGTGACCAAATGGCGGTACACGTTCCATTGACATTGGAAGCACAGTTAGAAGCACGTGCATTGATGATGTCAACCAACAACATCCTGTCACCTGCAAATGGTGAGCCGATCATTGTACCTTCTCAGGACGTGGTCTTGGGTCTTTACTACATCACCCGTGATGCGGTAAATGCCAAGGGTGAGGGCATGGTGTTTGCGGATACACATGAAGTGAACCGTGCCTTGGCGACAGGTAAAGTGAATATTCATGCGCGTGTGAAAGTACGTGTACATCAAACCGTGATTGATGAAAATGGTCAGCGTGAACAGCAAACCATTATTGTTGATACCACACCGGGTCGTTGCTTATTGTGGGAAGTGGTTCCACAAGGTTTGAGTTTTGACATGATCAACCTTGAGATGACCAAGAAAAACATCTCGAAGTTAATCAACTCTTGCTACCGTAAGCTTGGCTTGAAAGACACTGTTATCTTCGCTGACCAGTTGATGTATCTGGGCTTCCGTCAAGCGACGCGTTCAGGTGTGTCCGTCGGTATGGAAGACATGTTGATTCCACCAAACAAAGAAGCGATTATTGCTAAATCTGAAACTGAAGTTCGCGAAATTGAACAACAGTTTGAGCAAGGTTTCGTAACTGCGGGTGAGCGTTATAACAAAGTAGTCGATATTTGGGCACGTACCAACGACCAAGTTGCGAAAGCGATGATGGATAACTTGTCTTATACCCTTGTGAAAAACAAACAAGGTGAAGATGAGAAACAGAAATCATTCAACTCGATTTATATGATGTCTGACTCGGGTGCCCGTGGTAGTGCGGCGCAGATCCGTCAGCTTGCTGGTATGCGTGGTTTGATGGCGAAGCCAGATGGCTCGATCATTGAGACTCCGATTAAAGCGAACTTCCGTGAAGGTTTAACAGTACTCCAGTACTTTATTTCAACACACGGTGCACGTAAAGGTTTGGCCGATACTGCATTGAAAACTGCGAACTCGGGTTACCTGACCCGTCGTCTCGTAGACGTAGCACAAGATTTGGTGATTACTGAATCTGACTGTGGTACAGCTGGCGGCCTAGTAATGACACCATTCATTCAGGGTGGTGATGTCATCGAGCCATTACGTGACCGCGTATTGGGTCGTGTAACTGCTGAAGATGTACGTCGTGCATCTGATGATGAAGTTGTATTACCTCGTGGTACGTTAATTGACGAGAAAATCGCAGCTCAGCTTGAAGAAGCGGGTGTCGATGAAGTTAAAGTTCGTTCAGTTATTGCGTGTGAATCTACATTCGGCGTATGTGCGCGTTGTTATGGTCGTGATCTTGCACGTGGTCATTTGGTGAACCCAGGTGAATCTGTTGGTGTAATGGCTGCACAGTCAATTGGTGAGCCAGGTACACAGTTAACCATGCGTACGTTCCACGTGGGTGGTGCTGCGAGCCGAACTTCTGCTGCGAACAGTGTTCAAGTGCGTAACAAAGGTACTGTACGTTTCCACAACGTGAAAACTGTACAACATGCCAAAGGTCACTTGGTATCGGTTTCTCGTTCAGGTGAAATTGGTATTGCGGATGACTTGGGACGTGAGCGTGAGCGTTACAAACTTCCTTATGGTGCAAGCATCTTGTTGAAAGATGGTGAAGCTGTAGAAGCTGGCGGTATCGTAGCGACTTGGGATCCGCATACACATCCATTGGTAACAGAAGTTGCTGGTAAAGCACGTTTTAGCCAGATCGCTGATGGTGTAACTGCAACCTCTAAGACGGACGATGCAACAGGTATGACCACTGTTGAAATCTTGCCTGTAACAGCACGTCCTGCTTCTGGTAAAGATTTACGTCCTGCAATCGTGTTGGATACAACCGATGGCGGCGAACAGTTCTACTTCCTGCCACAAAATACAATTGTAACTGTCCGTGATGGAGAAACGATTGGTGTGGGTGACGTTATTGGTCGTGTACCACAGGAATCTTCTCGTACCCGTGATATTACAGGTGGTCTGCCACGCGTAGCTGACTTGTTCGAAGCACGTAAACCGAAAGAGCATGCGATTCTGGCAGAAGTGTCTGGTATCGTGAGCTTTGGTAAAGAGACCAAAGGTAAGAACCGTTTAGTGATTACACCAGATGATGGCTCGGAAATTTATGAAGAGCTGATTCCGAAATGGCGTACCATGAACGTGTTTGAAGGCGAGCATGTCAACCGTGGTGAAACGGTGTCTGATGGCCCACAAAACCCACATGACATCTTACGTTTGAAAGGTGAAGTGGCATTAACCAACTATATCGTGAACGAAGTTCAGGACGTTTACCGTCTGCAAGGTGTAAAAATCAACGATAAGCACATTGAAGTTGTTGTACGTCAAATGTTGCGTAAAGTTGATATCACTGATGGCGGTGATACAAGTTTCATTAAGGGCGAGCAAGTGGATTACATCCGCGTTGTTCAAGAGAACCAAGCTGTCTTGGCTCAGAACAAGTTCCCTGCGAAGTTTGAACGTCAATTGATGGGTATCACCAAAGCATCGCTTTCTACTGACTCATTCATTTCTGCTGCATCGTTCCAGGAAACAACACGCGTGTTAACTGAAGCTGCTGTAACAGGTAAAGAAGATGATTTACGTGGCTTAAAAGAAAACGTTGTTGTGGGTCGCTTGATCCCAGCGGGTACGGGTCTTGCGTACCACTTAGAGCGTCGTCGTCAAGAGGCTGAAGCTGCGGAGTTTGAACTTCATAACGATTTCAGTGAAGTTGACCAGGCATTTAGTCAAGCGTTGAACTCAGACCAGTTCTAAGTTCCAGCAAATCAAAAAAGGCACCTTGCGGTGCCTTTTTTGTGGAAAAAACAAGCAAATGTTACATAAACACATTACAGCATTAGCACTTGATTACTTAATCAAGGTAAATGCTTCATGAAAGCAGTCTATGCTACTTTCAATTGAGAGAGGAGAAGTTCTAATGAAAAAAATGATGATGATTGTGAGTGTTGGCCTAATGTCAACCACATTGTTTGTGGGTTGCCAAAATGTAAGTCCAGAAAATAAGCGTATTGGTTCGGCTGCCATTGGGGGTGGTGCAGGTGGTGCTGTCGGAAAAGGTCTAGGCGGTAATATTGGCGCTGGACTGGGTGCGGCGATTGGTGCGGGTGTTGCTGCCAATGCAAAAGGTGCAAATAGTAAAAACACCAGAAACAGTGCGATTGGTGCTGGTGTGGGTGCGGCTCTGGGTGGTGCAGTTCTGGGTGGAGAGGCTGGTGCTGCGGTAGGTGGCGCACTGGGCGGTAGTGCTGGCGCAGCTTATGGTGAGAAAAAAGGCAAATACTAAATACTAGAATTTAGAAGTACGCCAAGTATTGTTTAAAAATTAGGAAGAAGCCCTTGTCTAGGATAAGGGCTTCTTTTCGTCATTTAAAGCGTCAACTTAATGATGATAAAAATGGAAAGTCGTTACAAAACATTAATCGATTTGGACATTCTAATAACACAATCAGATCAAATTCCCCATAAAAGAAGATTATGCTTTTTATTAGAACCAACAGGAGTGAGTATAGTCATGAAAAAAACAATGGGTTTAGTTTCTACTTTGATGTTATCGGCGGTGATGTTTACAGGCTGCCAGAATATGAGTGCGTCTGACCAGCGTATTGGTGCGGCGGCACTGGGTGGTGCTGTTGGTGGTGGTGTAGGTAACCATGTCGGTGGTAGTCTTGGTGCAGGTGTCGGTGCGGCAGCGGGCGCAGGTGTCGGTGCAAACGCCAAGGGTGGCAGCAGCAACTCAACCACAAGTAGTGCAATTGGCGCAGGTATTGGTTCTGTGATTGGTAAATCAATCTTTGGTGGTGATTCTGGGGCTGCGATTGGTGGCGCAATCGGTGGTGGTGCTGGTGCAGCCATTCAGGAGAAGAAAAGATAATTTCTCAGATTCAAAAATGCCTGCAAAACCTTGCAGGCATTTTTATATGCGTAAAATTAAGCACTGGCTTTGGGCTTTTTCAGACGGATATACAGAACCTTTTCAACCTCTGCAATTCGTGTTCCCGCATCATCCACAACGTTCAATGTATAGTTTCGAAACACAGGTTCATGATTTTCAGCCAGTTGCTTAATTTCCGCAATTTCAGTGGCACTGAGCTGTATATCCGCATAGACGGTGCTGCGACCTGGTGACAGGAAATTAATCGAGGCACTTTTATCCCACACAATGTATTTATGGCCTAAATGGTGCATCAGGATCAGCATATAAAATGGATCAACCATTGAGTATAAACTTCCACCAAAATGTGTCCCAACAATGTTACGGTTTTTTCGGGTGAGCGGCATTTTGACACGGATGTGGTAATTGTCCATATCAATGGTTTCAATTGTGATTCCTGCACCACGGTAAGGTGAGTAGTGGTTGATCATAAATTTACAAACCACAGGAATGGTTCGAATTTTTTTGAAAATGTCTTTCATGGTCAATTTTTTTTCTTGCAACTCTATTCATAGTCCATAAGTATCATTTTTATTGTATCGGTGGCAATGGCTTTTTTATGACCATGCCGACTGAAAAAATGGGAAAGAATTATGCAAGCACAAGTAAAAACCGTCACCACTTCTGATCAGCAAACACTTTGTGTCAAGACATGGGGTGATGAGAAAAACACACCATTGGTGCTGGTACATGGCTATCCAGACAATCAGGAAGTATGGGAACCGATTATTGAGAAGTTGGTAAATGACTATTTTGTCGTGACCTACGATGTTCGTGGTGCAGGGTTATCTTCCATTCCTAAACGCATCAAGCATTATCGTTTGCCACGTTTGTCACTGGATTTGCAGGAAGTGGTTGATCAGGTTCTGCCAAACCGTAATTTCCATATGGCAGCGCATGACTGGGGTTCTATACAGTCGTGGGAATCGGCAACTGAGCCAAAATTAAAGGGTCGCTTATTATCCTATACTACCATTTCGGGACCTTGCCTGGATCACGCCTCTCTGTATCTACGTGAGAAATTTAAGTCCGCTCCAAGCAATGTCTTGAAGATGCTGACTAAATCATGGTACATCGGCGCATTCCATTTACCATTGCTTGCACCAACAGCATGGACATTCTTTAGTCCAGAGAAATGGGGCAAGATTTTAAGTGGTCTGGAGAAAAAACAGGATCTACCATTAAATGCCAATATTGTGGCGGATGGTAAATATGGAATCAATCTGTACCGTGCCAACTTTATTCCATCCCTGACCCAGCCACGCCAGCGTTATGCACAGTGTCCTGTGCAGGCAATTGTATTGAAGCGGGATGCTTTCGTAAGCCCTGAATACATTACGGAATCCATGCCAAAATGGGTTGAGGAATTTGAATATGTTGAGCTGGATGCGTATCACTGGGCGGTACTGAGTCAGCCAGAAAAAATTGCCGATTATATTCGCCAATTTATCGTGAAAAATGCATAAATAAAAATCAACTGACGGCAATCGCGGAATTTAAACTCTGGTAGAATGGCGCCCTCGTTTCATTTAGTTCAAAGTTATGTTCGCGATTATTGCAGCGGTTGCTGTTATGTTCGGCCTATCCCTGGGGCGGGTTCCAGTTGTTTTTGCACTTGTAATTGGAGCTTTAACGGGAGGTTTGTTGGCAGGTCTGGGGGTACAGGGTACGTTAGATGCATTTAATAATGGTCTAGGCGGCGGTGCTCAGATCGCACTTGCTTATGGGGTGCTCGGTGCTTTCGCTTTGGCGCTTGCCCGTTCTGGCTTACCTGATTTACTTGCCTATAAATTGGTTAAAAGTCTAAAAAATGATGCAGATAATCGTACCCAGAAGAAAATGAAATTTCTCATTTTTCTTACAGTTGGTGCGGCTGCGGTGGCATCGCAAAATGTCATTCCAGTACATATTGCGTTCATTCCTGTCCTGATACCACCATTATTGATTGTTTTCAACCATCTACGCCTGGATCGTAGAGCGATTGCGTGTGTGCTGACGTTCGGTTTGGTCGCAACGTACATGTTTTTGCCAATGGGGTTTGGTGCGATCTTCCTGAATGATATTTTGGGACACAACATTAACCATTTTGGTCAAAGCTACGGCTTTCATATCAGCAATGATCAAATTCCGCGAGCAATGCTGATCCCTGTATCAGGAATGTTCCTGGGGATGTTAACAGCGGTTTTTATCAGCTACCGTAAACCGCGAGATTATGAGGACAAGGCCTTGCATAATGTTGCACGTAGTATCGTGGGTGAAATGACCCAGGAGCAGCAAGCACCCCAGATTGCAAAGTTCACGTTATTCATGGCTGCATTTGCCATTCTTGCAACGATTGTCGTACAGCTCTATTCAGATTCAATGATTGTCGCGGGCTTGGTCGGTGTGGCAATCCTGAGTTGTGCTGGAATCTTTAAATGGAAAGAAGCCGATGATGTGATTGTGACAGGTATGCGTATGATGGCACTGGTTGGTTTTACCATGATTGCTGCACAAGGTTTTGCTGCGGTCATTGAAGCAACCAATCAGGTTCCTGAGCTTGTGAAAGCAACAGCAGGCTGGATTGGGGACAGTAAGGCCCTGGCTGCCTTTGTCATGCTCTTGGTTGGTCTTTTGATCACACTTGGTATCGGTTCTTCATTTTCTACCGTACCGATCCTGGCTATCATGTATGTGCCATTATGTTTGCAGTTTGGTTTTAGTCCGATGGCAACGATCGCAATTATTGGGACTGCCGCCGCACTGGGTGATGCGGGTTCTCCAGCCTCTGATTCGACTTTGGGACCAACCGCTGGTTTGGGTGTTGATGGTCAACATGATCACATTTGGGATACTGTTGTGCCAACATTTATACACTTTAATATCCCACTGCTTATTTTTGGCTGGATTGCTGCAATGGTTTTATAAAAAATTAAAACAATGTTTAGGCTCTATTTTAGAGCCTTTTTTATTGATGGAGGCCAAATTAAAAGCTGAACAGCAAATCTGCCAGAATATTGGACTGAATGATGTTGATATAAAACTGGCAACCATCTATCAGATTATCCTGCTGCATTGCCAATGGGCGGGCGGGATGCAGAAAAGGACAAGCAGTTCCAGTGGTTAAAGCAGCGTAACTCCTATGGGGCCAATACACCATGCCTGAAACGTGCCTATGCACAGCAACAGTTGCAGCTTGACCAGTTGTTGCAGGATCGCGTAGTTGAGTCATGGGCCATTTTAATGGCGTGCGCGTATAAAAAATTTAGTCATAAGCATTGAAAAATCATAGAAATACTCCATTCATAAATCATTCTAAATTTAAGCCTCACAAATAAGGAGTGATTTATGAGTGAACAAGCCTCAAAAAATTATAGTTTCCAAGCTGAAGTTGCTCAGTTATTGCATTTGGTGACGCATTCCCTCTATTCCAATCCTGAAATTTTCCTACGTGAATTGATTTCCAATGCATCAGATGCCTGCGATAAGCTGCGTTTTGAGGGGATCAACCATCCTGAATATTATGAAAATGATCCAGACCTGCATGTTCGTGTCATTCTGGATAAAGACAACAAGACCTTGACCATTTCAGATAACGGTATTGGTTTAAGCCAGCAGGAAGCGATTGACAACCTTGGTACCATTGCAAAATCAGGCACCAAGGACTTTATGTCCAAACTGACAGGTGACCAGAAAGCCGATGCACAGTTAATTGGTCAGTTTGGTGTGGGTTTCTATTCAGGCTTTATTGTTGCCGATAAAATCACGGTGGAGTCCCGTCGTGCGGGGCTGGATGCGGCCGAGGGTGTGCGCTGGATCAGTGGTGGTACAGGCGAGTTTGAAGTTCAGCAAATTCATAAAGCGAGCCGTGGTAGCGACATCATTCTGCATTTACGTGATGATGCGCTGGAATATCTTGAGTCGTGGAAAGTTAAACAGATCATCAATAAATATTCAGACCATATTAGTCTGCCAATTGAAATGCAAAAAGAGGTTTGGCAAGAGGAAGAGGTTGCCGAGGGTGAGGAGCCTAAAGGCGGCCAAATGGTGAAGACGGATGAATGGGAAGCGATTAACTCAGCAAGTGCGTTATGGACACGTAATAAGAGTGAAATCACTGATGAGCAATACATCGAGTTTTATAAAAACCTGAGCCACGATTTTGCAGAGCCTTTGGCATGGGCGCATAACCGTGTTGAGGGCAGCACCGAATATACCCAGTTGCTGTATATCCCAAGTCAGGCGAAGCAGGACTTGTTCACGCGTGAGGCAAAGGCGGGCATCAAGCTCTATGTTAAACGTGTATTCATCATGGATGAAGCAGACAACCTGATTCCAAACTATTTACGTTTCGTTCAGGGCGTGGTGGACAGTGCCGATTTACCGCTGAATGTCAGCCGTGAATTGTTACAAGAAAGCCGTGATGTCAAAACCATTCGTGAGGGCAATGCTCGCCGTGTTCTAACCTTATTGGATGGCCTGGCAAAATCGGAAGATGAGAAAGATCAGGAAAAATTCAAGACCTTCTACACTGAATTTGGTTCAGTGTTAAAAGAAGGTCTGGGTGAAGATATGGCTAACCGTGAGCGTATCTTAAAGCTGTTACGTTATGCGACATCGACCAATGATGAAATCTCAACCTCTTTGGCTGACTATAAAGCCCGCATGAAAGAGGGGCAGAAAGCCATTTATTATGTGACAGCAGATAACTTAACCGCCGCGAAAAATTCACCACAGCTTGAAGTGTTCAAGAAAAAAGGCATCGAAGTGTTACTCATGGCAGACCGTGTCGATGAGTGGGCAATGAATTTTGTCTTTGAGTTTGATGGGACACCATTACAGAACGTGTCTAAAGGTGCGGTGGATTTAGGTGATCTACAGGATGCGGATGAGAAAAAGGCGCTTGAGGAAGCGGCTGAACAGTTTAAACCTGTGGTGGAGCGTTTAAGCACTTCATTGAAGGACAAAACCAAGGAAGTCCGTGTGACCACCCGTTTGGTTGACTCACCTGCATGTTTGGTCACCAGTGAGGGTGAACTCTCTCCACAGTTGATCCGTATGCTGAAACAGGCAGGTCAGGCGGTTCCTGAAAGCAAGCCAACGCTGGAAATTAATCCTGAACATCCATTAGTCAAAAAACTGGAAAGCTCAGCACAGTTTGATGACCTTGCCAACGTGATTTTTGATCAGGCGGTGATTGCCGAGGGCGGCTTGCCAGAAGACCCTGCGGCTTATGTCAAACGCATCAATAGCCTGTTGTTGAAGTAGCCCCTTAAATAATAAAAACCTCTGATCCGTCAGAGGTTTTTTGTCTCTATGGATAACATTGAAGTTATCCACAATTATGCTGGTGTTTTCATCAGAACAATGTTTCAAAGCGAATAAAAGTACTGACATAATGGCTACGGTCTTCGCGGTGGTCATTAAAATAATTGAGATCACCTTGCACATAAAACCATTCACGCCACAGTGGTTGTCGCCATGAGACAAAAGGTCCCCAGCTATTCAAACGCAAGTCATTGTCGTTGTAATAACCACCCGTATAAATGCCATAATTAAAACGATTGTGCGCAAAAAACTGATGTTCACGGAAGGTTCGATTATCCCAGCGTAAATCATCATCCTGTTTATCAGCATAGGTCAGGCTGAGCTGATTGGATAAAAAAGCTTGATTGGGACGAGCATGGATAAGTTCTAAATTAGTGCGAAGATAATTTTCACTTTGGCTGCCATAACGATAAATCTGTTCAGCATTGAACCTAAAGTCGTTATTTAATTCCCAATTCTTTTTCGCTCTTAAACGAAGATAAACATCGCTGCCTGAACGCAAACCAATATCGGCATCCGTTTCAAAAGGCAATTTCTTGGAGAGATCTGAGAAGCGTAGAGCAACAGAACCATTGTTATCACGCGTTTGTTTAGAATCGAATCTTTTATCAGGATCTTGGTTTGGCTGCTGATTGGTACTGGAAATATGATTATCAAACTCATCGTCCAGCGTATCATCACCGAAGACCAGACTCAGGCGTTTCTCCAGAGTTGAGAGCTTGATCTTCCCTCGAATACGGGGTTTCACCTCGTAATTGTCATATTCATTCCAGTAATTATCGAGCATAAAGCGGATGGTGGCGGAAGCAGGCTTTTCTGGATCTATCTCCCCAAACCAGTCATCAATCTTAACTGAGGTGCGGTCAGTCCATTCGCGGATAGTGCGCTGTTTGCGATCAATCCATGTTCTGTCTTCCGTTTCCACCGTTGGCGGCACAATCGGCTGATTGGACTGTTCAGGAAAAACAGTTGGGGTCGCATCCACCCATTTTGGAATATAGTCCAGAAAATTTTCAGATGTCGCTACTTCTGTCTGGGAAGACTGAGTTTGAGGCTGCGGTGGATTCTGTGGCTCAGTGTTTGAAGCCGCATAGACCATGCTGGCTGAACCTAAAGAGCACGCCATAAAGCTATAAAATAGAGGTCGTGACACTGTTTTTGGGAAAATCATCATAATGCAGGGTTATATATTGTTCTTACCCCCATTCTTGATGATTTACTGAATAAAATCAAGTGATAGACACAAAAAGTAGTCATATCAACAAAGCTTGTTGACACTTGGTTGGAGGATATTTCAGAGGTAGATAGTGAACAGGTCAATCAGTGGAAAATAAGGGCTTGCAATAAAAGTCCATCATCTCCAGCCACAACTGGAATGTTGTAGGAAAAAATGATGGACTAAGGGGTAAAATTTAGGATGGTTTTAAGATGATTCTGAGGCCGCACTGCTTTCCAGTGCCTGATAAAGGTCATGTACAGAAATGGGTTGTGGCAGGCGGCTAATCACCTGACGGATCAGTTGCCAGGTATATCCCTCGGCACGGTCCAGCAATAGGTATGGATAGGCCTGGTCTTCACTGGATAGCCTAACGCGTTCCGAACCGTGAATGATGCGGATTTTCTGGCGTTCCCTTAACAGGATAACAGGGGTTAGGAACGTTGCCGCAGTTTCCTCGAATGGAATGAATTTCTGAGTATTGATAAATGATACAGGGATATAAGGATATACCCGCTGGTCGCGCTGCCAGACCAGAGTACCATTCATGACACATTCATTAAACAGGGTTTCATGCTGGTGGTAATGCTGCTTGAAATTTGTCCAGCTGGTCTGATGGATGGAGCTGGTTGTGGTGTGACGCTGGTCGGTATAGGCCTGTAGGATGGTGGTCGCATATTCAATGTTGTGTGTACCCACGAGCACCACATAATGCGAGAACTGGCCCTGTGCATACAACTGCTCTGCAATAAAAACCTGTGCAGATTCCCAGATTGGCTGTGCGTCATTCTCTGCCTTGAGATAGAGCCAGTCGATTTTAATGTTCTGGTAAATGTCATTGTGCAGATCAACACGGTAAAGCGAAGGGAATGTACGTGCGTCAACACGTTCCAGACGACAGAGCAAACCATCCAGATTAAAGTCTTTCAGTGCAATTGGCTTGGCCTTGTTCAGGTTTGCTACGGGGCGTACATTCTGTTTAAAACCAGATTTGGCGCGTGTGGCGGTCGCCGTGGATGCAACAGGTTGTATTTTTTCCTGAATAAGTGCTTCCAGTTGAATCTGAAAGTTCGCTGTTTCCTCTCTCATTATAGATAGCGCATCCTTATGAGCTGCCTGACCTGAAAGGCCATCTGCCGAATTCTGTTGCATGGGTTCCAGAACAGGGATGAGGTGGTCAAGCTCATCATCTGTTTTTACATAGTCGCTGGCATGGCGCTGTAGCCATTTTAACGCATCCTGAGATGAGTTCATCCACGGGCTTTTAAGGAAAGACAGGGCAGGGCGAATCACCCACACTTGCCAGTGCTGTGCCTGACGTAAGGCGGCCCAGCCCATGTCCCCAGAAGCAAACAGGGCATTTTCAACGCGCCCCATAAAGTTAAAGGTGCCACGATAGGTCATGGTGTAGCCATAATCTGCGAGTTCTTCTGCGGAAAAATCTTCATTCTGGATAAATTGTTTGAACGGGATCAACTGGTCCTGAAAGGCAGGGTCATCACAAGATGCACAAATGTCTTTAATACGTTGTTTTGATTTTGCAATTTCAAAAAGCGAAGTTTTATTGTCATTGAGCCTATCAATGAGAGTTTTGAGCTCATCAACCAAAAGAGCTTTCTCTAATACGTCCATCAATAGTTTCCTTAGAGATAGGCTTGAGCCTGTTTTAAATAGTGAAGCAGTACAATATTGACAGCAATCCCTAACAGTCTGTATTCAGTTGTAGTCGTTGAAGTATGCTGTTTCGCCCACGTTACAAGCTGTTCAATGCATATTTGTTCTGGTGGGGTCCGACCTTTAATGAGGGCTTGTAACGCTTGCATTTCCATAACAAAAGAATGTCACTTTATGACGATTATAGAAGAAAACAATGCAAAATCCATAGCCTATGAGTTAGTAAAAAATCTCATTTAGCTATTCCAAATAGAGAAATTGTTCATGGTTTAGCTTTGAAAATAAAAACATTTTAAAAGTATGCATCGGTTAATTAGATCATAAAACTAAATTTTATCTGTAAATTTATGGCTGAGTTGTGACTAGCCGCACATATCTGCTGGTGAAAAGCCGAGCAAACAGGACCGCTGAAAAAATGACGGAATGATGACCCTGGATAAAAGGTGGTTTTTCGATGATAAAAGTTTGATATAAAAAGGAATTATACAGGCCTGTATATGAGTGGGTAAGCTTCGGACTGATGTTGAAGCTTACCCAATGACCAGCATTATTGAGGCTTGATTTCGCAACTTTCATCATTACATTGCGCAGCAGCATCCTGCTCAATTTCTGTTATTGCCGACTGCGCCTGTTGCAGCGCCTGCAAGAAAATCTCACGTGGCTGTGCACCAGAAAGTGTGAGTTTCTGGTCAAACACGAAAAACGGTACCCCTGTGATATTGAGCTGTTCGCGGGCAATTTTTTCATCGTGACGAACGAAATCGGTCAATTCATCTGAATCAAGCACATACTCGACTTCGGCATTGTCCAAACCAATCCGTGAGGCAATTTCCTCAACCACCTCACGCTCACCAATCGCCAAGCCCTCAGTCATGTAGGCATGGAAAAAGGCCTCTTCTGCCTCATTGCCCAGACCCTTGCTCTGTGCCAGATGGATGATGCGGTGGGCATTGAAGCTGTTGCCCGAGTTGGCTTTCTGCCATTGAAAATCAATGCCTTCAGTAGCCGCCATTGCAGCTACATGACGTTGCATCTCCTCCATTTCGGCATAGCTTCGGCCATATTTTCTGGCTAGGCGCTCAGTATTGGAGCCCTCATGTTTTGCAGGTGCGTTTGGGTCAAGTTCATAACTGTGCCAATGCACCTCCAGTTCAATACCTGCCTCTGCCGCCACATGTTCAAGACGTTTTTTACCGATATAACAAAAAGGACAGACCACATCTGACCAAATATCCACACGCATGGAATATCTCTACAATTTCAGTTAATTTGATAATAGGGGCGTAACTACGAAATTTAAAGCAATGAAAATGTAATGCTCCGTTACGAGAAATGAAATAAAAATCAATTAACAGTCTATGTTTGATTGATTAAACTTAAATTCAGAACATAAAAAATATAAATATACTTGGAGGCTGTATGCGCCGTTTTTTATTCTTGCTTGGGCTTGTGGTGATCTGTATCGGTTCTTTTCTTCTCTATCAACATCAATTACAGCAACGTGCTGCTGACAGTAAACAGATGTTTGAAGTGGTGATGGCTGAGAAAATGCGTGAGTTATATGATCAAGCGCAGGATTGGAGCAAGCCTATACAACTCAATGTGCATGATGATCGTTTATCTGGTGATTATAAGTTGATGTCCGAATTTCTACTTAGTTATTGGATGCAAAATGTTGAGGCAAGAAACGCTTATTTAAGGCAACTCAAAGCAGCAAATTGGGATACTTTTTTAGATGTCGAACGTTTAGATCAAGACCGTCAAAAAGGTTATCGTGAGACTGAAAAAATGCTTCATGATGTTCGAAAAATCTCGACTGAATACGGAATAAACAGACAGAAAATACAGGCAGATTCACTTGAACAAGCAAAAAATCTTGCCATTCATAATGAAATGAGAAAATCCTTACAAGAAAAATTGCAAAATAACCTGAAAACAGACAAGGAGCATGACATTTTTCCGATTGAACAACAAGTTATTGAGAAAGCACAAGCGATGTTTGATATGTTAAAAACTTACCCTTGGCAAAGAGAAGATAACAAGATTCTTTTTAAGGAAACAGCACAAGTCAAAAAATTTAATGCACTTTATCAAGATGTGCTCAGCTTAAATCAGAAGATGGATAAAATTAAGCAAAACAATGTTGAAGTATTAGATCAAGAATTATAATTTCGTGATGCAATGGTGCCTTGTATACATCATTGCATGACTGAGTGCGAGCTTAAGCTTAATCAAAGATCTTTTCTGCGGCTTGGAAAGGTAGACTCACCACATCAATCGCCACTGCAAATGGCAGCAGAACCAGTTTTTCGAAAGGATTCATGCCTGATTTGGATGCATAGCTTTGCTCTTTCTGGGTATAAATAGTGACCTGATAAGGCTTGCTCAAGGCTTTTAATGAGGTCAGGTTATTGGCAGCAGGATAGACCACACCTGCCAGCTTAATATCGAAGCAAAAGCGTTGTGCTCTCATTCGTTCGTCACTGGAGGAAGAACATTCCTTGGCGCCATTTTCAATAAAAAACTCCAGATCTTTTTTGCTTAAATCCTCTTTAAGCTTTACATAGGAAAGTGGCAAGGTGCCCGAAAAATTTCCATCGTTCTTTTCAGAATAGAAAGTTAGGTCGCGTGTGATCTGAATATTTTTAGGGTCAAGCTTGCCAATCAAGCTCACAAACTGGGAGCCACCCTGTGTGAGGATATAGCTATTCTTTTGTCCTGCAATGACGATGCTGTCTCTGGGTAAATTTGCGGCTGCCTGTGCAGGCTGTCCGAAAGCAACCACATTGTCTTCAACCAAAGTGACTCTGGTGGTTCGATTATAGGTTTTACCATCTTTGGTGATGAGGGTTTTGGTAGCACAGCCAGTTAAAAATGTGGCAATGATTGCTGTACCAAGTGTTGCCTTGACCAGGGGTGAAAACATCCATTTACTCCTAATATTTTGAATTCTAAATTAAAATAATGATTGATATTGATATAATCCTGAAAGAACGATAATAAAAAATCTTTGTATAAGCGAGGGTTTTATCAACCAAATATGACCATATTTACAAAGATTAAACATAATCAGTCTCAAACATGGATTTTATCTTTGGTTCAAATTTTGAATCATGGTGACCGTTTATCTGAGCCATACTGAATTGAACAGCACTTTGTTGTAGCCTATTCATAGATGCTTTTATTTAACTCACTGTTTTCTTATGGATGAGAGATATTTGGAGCAAGCGATGAACTTTCTAAAACGATCTGTCTTTCTTTCCCTATTTGCTTTTATGGCATTACCAACCGTGCAGGCAGAAGAGGTGACTACATTGCCAACGATTCGCGTGATGGCTGAATCTGAGTTGCGTGAAGAAGTGGGACCTGTTCCATTTCAGGAAGACATGAAAGT
This sequence comes from Acinetobacter sp. CIP 102529, assembly GCF_000368325.1. NCBI lineage: Bacteria > Pseudomonadati > Pseudomonadota > Gammaproteobacteria > Moraxellales > Moraxellaceae > Acinetobacter > Acinetobacter sp. CIP 102529. Next base: position 116,185 of record NZ_KB849353.1, read on the forward strand.
GCGTCAGGCTTTGCAACACCGCATATATAAGACCCATAGTGATATGCAGAATGAGCCAATAAAAGAAAGCACAGTTACAGTCGATTATCAGCCGAAAGTAGACGATCCTGATCCATCGCAGATTCCATTGACATTGCAACCCTATAATATTTTTGCTGTGGCGGCGGGTTTTCAGTCATCAGACCCAACCAATGGGCTTTTTAAAATGTTGCAACCTTTTAATATTACTCGTGATAATGTCGATGGCATTCGTGATGGAACAATAAAAATTAATTTTGATGCGGTTTTGAGATTACAGCAGCAGATTCGGGATGAGTTAAAAAGTCAAAATCAATTTCTTATGCGCTAAAGATTTTGAATTGTTGTTGGGAAAACCCCCACATATATAATGCGGGGGTAGCCTTTTATTGTTTTAGATAACGTTCAAAAATCCTAGAGAAATCATAATTTTCTATTTGTTTTCTGCGCTCTGTAAACTTGTTTTCAACCTGGATTGTGGTTTGTGAAATAATATCTGGCAAGTTTAGCAAAACCTGTTCTGATATTTCACGTAAGGAAAACATATTATTTACAGCTTGCTGAGTGATCACCAAAGAATTCATTTGTCTTTCAATTTCTTTGCATGCTTCGCCAATACTAAATAGGGCTTTATATAGATCACGGACTTTTTCAATTTGTGATTTTTCAATATCAATTGAATAACTTGCACCACCGAGTTGGAATTTGATTTCGACGTCCCGATCAATTGTACCTGCTGTTTCTAGAAGTACCCGACTGATTTGATTGTGTTTATAGGGATAACGATAAAGGGTACGTTTTTTACTGACAGCACTGGTTCCATCTAAATGTATAAAGGCAGTATTGGTAAAGCAATACTCATCCGTTTTTGCCTTGATCAAGAAGAAAATCTTTTCATTGTCTTCATGGAAAATATAGTCATCAATATCAGTTTTATCATAATCTTGCGGTTCAATAATCTTACCGATATCACTGGTTCCCATTAAATCTGCTGCCATATTTTTAAACATTGTTAGAGCCTTATCGTTTATTGGAGTTAGGATCATAATTGGCGAAGTATTGTTCTGTCTAGATTGAGTTTTTCATTAGGTGATATTTACCGTTTATCAGAGCTCTACTGAATCAAGCAAAATTTTGCTGTAGTCTTAATAAGTTGAATAGGCATTAAAATCGTGCTGAATATTAAAATTTAATAAACTAAAGAAATTACATTTTGAGAGAATCTTGAATAAATTTAATATTTTAATAAAAGAGAGAGGAGTTTTGCTTCTTTTTCTTATGGGACTGGCTTGGTTAACATTACCATCGAAATGTAGTTCGGAAAGTTGTGCTTATACAGCAATTTTAGCTGGGTTATTTACCTTTGGTTTGATGATTATTGTAGGAGTATTCCTTTTAAATTCTTGGTATAGATTAGTTAAAGAAGAAAATGAAAATAACGCGACAATCAAAGATTTTTTGATTTTGGTTTTAATATCTATCATTTATCTGGCGCAATGGTTTTTAATGCCATAAAAAATCCTCGCCGAAGCGAGGATTTTTGCTTATCAAAAGAGTGTATTACACACGTTCGATAATAGTCGCGATACCTTGACCAAGACCGATACACATCGTCGCAAGACCGATTTGAGTATCTTGTTGTTCCATCACGTTTAACAATGTTGTTGTGATACGTGCACCTGAACAGCCCAATGGGTGACCCAATGCAATCGCACCACCATTCAAGTTGATGATGTCTTGTTTGTCATAGACGCCTAAGCCTTTCATGACTGATAAGCCTTGAGCAGCAAATGCTTCGTTTAATTCGATCGTTTGGATATCCGCCATCGTTAAACCAGCACGTTTAAGCGCTTTTTGAGTTGCTGGTACTGGACCGTAACCCATGATCGCAGCATCACATCCTGCAATAGCCATAGAACGAATCACAGCACGTGGTTTTAAACCAAGCGCTTGAGCACGTTCAGCAGACATAACTAACATTGCAGAAGCACCGTCAGAAAGAGCAGAAGAGGTTGCTGCTGTTACTGAACCACCTTTAGGATCGAAAACTGGTTTCAACGCTTTGAATGCTTCAAGGTTTGCGTCAGCACGAATCACTTCGTCGATGTCGCAAAGGATTTTGAAACCATTTGCATCATGACCTTCAACACCCACGATTTCGTTTTTGAAACGACCTTCTTGTGTTGCAGCCCATGCACGACGGTGAGATTCAACACCGAACGCATCTTGTTCTTCACGAGAGATACCGTTCATACGACCTAACATTTCAGCAGTTAAGCCCATCATGTTAGATGCTTTTGCATAGTGTTTAGATGCTTCAGGGTTAAGGTCGATGCCGTGCATCATACCTACGTGACCCATATGCTCTACACCACCGATGATGAAGATGTCACCTTGGTTGGTCGCAATTTGTGCAGCAGCAGTATGAAGTGCTTGCATAGAAGAACCACAAAGACGGTTAACGGTTTGACCGCCAGCAGTCTTTGGAATATCAGCTAATAAACCAATGTTACGAGCAATGTTCATACCTTGCTCTAAAGTTTGGTTTACACAACCCCAAATGATGTCTTCAACTTCGTTGGTATCAAACTGGTTACGAGCAACAAGTGCACGTACTAATTCAGCAGATAAACTGTCGGCACGTACATTGCGGAACATACCGTTACGTGATTTGCCCATGGCAGAACGAACGCCATCAACAATCACAACGTCACGTGGATTTAAAGTAGCCATTCACGTCGCTCCTTAACCGTAGAATTTTTTGTTGTTAGCAGCCATGTCACGCAACATTTGTGGCGCTTCATAAGCTTTACCTAAGTGTGCATATTTATCGCAAAGCGCAACGTATTCAGCAACACCAGTTTGGTCGATATAACGGCATGGACCACCACGGAATGGAGGGAAACCTACACCCATGATCATCGCCATATCTGCTTCAGAAGCAGTTGCAACGATGTTGTCTTCTAAGCAACGAACTGTTTCGTTACAGAAAGCAAGCATCATACGGTCAATGATTTCTTGTGGATCAAATTCACGTTTTTCGCCAGTCACGAAAGGCGCAATGATTTCGTAAGCTGTTGGGTCAACAGTTTTCGCTTTCTTACCTTTCTTGTCTAACACATATTTGTAGAAACCAACATCGTTCTTTTGACCAAGACGTTTTGCTTCGTACATCGCTTGGATAGAACCTTTGTAATCTGGCTTCATACGGTCAGGGAAACCTTCAGCCATCACTTCTGCGCCATGTACACCTGTATCGATACCAACAACGTCGATCAAGTATGCAGGACCCATAGGCCAACCGAATTTCGCCATTACATTATCAACTTGCTGGAAGTCAGCACCGTCTTTAACGAGTAGGTCGAATGCACCGAAGTAAGGGAACAATACGCGGTTTACCAAGAAACCTGGACAGTCGTTTACAACGATAGGTGTTTTACCCATTTTCTGAGCAAGAACAACAGTTGTTGCGATTGCTTCATCAGAAGTTTTTTCACCACGAATCACTTCAACCAATGGCATCATGTGTACTGGGTTGAAGAAGTGCATACCAACGAAGTTTTCAGGACGTTGTAATGCTTTCGCAAGGCGTGTAATCGAGATTGTAGATGTGTTAGATGCGATGATCGTGTTTTCACGAACATGCTTTTCTGTATCTGCAAGTACGATTTCTTTAACTTTAGGGTTTTCAGTTACCGCTTCGATCACGATATCCACTTCTTTAAACTCGTCATAGCTTAAAGTTGGACGGATGCGAGCAAGCGTTTCACCCATTTGCGCAGGTTTCATTTTCTTGCGTTCAACTTGCTTTGTTAGCAAGCCATTCGCTTCTTTCATACCTAATGCAAGTTGTGGGTTACCAATATCTTTCATGATGATTGGAGTGCCTTTGCTTGCCGCTTGGTAAGCAATACCACCACCCATAATACCAGCACCTAATACAGCTGCTTGGTTTACAGGATGAGCACCTTTTTCATATTTTTTCGCAGTTTTCTTCACAACTTGATCGTTGATGAATAAACCGATAAGTGCGCCAGCTTGTGGTGTGATCGCAGCTTTAGCGAAACCTTGAGCTTCTGCTTTTAATGCGTCGTCACGAGTTGAGCTTGCACCTGCTTGTAATGAGTCAAGCAATAATTTAGGAGCAGGGTATTGCGCAGGGTTTGCTTTAGCAAGAACCGCACCTTTCGCTGTATTGAACGCCATCATTTGTTCAAGTGGGTTCAATTTAATTGCGTCTAATTTTTCTTGATGCTTTGCTTTCCAGTTCAAACGACCAGCAAGTGCTTGTTTAACTAAGTCAACAGCAGCTTCTTGAAGTTTGTCAGCAGCAACAACTGCATCTACAGCACCATCTTTAAGCGCAGCAGCTGGCTTCTTAGGATTCGCCATTGCCATCCATTCAACAGCATTGTCGATACCGATCAAACGGCTTAAACGAACGCTACCACCAAAACCAGGATAGATACCAAGTTTGATTTCTGGTAAGCCAACTTGTGCTTGTTCAGACATGACACGGTAGTCACACACTAAGCACATTTCAAAACCGCCACCAAGCGCCATGCCATTGATCGCAGCAACTTTAGGCATTTCTAAATCTTCAAAGCTATTGAAGATTTCGTGTACAGGAATAAGCCAATCAATGATTGCTTGTTCACCAGCAGCGAAATTGTCGCCAAATTCAGTGATGTCTGCACCCACGATAAATGTTGATTTACCAGAGGTAACAACTAAGCCTTTAATGTCGTTATTGGCTTTAACTGCAGCAATCGCTGCCTGGAAGTCTTCGATGGTTGCACGGTTAAATTTATTAACCGACTCACCTTGTAGGTCAAAGCGGAATTCTGCAATTCCGTCCGCAAGCATTTGGACGGTAATGGCATTGCCAGCGTGGATCATGCCTGATCTCCTTGTTGTGGAGGATTCTAAGTTGATGTCATAAAGCTTATGCGCCTGGAAAGGCGCAAAAATGCTTCGCTAATCTTACGATAACTATATCCAAAAAGAACATAACAAGTTGTATCAAGCCGTGACGCGAGGGTCATCAATTTGTTGTAACTCATCGATTGTGTGAATCAGCTAGGCCATAAAAATGGGATAACAGTGTATTCCACTTTCTTCAAAGATGGGTTTGGATAGAGGATAAATATCGTTTTTGTTCGATTTAAGTAAGGAAAATTGGTGTTTAAGTACTTAAATTTGGTAAAATAGTCGGCTTATTTTTTGTGTGCGATTTGGAAAATTTGCGATCAAATTGGCATTGGGTTTTCATCTGGGCAGATAGAGTAAGTTATGATTAAGTGGATCATATTAGCGATATTTATCATTTCTGCGTTGTATATTCAGCGCCGTGGTAAAGTGAAACATTCGTTTTATCGTCAGTTTTTTGACCATTCAACCATTCTGGCACCCATTAATTTTTTAATGTACCTCTTTTCCAGAGTGCCAAACCAGCCGTATATCGATACCCAGTATTTTAAGGATTTAAAGATTCTTGATGAAAACTGGGAAATGATTCGGGATGAGGCCAAGGCCCTATATGACAAGGGTGGCATTAAGGCATCCAGCAGCTATGATGACTTGGGTTTTAATTCTTTCTTTAAAACAGGCTGGAAACGTTTTTATCTGAAATGGTATGACTCGGCACATCCATCTGCGGCTGAACTCTGCCCGAAAACAACGGCTTTATTAAAGACATTACCTAGCATTAAGGCGGCAATGTTTACCGAGCTTGCACCAGATAGCCGTTTAGTTCGCCATCGTGATCCTTATGCGGGTTCATTGCGTTACCATTTAGGTTTGATTACACCAAATGATGATCGCTGTTTTATTGATGTCGATGGTCAGCGTTATTCATGGCGTGACGGTGAAAGTGTCGTGTTTGATGAAACTTATATTCACTATGCGGAAAATACCACTGACCAGAATCGTATTATCTTTTTCGCTGATGTGGAACGTCCATTAAAAACCCGTTTTATGCAAAAGTTTAACCACTGGTTTGGAAAAAGTGTCATGACCGCAGCTAGTTCACCTAATGAGGCAGGCGATCAAACAGGTGGCTTAAATAAAGTCTTTGGTTATGTTTATCAAATTCGTATCAAGGCCAAAGCGTTAAAGGCTAAAAATCGTCAGCTTTACTATTTCCTGAAATGGTTCATCATGTTAGGGCTATTTTTCTTAATTTTTATTCGACCTTATGTATTTTAAGTCTGAATGAGATCAACGCCCGAAAGGGCGTTTTTTTATAACGATGATTTAGTTATTTATTTGTTTATAAATGTTGGCAAAAACAAATTCAGTTGAGTACTCAAGATTATATTGAATCTTATCCAACCCAAAATCTGTCACATGTAAATGAACTAGCCTGTGATTTCTTTAATGGGTCTGCATTTAATAGCGCTGAACAAGCATTGAGTCGAGTCTTTAAATGATAGGTGTTATTTGAGTTATTGAATTGATGGATTTTAGCTCAATTGACTTGAAATTGATGTATGCAGACTACATCATCGAAAGCATTACTGATGATGAAAGTCTGCTGTGAATCCAAACGCGCGTGAACATATTGAAAAAATCCTGACTCATATGACTCAATTGCCTGGTGTTTATAAAATGCTCGGCAAAGATGGAGAATTACTGTATGTCGGAAAAGCCAAAAACTTAAAGAATCGTGTATCCAGCTATTTTGTTAAAACCATTGAACATCCCAAAACACAGGCATTGGTTGCCCGTATCTATGATATTGAGACATTGGTTGTCCGTTCTGAAACTGAAGCGCTACTGCTTGAACAAAATCTGATTAAATTACATCGTCCGCCATACAATATTATGCTGCGCGATGATAAATCCTATGTCTATATCTTCGTCTCGGCAGACAAGCCCTATCCCCGCATTGCCAGTGGGCGTGGCAAGGGCAAGCATCAGGTCGGCAAGTTTTTTGGGCCTTATCCCAGTGCTTATAGCGCTAGAGATACGCTACTTGTATTACAAAAATTATTTAATGTGCGCCAATGTGAAAATAGTTATTTTTCACAACGTAAACGTCCTTGTTTACAGTATCAGATTAAACGTTGTACAGCGCCTTGTGTCGGTCTGATTAGCCCTCAGGACTATAAGGAAGATGTCGATAATTCAATTCGTTTTTTACAGGGTGATACCAAAGAACTCAATCAAGAGCTGATTGGAAAAATGGAACAGGCCGCCGAAGCACTGGAATTTGAAAAAGCGGTGTTCTATCGGGACCGTTTGGCCTTGCTACGTGAGGTTCAGGCACAGCAGGCGGTATTTAAGATCAAGGGTGAGGCCGATATTTTGGCGATTGCCCATCAGGCAGGCGTAACCTGCGTCCAGATCATGTATGTGCGGAATGGGCGTATGCTGGGCGGAAAAAGTTATTTTCCTGATATGTTGGGAGATGACCTGGGCCAGATGCTTACTGATTTTATGGCCAACTTCTATTTTCAGGTGGCGGATGAGGTGCCAACTGAGTTGATTGTAAATGTAGATATTCCCGACCAAAAACAATTAGAAGAAGCATTACAACAAACCTTCAATAAGAAAGTTCAAATCAAACATAAAGTGCGTGAAACGCGGGCAGAATGGCAAGAGCTGGCACAAATGAATGTGCAGCATGCCATTAAAGGTAAACTCAGCAACCATTTGGAATTGAACGAGCGTTTTCATCAACTTGAACAAGTGGTTGGTCGTCCCATTGACCGAATTGAATGCTTTGATATCAGTCATACTATGGGTGAAGCACCGATTGCTTCTTGTGTGGTGTTTGATCAGGGCGGTGCGAGAAAGCGCGATTATCGCCAGTTTGCGATTCAGGATATTACGGGCGGGGATGATTATGCGGCGATGCGTCAGGCACTGATCCGTCGCTATAAAAAGAATATGTTGCCTGATCTGCTCCTGATTGATGGCGGTAAGGGGCAACTGCATATGGCCATGGAGGTGATGCAGGAACTCCAGCTCGATGCTTTTATGATTGGTGTTTCTAAAGGTGAGGGACGTAAACCGGGATTAGAAACGCTGCATTTTACCGATGGGACAAAAATTCAATTACCCGAAGACCATAAAGCTTTACACCTCATCCAACAAGTGCGAGATGAAGCGCATCGTTTCGCCATTACCAAACATCGAGCTAAGCGTGATAAACGCCGTAGTAGTTCAGTTTTGGAAGCTATTCCTGGGCTAGGGCCAAAACGCCGTCGTGATCTACTCACTCATTTTGGTGGGATTCAGGGTGTTTTAAAAGCTTCAGAAAAAGAGTTGATGCTGGTGCCAGGCCTAGGAGAAGTGATGGCAGGGACAATTTATAAAATTCTGCATGAATAATTTGACCGATTGGCTCAATCTCTCAATGACTGATGCGTCAATAATCATTCACAAACAGGGAAAAACATTTAAAGATAAGATGGTTTGACAATTAAGGAAAGATAATGTCATTGCTTCCGCTGTATCAACAGGTTGAACATCAAGAGTGGATTGATATTCCCTCAGGATGGTTACAAGGTCGCACCGTATTTGGCGGTTTAGTTGCAGGATTATTAATCCAAAAGGCGCAGAGCGTGGTTCATGATACAACAAAGCAGTTATTGAGTTGTAATGTGACCTTTATTGGTCCTGTGCAAGAAGGGCAGGCTAAACTCACGGCGGAGGTGTTGCGAGAGGGTAAATCGGTTACAACCTTAGAAGTGCGGTTATGGCAAGCAGATACGGTACAAAGTATATTAATTGCGAGTTTTGGTTCGCAGCGTGAATCTCGGATTCATGTGCAAAATCTACCGCAAATTCCTGATTATCAGTTGCCTGCGCAGTTGGAAAAAACAGCTTATATTGAAGGCTTAATGCCACAATGTTTGCAACAGTTTGAACTATGTTGGGCTGAAGGATATTATCCAATGGCTGGCAGCAAAGTGCCTGACTTTGGTGGATGGTGTCGTTTTATACCTCAGTTGCATCCAAATCGCGAAATGAAACTAGCCGATCTATTTGGATTGATGGATGTGTGGCCACCTGGTGTGTTGCCCATGTTTAAAACCCCTGCACCTGCAAGCTCATTAACTTGGCAAATTACCTATTTGCAGCCGATTGCTCATCAAGTACAGGATTGGTTCAAATACAAAGTAGTGACTGAATATGCTGAACATGGTTATTCAACCGAGTATGCTTATCTTTGGGATGATGAAAATCGACTGATTGCGGTACTTCGACAAACAGTTGCCGTTTTTGCCTAGTCGACACTGCCGTGCATTTCGTATAAAGTTGCTTACACATGGATACAATCTCGGCACATCCTTTGTGCGACATGCATATTTGATGCGAACAACATGGCGGTGTTTATGAGCACAGGGCGAATCCTGAACATTCCTAATATTTTAACTTTGGCGCGTATTGCCCTTATTCCCGTGTTTCTGGCAATTGCCTATTGGCCGCCTGCCATTGGGATTGCTGAGCATCATGGGGGAATGATGCGACATCTGATATTGACTGCAATCTTTGTTCTTGCAGCAGTGACAGATTGGTTCGATGGGTATTTAGCTCGGACTTTGAATCAGACTTCTGCTTTCGGGCGTTTCCTTGATCCTGTTGCTGATAAGCTGATGGTTGCGGCGGCATTGATCGTACTGGTGCAATGGCAACCGACCATTTCAATGGCTTTTGCGGCGATTGTGATTATTTCCCGTGAAATTACTGTTTCAGCATTGCGTGAATGGATGGCTGAATTGGGTGCACGTACCAGTGTGGCAGTTTCTACGGTAGGAAAGTACAAAACAGCATTTCAAATGATTGCGATTAGTGTGTTTCTGCTCAACTGGAAACCACTGGAAATGTGGGCCTATGCCTTGCTTTATGCGGCAGTGATTTTGACGTTGTGGTCGATGTTTATTTATATGAAAGCAGCATGGCCTTATCTGAAACAGCCCTAACTATTTTTCTGTATTGCCATATAAATTAAGGCCTTTCTTTTGAAAGGCTTTTTTATATCTGCTCATAAAAAAACAGGCAAGAAAAAAGCCCATAACAACAATGAGCTTAGTTCTCTAACTCTAAGGAAAAGTCATGCTCTTTTGGGGAGAGTATGCTGAAGAACAGAATCATCATATGAGAATTTTTTGTTATTTACAACGCATAAAAATGTAAATGTTTTTTAATATTCTCAGGTTTAATTTCCCTGACTTTCAGAAAGGGTGGCAAATTTATGCTCAATCTGTGCGGCATTGCCTTGCAAGATTTCAATCAGTTTTTGAATATTTAGAAAGTGAAAACGGTTCTTTGAGGCAAGCAAAGTCAATGCAATGGGTGCTTCTTTGTTTGAGAAACGAATTGGCACTGAAAGGCCACAAATCATTGGGTCAATCTCACCCTGTGATAAATAGAAGCCCTGTTTCTTGATTTTTCGCATTTGCTGCATGAATTCATCGAGACTATGGGCAAAGCCTACCTGAGCAAGTTCCTGAGTAAACTGGTGATAATAAGCTTGAATCTGTTGCTTGGAGAGATGAGCAATCACAATTTTGGGTGAAGCACCTACATAAACAGGGCGTGGACAACCCCTGCCGTATGAGATGAGTTCTGCTTCTTTAAAAGTTTCATGATGCAGGTCGATGCAATAGTCATGGTTCAGGTAGGTCAGCAGGCAGCATAGTTCGGTACGTTCCACGATATCCCGCATAAAGGGGATGCTGATTTGCACCAATGGGTCGGTACTGTGTGAAATATAATCCAGAACCGCAATTTTAGAACCTAAAGTGTAGTCACCTGATGTACCACTGATCCGCTTTAGCATATCAGTTGACACCAGTTCCTTGAGGTAACGGTAGGCGGTTGGTTTGGAAAGACCGAGCTCATCACAAATGATATCGACATTGATAATCGGGCGTGAAACTGAAAACAAGTCCAGCACGGTGAGAATTTTACCAAAACTCGAAATTGCCATGATGAGAAATCTACTCCTTAAAATAACCTTAAAACCGAACTTTTATTGCTTTATAACAGAAAAATTTAAGGTCGGATATGGACTTTTGGACTTGATCGGCAGGCAAGATTAAATTAATGCCGCTGCTGAGAAAATAATGGTGTTTTAAAAGTATTATTCTAAATTAAATATGTAAATTATCAAATGGCGATAATTTATCTTGACTAATGCGCTGGGTTTTGAAAAAATTGTCAGTGCAATGTCTTTATTGGATAATTATTTTTAGGCTCATGCTGCAAAAGCTCCAATCATTGTGCATCACTCCAAATCATCAGTTCTCACCTTGTCAAAGCAATCTGGTTGTTTCCAGGTTGGCTGATTCTGTCGCCACATTTCTATGTGAGGTAAATGATCGGGGCGGTAGACTACTCGTGATGCCTTAGATATTCATGCCTTGGCGGTGCATCTGGCTTATGAAAAAGGTGAACTTAAAGGCATGACCAAACCATTACAGGAAATGCTGCATCAGGTTTCATTGGTGGTTGCCAACCTTGTGGCCCTGTCCCAGCGAGTCACGCAGCTTGAGCACATGCAAATGATCGTCTTGCACCGCATTTAAATGTCATCCGTCAGGATACTCTGGCTTTTTTAAAGCAGGAACGAACATTAACTGCTGTGGATTTGCAAGGTTTGCGGCCTTGCTTGATCGTCATCAACTGTATGTGGTGGGTTATTTTGAGGAAACCAAGCTCAATCGTATCCACGTGGGCGATCAAGCCACAGTACAGCTCATGGGAGATCGCCAGAAAATTCGTGGGCATGTGCAAGGCATTGCAATGGGAATTGAAGACCGTGAACGTTCAGGTAGCTCCAATTTATTGGCGAATGTCAATCCAACCTTTAGCTGGGTACGTTTGGCCCAGCGTGTGCCAGTGAAAATTGTGCTGGATGAGCAACCACAGAATCCGTTGGCCTTTGTTTCAGGGCGAACAGCAACGGTTAGAATTATTGAGCAATGATCAAGGTGTAATCCCAGCAGGATCACGATACCAGCTTTGAATCAGCAGTGCAGCAGCAAAACTATCAGCCGACAAACGCTTAGCCTGACCCTTGTTCTGGTAAAACTCAAGTTCTTCCCTTGCTTCACGGGTGGTCAGGCGTTCATCTACCATCCATGTTTCAATATTGGTCTGATGGCGTAAACGCCGTGCAAACTTACGCGCACGTGCTGACAGTTCAGATTCACTATCATCCATATTCAATGGTAAGCCAACCAGAAACAGGTTGGGTTGCCATTCCCTGACCAGTTTTAACAACTGATTCCAGTCAGGAATACCATCTTTCATGGCAAATAATGGCAGGGGAGTGGCACTTTCAATAGTGGATTGACCAATTGCCATCCCCATTTTCTGGGTGCCAAAATCAAAAGCCATGATGGATTGGGACGCTTGCATATCAGGCATGACCAATTTCAGACGCAAACCAGGTACGGTCTACCCCAATTTTTTTATAGGCAGCATCCCAGCGATCGTTATAAGGCAGGTTGAAAATCAGGTCCATGTCAGATTCACAGATCAGCCAGTCACCCCGTGCAATTTCTTCCTCAAGCTGGTGTTTGCCCCAGCTCGCATAGCCTAATGCAATCTGGTAACGCCCAACACCCTCGTTATGCGCAATCGCATCCAGAATATCCTTGCTGGTGGTGATACAGACATTCTCGCCAACCGCAATCGACGAGTGCCAGGTTGGTTGGCCCGTATGCAGCACAAAGCCAGCTTCAGGACGTAAAGGGCCACCCTGCAAAACCGCATGTGGCTGTACGTTGTCTGCATCGATCTCCAAATCGTTGAGGAGTTCCCTGATCTGTAGGTTTGATGGGCGATTAATCACGATGCCCTGAGCACCATCCTCATCATGACGAGCAACATAAATGACTGTGTTTGCAAAGAAGTCATCTGCCATGTCTGGTGGAGCGATAAGACAACGGTGAGTTAAATATTGTTTCGTCACCTTGGCGGTTCTCCATCAAAACAAGTCCCACTTTAAAAAGGGGATTTAGGGGGATTAAATAATAGGTTGTTTTTATCAACATACAAGAGTTGATTGGATTTCGCCAATCATTTTCTGATATTTTGTTGCATAAACTAGGCTGACTGGAATTTGAGCTGACGCAACTGTCTGGCGTGCTGCAAGGTGGTTTCGCTAATTTCAACACCACCAGACATGCGGGCAAGCTCCAGAATACGCTGTTCTTCATCCAGTTCAATGATGGTGCTACTGGCGGGGTCGGTCTGTTGTTTCTTCACCAGCAAATGCTGGTCAGACTGTGCTGCAACCTGAGCCTGATGGGTGATACAAAGCAACTGTACATGCTGCGCCAAGTCAGCCAACAAACGCCCCACCACTTCAGCTGTGCCGCCACTGATCCCCACATCGATTTCGTCAAATACCAACACCTCAGATTCGGTTTTTTCAGCATTCATGACCTGCATCACCAGGGCGATACGTGACAGTTCACCGCCTGATGCAACACGGGCCAGCGGTTGCGGTGGAATACCCTTGTTGGCCGTGAATAAGAGTTGAATAAAACTTAGACCCTCGGCATTGGCTGCTTCCAGAGGTTCAAACTTAAACTCAAAATATGCTTCTGGTAATGCTAGTGGTTTGACTTGCTCAGTCAACTGTTTTGCCAATGGAATGGCAGCTTTACGACGGATTTCATCCAGATGCTGTGCCTGTTGCATAAACTCCTGATAGGAAACTTCAACCTGTTCCGCCAGAGTTTCAGGATCTTCCAGTTGATGCAGTTGCTCTAGCTCTTGTTGCCAGATTTCATATTCCTGTTTCAGCAGTTCAGGCTGGGTACGGTATTTACGTGCAAGGCGGTGAAAAACTTCCAGTGTTGCATTGAGCTGTTCCATGCGCTCAGGATCAAAGCTTTGACGGTCAATAAACTGACGTAGGCTGGAGGTGGCGTCATCAATCTCACTTTGTGCATTTAACAGTGAATTGTAGATACTGGAAAGCTGTTCACTGCGACCCGCATGCGACTCTAAACGACGAATAATGGAAGCGATTTCCTGCGTGATGTTTTGCTCAGCTTCATCCAGCACATTCAGGCTATAAGCACAGTCCTGCATAATGTGTTCATGGTGACTAAGACGGTCAAATTCCTGTTCAATCTCTCGATAATCGGTTTGAATCACATCTTCCAGTTCTTCTATTTGTGATTCCAGAGTTTGTATTCTTTGAATTCGGGTGGTCTGTGCATCTAAGGCGGCTTGATGTTGTCGGATATTTGTTTGCCATGTCGCATAGGCTTCACGTACTGCATCAGCAGGAGCGGCAAAGTTGCTATAACGGTCGAGCCAGTGTTTTGGATAGGGCGGTTCAAGTAACTGCTGCTGGCTATGCTGGCTATAGAGCTGGACCAACAAACGCCCAATTTCTTTCAGTTCAGCCAAGCTACCTGGACGACCATTAATCCACGCCTTGCTGCGTCCAGTGGCAAAAATCACACGTCTTAAATGAATCTCACCTGAATCATCATCCAGTTCATGCTCAGCCAGCCATTTAGCCTCTACACTATCGGGTTTATAGCTAAAGACAGCGGTCACATCGGCCTTATCCGCCCCATAGCGTACATAATTGGTGTCGGTACGTTCCCCCAGACATGCGGAGAGTGCATCTAACAATAATGATTTGCCGGCGCCAGTTTCACCAGTCAGCACATTGAAACCCTGTTCAATGTCCAGTGCCAGATGGTCGGCAAGTGCAAAATTAATTAAAGTTAAATGGGTGAGCATAAATGCATCCAATGCACAGAATATTTTGCTTAAAGATAAAGAAGTTTTATCCTAGCGACAAGAGTGAATTACGCTTGGCAATATTAAAAAAATAAAATCAACAGGGACTAAATATGGGAATAAAAATTGCTAGTTTTGCATAAGGAAATGGATTGATTAGTTGCGATGGCACAATTAAACTACGTCCAGCATAATCTAATATAAATGCGGCATTATTTGGAGAGTACGCATGAGTTCAGTGCAGTTTGATCATGTAACGGTCATCAAAAAATCGAATGTGTATTTTGGTGGGGCATGTATCAGTCATACAGTACAGTTTGAAGACGGTACAAAAAAGACTTTAGGTGTGATTCTACCCACTGAGCAGCCTTTAACCTTTGCGACCCATGTGCCAGAGCGTATGGAGATCATTTCGGGTGAATGTCGGGTTAAAATCGCCGACAGCACTGAAAGTGAATTGTTCCGTGCGGGGCAGTCTTTCTATGTGCCAGGCAATAGCAAGTTTGACATTGAGACGGATGAAGTCCTTGATTACGTTTGCCATTTAGAAGGCTAACCTATTCGCGTCTAAATTGGGTACACTAGATTTAATGGAAATCCTGTAAAAGTCATTTTGCAGGATTTTTATTTTTATGAAATCTCCTTTTATATTCCGCTTTCTTAAAGAGGTCGTTCATGGCAAAACCTGAATATTATTATGGCGTTCATTCAGTGGAGTCATTGCTGGAGCTGGAGCCTGAACGAGTTTTGACCTTATTCACCCTGAAAGGGCGTGATGATCAGCGTCTACAAAAGATTTTGCAGTTGGCTGAACCTTTTGGGATTAGTGTACAGAAAGCCAGCCGAGACAGTCTCGAAAAACTGGCAGGTCTGCCATTTCACCAAGGTGTAGTTGCTGCAGTTCGACCACATCCAACTTTAAATGAAAAAGATTTGGATCAGTTAATGCAGCAATCACCTGATGCTTTATTGTTGGCATTGGATCAAGTCACTGATCCGCATAATCTAGGGGCTTGTATTCGTACTGCTGCTGCAATGGGGGTGCAAGCCGTGATTGTACCGCGTGACCGTTCAGCAAGCTTAACCCCGACAGCACGTAAGGTTGCCGCAGGTGGGGCGGAAAAAGTTAAGTTTATTCAAGTGACTAACTTAGCTCGAACATTGGCGCATCTCAAAGAAACAACACATATGCGTGTTATTGGCACAATGCTAGATGAAAAAGCATTGCCAATTCAGCAATGTGATTTTAACGGTCCAGTGGTGATTGTGATGGGGGCGGAAGATACAGGATTAAGGCCTATAACCCAGTCGCAATGTGACCAAACCGTTTATATCCCGATGTCTGGTGATTTACAAAGTTTAAACGTCAGTGTGGCGACAGGGATGGCACTTTATGAGGCATGCCGACAGCGTAATGCTGTATAATTCACACAATTATCGTCAATGTAATTAAAAATGACCGCTCGCACGCAAGGCTATCTGTTCGTTTGTATCACCATGTGCATCTGGGGTGGTTTTACCATTCTCTCCCGTTTAAATCTGCACTGGCATGTCAGTGCCTGGGACTTGGTGGCAATGCGTTTTGCGATTGCTTTTATCATTCTCATGCCTGTGCTGCTGTATAAAAAAGATTTGGCATTCTTGTGGCATCCCCGCCCAATTATTTTGGCTTTAACTGGCGGGCTGGCTTACTGTCTAACGGTTTATACTGCTTTTTTACAAGCACCAGCAGCCCATGCTGCAATCTTCTTAAATGGCTGTATTCCTTTATGTACGGCTGTTGCTGCTTATTTATTGTTTAAACAGCCTTTTGATAAACATACCTGGCTCAGTCTCATCATTATGTTGAGTGCTCTGGCATTGATGAGTTATCTGATGTTGCATGAGCAGGCCTCTGCCTTTGGTCTTGGCGATGTGCTTTACTTCCTAAGCGCTGTTTGGTGGGGCATCTTCACTGTACTGTTAAAACAGTGGAAGCTATCGGCCTGGCATTCGATGGCAAGTGTGGCCATTTGGTCAGCACTGATTTATTTACCGATCTATATCCTATTTATTCCTAAACATTTTCAGGAAGCAGAGCCTGTCCATTTGCTGGTACAGGGTGTATTTCATGGTGTTTTGGTGGTGATTATTGCAACCCTGACCTATGTTGCCGCAATTGAACGTTTGGGTGCATTTAAAACGGGAAGCATTGTGACCTTGGCGCCATTTATTGCTGCTGTCATTGCTGTACCTCTGTTAAATGAACCTTTGAGTCCAGCGATTATGTGTGGATTAGTGGGTATGGGTATTGGCGCTTTACAACCATGGCGCTGGTTCCGTAAAGATGCATTAACGGCCCAGTTGTCTCAACAGAAACAGGATTAGCCGATCTGCTCAGCCCGCTGTAAATAATTAAGGTGTAATGGTTTGAGCTGCTTGTGCAGATGTTCAAGTAGTCCATCGTTCAGCACAATATCATTGGCGAGCTGTTGTTTTTGAGTACGGGGCATTTGGGCTGCAATAATCTTTCGTATTTGCTCTTCAGTTTGCCCATCACGCTGGCTGGCACGTTGTAACTGGGTTTGTTCATCTGCATCAATCAACAGAGTGTGTTGAACCAGTTCATGCTGGTTAGTTTCAAAGAGCAGGGGGGAAACTAGAATCACGTAGGGGCTTTCTGCTTGGTATAGCTGCTGGATGATGGATTGGCGAATCGCAGGGTGGGTGATTTGTTCTAAACTGTGACGAGCCTCTGGGAACTGAAAAATATGTTCACGTAATGCGCGGCGGTCTAGATGACCATCTTCCAGTAACACCCAGTCGCCAAATAGCTGTTGAATTTTCTGTAACGTTGGCTGGCCTGGTTCAACAATTTCCCTCGCAACAACATCAGCATCAATGACGCGAATACCTTGGGATTCAAACCATTGCGTGGCGGCTGACTTACCACTGCCAATCCCGCCTGTAATGCCCAAGATAAAGCGCATATTAACCACCTAAATAGACTTTCATAATTTGATCACCCCATAAAAATGCGATCCAGCCTGCAATGGCGATATAGGGACCAAAGGCAAAGGGCTGATTTTCACCACGTATTTTCATGAGAATAATACCGATAATGGCACCCACGACTGAGGAAAGCAGGACAATAAGCGGCAGCATCATAGGTCCCATCCAGGCACCTAGAGCGGCAAGCAACTTAAAGTCACCATATCCCATGCCTTCTTTACCAGTGACTAATTTAAAAAGATAGTAAACCACCCATAGACAGAGGAAACCAATCAAATAACCCCAAATTGCTGAACTGGCAGTTGTGTAGAGTGCAAAACTGTTAATTCCCAAGCCTAGTGCTGCCAATGGCAGTGTGAAGCGGTCAGGAAGGAGTTGTGTATCAAAGTCAATAAAAGTGAGTGTAATGAGTACCCAGGTGAGAATCAGGCCAAAGAGCATCTGAATGGTTGCACCAAATACTGCTACAACGATTAATGAACAAACCATGGTGAGAAGTTCAATTAATGGATAGCGAATACTAATTGGATTCTGGCAAGAACCACATTTGCCACGAAGAATGATCCAACTGATGATAGGTATATTCTGATACCAGCGAATAGGGGATTTACATTGAGGACAGGTTGAGGCAGGTTGGCTTAATGTTAACTTACTTTGATCAATAAGTGGTTGCTCTGGATGAAGCAGCATTTGGCATTCCTGATGCCATTCTTGCTCCATCATTTTTGGCGTACGAAAAATGACAACGTTGAGAAAACTACCAATACATAGACTCAAAAGCCCAACTGCTAGGTACAGTGCAGTTGGGTTCTCGATAAAATAAGAGAGTGATTGTTGCATTAGACCACAGAACCCATTTGGAAGATTGGCAGATACATGGCAATGACAAGACCACCAACAAGTACGCCTAAAATAGCCATAATCAATGGTTCCATCATTGAGGTTAAGCCATCGACCGCATTATCCACTTCATTTTCATAGTGGGTCGCCACTTTGTCTAGCATACTATCCAAGGCACCTGATTCTTCACCAATTGCAACCATTTGAATCGCCATGGATGGAAAACGGTTAGAAACGCGCATCGCAAAGTGCAACTGTTGGCCTGTGGCGACATCTTCACGGATTTTCATCACTGCTTCTTCGTAAATCACATTATTTGTTGCACCTGCTGTAGATTCAAGAGCATCAATCAGTGGTACACCTGCTGCAAAGGTGGTGGCTAGGGTACGACTATAGCGGGCAATAATGGCTTTATATACTAAATCACCAAAAATTGGTGCCTTGAGTGCCATTTTATCTAAAAGATCACGAAACTTCTTGCTACGTTTCTTTGCCTCAAGAAAAGCGGTAATAATTGCGCCAATCACGATGATAAGAATAAACCAGTATTCCTGCATCCACTTGGACATATTGACGACCATTTTAGTAAAAGCGGGCAGGTCTGCACCAAAGGAACTAAACAGATCCTGGAAAACAGGAACCACTTTGACCATCAGAATAATGGTTACGACCACTGCAACCACAATGACTGTGGCTGGATATTTCATGGCCTTTTTAATTTTTTGTTTGAGTAATTCACTTTTTTCCTTATAAATCGCTACACGATCCAGCATGGTTTCAAGGGCACCTGATTGTTCACCAGATTCAACTAAGGAACAAAAAAGGTTGTCAAAATACTGAGGATATTTTTTCAGGGCGCCTGCAAAAGTATTCCCCCCTTCTACTTCACCCTTAATCCCCAACACCACTTCGCGCATGGCAGGATTTTCCAGGCCTTCGGCAACGATTTCAAAACCTTGCACTAATGGCACACCAGCTTTCATCATAGTCGCTAATTGGCGGGTAAAGATGGTGATATCTAGTGTGGTGACTTTCTTTTTCATTAATCCTTCGAGAATGTTTTTACGTTTTTCCCGAATATTCTTGATGGTCACACCTTGTTTACGTAAGGTGACTTTTGCTAAAGCCATATTACGTGCTGGAAGTTCCCCTTTAATTTTTGCTCCTTTACGGTCTACTCCGTCATAAGCAAAAGTAGGCATCATTTGCGCTTTTTTCGCTGCCATGATTGTAATCCTTTTTATTGATTTTATTCACTGGTGACTCGGTTGACTTCCTGTAGGGAAGTAATCCCCTGTATCACTTTTTTCAAACCCGAACGTCGTAAATTGTTGAATCCCGCTTTTTCCGAGGCTGCTGCAATTTCCAGGGCATTACCATCTTCCATAATAATTCTGGATATTTCTGGCGTCACTTTCATGACTTCATAAATACCGACACGGCCCTTGTAGCCTTCCCTGCATTCACTACAGCCTACAGGTTGAAATATCTGTAAATCTGGATTGGCCAAGTCTTGTTCAGTAAAACCTAGCTCTAAAAGACTTTGTTTAGGTACATCTACGGGTGCTTTACATTGTGAACATAAGCGACGTGCCAAGCGTTGCGCGATAACAAGATTAACTGATGTTGCGATATTAAACGAAGGTACACCCATGTTGCGTAATCGAGTTAAAGTTTCTGGCGCACTGTTGGTATGCAGTGTTGACATCACCATATGACCTGTTTGCGCTGCTTTAATTGCGATTTCAGCAGTTTCAAGATCACGAATCTCACCGACCATAATTACATCAGGGTCTTGACGTAAGAATGCCTTTAATGCAGCAGAGAAAGTCAATCCTGTCTTTGGATTCACGTTGACCTGATTAATGCCTTCCAAGTTAATTTCCACAGGGTCTTCTGCTGTTGAAATATTGGTATCTTCAGTGTTTAGAATATTTAGACCAGTATATAGCGATACAGTTTTACCAGAACCTGTTGGACCTGTAATCAGTAGCATTCCTTGAGGCTTTTCAAGTGCTTCCATGAACAACGCTTTCTGGTTATCTTCATAGCCTAATGCTTCAATGCCGAGCATAGCACTTGATGGATCCAAAATACGAAGTACTAATTTTTCACCAAACAGGGTGGGTAAAGAGTTGACACGGAAATCAATCGCTTTGGTTTTTGACAATTTAAGTTTAATACGACCATCTTGAGGCATTCGTTTTTCAGAGATATCCATTTGAGACATCACTTTTAAACGAGAGGCAAGTCGATTCGCCATTTGTAAAGGTGGGGTAGCAATCTGGCGTAATACACCATCCACGCGGTATCGTACTCGATACATTTTTTCATACGGTTCAAAATGTAAGTCTGATGCACCCATCCGAATCGCATCAATCAATAATTTATTGATATATTTTACAATCGGAGACTCCTCTCCTTGGGCAGGTTCATCATCATCTTTAGGTGTGTCTGTCACGACATCCACATCTAGGTCAAAATCTTCACTATCACCGAAATCAAAGCTACCACTGTCACCAAACTGTTGTTCAATCAGTTTCTCAAGCTTGTTATGTTCAACAATAATCGGTTCAATATTAAGCTTGGTGTTAAAGCGAATGGCATCTAATGAATCAATATTGGTTGGATTGCTCGTAGCAACATACAAAATTTGTCCACGTTGTATTAACGGAACAACACGATGTTTTTGTATCAGCTTGTTGTCTGTTAAATCTTTGGGTAATAAGGCTGTATCATATACAGCAAGGTCAAAAAGAGGCTCATCGAATTCATGGGAAATACTTTCTGCAACTGTGAGTGGTGAGAGGCGTTGATGCTCAATCAGGTGAGCCACAATATCCTGTTGGGCCTTTTTTGCCGCATCAATGGCATTCTGCATGTTTGATGCAGACAAATGCCCCTCTTCGACTAAACGCCGAATGAAGCCTGAAAATTTTGGAGACGTATGTAATCCTGACATCTGTCCGCCTTGTGACAATAAATGTTTATAATAGCTATCTTACAAAATTATACTTTTGTTGGGTAAAAATACTACTGGAGAAAGTGTCGTTTTTGACTTGATTCATATGTAAAACTTTGAACTGATCGAATTTTTTACAAATTAATTTTCTAAAACCAAGATAATTACCTAAAAATGGAAATAATAAAATCCGTCAGGAAATGACCTACTTTCAAATAAATAGAATGCTATTCCCTTATAACATTAATTTTTACAAACAACTGTACAGTGGTTATCAGGTTAAACCAGATAAAAAAACTGAATTTTATAAAAATCCGTGTAAAATATGCAGCATTTTTTAGAAATTAGCAGTAGACCAAAGTATGTCGAGTCCGACCATTACCCCTTGGGTTGTTGGCAATTGGAAAATGAATCCAATGCATGCTGACGCTCTTCAATTAATAGAAGAATTTAAACGGCTATTACAACAGGACAATATTTTGCCTGAGCAATGCCATATTGGTATGGCACCGATTGCAATTGCGCTTACAAGTATTCAGGCACAGCTCAAGGATGCGGTTCGGACAATTTACACGGTGGCTCAGGATGTATCGCGTGTAGCGGGAACGGGTGCGTATACAGGTGAAGTGAGTGCAGAATTGCTCAAGGATAGCCAAATTGATTTTGTTTTGGTTGGTCATTCCGAGCGTCGTGAATTATTTGGTGATGGTGTCGAAACACTTCAGTCAAAATTGTATAATGCGTTGAATGCTGGTCTCAATGTGATTTACTGTGTGGGTGAAAGCCTTGAGCAGCGTGAGCAGGGACTGGCTGAGCAAGTGGTATTGCAACAAATCTGTGATATCGCCTCAGTGGTGAAGCCTGAACAGTGGCAAAATATTGTGGTTGCTTATGAGCCGATCTGGGCGATTGGTACGGGAAAAACTGCGTCACCAGCAGATGCCCAAACCATGCATGCAAAAATCCGTGAGGGGCTAAAGCAAATTACACCTGTAGGTGCGCAAATGGCGATCTTATATGGTGGCAGTGTTAAGCCTGAAAATGCGGCTGAATTGGCGGCATGTCCAGATATTAATGGCGCTTTAGTGGGTGGGGCATCACTCAACGCGCAATCTTTTTACCAAATTGCAAAAGCATTTGCACAAAATAAGTAACGGGGAATAGAAATGTATAGTTTTATACTCGTTGTACATATCATTTTAGCAATCTTGATTATTGCATTGGTTTTGGTACAACAAGGTAAGGGTGCGGAAGCAGGCGCGTCATTCGGTGGCGGTGGTGCGGCAACAGTATTTGGTGCATCTGGGGCGGGAAATTTCCTGACCCGTTTAACTACTATCTTTACCGCATTGTTTTTCGTCACCAGTTTAACCCTGGCGGTTTTTGCGAAAAAACAGACCATAGATGCTTATAGTTTAAAAACTGTGCAAAGTTCAACGTCTGTTCCTACAACATCGCCTGAAACTTCATCAAATGCACCGAAAACGACAGAATAAGTCGAATTAATCCTTTCCTTTTGGGATTTAAAGGAATAGAATGCGTCCCAGAAAGCTGCGGTGGTGGTGGAATTGGTAGACACGCTACCTTGAGGTGGTAGTGCTTTCGGGCGTGGGGGTTCAAGTCCCCCCTTCCGCACCAAGCTTAATAACCAGTAAGTTTGGTGTTGCAGTGATTGTTGATGCGGGATGGAGCAGTCTGGTAGCTCGTCGGGCTCATAACCCGAAGGTCGTTGGTTCAAATCCAGCTCCCGCTACCATTTGATTAAGGTGCAACTTAATCAGGCAAATGTAAAAAACTTCAATTGACTTTTTTTTATATTTGTATATACTTTTTGCACGTTGATGCGGGATGGAGCAGTCTGGTAGCTCGTCGGGCTCATAACCCGAAGGTCGTTGGTTCAAATCCAGCTCCCGCTACCAAGTTTCTTAAAGGAGGCTCACAGTAAGGTGGGCCTTTTTGCACAGTGGGCAATGCTTTTCTGTGTAAAATAGGGGCGATTTACGCCCTTTTTTATTGGTTGTTTGGCTGTCGTGTAGTGTCGATATGAGTCGTATGGCGTGATCAAGAACATCATGCTTCACTATACGGGATTGATTGGCTCGCATGAGAGCAACGAGAGTAAATGAAATTATCAAATAAATCTCAAGCATTATATGATCTTATCGCACCAGCTGTGGCTGCCTGTGGTGTAGATTTATGGGGGATTGAGTTCCTACCACAAGGTAAACGTTCTTTATTACGCATTTTTATTGATAAACCGATTGATGAGAGTGCTGAACCTGTCCTGAATGAAGAGGGTGAGGTTGAACAAGGGCGTGGCATTGGTGTTGAAGACTGTGTTCGCGTGACGCAACAGGTTGGTGCAATGCTTGATGTTCATGATCCAATTTCAGGTGAGTATGCCCTGGAAGTATCCTCACCAGGTTGGGACCGTCCATTCTTTCAGTTGTCACAAATGTCTGGGTATATTGGGCACCAGGTCGCTTTACGACTCATTGCTGCCGTTGAGAACCGTCGTAAATTTCAGGCAAAACTGCTTTCCGTTGATCTGGAAAATGAAATGATCCAGGTTGAAGTGGATGCTAGGCATATGCTTGAAATCGATAGTAATAATATTGATAAAGCAAACTTAATCTATCAAGACTAATATTAACTTAATTGTATAAGAAATCGGTAGGTGACTTATGGGCCGTGAAATTCTTACCGTTGTAGAAACGGTTAGTAATGAAAAAGGTGTTAGTCGTGAAGCAATCTTCCAAGCCCTAGAGCAAGCGCTGGTTGCGGCAACGAAGAAAAAGTTTTACGACGGCACACACTCGGAAGAAGCTCAGCTTCGAGTTGAGATTGATCGTAAAACAGGCGATTACCGCACGTTCCGTCAATGGACTGTCGTTGCGGATGAAGATCATGAAATGCCTGCATGTCAGGATGCCATCTCTGATGTAGACCCATCGAAGTGGTCAATTGGCGATGTGCGTGAGCTGGAAGTTGAATCGATTGAATTCGGTCGTATTGCAGCGCAAATTGCCAAGCAGGTAATTGTGCAAAAGATTCGTGAGGCAGAGCGTGCATTGGTTGCAGATGCTTATGAGTCGAAAGTGGGCGAGCTGATTTATGGTGAAGTGAAAAAGCAAACCAAAGATGGCTTTATCATTGACCTTGGTGACAATGCTGAAGCGTATTTGGCACGTGAAGAAACCATTCATAAAGAGATTTTACGTCCTAAGCAACGTATTAATGCCATTTTGTATAGCGTCAACCGTGAAGGTCGTGGTGCGCAATTATTATTGTCACGTGCACGTCCTGAAATGCTGATTGCCCTGATGAAGAAAGAAATTCCAGAAATTTCTGAAGAAATCATTGAAATTAAGGCGGCAGCGCGTCAGCCAGGTGTTCGTGCTAAAATTGCAGTGAAAACCAATGACCATCGTATTGACCCTGTGGGTGCTTGTATTGGGATGCGTGGTACACGTATCCAGGCGGTACAGCAGGAGTTGAATGGTGAGCGTATTGATGTTGTGGTGTGGTCTGATGACCCAGCGCAATATATCGCAAGCGCATTGGAACCAGCTGATGTATCTGGAATCGTCCTTGATGAAGATGCACACAGTGCGGATATCATTTTCGCCACCAATGACCAGTTGGCGCGTGCCATTGGTTCGCAGGGGCAAAATGTTCGTTTGGCATCGGAATTAACGGGTTATAAACTCGACATGATGCTGGAAGAAGAGTATCGTGCTCGTCAGCAAAATGAGGCACAGCAATATCTGGATATGTTTATGTCCCGTCTCGATATTGAAGAAGATTTGGCTATGGCTTTGGTCGAAATGGGCTTCACTGCTCTGGAAGAAATTGCCTATGTGCCAGCTGAGACATTTGATGAAATCGAGCTTGAGGCTGATTTGGTCGAATTGCTGCAAAGCCGTGCAAAAGAGGCTGCTTTAACCGATGCGTTAAAACAGCAGGAAAATATTCAAGAGCCAAGTGTGGAACTTCTCGGTATGGATGGTATGACCACCGAGATTGCCTATGCATTGGCGGCGCGTGGTGTGGTTACGATTGATGACTTGGCGGACCAAGCGACTGATGATATTTCAGATATCGAAGGCTTGGGCCATGACAAAGCAGGTCAATTAATCATGAAAGCACGTGAATCATGGTTTAACTAGGAGATAATAGATGACGGACAAGTCGATTCAAGAGTTAGCGCTCAGCGTAGAACGTCCTGTAGAGAAACTCCTGGAACAGGTTCGCGATGCAGGTCTACCACAGCGTAAAGCAGATGACATTATTACCACTGAACAGCAGGATACTTTGGTTAATCACCTGAAAAAAGTACATGGTCAGGGCGGTGGTAACACAGGAAAAATTGCGTTGAAACGTACAACTACCCACACAGCCAAAGTCACCAGCACTTCGGGTAAAGCAAAAAGTATCAATGTTGAGGTGCGTAAAAAGCAGGTTTTTGCCAAGCCAAATCCAGAGCAGATCGCTGCGGAAGCCAAAGCTCGTGCCGAAGCTGAGGCGAAAGCCCGTGCTGAGCAGAAAGTGCGTGAAGAAGCGGATAGCAAAGCCCGTATTCATGGTGAACAAAAAACCAATGCGACTTTGGAAGCCATGCGTGCAGCGCATACTTCTGAAAGTGCTTCACAAGCTCCTTCAAAAACCGCAGTTGTGGTGAAAAAACGCGGTAGTGACAAGGTGATTAAAGCACCTGTTGTTAAGCCAACAGAAACACCTGAACAGAAAAAAGCCCGTGAAGCAGAAGCAGCCAAGTTAAAGGCGACTGAAGAAGCTGTACGTCGTAAAGCTGCAGAAGAGGCGCAGAAGCGTACGCTGGAGCAAATGCGCCAGATGGCTTCGAAATATTCAAATGATGATGCAACCACAACCATTCGTGTGATTGATGATTCGCCTTTAGCCGCTGGACTTGTTGGTCAGGCGTATGAAGATTCTTTCAATAAGGAAGACCGTGAAATCAAGCGTGGCGGTGCAACTGCAAATCCACGTGCAAGCAAGAAAGGTGGCCGTGGTGGCGATGCCCAGGCGGAGCAGAGCTTTAGCAAGAGCCATCATAAGCGTGGCTTGAAAACCAGCCAGTCAAACAAACATGGTTTTGAAAAGCCTGTTAAGAAACAGATTTATGATGTTGAGATTGGTGAGAAGATTATCGTTGCCGATCTTGCACAAAAAATGGCGGTTAAGGTTCGTGAAGTCATCAAGACCCTGATGAAGATGGGTGAGCTTGTGACTCAGAACCAGGCCATTGAACAGGATACAGCAGTTCTTGTGGTTGAGGAACTAGGGCATAACCCTGTTCTTGTTTCTGATACGCAGGCAGAAGATAACTTGCTGGTTGCGGCTGAAGAGGCGCGTGGTGAGCAAACTACTCGTCCACCAGTGGTAACGATCATGGGTCACGTTGACCATGGTAAAACATCGTTACTGGACCGTATCCGTCGCTCTAAGGTGGCAGCGGGTGAAGCGGGTGGTATTACCCAGCATATCGGTGCATATCACGTTGAAACTGAGAAAGGCATTATTACTTTCCTCGACACACCAGGACACGCGGCGTTTACATCAATGCGTGCACGTGGTGCAAAAGCGACTGATATCGTGGTTCTCGTGGTTGCGGCTGATGATGGTGTGATGCCACAAACAGCCGAAGCGATTGACCATGCGCGTGCTGCTGGAACCCCGATTATTGTTGCCATCAACAAGATGGATAAAGAATCAGCGGATCCAGATCGTGTATTAAATGAATTGACCACTAAAGGTATTGTGCCTGAGGAGTGGGGCGGTGATGTTCCGATTGCAAAAGTTTCGGCACACTCTGGTGCGGGAATTGATGAACTACTTGACTTGATCTTGATTCAGTCTGAACTGATGGAGCTTAAAGCTTCAGCAGAAGGTGCAGCACAAGGTGTGGTGATTGAAGCGCGTGTTGACAAAGGTCGCGGTGCAGTAACGTCAATTCTTGTACAAAATGGTACCTTGAATATTGGTGATCTGGTTCTTGCTGGTTCGTCTTATGGTCGTGTACGTGCGATGGTGGATGAAAACGGTAAGCGTATTACGTCAGCAGGCCCTTCGATTCCAGTTGAAATCTTAGGTTTACCTGATGCACCAATGGCGGGCGATGAAGTACTAGTCGTGAATGACGAGAAGAAAGCGCGTGAAGTTGCTGATGCTCGTTCAGACCGTGAACGTCATAAGCGTTTAGAGCGTGCAAGTGCAATGCGTCTTGAAAACATCATGGCGTCTATGGGTAAAAAAGATGTTCCTTATGTGAATGTTGTACTCAAAACTGATGTGCGCGGTACTTTAGAAGCATTACATGTTGCACTTGATGAACTTTCTACTGATGAAGTGAAAGTCCGTATCATTGGTTCAGGTGTTGGTGCAATCACTGAGTCAGATGTAACGCTAGCTGAATCTTCAGAAGCAGTGTTATTAGGTTTCAACGTGCGTGCGGACAACACAGCGCGTCAAAAATCTGATCAGGATGGCATTGATATTCGTTATTACAGCGTGATCTATCATTTAATTGATGATGTAAAAGCTGCAATGAGTGGTAAGCTTGCACCTGAACACCGTGAAACAATTCTGGGTGTTGCAGAAGTACGTGAAGTGTTCCATTCAAGTAAGTTTGGTGCAGCAGCTGGCTGTATGGTGCTTGAAGGTATGTTACACCGTAACAAGCCAATTCGCGTATTACGTGATGATGTGGTGGTGTTCCAGGGTGAGCTTGAATCTCTTCGTCGTTATAAAGAAGTGGTTGAAGAAGTTCGTGCAGGTATGGAATGTGGACTTGCAGTCAAAGGCTATAAAGACATCAAAGTTAAAGACAAGATCGAAGTCTATGATGTTCAATTGATCAAACGGAGTCTTTAATGGCGGGTAGCCAACGCTTAAAGCGCATGGCGGATTCAGTACAACGTGAGTTGTCTGAGCTGATCCGTCAAGAGCTTAAAGATCCTCGCTTAGGTGGTCTGGTGACCATCTCTGCGGTGAAAGTCAGTGCAGACATGGGTTATGCTGAAGTTTATGTCACTGTGATGGGACGTGAACTTGGTGATGAGCAAAGTGAAGTCGCAAATAAAGAAACTTTGGATGTATTGAATAAAGCTTCTGGTTTTTTGCGTCATGAGTTGAGCCGTCGTATCAAGACACGTATTACGCCAAGATTGCGTTTCCATTACGATAAAACCAATGCCTATGGTAACTATATGTTTGGTCTGATCGCGGAAGCTGTGAAAGACTTGCCTGAACGTGAACAAGATAAAGAATAAGTTTTAAAGAAAGCCACCTTCGGGTGGCTTTCTTTATGGATGAATAATGTTATTAAAAAAGACCAACTTAAAGTTGGTCTTTCCTTTCTGTATTACGACTGTAACGTTGCCATGGTAGCGGACGATTTAAAGCCTCTGGTACATCACCGCTGGTTGAACGCAAACGTAAATGAATTGCAGCTTGTGCCATTAAATTTGCAGATACTGGAGCAGTAATAAAGGCAAATAAAGTAATCAATAATTCAGCAAAACCGAAACGACCTTGAGTCGCTCCAAATATCATAGCTGCAATTAAAAAACTTCCTAAGCCTAGCGTACTTGATTTAGTCGGTGCATGCAGACGCATAAATAAGTCGGGTAAGCGAATCATTCCGATGGAACCTACGAGCATGAAAAATGCACCAAAGATCAAAAAGAACGAAATGATAATCTCAAAAATTATTTGCATAACCACTCTCCTTAATCAATCACATGTCCAGTGGTGAAGTAACGGGCAAGTGCGGCTGTGGATACAAAGCCAAGCATTGCAACCAATAGGGCGCCCTCAAACATATTGTTGCTGACCCAGTAAATACCCAGCACCACAACCAAACAGGTGGCATTGAGGAACAGTGTATCCAATGCGAGCAGACGGTCAATCACAGACGGGCCAATAATCAGGCGGATGAGGCAAAGGAACATGGAGAGGGTAATGGCAATTAGACCAATACCCAGTGCATACGGTAAAATCGTCATTTACTTGCTCCCTTGTTCAGCTTTACATCAAAGATTTCAATCAAAGGCATTTCATAGCGCTTTTTAATATCCTGAATATCCAGCTCGGTATCATCTGTGCTGAGTGCGTGAACGAGGATATCCCCCCGTTCCTGATCAATCCCTGCTGAAACAGTTCCAGGAGTAGTGGTAATGATCATCGCCAGCAAGGTGTTGATCTGTTCATGTTCCGTTTCCAGTGGCACGCGATACCATTTCGGGTGCAGATGATCCAGTGGACCCAGCACCAGTTTGGCAATACGAAAATTTGAAACGATGATATCCCACAGCACCACAAACGCCAATCTGATCGCAGGCAGCCAGTGAATGTGGGGGGTTCTGGCAATAAAGGGACGTACCAGACGGGGAATGACAATAGCCAGTAACAGCGCCATTAAAATGTCAGTCGGGTCCACACTGTGCGATAGCATCAGCCAACTCAAAAACACCAGAAATGACACAAAGGGGTGGGGGAACCAACGGTCGAGCAAGCTTATTTTTTGCATGTCAGTGTTCCTCCATTGGCTTTAACTGGGTTGAATTTGGAACTGTCGGCATATCCAGTGTTTGTTGAGCAATCTGGCGCTGCTTGTATTCCGAGATATGCTCACCCTGTAGGGTTGCTTTGGAAATAACATCGGGAATCAGCACGGCATTGTGGTCTTCAACTTCGCCGCCATATTTAGTTTCAGGCAGGTAGGTTGGATCATAAGGTTGTACGCTAATCACGCGACCCTGTGCATCCGTTTTTAAGATAGCCTGATTATAGAGCGCATGGTTCTGGATTTGCTGTGCAGTCAATACGGTATAGGTCTGGATTGGTGATGCAAACACGACATAAGCCATCAGCCCTGCCAAAATGATATAAATGGCTGTGTCATTACGGTTGGGTGCATAGGCTGGCAATCCCTGATAAGTTTGATAGGCTGCTTCATTCGGGTCAATTTCAGGTGGACTGGCACGCCAGAACAGAATGAAACCCACACGGGTCAATCCAAGAATACTCAGTAGGCTAACGATCAGGATAATGGCGATAATCCAGCCCTGATACGCCGTTTCAGCGGTGGCCTGTAAAATAAAGACCTTACCGAGAAAGCCACTAAATGGTGGTAAACCTGCGATCATCATTGCTATCAGGAAATAGGTCAGTGCCGCTGCCTTTTCATTCTTGATTTTGGGTGCAACTTTCAGATGATCCTTGAACATGCCGCGTTGGGCGGTAATCCAGCCACAGAACAGATAGAATGCAGCGGCAATCAGGGTACTATGCACCAGATAATACAGACCCGCTGACCATGCCTGTGTGTTGAACATGGCAATAGCGATCAGCAATGTACCCACAGATGACAGCACCATGAAGCCAACAAAACGACGTAGCCGTTCCGCACCAATTGCACCAATCACCCCATAAATCGAAGTGATCAGGCCAATCAACAATAGTGTGTTTTTAAAAATGCTTTGTGCCATGGCATCGTCAAACACTGTGCCATTAACACGTAAAATCGCATAAATCCCAACCTTGGTCATAATGGTAAATATGGCGGCAACAGGTGTGCTGGCAACCGCATAGGTCTTTGGCAGCCAGAATCCGACAGGCAGCATTGCGGCCTTGATGCCAAACACTACAAACAGCAGTAGGCCACCTGCAATTGCCAGCTTGTGCTGGTCATCGTCCAGTGTAGGCAGGATACGACCCACATCTACCATATTTAGGCTGCCAACACTGCCATAAATCATGCCCAGACCAATCAGGAACAGGGCGGATGCCAGTAGGTTGATGGTGACGTAATGGATACCCAACTGGAATCTTGGACGACCCTGACCATGTAGTAACAGTACATAGGAGGCCATTAACAGGATTTCAAAGAATACAAACAGGTTAAACAGGTCACCTGTCAGGAATGCGCCACAGACTCCCATGAGCAGGAAGTGGAACATGGTATGGAAATAGCGTCCGCGGGTGTCCCAGTTGTCGCTGGCATACCAGATTACGGGAATGGCCAGTGCATAGGTCAGCACCAGCATAAATGCCGATAAGCGATCCAGTACCAGTACAATACCAAACGGGGCAGACCATTCGCTGAGCTGGTAAACACTAATCTGTCCTGTACTGGCAATCATCAGGTAACTGATGGCGGTCAGCAGACCGAGAATTGCTGAAGTCAGGCTGATGCTACGCCGCCAGGGTTGTCGCCAGTCCTGTTTTAATGAACCTGCCCCAGGGTTACCCAGTAGCAATAGCATAAAGCTGGTCAATGCTGGAATCAGGATACTGATGATTGGAGTGTGAGTCTGCCAGAAAGTATTCAAATCAAACATTATGGCTCATCCTCACGTGGGTCATAGGTCAGGGTCGGCTCTTCCTTGGAGTCGACATGGTCATTTCCCGATTCATAACGGCTGCGCAGTGCCAGTTGCACAACAAACGCCGTGGTGGCAAACCCAATCACGATTGCAGTCAAAACCAGTGCCTGTGGCAATGGGTCGGTGACCTTGGTGGTTTCCGTCAAAATGGCGGGAGCATTGACCTGTAAACGTCCCATCGCAAATAGGAACAGGTTCACGGCATAGCCGATCATGGCAAGGCCAAGCACCACGGGAAAGGTTCTGGCACGCAGGATGAGGTAAATCCCTGTGGCGGTGAGTAGACCAATTGCCGAAGCCAATAAAAATTCAAGGCTGATCATTTATTTGTCTCCATTGGGAATAGGGCCAGACATGCTGGAGTGACGTGAGTCTCCCAGTACCGAGATCAATAACATGGTCGCCCCGACGACCGTGATATATACGCCTGTATCAAATCCGACTGCTGAGGCAAGATGCATTTTGCCCAGTAAGGGGGGTTCCACATAAATGTGCGCGCTGGTCAGGAATGGACGTGACCAGAACCATGCCGCAATACCTGTCAATCCTGCAATGGTCAATCCTGAACCAATCCAGATTTCATAGAGACGACCAGACCGAGCTCCAATCATACGTTCAGCCTGTTCCTGACCCAACACAATATATTGAATGATCAGTGCCATCGCGGTAATCAGTCCCGCGATAAAACCACCACCTGGATAGTTGTGTCCACGCATGAAAATATAGGTGCTGACCACCAGTGCAAGCGGCAGTATCCATGATGCCGTAATACGTAACATTAAGGGTGAGGGATTAAAGCGATAGGTGAGTCCCTGGGTCATGGTGGTGCCATGCGCACGCATACCATCCATCAAACAGAGTGCACCAATGGCAGCAATGCCCAAAACGATAATTTCACCGAAAGTATCGAAACCACGGAAATCGACAAGGATGACGTTGACCACATTCGAGCCGCCACCCAGAGGAATCGACTGTTGCATAAAGAACCATGAAATTGAATTGTGGTCACGGGTTAAAATCAGCCAGCTAATCCAGCCAATTCCCAAACCACCTGCAATGGCCAGACTGGCATCGCGCCAGCGCCGTGAACGACTGGATTCATAAGGAGTGAGCTGTGGCAGCAAGGATAGACTCATCAGCAGCAACACAGTGGTCACGATATCAACCGTAATTTGGGTCAGGGCAAGGTCTGGCGCTGACAGGGTAATGAATACCATGGTGACCACCAGACCCACTGCCCCACTAATCAGCACGGCCTTGATGCGCTCATGGTGGAACCAGAGCATCATCCAGCAACCAGAGAACAGAGTGAGCCACAGTACAATTGCTACCCACGGTGCATGGGTCAGTTCGCGTGTACCTGTGGTTAAGCCTTGGTTGAACAGTGGCAAGCCAACCATGACAATGCTAAACAGCACAATCCAGAGCAGGTAGCTTTGCAAGGAGCCATTTTCAGTCGCCTGCTTAATCTTACGGCTGTTGAGCAACAAATGTTTTAGGAATAAATCAAATAAAATTCGGCCCTGAAAGCGTCCAAACGAGGGATCAAGGTCGATTTTACGCAGTCGCCCCTGTTTGGCTAGGGCAAAATAGAACAGCGTTCCACCAACCAGTGCAATCAGGCTCATGACTAAAGGAGCATTAAAACCATGCCAGATGGCGAGGTGGACCCCCTCAAAATTTGGCTGCATCAGGCTGGCACGGGTGACACTGTTGACCATTGCACCCGCAAGCAGGGCAGGGAAAATACCCACCAGAATACATAAAGTCGCAAGGATAATTGCAGGCAGTCGCATACCAAGTGCTGGTTCATGGGCATTCTTGTTTGGAACGTTTTTACCTACCACACCATCAAAAAACACGCCATGTACCAAACGAATCGAATAGCTGACCGCAAATATTCCCGCCAGGGTTGCCACAATGGCCGAGATCACCATCACTGGGCCAGAGAGGTTTGCCAATAACTCAGTAAAGAACATCTCTTTGGAAATAAAGCCATTGGTCAATGGCACGCCCGCCATGGAGGCGGCGGTGATCATGGTCAAGGTTCCCGTAAATGGAAGCAGTGCCCAAATCCCACTAAGCTTGCGTAAATCCCGTGTACCTGTTTCGTGGTCGATAATCCCTGCAATCATAAAGAGTGCCGCCTTAAAGGTGGCATGGTTGATAATGTGGAAAATGGCCGCCGCAACCGCAAGCGGGGAGCCCATCCCAAGCAGGCACACAATCAGGCCCAAATGGCTGATGGTGGAGTATGCCAATAAGCCTTTTAAATCTTCTTTAAAAATGGCAAAACCTGCTGCCATACACAGCGTAAACAGACCGACAAAGGTGACAATGTTGTGGTACATCGCGGCACCAATAAAAATTGGGGCTAAACGTGCCAGCAGGAAAATCCCCGCTTTTACCATCGTTGCAGAGTGCAGATAGGCTGAAACTGGGGTGGGTGCAGCCATTGCATTGGGTAGCCAAAAGTGGAATGGAAACTGTGCACTTTTGGTAAATGCACCCAGTAAAATCAGTAATAGGGTCGGTACAAACAGGTGATGCTGTTGAATGGTATCTTTCATCAGCACCAGTTGATCAATTTCATAGGTTCCCGTGATCTGCCCAAGCAGTACAAAGCCCCCCAGCATGGCAAGGCCGCCCATACCTGTAAGGGTTAGGGCCATGCGCGCACCACGCTGTGCGGCATCGTACTGGCTCCAATAACCAACCAGCAGGAAAGAGGAGATACTGGTCAGCTCCCAAAACACCAATAGGATGATCAGGTTGTTCGAAAGCGAGATGCCCAGCATGGCTGCCATAAACAGCATCAGCAACAAATACAGTTTACTCAGTGAGTTTTTGGGACTGAGGTAGAAATAGGCATAAATATAAATGAGCGTACCGATACCGCTAATCAGCAGGCCAAACAATAAACCGAGCGCATCCAGACGAAAACTCAGGTTGATGCCCAGTTGTGGCAGCCAATCCCAGCTTTGCAGCAGAGTATTGCCCTGAAGAACCGTTTCTGCCTGGGTCAGAAGTAAAATAAAACAACTCAGGCTGATGCCAATCGCCCCAAGTGCCGTCACGCCCCGTGAAATACGTTGCAGTTGTGAGACAAGGGTGGTGCCGAGTATGAGCGGTAATAAGATAATAATCGGTAGCACACTGGTATCCATATTGATGATTTAGGTCGGGAGACCTAAGGATGAACTTTCTTTCAGGATTCACAGGCACTCAAGGAGAATACCAAAACTTCAAATCCAGAAACCCAATCAAGTGAACAGGGACAATCACAAGTTGTATTGCACAACTTGAAAATAAAAAATGAGATTTATTTTACTATAAAATATCAATAAAAATCTGATGTTATTACATGAAGTTACATATCATGTTGATGGATTATTTTCAATACTGCATTGAACCGTATTTCAAAGTGGGCTTTGTTGTGGTGTGTCATCAATCTTGAGCAAATTCAATAAATCAGACTTTTCCTGTGGATTCAGTGCCTGTATCTGGTGGAATAATGCATCCATTTTGGTTAATGTCGGTTCAGAGGGCAGGAGTGGTGGGGGTTGGGTCTCATTCTCTGGTCCAGACTGCACCAAATCCTGATATAAGGTGGAAAGCTGCTGTTGTGATGCCTCCAGCTGAATTGGGTAAATACCGTGCTGATCCAGTTTTAGGCACTGATAATGCAGCCCATGTTCAAGCAATTCATCACGGTTGCCTGTCACAATGATTTGCAGGCGGGGAAATGCCTCATGCAAGCGCTCAAGAATTTCGGCACATGCATTCTGGTCCAACTGCATATCCACGTGGTCAATCAGCAGGATGCCCTCGCCCTCCAGGCATGGATCAAAGCTATGTTGATTGAGCAGGCATAATCGGCGGCTAATATCACCCACCAGCGCAATCCAGGTTTTTTCTGATGCAGACAGTTGCTGAAATGGCATCACCCGATCTTCATAACGCACCATCAGTTGCAGCTTGGGAACATACTGAATGTAAAGGTCTTGCAGCTTGGGAAAAACGGTATTCAGGCTGGTTTTCAGGGCATGCAGGTTGGGTGCCGAGAGCTGTTTGGGGTGCTTGACCAGTTCCAGTTGCAGTTCTTGTAATATTTCGGACTGATTCTGCTGGTTAAAATCGTTACCCATCAGGCGTCTGACAATATGGGCCGAGTGCGCATTCTCGACATCGCTGATTTCCCGCAACCATTCAAAAAAACGTGCAAAGGTGGTGTAGGGAATGGGTGTTAAATCATAGGCTGAAATGTCCTGCAAGGTGCCTGGCACATTTTTACTCTGTAGATTCACTTCGTGTACAAAACGTTCCGCAGGATAGTAGGCAATCATTGGCAAACCCAGCAAGGGGTCCTGTTGATTCATCTTTTGGTACAGGCTCACCATCTGGTCAAGCTGCTGGCTTTCAACCTGACTAATTCCCACCCCCTGACTGTTAAAGGTTTTGTAGAGTTTCCAGCTACAGCGTTGTGTGTCGGCTGCCTGTGCAGCGCTACTTTCAGTCAAGCCATGATTGAGTTCCTCACTCATGTGTACCTGAATCTGGATTTTGGCCTGTAGCCGAGTCAGCATAATGTCCTGATCCGCAATCACAACACCAGCAGTACGAATATCCTTATAGCGTGCCGAAAACCAGGTCAGAGCCTGATAGATATTTTTTAGAATGGTGGTTTTACCTGTGGACTGGTCACCCAGAATCAGGGTAATCGGATATTGTTCAGGTTGAAACTCAATGTTTAAGTCCCGAAACCTGCCAACATGCTTAAATAGAACCGATTCAAGTTGCATAAGTTCACCTCAGTCACGAGCGCTTTAACCTACGGACTGGCGAAGACTTGAGGGAGCGCTTTGTTTTAGCTTTAATTGTTGTATCAGGTCATAAAGATGATGGATATTTAAACTTACTTTAGCACGCGTACAGGCGACGTAAAGTAGTCTTAATTCCTCATCTGTAATTTTATGTTCCAGTCCGTTAATCTTGAACTGGTAATCATCTTCAATATGCACCCGATTCCATTCCAGGCCCTTGGCCTTATGCGCGGTTGAGATCACATAGTCTGCCTGTTCAATCGGGGTAATTTTCGCCAATGCCTTTTTCAGTGGTTCAGTGCCATGTTCATCCACCAGCTTGACCAAAGGCTTGATGTCACTGCCATCATTGGTTTCACAGTATTCATGCACATCATGCCATGAATTAAACCACGCCAGTTCAGGCACATCGGTAATGCGTTTGCCCTGTTTTAACAAACTCGCTGCATCGACAAATCGACTGAGTTTTTGATGGTCGGCTTGCAGGCTGACCTTATCACCATGCAGCAAGCCTGAAAGCAGTAATTCCATTGCACGCGCATTGGTACGACACAAAATTGCATCGCGCATTTTGGTATGCGGTTTATTCACCACACTCGATTTAGCATTTGGATTGCCCAATAACGGAACAGTTTCGTTTAATGCACCAAGCAGACTATTGGCAACATCGGCGATAGCGTCACCAAAACGGAATGAGGTGGTGAGACGACTTTCGGGCAACGGCATTTGCTGCATGGCGTTGATTGCGCCACGCCAAGCATAGATTTGCTGATGTGCATCACCCACATAAATCACTTGTGTGCTTTTCTGGCGCAGTAAAATGCCGAGCATCAACGGATCAGCATCCTGAGCCTCATCAAACAGCACATAATCGGCGGGAATGTTGGGTTCAGACAATGCCCAAAGTTTGAGGTAAATATCGTGACCAATCCCTGCCTGATGGTTTTGATCAATTGACTCTAACCAACGGCGTTCAACTGCTGGATATAAGTGCTGTTGTAACGATTCAATATCATCTTGATGCAACCAGCTTGGTGCTTGAATATGACGAGGTGCAGGGTATTGTGAGCTGGTCGAGCAGAAATAGCTGACCGCATTAGCAACTAAACTCGCCAAGCGGCTTGGCATCAACACATATTTTTCATAACGTCCGCCCATTAATCGCCGCAGGGTAATGGGTTCCAGACGATATTCTTTTGCGATAAAACTTGGGCTTAAGCGAGGTAGTCGTAATTTATCAGTCACACCACGCGGTACACTGCGGAAAGCCAGCGAGTGAAAGGTACGACAATTTACATTGCCGTGAAATTTACTTTGTGCTTCCGATGCAATGGCCTTGTTAAAAGCCAAATACATACCACGCCGTTCGGGCATGGCGTCACTGATCATTTGCAACGTCGTGGTTTTACCTGTGCCAGCATACGCAATCACTTTAAAGGATTGCCCTAAACGGGCGTTATCTATGGCAACCGCTTGCTCATAGGTGGCTTTGGGTTTTTCGATACTCGACACAGGAATGGGTTACGCCTCTTTACTACGGTTGGCTTTTTCAACCAAACCAGAAAGACCTTGGCGACGCGCGAGTTCATCCAGAACAACGTGTGGGTCAAGATCAAAGTAACCGAGCATGACGATACTGTGGAACCATAAATCTGCAACTTCATAGATCAGGTCGTGTTTATTTTCCAGTGAAGCATGCGCCGCATAATCTTTGGCCGCGATGATACTTTCCACGCTCTCCTCACCGACTTTTTCCAGAATTTTATTGATGCCTTTTTTATACAGGCTGGCTACATAGGAACTGTCTGCTTCAGCCTGTTTGCGTTCCTGCATCAGGCGACCCAAATGACTGAGTACATCCACCTGTTCGCTATGCGTATGGTCATGCGTTTCTGCTTTGGCAGATGCGCCATAAATGGCAGTTGGGTCTTTCAACTGTGCATCAACAATTTCCCAGCCTTGTGGCGTGAGTTTACGATAAAAACAAGACTCCCGACCTGTATGGCAGGCAATGCCACCATGTTGTTCAATTTGTAGGATGATGACATCGGCATCGCAATCGAGACGGATTTCATGCACGGTTTGAAAGTGTCCTGATTCTTCGCCCTTATGCCAGAGTTTCTGGCGTGAACGTGAGTAATACACCGCCTGATTTTTTTCAGCAGTCAGTTGTAATGCCTCACGGTTCATCCATGCAACCATTAACACGCGACCTGTTTGATGATGTTGTGCAATGGCAGGAACAAGACCATTGGAATCAAATTTAACTTCATCTAACCAGTTTGACATGCGTGAAATCCGTTGTGGGCAAAGCAGCTAGTTTAGCGTTTGTGGCTAGGGTTGGCTATGTGTGTTTGTTTTTATTTTGGCATACGCAAGACACTCAGATGATATGAGTGGTTGATTTAGTCTTTTTATTAAATCAGAAAGGATGCCTTGCTAAAATTGTATGTGCCGCCTAATTACAATGAGTTTGAAAACATCATTGCAACGTAGGTGGATCGTGGTCGAGTGAATAAATAAAAAGGGCAAATGTCATATACATTCGCCCTTTTCAAAAAGAATGACATGGATGCCGTGTTTAGAAGAATCCAGCAGGTTTAGTTGAATAACTCACCAATAAATTCTTGGTTTGTTGATAGTGATCTAACATCATTCTGTGGTTTTCACGACCAACGCCTGATTTTTTATAGCCACCAAATGCAGCATGGGCAGGATAGATGTGATAACAGTTTGTCCAAACACGGCCTGCTTCAACTGCTCGACCAGCGCGGTATGAAGTATGTGCAGAACGAGCCCAAACCCCAGCACCTAAACCATAGATGGTGTCATTTGCGATTTTGATGGCTTCATCAAAATCTTTGAACGTTGTTACAGATAGAACTGGTCCAAAAATTTCTTCTTGGAAGATCTGCATCGCGTTGTGTCCTTTGAAGACAGTTGGTTCGATATAGAAACCTTCCCCCACTTCTTGTCTAGCACCACCACCCGTAAGAAGTTCAGCACCTTCTTCTCGACCCATGTTAATACAACGTAGGATTTTTTCCTGTTGTTCTTGCGAAGCTTGTGCACCAACCATTGTTTCAGTATCAAGTGGATGTCCAACTTTGATACGTTTCACACGCTCAATGGCTTTTTCTAAGAACTTATCCGCAATACTTTCTTGAACTAATGCGCGAGAGGGACAAGTACAAATCTCGCCTTGATTGAGTGCGAACATTGCAAAGCCTTCAAGTGCTTTATCAAGAAAATCATCTTCTTGATCCATAACATCTTCAAAGAAGATATTTGGAGATTTTCC
Source organism: Acinetobacter sp. CIP 102529 (assembly GCF_000368325.1). NCBI lineage: Bacteria > Pseudomonadati > Pseudomonadota > Gammaproteobacteria > Moraxellales > Moraxellaceae > Acinetobacter > Acinetobacter sp. CIP 102529. The sequence goes on from NZ_KB849353.1 coordinate 156,256, forward strand.
ACCAAGTTCTAAAGTGACTGGAATAATATTCTCAGTTGCATATTGCATGATCAACTGTCCAACTTGGGTTGAACCTGTAAATGCAATTTTGGCAATACGAGGATTAGTGGCAAGTGGACGGCCTACTTCGACACCATAGCCATTCACAACGTTTAATACACCAGCAGGTAGAATATCTTGGATTAATTCTAAAACAAGTAGAATGCTTACAGGTGTTTGTTCTGCTGGTTTTAATACGACACAGTTACCTGCTGCTAGTGCAGGAGCAAGTTTCCATGCAGCCATGAGAATTGGGAAGTTCCATGGAATAATTTGTCCAACGACACCTAAAGGTTCGTGGAAATGGTAAGCAATTGTATCTTCATCGATTTCTGAAATGCCACCTTCTTGTGCACGGATACAACCTGCAAAATAACGGAAATGATCAATTGCCAGTGGAATGTCAGCTGCCAATGTTTCACGAACTGGCTTGCCATTATCCCAAGTTTCCGCAACCGCAAGCATTTCAAGGTTTGCTTCCATGCGATCAGCAATTTTGAGCAAGATATTTGAACGCACTGTCGGAGAGCTTTTATTCCACTCAGCTTTGGCTTTGTGTGCTGCATCTAATGCGAGTTCGATATCTTCAGCTGACGAACGCGGTATTTTTGTAAATACTTTGCCATCGACAGGAGAGACATTATCGAAATATTCTCCTTTAATAGGTGCTACCCATTGACCGCCAATAAAGTTCTCGTATTGAGCTTTGAATTGAACCTTTGAATCAGGTTGATTAGGATCGACATAACGCATATATATATTCCTTTACTTATAATTGATCTATTAAGCATCTATAGCTTTGGTATAAGGTACTTTTGTACGCTATTTGATTAGGATATAACTGGGAAGGTTGGAGAAAGGTTGGAAACCATGCTCAGACGTGAGGGATGTACAAATGTTTACAAAACGAGACCTATTACAACAACGAACATCAATTGATCAACTTAAGCGACACAATAGTTTGTCGCCGCAAAGTGCTGAAATGTTAGGACAAAGTATTGCCAGTTCTTGGCAACGCTCAGCATCTTGTGCTATTCCAAAAGAGCGCTTGGCTGCACCTTTATTGGCACGTCATCAGAAAGTTAAAACAAATTTAGATTTAGCATTAGAGGCTTGTTCAAATGATCTCAGTCATATTGCGGCACAATCATCTATGGTGATTGCGGTTGGCGATGTGGGGAGTACAATTATTTGGACTGCTTGCAGTACGCAGATGCAAAGTGCGGCTGAAAAGGTACATTTCATTGCAGGTGGACAATGGGCAGAGGAGGTGGTTGGAACCAATGCTTTGGCTCTATCGCTAAAAACCCAACAATCCAGTTGTGTATTTTCCAATGAACACTATATGGAGTCCATCCATGACTGGGTCTGTTATGCAGCTCCAATTATCGACCCTTATTCCAAACAGGTATTGGGTGTGGTCGATTTATCAACCACGTGGAAAAAACACAACAGTTTAGGGGTTTTGGCGGCAGAGCGTTGTGCCTCCATCATTCAAACCGCACTTATTGATCAGCAAAGACAACATTTATATATCCGTGCTTTTTCAACCCCACAAATCTTCTTTAATGGTAAGTCATTGGTTCTTACACCACGTCAAATTGAGATTTTGGCAATTTTGGTGCTTTGTCCAAATGGATTAAATTTAGAAAAATTACATCAAGCCCTATATGGTGAGCGTAAAGTCAGCATTGGCACATTAAAAGCTGAAATGTCACAACTCAGGGATATTCTGGGTGGGATGCTAGGTTCACGGCCTTATCGTTTATTGGCCGATGTGGAGGCTGATTTTCTTTTAGCTGAACAGGCGCTTGATTCTGGATATGTGGCTTCTGCGTTACAGGTATACAAAGGGGTATTTTTGGCTAAGACGGAAAGCCCTTTTTTATGCGCATGGCGGGATTGTCTGGAGTCGCGTTTAAGTGATGCAATCTTTAAAACCACAGAAACGGATTTGTTATTGAAGCATGTTGCTCATTTCCCCGAAGCAATAGATGCGGTTGAACGCCTGATGGAGTTATTGCCTTCAGATCATCCTGCGTATTTATCTTTGAATAAGTTTAAAGATATGTTTTAAAGCTCATTTTTAGTAGTCTGCGAAAAATTATCTTTGAAATTCTAATTTTAGTTTTATTAAAAAATTAAATATATCAGTGTATTAATTCAATTGTTGTGTACTGTGATCACAGTTTTTATAGGGATAAAAAAGTGGGAATATCACCAGTTTGCTATTCCCACAAAAAGTAAGCCAGTTCTCTGAGGCTGTGACTTACTTTTAACAGAACGATTAGAGTGCAGCTTTAAATATCTCCACAACCTGGGCATGGGTCGCTTTACGTGGGTTGGTCAGCATACATGCATCTTTTTGAGCATTCTCTGCCATAATTGCAAGGTCTTCAGTTTTCACACCGAGTTCATTCAAACCAGATGGGATACCGATTGAGGATGATAATTCCCGAATGGCGTCAATCGCTGCAAAAGCCGCTTCAGTTTCAGTAAATCCGTCAGTATTTACACCCATCAATTCTGCAATTTTTGCATAACGATCCTGACAGGCAATTAAGTTGAATTCACAGACATGGGGTAACAGTACCGCATTACATACACCATGCGGCAGATTATAGAAACCACCTAATTGATGTGCCATCGCATGAACATAACCTAGAGATGCATTGTTAAATGCCATACCTGCCAAGTACTGTGCATAACTCATGGCATCACGTGCTTCAATATTTTCGCCATTGGCAACAGCAGGACGTAACCATTGACTAATCATGGTAATCGCTTTTTCTGCACAGGCATCGGTGATTGGGTTTGCTGCAGTCGATACATAAGCTTCAACTGCATGTGTAAGTGCATCCATTCCCGTTGCAGCGGTTAAACCTGCTGGCTTTGCAACCATGAGTTTAGGGTCATCAATTGCAATCAGTGGGGTGCAGCGCCAGTCAACAATTGCCATTTTTACGTGGGTATCGGTATTGGTAATAATACAGAAACGGGTCATTTCTGATGCAGTACCCGCAGTCGTATTAATCGCAATAAGTGGGGTCATTGGTACTGTACTTTTATCAATACCTTCATAGTCACGGATATGACCACCGCCAGCCGTGACGAGTCCAATCCCTTTTGCACAATCGTGTGATGAGCCACCACCTAAAGAGACAATAAAATCACAGCTATTGTCGTTATAGGCTTCTACACCATGATGCACATTGATGTCAGTTGGATTTGGTTCAGCGCCTGGAAAAATGTGGCTGTCTACGCCTGCATCTTTTAAATATTGTGCAATGGTGTCTGCGACACCAAATTTAAATAAGCCTTGATCAGTTACGATCAGTGCTTTTTTTGCACCAAGATTCTGTGCTTTCGCACCGATTTCTTTTGCACAGCCTGGTCCAAAGAGAGATACACAAGGGATGTAAAAACCGTTAGTTTGATCTGCAATATTTTTAAAAGCCATGGAGCGATTCCTTCTTCCATATTCCATTGTTTGTTATTCAGTGATCTCATCACTGTAGGCTCAGTATGCAAGGCTTAAAATTTTTTCCCACCTACCAAAAACCTACCAATAAATGAGGCGGCATTGGAAACAGGAGAAGTGGTTTGGATATCCAACACAACGGGGGATAGGGTTTTCTTGGAAACAGTTTAAAACTAGAGTTGATAGAAATAATATTATTAATAAAATCAGATACTAAATTTGGTTGTCATGAGCTGGATTGGGATGTATAAATTATTTATTCAATTGAGACAGATTAGAATATTGGTGATTTGATATGAACATTTAAAGCATAACGATAAAAGTGCTGTTAATTGAATCTTTATATTGATTGAGTGGCAATGATGAGAAGCCAATAACACCCCATCACACTTGAAGCTAAAAAGTCCCTTGTTTATAGGCAGGTGTAGCTTATTTCATAATACGCCACAGCGCCAACAAGCTACTCAATACAATTAAGACAATCGAGACAAACCACGGGGTAATAATGGCAATGGTCAGCAAAATCAACATGGTGCTGCCAAATATCCAGCTACGACGTTGTTGCTGCTGCATTTGCAAACGCATCTGCTGAATTTCTTTAAGCTGTTTGTCATGCCAGGCAGATTGATTCTTCAAGCCATTGAGACTGTCAATCAACAGGCTCGGTAAGTCCTGTGCGCCCAATAATAAATCAGGAATTTGCTGACCAATTTCCTTGAAATTTTTCACGGGATTCATATTGGCCTTGACCCATTCAGTGAGAATCGGTTTTGCCAGTTTCCAGATATCCAGTTGTGGGTAAAGGTCAGTGCCCAGACCCTCAACATGAACCAGCGTTTTTAAAAGCAACATGAGTTGTGGTGGAATTTCCAGATGGAAACGCCGTGCAATATCCATCACCTGAATCAGGATGCCTGCAAAATCCAGTTGATCCATCGGCTTGGATACCATCGGGCCAACAGTGCGGCGCATTTCACGCGCCAGTGCATCCTGATCGGTTCCTGGTGGAATCCAGCCTGCCTGATGTACAATCTGAATCAACTGCATAAAGTTGCTGTTCATCACGGCCAGTAACATTCGTGCAACGGTCATTTGATCAGACTTGGACAGCTCACCCATAATGGCACAGTCCAGCGCAATAAAGCGTGGATTGCTTGGGTTAATGGTTTCAACAAAGACATTGCCAGGGTGCATGTCCGCATGGAAAAAGTTGTCTCGAAATACTTGGGTAAAGAAAATGGTCAAACCTTTTTCAGCCAAATCTGCACGATCCATACCCAAACGATCAAAGGTCGCGATATCTGAAATAGGCACACCCGTGATGCGTTCAGCCACCATCACGTCTTTACTGTCCATATAGACTTCAGGTACATACATCATGCTGGAGCCTGTAAAGTAATGACGCATTCGGCGGGTATTGTCCGCTTCTAGACTCAGGTCAAGCTCATTTAAAATGATCTGACGGTAGTCCTGAATAATCTCGGACAGGTGCAGGGCACGGGCAGCTTCCAGACGGTTTTCCAGCCAATTCCCCAGCCATGCCAGAATTTCAAAGTCCCGAAGAATCTGGTTGTGAATATCAGGACGGGTGACTTTTATCACCACCTCACGACCATCATGCAATGCGGCAGTATGCACCTGTGCAATCGAGGCAGCGGCAAGTGGCTGTTCATCAAAACGGGCAAACAAGGTGCCAACATCGGCCTTGAGAGATTCTTGAATCCGCTGTTTGGCCAACTGGGTGTCATAGGGCTTTACACGGTCTTGTAACAGCACCAGTTGCGATAAGAGTTCTGGTGGAATCAGGTCGCGACGGGTAGAGAGGAGTTGACCCAGCTTAATTGCCAAAGGCCCCATCTCTTCCAGTGCTTGCTTGAGTTTAAGCGGATTCTTTTTTTCACGGCTTGACCAAGCCGCAGGATGGGTTTTGATAATGTTGAGGGCATGGCGGGCTTTAACTGGTAATTCTTCCGCAGGGAACAAGGTGTCAAGGCGATAATGTGCTGCAATACGCCAAAGTTCAAATAACCGTCTAACATGCGGAATCATATAAAATCTTACCTAGTTTTGTGTGGGGTTCAATAATTCCTCCCCTTTTTGAGGGGAGGTTAGGAGGGGTTTCAATTGGGCCTGTAATTGCTGAAATCTGGCTTCCAGACGGTCTACTTCCTGATTGAGCTGGCGGGTCTCCCGATTCAGGTCATCCATTTGCCAGCGTGGGGCAAATAAGCCGCTATCTTCTTTTAGGGCATCTTCAATAAAGAACAAATGACTTTGTAATGAACGCTTGAGTTGTTTGGGTGCAAGTTGAATCTTAGCCAACTCATGTGCCAGTTGTGGGCCAATCCAGGGCGATAAATGCGCAGCGAGATCAGGCTCAGCTTGCTGCATAATTCTTTGAATATCTTGTAATAGATGGTAATCACCTTGTAGGGGAATATTACCAATCTGATCCATATCACTCAGCAATAATTTAATTAACTCAACAACATTTTCAACCTGTAATGTTGCGGTTGCATCGGTGATTTTGTATTGAGGATCAAACCTTGCGAAGCTTGATCGCTTCTCATGTTCAAAAATAGAAGACTTTTGACTATGTCCCGTTACGGTGGGCTCTAGACGAACTTTATTTTCATCAAAAAAAACATCAACTGAGAGTTGTGGGCTATCAATCACAACCCGCAACAATTGACCTTGTAACTGATTGAGCTGAATACGGGTAATCGCATCCAGATCAATCACCTGATGAATGATACGTTCGACTGCACCCAGTGCTAGAATCGACCACATATCTTAAGCCTTAAAGTTTGAATCCACGGTGAACGGCAACAATACCACCTGTCAGGTTGTGGTAGTCACAGCTTTGGAAGCCTGCATTTTCCATCATGCCTTTGAGGGTACGTTGGTCTGGATGCATACGAATAGATTCTGCAAGATATTTATAACTTTCAGAGTCATTGGCAACCAGTTTGCCCATGATTGGTAATGCAGTGAATGAATAAAGATCGTAGAGCTTTGAAAATGGCTCAAACACAGGTTTGGAAAATTCGAGGATCAGTAAGCGGCCACCTGGCTTAAGTACACGGTACATGGCTGCAAGTGCTGCATCCTTATCGGTCACGTTACGTAAACCAAAACTGATGGTGACGAGGTCAAAACTATTGTCTGCAAAGGGTTCTAATGTTTCAGCATTGGCAAGCACAAAATCCACATTGGTACAGCCTGCATCAATCAGGCGGTCACGCCCAACATTGAGCATGGATTCATTGATGTCTGAGAGTACGACATGACCTTGTGGACCGACTTCACGGCTAAATACTTTTGCCAGATCGCCTGTACCACCCGCGATATCCAGTACATGCTGTCCACGGCGAACACCTGACATATTAATCGCAAAACGTTTCCAAATACGATGGATACCGAATGACATCAGGTCATTCATGATGTCGTATTTGCTGGCGACGGAATGGAACACTTCCGCCACTTTCTGTGCTTTTTCATCGCTGCTGACAGTTTGATAGCCAAAATGGGTGGTTGCGCCAACATTACCTGTATTGGCACCACGCGGCAGGTTGTATTTCGGTACGGAACCTGTTGGTGCTGAGGTCAAATCCTGTTGTAAAGATTGCTGTTGACCCTGTGGCGCTCCCTGCGGAAGCGGTGTGCTGAGGAAAGGACTGACTTTGTCTGAACCTGGGTTTTGCTCAACTTCTGGGGTGGGCTGTTGGTTTTCGTTAGACATTGTTTTCTCCTAAACTTTCGCTCTAGCGGCACGAATCAGCATGCATCATGACAGATTTTGTATTTTTTTACAGGGTCTAGCATATCATTGTTATGAATAATATACAGAAAGTCACTTTCCAAAAAGTGTTTTAATTTTTTATGTGAAGATGAAAAAAATCCCTCTTGGTAGAGGGATTGGAATAGTCCAGCATTTAACTGCGGAAAGGATCTGGATGCCCTGAATGGACTTTCTCAATGATCTCGCGTTCTTTTGCGGTAAATGTTTTGATAAACGTTGCAGCAGACTTCATAGGCTTCATTGCAGCAAAACCTTCTTGGATAAAATCGTACATAGGTTCAAATTGATATTTGGTTGCAATGCCTTTACACATTTTAAAAGCCGCATACATCATCGTAGAGCGCATATACTTATCTAATGTGAGACCAAGCTCGTCAAGTAATTGTAATTGTTCATAACGTACATCGCCTTGATCGAGTTTGACTAAGGTCTGGCGCATGATTTCATCAGTTAGTGGTGTTTCCAAAGGATAATCTTTGAGTAGTTGTTCTGCGACTTGTTCATCGAGTTGAGTGGCAAGTACAGCAAGACTGACCGATTTTGTTCCTGTTTTAATTGCATTTTCAGGGAGTAAGCTCTCTGCTTTATGTGCATATTTCAACAGGCGTTCGATTTGCTGTGCAATTGCCTCAAAATCAGGACCGCCATACAAACGATTGAGAAAATACTGTGCCATCAGTTGATTTTCAGGCAGAGCAAAAAATTCTTTATGGGTTTCTGCGATGCGTGCTTTCATCCACGCTTGTACTTCATGCAGACGTTGCTTAAGTGCTGTATTTTGGTGGTAATTCAGAGTTTGGTATTGTAATAAAAGATGATCAAATGCAGCGAGTTTTGACATATTCGAACTCAAATAAAATAAAACCAGAAAATCATAGGGCGCATCATAACTGAGAACCATGACAGCATAAACCCTAAATGTCCAACAATCGGTCACTATGTTGATACACGGATTGAGTTCTACAGAAACTGTACAAGGGTTTTGCATGCAGTGAAATAGATTTCATTATACTTATTCTTAATAATGAGCCATTTAGAGCCGAATATGAGTATACAACAACCAAAATTTGAATTACGTGATGAAGATGCGTTGTCTTTAGATTTGATTGAAGCACAATATGCCTTAAAAGATAGCCAAGATAAAAAAAATGCAAAAAGTGTTCTGATTTTAGTAAGTGGGATTGAATTAGCAGGGAAAGGTGAGGCGGTTAAGCAATTACGTGAATGGTTAGATCCACGCTATTTAAGAGTTAAAGCAGATGCACCACGGTTATTAACGACCTATCAAACTTTTTGGCAGTCTTATACGCGTTTTATTCCTGCCGAAGGTCAGATCGTGGTGATGTTTGGCAACTGGTACAGTGACTTGCTGGCAACGGCAATGCATGTGTCCAAGCCATTAAATGAGGCGTTGTTTGATGGCTATGTTGAGCAAATGCGTGCGTTTGAACATGATTTGCAACATAACCATGTGCATGTGGTTAAGGTCTGGTTCGACCTGTCATGGAAGTCTTTACAAAAACGCTTAGACCAAATTGATGCGTCCGAACAACATTGGCATAAATTACATGGTTTAGATTGGCGCAATAAAAAACAATACGATACCTTGCAGAACCTCAGCCACAGGTTCACCGATGACTGGTTTATCATTAATGGCGAGGATGAAAAGTACCGCGACCAGTGCTTTGCACAATATGTTTTGCAAACGCTTCAGGAACTTCCTGACCATCAAACTAAAGTCACGGAAAAATGGCAACAAGCACAGATTCCCACAGCACTATTAGAACCTTCAAAACAAAGCTTAGATAAAGATGACTACAAAGAAAAATTGAACAAATTAACCAAAAAAGTAGCTGATGCATTACGTTACAACGAACGAAAAGTGATTGTTGCTTTTGAAGGTATGGATGCTGCAGGTAAAGGGGGAGCGATAAAAAGAATTGTTAAAAAATTAGATCCACGTGAATATGAAATCCATAGTATTGCTGCACCTGAACGTTATGAATTACGCCGTCCTTATTTATGGCGGTTTTGGACACGATTGAATGATGGCGGCAAGATCACGATTTTTGATCGGACCTGGTATGGGCGTGTGCTGGTGGAACGTGTTGAGGGTTTTGCGACAGTGGTTGAATGGCAACGTGCCTATGATGAGATTAACCGTTTTGAACAGAACCTTGTGGATAGCCAGACGGTGATTGTCAAAATCTGGCTGGCGATTAGCAAGGACGAACAGGCCGTCCGTTTCAAGGAGCGTGAACAAACCCCACATAAGCGCTTTAAGATTACCGAGGAGGATTGGCGTAACAGTGATAAATGGGATGACTACCTTGAAGCCGCTGCGGATATGTTTGAGCGTACCTCCACCGACTATGCGCCATGGCATGTGATTGCGACGGATGATAAAAATACGGCACGGATTGAGGTGTTAAAAGCCATATTGAAACAATTAAAAGCGGATGAATAAGATGCTGCTGATGGGTAGGCAATGATGTGGAAGAGCCTGTTTAAGATATTTTTCATTTTAATACTTGCTTTGTTATTGAGCTTTATATTCTTTATCGGCTTTTATCTGTATATGATTTATGGTGTTCATCCCTCTGATGAGGGCAAGACAAGTATTTCATGTATATGGGAAAATGGAGAATTAACAGCAGAAAGAATAACCATTATTCAAGGCAAAAGAGTGATGACACAAGCTCAGGCTGAAGATTGTGCCGATTTAACACACTCGATGAAATGACTGAATCACTGATAGTCGGCTGATCAGTCATGTTCATGTTTTAAGCTACAATCGTACTACGGCTTTTTTGCTGAATCCGTTTTGCAAGTGTGTAGCAGTCCTGAATATGTGCCTCGGTGATTTTACGCATCATAAAATAGCCAAGGCTGGCCGCCACCAGTTGCCCACCCAGAGGAATGAATTTAGTCACCTGTTTGGTGGCAATCTTGGTGAAAAAACCATTAAATGTTTTTTTCATTGCGGTACGTGCCACCACAAAACCTGACAACTCGAAGCCACGTTTACGCAGTTCATCCCAGTGAACTTTCTTGGTCTCTGGGTCATAAACGCTAATATGTTCAGGTGCCAGGCCAAAACGTGCATTAATATCAGGAATGATCTGCGTGAGCATGCCTAAATCAACCACCACATCGAAAAATGGAATGGGGACAATGGCCGCGCCAGCAGAGCAGTAGGCGGTCTTCTTGGTACGCGCCAGACATTCATCACGGATTTGTTCCAGATTTAAGCCTGGGTCAATTGAATCAGGAATTTTTTCAATTTTCATAAAGTTATACCTAAAGTCTATCTCTTGGTCGTATATTCAAGCGCATTAAATGGTGAATTTCAAAAATTTTTTATTTCATGCTGTGTTTAACGTGACATAGTTCCACAAGCTTGTATAGTGATGATTATCTACTTATTTTTATGTATCAAAATAGTCGTTTATTGATGAGGTTGTATTAACGGATGGGTATTCATGTTATTCAGAGTCAACGCCTTGATGTGTTATTGCAAGGTGTGATGGCATCCATTACCCAACCCAGTGCCTCCCCGTTTCAGGTGTTTAAAACCCAGCATTTTATTGTGCCGAGTCCTGCCCAGGAGCAGTGGCTGACCCAGAAAATTGCTGAACAGCAGGGTATGACGGCCAACTATCAATTCCATCAAAGAATTCGTGGTTTCCAGTGGTATGCCTATCAACAAGTGTTGGAGAATAAAGAACAAGTCCGTAAGGCCAATATTCCACGCCTGATCCTGAAATGGCGAATTTATCAGGCGCTCCAGCCCTTTATTCAGGCTGAGCAAAATAGCCTTGCGCTGGAACATCCGCTGTATTCAATTGTGCAACGGATTTACGACAGCGCCGACCAGTTGCAGCAGGGCACAGAAAAACAGCTTAAAAAACAGGGCATGTTGTATTGGGTGGCTGAACAGGTATCGCAACTTTTTAACAACTACATGCTGTATCGTGGTGATTGTCAACGGGGATGTACGGGCGTTTGCCGCTGTTCGGGCAACTGGCTGTCGGCATGGGGGCAAGATCATCCGCTGGATATTGAACGGCTAATCTCGCAAACTGACCAGCAGGTGTCTGCATTTAGTCTCAACCAGACCCAGCAACTAGAAGCTTGGCAGCGCTGGCTATGGCAAAACTATTTTCATGCCGACTTTGTGGAGATGCAAAGTATTGATGCCGATTTCTGGCGGGTTCTGGACAATCCACAGACCCGCCAGCGTGCATTGGCACAGCTGCCAGATCAGGTGATTGTGTTTACCCTGCTGGACTTGCCACCCAGCCAACTGCAATTCCTGCGCCGTCTGGGGCAGTATCTGGATGTGTTGATCCTGCACTACAACCCCTCGCAGGAATATTGGGCGGACAGTGTCGATCCACTGTGGAAACAGCGTTATGATTTGGGTGTTAAGGAACGTTTTATTGCCAAAAATCCTAATGCGAGTGATGCGGAAATCCAGAACTTTTTTGAGCAATTTAATTTAGAATTTAATGCCTTAAGTCGTGAATCACGACATCCCTTACTGACACGTTTGGGCAAACAGGCACGTGATCATTTCTCTTTATTGTCACAACTTGCAGGAGGGGAAGAAGGAATTTGGGAAGATCTCTTTGTTGATTATTTTCCAGAAACCTTACTGGGTAAAGTCCAGTCCGATATTTTTTATCTGGCAGAACCTCAGGCAGGGCAATATGAGCTTGCATCGAATGATGAGTCGATTCAGTTGCATGTCTGCCATTCCAGTTTGCGTCAGCTTGAGGTACTCAAGGAGCAGTTGACCCATTGGTTATCGCAGCCAGATTCCGTTGCTCGCCGTCCTAGTGATGTGCTGGTGCTTGCACCCAATCTGGCTGAGCTTGAGCCTTTGATTCGTAGTGTATTCCCTGCTGTTCCCAATGAGCATGAAGTGTTTCTGCCCGTCAAGATTGCAGGCGTGGCTTCACTGGATGCCCTGAATGCATGGCGTGCGGTGCTGGGGCGTTTGCAGCTTACACAGGGACGCTTTGCCCATGATGATTTTGCCGACTGGCTCAATCTGTCTGCGACACAGCAGCGTTATGGCCTGGACTATACCCAGGCACAACGGATGCTGGACTTGTTGAGTGATGCAGGCTTTAAGCGTGGTCTGGACGCTGAACATTTAAAACAGAGCCTGAGTGCCAACGATCAGGACTATCGTTATAGCTTTAAATTTGCGCTGGATCGTCTGGCATTGGGAATTGCTGTGCCAGCGCATGTGTTGGTGCAGGATATACTGAGCTATGCACAGGTGCAGCCAGATGATTTTGAGCTGATTGGAATCTTGATCCAGATTTATCAGGATTTATCTATCCGACGCAATTGGCTGATTGCGCATGAGTTGGGGCAGCAGTCACCTGTTGAGGACTGGCTGAAAAAGCTCAAGGATGATATTCAGGAGTTTGAGCAAGCCGATATTGTTGCCCTAAAGGCCGTGCGTGAGATTGTGCAAAAGCAGGAGCGTATGCTGACTCTGGCGAGTTATTATGATGATGCTGAAACCCATTTGCGCCAGATTACTCTGCCGTTGCCGTATATCATTGAGGAAATTCAACGGACGCTGCAAAGCCAGTCAGCACAGGTTGAACCAACAGGGCAAATTACCTTTAGTCAGATTGGACAGATTCGCCCGATTCCTTATCGTCTGATTGTGCTGCTTAATATGGATACAGGCAAGTTTCCCAATCGGGATGCGCATATTCCCTTTGACTTAATGGATGCATTACGTCAGCAATTGGGTGACCGTTCTCGTCTGGAAGATGATCAGGGGGCCTTTCTGGATGCAGTGCTTTTGGCGGAGGAGCAACTCTGGCTGTTTTATAATGGCTTTGATGTCAATGATGGGGAGGTGCGTGAACCCTCCACTATTTTGCAGGCTTTTCGAGATCATTTGGCGTTGATTGTAAAACCGACTAGCAGTGAAGATAGGCCTCCTTTATCAGAAGCGGATTTAGCTGGATTGGAGGCATTACAAATCCCACCACAGCTTTATCCGCTGTATCATTTACATCGTCTACAACCATTCGATCCACTCGGCTTTGTTTCGGATCGACCTGTGCGCTTCCAAGATCAATGGTTTAAGGTCGCTTCACAGATTCAGCAGGTCAAAGGAGAGCGGCAGGCATGGGTGAATACCCGTTATCCTGTTGAACATGATGAGATGCTGATTCTAAATAGCCAGCAATGGATTCAGGATGTGGCGTTCCCCGCGCGTTTGTATTTAAAAACCCTGGGGGTGGAAAATTTAACGGCAACCGAACTGGTGGATCAAACTGAACCGTTATTGCTGGATGGTTTGGGGAAATATGCTATTCGCCATTTTCTACAGCAGCAGGATGAGCAGACCTCGGCTGGCATCTTGCAGGATCAACTCCCTGTTGGAAAGGTACAGCACAGTGCATGGCAGCAAAGCCGCTTAGAGCAACAGCGCTTGCTTGAACGTTTACAGCAGTATGCGGCAGCCCCGACACTCACCACACAACGGGTCTGGCGTATCTCAAAACAACTACAAATGGTTTGTGTCACGCCAAAACAGAATGTACAGGACTGGGTTAGTCTGGAAGCGTCGAGTGCGCGGGCTAAACGTTTTGTTAAGGTCTGGCTGGAGTATTTGTTGTGGCTGGCCGTGCTGAACGATGACTCCGCTACAGAAAAACGCCGTATCGTGGTATTTAGTGACCAAACCGTGATTTGTGAGGGGCTGGGTTCCGAACAGGCGAAACACTATTTAAAGCACTGGTTGCAACTATGGCAAGAGGCGCAGCAACAGCCTGTGGTGTTACCCGCAGCCTTGATCTTAAAGCCAATGGAAAAAGGCAATTCCCACCAATGGGTTGAGCAGGAGTCTCGATGGGTTCTGGTTGAAGACAGCCAAAAACAGGTTTTAAAAGATTGGAATGATACAGGTGATTTTTCTGGTTTTGATATGGCTCAAAATGAAGCGTGTAAATTGCATCGTGACTGGCAGTTCCTTTTGCAGGAACAGGATGCAAGTGCATTGTTGCACTATGCCTGTGATCATTATTCCCATGCCTTATACCAGCCTATTTTTGAATTTTTACGTGTGGAGTAAGACATGAACTCAAAATATCCAGTGTCTTATCAACCGATTCGGGATATTCAGTTTGAGGGGCTGCACCTGATTGAGGCCTCGGCTGGAACAGGCAAAACCTATACCTTATCCAGTTTGATGGTGCGGATTTTTCTGGAAAAATACCTGCCGAATCAGGTCATTGCCACCACGTTTACCCGTGCTGCCGCCGCCGAGCTAAAAAGCCGTATCCGTTTGCGTCTGGTGGAGATTCAGCAGTATCTGGAACCGTTACGCAGCGTACTGGAAACTGATATTCACATGCAGGCGGAGCAGGAAACTGATCCACTGAAACAGCATGTGTTAAAAACCTTTGCGCCACGTATCGCCTATGCCTGTGAACGGCTAAAACTTGTGATTGACCAACTGGACGAGCTGTTTGTCGGGACACTGGACAGCTTTAGCCAGAAGCTGTTGCGCGAGTTTGCCTTTGAAAGTGGCAAGATTGAACGTGCCCAAATCACTGAGGATGCCAAGAGCTATACCCGCCAACTGATTCATGATGTGTTACGCGAATGGATTCAGTCGCAGCCACAACAGGTGATTGATTTTTTATATATGAGTCAGCAACTAAAGAGCGTAGATCAGTATATTAAAGTGGTTGAAGAAAGTTTGAATTTTAGTTCAGCACATTTGAAACAAGTAGATTTGCCTGTGTTTAGCACCGTTGCGTTTGAATCATGCTTGCATCAGTTCGCAGTAACTTCTTCGCAGTACTTACAAGAATTACAGGATTATTATCTACTCAATGGCGCATATTATAAATTTATTAATAAAAAGGCTTTTGCAAAAGATCGTTTTCATTTCATTTTTCAAACAGGCTTAGTTCGGCTGGCTCAGCAAATTCAAGAGCAGGGCATAAATATCTATTTTGATCAAAACGCGTTCAAAGACGTCGATGTTTTATTTTTAGATTCTAAAGGACGAGCTCGAAGCAGTATTTTTAATAAATGTGATCAAAGTATTCAGGACTGTTTTTACCAGCATCCTTTGATTCAGTTATTAAAAGATATTTGGGAGATGAAACTTAAAATTCAAAATGATTTAGATCAATTCAATACCTATTTACAGTTTCATCTTTGTCAGCAAGTCAAAAAGCGTTTGCCTCAAGTGTTGCAACAAAAAGGTGAAACCACTTTTGCCCAGCAGATCAAAACCCTGTCAGATGCCTTAAAGGGCGAACAGGGACAACATTTTGCGGTATTTGTACAGGCACGTTATCCCTTAATTCTGGTCGATGAGTTTCAGGATACCAATCAGGATCAGGATGATATGCTGGCGAGCATCTGGCGGCATCCACAGCGTTACCAAAAGGGCTGCATGATTATGGTGGGTGACCGTAAACAGGCGATTTATGGCTTCCGTGGCGGCGACATGCTGACATTCCTGAATGCCTATCAGGATATTATGGCGAAGCAGGGGCGTGAATATAAGCTGATCCACAACCACCGTTCGGTCAAAGAACTGGTTGAAGTGGTGGATGTGCTGTTTCAGCGGCAAATGGATTTTGGCGAGCAGGTGATCTATGACCCAATTCAGGCTGGTTCACGTCCACATCCTGCCCTGATTGACAAGGAACAGTTCAATCTAGCACCGTTGCGCTGGCTGCAACTGCAAGAGGGCAATGAGCAAGCGACTCAAGTGGCCTGGAAAATTCAAAGCTTATTGAATCAGGCGCATTTGCAGCAGCTATGCCTGGATGGTGAGATACGCAAAGCCATTTGTGAAGATGATATTGCGGTGCTTTCCCGTAGCCACCGACAACTGGACGAGGTTCAATATGCACTGGAATACTTGGGAATTCGTGTGAATCGTCCCTCAAAGCGCAGTGTGTTTGACTCAAAGATTGCACAGGATATAGGCGCTTTACTCACGGCGTTGCTTGATCCTTATGATGAAGCCAAGCTCAAACGGGCTTTACTCAGCCGTTTATTTGGCTTTGATCTGGCTCGATTATTGGCCTTAGAACAAAGTCCAGAGGGTCTGAGCCATTATATCCAGCAATTCGATGACATCCGTGAGATGTGGCTGAATCAGGGCTTTTTATCGGCATGGCAACGTTGTTTAAATCAATTTGAAATTTGGCAGCAACTGGTTGCCACCCAGAGCAAGGACAATGAACGGGCAGTGGTCAATCTGCGCCATCTCACTGATATCCTGAGTCAGCACAGCGAGCATGTGCAGGGGGCACAAAACCTCTATCACTGGTATTTAAAGCAGCTCAATTCACCAAGTGACCGTGAATGGGAGCTGGAACATAAGCTTTCCAGTGAAGCTGGGGTGCAGTTAATGACTATCCACCAGTCCAAGGGTTTGGAATTTAAAATCGTCTTTTTACTTGGAGCAAATAAAGCAGCACCAGACTCAAAAAAAGAGGCTTTAAATTTTTCAACCACGGAAATCCAGTTACCAGAAACAGGGCAGACCCGAATGCAACGCGTGGTGGCGATTGCGGATAAAAACTTTCTGCAACAGAATGAGCTGGATCAGCACCAGCAACGGGCGCAGGCTGAGCAGAACCGTTTGTGGTATGTGGCGCTGACCCGTGCCAGTCATCGGGTCTATGCGGTGTTTGAACCTGAAAAGGGAGATAAGAACAAACTTTCAGGATTGGCATTCTGGAAGAATCAGGGTGAGGCATTCCAGCATCCACACTGTCTGGATGAAGCTCTGGTTTTGGAACGACCACAGGCTCTCCACCGCCAGCAACAGACCCAACAAAGAATCCCACTTTCTGCTCAGCCTTTACCTATGCAGCGTTTTTATGCACGAGGCAAGACCAGCTTCAGTTATCTGGCACAGCATTTAAGACACAAGGCCAGTCATGCGGATCGTCTGGCCAATATTGAGCAGAACTTTGATCAGGCTGAAGATGAGCTAAACGTTATACTGACAGCATTTGCGCCTGTTTCCCAACCAATCGCGTGGATTAAGCAATATTTTCCGAAAGGAACACTGGCTGGAAATTTCCTGCATGAGATTTTTGAGCAGATTGATTTTCAGCGACCTGAAACATGGGTTGAGGAAATCCGCCGCCGTTTTAAGAATACCTATCAAGGCTTATGGTTTGACTTGCTGGATCAATACCAGAATCACTTTCCAGCACGGGAAAATTCAGAGCAGCAACTATACCAATGGATTGCGGTATGGTTGGGTGAGGTATTGGCCACGCCACTGAACGATGGTTTCCAATTAAAACAATTGCTGACAGGACAATATCTGTCGGAATGTCCATTTTATCTGGCCTTGTCGGATCGTGTGCTGGCCATGCAGCGCGTACAGCAACTGTTCACAGAATATGGCATCAGCATGCCTGAATTACTGGAGGCGAAATCTGCCCGTTACTTAAATGGCTCTATTGACTTGGTCTATTTTGACGGTCAGCGTTATCACATTGCTGATTATAAAAGTAACTATCTGGGCGCTGAACAGGCAGATTACCAGCCTAGCCAAATTGCAGATAGTATGTCGCTGTCGAGCTACTGGTTACAGGCGGCCTTGTATCTGGTGGCACTGCACCGCTATCTGAGCGTGAAACTACAGAATTATCAGATTGAGCAGCATCTGGGTGGGGCATCCTATCTGTATTTGCGTGGCATGAATGGACAGGCGCAGCAGGGCTATATGTACTGGAAACCTGATGATGAATTTATCTTGCGTCTGGATGCCGTCCTCGGATACTTCTCTGAGGATAAAATGGGTAAACCAATGTAGATAAAAGTAATTAATTTAGATTAAACAGTAGCTTACTATGTGGATAAGCATGTTTATAACCTTGTGGACAAGCGTGTGGGTAAGTTTGAGGATAACTCTGTGGACAAACAGGTAAATAATCAGTCAGCAACGGCGGGCTGGCTTGAGATGTGGAGTAGCTATCTCACACAGGCACCATTTTCCCAATCAGCTCAGGCAGTTGGCGCGGCGCAAATGCTACAGCAACTGATTGAGGCCAGCCTGCAAGGCGACAGTTGTATTGAGGCAAATCCAGCACAGCTTGAGGCGCTGGGCGATCTGGTGGTTTGCAGCGATGTTGCAGGCACTCACGTTGCCCCATGCGTCCACGATCAGCAGGGCTTGGCATTATACCGATATTGGCAACTGGAACAACGCCTAGCTGATCAGATTTGTCGATTAAAGCGACAAACGATTCAGTTGCTCGATACAGCACCTTATCAGCACTTGCTCAGCGATGAACATCAGCAGGCCGCCCTTAAAATGGTGATGCAGCAATGGTTGAGTATCATTACAGGGGGGCCAGGAACAGGCAAAACCTATACGCTGGCTCGTATTATCGCGGTACTGAACCAGATGATTCCTGACCTGCGCATTGCGATGGCGGCACCGACAGGCAAGGCAGCCCAGCGTATGCAGGAGGCCTTGCAACATTCATTGAATGACCCCAAGCTGCTTGAGTCGGGATTGGTCACCGATGAACTGCGCCACCAAAGCACCCAGACCCTGCACCGTTTGCTGGGTATAGGCAATCGGCAGATCCCACGTTTTCATCAAAAGCAGCCTTTGCCCTATGATGTGATAGTGGTGGATGAAGCCTCCATGCTGGACTTGAATCTGGCAACCCTGTTGTTTGAGGCGGTGCCTGAAAACTGCCGCATTATTTTACTGGGTGATGCCAATCAGCTGGCTTCTGTGGATGTGGGTTCTGTACTTGCAGACTTACAGCAGGTGCAGGGCTTGGCTGAAAACCGTGTCCGGTTGCAAAAAAGCCGCCGTTTTGCGGGTGAGGCAAAAATTGGACAGTTGGCAAGATTTATTCAGGCCCAGCAGCAGCCAACACAACATGCTCAGGTATTGACCAGACTGCAACAGGAGATTGCTGCACCTAGCAGCTTGCAACCGATTGCATTATCCAAAGACATGTCAGACTTTATTCAACTGGAATATTTGCCCAAGTATGGTGAGTTCGAAATTGAACCCTATCAACAAAAGCTGATGTATGGGTTTCAGGGCTATGTTGAGGCACTGCAACACTATGTGCAGGGCGATGAACCAGAACCGTATATCCAGCAGGTGATACACGCATTTGATGATTACCGAATTTTAACCGCCGTTCGACATGGGCAACTGGGATTGCAGCAACTGAACCGTTATGCTGAACAGTGGCTCAATCAGCAGCTTAAACAGATTGCGGTGGGCGACTGGTATGTGGGCCGTCCCGTGATGATGACCTACAACGACTATCAGCTTGGAATCTCCAATGGAGACATTGGCATTTGTTTTAAACATAGAAGCCAATCTCAGCAGTTTGAGGTGTATTTTCCAAGTCTGGATAAATGGATTGCTGCACACCGCTTACCTCGTAACATGCAAACTGCATTTGCGCTCACCATTCACAAATCACAGGGCTCTGAATTTACCCATACCGCGATTGTTCTGGATGCCCCCGCAGAGAAGTTACTGAGTCAGGAACTGATTTATACCGCAGTGACGCGCGCAAAAAAAGTGGTCAGTATTCTGGCCGATTCAGGCACCTTGCAACAGGCGCTTACAATTCGAACAGTTCGCCGTAGTGGTTTAGTACAAAAGATCAATTTTGCTGGATTATAAAGTTATTCTTTAAAATTCACCGTTTTGTAAGAAAAAGCTTACAAGGATTCGAGATATTGTCGCTAGAGCAAGCCGAATGTTTTTGAGATTATGGAAACACAACGAATCTGGCACGGAAAGCTAGATAAATCGCAAAACGATAATAAGAAAGTCTGAAAGACAGCGAACTTACAGTGAGGTAAGTGATAAAAGAGGAAACTTACAGCCGCTAAGCCTTGTAGTTTTGGGAGAGACTACAGGGCTTTTTTATTTTTATCCATATTAAATGAATAAAATCATGATAAATATTGGTTTTATTTTAACCAGTATTGTTTAAACTCTACTTGTTCAAGCATTGCGTCAGATCGGTTGCATGTCTTGTCCATGCACATTTATCTAGTGAAAAATAACGGCAACATCTAAAAGCTACGGTATCGTTGTTTGACAGCTTTTCTGGATTATTCAGTTAAATGTTATAAAGAACCGTACGTTTTTGCTTACAAAGAGATGAGAGAAATCCTATTTTTCTTCATAATTAATTTCGACAGAATGGTAAGTACAGAGGAAAGAAGATATCACCAAAGGAAACGTAAAAATCATAAGATTGTGGTAAGCGTTCAGAGGGTCTGAATGAAAAATAACAAGCAATAAAAATAAATCAAAACCAGAATAATAAAAACTACGCGCAAAGGCTCAGGTGAAAATCTGGGCTTTTTTGTGCGTAGCTGTTCTTCAACTGATTAAACCAGATCATTTTCACTACGGTCAGTGGCAAATAATGAGCGGCGCTGGTTTTTCGGGATTTTTGGACAGTTATTTGAGATTTGGTACAACATTTTTGTCAGCGCAGGCAAGTGGGTACCGACTACAGATTTTCCTGTGGTGAGTAATGACACACTGATATCACGCTCTGGATCGGCCCAGTATAAAATATTCGAGAAGCCAATATGTCCAAAAGCCTGTCCTGTCATTGGCCCAAACAGACCGACAGGGTTGCTGCCCAGCATTGGGCCAAGTGCATAACGCATTGGCGCAAGTAAACTACGGTCGATACTGACGCCAGAGGTCGGCAAGGTCGAACGGAAAACGGTTTTGGCACTCATGATCTGTTTGCCCTGATATTCACCACCACTGAGCAACATTTCAAAAAAACGTCCTGACTGCTCTGCACTGGTGTAGATGTTGCCAGCAGGGCAGATGATGTCCATGAAACGTGTGTCATTGGTAATGTCCACAGCGGTTTGTAGCCCAGCACCCAGCACATGCTTTAAATAACGATCCGTACCTAAACCTGGATGCATGCCAGTGGCGTAGTTCATTGCCACATCTGCGCGGTACTCTGGTTTTAGGCCATAGTTGAAATAATCCAGACCCATTGGCTTTTCAATATGTTCAGCCAGATATTCACGCACGCTTTGTCCTGTGACACGCTTGATCACCTCACCCAGAATATAGCCTGCGGTCACGGCATGATAGGCAAGATGCGTACCTGATGGTGAAACTGGCTTGGCCGCGCACAGGCGTTTTAGAATCTCTTTCTCATCAAACAGCAACTCAGGGGTGATCTCACCGTCGATCCGTGGAATTCCACCGCGATGTGATAACAGGTGGAACAGGGTCGCACGCCGTTTGCCATTGACCCCATATTCAGGAATGTAATAGCTGATTGGATCCAGCAGGTTCAGGTCACCACGCTCATCCAGCATGTGTACCAGCATGGCCGTGACCATTTTAGAGGCTGAGAACAGGCAAACGGGGGTGTCTGGTGTGCCGATCTTGGCATCCGCCCCCAGACCATCGGGAGTGTTGCCCTGAGCGTAGCCAATGCTACGGTTCAGCAGGATTTTTCCCTGACGGCGTAGACATAAGGTAATTAAAGGATAGTTCCCTGTTTTATACAGGCATTCAACACTATCCCAAATCTTCTGGACCTGCTTTTCCGTCAAGCCGCCCAATTCAGCCGCGACTTCATCTTTGGAACGAATGACTTGATTGAGGTCATCTGGCACATAACAGGTATTGGTGGATAAGATTTTCACGATTCCCTCGCTAATTTTTCGTTTTCTTTCATTTCTGTTATAAACTGAAAACAGAATTGATAAATAGTTTGCCTGTTTTTCTGACAATTGTCATTGTCCCAATGATGAAATAAAAACATTTTTGCAATATAGCCATAGATCACTTAAAATAGGCGAATTGCTGTAGTGATGCACGGCAATCAGTTGCTTGCAACTGATCATTATCATTTTATTTTTTAAGCATCTCGGAGAAATCGAATGGCTTTAACTAACGCAGATCGCGCAGAGATCATCGCTAAATTTGCTCGTGCTGAAAACGACACAGGTTCACCAGAAGTACAGGTTGCTTTGTTGACTGCTCAAATCAATGATTTGCAAGGTCACTTTAAAGAGCACAAACATGACCACCACAGCCGTCGTGGTTTGATTCGTATGGTAAACCAGCGTCGTAAACTACTTGACTATTTAAATGGTAAAGATCACGGTCGTTATGTTGCTTTGATCGGCGCATTAGGTTTACGTCGTTAATTCGATTTGGCTTTATTTTCGGTATTTCGCATGTTGCAATGCCTTAACGCTGAAAACAAAGTTTCGCCTGATTTAAGTTAGGCGATTTTTAGAAGGGGCGCATGTTCGCTCCTTCTTTGTGTTTAAATTTATTTAAAAATTTTGATCTGGTGCGATGGCTTCTAAGCTTTGTCATTTATCCACACGCCAGTTGTGGTCTGAATGCCAAACCTTAGGGGTCTCACTAGAATAACTTTTTAAAAGACATCAGGAAAATATAATACATGTCAATGTTTAATATCGTTCGTAAAGAATTCCAATTTGGTCAACACCAAGTTGTTTTAGAAACGGGTCGTGTTGCACGTCAAGCAAATTCAGTTTTAATCACAATGGGTGGTGTAACTGTGCTTGTTGCGGTTGTGGCTCAGCCAAAAGCAAAAGCGGGTCAAGACTTTTTCCCGTTAACTGTGAATTATCAAGAAAAACAATATGCGGCGGGTCGTATCCCTGGTGGTTATGGCAAGCGTGAAGGCCGTGCTTCTGAAGCAGAGACTCTAATTTCTCGTTTGATTGACCGTCCAATTCGTCCATTGTTCCCAGAAGGTTATTTCAACGAAATCCAGGTCACAGCAACAGTTGTGTCTTCTGACAAAACCATGGATGCTGATATTGCTGCAATGTTGGGTACATCTGCTGCATTGTCGATTGCAGGCACACCTTTCCGTGGTCCAATTGGTGGCGCACGTGTTGGTTTGATCAATGGTGAATATGTTCTTAACCCAACGTTAGAACAACTTGCACAATCTGATCTTGATCTTGTGGTTGCAGGTACAGAGTCAGCAGTGTTAATGGTTGAATCTGAAGCGAAAGAACTTTCAGAAGACCAAATGTTAGGCGCAGTACTTTTCGGTCATGACGAAATGCAAATTG
Organism: Acinetobacter sp. CIP 102529; assembly: GCF_000368325.1. NCBI lineage: Bacteria > Pseudomonadati > Pseudomonadota > Gammaproteobacteria > Moraxellales > Moraxellaceae > Acinetobacter > Acinetobacter sp. CIP 102529. The sequence continues at coordinate 179,706 of NZ_KB849353.1, forward strand.
CTGTACAAGCAATCAAAGAATTTGCTGCAGCTGTTGGTGCGAAAGAATCAGAGTGGGTTGCTCCAACACACAACGAAGAATTACGTGCTAAATTAAAAGAAGCATTTGAAGCAAAAATTTCAGAAGCATATACCATTGCGGTTAAACAAGATCGTTATGCAGCTTTAGATGCACTTTATGCAGAAGCAAAAGCGCAATTCGTTCCTGAAGAAGATGTTGATGGCATCGCTGATGAAGTTGATTTCTTATTCGAAGATCTTAAATACCGTACCGTACGTGACAACATCTTGTCTGGTAAGCCACGTATCGATGGTCGTGACACCAAAACTGTTCGTGCTATCGACGTTCAGGTTGGCGTGCTGGGCCGTGCCCATGGTTCAGCATTGTTTACCCGTGGCGAAACTCAGGCACTTGTGACTGCAACTCTAGGTAACACTCGTGATGCGTTGATGGTTGATACCTTGGCTGGTACCAAAACTGACAACTTCATGTTGCATTATAACTTTCCTGCATACTCTGTAGGTGAAACAGGTCGTGAATCTGGTCCTAAACGCCGTGAAATCGGTCATGGCCGTTTGGCGCGTCGTGGTGTACAGGCGGTACTTCCTCCAGTTGACCGTTTCCCGTATGTGTTACGTGTGGTTTCAGACATTACTGAATCAAATGGTTCATCTTCAATGGCGTCTGTATGTGGTGCTTCGCTTGCACTGATGGATGCGGGTGTTCCGCTTAAAGCACCAGTTGCGGGTATCGCAATGGGCTTGGTGAAAGAGGGTGAGCGTTTTGCAGTACTTTCAGACATCCTGGGTGACGAAGACCATCTGGGTGATATGGACTTTAAAGTAGCAGGTTCTGCAAACGGTATTACTGCGCTTCAAATGGACATCAAGATCGAAGGTATTACTGAAGAGATCATGGAAGTTGCATTAAACCAAGCTTTTGCTGGTCGTATGCATATCCTAAATGAAATGAATAAAGTCATTTCACGTGCTCGTCCTGAAATTTCAATGCATGCTCCTACTTTTGAAGTGATCAGCATTAACCCAGACAAGATTCGTGATGTCATTGGTAAAGGTGGTGCTACCATTCGTGCCATTACAGAAGAGACTAAAGCTGCGATTGATATCGAAGACAATGGTACAGTTCGTGTATTTGGTGAAACGAAAGCTGCTGCTCGTGCTGCGATTGCAAAAATTCAGGCACTGACTGCTGAAGTTGAGCCAGGTACAATCTATACAGGTAAAGTGATTCGTATCGTTGAATTTGGTGCATTCGTCAATATCTTGCCAGGTACAGACGGTTTGCTTCACATTTCGCAAATTTCAAATGAACGTATTGCCAACGTGACTGACGTATTGAAAGAAGGTCAAGATGTGAAAGTACAGGTTGCGGATGTGGATAACCGTGGTCGTATCAAGTTGACCATGAAAGACATCGAACAAGTGTAGTCGCTGCAATCGACTGACAAAAAGTCCGCCTTGTGCGGGCTTTTTTATGGCATGATATTTTTAGGATTTAAATGAATATCAGGGTTATGCAACTTTATTATTTTTATCGTCATAACAGTGAAGATACGATTTTTATTAGTGCCGAAGAACAATCAGAACATATGCTGGAATTTTTGTGGGTGGATAGTTTAAGACAGGATCTGGTTAATCATACCGATTCTTGGCAAAAAAATATTTATGAGCATACAGGTGTGGTGCTTAACGAATTTCATATGCGCGACCTGCTCAATATCGAACATCCTTGTGCTTTCGACAGTGTCGAGGAATATGACCTGCTGGTGTTCCGCAAACTGATTAGCCCAGACGATCAAATTTATGAAAGTGACAATACTTTAGAATCTCATGAAAGTATTTTTGGCCTAGCAACTACACCGATGGGTTTTATTCTAACGCCGAACATTTTGGTGAGTGTGAGGGAGCAGGGGAATAAAGCAATCGAAAGCTATATCCAACGTATCCAGACCATTATGGGGCGGGCGATTGAGGAGCAGAATAAACCCCGTAAACTGGCCAGTACCCCAGCGGATCTCTGTTTGCGCCTGCTCAACAGCATGATTGATGGCTACCTAAACCTGCGCACCCCACTAACACGTCGTGTTGAATACTGGCAACAGCAACTTTTGCAGGGCAATCGGCGTTTTAAACAGTGGCATCAATTGTTTCATGAAGATATGGCTTTCCAGCAAATTGAAAATTTATGTGAGGAACAAATAGAGACCTTGCAGGAGTTCCGAGATGAACTGGTGGATAATTATCATCATGTGATGGGGGAACATAAGCATAAGAATCAAGACATTCTCTTGGTTCGTCTCAATGATTTAATGAGCCATGTAGAGCGTGTTCAAAAACATACCTTGCGTTTAAGAAATGCGATTCAATCGGCGATTGACTTACATTTTTCAGCTATTGCGAATCAAACCAATGAAAATATGCGGATTTTGGCGATCATCACCGCCGTATTCGCACCCTTGACTTTGCTGACGGGAATTTACGGAATGAACTTTGAGTTTATTCCAGGATTAAAGTCCCCTGTCGGGTTCTGGATCATGCTGGCGGTGATGTTATTAAGCACAGTGCTGTTGCTGTATTATTTCTATCAGCAGCATCTGGTGGGGCGGGGTGAGCGTAGTGTGATTGACCTGCTGGCGCAGCAGCATAAACAACGCAACTTGAACCTGCTCTGGTTTCTGGATTATGAACCGATTAAGCAAACCCTCAAGGAGGTTGAGAAAATGACTAAATTTAAGTAACCAATGGCTGTATAGAACTGAGCCAAGTTTATTATTTTTTAAGCTTTAATTTTATTTCGTTAATATTTTGTATTTGTAGGTTTATGCTTTATTTTTTAAATAAAATTATAGGTTTATTTGAGATTCTAATGATTTTTATTTTATTGAAAGGTAAATAAAAATACCAAATTTCAGTGATGTTGCTACAAAAAATGATCATTTATAATTCAAGTCTAAAATATAAGGGGGAGAAATAGAATGTCATACCGTTTATCAATAACATTGCTGCTTTTGCTGCCGTTGATGGGATGTGAACTGAAAAATGAAGATCAAAATAAATCAAGTTTGAATGAGCATACCCCATCGGGTTCATCGTTGATGGCGCAATACCCAATGCTGGCTGAATATTTAGACATGGATGAAAGTGAGTTTAATATTTATTTAAACACTGGCTTGGACAGCATAGGAGTGCGTGATCTAACCAAACCAGAGAATATTAAGTCACTCAATATTGGCTATCCAGTTGATACCCAGAAAGCGACTTATGTGATGCGTTCGGTTTTTAATTTGGCTGCACTGAAAAAAGACGATCTTTTGTTTGTCGATGATGCCCAGTCTTCAAGAACAGATAGTTTTGAGATTAAGAGTAGTGCAAGCAGTAGTTTAAGAGATCAGCAATGGTCGGTTGGCGGTTCTGCAAATATTAAAAGATTCGGTTTTAAAGTTGCAGCGAAATATCATCATGCCGAAGCGAATGCCACAGCCAGTACGGTAGGAAGTGTTTCTGCGATTATGCGTCAAGTGGGTGCGGGTAAGACGATTACAATCGGCACTGTGAGTATGGATGATAGTGGTGATAACTTTACTGCATATTTAGTTGGAACAGCACTGACTGAAGAAGAGCTTGAAAAGAAAGTACATACCGTGGTTGAACCTGCGAGTGTAGGCGAATGTCATTATATTAAAGCCGTTAATATTGATGGTAAACCGTTGGATAAAGGGAACATCTATGGCAGTATTCAAGTGCTTTCAAAAATGCAGACTATTTTTGCGCAACTTCAAACACAATATAATCAATGTAATGATGCTGAAACTCGTCAAACGTTAGTGGTCAATATGCGAGAATTGCGTAAGCACATTATTAAAGAGATACAAACATTTTATAAGCAGAATGGCGATTCTTTTGTCACAAAAGTTGAAGTGATGAATCGTGCGATTGGTGAGGGAAAACTAAGTTTTGGTAGCAACAGTAGTAATTCAGAGCATTATAACGGAGGTGGATTATCCATATCTTATAGTGGTATTGGCGCAGGAGGTGGAGTCTCCGCTGAGTTTACTGAATCTTTAAGAAAGGCAAAATCAGATATATTTAAAAACATTAACATCACCGTGACAGCTGAACCTGATTCAATTGGTAATTCAATTGATATTTCTGGATGGAGAAAAGAACTCGGAGATTGGATGAATAATCTAAGTGTAGAAGCAGGGAAGGCTATTGTACTTCCTACAGCAAGTACACTGCCAAAAACGGTAGACATCAAATTTCCTGATACTGAACTTCAAAAGCCAAAAGAAGAATTACAGCCCCCTAGCCATTTGTTTAAGAGTTTGGATGAATGGGAAAAATATTATAAAAAAACAGATCCAGAAAAAGATGCACAAACAACACAAGCAAAAGTAGAGCAGGGAAACCCTGAAATCAATGGTTCTGTAAAACTCTATCAACAGTTTCAAAAAGAGCTGAATGCTTTAAATGAGGCAAGAGATCAAAAGAAACAAGCGGAGCAAAAACCGTTACTGTTTGCACTGAATGCAGACGACAATGGTAATAATGTACGAGTACCAGGTACATTTACCAATGATTTTGAATTACGTGCTTATGATGAGGTCATCCCTCAGTTACGCCCAGATTTGAAAATTCCTGACGAAACAGAACAGACGTTCGAGGGATATGAAAATTTACAGACTTTAATGATAGAGCTGGAAAAACTTGGACGTTTAAATAGTTATTTAAGTTTCTTATCGACTTTACCTGTGAGTCAGGTTTCATCTGAACTCAGTCAAAAGTTCAGTCAATTTTATAGCAATGCCGCAGATAAGGCTTATGAAATCATAATCCAATCAATGACCGCTGGTGTAGATGTGAACTCGAATATCTTGAATGGTTGGATGCTGGATCAGCTTGGTAAGATTGCGAAGACAGCGGAAAATGCCAATATTTATCAAGGTAAATTGTATGAAGAATTGGGAACACCTGAATATTATGATTATGTGAGAACATTGTTAGACCCTGTAAAAGGTAAAGTCTGGTCGGAGGGATCTGGGGGATATATGCCACTCCGTATCCAGGCGAATGGCGAGCCTGAGTTGGCCATTTGGGCAGATATTTCAGCGTATAACGATGATAAGTACGGCAACAAAGTCATGCAATCTGTGGCTTATCGAGACAGAGGGCAAAATCCTTTGAGTCTGTATAAAAATACCCCAATGCAAACCCCATGGTATCCTGTATATATTTTTAATCCTCAGGATCAAGGAAAAGACAAAGCGACTTTGGTCTTTATACAAATGTTCGGTGCATATCAGACAATTTATGGGCGTGCCTGGGTAGTACAACCCACGCCACAATGGCTTGGAACAGTGGATAAAAACCATAACGATGGTGTGTATATATCAAAAGACTCAGGGATTGCACCAAGTTTAGAATCGAAATGGGCATTTTGGGCAAGTTCAAAAGATGATAAACAAGATCGTTATCAGGTGCTGAATGATGAAATGAAAAAAGTTATCTTTTCATCAGGCAACTCATTCTTACCTGATGGCAACTGGGATTACTCGCTCAACTTCCCTTATACGAGCAGCCCTGATGATAAACTTTGGAAAAAATTTAATGTACTTTATCTACCATTGACGGGACATGATCAATCTACCTCTAAACCAATCTTGGGTTTACATTCGGTTGCTCGACCCTATAACCCAAACAATTCGTTAGGTGCATATCGGTATTTTAAAGATCAGGCAGGAACTGTATATAATCAGCAGAAGCAAATCAAAGCTATCCCTCAGTCACAGTCGTTAGTGTTATTACCTTTAAATACTAAAAATACCGATTTTTATCAAAATACAGCGGCAAAAACTGGTTATTTACTGCCTTTTGACTATGCGCCGAAACGTGAAGCGATTGATATTGTGAATGCAACCAGTATGCAAACCTTTCAAAAATTAGCACTGTTCAATCAGTTAAGTAAATGACCAGACTTGAAATTGATTGAAATATAAGCATCATGGCTTATATTTCAGTTTTTATTTTTCAATTAATGAAAATGTTTTAACTGCCTGCGGAGTTGCTGTACTTCATCAATCAGGTCCAGCATCACCGCAACCGCAGATAGGCTGGCATCAAAGTCACGCTGTAAACGGTAGGCACGACGGGCGCGGGCAACATCTTCACCAATAAACTGGTGGCTTTGCGGATCAACCTGAATCTGCAAGATATCGTAGTCAATTAGCTTGAGTACCCAGTCGGTGCTTTGACCACAGGCTTCGGCAAAGTGTTCGAGATCAAGTGCCAATTGTTCATCAATAATTTCAACTTGGCAGTGACCGTCATATTGAATTTCTTTGTATTGAATAGTTGTCATGATCTTGCTCCTTATGAGGCACGAGGTCGGAAAGTGGAGAAGGCTTCGGCAAACTGTTGATAAGCCTGTTGTTCTTGTTCACTGTGTGCTGGTGGTAAAACAATATTAATAATTAGATATAAATGCCCTGCGGTTTTATTTGGTATTCCTTTATCTTTGAGACGTAATTGTTGTCCATTTTTGGCATTTTTAGGTAAGTTGACTTTGAGTTGCCCTGCGGGAGTATTGACTTCAATGCTTTGTCCTAGAGCTGCTTCCCACGGAGTTACATCAATAGTTTGATAGACATCAGCCCCTTCAATACGAATACGATCGGTATCTTTATATTGGATTTCAATATAAAGATCACCATTTTCACCGCCATTAATACCACTTTGCCCTTGACCATTTAAGCGAATTTGCTGACCTTCTTTCATTCCTTTTGGAATCTTAACCTGCAAGGTTTTCCGCTGTACTTCAGGCTCACCATAGACGTTATAAGTTGGAATTTGCAAGGTAATCTGTTGGGTTGAACCGTGATAGGCAATATCTAAGTCAACTTGAATGCTGGCATGCTGGTCTTCGCCCTTGTAACTGCGTTGCTGGCGTTGCGAACGCTGCTGCCCACCACCAAAACCTGAGCCAAATCGACCAAATAAATCCTCAAAGCCACTAAAGTCTGCACCCCCATCGTCTGAACTTTGGCGATAGAACTGGGAACCATCGAATCCACCCGTGCCCTGACCAAATCCGCCAGCACCCTGACCAAAGCCAGCAAAACCCTGCGGATGATCCAGCATCTGGTCATATTCAGCCTTTTTAGTGGCATCACCCAAGGTATCGTAGGCGACATTAATCGCCTGCATTTTGGCTTCAGCATCTGCCTCTTTACTAATATCTGGATGATATTTCTTTGCCAGTTTACGATATGCTTTTTTGATTTCGTCTGCTGAGGCATCTCTTGAAACACCGAGCTCTTCATAATAATTTTTTGCCATGATCTTAAATATAATAATGAGATGTTTCTTTTATTATGAAGCGAATTGCCAAGATTTCAATAGGCTGGATTGTATAAGACTTGTTTTGTTGTTTTGGAAAAAATGCCAGCACTTTGGCTTGGCTGACACCGATCATGATATCCATTGGGCTATAACTTTAACTGAGATAGAGTTTTGGATAAATGCCTTATCCAGTAGACCTTAACGTAAAATAAAAAAAGACGGCAGCCCGTCTTTTTTTATGAGAAAAATCAATTAACTCAAATGTTCACCAAATAAGGCCAAAGCCTCTTCGGCGGTAAATTCATAGCGTGCATTACAGAACTGGCAATCCATCTGAATTGGATTCTGTGCTTCCAGCGTTTCGTGTACCGCATCCACCCCAATCTGGATCAGCGCATTGGCACAGCGTTCCTTTGAACAGGTACAACCGAACTTTAATTGCTCAACATCAGGTAAACGTACCTCTTCCTCGTTATACAAACGATAGAGAATTTCATTGGCTGGTAGGTCGGTTAGCTCTTCTGGTTTTAGTGTTTCAGTCAGCATGGTCAGACGTGGCCATAAGTCCTCATCCACCAGTTTTTGTTCTTCCTCATTATTGCGCGGAAGCAACTGAATCAGTAAGCCACCCGAACGTTTACTGTTGGTTGCCAGAACAATATGTGTTGGAATCTGTGCAGACAGGTCATAATACTGCATCAGGCAACCTGCCAGTGTCGGTTGATCCAGTGGTACAATCCCCTGATAGCGTTCGCCATGCTCAGGTTCGATATTGATAAATAGAACAGGACTGCTCAGTGATGCAAGTACAGTACGGCTATCCGACCCCTCTACGAATCTTGGGTCATCTTCATAATCCGCCAGTGCGCGCACTTCACCCAAGTGGTTGCATTCCGCCATTGCCCACTTGAATGTGCCATTGGCTTGAATTTGCAGGCTGATACGGCCACGGATTTTAAGCGTGCTTGCCAGTAAGGCGGTGGCACTGAGCATTTCACCCAGCAGGCTTTGCACCGCAGGCATATATTCACGTTGTGCCAGAATGGTTTGCAGCGTTTCTTCCAAATGAACCACCTCACCGCGAACAGGGCAGTCTTCAATATAAAAGCGTTGGCGTAAATCAGACATCTTTTTCTCCAGTATTCCGTACAGCGCACAAACAACGCTTTGACTTGCCAAGTTTGAAAGACTTCACAAGTGGGTGAATGGCGGTATGCAGTCAATAATGGTGGCGCTTTACCAAAACTCAAGATGTTTCATGCGGCGATTTTGCAGCAGTTTGTGTCACCTGATCATCAGGCAAGCATTCTGGAGAAATAATTTTTATGTTTTCAAATAAATACTCAAGTTCAGCTAGTGCATTGGGATAATGGTCCATTGTTGCATACTGATCATGAGACCAGAGCGACTGATTCAGCAACTGTTGATCCTGCTGCTGGAACTGGCTGATTTGTACCTGTGCATCCGCAGTTGAACATCCAGTTTCAATCAGTGCCTGTTGGGCCATATCCACAGAAGATAAATAGGTTTCACGCCAAACATGCTGAATGCCCAAATCATGCAGTAAATGGGCATGATGACGGTCACGCGCACGTACCAGCAAGCTCAGGTCTGGATAATTTAAACGAAGATGACGAACCAGGTTCATGCTGTCCTCAACATCATCAATGGCAACAATCAGCAACTTGCAATATTCAATACCTGCCGCACGCAGATTTTCGACTTGGGTGACATCGGCATCCAGAAAATGGTGTCCATATTGTTCAATAAAGTCGGCATCGGGCTGGTTGCTGTCCATCACACTGAACTGCCTGCCTTGCGCATGTAAGGCGCGTGCAACGACTTGTCCAAAACGCCCAAAGCCCACGATCAGAATGGGATGCTGTGGCACATCCTGAATAGGTGCAGGCGTTTTTTTCTGTATCAGGGGTAAGATTTTGGCATTCATTAGCCAATACAGCAGTGGGGTGAGCAGCATCGAGCCAAATATGATCAGCAAGGTCGGTTGCAAAATCTCTTTGTTGAGTAACTGTTCGGTTTCTGCGATTTTTAGCAGAATAAAAGACACTTCACCGCTTTGTGTCAGCAGGATGGACAGTCCAAGGCTGAACTTGGTAGAACGGTGCTGATAATAACTGCATGCCGCAATCACAACGGTTTTAATCAGCAACAATCCAAGAATGCAACCCAGAATGAATAAAGGTGACTGTAGCAGGGGAGCCAGGGAAAGTCCCAGTCCTATGGCAAGGAACAACAACCCGATTGCCGCATCTCTAAAAGGGGAAATAATCCGTTCAACCTCTACCTTAAACTCAGTCTCTGCCAGTAAGATGCCTGCCAGAAAAGCGCCAATCAGTACATGGATATTCAGAATATCTATGATTAAAACCACTGAGAGAACAATCAATAATCCCAGAACTGGAATCAGCTCAATACTATGGCGATGTGCCAAAAAGCGAAAGGCAGGACGAACCAGATAACGGCTTGCGAGAAACAAGCCTGAAATGGTAGCAATAATCGCAGCGAAATAGGCGATTCCATGCTGGGTTGATGCGGTGTCTTCCAGTAGGGGAAACAAGCCAATCAGAACCACTGCAAACAAGCTGTGTAACTGTAGGCTGGATAGTGCAGTCTGCCCCAATTTACTGTTGATTTGTATTTTATTTTGAAGCAGTTGCTGTACAAGGGTGATGCATGACAGGGCAAGTGCAAAGCCCAGAATCATACTTTTTAGAAAATCCTGTAGGATGAAAAAACTGGCACTGACCAAGAAAATAATGCTAAGTAACAGTGGCAATCCACTATTGATCATCAGACTATGGCGCTGTACCCAGAGTTGTTGCGGTTTAAAGGCAAAGCCCAGAAACAACATCAACATGATCATGCCCAAGTCAGTCATTTGACTGATTAGCCCTGCATCATGAATCAGATTAAAAACACCAGAACCCAGCAATAGCCCTACGATTAGATAACCCAAAATAGAGGTTGAGGCATAGCGTTTTGCCAATGGTGCAAAGATTAAGGTCGCAAGCAATAATAAAATGATTTGTAGCAGTAAGGACATCTAATGCCTCAAATTTTTATGTTTCTCATATTCAGTTCTAACTAAACTCCTGTGGGTCCACATCAATCGACAGTCTCAGTTGATGCTGACGAGGTAAATGTACCACTTGTTGCCACCATTGACGTAAATAAAAATGCAGTTTTGCCCGATCAGCAGACAAAATCACCATGTGTGCCCGATAACGGCCTGCTTTACGTTCCATCGGTGCAGGAATAGGCCCCCAAATATCAACACTGTCTGTTGCCATCACTCTGAATTGCTGGGCAATCTCAGACAGGAATTGCTGACTATATTCTCTATCTTTGGATTCAACCCGAACCAGTGCAGCATAACGATAGGGTGGCAATAACGCTATTTTGCGTTCAGCCAGCATGTGCTTTGCCACAGTTCGATAATCATGTTCAATCAATGTGGTCAGCATGGGGTGGTCAGGACGCAGGCTTTGCAGATAGACATTGCCTTTGTGTTCACCACGGCCTGCACGACCTGCAACCTGAACAATCAACTGGGCAGTACGCTCTGGCGCACGGATATCCACACTTAATAATCCTGCATCTATATCCAGAATGGCAACTAGGGTGACGTGGGGGAAATGATGTCCTTTTGCCAGCATTTGCGTACCCAGCAAAATCGTGGGTTTGTTTTGCTGAATACGGTCATAAATCTTCTGCCAGCTCCCCACCCGACTGGTGCTGTCACGATCCACCCGAATCACATCGTGATGCGGAAACAGCTCATTCAGCTGTTCCTCAACTTTTGCTGTCCCTGCACCCAGACTTTTCAGCGTGTGTTGCTGACATTCAGGGCAGTGTTCAGGCAAACGCTGAATGGTACCGCAATGGTGACAATGCAAATAATGATAGGGTTGTGAATGCACAGTAAAGTGGGCATCGCAATGTGGGCAATTGGCTTGCCAGCCACAACTTTCACAGATCAACACAGGCGCATAGCCACGGCGGTTGAGAAAGATCAGTACCTGTTCCTTGCGTTCCAGTGTCTGCCTGATTTGCTCAATCAGGGGCTGACTGATGCTATGCTGTTTTTTTGCCACTTTCAGGTCAATTACATGCATCTTGGGTAGGCTTGCAACGCCAGCACGTTGGTTTAATTCAAGTAAATGTAATTTACCTGACTCGACCAAGTGGTAACTATCAATACTTGGTGTGGCTGACCCCAAAATTACGGGACATTGTTGCAGATGCCCCCGATAGAGTGCCACATCACGGGCATGGTAACGAAAACCCTCTTGTTGCTTATAGGAAAGATCATGTTCTTCATCCAGAATAATCAGGCCAAGACGGGGCAATGGCGTGTAAATTGCTGAGCGTGTGCCAATCACAATTGAAGCTTTACCCGTCTGGGCATGTTGCCAGGCCTGTAGGCGTTTTGAGTCATTCAGGCCTGAATGCAGCAAGGCTACATCACAGTGAAAGCGAGACTTAAAACGTGCAACGGTTTGCGGGGTCAGGCCAATTTCAGGCACCAGCACCAGCACCTGTTTGCCCTGTTTTAACACCTCATACATGACCTGCAAATAAACTTCAGTTTTACCACTGCCTGTTAAGCCATCCAGTAAAAAAGCCTGATAGTGATGCAGCGATTTTAAAATTTGTTCAATGGCTTGCTTTTGGTCTGGATTGGCTGTGAGTGGCATTTGTGCCAACTGTACAGGCATAGGCGTGAAATCATGCGGTTCAAGCTGACATTGCACCAGCCCCTTTTTTTCCAGTGCCTTCAGTGTGGCGGTTTCCACGCCGCTCAAGTTTAAAATATTCTCTGTGGTTCCGTGTGGATGCAGCTTCAGAATCTGGTAAGCATCATATTGTTTTTGCGAGCGTTTCAATAAGCCATTAGGGTCATCATGTGGAATGACTTTCCATTGATGAAACAGGATGTCCAGGGCGCGGCCTTGCCTGAGTAAGGTGGGTAAGGCGCTTTGTATGACTTCGCCAATTGGAAATTGGTAATATTGTGCTGACCATGTCAATAAAGTTAAAACTTTTTGGTCTAGAATCGCTTCATTATCGAGTAATTCCGTGATCGCCTTAAGCTTGAATTGACCTGTAAATGCCTCGTTTGGGTCAAGCTTTTCAGTGATGATACCAATGAGATTCTGCCGCCCGAAAGAAACCGCAACCCGTGCGCCAACCTGTGCCTGTGGATACTGCTCTGCACTGAGCGTATAGTCAAACGTGTCATAAATATAGACAGGAATGGCGACCCGAATACGGTAAACAACGGCGCTGGAATTTTGGTTCGGCATATTAGGCTTCAATCAGGTGTAAAATGGCATGACTGCATGTTGTTGAATTATGCTAAAGTGCTGTGCATTATGTCGATGAATTTCTTGCGGAACACTGGTTCCCCATCTCATACACGGATATAACGGTAACGACAACTATTTTGGGATAATTAGAACAGAACCATGCCTGCTTATCAATTTACTGCGCTTGATGCTTCAGGAAAGCAACATAAAGGTGTGCTTGAGGGAGATTCCGCGCGCCAAATCCGTCAACAGTTACGAGATAAAGCATGGACACCGATTGCGGTCGATGCGGTTGAACAAAAAGACAAACAGCAACAGCGCTCATGGTTTAGAAAGGGTTTTGGTGCCTATGATTTGGCGTTGATGACCCGTCAGCTTTCAGTGCTGGTTGCGGCAGGTATTCCGCTGGAAGAAGCCTTGCGTGCGGTCAGTAAACAAAGCGAAAAGGCCCATGTGCAAAACCTGTTAATTGCCGTGCGTTCTAAAGTGCTGGAAGGCCATTCACTGGCTCAGGCCATGCAGCAATCAGGTCGTTTTCCTGAGTTGTATATTGCTACGGTTGCGGCAGGGGAGCGTTCGGGGCATCTGGACCTGATTTTAGACCAGCTTTCAGACTACACTGAAAACCGCTTTGCCATGCAGAAGAAAATTCAGGGCGCGATGATCTACCCGATTATCCTGATGCTGATGTCATTCGGAATCGTGATGGGCTTGATGACCTACGTCGTGCCTGAAATCGTCAAAACCTTTGAGCAAAGCAAGGAAGCCTTGCCGTGGATTACGGTTCTGCTGATGAAAGCCAGTACCTTTATTCGCCATACCTGGATAGGAATGCTGATCCTTGCCGTAATCGCAATTATCCTATTTACCCGCTTTCTCAGAACCACAGCAGGGCATTATGCCTTTGACCGTTTAACGCTCAAGTTGCCACTGTTTGGTAAACTTTCACGTGGTATAAATGCAGCGCGTTTTGCCAGTACGCTGTCAATCCTGACCCGTTCGGGCGTACCTTTGGTTGAGGCATTACGCATTGGCGCGGAAGTGAGCAATAACTGGGTGATTCGCGATGCGATTGAAGTAGCGATGGAACGTGTAACAGAAGGTGGTAATTTGGCAACACAATTGGAGCGTTGCGGTTATTTCCCACCAATGATGGTACAAATGATTCGGAGTGGTGAAGCTTCGGGTGAACTGGACCGCATGCTGGATCGGGCATCGACCATGCAGGATCGGGAAGTTAGCACCTTTATCTCCACCTTGCTGGCATTACTGGAGCCGCTGATGCTGGTCTTTATGGCAGCCATTGTATTGGTGATTGTGATTGCAGTCATGTTGCCAATTATTAATATGAATAATATGATCTAGGAAATTTGATGTTTGAGATGAAAATGAATAATTCAGTGAGTGAACAGCATTCTAAGCATAATCCTAATTCTGCTACTCGAAGCACAGCTTCTCGTCTTGCGACCCGACCGAGCGTTGCTCGGTTTTCTCGGGTCTCAGGATTCACCTTAATCGAAGTGATGGTGGTGATTGTGATTTTAGGTGTATTGGCTGCGCTGATAGTACCTAACGTGATGGGGCGTGGCGAAAAAGCTAAAGTTGATACCACGCAAATTACTCTAAAAGGTGTTGCTGGCGCTTTAGACCAATATAAATTAGATAATGGGCGTTATCCAAGCATGCAGGATGGTGGTCTGGATGCCTTGGTAAACCAGCCTGCCTCTGCAAAGAACTGGTTGCCAGGTGGCTATGTCAAGGGTGGCTATCCTAAAGACAGCTGGGAAAATGACTTGCAGTACGTGATTCCGGGCCGTGAAGGCCGTGCATTTGATTTATATTCCTTTGGTGCGGATGGTAAAGAGGGCGGCGAGGGTAATGATGCTGATATTTATTATCAGCCATAATAACTAATCAAAAATATCACTTCACTTTTCAAATAAAATAAATCAGGAGTGAAGTGATAATGTTTCTTAATTCGTAAATAAAATATAATACTTTGAAAAATATAGAACTATTAAAATAGATGATATTTGAGAGTTATAATAAGAATTATTTCCATATTTAATAGTTACAAGAAATAGAAACTATGTAGGGAAATAGACTTTCTCTTTATATCGAAGCTTTGCATAATAAATTCAGACCATTTAAATCAAGTATGGAGTCATCAGATGAAAGCATTTTTTATGTTGGATGAACTGAATCAGTTTCATTGGACAATGCTTAAGTCTGTGTTGTTCATTTTAAGCCTGTTGCCCATCAGTGAGGGTGCCTTAAGCCTTTGGCAGACCACAGAGGGCAGTAGCCAGATTATGATTGGCTTTTTTGCATTAAGCATGTTGAGCGCATGGTTTGTACTGTGTTTCCTAAGTGCCTTAAAAACAACGGTATGGGATAATCAGGAGATGATTTCCAGATATGAGCAATTGTTGTTTAAAGTCTACCGCTATATTCCGATGTTATTTTTATCGAGTCTGGTTGCATATTTATCCGTGCAATTGCCATTGGCCTTGTAATTCAAAGATCAATCCCGTTATAAAAAAGAGCGTTGATTCAAACGCTCTTTTCATCTTACCGCCGTGATTTAAACGATACATCAACTTTACGTGGACGATAAATCCAGCCTACAACCAATAGAAGAATGGAGAAGATCAGAATAGGATAATCGCTGAAACGACTATATAAGGTTTGTCCCTGCATTGCAGGTAAATCACCACGTAATACAAACGCCTCATCCAAAGGTGCCTGTTTCACGATATGGCCATTGTGGTCAATAAACGCAGTCACGCCTGTATTGGTGGCGCGAATAAACCAGCGACCATTTTCCTTGGCGCGCATTTGCACCATTTGTAGATGTTGCCAAGGTCCAGCCGTTCCTGTAAACCAGGCATCATTTGAAACCGTGATTAAAAAGTCGCTATTCGATGCATTGCGGCGGGTGAGGTTCGGGTAGGCGACCTCATAGCAAATTGCGGCTGCGAGTGCATGACCTTTTACGATCAGTGGCTTCTGATTGGCTTCACCACGCGAGAAACCACTCATGCTGACATCGTTCTGCATGGCGGGCAGTACCCATTTCAACATGCCTGACAATGGAATGTACTCACCAAACGGCACTAAGCGTTGCTTTTTATACAGACCGTGAGAGTCGCTGCCCGAAGACATGAGGCTGTTGTAGTACAGTGGTTCACCCACCTGCTGTGATTTTGCCACGTCCCAATAGGGAATACCTGTGACCCATGCTGTATCTGTCTTTTTTGCCTGAGCTGCCATGGCCTCCAAAAATTCAGGAATATCGGTCTGGAACATTGGAATTGAAGATTCAGGCCAAACGATCAGGTCACGCCCCCATTCCGCACGGGTCAGGGTTGCATAAATCTCTAAAGTCTTGATCTGGTATTCAGTCAGCCATTTCAGGTCTTGAGGAATATTGCCCTGAATCAGAGACACGCTCAGTGGCTTTGCAGCTTTTGGCTGAACAAACTGGATGAATCCAGCCCCCCATGCTCCTAGCACCAGCAAGGCGGATGGAATGGCCCAAAACCAGCGCCGATTTAAAATTTCGACTAGCGCACATGCCAGCACAATGACCACAAATGAAACTGCATAAATACCAAATAAAGGTGCATAGCCATCCAGTAGCCGTTCAGTAAATGCATATCCAGCAAACAACCATGGGAAACCTGTAAATACCCAGGTTTTTGCCCATTCAAACATCACCCAGAGCGGGGCAAAGGTGAGTGGTGTTTCTGGGAAAAAGCGACGGTACAGCCATGTTTGAAAAGCAGTAAATAAGCCCATTGCGGCTGCCATAAAGACAATCATCAGGATGCTTAAAAAGGCATTGGTATCGCCATAGGTATGGATGGAGGTGTAGAGCCAGAACGCGCCGACAAACCATAAACCAAAACCATAGGCCCAACCCAGCACAAAGGCCTGCTTGGGATTCCTCTGGCGTAACACTGCATAAAGCAAGGCTGGCGATAGAATCGCCAGCCACCAGAAATTATAGGGTGCGAGTGCCAAGCTAAAGATTGCGCCTGAGATCAGCGCAATCAGCAGTGGAACAATAAAGGGAAGCTGTTTTTGTGGTTGAGATGAATTTAACAGCTTTTCAAAATAGCTTCTCATTGACGGACAGCTCGAATCAGATGAATAGTGCGTGCATCTGCTTCAATAATGGTAAATTGCCAATCCCCAAGCTCAATGGTCTGACCCTGTAAATCGCTGACTAAACCAATTTCTTGCAGCAGTAAGCCGCCCATAGTTTCAACTTCATCGTCAGAAAAATCAGCATCTAAAATAGTGTTGAAATGTTCAATGGGTGTAAGTGCTTGCACAATCCAGGTATTGGCTGTGGTTGGGTCATTGTCTGGCACGATATATAACGCTTCTTCATCGGCAATATCGTGTTCATCTTCAATTTCACCAACGATCTCTTCGAGAATGTCTTCAAGTGTCACCAGACCAGAGGTTGAGCCATATTCATCAATCACGATGGCAATATGGGTCTGGGTATTCTTTAACATGCGTAGCACCTGATCTGAGCGTGCACTTTCAGGCACAAATACAGGCTGGCGCATCAATGAACGAATATCGACTTTGACATTACGCTCAGTCAAAAAAGGTAAAAGGTCTTTTGCTAATAAAATACCAACAACATTATCACTTTGATCTGCTGAGAACACTGGGAAACGCGAATGTGCTGAATCAATCAGGATATCTAAAATATCCAATAACTGATCATCTTCCTGTAAGCTGATGATTGCAGTTCGAGGCGTCATGACTTCCCGAATTTTTGTTGCTGGTAGATCGAGAACACCCTCAAGCATAGCAACAGTATCTGGTTCTAAAAAACGACGTGAGTCTTGAACTAACCTGAGTAATTCATCGCGGGTTTCAGGTGCAGTACCTAACCACTTTCTTAAGCCACGCATACCCCACGACGGACTGGATTCCTCGACCATGATCTTTCCTAAAGACTCTGTATATCAATTAGATGATTTTCATCATACCGAAGAAAAAGCGGATATGCATTAATAAAACGATGCGAAAAATGTACAGTTTTTCAAAAAGCTGTTGATGATTTTTATCGACTTACTTTATGTTAAAATGTGAATATTAAAATATATGAGTATGATGATGTCCGAACAACCTCAACTTCCCACTGTTCAACTTAATACTAGAGGTTTACGTTGTCCTGAGCCTGTCATGATGTTGCATCAGGCTATCCGCAAGGCAAAGTCGGGTGATGTTGTGGAGGTGCTGGCAACCGACCCGTCAACCTCATGGGATATTCCAAAATTCTGTATGCATTTAGGGCATGAACTATTATTAAAAGAAGAAAGTCTCGATGAAAACAGTCACACTGAATATCGCTACTTGGTACAGAAAGGGTAGTCTGGATATTGAATTAAATTTGAGGAAATGGCCCAGTGAAATTAAAACAGCTTGAAAAACACATGTGGGTTTTTGAAACTTTGATTGATGAGGATATAGAGCAGCAATTTGATGAAGCATTGGAGTACTTGTCTCAAGGCAGTTTACTTGCATCAGAGCTGACTCTAACCAAGCTACTTTCTGAGTATCCCCAACATATTGATGCCTGGGTTCATCTTGGGTTGGTTTATGAATATTCTGGTCGAAAAATGGAATCTTATCTTGCTTTGCGTGAGGCTCATCGTATTGGATTGGCAGCATTTTCCACTACATTTAACTGGGATAAAGATTTATTAGAATGGGGCTTTATTGAGAACCGTCCATTTTTAAGGGCTTGCTTTAATTTAGCCTTACATTTGGCTGATACACCGATGGCTGTTGAAGCGGAGCAGATTTTTACAAGATTAGTGAAGATATCCCCAAATGATAATCAGGGAGCACGCTATCTGTTATTAAAACGCTTTCTTGAAACAGGGAATAAATTAAAATTGCAATGGCTGGATACCAAGTATCCAGAAGACCATAGCCCTGAATTTTTATATGGAAAAGTATTGTTTGCATTAATGCAGCAAGATATGGATAGAGCTAAAGCCACATTTTTTGAAGCAAAAGCTGCTTTTCCACTGGTTGCTCGAGAACTCAAGAAAAAACGTCATCCTAAACCTGCTGAATTTGAGGAGGGATATATCACTATGGGTGGGAAAGATCAGGCATTTGTTTACTGGAGAGAGTTTGGTCATCTTTGGGAATATGGAAGCCCCACTCATGAGTTTTTATTGGCCAATATATAGTCATGCTATGAATAAGCCCTGACATTTTGGGACAGGGCGATATATTTATTATGCTTCCTTGATCAGGCTATTTTTAAGCAAATTTTCAAACTTGGCTATCTCAGTAATTTCACGCCATTGAATATTCTGATGTTTGAGTTGCTTAAAAACCTTTCCTTTATCTGCATAAAAAGAAAAAATTGAGTTGATTTTAGCTCGAATGTTAAAAGAAACAAAGCCCCAATCTTTCAATCAGGGCTTTGAGTAATGACTATGATAATAGATTACATGTTAGGGTAATTAGGACCACCACCACCCTCAGGGGTTACCCAAGTAATGTTTTGTGAAGGGTCTTTAATGTCACAAGTCTTACAGTGTACACAGTTTGCTGCGTTAATCTGGAAGCGTTTGGAACCATCATCATTTTCCATGATTTCATAAACACCAGCAGGACAGTAGCGTTGAGCAGGCTCATCCCATTTCGGTAGGTTTACATTCACTGGAATCGATGGATCAGTCAATTTCAAATGCGCAGGCTGATTTTCTTCATGTACGGTATTTGATACAAATACTGAAGATAAACGGTCAAAGGTCAACTTACCATCTGGTTTTGGATAGTTTGGTTTGAACGTTGAGGTATCGACTGTTTTAAGCACAGCAAAGTCTTGCTGTAGATCATGCAAGGTAAATGGCACTTTAAGGATGTTTTGATCGATAAAGTTAAATGCGCCACCAATCCATTGACCAAACTTGTGCATCGCTGGGCCAAAGTTACGCGAGCTATATAACTCTTCTTTTAACCAAGAATTGTTATATTTTTCAGTGTATGCGGTTAATTCTTTGTCGAAATGATCTTCGCCTTCAAGTACACGAGCAATGGCAAGATCACCACCTTTCGCTACACCAGCAGCGATAGCTTCAAATACAGCCTCGCCACACAACATGCCAGATTTCATGGCAGTGTGAGAACCTTTGATTTTAGAGAAGTTCAAGAAACCTGCATCATCACCAATCAAACAACCACCTGGGAAAGTGAGTTTAGGTAAGGCATTAAAGCCACCTTTCACAACCGCACGGGCACCATAAGAAATACGTTTACCGCCTTCTAGGAATTGCTTAATTGTTGGGTGAGTTTTCCAACGTTGCATTTCCATGAATGGATACATGTGTGGATTTTCATAAGATAAATCAACAATCATACCCAACGTCACTTGGTTGTTTTCAGCGTGGTATAACCACCAACCACCAGACGAACCAGTTTCGTTCAATGGCCAACCTGCACCGTGCATCACTAAGCCCGGTTTGTGCTTCGCTGGGTCAATTTCCCAAAGTTCTTTAATACCAATACCATAATGTTGCGGATCAGCATCTTTATCTAGGTTATATTTAGCAATTAGGCGCTTACCAAGGTGACCGCGGCAGCCTTCTGCAAATAGGGTATATTTGGCATGAAGCTCATAACCTGGGGTGAAGTTATGCGTTGGCTCACCATTTTTGCCAATGCCCATATCACCCGTCTGGATACCTTTTACAGTACCATCTTCATGGTAAAGAATTTCAGAAGCGGCGAAGCCAGGGAAAATTGAAACTTCCAGTTCTTCCGCTTTTTGACCTAACCAGCGAACAACGTTACCGAGGGAAATCACATAGTTCCCTTTGTTGTGCATTGATTTTGGTACCATCCAATACGGCATTTTTTGTGCCTTGGTATCAGAAAGCAGGAAATAGGTTTCGTCGCCTGTTACAGGAACATTGAGTGGCGCGCCTTCTTCTTTCCAGTTCGGAAACAGTTCATTCATGGCGCGTGGTTCAAGTACAGCACCAGAAAGGATATGCGCACCTACTTCAGAGCCTTTTTCAACAACACACACAGTAAGGTCTGGTAGGTTGTTTTCAATCGCTAGTTGACGAATTTTAATCGCAGCAGATAAACCCGCAGGCCCTGCGCCTACGATCACTACGTCAAACTCCATCGCTTCACGTTCGATGTGTTCCATGTAGGACTCCTCATATTTTTAAGGGTGGCAACCGTAATATTGCGATTCGGTGCTGCCATGAGTGTTCTGTATTGCCAAGCACAAAGACACTATTGTACTTGCAAACGTTTGGGATAGTATAGTTTTAAACCTTGGGCTCGCCAATTGGCTGAGCGGTCATATTTTCTCGTCAGCAAGGCATAAACTATGATAAATGAAAATGATTCTTCACAAAACCCTTTAGAAAATCAGGGAAAAATCGTGTTTCCTGATGATAGAAACTTAATGAGCATTGCACAATACGTAAAAGATGTACAGCAAAGTCACAAAAGGTCAATTCCACCTTTAGACCAGTGGCATCCAAAGCATTGCGGCAAAATGGATCTAAAGATAAAAGCCAATGGAGAATGGTGGCACGAAGGTCAATTGATCAAGCGGCAGGCTTTACTCGACCTGTTTAGCAAGGTGCTGTGGAAAGAGGATGGAAAGTTTTACCTGAAAACACCTGTTGAGCAGATTGAAATTGAGGTTGAGGATGAGCCACTGCTAATCAACCAGGTGGATCAGGTTGAGATAGAGGGCAAGACCTATTTACAGCTCACCACCAGCAATCAGGATGTGGTGATTGTGGATGAGCGACACCCAGTTTTTATGCGTGCCTATCCAAATGAAGCAGGAGAGGATGAATTGCGTCCTTATGTGCATGTTCGTTTTGGAATGAATGCGTTGATTCAGCGTCAAAGTTTTTATCACCTTGTGAACTATGGCAGTTTGTCTGAAAATGCACGGGGTGAGACAGTTTTGACATTAAAAAGTGGTGATTTGGTCTTGCATTTAAGCACCTGAGGTTTAAGCTTAAAAGAGTGAAGAAACCACAGTGTTAATGTATTTGTATGACTGCTGTCCAATCCCTGCCCGTATTGGCTGACCCCATGCCACATGCATCCTCTGATGCGCCGATTGGGGTTTTTGATTCAGGAATTGGAGGCTTGTCGATTGCGCAGGAGATTGCCCGACATTTACCCAACGAACGGATTCTCTACTATGCCGATACCGCGCATGTGCCTTATGGGGCCCGTTCAGATCAGGAAATTCGACAATTAACAGCGCGTGCGATTGAGTGGCTGTATCGGCAGGGCTGTAAGATTGCGGTGGTGGCATGCAATACTGCATCGGCATTTAGTCTGGACTACCTACGTGACTACTATGGCGAGCATTTTCCGATTGTGGGATTGGTGCCTGCATTAAAGCCCGCTGTACTGCAAACACGGTCGAAAGTGGTGGCTGTGTTGGCGACACCTGCAACCTTTCGCGGACAGCTCATCAAGGATGTGATGAGCAGGTTTGCCGAACCTGCTGGCGTTCGGGTTTTAAAAGTCACCAGTCTGGAACTGGTGCCTTTTGTTGAGGCGGGACAGCAAATGAGCCAGGCCTGTCTGGATGTGTTGCAGGATATATTTCAGCCTGTGGTGGAGCAGGGCGCGGATTTTTTAGTGCTGGGATGTACTCACTATCCTTTTTTAAGGGATGCAATTCATCAGGTTTTTGATAAAAAGTTAAAATTAATTGATTCTGGACAGGCAGTTGCGCGGCAAACAGCCTATATTTTGATAAAAAATAGGTTATTATGTGACAAAATAAGTCATAATATTACACGTATTGAATGTTATGTCAGTGGTCATAATGCTGTTGAATTAAAATCGGTACTGCAGCATCTCATGCCAGAACAATTAACATGGACGATTCAGAATTTAGATGATCTGGGCGCCTAAAAGCATCAGTTGATTCATATTCAAGATTTTATTGGGGTTATTGTTGATAAGGCTTAAGCGAAACAGCTTAAGGGTTATTGATAAGTGAACTGGGACCTAGCCTATGCAAGATACTCGCTATCAGGTTTTTATCCGAATAGCCGTAAAACCTCGGGGTTTAGCCCGAGGATATAAGGCTGCAATCCGCTAGTCCCCCTTGTGGGGATTAGCTAGGATTGCTAAAAACATTTGAATCTAGTAATCCATGTGCTATGATAATTACGTTGTATATTTTTAGTCAGCAGACTGATACAACACGAAAAAAACAGTTTTCCCCATTGTAATCCGTGCACTCTTTGCAATCCGAAAGGTAGGACTACATTGGAATAAGAAGCAGAGAACTATAGTATCTGTTTCGTGGCAGGACATTGCCATCTAGCAGTAGGAATCCCCGTCCTTTAGGTCGGGGAGGATGTCAATTCTACGTCTGGCAATGAAATGCAACCAGAACGGGCGGTTTTGGCCCAGACACTGGTTGGAATGGGGTTCTTTTCGTGGGGCTTGGAACAGCGCACACCCTTAAGCACCTCGATTGCTCGCCGACAGATTGATGACTGTGATTACGTGGTGATTTTGCTGGGGAGCCAGTATGGCGAGCAGTCCGTTTCAGGTGTGGGCTATATGCATCTGGAATATATCTATGCCATGACCAAACAGAAACCCGTGATTGTGTTTATGCATGAAGAGCCAGAAGCACGCGAAGCTAAACTGCATGACCATAAAGCCGAGTTAAAAGAAAAATTCAAAGAGTTTAGAAAACAGCTTCAACATGAAGTTGATCAAGTTTTTACCTATCTTAGCTTAAGGGATCTGGAGCTTGCTGTTCGCTCCAGTATGCCACAAATGCTGGAACGCTATCCTGTGGTGGGGTGGGTTCGTCCACAAAATACGCAAGTTTTACAAGATGAAATTGACAGTTTGCGTGCCAAGGTTAAACAGCTTGAAACTGAAATAGGCAGTCGGGAAGCCGATCCACTCACCAGTGTGCTCAAGGTGTCCATGCATGAGGTGTATTCATTTGAATACCGTATGCATGCCTATCAGGATGGTAATTTCAAAGAAGTTAAACCATTCCGTAAAATGACATGGGCACAGTTACTGAATGTGCTTGGTTCATCATTTGTGATTCCAACAACTGAAGAATATTTTTCCAAGCGCATGAATGAATATCTAAACGAAACGGGTCTGGATGATGCGCGCAAGGAAATGCCACGCGCGCATGCTGTTTCACGTGCACAGGTGAATATCCGTGCCCTGCATGAAATCAAGTTGCAGATGCGCCAGAATGAGTGGATTGTGCCAACAGGACGAGATGACCGCCAACGTATGCTGTGGCAACTGACCGCAAAAGGGCAGAAGCTTCTGGAAAGCAATCGGGTTTTTCAGTTTAAGACCATGCATTAATCCAATTTAAAAAAGTACGGCAAATTAAAAAAGTACGGCAAAACTGCTAAAGTATAGGGAGAAATTCAGCTATAGCGGAAGTGATGTATGTCAGCGACACCAAAACCCAAAGTAACTGTGGTTTTAGCAAATTTAGGTACGCCAGACCAAGCCACTGTACCAGCAGTACGTCGTTTCTTAAAACAGTTCTTATCCGATACCCGTGTCATTGAAATCCCCAAAGTAATCTGGTGGATTATCCTGCACCTGTTTGTACTGACTTTTCGGCCCAAGCGGGTTGCCGAGGCGTATGCCTCAGTGTGGTCAAAAGATTCTCCAATGCGGGAAATTGTACTTGAGCAAACACGCTTGGTTAAACAACGCTTGCAAGATGAAAATCATCAGCTTGACCTCACGGTCGTCCCTGCGATGACCTATGGGCAACCGAGCATTTATGATGTCTTGGCACAACTGGAAAAAACACCGCAAGAGCATGTGATTCTGTTGCCGCTATTTCCCCAGTATTCAGCCACCTCAACTGCACCATTGTATGACGCCTTTGCCAGATGGATTCCACAGCAGCGTCATTTGCCAGGTCTGACCCTCATCAAGGATTACTACCAGCATCCGCTGTTTATTCAGGCATTGGCGGATAGTGTTCTCAACTATCAGGCTGAACATGGCAAGCCTGAAAAGCTGTTGATGTCCTTTCATGGCATTCCCCAGCCTTATGCGGACAAGGGTGATCCTTATGCTGACCGTTGTCGAATCACTGCCCGTTTAGTTGCAAATGTCTTGCACTTGAAAGATGAGGAATGGGCGATTAGTTTTCAATCTCGCTTTGGTAAGCAGGAATGGGTCAAACCCTATACCGACCAGTTATTACAACAATGGGGCGAGCAAAAGGTTCAGTCCGTGCAGGTGATTAGTCCTGCATTTTCGGCGGATTGTTTAGAAACATTGGAAGAGTTGGCGATTCAGAATAAAGAACTGTTTCAACATGCGGGTGGTGGGGAATATGCCTATATTGCTGCGCTGAATACCGATCAGGCCCATATTGATTTGCTTGCTAGTCTGGTTCAGGCTAATCTTGATGCCCTAACCCATACCTTAGCCCACCGTTAACTGCGTTTTAGCCAGAGGTTTTTATGCTACAAGTCAAAATTGTCCCTGTGACTGCCTTTCAACAAAACTGCTCGATTTTATGGGACAGTGAAACCAAAGACGCGATTTTGATTGATGCAGGCGGTGATGCGGCAGTGCTGAAAAAAGAAATCGAAGCCTTGGGTCTGCATGTGAAAGCATTATGGCTCACCCACGGACATCTTGATCATGCAGGTGCGGTCGGTGAGTTGGTTGATACATGGAAAGTGCCTGTGATTGGTCCACATAAAGAGGATCAATTCTGGCTGGACATGATTCAGGAAGTTTCGGCACGTTATGGCTTCCCGATTCCACAACCCGTCAAGGTCGATCAGTGGCTAGAGGGTGGTGAAGTGCTGAAACTGGGTGAGGATGAGTTTGAGGTGCGTTTTGCGCCTGGTCATACCCCAGGCCATGTGATGTTCTACAATGCCAAACATGGTTTATTATGGACGGGGGATGTCCTGTTTAAGGGTTCTATTGGGCGTACTGATTTTCCTAAAGGGAATCATCAGCAATTGCTGGATTCCATCCAGCGTGAATGTTTTAGTTTGCCTGATGACACGCAATTTATTTCAGGGCATGGGCCAATGAGCACCATCGGCTATGAAAAGCGATTTAATCCTTTTGTGGCAAGTAAAGCGGGTTGAGTTCGGTACGACTAAACAAGAAGATGATTAATCCTCATAATCATCTTCATGGCGTTTGAGATCGGCCTGAGGCGCATCCTGAGTTGGGAGTTTATATTCGTCACTTGCCCAGGCACCCAGATCAATCAATTTACAGCGTTCTGAGCAGAATGGACGAAAATCATTATTTTCCCATGTGCTTGGCTGGCCACAACGAGGGCAGGGAAAGGTACGGGGCATAGAAAACTCCTAAGGCAGAAGGTAAATAGATTAGGCAAACGTCAGGTGAGTTGTTAGACTTATGCCGATTTATAGATAGTTTGATGGGATTATGTTGATTCGTCAATTTCAAGCACAACGCATGCGGGCACCACGTGATTTTCAGCCGATTCCAGATACCCCGATCTACGTGGAGATTGGGGCTGGAAAAGGCAGGCATGCCTTGTTGTTCACGGCTGAACATCCGCAGGTAACGTTGTATGCGATTGAACGAACCAGGGAAAAGTTTGTGGCGATGCAGAAACAGCATCAACTGGAACCGCGTGAACATTTAAACCCTGTGCATGCCGACGCCTTGCCCTGGGTGGTGCATGCCCTGTTTCCTACACAGGTTGAACAGTTTTTTATTCTCTATCCCAATCCAGAGCCACATAATCCAGCACAGCGCTGGCTGAACATGCCATTTTTCGAGTTCCTGTTGTCTCGCCTAAAACCGAATGGCATGATTACGCTGGCGAGCAACATTCCAGCATATATTGATGAGGCAGAGCAACAGCTTATTGATGTGTGGAAATTACCTTACCAAAAGCAAAAGATTGCAACAGACTCAGCCCGTACCCATTTTGAAATTAAATATTTAGAACGTGGTGAGCTGTGCCAGCAGTTACTAATCACTAAACCACAGCACTATCAGACCCGTTTTGATGATTTTGCGCCGTTACAAGGGCGGAACATACAAGGGCAGCCTGATGGCGAATAAGCGTATTGCGATTATTGGTGCAGGTCCAGCAGGATTGATGGCGGCTGAAGTGCTGAGCCAATACAACTACGATATTGAGGTTTATGAGCAAAAACCATCGGCGGCACGCAAGTTTTTAATGGCAGGCAAAACGGGACTGAATATTTCCCATGCCGAGCCTGTTGCAACGTTTATACAGCGTTATGACCATGCTGAATGGCTAGGCTCATGGATTGAGCAATGGGATGCAAAGTGGATTCAGCACTGGATGCACGGGCTGGGCATTGAATCCTACATTGGCAGTTCTGGACGGGTATTTCCCGTGGAGATGAAAGCCGCGCCATTGTTGCGGGCTTGGTTAAAACGTCTAATAGCGAATGGCGTGAAATTTCATTATCGCCATCGTTGTGTGGCATTGTCAGGCAATCAATTAACCATTGAAAATCAGAAGCAAATGTTCACAAAAAGCTATGATGCGATTATTTTGGCCTGTGGTGCAGTGTCATGGCCACAGTTGGGCAGTGAGGGTGACTGGCAACACTGGTTATCCTCAAATGAAATTAAGCCATTTCAGGCCAGTAATGTGGGTGTGTTAAAGGCTTGGTCGCCGTTTATGCAGGACTGTTTTGGCCAGCCACTCAAGCGTGTCAATGCATGGGTACAGCCTGATCAGCAAACGTATGGTGATATTGTGGTGGCACATTATGGTTTGGAAAGTGGAGTTATTTATAAACTGGGACGTGAGTTAAGACAGCTTCTAGTCCAGAACCAGCCCTTGCAACTGCATCTGGATTTACTCCCTGATCTCAGTATTGAGCAATTGGAAAAAAAATTGCAGAGCAACAAAAAGCAGTCTCTCACAAATCTTTGGCGTAAAGCAGGGTTGGATCAGGTCAAAATTAATCTGCTTCGGGAAATCGTCGATAAAAGCTTATGGTCAGATGCCAAGAAAATGGTGCAGCAGATCAAGTATCTCAGTATTTCTTTAGATGGTTTCCGTCCAATTGAGGAAGCGATTAGCTGTGCGGGCGGGGTCAAGCAAGATGTTTTATCTTCACAACTGCAATTGAAATCTAATCCTTATGTGTTTTGCTGTGGCGAAATGCTGGACTGGGATGCACCGACAGGTGGATATTTACTAACAGCCTGTTTTGCCACAGGGCGAGCGGCAGGGCAAGGCGTACATCAATTATTGAATGCAGCCATATAATATTTACCTTGTTGTTGAGCTTTCAAAAATGCTAGTTTTTAGAAAACTTTGATTAGGATAATGGGCATGTCTCAAGTTACCCCTATTTACCACAAGATGCTGAACGTCCTTAAGCCTGCATTGTTATTGCCATGATTTTTGATACAGCCTCCTTAAGTCCAGCCGAAGCCTATCGCTTACTGGTCGGTGGTGTTACGCCGCGTCCAATTGCATGGATCAGTACCCGATCTACTGATGGCATTGACAATATTGCCCCTTACTCATTTTTCAATGTGGCCAGTTGTAATCCTCCTATCCTGTGGTATTCACAGGTCAATCCACAAAGTGGTCAGGATAAGGACACCTTGAGAAATTTAATTGCGACCAGGGAATGTGTGGTACACATTGTGAATTCCCAGTTAATGCAAAAGATGAATTTATCCTGTGCCTTGCTTTCGCCTGAGCAGAGTGAGTTTGATTTTGCTGAGATTGAGTCATGTGCGAGCAATAGTGTTGAAGCGCTGGCAGTGAAAGACTCTCCCATCCGTTATGAATGTCATTTAAGGGAGGTGATTCCATTGAGTAGCCTGCCATCAGGTGGAACGGTTGCCTTGCTGGATGTAAAGTCTATTTATGTCGATGACCGTCTTTGGAATGGCACCATGATCAACCAGCAGCAACTGGATAGCGTAGGCAAAATGGGTGGAGATTTTTATAGTTTAACCACTGAGCTACGCAAACTGGAAAGGCCTTAAAAATAGCATAGATTAAAAAAGACAGGAGGCTTTAGCACCTCCTGTTTTTATTACTTTGCTGTCAAGGCCTCACCCTCAAACTTCACACCATCCCAGCCATTCTGCATAAACTGGCGAATATTCTGGTGGTCGCTTGCTTCAGGTGTCGCCAATACAGATGCATAATGTTCCGCAAACAACTTGAGGGTGTCCTGTTGGTTTAAACCCTCAAGTTTGGCAAAGGAGAACACTTTGGCACTGCCCTGATTTTCAGTCGCCGCATTAAACTGCGCGCCATTTTGAAAAGCCGTTGGCGTATGCTGATAACGCGCCTCGATAAATGCCAACACGTCTGCAAACTTCACAGAACCATCTTTTAATTGTGCCAATAATGCTTGAGCCATATTTAGTTCTCTGTTGATCAAATGAATGGCAGCATCATAGCATTGAATTAATGGAATTGATGAAGACAGGAATTAAACTGGATGCAGCAACACAGGTGGTTTAAGCCCAGAGTAAAGAATTAAGCTATTTTAAAGTCATCAATATAGGAACTGCTGTTTTTTCGTTTTTTAGCCAGATTTCCCTAAGCTGTGGATAACTTAAACCTTATGCACAGCTTTATCACGGCCCAAAAACAGCAGTTGAGTTGTCGAAAAATTATGTTATTTTAGGATAAAGGAGATGGCATTCTTCCTGTTACAAACCGCCATAGTGGCTAATGATGCCTACGTGACCCTGAATAGGGGACGTAGGTTCGTGCGTGCTCTATTCTCTATCTGGAGTTCGCAGATGAAAAAATTTCTAGCACAAGCAAAAATCTATATCCAATCCTCCATTTTCTCCAAATCTTTTTTGGGGTGAGCCATGTATTATCCTTTAATTTCAATTGCCTTGGGTTCTGTGCTGGGTGCATGGTTGCGCTGGTTTTTGGGTTTAAAGCTGAATCCTATTTTTCCCAATATTCCTTTAGGTACGGTCACCGTTAATTTTGTGGGTGGCTTTATTATTGGCTTTGCAATTTCTTATTTTTCCCAAAGTGCGCTGAGTCCCAATTACAAACTGTTTGTGATTACGGGATTTTGTGGCGCACTGACTACATTTTCGACTTTTTCCGCCGAAATTATTGCCCTATTACAAAGTGGCAAGCTGGGCTACGCCTGTGCAGCGATTTTAATTCATGTGATCGGGTCGTTGCTGTTTACCATTCTGGGCATGAGCCTGCATCAATGGCTGACGGCTGCTTAGCTTAAAAGATAAACAAACAGCTAATTTAGGCATAAAAAAAGAAGTTTAAGCGGAGGAGATATAACCTTAGACTTCCAATATTAATAGCTTAATGAATGAAACTTAAAACAAGATTAACCTTTGCGATTAAAACGTGCAAAGCGTTTTTTAAAGCTGGCGACACGGCCCTCATTGCTGGCCTGACGCACTTCACCTGTATAAAACGGATGTGATGCGCTGGAAATATCCAGTGTGACGTAAGGATAAACTTTGCCCTGATATTCCTTAGTCTGTTTGGTTTGAATGGTGCTTCCAATCAGGAAATAGGCATCGGCATTGGTATCGTGAAAAAGAACCTGTTGATAAGCAGGATGAATATCTTTACGCATTGTGAAATACTCCATTGTTTTATGAAATGTTATAACATAACATTAAATGGAGTCAATCTAATCTATTTCAAGTTTTGTTTCCGATCATTTTGGTCTGATGAATCCTTATGCAGACAGGGCGGTTATGAAAATCCTGTATCAAGTGTTAATTGGGAACCAATTCCTCAAACAGATCATTCAGGTTGTCATGTACCTTAAGATGGATCAGGTTCCAATAATGTCCTGAAATGGTACGGTTGACCATTAATGTATCTGGAGATGGCTTAAACACATCCCAGTATTTCAATGATTTTTTCACCAGACGCATGCCATCGTGATGGGATGAGTTTTCGGCAAAGTCATAATGTGTGTTCAATGGACGCAACAGCACCTCTATCCACTGCACGTACAGCTCACTTGGGAATTTCTGTTTTTCAGCAATTGAATGCAGTTCAACCAGTAAATCTTCAACCTGGGCAATATCCTCCTGACGTGCAGCATTGACCAGTGCCTTGAAGTGCTGAATCAGTTCTGGTGAAAGGGTTTTGACACTGCCATAGTCGTAGATGATGACACTGCCATCTTCCCGAAAAGCAAAATTGCCTGGATGTGGGTCACAATGGAAGCGTTTCAGGAAGAACATTTCCTGTCCGAGGGCACGGATCAGGCGGCGGCCAATCTGGTTGCGGGTTTCAACCGACCATGTGCTTGCGGTTTCAATGGATTCGCCCTGTTCCAGACTTAGCGTGAGTACCCTTCGCGAAGAATATTGTTTATACACGGTTGGAATAATTACTTGATCATCAAGCTGTTCATGGAAAGTCTTAAATACTTCCAGATTCTGCGCCTCAATTTCGTAGTTTAATTCTGCGGAAAGGCTATCCTGAATCTCTTGAAACAACTGATCCTGTAATTTTTTATCAATCTTTAAAACACCCATTAAACGCAGGGCAAGACGGACCTGTTTTAAGTCACTTTCACAGGCTTGGTCAACGCCAGGATATTGCACTTTCACCACCACCGCCTGCCCGTCAGGGAGTACTGCACGATGTACCTGACCAATCGAGGCTGCCGCGAAAGGCTCTGGCTCAAATGAGGTAAAAATCTCATTCAGTGGCTTACCCAGTTCTTTTTCGACCTGCTGCTTGATTTCAGCAAAAGGCATGGCTGGGGCTTGGCGTTGTAGTTTTGAGATCGCATTGGCGACTTCAGGTGGGAAAATGTCTTTGTATTGTGAGGCGATCTGTCCGACTTTCATCACTGCGCCTTTCATTTCTCCAAGTGTATCGGCAATCTGTAAACCGATTTCCTGAAAAAGCTGGCTGCGTGCCGCATTTTTTTGTTCTTCATCTGCGGTCAGGTTGCGAATGGAATTGGCAACGCTTTTGCTGGCGATGCTTGCAGTCATGCCCGCCAGTTTTAGAAAACGTTTACTGGGAGAACTTGCATGCTTTGCCATGATGATTGCGCCTCTATGTTCTGTTTTTAAGTGATACCCTGATCATAGGCGACAAAACTTAAATTGCCTAGATGAAAATGTTAAGTCGTGTAAGTCTTATGAATCAATCACTCCATCTTGTTGGGTTTTATTATCATGAGGACAGTATCCACGCTAGCCTTATCATAGTAACTGAATAGGAGCTGTTGCTTATGGATTTGAGCTTTTCAGTTGCATTAAACGTTTATTATTCAAATATAAACGACCAATCAACAGGACACAGGCAATGGTTAAGCCAATGATCAGGCCCAGCCAAACACCCGCCACGCCCCAAATGGTATAGCGGGCCAAGTACAAGCCAATTGGAAAAGCCACCACCCAATACGCCATCAGGGTAATCCACATCGGAGCCTGTGTATCCTGCATGCCACGTAGACAGCCTGCCGCACTGACCTGCCAGCCATCCACCAATTGATATGCGATTGCGAACCAGAGCAGGTACATGGCAATCGGCATGATGTGTACATCATTGGTATAAATCGCCACGATATAGGGGCGGGCCAAGGCAATCAGGGCCATGGTACAGGCAGCAAAGATGGTCGCACTAATCAACCCGACTTTTTGTACCTGACGCATGGCGAGCCAGTTTTTTTCGCCATAATACATGCCAACCCGAATGGTTAAGGCTATCGCTAACGATAGCGGAATCATAAACAGTTGTGACGTGACGGAAATGGCGATCTGGTGTGCTGCAATTGCATTTTCCCCTAATGGACTGAGGACAATTGCACCTGTACTAAAGATACTCACCTCAAAGAAAACCGCCAGACCAATCGGAAAGCCCAGTTTTAGAATACGTTTTGTCCAGCCTAGGTCCAGTTTTTCCCATTGGGTAAAGATCGGTGCCTGTTTGTAAGCCTGAGCTCTGGAAATATAGATGGCTAAAGTGATGAACATCAGCCATTGCAAGATGGCCGTGGCAAAGCCACAGCCTGCGCTTCCCAATGCTGGAATAGGACCAAATCCATACATGAAAACAAGGTTCAGGGGAATCAGCGCCAATAAGGCAAGTAGGCTAATTGCTGTAACAGGACGGGGATGTCCCAATGCCTCGGAATAACTGCGCAGGGCGGCGTACATCATTACTGCGGGCATGCCAAAACCAATGGCATGCAGGAACAGGCTGGCTTTGGGGAGTAAGCTTTCAGGCACACCAAACAGGGGTAAAAAGAACGGCATACCCTGTAAGATCAACATGGCAACCACTCCAAGAATTGCGGCAACCCATAAGGACTGGCGTGCAATGGTTGGGATTTTCTCAGGGGTTTTTGCGCCCCGTGCTTCCGCAACCAGTGGGGTGGTGGCAATCATGATGCCTGCAAACAGCAGCATAATTGGAATCCACAGGCCCACACCAATCGCGATTGCGGCAAGGTCGGCTGCGGATAAGTGGCCTGCCATAATCGTGTCAATCAAGCCTAAACCCGCTTGGGCGAACTGTGTAATCAGGATGGGTAACATCAGGTGAAACAGTTGCTTAAGTTCAAACCGTGCAGTGTGGGTGTGGGGCACAAAAAATACTCTTTAAAATTGTGAAAAATCAGCGTTGTAAAGTCAGTAAAACACCAAGGAAAATGACAATACCGCCCAGTAGGCGCTGCCAGTTGATAGGGGTTTTCTCTGTCCCTAACCAGCCAAAATGATCCAGTAACATGGAAATGAAAAGCTGCCCAAAAATGACCAAACCCGTAAATGTTAAGAAGCCAAGTTTAGGTGCAGTATAGATGCTCGTACTAATTGCATAAACCCCAAGTATCCCACCCAGCCACAAGAACCACGGAATGTGTAAGAGTTCACTTAAACTTGGCTTTGCTGCGCTCTGGAAATAGACCATAACCGCAAGAATAATTGTACCAAACAAAAATGAAATAAAAGCGGCCTGTATGGGCGAATGTAAATATGTTTTAAGCTGGGTATTTATTGCAGTTTGAAAGGCCATTGCAATACCAATTCCCAAAGCGAGGGGAATGATAAAAAGTAACTGGCTTGAGAGTTTGATCATATTTATATCATTCATTATTCTTGGTAATTCTCATACATAACATAGATGATGAGCCGTTGATTAGTCGAGTCATGTTAAAATAATTAAGTTCTGTTATTGAGCTTATATTTTGAGTGCATTAAATCCAGCCCTTATTCCACTTTCACTTTATATCCATATGCCTTGGTGTGTGCGCAAGTGCCCATACTGTGACTTTAACTCACATGCTGTACCTGATGGTCAATTGTCTACAGATTTGGAACAGCAGTATCTGGCGGCATTGGTGGCTGACTTTGAAACTCAGCTGGAAATGGCACAAGGGCGCTCTATCCATAGCGTTTTTATTGGGGGGGGGACGCCATCGCTGATTTCTGCACAGGGCTACACATGGTTATTTGAAAAGCTCAGGGCTCGTCTGGACTTTGAACCTGATTGCGAAATCACTTTGGAAGCCAACCCTGGAACGGTTGAGCATGATCCTTTTGCAGATTATCTTGCTGCGGGCATTAACCGATTGTCGATTGGTGTGCAAAGTTTTAATACGGAACATTTACAGCGTTTGGGAAGGATTCATTCTGCCGATAATGCGCTCAGTGCCATTCAGCAGGCGCGGCAGGCAGGCTTTGAGCGTGTTAATGTGGATTTAATGCATGGTTTACCGCAACAAACCCTTGAACAGGCTTTAACTGACCTTAAACTTGCGGTAGAGCAGGGCGCAACCCATATCAGTTGGTATCAGTTAACGATTGAGCCGAATACCGTTTTCTTTCGTACCCAACCTGCTTTACCGCAAGATGAACTGTTGGAGCAGATACAGGAGCAGGGCGAAGCTTATTTAAAGGCACAGGGCTTTATCAATTATGAGGTTTCTGCATGGCGTAAAGAACAGCCATCAGCGCACAACCTGAACTATTGGCAGTTTGGCGATTATTTGGCAATTGGAGCGGGGGCACATGCTAAGATCACCCGTCCAGATGGAATTTATCGTTTTCAGAAAACCCGTTTGCCTAGGGATTATTTAGCCAAGGTTCCTGCGGATCATCTCCAGATGAAAAAGATTGAAGCCGATGAATTGCCTTTTGAATTTATGATGAATGCATTGCGTTTAAATGATGGAGTTAATGCCGAACTTTATGAGCAGTGTACAGGACTTGATCTAAATGACCTGAATAAAACATTGAACCAATTGCGTGAAAAGAATTTATTGATTAACGATTTAAACCGCATCTCATGTACTAAACAGGGGCATGTGTTTTTAAATTCGGTGTTGGAAAGTTTTTTATAATTTAGCTGCAAGATTGCTTTGAGCAAGAATGCTTAAAGTAATCTATTATTTGTTGTCATCTTTTAGAAAGATAGTCCGCACAAAATAAAAAACCTCATCATTTAAGATGAGGTTTTTTAGAATCTGGTGGGTCGCCCGCGATTCGAACGCGGGACCAACGGATTAAAAGTCCGCTGCTCTACCGACTGAGCTAACGACCCTGAGCGAGGATAAGTAAAGCAACGCTTTACCCGAGCGCAAGAGAAAATCTATGACTTTCTTTGGTCTTGGATCCTAAGCAATCAGAGGAAAGATAAATCTTTCAAACACTGCATCGTTTTGATGTTGCGTATTCTAGCAATTTATTCAGCTAACACAAGAGGAAATTGTAAATCATGCGAATGATTGTTTATAAAAAACACGATTTCCTCTCGTTTAGCTAAAAAATAAACTAAAAGCGGTACTGATAATTTTGAATATTGTTAAAGATTTCAGCATTTACATCGCAATAGGCTATTGCGCCTGGTAATAACACCAACAAACGTTCAGACGTTTTGGCTGGATTAAAGGCATCTTCTTTCAGCTTGTTTTTCTGATACTTAAATGTGCCTGTGGTTTCAACCTTGGCCTGAACGCGAAGGAATACTGGGATTGCGTATGATGGCAGGTATTTCTTGAATACGTTCACCATAGCGCTTAAATCAGCTTCATTCAGTTCTTCACCATCCACAAGCGTGATTGCAGCCATACCTGCACGGCCATTGGTATTTGGAATTTCCACGCCATAAACCACCGCTTCTGCGATCTTGTGGTATTCGCAAACCATGTTTTCAACTTCGGTGGTGGATACGTTTTCACCTTTCCATCGGAAAGTGTCGCCTAAACGGTCCACGAACTGTGCATGGCGGAAACCGATGTCACGAACCAGGTCACCTGTATTGAAGTATGAATCACCCTTGGTAAATACATCCTTAAGAATAACCGACTTGTTCTTTTCAGGATCGGTATAGCCATCAAACGGGGAACGACTGGTAATTTTGCCAATCAGCAGGCCCACTTCACCTGTCTTCACTTTCTTGCAGTGGCCTTTCTTGTCACGGACAAGCTCATTCTTTTCCTTGTCAAACTCAACAATGGCATAAGGGGTAGGAGAGAAGCCCACGGTATTGTCAAAGTTGAAGATGTTGCTAAAGCCAACATTGCCTTCACTTGATGCATAAAGTTCAAGAACCTCCTGCACACCAAAACGTTCCTTGAATTTGCCCCAGATGTTTGGACGCATACCGTTACCAATCATTTTGGTGACACGGTGGGCGCGATCAAGTTCCGTTGTCGGCGCATCAATGAGGTAACGGCAAAGCTCACCAACATAACCAATCGCAGATGCATTGAATTTTTGAACATCTTTCCAGAATGCACTGGTTGAATATTTACGACGTACCGCAAGTGTTGCACTACCCGCAATCACGCCACACCAGCACACCACCACACCTGTTGCATGGTAAAGTGGCAGGGTCACATACATCACGTCATCCTTGCCAAGATTAAGGATATGGCCGTATGTACCATAAGCTAGCGTCCAGCGGCTGTGGGTGAAAATAACCGCCTTAGGCAGACCTGTTGTACCAGAAGTATAGATATAGAACAGGCCATCCTTACCTGTCACTGTACGTGTGGTGGATGGATTGAATTTCGGGAATTGATCAATTTGCTGGGCAAGATTGACATAGTCTTTAGGTGCAGTACCAGCATGCTTGCGCGTTTCCTGGTCAGCAAACCAGTGGAAACGGTCTTGTGGCACTTTTAATTCTGGGCGAGCTTCATCAATCGCAGCACGGACTTCTTCACCTGCAATCACTGCAATTGGATTAACCAAATTAATGCTATGAGCAAGGACTTTACCGACTTGTGATGTGTTTACGAGTGCGATCGTGACACCAATTTTAGCTAAAGCAACAATCGTAGCAATCAGTTCAGGACGGTTTTCAACCATCACCGCAATAACATCACCCTTTTTTGCGCCAAGAGACAAATAGTAATGTGCAATCTGGTTTGCCCATTCATTTAGTGCTCGATAGCTATAGCTTTGATCTTCAAATAACAGTGCAATACCTTGTGGGTTACGCTTTACTGCTTTTTCAAATGCGATCCCTAAACCAGTTGGAGAGGCTGGTGTCCGCAAATATGCCTGTTTAAGACCACTGAGGATATGAGGTACTTTGGTAATGAAGTTCGGAAGTCGGGTTGCGACATCACCAATGGTAATAATATCGGTCTGCGTAGTTTGGCTCATATCAATCCTGTTTATTTTTTGATCAATCCAAGAAGTGGCTATTTTTTGGAACACTACCATTTAACATCTTTGCTGTTGATGCTGCTTTTAGTGGCGATTCCCTAGAGCAATCAACCTGAGCTGCGTCTAAAGCAGCGCAAGGGCCTAGCTCTCTTACAATATCTCAATGACGCTACATTTTACAGTAACAAAAAAGCCTAATCATCGAAATGATTAGGCTTTTGCTTATTGAGTGTAATTTAGCAAATTATTCATTGCCAACGATACTCTTTTTCGGTGGTCGTCCACGAGGGCGGCGAGGGCGGGTAGATTTCTCCTTTTCCGCTTTGGCAGCTTCATCTTCCACATCTGTTTCTTCAGTGCTTGCGACTGGTTCAGTGTTTTCAATAGTCTGCACTGCTTCAACTGCATCTGTAACCACCGCAGTTTCAGTCTCAACAGCAGCTTGCGCTGACTCAACTGCTTCAACAGGTGCTGTTTCTTCCACCACCACAGGCATTTCTTCATTTGTAAGTGCCAGTGCCTGTTGTTCAGGTGCTGCATCACCAACAGTGTTTTGCGCAACAACAGTCGCAATTGCTGTTTCCTGCACTTCTTGCGTGGTTTCAGTGCTTTCTACAGGGGCACCAGGCGCTATATTGGAAGCCAGATGCTCCTCTTTTGCTTGCTCAGCCGCAAGTTTTGCTAAACGACGACGTTCACGTGGATCGTTGGCAACACGCGAAGCGGATGCTTCTGGTGGTGTTAATGGCAATACAGGTGCTGGTTCAGCTTCTTCGGTTGGCTTCTGGCGTGGAAGTTCTACATCACGTGTAACAGGGCGCTTTTCCTCAGCAGCTGTTTCAACCACCAGGGTGCTGGCATATTGTTCAGCGAACTTCTGCAAGGCACGGTTGAATGTAGTCACCAAACCAAACTGCTCAATCAGGAATTTGCAGTCTTCACCATAAATATGACGAATCAGGCCACCCATGGTGTATTGTCCCAACGCTGGAATTTGCGATGGTGCAATTTTTGCTGCCATTTTTTGGCTGCTTTGCGCCCCACGCTGACGAGGGCGTGAACGTGGATCATTGCTTGCACGTTTCGCTGGTGCCTGGGTTGCCTCTTCAACTGGTGTTGTTTCAGCAGCAACCTGCTCTGCCTGAACAGGCGCAGTTGTTTCAGCAGCCCTCACAACCGCTTTTACTGGCTCGGCCTGTGGTGCTGGCGCAGTGGTCTGCTGTGGATTGAGCGCAACAATTTCACTTTGTCCCTGATCAATGTTGACGATCAATGCCGTATTCATTGGTTCAGTGCGAGGTGTATCAATCACATCAACTTTAAGCTGCTGTGGATTGGATGCAGCCTCAACTGCAACAGGCGTTTCGTTGAGAACACTTTGGTCACGGTGACGGTTCGGGCGGTTTGGACGCTGCTGGCTATGACGGTCACGACGTGGCAACGGTACAGAGGTATCATTTCCATGAACAGCATCATTTTGCTGTTGCTGGTTTTGTGATTCCTGCGGACGTTTTTGCTGGCGTTTCAGGTCACGTTGCTCTTGACGCTGTTCCTGACGTGACAGTTGAACAACTTCCTCATGCACCTGATTTTGTTGCTCATGGGCAAGTACATGCTGTTCACGTTGCTCTTTATGCTTACGTTTCTTTGGGTTTTGAGACTGATTTGGACGGTTCAGTTTTTCGTCTTTCTCAAACGCTTCGCGAGTTTCCTGCTTTACAGGTGTCTGGGAAATATAGACATTATTTGCTGTTGTTTCCGCAATTGCAGCTGTCTCAACCTGGCCGAATTGACCACGGCTCACAGCGCCATTATTGATCATCTGTTCAATAGCTGACGCCGCATTTTGTGCAGAGCGGGACTGATCAATGGTCTGAGCCTGTTTTTGAACAAACAGGTTCTCTAACCATGCGCAAGGGCTTGCTGCTTTTGACGCTGCTGCCTGTGCCTGTTTTGGCTGGGCAGTGCCTTGCTGTGTTATAGCCTTTTTCTGTGGCGCTGTCGCCTGCTGCTGTGCTGGAGCAGCATGACTGTGCTCAGCTTCTTCCAGATGCCATTCAGAAGACTCATAACCCAGTTGTTTTTCACTGTCACGGGTCGCTTCAGTGCGTTCATAGCTGGATGGCGCAAAGCCTGCTGGATTGTACTGGATTTCATAATGTGGCGTTTCCAAATGTGGATGCGGCAGAATGGTGACACGCACATTGGAGGTTTGTTCCAGATATACAAGGCTGTGACGCTTTTCATTCAACAGGAATGCAGCGATTTCCACAGGGACTTCTACCTGTACCTCGCCTTGACGTTCACGTAATGCAATTTCTTCCACTTTACGCATAATTGAAAGTGAAAGGGAGCGTAGGTCGCGTACCATGCCTGTGCCATGACAGCGTGGGCACACATAGCCCGTTGCTTCCTCAAGCGATGGGCGCAAACGCTGACGACTCATTTCCATCAGGCCAAAACGTGAAAGCTGGCCGAACTGGATACGTGCGCGGTCACTTTGAGTTGCTTCACGAAGTTTCGCCTCAACCATGCGCTGGTTGCGGTCCTTGGCCATGTCGATAAAGTCGATCACCACCAAACCACCAATATCGCGTAAACGAAGTTGACGCGCAATTTCCTCAGCCGCTTCAAGGTTGGTATTTAATGCGGTTTCTTCAACATCATGACCACGGGTTGATTTCGCCGAGTTAATATCGATGGAAACCAGCGCCTCGGTTTGGTCAATCACGATTGAACCGCCAGAAGGAAGTTTTACTTCACGTTCATAAGCAGTCTGGATTTGGCTTTCGATACCGAAATGAGCAAATAATGGCTCATTCTGGGTATAGGTTTTTAACTTGTCCAGCTGACGTGGCATCACAGCTTTAACGAAGTTGTAAGCTTCATTATAGGCCTGTTCGCTATCAATCAGGATTTCAGCAACGTCATCACGTAGATAGTCACGGATGGCGCGTGTCACCACACCCGCTTCCTGATGCACCAGCATTGGTGATGGACCAGAACTTGCCGTACCCTGAATTTGTGCCCAAAGGTCCAGCAAATGCTGTAGGTCAAGTTGCAGTTCTTCCTGTGAGCGACCGATACCCGCAGTACGAACAATGACGCTCATGCCACGAGGTAAATTTAAAGAAGATAGAATTTCTTTGAGTTCTTCGCGCACAGAACCTGAAATCTGACGGCTGATGCCACCACCTTTCGGATTGTTTGGCATCAGAACCAGATAACGGCCAGCCAGTGAAATGAAAGTTGAAAGCGCGGCACCCTTGTTGCCACGTTCCTCTTTTTCAACCTGGACCAATAATTCTGTGCCTTCGGTGATCAGTTCACGGATGTTGGAGGTTTGGCGTGGGTCCGCCTTGAAATACGAGTTTGCAATTTCCCGCATTGATAAAAAGCCCTGGCGCTGAGCGCCGTACTCGACAAAAACCGCTTCTAGAGACGGTTCAACACGAGTGACATGACCTTTATAGATGTTTGATTTTTTCTGTTCGCGAGTACGATTTTCCAGATCAAAATCGTAAAGACGACTACCAGTGATAAGTGCAACGCGAACCTCTTCAGCGTGGGTTGCATTAATCAGCATACGTTTCATGGGTGTGACACCTAATAGTGATACACACAAACAACTCGCTCGCTATTTTTGAGCAAACATCAAATTGGCGTGATCAAGACTCAGGAGCAGCTTTGATATGCGAAGCTCTGAAACCACTGACTGTAAATCCAGTTCTGGGTTCTGATACGGTTATTTCGATGTCGGCAATCCTGCTTCAATCCTGGGCACCGTGATATATCACTGGACCCTAAATGATCCAAGTTTCCTGTGCGCTTCACTGGCGGGTGAGCGGTGCATTGGATGTGATGACTTTCACTGTCATTAAGCATTAAGGCCGCCCCATTTGGACGTCCTGATACGGAATGATCATCGTATCTTCGCCTGGCAGTTCCAATGCATCAACGCTTTAGCCTGAATGCGGCATCAGGGAGCAAATTGTCTGATGTGGATCAGTTTACATTTAATAGCCAACAAACCTGTTGGCAACATATTTTTTCTGGACAAACCGCAGGGTATATTGAAATATCAATAAACCCTATGTGCAGATGCACAATTAAACGCAACAGTTTGTCATTTTGCCGATATAATAAGCCTTCGGCGTCGGCATAATTCTTTACGACCTATCCGAGCTGTTGGTGAATATCTCATCGATTTAAAATTTTATCTAAATAAAATTTTTGATTTGATGCTCACTTACGGTGGTATCCGTGCGCTGAATATATCAAACCTTGCGGCATCTGCCTATGGGCTAAGTTTAGGTTTCTTGTGAAATAACTTAGCTAAATGATCATTTTTTAATCATATTTAGCAAATCTTGGATAAATCGAGCGTATGAATTCTACACAACAATGGCAAAGTGTCACTTGGTTTGACGTGGATGAGCATCAAGACGGGCAGCGAATAGACAACTTTTTATTTACCCGATTAAAAGGTGTTCCAAAAAGTCGAATCTATCGTTTGATTCGTGAAGGACAAGTACGTGTCAATAAAAAAAGAATAAAAGCAGAAACACGGTTGCAGATTGGTGACCAGATTCGTGTTGCACCGATTCGTTATGAGCAAAAAGATGAAACGGCTGCGCCTGTGAGTGATAGCGTTGCTCAAAGCTTATTGAGCCGTGTCGTCTATGAAGATGAAGGTTTATTGGTGGTCAATAAGCCTTCCGGTATTGCAGTACATGGCGGTAGTGGTGTCGCATATGGCTTGATTGAGGCTTTACGTGCGGCGACAGGAAAAAAATATTTAGAACTGATTCATCGGATTGACCGAGACACTTCTGGCTTGGTGATGATCAGTAAAAAGCGTAGCACCTTAAAATTGCTACAAGACCTACTGCGTGAGCATAAAATTCAAAAAACCTATGCGGCGATTGTCAAAGGACAGGTCAGCTTGGATAAGCAGTTGATTGACGCACCTTTATTGCGTTATGAACTGGCTAATGGTGAACGCCGTGTGCGTGTCACCAAAGAAGGTAAGCCCAGTAAAACAGAATGGAAGGTGGCTGAGCGTTTTAAAACAGCAACTCTGGTGCATGCTTCGCCTTTGTCAGGTCGTACCCATCAAATTCGTGTACATGGTTTAAGTATTGGTCATCCACTGATTGGTGATGATAAATATGGGCACAATACAGCGTATTCAGGGCCTGAAGCGCGACGTTTGTGTTTACATGCCATGCGTTTAGAGATTCCAAATTATCCAACCATTGAAGCACCCATGCCTGAAGATATGCAGCAGTTAATTGATGAGTTGAGAAAGCAATCATGAATCAAATTGAGAACATCATCATGCGTCAAAATGTGGAGTTGGTGATTTTTGATTGGGATGGAACCTTATTTGATTCTGTTGGGCAAATTGTGGCAAGTTTGCAGCATGCTGCACAACAATTTGAACAGCCGCTGAGCAATGACGCTGCGAAAAGTATTATTGGTTTGGGTTTGCCTGAGGTCATGCAAATCTTATTTCCACAAGTGCCTCATTTACAGCAGGATATTTTGCAATGTTATGCGGATCATTATGTGGCGAACTCGAAGGGTGATGTCTGGTTTAATGGGGTTGCTGAACTACTCGCAGATTTAAAGCAACAAGGTTTAAAACTTGCTGTTGCGACGGGCAAAAGCCGTAAAGGCTTGGATCGGGTGCTTGGACAAACCAATAGCCATGACATTTTTGATATTACCCGTGCGGCGAGTGAAACAAGATCGAAACCAGATCCATTGATGTTAAAAGAAATCATTTCAGAGATGGATGTGGCTGTGGATCGCGCCATTATGGTGGGAGATACCAGTTATGATCTTGAGATGGCACAAAATCTGA
This sequence comes from Acinetobacter sp. CIP 102529, assembly GCF_000368325.1. NCBI lineage: Bacteria > Pseudomonadati > Pseudomonadota > Gammaproteobacteria > Moraxellales > Moraxellaceae > Acinetobacter > Acinetobacter sp. CIP 102529. The sequence continues at coordinate 222,929 of NZ_KB849353.1, forward strand.
ATATGCCAAGAATCGGCGTCAGTTATGGCGTGCATAGTGTTGAAACGTTACAACGTTATCAACCGCTTACGATTGCGGATAATGTGCAACAATTGCATGATTATTTGCAAGGGATGATACAATCGACGGCACTCTCAGAGAGTTAAGTGGTTTAAGCATTACACTAAGGTGGGGGAGTATGCTCTCCCATCAGACAATAATAACAAAGCAATAGGGAAACCATGAGTCGCTCAATTCGTTTGCTCAATCTTTTGCAATTATTAAGAGAATATCGATATCCAGTAACAGCAAAGGTACTGGCGGAACGTTTACGGATCAGTCAGCGTAGTGTTTATCGTGATATTGAGAGTTTGCGAGAGCAAGGGGTAAATATTGATGCTGCTGCGGGTCTAGGTTTTCAACTGAAAGAAAACTTCTTACTTCCACCGATGACATTAAATGAAACCGAAATTGAAGCTATTTTCTTGGCATTAAACTGGTTAAGTGAGATTCCTGATCAAGCCCTAAAATCAGCATCAACTTCTGTATTGGCAAAACTGAATGCGGTGCTACCTACGAATTGTCAGCATCTACTACAACAAACCACGCTAAGATCAATTCAAACATGGTTGCCTGTAGATGAGCAGTTAGTCGAGCAGGTTCGAATTGCGATTCGTCAACAAGTCAAAATCATGGTTGATTATGCCGATGAGCAGCAACGAGTCAGTTCAAGAGTATTGTGGCCATTTGCATTAGGATATTTTAATGATCGTATCGTTTTAGCAGCATGGTGTGAACTGCGTAATGGCTTTCGACATTTCAGAATAGATCGCATACAGCAATTGAGTTTAAGCCAAGAGTTATATCCTCATTTTAAACAACAACTTTTCCAACAATGGTGGATACAAGAAGTTTGCCATTCGACTACTGACAAAAACTGACAATCACAAGTATTAAATTTAAATAAGACCAAATAAACAAGGAAATATCAAAATGGCTCTAAAACTATATACAAATTCTTTTTCACGTGGTGTTGTTGTCGATTGGTTGTTAATCGAACTGGGTATTGAATGTGAACGCATTGAAGTTGCTTTTGATACGGAAATGAAAACACCTGAATATTTAAAAATGAATCCTTTTGGGAAAGTACCTGTTCTGGTTGATGATGATGTGGTGATCTATGAGTTGGGGGCTATTTGCGCTTATTTGACCGATAAGTTTGCAGAGAAAGGCTTAGCGCCAGCGTTAAATGATCCGCAACGTGGTGTTTATTATCGTTGGTTATTCTTCATTTCTGGACCGTGGGATGCTGCATCGACCAATAAAATGCTCGGTATAACAATAAAACCAGAACAGAAGATGTTTGTTGGATATGGTGACGATCAAGATGTTTATACTGCTTTTGTGCAAGGCTTAAGTGCAGCGGATCCATATTTATGTGGGGCTCAGTTTACTGCGGCGGATGTGATGGTCGCCGCGATGTTATTTTGGCAGTTAAAAATGAATGAAATAGAACCTCATCCTGCAATAGAACGTTATTTAGAAAATGTCAGCCAACGACCAAGTTATCAACAGTTCGCTGCATTTTTTAGTAACGTATAAAAAATAGATTTCTTTCATCAATTCCCTTGTGAAACTTCAAACGTTCCTCATGCCCCTATGGGAGAAATATAAAGAGGCTAAATAGTGATGAAACAGTTCTAATAAACGAAAGCAGAAAACAGTCGTATTAATCGGCTGTTTTTTTATTCATTTTAGGTTTTGGAAAAAATGGATTACGTCAGCTTACATAAATTAAGTAAACAATGAGGATCAGCAATAAAATTATATTGACTCGACTAGAGAAAATCAGCATAACTAAGAACCTTATGTGAGGATTGAAGTCGATGATTTGGATGAAATAAAATCCTTTAAAAATTATACAATCTATTGATTTGATAAAATTTAGATTGAAAGACTTCTTATCATTTAATACATATTCGCTGATGCCTCATGCGATTGGATTCCACCAAAGAAGACGTACATGAAAGATAAGCCGACATTAACCTATCAATTGCCGACACAATCTTGCTTGAGCCACACTTGGGAGAAACCTCCATTTCCACACGAGGCTTCTGAGCATTCTGGTATTGATCGTTTTTATAATCTAGAAAGACCTTTAGCATCGTTGGGTCGTAAAGCTTTATTTAAATGGCTTGCGACGCGTAAGTCTTTTACATGGCGTGTTGATCCTGCGCAAGAATTGAATCTGCGTAATCAGATGTTGGAATTGCCACAAAACCGTCCGCATGCAGATCTCAATGATTGGCAAATGTGGTTTATTGGTCATGCTACTGTTTTGATTCAAATCGGCCCTTATAATTTTTTGACCGATCCTGTTTGGTGTGAATATGCCAGCCCAAGACAAGGGCGAGGGCCGCAGCGTGTGTGTACCGCAGGCATAGCTTTAGAGCATTTGCCAACTATTCATGGGGTTTTGCTGAGTCATAATCATTATGATCACATGGATTTAGCAACTCTGGATTGGTTACATCAGAAGTTTGAAATGCCAATTTATACGGGTTTGGGCAATGGTCACTATCTACCGAAGCACCTGCATGTCATTGAAATGGACTGGTGGCAGGAAATCCCCTTTCATGATGAGTTAAAGATCGCCTATACACCAGCGCAGCATGCCTCAGGACGTGGTGTCAGGGACCAGAACAGGGCGCTGTGGGGCGGATTTTCACTATTGGCAAGAACGGGGCACTGTTTTTTTGCGGGTGATACCGGGTATGCAGGTCATTTCAAGAAAATTTATGAACGCTATGGGGCTGCAAGAATTGCGTTGCTGCCGATTGGCGCCTATGAGCCACGTCAGTTGATGCGTTATGTGCATATGAATCCACAGGATGCATTCCACGCTCATTTAGATCTCCATGCCCACCGTTCTTTGGCGATTCATTATCGAACTTTTCAGTTGACGGATGAAGACCGTGATACGCCAGAAAATGAATTGATGCATGCAATGAAATCATCTTCAAGATTGATTAGTCCTTTTTATTGTATTCGTGAAGGGCATTTCATACGTGCTTAAAACTTAATTAAGCTAAATCTTGATTTGTTATTTTTAAATATGAGAAAACTATGGTCCTAGACGCTGTACATCCTGAAAACTATGCAGAACTACTAGCCGTTTGGGAGGATTCTGTTCGAGCAACACATGATTTTATTAGTGAAGATGATATTGCCTTTTTTAAGCCAATCATTATGGAACAGCTCTGTACACGACAAATTTCACAGAACCCTTATCCTATCAGGATTCTGCTTTCTTAAAATTGCCAAAATTTCCTTAAACTCTTCTTTTTTCCCAAAACCAATTAAATGCTGAATCGCCATTTGAACATAGTCTAAACCATAGCGAAATAAACTCATTGAGAGTCGTCCATGCTTCTTTATTTTTATCGCTTTTTTTTGATTATGTTGCCATTCACCCGTTAAGTAACACCAACAGAAGCTTATAGCTAACACCGCAATCAATTTTTTCACTCGTCTAGGGTCTGTCAAGCGCGTATTTTCAAGATTAAACCCGCGTCCTTTGAGACAACTGAATAAGGTTTCAATTTCCCAGCGTAATGCATAATCCTGAATAGCATTGGCATTAAACTGAGGAGAAACGACGAGTAAAAGCTCTCCATTTTCTAACTGTAGTGCACTTATATATAGTTTCACCCGACCAACCAAAATCCGTCGTTTACGACATTCAATTTGACCAACTTTAAGATGGCGAAATAAATCACTAATTTTATGATTCTTTCCTAAATGATTGGTGACAATGAAGTTTTTTTTACACGAATGCAGAAGTTGATGTCTTGTTCAATTAACCATGTAAACCACTGCTCACCGATAAACTCTCTGTCTGCGAACACATTCACAATACGGTCTTTACCAAAAATGGCTATAAAGCGTTGAATCAAAGCAATACGCTCTTTCGTATCTGAATTTCCACGTTTATTAAGCAATGTCCAAAGGATAGGTATCGCTATTCCACGATAAACGATTGCGAGCATCAGGATATTAATATTTCGTTTTCCCCATTTCCAATTGGTTCTATCTAAAGTCAGTTGCACTTGGTCGAATGAAAACATATTGAAAATCAACTGAGAAATTTGACGATAATCAAAATACTGACCTGCAAAGAAGCGCTGCATACGCCGATAAAATGATTGTGGTAAGCACTTGATGGGCAAGGCTTTAGATGCAGAAGAAAGATTGCACGTTTGCTTTAAAATGATCGCAAGCATGATGAGCGAAAAGCACTTTAAATGTGACTTGTTCCATTTTAGAGATTTGTTTAAGATAAGATATAACTCATTGAGATGTGTCATAGTATTCGTCGTTAGAAAACAATTATTGTGACATTATTTCAATGAGTTATCTATTTTTGTCGTGTACAGAGATGGAACAGGCTTTTCCAGCAGTCACTTTAAAGTGTATGAAAAGTGATACAGGTACGATTTTGGGCTTTGTTGGTGTGGCAGAGAAAAAGATTGAGATGTTGTTTATTCGAAATGCAGCACGAGGTCAAGGCATTGGCAAGCAGTTGTTATTTTATGCAGTTGAACAGCTTGGTGCGACTAACGTAGATGTCAATGAACAAAATCCACAGGCAGTTGGTTTCTATGAATGTTTAGGCTTTAAAGTCATTTCTCGTTCCCCACTGGACGGATTGGGCAAACCTTTCCCAATTTTGCATTTGAGTTTGTAGCTTTAAATTGTTTGGGTAAAAAAAGCCATCCGAGGATGGCTTTTTTTGTACTTCAAAAATTAAAGAAAGCTTGGTAAATGTCTCGCTGGATCGGTTGCACGTGCGGCTTGAGCATCAGCTACAGTTAAACCTAATGCTTGTGCGACACCTTCACCATAAGCGGGATGACATGCATAGCAGTTACGAATATGGCGATATTTAATAAAGTCTAGTGCATCACCCATCGCGCCTGCTGTATTGTCAAACAATGCCTGTTGTTGCTCAGGTTCCATTAATTCAAATAGTGCGCGGGGTTGGCTAAAGTAGTCATTATCGTCTTCACGGAAATCCCAGAAATCAGCATCGCCATTGATTTTCAATGGGGGTTCCCGATATTGGGGTTGTTCCTGCCACTGATTAAAGCTGTTTGGCTCATAGTGTGGTAAACCGCCATAGTTGGCATCAATACGGCCCTGACCATCACGGTGATTGCTATGTACAGGGCAGCGTGCCGCGTTGACTGGAATTTGTTGATAATTCACACCTAAACGATAACGTTGAGCATCGGCATAGTTGAATAGACGTGCTTGTAACATCTTATCTGGTGAAACGCTAATGCCAGGAACGAGGTTGCTCGGTGCAAAGGCGGATTGTTCAACATCCAAGAAAAAGTTTTCTGAATTACGATTTAGCTCAAACTCCCCAACTTCGATGAGTGGATAGTCACCATGAGGCCAAACTTTGGTCAGGTCGAATGGATGGTATGGTACTTTCTCTGCATCCTGTTCTGGCATAACCTGAACAAAAAGTGTCCATTTTGGATAATCACCATTTTCAATCGCATCAAATAAGTCACGTTGATGGCTTTCACGGTCTTTCCCTACGATGCTTTCGGCTTCAGCATCGGTCAGGTTTTTAATGCCCTGCTGGGTTCTAAAGTGGAATTTCACCCAGAAACGTTCATTGGCCGCATTGATGAAACTATAGGTGTGACTACTGAAACCATGCATATGACGGTAGCTGGCAGGAATACCACGGTCTGACATCACGATGGTGACCTGATGCAGCGCTTCTGGAAGCAGTGTCCAGAAATCCCAGTTGTTGGTTGCACTGCGCAAATTGGTTTTCGGGTCACGTTTGACCGCTTTGTTCAGGTCAGGGAATTTACGTGGATCACGTAGGAAGAATACAGGGGTGTTGTTGCCCACCATATCCCAGTTGCCTTCCTCTGTATAGAATTTTAACGCAAAACCGCGAATGTCCCGTTCTGCATCGGCCGCACCGCGTTCACCTGCAACGGTGGTAAAACGGGCGAACATTTCAGTTTTTTTGCCGATTTCACTAAAAATTTTAGCGCGAGTGTATTGGGTAATATCATGGGTGACCGTAAATGTACCAAATGCACCTGAACCTTTGGCATGCATACGACGCTCAGGAATCACTTCACGCACAAAATTGGCAAGTTTTTCATTTAGCCACAAGTCTTGGGCAAGGAGTGGTCCTCGCGCGCCCGCAGTTAAACTATTTTGGTTGTCAACGACGGGCGCACCAAAGTCTGTTGTAAGTTGGCTATAAGGACATTTTTTATCGTCTTGGCTCATGGTTATTCTCCATTTACAGGATGACTGTTGAGTTGAGTCATCCGAATTATTGAGTTGTTGTAAATTGCATCATGAAATGTGTTGGATGTTTATAGTTTAACAATAGGCTGCTGGTGGCTTTTTTTCCAATGGATAAAAGCGCATACAACAAGTGCTTTATTCGATGGACACAGCATACCATCTTAAACAGGATTTACGTTTTTTTGCTTATAGATACTGTTAAAAAAAGCACCCTAAACAGGATGCTTTTTTACTTTATGCACTGAGCAAGCGATTAGACTTGACCATATCGGCTAAGCCATGGGTTCTAAAATAATGCTCCAGCCAGCTTTTAATCAGCAAAGGATTGTTCATTTTTAACACATCGTCCAATAGCTTTTTGGCATCGCTCATCGGCACATGGCAAATGGCTTTACGTACCCGCAAGATGTTGCTTGAACTCATGGAAAGTGTATTGAACCCCATCGCCATGAGCAGGATGGCGGTCAGGGGGTCGCCCGCCATTTCTCCGCATACACTAATCGGCTTCTGGTGCTGATGGCAGGCTTGAACAAGGTTTTGCAAAGCCCGCAGCACAGACGGATGAAAATGTGAATAGACATTGGCAACATGCGGGTTGTTACGGTCAACCGCAAGCAGGTATTGGGTCAGGTCGTTGGAACCTACAGAGAAAAAGTCTACCAACTCTGCAAATTCATCAATCTGGAACAGGACACTTGGAACCTCAACCATGATGCCGATTTTAGGTTTGGTGATCTTCACCTGTTCTTCTTCCTGAACCGCAATCCAGTCACGTTCCAGCAAATACAGGACTTCCTCCACCTCACTGACACTGGTGACCATCGGCAGCAGGATATGTAGGTTATTCAAGCCGATGCTGGCCTTGAGCATGGCGCGAATCTGTGCGGAAAAGATTTCTGGATGGTCAAGGGTAAAGCGCAGGCCACGCCAGCCTAGTGCCGAGTTTTCCTCTTCAATGCTAAAGTAGGGTAGGTCCTTATCCGCACCAATATCCAGCGTCCGCATAATCACAGGCTTGTTGGCAAAATGGCTAAGCTGTTGACGATAGATGGCACGCTGCTCTTCCTCACCTGGGAAGCGCTCACGCAACATAAACGGAATTTCACTGCGATATAAACCGACGCCCTTGGCCCCCCGTTGAACCCCACGCACCACATCAATCATCAAGCCTGTGTTGACGAACAATGGAATTTCCACCCCGTCAGGAGTAATGGCATCACGGGTTTCGTATTGCTTCAAATCTTTGGCAATCTGTTCTTCTTCTTTCTGGACTTCCTTATAACGCTGGCGTAGACGGCGCGGTGGATTGACAAAAACACGTCCCTGATAGGCATCGACAATCATCTCAATGTCATCAAGGGTGTTGATTGGCAATTCGGTGACACCCACAACCGTTGGAATCCCCAGAGCGCGTGCCACGATTACCATGTGTGAATTGGCAGCGCCTTCAGAGGTCACAATCGCTGCAATATTATCGACAGGCAGTTCAACCAGCGCCGCAGTGCTGATCTCTTCACCAATCAGGATACTGTCAGGGCTGAGTTCACGATGGCTTGAATCCGCCTCCTGTAGGCAGGCTAAAATGCGCCGTCCCAAATCCTTGAGGTCAGAAACCCGTTCGCGCAGGTAATCGTCCTCCATTTGTGCAAACAGTGCCACATGCTTGTCAATGACTTTGCGCACTGCACCCTGAGCCCAGCTACCTGTGCGGATATGGTCCTTGATTTCACTGGGTAATGCATTTTCATCCAGCATGCGCAGGAACACGCTGAATAACGCGCGTTCCTCTGACATGAGGGAATCCTGCATTTTTTCATCCAGAGACTGGATTTCCTTACGAACAGAGGCAATGGCCTGATCAAGCAATGCCAGCTCGTCACTAATGTCCTCAGCTTCACGGTCTGGAATTGCGGTCAGGTCGGCGGGCGGGTAGAGCACAATCGCCCGACCCAATGCGATACCACCCGCGCCAGAAACGCCCTGAAAGGTCTTGTAGGTGGAACCACTATTCGGTTTTCGGAAAACATCAATATTTCCGACTGCATGCGCATGGGCGATGACACCAGAAAGCTGTGCGCACAGTGTGACAAGGAACGATTCAGCCGCCTCGCTAAAGTCCTGGGATTCCTTGTTTTGAACCACTAGAACGCCCATGACTTTGCGACGGTACATGACAGGTACGCCGAGGAATGAGTTAAACAGCTCTTCACCTGTTTCGGGTAAATAAGCAAAGCGTTCATGTTTCGGCGCATTGTCTAAGTTGACAATTTCTTCGCGTTGACCGACTAAACCGACCAAACCTGTACCGACACTTAAAGATACTTGTCCAACGGATTCAGGGTTTAAACCTTTTGAGGCCATCAACACATAACGACGATTACGCTCATCTAAGAGATATATAGAGCATACATCCACGTGCATCGCTTCAGCCACATGATTGACCATAATGTCCAAAGAGTCATGCAAACTGACGGACGCATTGATTTCTTGCACAATGCGTCTGAGCGTGTCGAGTTGCATGTTTGACATGAGGTGTCTGCTCCTGTTTATTGAATCGTTATATGCCTATTTATAACAGCTATATCGTTAAAAATCATTGTTTAAAGTCATGATTTTGCGACAATTAACGCTGAGGTAACTGTAAACACAACTCCATCATGGCTCTGCGGTAAACATCTCTTTTGAAGTTTACCACCTGACCCAATGGATACCAGTAACTCACCCATTGCCATTCATCGAACTCGGGTGGGTCTGATAGATTTAACTGAATATGATGCGGCGATGCCGTTAATTTCAGTAAAAACCACTTTTGCTTTTGTCCAATACATACGGGATCTGAATCTGACCGAATGTACCGATGTGGCAAACGATAACGCAGCCAACCCTTAGTTTGCGCTATAATCTGGACGTGTTCGGGCAATAAACCGACTTCTTCTCTCAGTTCACGGTAAAGTGCCTGTTCAGGGGTTTCTCCAAACTGGATCCCTCCTTGTGGAAATTGCCAAGCATTGTGACCAATGCGTTTTGCCCATAAAACTTGTCCGTCATCGTTTGCCAAAATGATCCCGACGTTGGGTCGGAAACCTTCTGAGTCGATCATTTGGCTACCTAAATTTTCTCTATATCGTTGACTTTGATCTCGGGGACAGTCACTCTTCACGTCCAACTCGAAAAAGGTCAAAGTAAAATGTTTAAATTGCTATGATCTTAACGAATTTTTAGTGACTTACGGAAATAGATTTACGTTTTTTTTCTTTAATTTGCATTTAAATGAGTATTTATATGAAATTGGCTTTGTTTGATTTAGATCACACCCTGTTAAATACCGATTCTGACCACTCATGGGGTGAGTTTTTGGTCAATGAAGCCCTGGTTGATCCTGTCCATCATCGCCAAATGAATGACAAGTTTTATGAAGACTACAAGGCGGGACAACTCGACCCAATTGCCTATAATGAATTTGTATTTGAATTTCTCACCAAACATGACAATGCTTATTTAACTGAACTGCATCAGTTGTTTATGCAAAAGGTGATTCGTCCACAAATGCGTCCCAAAGGTTTTGAGGCCATCAGGAAGCATCAGGATATGGGACATGCCATCGTTGGGATTACCGCAACCAGTGATTTTATTACCGCACCAATTTTCCGTGAGTTTGGCATTACTGAAATTATTGCCACCAATGCCGAGGTGCTTGAGGGTAAATATACGGGTAAGGTCACAGGTTTGCCATGCTACCAGAAAGGCAAGCTGGCACGTCTGGACCAATGGCTAGATGGTCGGATGGTTGAAGAATCGTGGGCCTATTCAGACTCGATTAATGACCGTTTCCTACTTGAATATGCCACCCATGCCATTGCAGTCAATCCTGATGATCGTTTGGAGAAGCTGGCACGCGAACAGGGCTGGGAAATTCAGGACTGGTCGATTTAATCAAAAAATATAGAAAAATGTTAAACATATTACAGTTTTAATATGTTTAACATGTTGAATAATAAGAAGATCACTAATTGGATATAAAAAATGCAAGAGTATCGTGATGAAACTGAACAAACTAAAAAACCAACCTGGCTAGATTATGTCGCCGAAGGTTGTGGGGAATTGATCGTACAACTTACATTATTAGGAATCTGTTTTTTAATTGGGAATGTTTATTTTGCCTATGTTGCTTTTGGCGTAGGTGCACTATTTTTGATTTTACCTTTTGCGATGTTAGTTTATTTTATAGCGAAAAAATATGTGAAAAAGCAAAGGCTAAACTATCAAAAAGCTCAGCAGAATGAGAAGTGAAAATATTTTGTTTTTAGGAAAGGTTTTTTTTGATATAAAAATGTTTTTGATAGGGGTAAATAATGAAAAAACAACAAATTGAATTGCCAGAGAAGTTGTGGAAAGAGCAAAGTGTTGATTTAACCCGACACAGTTATCAAGGTCAGTTGCTGAGTAAACGTGATGGTTTCAAATTGGGCAAGGCTCAGCGTAAAAAGATTCCAAGGGAACATCTGTCACAGTTGTCAGCGCGACCACAGGGTATATCTGCATTAAGCATTTATGATTGGAGCAATCAGGGACGTTTAGAAAAGCTTAAGCCCATTCGTGCCAAAAGGATGAGTGTGTCTCCATTTACCTTTTATCGTGGTATGCCTTCCCAGATGCTGTTTGATCAGGCATGGGAGCAGCATCATTCGGGTTTGTTCCAACAGATTTGTGGCGACTGTCATTTAAGTAATTTTGGTGGTTTTGCCAGTCCTGAACGTAATCTTCTTTTTGGAATCAATGATTTTGATGAGACCTTGGTTGCGCCATTTGAATGGGATTTGAAACGTTTGGCAACCAGCTTTGTGATTGCTGCACAAGATGTTGGGTTGGGCAACCGTGTAGGCTTAAAAGCCATTAAAACCATGTTGAATAGTTACCGCCAACATTTACTTGAAAATATGGAGTTATCACCATTACAGGTATGGTATGAGAAAGTTGATGCCAGTACATTGCTGGAAAATACGGAATGTCGAAAACTCAGAAAAAAACGGGCCAGACATTTGGACTCCGCCCAGAAAAAAATGCCCACTCGGTTTTGCCTAAACTGACCCAACAGGACAAAGAAACAGGTTTTAGACATTTTATTGATGATGAACCTTTGCTTTGGCATCCAAAGCCAAATGAACCGTTCAGCAAGAATGTGGATGAATTTTTTAGACAGTATCGTGATTCATTGAAACATGATCGGCAGGTCCTATTTGACCGTTATCAACGTACCGATGTGGCATTCAAAGTGGTGGGCGTGGGGAGCGTGGGCACACGTTCAGCCATTGCACTGTTTCAGGATGCCGATCGTGAGCCGTTGATTTTACAGATGAAAGAAGCCAACCCCTCTATTTTAAGTCCATTATTCTCTGAAAAAGTGAAGCATGAAGGCGAGCGTGTGGTGTATGGCCAGCAGTTGATGCAAGCTGCAAGCGATATTTTTCTTGGCTATTCCACCTTGGGGCAGCATTTCCATGTCCGCCAACTGCGTGATATGAAGATTTCAGTCGACTTAACCGATATGGACGATGAGTATTTTCATGAATATGCGGAAAGCTGTGGTCTGGCTTTAGCCCATGCCCATGCCAAGGCGGGGAATGCCGATGTTTTGATGGGTTATCTGGGCGAGGGGAATACCATGGTGGAGGTTTTACAGGAATATGCCACACAGTCTATGGAACGGAATTTAAATGACTATCAGCATTTTATGAATGAGATTGCCGATGGTAGGATTCAGATTGCTGGAGATGAGGCACTTTAATCATCGGTATATTGCTACAGATGAATTGAAATAATTTAAAAGGTTTGTGAAAAAAATGTTTAAAAAAATGATGTCTGGTTTAAATATGCAAGGGGTAAACGTCGAAACACGTTTATATAATCCTACGTTACAGGCTGGTGAGACACTACGCGGTGAAATTAATTTTACTGGTGGGTCAACGAATAAGGAAATTAATGGCTTATATCTAAAATTGATGACCATTGCAGAGGTTGAGTCTGGCGATCATGAATTTAATCAGGCTTTGGTGCTGGATCAGTGGTTGATTAGCTCGAAATTCTTGCTGGCTGCAAATGAGTCACATCATATTCCATTTACCATGGAAATCCCTCATGAAACCCCTATCACTGAAGTTTCCTGCCGACGTAATGGCGCTCGTGTATGGATTGAAACACACATGGATGTTGACTGGGGACTGGATTCAACCGATCGTGACTATTTAAAAGTGACCCCAACACCAGCGATGCAGGCTTTTTTACAGGCGATGCAACAATGTGGATTTGTTCTGTCGACTGTGGATGTTGAAAAAGGGCAACTGACCGCAAGAAATTTTAGATCAACGATTGGCTGCTATCAGGAGCTAGAGTTTGTATCTTCACAGATGTTTAGTGGTTTTAATGAGGTGGAGGTATCCTTTGTTGCTGAAGCGCAGCAAACGCATATCATGCTGGAAATTGATCGTACCTTTCGCTCAGATCAGTTGCTGACGATGACCATATCAAACCATAATTTGGACGTGAATCAGATCACGCAGCAGCTTCGCCGTTTATTGCAGATTGGATAAAGGATTACACCATTCCTCCCTAAAGGGAGGTTTTTTGTCATCTTATTGTCATCTTTTCTTCTTGAGATTTAAGCATGAAAATAAAAATAAATCAGGAAGCACAGACTTCCAACAAGCTTGATGCATTAATTCAATTAAAACGCCATCAACCGCATATAAAAATACGCTGGATTATCCTGCCGATTTTAGTCTTACTGCTCATGTATAGCTGGCAACAGCAGATCTTTACCGCTTGGGTTTTACTCCCATTAATATGGACAATTATTATTTTAAACCATGTTTTGATCGCCAAGACTCGAAGGAATAAATTAGAGAAGATTGAGCAACTCAACATTGATCCAATATTTTGGAATAAATTAAAACAACAATATCCCGAACTGAGCTTAAAACAACGTCGGCTGATTGAACTTGGATTTAAGGATTATTTGGCATTACACGTGATGCAAAAACAAGCCTATGCCATGCCTTCACATGCAGTCGATGCTTTATGGCATGTGATGTTGCAATATCCGATCCAGTATCAGCAATTATGTGAGCAAACCATAGGTCGAATGTTGAATCATAGCCCTTATGACGGAACAACGAGACCAGAAGAACAAGCAAAGCAATTATTTGAAGCTTGGAAATATAGCTGTATGTTACATGGATATAATCCAAGGAATACGATGCAATTGCCACGACTATTTGCGGTTGATCAGGTGTTGGGTTGGGAAAATGGACAATCGTTTGAACTGGCGCAAATGACTAAAGATTTTGCAAAATATGTGCAAGATCAATCATCATCTTCATCCAGTTGTGGCAGTAGCTGTAGCAGTTGTGGCGGAGGCGGTGACTAACTTGGCTTTAGCTAACCTAGCCAAGTTGCATCATATTGATTAATTCTTCCGCTGCTTTTGATTGGATTCGTGCAGGATGCCACACCATACCCAGTTGACGTTGCATATCGAGATTCAGATCAAGTTGTTTTAAATCTTGATTCACCAACGTTTTAGGTAATACCGACCAACCTAAACCAATAGAAACTAACATCCTGATTGACTCTAAAGGATTGTTGCTCATGGTAATTTTCGGTTTTAGCCCTTTCTTTTCAAATTCCGCCAGCGTGATCTGGCTGGTATAGGTATGTGAGGCGGGAAGCAGGCTTGGATAGGCAATCAGGTTTTCCAGACTCAGTTCTGTTTGCTGTGCTAATGGGTGAAAAGGTGCAGTGACAAAAATCAAAGGATCATTCCAGATGGTGACATAGTTGAGACGATCATCGCCAACAGGAGGCAGGGTTAAAAACGCCAGCTCCAGTTCACCTGCCAGAACTTGCTCATGCGCCTGTTCAGAATCAACAAAATGCACATCTAATGTCACTTGCGGAAATTGCTGTACAAAACGCTTTAGGGGTGCAGCAAGGTGGTGTAGGCCAATGTGGTGACTGGTGCCAATCTTTAAACGGCCTTGTACCTGTGATTGTTCATGGCTCAGCGTATGGTGAATTTCTCCAAGCTCATTCAGCCAGGTTCTCACTTTGGGTAAAAGGGAATGTGCTGCATGGGTCGGCTGAATCCCTCGTCCCGCAGATTCAAATAGTTTGACACCAAAATATTCTTCCAGACCATGAATACGTTTAGTGACGGCAGGCTGGGTAATAAAAAGTTGTTCTGCTGCAATTGAGATTGAACCCGTTTCCATCACTTTTAAAAATGCTTCAAATGCAGCAAGATTCATACAGGCTTACTCAAATAACTTTAAAAATAGGTGCTCAAATATTGATGCGGAAAATTAAAAATAATTCCAAACTTTTTCATGGAAGAAAAAGGCAAAAGCTTGTACGGTTGGTTCAATTAAACTCAAGGTTGCAGCCATGATTAAATTGCCAGTAATCATATAGGCAACTATCATTGCAACACTAATATGCATGATGTAGTAACTCAAGGTTTTTTTTAAAGTCCGTTGATTGTTAATCACGAATTGCTGAATGTTTGCCATATCGCTCACCACTTCAAATCCTATTTAATTAAATAATAATGATTATCATTTAAAAAGTAAAAAAGAAATTTCTACTCTTGATGATCGAACTTTTAGATAGCTAAGGATTTATCTCTTTTATTGAAAAAATTGATGCACAAATGAATTATATATTCCAAAAAGTTTAATAACTAATAAAAATGATAAATTAGATTTATGTGAAAGCATTGCTATAATAAATCTAAGATTTAGTTACCCAGTCCTATGACAAGCACGTTGGAGAGCGACGACATGGCAGGCAAGACATTATATGACAAATTATGGGATGACCATTTAGTTAAGCAGCGCGATGATGGTTCAAGCTTGATTTATATTGATCGTCATTTATTACATGAAGTGACTAGCCCTCAAGCATTTGAAGGTTTACAACTTGCTGATCGTCAGCCATGGCGTTTAAGTGCCAATGTCGCAACACCTGATCATAACGTTCCGACCTCTAAAAAAGAGCGTGAGCAAGGTATTGCTGGGATTGAGGATGATACGTCTCGTATCCAAGTCCAAACCTTAGATGATAACTGTAAAACATTTAATATCGTTGAATTTGGTATCAATGATATCCGTCAGGGTATTGCGCACGTAGTTGGGCCAGAGCAGGGTTTGACATTGCCTGGCATGACGGTGGTGTGTGGTGATTCACATACTGCAACACATGGTGCTTTTGGCTGTTTGGCACATGGTATTGGAACTTCTGAAGTTGAGCATGTGTTAGCAACTCAATGTTTAGTACAGAAAAAATCGAAAAACATGCTTGTTCGTGTTGATGGTGTATTAGGCAAAGGCGTGACGTCGAAAGATGTTGTTTTAGCGATTATTGGCAAAATCGGTACTGCTGGCGGCACAGGCTATGCGATTGAGTTTGGTGGTCAGGTGTTCCGTGATATGTCGATCGAAGGACGTATGACTGTTTGTAACATGGCGATCGAAGCTGGTGCGCGCGTAGGTATGGTTGCTGTTGATGACAAAACCATCGCTTATGTGAAAGATCGTAACTATGCGCCTAAAGGTGAGCAGTGGGATCAAGCGGTAGAATATTGGAATACCTTACACTCAGACGAAGATGCTGTATTTGATGCGGTAGTCGTATTGAATGGTGCTGAGATTGAGCCACAAGTTTCTTGGGGAACATCTCCAGAAATGGTGATCCCTGTTTCGCAAGCAGTACCGACTTTAGAACAAGCAAAAGATGATGTTCAACGTAATGACTGGACTCGTGCTTATCAATATATGGGTTTAACTGCTGGTCAAGCATTGTCTGATATTCAATTGGATCGTGTCTTTATTGGTTCATGTACCAATTCTCGTATTGAAGATATTCGTGCTGCGGCAGATGTCGTGAAAGGGCGTAAAGTTGCATCTAGTATTAAACAGGCGATGATCGTTCCAGGTTCAGGTTTGGTGAAGCAACAAGCAGAACAAGAAGGCTTGGATCAAATTTTCTTAGACGCTGGTTTTGAATGGCGTGAGCCAGGTTGTTCAATGTGCTTAGCAATGAACGCTGATAAATTACAACCAGGTGAACATTGTGCATCTACTTCGAATCGTAATTTTGAAGGTCGTCAGGGTAACGGTGGTCGCACACATTTGGTGAGCCCTGCAATGGCTGCAGCGGCTGCAATCGCAGGTCACTTTGTTGATGTACGTTCATTCTAAAGGAGCAAAATCATGAAAAAATACACTGTAGAACAAGGTATTGTTGCACCTTTAGATCGTGCAAATGTTGATACCGACTTAATCATTCCAAAGCAGTTTTTAAAGTCAATTAAGCGTACAGGTTTTGGCGATAACTTATTTGATGAATTGCGTTATCTGGATGAAGGTTATTTAGGGCAGGACATTAGCAAACGTCCGATTAACCCTGAATTTGTGTTGAATAAACCGCGTTATCAAGGTTCAACGATTTTATTGGCACGCACGAACTTTGGTTGTGGTTCAAGCCGTGAGCATGCGCCTTGGGCATTGAATGAGTATGGTTTCCGTACCGTGATCGCGCCAAGCTTTGCCGATATTTTCTTTAACAACTGCTTTAAGAATGGCATGTTGCCTGTGATTTTATCTGAAGAGATTGTTGATCAGTTATTCAAGGAATGTGCTGAAACTGAGGGTTATCAATTGACCATCGATTTAGAGGCTCAGGAAGTACGTACGCCAACAGGTGAAGCATTTAAATTTGAAATTGATTCATTCCGTAAGCACTGCCTATTAAATGGTTTGGATGATATTGGCTTAACTTTACAAGTGGCAGATGATATTCGTGCCTATGAAGAAAAAGCCAAACAGGCGCGTCCCTGGGTGTTTCAGGAAATAAAGGCCTAGTTTTTTGTTGACTGGAGATACCTGAATGTCTGGGGACATTTTAAAGATAGTCATAGCGCAGACATTGAACTCTTGCTAACATGCTAGCGAATAATATTTGCTTGCATGTGTGCATGTTATGAGGGCTGGGCTTGAATAATGAAAAGAAGACTCGCTTACAGTATTTTGCTGTGTTTAGGTCTTGCGACAACTTTAACGGCATGTCAAAACGCGCCGACTGTTGTTGATCAGGTTCGAATTACACAGACCACATTGGAAAATAAAGTGAATAATGCAACTTTATATTGTTCAGGTGTTGAGAATTGTGAGTTTGAACGAATCAATGACATTGTTGTGATGGATGCGAAATCCCATCGTATCAGTCGGCAGGCAATGGAACATGGCATCATCCGCCTGGATGGTTCGGTTTTCAGCCGAAAACAGCAGGTCTATTTAAGTATACCTGCCAAGCAATATGAGGTTGTGATTCGTTTCTATCCAATTTCACCAGACCGCGCCGAGATATTCCATGTGATTCACGAGTTCAAGCCGAATCAAAGCTATACCTTTAAAATGTACCGAGACCGTGCATATCGTTCGGGTAGTTTATTAAATGTATCTGCACCTGAACCCTTATGTGTGGATTTACAGCAAGAACAGCATACCATTCGCCGCTTCTGCCGCCCATATGATGTGGTGACAGGAGTGGGCGAGTTTGTTGAGAAAAAGATTTAATGAATTGCAGTTTAAAACTGCACTAATGAAACTGGAAAAATAGATGTCTAAACATATTTTAATTTTGGCAGGTGATGGGATTGGTCCTGAAATTGTGGGCGCTGCTGAGAAGGTCCTGAACAAGGTCAATGAAAAATTTAATTTGGGTTTGACATGGGAACAGGGTTTGTTGGGGGGGGCTGCGATTGATGCACATGGGGAACCTTACCCAGCTGTCACCAGTGAGCAGGCGAAAAAAGCCGATGCAATCTTGTTGGGCGCGGTTGGTGGGCCTAAATGGGATACCATTGAACGTTCAATCCGTCCAGAGCGTGGCCTGTTAAAAATCCGCAGCGAATTGAACCTGTTTGCCAACCTGCGTCCTGCAATCCTTTATCCACAATTGGCGGGCGCTTCAAGTCTGAAGCCAGAAATTGTTGCTGGTCTGGATATCCTGATTGTACGTGAGCTTACAGGTGGTATCTACTTCGGTCAGCCACGTGGTATTCGTGAACTGGAAAATGGTGAAAAGCAAGGCTATAACACTGATGTTTATTCAGAAAGTGAGATCAAGCGTATTGCCAAGGTGGCGTTTGAGCTTGCAGGTCTGCGTGGTGGCAAGGTGTGTTCAGTTGACAAGGCAAATGTCCTTGAAGTGACTGAATTGTGGAAGCAAACCGTAACTGACTTGCAGCAGGCACAATATCCAGATATCCAGTTGTCACATATGTATGTGGACAATGCAGCGATGCAGTTAGTACGTGCACCAAAGCAGTTTGATGTGATCGTCACAGGTAATTTATTTGGTGATATCCTATCTGACGAAGCAGCAATGTTGACAGGTTCGATCGGCATGTTGCCTTCTGCATCTTTAGATGAAAATGGTAAAGGCATGTATGAGCCATGTCATGGTTCTGCACCAGATATTGCTGGTCAAAATGTTGCTAATCCATTGGCAACTATTCTTTCAGTTGCGATGATGTTACGTTATACCTTCCGTGAAGAAGATGCAGCAAAAGCAATTGAATATGCTGTAGGTCAAGTATTGGATCAAGGTTTGCGTACAGCAGATATTATGTCTGAAGGCATGACAAAAGTTGGCACAGATGCTATGGGTGAAGCTGTAGTTTCAGCACTAAACTAAGTGTTATAGCCAATTTAAAACGCAGCTTAGGCTGCGTTTTTTATAACTCAATGCAATAGGCGAACTAACACACCTTGCCTTCATAGCGAATAGAGCGAGCAATTTGTTGTTGGTCTAGCTCAAAAATGATATGACATTTTAAATTGAGATCATAATTACTATCTGTATTGCCAGCACTTTGAATTGGTATATTTTGAGCACCAAGTCCAGCCGATTGAGCGGTTGGAGTAGGAATACGAATTCGGCGAATGACAGTGTAAATTAGCTGACTGCTTTGTTTGATTGGCTGGGCGATAGTCTGAAAACCTAGAGGTTTTAAATCGAACTGCTGTTGGATTATGATTGCAGATTGCCCAATAAAAAGTTGTAAATAATTAGGTAGGCTGGTTCGATTTTGGTATGCAGTGGTACATGCTTGTAAAGATAATATGATTAGAAATTATAAATACTTAATTTTTCCATTTTGATCTATTTTTATTCAATTCTTAAATTATGTTGGTGGCAAGTTCATTTGTATGAACTGACAAAAATATACAAACTAGTCTATTTTAGGCAATATTCAATTGAGTTCAAATGTGCTTAGATAGATCGCAAATAAGCGATTGAGAAAACTTGATGCACAAATTTATATTTGGGCTGATGTGTGGCGCTTTAGCAACATTCAGTCATGCAGATAATTGTGATAAGGCACGCAATACGTATGATGATATTTACTGTACCAATAAAATTTATGCGAGTGCCGATGCTGACTTAAACAAGAATTATCAGCAGTTACGCCAGCAGCTCAATGAGACACAACAAAAGATTCTAAAAAAGGCACAGCTCGTATGGATACGTCATCGCGACGCAAGCTGTACAGATTCACAGCAGAACAGTGTTGATGTGCAATGCCGCCTTGACCACAACACAGGAACGCAATCACTGGTTGCTGGAACGTCTACGTGAGTGCCAAACCGTAGGATGTAAAACCACACGTTTAAGTGAATAAACCCTTGTTTATGCACCTAAAAAAAGCCACATATTGATGTGGCTTTTTTGCATTCACTAATTCTTAGCGTGCACGATAAGTGATACGACCCTTGGTTAAGTCATAAGGTGTCATTTCAACTTTTACGCTGTCGCCTGTCAAAATACGGATATAGTGTTTACGCATTTTACCAGAAATGTGAGCAATAACTTCGTGACCGTTTTCTAGACGTACACGGAACATCGTATTAGGAAGCGTTTCGGTGACAACGCCTTCGAACTCAATGAGTTCCTCTTTATTGGCCATGGCCTACCTGATGATCAAATTGGAAAGGGGCAAATTATAGTCAATTTATTTGAATTTTACAAGGTGAAGTTGCAGCAAAGCTTTGAGTAATCATTTGGAAAAAACTGTCAGACAATCGACGAATTTTTTTAACAAAAGAAGCAGAATAGTGTTGTCAGTTTGGTCAATCAACGTTAATCTAAATTTAGTGTTATTGTCATAATAAAGTATCTACAGGGAAGGGCACTGCGTGGGTCAGTTAACAGATGCATCAGTTGTATTACGCTTTGGTTATCAGGCAATTCGTAAAGCAGGATTGCCAACTGAAGAGATTCTGACAAAAGCAGGAGTAGCGCTAAATCAAATTGATACCAATGCCAGAACGCCATTAAGTGCGCAAAATGCATTCTGGATTGCGGCACAGGAAGTCAGCAATGATCCTGATATTGGATTGCATTTAGGTGAGCATTTACCGCTCTATCGTGGTCAGGTGATTGAGCATCTATTTATCAGTAGTGAAACCTTTGGGGAGGGCCTGAAACGTGCTCTGGCCTATCAGCGCTTGATCAGTGATGCCTTTGATGCCAAACTGGTGATTCAGGATGGACGCTGTTATTTAAGCAATGGCGAACAGTACTGGTCTGACAATCTGGTCAATCGCCATTTTTCTGAATGTGCGATGTCAGGTATTCTTCGTTTCTTTAAATTCATTACCGAAGGGCAGTTTCAGCCAATCTACATTGACTTCAACTTCAATGAAGGTGCGGATGATGATGAATATTTTCGGGTGTATGGTTGCCCTGTCAGTCTGGGTCAAAAAGAAACCCGCCTTTATTTTGATGATGCCGTGCTTGATTATCCATTATGGCAAGCTGAACCTGAATTACTGCAGCTGCATGAACAGCTTGCGATTGAGAAGTTGCAAGAACTGGCTCGATACGATTTAGTGGGTGAGGTACGCCGTGCTATTGGTTCGACACTGGAAAGTGGTGAAACCACACTGGAAACTGTTGCGGCACAACTGAATATTACCCCACGCCGTTTGCGTACCCAGTTGAGTGAAGCCAATACCAGCTTTCAGCAGATTCTTTCTGACTATCGCTGTCGTTTGGCGAAGAGGCTGCTGGCGAGCACCAATGAAAGTGTGGAGCGAATCGTTTATTTAACAGGGTTCTCCGAGCCAAGTACGTTCTACCGTGCCTTTAAGCGCTGGACCAATGAAACGCCAGTGGAATACCGTAAACGCAAACAACGCTAGATTTTTTAAAATGGCCAGGTCTTATCTTTTATTGATAGGGCTTTTTATTCAGGCAGGTTTAACCACTGTGGACCTAATGGTGGCTGTGGCAAGTCAAATTCTTCAGGGTAATAGGCCTGAATAAAGTAAAGTCCGTCAGGCGGTGCAGTAATACCAGCAGCTTTACGGTCCTGTGCAGCGAACATGGTGTCAATATGCTCAATCTCATATAGGCCCTGTCCAATCTCCAGTAAACAACCCATGATATTTCGTACCATATGGTGTAGGAAACCGTCTGCCTGAATATCAAGAACTAAATAACGACCATGTTTAAATAGACGACAATGCTTTACATGGCGTACAGGCTGGTTTGACTGGCAGGCCGCTGCACGGAATGACTCAAAATTATGAGTGCCCTCAAACTTGGCCGCTGCCGCAATCATTTTCTCTGCATTTAACGCATAATAGATATGCGTAACCTGTTTATTTAGTAATGCTGGGCGGTGAGGGGCGTTATACACGACATAGCGATAACGACGCGCAACAGCCTTGAAACGGGCATGAAAATTTTCATCCATGCACTTGATCCACTGAATTGAAATATCCTTTGGAAGCTGGCTGTTCGCGCCCATCAGCCAACCGCGTTCAGGGCGGACTGCCTCAGTGTCAAAATGGGCAACCATATTGGTGGCATGCACGCCTGCATCGGTACGTCCAGCACCATGTAGTAGGACAGGTGCATTGGCAATTTTGCTGAGAACTTTCTCAATGGTTTCCTGAACACTTGCAACGCCTGCCTGTTGGGTTTGCCAGCCACGGTATTGAGTACCACAAAATTCAATACCAATTGCATAACGTTGCATATTTAAACCTCAGTGCTAATGATGATGCCAATGTTCAAAGCGTTGATCATGGGTCGGGTATTTTAAATACATTTGCAATGTTTTTGCATATAAATCGGCATGACTGTGACAATCATTGATTAAAACCCTGGCAGATTGCATCCATGAGCTGACCGCATAACGCTGGTCAAGTTGGCCAAAAGTAACCTGACTGCTGACAATGATCAGGCACTTTTGATGATATAGATCTTCAAACAAGGCCA
The DNA here is from genome assembly GCF_000368325.1 of Acinetobacter sp. CIP 102529. NCBI lineage: Bacteria > Pseudomonadati > Pseudomonadota > Gammaproteobacteria > Moraxellales > Moraxellaceae > Acinetobacter > Acinetobacter sp. CIP 102529. The sequence goes on from NZ_KB849353.1 coordinate 245,603, forward strand.
AAATCTCATCATTGACAGCGATATTGCCTGTTCCAAAACCTTGCAGCACCAAAAACTGTGGAGGTGCAGCCAGAACGTTTTTGAGTTGTAAGATTAGTTGCTGTTGCGGTATTGGCTGTAGCATGAGGTTAAGCACACACAGTTGTGCAGCCTGTGTAATGTGATCATCTTTTACAATAAACTGATTGGTAGATGTCAGGCATTCTTTGGTAGCAGGGATTCCTGTAAAAGCATCCAGTTCGGTTGTGTGTACTTTCAATGTGGTTTGAGCATGAAAAACCTGTTGGTGGAAAGCAAGATATACACCCTCAGGGAGCTTTAGTACCTGTTCCAGTGCCAAATACAGATTTCCAAGCGCATCGGTAAATTCCCGTGTGTCATTTCCGTCAACATTCAGTAGCGGATACTGGCTTCCTGTAATGATTGCATGGCATGAATCTCCCAGAAAACGGGCAAGTGTTGCCGCAGCATAACTTAGTGTGTCTGTACCATGAATAATCACGAAATATTGGTAATTGTTGTGCTGTAATTGCTGAATCTGTTGTATCAGTTGCAGCCAGTCCACTGCTGTGCATGCACTGCTGTCCTTAATGCTAGGAGCTGCGAAACATTCAACCTGTAAATGGGGGGGGATAACCTTTTCCAGCAAAGGTAAAAAGGCTTGTTCGGGCATTGGCATAAGTGGTTCGCCAATACAGCCAAATGTACCACCCATATAAATCAAAGCGATTTTTTGCATAATCAGAATTTTTGGTATAAAAAAAGCAGTCTATAAGACTGCTTATATTAGACGGATCAAATTCAGGAAGCTATTTTATTGAGTAACTTTTCTGAACGTTGTTGTTGCTCCGCATTTAGAAGCGCTTGGCTGTTCTTTAACAGTTCCCGTGCTGACTCATAGACACCGAGCTCAATATATTGTTCAGCCAGTTCAAGGTTAAGCTGTGCTTCATCAAGCTGTTGCAGATCAGGGAATGATTGGGCCAAAGGATCATTGCCTGTTGCGGGGGCTTGCGGTGCTGGTTCAATAAATGCTGTTTTAGGTTCAGTCTGGGTAACTGTCTCTGTAACGTCAAAGGTGAACTCGATTTTTTCAGCCGCAGGTGGCGTCTCTAGTTTATTCTCAGATGGCTCAAAATTAAAATCCAGGCTTGGGGCTGGAATATCCTCTGACTTGGTTTCAGTCTGGTTTGAACCGACTTCCAGAATGGATAGATCGAAGTTTAATTCTGGCTTGCTCTCTATAGTTTTTGTTTCTTCAACTGCTGGAGAGGTGGTGCTTGGTTCTAAATTGAATGAGAATTCAAGTGGTTGCTGTTGTTGTTTTGTCTCAACGGGTTCAGCTACAGGACTAGGCTCAGCACTTTCTTTCTGTTCAAAAGAAAAGTTGAAATCCAGAGGTTGAACTTCAGGAACTTGTTCAGCAGCTTTCTCCTGTTCAGCAGGTGTGCTGTATTCAGACTGTAAATCATCAAAAGACTGTGTTGCTGGGGTTTGAACCAGTGCATCAAAATCAGCGGTATGGTTCTGAACAGGCGGTGCAGCAGGTGTATGCGGTTGTTGAAAATTGCTTGGGCTAAACTCGATTGTATCAAAGGATTGATCATCAACTACATGATGTTCTTTCTTTTTAGTTTCCGCAGCTTGAACTATATCAAAGAGTTTTAATGATTTAATTTGATTTAGCAATTGATTGTATGCAAAATCATCTTTTTGTGCCAAATGGATATCAAGCAGGAACAGATACAGCTCATGCTGGGTATTATCCTGTTTTAAGGCCTGATTGATCTGTGCCTCAGCAGTCTGGTAGTTGCCACTTTGAATCTGCTGTTCAAGTTTCTGGCGCAGACGGTCTGGAATCGGGTTCGTGGATTGTGGGGCGGCTTTCTGCTCTTCACGTGCCAGTGTTGTACGTGAAACTTTTTTTGTAGCTGCTGTTTTAGCTGTCTTGCTAGCACCTTTTTTGGATGCTGTATTGCCTTGATTGTCACCCCGTTTTTTTAAAACGACTGCAACAACCAGTACGACGACTAGCAGTACAATTATTATAGTTGACATGATCCATACCCCTTGAAGATAGAGCCGCTTTTGTGCAAATTTATGAGAATCTTCCCGTAACCTAGCGTGTTGGCTTTTTAGTTTCCTGTTGCGCTTTCAACTGTTCCTGTAGCTCTGCAAGCCGAGCGTTCAGTAACTGAATTCGTTGTTCCTTACCACGTAATGCCAATTCTAACTGTGTTACGTTTCTTTGTAATGTAACGGTTTTTTCGCGTGCTGTCATAACTTTTAATGATAAATCTGCACTGGTTTTTTGTTGTTGTGTGTCTTTTTTCGCACTTCCAGTACTGGAATCTTGATTACTTTCAGCAATCAGGGTCATTTCCGCCTGTTGTAGGCGATATTTTGCTTTTCCTGCTGGCACACCATGCGCTGTTTGGGCTGCCATTTGATTTGTACTTGGGTTTTTGTGGCTTGGGACAGTGCCCAAATTGAAATTTAAATGAGCACCCTGTCTTAACCGATTGGCATTACCCCCAACAAAAGCATGTTCATTCTGCGCCTTGATCTGGTTCATGACTTTGTACACAGGTTGCTGGGTTTGTCCTGCAATTCTCTGTGCAATGCTCCATAGTGACTCATTACGTCTAACCAGATGTTGCTGTTGACTATTTTCACCTGATGCTGCGGATGGGGTGCTTTGGGGCGGTGGCTGTTTAATTGGCTGCTCTTTATTTTTTGCCTGATACTCAGCCATGGTATCCTGCTTTTTTTCCACAAGTTTATTTTCAGTATTTTGGATTGGTTTCTCAGCAGGAATATTTTCATTGGCTGGCTGGGCATTTGTCGCCTGAACAACCGCAGCCTGCTGAACTTCCTGCTTGATTGTTGGTGCAGGCGTTACTGGTTTTTGCTCGGCCACTGCTGTATTGGAAATAGGAGGCGGTGTTGGATTGTTTGCTGCCTGAATGGTGGTCGTCTGTTCTGCTTTAGCTGGAGGTGCAACCGAGATAGCTGTGACGACAGGCGCTTTGCTCTCTGGAATATTTAATGCAGGAGGAAGAGCAAAGGGTGCGTTTAGGAGTTTCTCCTGCTTTAGGTTTGTTTCTTTTGAATTTGTTGCTGAATTTGCGTTGTAACGTGTGCTTTCTGGCAAGTTCAGTGCTATATCTTTTTCACTGACAATGTATTTAGGCGCCAGCGTTTTTTCATTGCTGCTTTTGGCTGCTGCAATCTGGGTTTTTTGGCGTATTGGCTGTCTGATGTGTTTTAGGTGTGCTGCGCCATTTTCCTGAATTTTAATAATAATGTTCAGCTCGGCGTCGGTCATGGGTCTTGAAGAGGTAATGACAATCACCCCTTCACCCTTGTTGTTACGACGTGTAAAAAAATTAAGGGCGGCGGGTGGTTGGTGTATTGCACCGAGCATCATCAGGTCTTCTGGCGTTGCAAGGCTAACATCCAGTTTTGAATTGGCATCTGCCTGATGAAAGCTCATTTCGGCATAAAGCAACTCGCCTGGTGCGGACTGGATTTGCAATGGATCAAGTGTGATTGCATAAAGATGTTGCGAGGATAATATGGTTAAAATGGCAATTTTTAATTTGTTATAAATAGTCATCTTGATCCATGAAACAGTGATGTTTTAGTCAATTCAAAAGTATACATTACCGTGATGTAAATGAATTGTAAAATCTTCATCGGCAATCACAAGAAAAAAAGCCGATCAACTGTGATCGGCTTTTGATTTTCATCTATTTTTTGCTTAGGCGTTCTTGTATTCCACTAAGATGCGCAGCATGCGGCGTAACGGTTCTGCCGCACCCCACAGCAGTTGGTCACCCACTGTAAATGCGCCTAGGTATTCTTTACCCATATTCAGCTTGCGCAGACGGCCCACTGGAACAGTTAAAGTACCTGTAACCGCCACAGGAGTCAGGTCAGTCATGGAGGCTTCGCGGGTATTTGGAACCACTTTTGCCCACTGGCTTGAATTGCGGATCATGTCCTCAATCTCGTCAAGTGGCACATCTTTTTTCAACTTCAAAGTAATGGCTTGAGAGTGACAACGCATTGCACCAATACGAACACAGTGGCCATCAATAGGAACGATTTGCTGGTTACCCAGGATCTTGTTAGTTTCGACCTGACCTTTCCATTCCTCTTTTGACTGGCCGCTTTCCAGTTGCTTGTCGATATAAGGAATTAGGGAACCTGCCAACGGCACGCCAAAGTTGGCTTTAGGGAAACCCTCACCACGTTGTAAATCAGCAATTTGACGGTCAATGTCAAGGATGGCAGATTTTGGATCGTCTAGTAACGCTTTGGTGTTGTTATACAAATAACCCATGCCGGTTATGAGTTCACGCATGTTTTGCGCGCCCGCACCAGAAGCGGCCTGATAAGTCATTGAGGTTGCCCATTCCACCAAATTGTTCTGGAACAGTGAACCCAGGCCCATCAGCATTAGGGAAACGGTACAGTTGCCGCCAACGAATGTTTTAGTGCCATTCACCAAACCATCCTTGATCACGTTCAGGTTGACTGGATCAAGCACAATGATGGCATCATCCGCCATACGCAGGGTGGATGCGGCATCAATCCAGTAACCATCCCAGCCCTCAGCCTTAAGCTTTGGGAAAACTTCAGAGGTATAGTCACCGCCCTGGCAGGTTAAAATGACATCCATTTGCTTCAGGCTGTTAATGTCTGATGCATCCATAAGTGCTGGGGCAGTCTTACCACCAAATGCAGGTGCTTCACCACCTGCATTACTGGTAGAAAAATAGAATGGCTCAATGTGAGCAAAATCATTCTCTTCAACCATACGTTGCATCAGGACAGAACCAACCATCCCACGCCAACCGACCAGACCTACTTTCATGTCATTGTGCCTCGGTATGTAAAAAACTTTATAAGGGGTTTGAGTGTATCAAAAGTGCCTGCAACTGCAAGCTTTACCTAAATAAAACCATAATTTTCTTGAGTGGAATAACTTGTTTGTATTAGATAGAAAATTGATAAGACCATAATATGATTAAGAAATCCATAATATCAGCAATGAAGTGTAATAAGAGTAGGGCAAAATGATAGCAATTGAGGTTTGTGCGGTGCTGGCGATCTGGTTGAGTGGATGGTCATTGATTCGACGGGATGAGTGGTGGTTTCGGGGGGCTGATTTTCCAAGATTACAGATTCTGTTCGTGGGGTTGGTTGCGCTTGCTGGCCTGCTTTTTATTAATGCAGAGTGGACATCCGTTAGGGAATTGCTGCTTTTGGGTGTGATTGCGGCGGTTGCCTACCAACTTAAGATGGTGCTGCCTTATACACCTGTCTGGAAAAAGCAGGTTTTGCATGTGCGTCAGGATCAACTGAATGTTGAGCAGCAAATCTCATTGCTGGTCGCCAATGTGCTGACCCCGAACCATAAATATCACCTGTTGCTGGAACAGATTAATCGTTTGCAGCCTGATGTGGTGCTGACACTGGAAACTGACCAGGTTTGGCAGGAAGCATTAAAACCGATTGAAGCGGATTATCCTTACCGCGTTGCAGTGCCTCAGGATAATTTGTATGGAATGCATCTATATAGCCGCTTGCCGTTAGCGGACACCGAAGTGAAATTCATCCTGAGTGATGAAACTCCATCCATCCATGCAACAATACGCCTGCGTTCGGGGCTAAGTGTGCAGTTGTACTGTCTGCATCCAAAGCCGCCAAGTCCCACAGAGGCAAAGGATTCCACCTTAAGGGATGCTGAACTCCTGATTGTGGGCGACCAGATCAAGGATATTGATGAGAGCTGTATTGTGATGGGTGACCTGAATGATGTGGCATGGTCAAGAACCACCCGCCTGTTCCAGCGGATCAGTGGTCTGCTTGACCCGCGTGTGGGGCGTTATTTTATGAATACCTTTCATGCGGATTATCCACTATTACGTTGGTCGCTGGACCATATTTTCCACAGTACAGACTTTGGTCTGGTTGAAATGAAGCGTTTGCCCCATATTGGTTCAGACCATTTTCCAATCTATGTGGTGCTGCAAACGGGACGGATATTTGAACAAAAGCAGCAAGAGCTGGAGCAGACAGAAAGTGATGAGGATGAGGCACAGCAGGCGATTCAGGAGGGTATAGCGAAAGCGGAGCAGGAGGGGAAAGTGGTGGTGGATGAACTTGCCCAGACTCATAAAAGTGTAATCATTAAGAATAAGCACTAAACGCTCATGTAAGCATTATCGTACAGTGATTTCAGTCCACAGCGAATAGTCATGGTCGCTTAAAAGATTTATTCTAAATACATCAGCACAGGGATGCAGGAAAGGATTTTCGATTAAGGATAGCAACGCTGAGATGGAAAAAGCATTATGGATATGATGCATGCTATGGAAGCAAGATAATAAAAATATTGTGAAAGCACAACCTCATTTGCCCGAGCTTTGCAGGATGCGAAACTCGGGTTTTAATTTTTTCAAATTATTAATAAATTTTCTCGTAACCCTCAGCTCTAGTTTTAAAACGGCGGTGGAACCACATCCATTGTGTTGGTGCAATACGAAGCTGGGCTTCAATAATCTTATTCACGCGAACAGCATCAGCCACCTCATCTCCACTTGGCATATTTTCAACAACAGGTTCAAGTACAACTTTATATTGCGGATTCCGAATATCGCCATAACGATAAAAATACAGCGGAATAGCAACACATTTCGACATTTTGATGAGTCGACGATACGCTGTAACGGTAGCGGCAGGCACGCCAAAGAATGGTGCCATGACCCCTTGTTTTAAGCCAAAATCCTGATCGGGACTATACCAAACGGTAGCACCCGCTTTTAAGTGGCGAATTAAACCCCGCATATCATCATGATCAATTTGATGTTGATAAATCGTGGCACGGCAGCGATAAATCAACATATCTAACATTGGATTATTTTGAGGGCGATATACCACTTCAATAGGTAGATATTGCGCACACAAATAACCGCCTGCATCGAGTAAGGTACTGTGTGTCCCCAAACACAAGACACCTTTGCCAGTTGCTTTGACTTGAGTGAGATGTTCCAAACCTTCGATGCTATGTCGATCTTGAAACCATTTTGGGCAATACCATGCATTCAGCGTTTCAAATACGCCGAGCATCATATCCACAAAAACTTGTTTGGCTTGTTGTTCAACTTCGGCGGACGACCATTCAGGAAAACAAACCTCTAAATTCCTAAGTGTGGTGTTACGCCGAGATTTCAGTAATTTCCAAGATATCGTTGCTAAACCATGTGCCAGTCGCCATTGAATGGCCCAGGGCAAAATTGCCAAGAGCATAAGGAAGATGATGGCAACCCAGATTTTCCAATATTTAGGCAGTAAGAATTCCCATTGAAATTCTCCTGCGGTGTATTGTTTTCGCCCCATGTTTAGTTGCCCTTTGACAGGTTTTCTAACTCATCCCAACGTTCCAGTTTTTCCAGCAATAATTCCTCAATTTCTGCTAAACGTTGACTCGCTAAAGTTGCAGCATTAGCGTCAGAGACAAACCAAGAACCATCTGCAAGTTTTGCTGAAAGTTCGGCTTGTTCTTTTTCTAGCTTTTCCATCTCAGCAGGGAGTTGTTCTAACTCACGCTGATCTTTATAACTCAGCTTGACCTTTTTCGGTGCCGATGCTGCGGCAGCCGCTGCTTCGGCTTTGGCTTGTGCTTTTTTCACATCACTTTTCTGATCAACCACTTTCTGGTCAGGACGTTGTTCTAAGTAATCTTGATAGCCACCAATGTATTCATCAATATTACCTTTACCGTCAAACACCCACGTTGAAGTGACAACGTTATCCATAAAGGCACGGTCATGCGAAATCAGTAACAATGTGCCTTTATACTCAGACAGCATTTCTTCCAGCAGTTCAAGTGTCACCATATCCAGGTCGTTGGTCGGCTCATCCATCACAATCAGGTTTGAGGGTTTGAGCAATAGTTTTGCCAGTAAGATGCGATTTCTCTCACCACCAGACAGTGCCTTTACTGGGGTACGGGCACGTTCTGGTGAGAATAAAAAATCTTGTAAATAGCTATAGATATGGCGGCGGTTACCATTCACATCCACAAAATCAGAACCTTCAGACACGTTGGCCATCACCGTTTTTTCAAGGTCTAGCGCATTGCGTAACTGGTCAAAATAGGCGATTTCGAGCTGTGTACCTGTCTTGACTGAACCACCATGTTCGATTTCCCCTAAAATGGCCTTGATCAAGGTGGTTTTACCCACGCCATTGTCACCAACGAGACCAATACGGTCTCCACGCAACACGATTGCGGAGAAGTCCTTAATCAAAGGTTGTTCATTATAGCTGACGCGTAGATGTTCAATTTCAAACACCAGCTTGCCTGAGCGATTGGCTTCCTGAGTTGCCATGCTGACTTTGCCCTGTTGGGAACGACGTGCTTTTGATTCTTCACGTAAGGTTTTTAGGGCGCGGACACGTCCCTCGTTACGGGTACGGCGTGCCTTGATGCCTTGACGAATCCAGGCTTCTTCCTCAGCAAGCTTTTTGTCAAATAAAGCATTTTGTTTTTCTTCTGCTTCCATTTGCTGAGCTTTGAGGTCGAGGTAACGTGAATAATTGCCCTCATAACCACGCAAAACACCACGATCAAGTTCAACAATACGTGTTGCAATGCTGTCAACAAAGGAACGGTCATGTGAAATAAATAAAAGAGTTAGATTATTCTGGTCGAGCAGGAACTTTTCTAACCATTCAATACTTTCTACATCTAAATGGTTGGTTGGTTCGTCCAGTAATAACACATCAGGCTGGGTTAATAGGGCACGGGCAAGCAAGACACGACGCTTACGCCCACCAGACAAGTCAGCCAGATCGGCATTTGGGTCTAGCCCCATTTTGCCCAAAATGGTATTGACCTTGTTTTCCAGTGCCCAGCCATCCAGTTGGTCGAGTTTGTGCTGGAGCATGCCCATACGGTCACAGGCTTCCATATCGCCTAATACACAGGCATCACTTGCTTCATGGTAGTCTTTGAGTACGGTTGCAGCTTCGCCTGCGCCATCAGCAACAATATCGGCCACTTTGCCTGAATCCATCGGCACGTCCTGGGCTAACATTGAAACAGTTAAACCATTTTGAATCGAAACTTCACCTGTATCAGGTAATAAGCTTCCCTCAATCAGTTTTAATAAAGTAGACTTACCCTCGCCATTACGACCGATTAAACAGACTCGTTCGCCACGCTCCAGATTAAAGTTCGCGCCGTCGAGTAGGGCAGGTCCGCCAAATGCGAGATGGACATCCCTTAAAGTAATATAGGCCATAATGTTTCCTAAAAGCTCAGATGAGGTCTGAAATGACTAAACCAAAAAATTTTGATGATCACGCGTCATTTTCCGCACCCATTGAAGATTTGCAAGTGCGAATTGCATTTTTGGATGATTTAGTTGAGCAATTGAATCAACAGCTCGCCATTCAGACGCGTGAAATTGCTGATTTAAAAAAACAGATGCAGTTGTTGTACCAGCGTGTTGAGGCATCTGACTTGTCTGAGGGAATAGCCGCTTTTGATCCCATGAGTAATAAACCACCACATTATTAAAATATGATAGGTCATATGCAGAACATATTATTATTGGATATCGAAAACCAACCCAAAAAAGTTCGTGAATTAAACTTTCTATTAAAACAATACAGTCAAGTGATTTTGGTTTATGCAAATTCACATTTAAATATTGCACTAGATGATTTAATGGAACTCAGTCTTGCCATACAAGATAAACGCTTGCTCATCATTAAAATGCCTAAAACAGGTGCAAATTCTGCTGACTTTGGTTTGACATTCATAGCTGGGCGTTTGTCTGCTCAGTTAGATAAAGGAAGCTCAATTGATGTCATGTCAAATGATGCAGCGATGTCTTATGCAGTTGAGTTACTTGAACAAGTGGGAATTCAATCGGCACAACTCAAACAGCAATTAACTGAACCTAAGAAAATGGTTGAGGTAGCTGTCACAACGATTGAAACTAAAATCAACCCATTACAAGTGACTTTTGTAGATGATGCTATACATAAGGCTGTGCAACTTTTACTTAAAAATCAGCCCAAAAAGAGCAAATCGTTGCTGAAATCATTAATGTCCTGGTGTAGTTTAAATCAACAACAAGCTGAAGATATGTTACTTGATTTACAAAAATTACAGATGGTTTCAATCAAGCAGAATAAACTTGAATATCATCAAAAACAAATGAAAAAGTTTCTACAAGTCAATGGAACAAAAGCAGTAAGTGATGATGATAAAATGACAATGGCATATATTAAAGAACGTCCACATTTGATGCATATCAAGCAATACTGTGACTATTTATCCAAAGTCAACAATAACAAACCCTCAAAGTTAGAAACCTTATCTAATTCAATCAAGGCAGCATTGAAGTTTGAAAACCAAGCGCAAATTACACATATGCTAAATTTGCTGAAAAAGTATCAAATCGTTCAAATTCAGGAAAATAAACCTGTTTATTTACAAAATAATATCGACCTTTGGGCAATGCTAAAATAAATATAATGTGATCAACTTGCCTTTTAACTTAAACTTATGTAACGCTAATAAAAGGAAGTTTTAGGCGGCTTTATGAGTAATATTGGAATTTGGATCACGGTTGCGATTGTACTGTTTGTACTTGGCTCTATTTTTGGCTTACGTGTCAGTCCACGGGAAAAGGCGCTTGGCATGATGCGTGAGCAGGCGCGTAAAATGGGGCTGCATCCACGTTTGATTGTGGCACCTGAATGGACAAAGATTCCAATGGCATCCGAAAAACGTGCCAGCATGGTGGCTTATTATAGTGTACTGATTCCAGATGCACGTTTGGCACTCATGCGCGCGCGCGTGGTGGATGGAAAACTTCAGGTGGTGCAGGGTGATCAGAAATTTAATGATTTACCCATTGCATTAAAAGGAGTTTATGCTATTGATATGCAAGCAAACTGTGTCGGGCTATATTGGGATGAAGAAACTGATTTAAGAGCCACTCAGCTTGAAGCAATGAAAGCATATTTACATGAATTAGCTCAGCGCTAATTATTTGATTAATTATAGGAAAAACGATTTATTATGGCGAATACTCCACGCTCTGCTTCCAAAAGCACAGCAGCTTCTAACTCTGCTGCAACTAAACGTGCCTTAGTGATTGTGGAGTCGCCTGCAAAAGCGAAAACCATTAATAAATATTTGGGTTCACAATTTATTGTCAGGTCATCGGTCGGTCATGTGCGTGACCTACCTACAGGTGGCGGTGCAAAATCGACTGAAAAGAAGCCTGCCACCCGTACCAAACTGACCGAAGCGGAAAAAGAACAAAAAGCACAATCTGCCCTGATCAACCGTATGGGTGTCGATCCAGAACATGACTGGATTGCCCATTATGAAGTACTGCCTGGCAAGGAACATGTGGTTGCCGAACTAAAAAAACTCGCTAAAGATGCGGATGCCATCTATCTCGCAACGGACTTGGATAGGGAAGGAGAGGCAATTGCATGGCATCTACGGGAAGTGATCGGTGGTGATGATAGCCGTTACCATCGTGTGGTCTTTAACGAAATTACCAAGAATGCCATTCAGGAAGCATTTAAACAGCCAACACGTCTAGATTTAAACCGTGTCAACGCGCAACAGGCACGCCGTTTCCTTGACCGTGTGGTGGGCTTTATGGTGTCGCCATTGCTGTGGGAGAAAATTGCCCGTGGTTTATCGGCAGGCCGTGTTCAATCGGTTGCGGTAAAACTGGTGGTAGAACGTGAACGTGAAATCCGTGCCTTTATCCCAGAAGAATATTGGCAGGTTTTTGCAGACACGCTATCAAAGAAAGAAGAAATTCGCTTAGAGGCGGTTAAGCAGGCAGGTAAAACGCTTAAACTCAAGAATAAAGCAGAAACGGATGCGTTGTTAAACGTATTAAAAGATGCCGAATATAAGGTGGCACTGCGTGAGGATAAACCGACCAAGGTCAATCCAAGTGCGCCATATATCACCTCGACCCTGCAACAGGCAGCCAGCACACGTTTAGGTTTTTCAGTGAAGAAAACCATGATGCTGGCGCAGCGTTTGTATGAGGGTGGTTTTATTACCTATATGCGTACTGACTCAACCTTTTTGAGTGATGATGCGGTGAATATGGTGCGTAACTATATCCAGCAAAATTTTGGTGAAAAATATGTCCCAGCCAAACCAAACCGTTATGGTAACAAGGCGGGTGCGCAAGAGGCGCATGAAGCAATCCGTCCATCGGATGTAGGATTGACAGGCGATAAACTGGCGGGCGTAGAGCGTGATGCACAGCGTCTGTATGACTTGATCTGGCGACAATTTGTTGCCTGTCAGATGACCCCCGCAGAATACCTATCTTCAACCTTAACGGTTGAAGCGGCGAATGTTGAGTTAAAGGCAAAAGGCCGTACTTTGGTATTTGATGGTTTTACTCGTGTTCGTGGTGCCAATAAATCTGATGATGATATTTTATTACCTGCGGTAAAAGTGGGCGAAGTGCTTAAGTTGGAAAAACTTGACCCAAGCCAGCATTTTACCAAACCACCTGCACGTTTTACCGAAGCATCTTTGGTTAAGGAACTGGAAAAACGCAGTATTGGTCGTCCATCAACCTACGCTGCGATTATTTCAACTATTCAAGAACGTGGTTATGTAAAACTGGAAAATCGCCGTCTTTTTGCAGAAAAGATGGGTGAGATCGTGACTGACCGTTTGGATGAAAGTTTTAACAACCTGATGAATTATGCGTTTACCGCAGATTTGGAGGGGCAACTGGACCGTGTGGCGACAGGTGAGCGTAACTGGAAAGAATTACTGGATACATTCTATGGCGACTTTAAAAAGCGTTTGACTAATGCACAAGGTGAGAACGGTATGCGCCGTAATCAACCTATCGAAGTTGCAGATGTGGCTTGTCCTGAATGTTCTCGCCCAATGCAGATTCGTACAGGCACAACAGGTGTATTCCTAGGATGTTCTGGCTATAACCTGCCACCAAAAGAACGTTGTAAAGGTACATTGAACTTAACGCCTGTCGAGTCTTTGGCTGCATTGTCTGATGATGATGGTGCTGAAACAGCAGACTTGATGTCAAAACATCGCTGTCCTAAATGCGGTACAGCGATGGACAGCTATGTGGTGGATGGTGGCCGTAAACTGCATGTCTGTGGTAATAATCCAGACTGTGATGGCTACGAAGTTGAAGAAGGTGAATTTAAGATAAAGGGTTATGATGGCCCAACCATTCCATGCGATAAATGTGATGGCGAAATGCAGCTTAAAACAGGTCGCTTTGGTCCATATTTTGCCTGCTCAAGCTGTGATAATACCCGTAAAGTGTTGAAGAATGGTCAGCCTGCACCACCGCGTGTTGACCCAATCAAAATGGAACACCTACGCTCAACCAAACACGATGATTATTTTGTATTGCGTGATGGTGCGGCAGGTCTGTTCTTAGCAGCCAGCAAATTTCCGAAAATTCGTGAGACCCGTGCACCAAAAGTGGCTGAATTACGCAGTGTGGCTGAGCAGCTTGATCCGAAGTATCAGTTCTTGTTAGAAGCACCAGATGTTGATCCAGAAGGTAATCCAACGGTCGTGAAATTCAGCCGTAAGAATCAAGCACAATATGTAGGTTCTGAAACCGCTGAAGGCAAGCAAACCAAGTGGAGTCTGGTGTTCCAAGATGGGAAATGGGTAGAAGCTTAAACATTAAAGTTTAAAAAATGCTGGCGATTGCTGGCATTTTTTATTGAACAAATAAAAAGAAAAATTAATTTTGATTGGGGTGAAATGCATGTGGAAAAATATTCGAGTCGCTTGCTTACTACTGGTGTTATTGATTGTTGCAGTCAATGCTTATCGTGATCAAAATCAGGATTGGAATCAGCCGATAAATATTCTTTTGCATCCGATCAACGCTGATGGTTTACCCTCTACCCAAAAATATATCCAGCAATTGCAGTTGGATGATTTCTATGAAGTCAAACATTATCTGGAAAAAAATAGCCAGCAATATCGAGGGCAAAGCAGTTACTTTATGATCGAGATTGGGCGGGAACTACAGCAAGCACCGCCGAAGATGTCTGAGCAGCCAAGTATTCTGAATAATATTCTATGGAGTCTAAAGTTTAGATTTTATGGATGGAGGCAGCATCAATCGATTGATGGTTCACCGAGTTTAACTTTATATCTGAATTTCTATGATCCGAAGCAAAATCGGGAACTCAAGCATTCAACTGCGCTGGAACGTGGACGCATTGGTTCAGTCAATCTGTTTGCCTCAGCTAAACAGACACAGCAAAACAATGTGGTATTGGTACATGAGTTATTGCATGGTTTTGGCGCTACCGATAAATATAACTTAGCCAATGGTGAACCTATTTTCCCGATTGGCTATGCACAGGCAGATAAACAGCCGCTCTATCCACAAACCGAAGCTGAAATTATGGGCGGACGGATTCCATTGTCCGAACATAAAAGTAAAATGCCGAATGATTTGGAACAAACCGTGATCAGTGTACTGACTGCTCAGGAAATTGGCTGGATCAAGTAAATTGTGGATAAGTTTTGACTTATCCATATCTTGCAAAACAACAAGCTCAATAAAAAATTATGGAATAAAACACAGGTTTTTCAACATTTTGTTATGAATTCTCAACATGACTTATACAGAATTAGGTCTACAACACGCTCAATATATACATAGCACATTGATGATAAAAGAGTAAATCATGATGAAAACGGTGGGTAACGATCTGATTCGCAATCAGCTACACGCTGATCGTAAATGGTATCTGTTATTGGGTGTCTTGTTGGTTGTTTTCGGTTTGATTCTTTTAGCTGCTTTGCCATTCGCAACATTGTCTGCCGTACTGCTGTTCGGTGTATTGATGATGCTGGGTGGTATCCTGCATTTTGTTGCGGCATTTACGGTGTTTAAGGGCGGTACACGCTGGTTGTGGGCGTTGTTTGGTGTGTTGTATTTGGTGGCAGGTTACTTTGCCTTTACCACACCTGTGATAACCGCTGTTGTGTTGACCAGCTTTTTGGCAGTTGCCTTAATTATTGCGGGGATTATCCGTAGCGTAAACGCATTTATCCTGAGGCCGATTTCAGGCTGGGGATGGGTGTTGTTTTCAGGTGTATTAACACTTTTAACAGGTATCCTGATTTTATCATCACCTGATTCACCGTTCTGGGTATTGGGAATGTTCCTTGCAATTGATATTTTATTTCAGGGAATCAACTATCTGAGTTTTGCAGGAGCGATTAAGCAGTTACCCCATAGTTCAACCACAGTTTAATTCATGATTCATTTGACAAGTGAGAGCATGTGTCACACATGCTCTTTTTGTTTTGTAGCAGAAAATATCTCTCGTACTTTTAGTCTGTTAAAATAGCACTTCGCTTTTAATTGATTGCTTTTATGACGCTTGCCAAGCTAATTGATGAACTGAATCCACAACAAAAACGGGCTGCCACCGCAACAGCACAAAACTGTCTGGTGCTGGCAGGGGCAGGTTGTGGCAAGACCAAAACCATTGTGGCAAGGGCAGCGTATTTAATTGATCAAGGTTTGCCAGCGCAACAGGTCCAGATTCTGACCTTTACCCGTCGTGCAGCCAGTGAAATCGTGACCCGCGTTGAACAGCATATGGGCGCACAAGCCAAAGGGCTACGAGCTTCGACCTTTCATACCTTTTGTATGTATTTATTGCGCCGCAATCCTAAAGCCTTTGGTCTCACACAGTTTAGTATTATTGATCGGGATGATCAGTTGCTGATGTTTCGCCTGTTGCGCGGTAAGGATAAGGGCAATGTCTTACCCAAAGCGGCTGAACTCTGCGATCTATATTCCTATGCACGTAATACACAAACCAAGCTGTCGGATGCTTTAGTTGAGCAGTTGCCTCAAGCCATCGAATATAAAACACAAATTGCTGAATTGATGAAAGCCTACGAACAGCGTAAGCAGGAACGTAATTTCTTGGATTATGACGATATTCTGGCGATTGTTGCGGTGCATTTGCAAAGTTCACCTGAGTTGGTGAATTGGGTCACAGGCTTTTGTTCGGCACTATTAGTCGATGAAATGCAGGACACCAACCCCCTGCAATGGGACTTACTACAACCTTTGATTGGCAAGGTTAAGCTATTTTGTGTTGGGGATGATGCACAATCCATTTATGGTTTCCGTGGCGCTGACTTTGAAAATATTCATCACTTTAAAGAGCGTGTACCTGATGCTGAAGTGCTGACGCTGGAAATGAATTATCGTTCCACACAAGGCATTCTGGATCTATCCAACTGGTTGCTGGGACAAAGTCCGATTGAGTATGGCAAACATTTACAGGCCTATCGTGGTCAAGGTTTAAAACCACAACTGCATATCTTGAGTAATGAGTTTGAAGAAGCCAACTGGATTGTTCAGGATTTAAATCAGCGACATCTGCAAGGTGCTGCTTGGGCTGAACACATGGTTCTGTTGCGTTCAGGATTTAGCGGTCGTTATCTTGAGGGAGCGTTAATTGCGGCAAATATTCCATATCGTTTTATTGGTGGAGTGAAGCTGCTTGAATCAGCGCATGTCAAAGACGTGTTGAGCTTGCTTCGCGTTAGTGTCAATCCACAGGATGATCTGGCCTGGATGCGTTTCCTGACGCTCTGGGATGGGGTGGGTGATGTCGGTGCCAGCAAATTGGCGCAGGAATTGATTCAATTACCTGATATTGAGGCACGCTGCCAGCGTTTGGAACGACATGGCAAAGTACCACAACAAGCGATTTTAATCTTGATGCAACTGGATGTATTGCAACAGCATGTCGAAGCCTGCATTGGACTGGCACTGGATGCCTTGAATGAACAGCTGGAAAATAATTATAAAGCTAAAGACTGGACACGCCGTGTCAAAGACTTTGACCTAGTCAAACAACTGGCACGCAAGCACAGTTCGCTTGGAGAATTCCTTGAGGAATATGTACTTGATCCGATTTCAGTTTCAGAAATTGATAAAACTCCAGATCAGGACTTGGTGACATTGATTACCATCCATTCAGCTAAGGGTGCTGAACAAAAAGTCTGTTATGTTCCACATGTATCTCCCAATCAATATCCACATGCACGGGCGCAGGGTGATTTTAACGATGTCGAAGAGGAGAGACGTGTTTTGTATGTCGCATTGACGCGTGCAGAAAATGAGTTGATTTTAACCAAACAAAACTTAAATTTATGGTCACAAGATCAATATGATGAGTTAGGAAGAAAAATAGAAAGTTACTTCCTCAATGATTTACCTCAACATTTAGTCGATGTTCAGATTCATCGGCAAATTCCGCAAAGTTTTGGACAATCACAGACTCGATATCGTGTTGCAAACAATTTAGGTTTTGGCATTGATTTCGATTAAACTACCCAGATTGATTTTTTGATTCGCCTATTTAAGCGTGAATCATCTTTTAGGTTTTAGCATGAAAATTTTAGTTCGTAATTTAGACCGTAATGTGACTGATGCGGAAATTCTCGACTTATTTAAAGCATATGGAAAAGTTGAGTCTTGTGTCGTGGTCAAAGACGAAGCAACGGGTAAATCGAAAGGTTTCGGTTTTGTTGAAATGCCAAATCCACGTGAGGCGGTTAAGGCTGTTAAAGGCCTAAATACCTTGAAAGTGAAAGGCGCTGGTATCCGTGTGAAAATAGCGGAAGACAAAGCCTAAATCCAGATATTAAAGCAATATACCACGTTATCTATTGTCACACCGAATGTTGGGCGGATTGCACAAGGGCTAAAGACCCTGGAGGTTCGCTCATGGCAACTTGAAAAGCTTTTCATTAAAAAACCTGGTCATTGTTGAGAATCAAAACTTCCTTTTGAATGATGGTGATGAGGAAGCGGGATTGGCAGTGGTGCTGATTGACATTCAATCAGCGCATCCGTGGCAGCCAGACGAAATGAATGCTGCATGTGCATCTTATTGGGCAGATGGATATTATGCCTGGGCGATCAATAATGTTCGTCCATTATTACAGCCACTTGAAGTAAGGGCTAAAATAAAGCTTTATCCATTGGAGCGTAAAACCTCGGGGTTTAGCCCGAGGATATAAGCGACTGGCGTAAGCCATACGACATGAAATGTCGTTTTAAATACTTTTGCTATAATCACTATTAAGAAAAATACGGTTAAAATAATTGTATGAAGACACTCAAATTACGAATAAAAGACAAACATTGCAAGATGCTAGACCAACTAGCGTTGGAGGTAAACTTTGTTTGGAATTATGTCAATGATTTGTGTTTCAAGCATCTACAACGCAAACAACAATTCTTTTCAGCATACGACATTGCCAAATACACAAAAGGCACATCGAAAGAATGTAATTTGCATAGCCAAACGATTCAGGCGGTCACAGAAGAATTAGTGACAAGACGCAAGCAATTCAAAAAAGCAAAACTGAAATGGCGAGTCAGCAATAAAAAATCAGCTAGGCGTTCATTGGGCTGGATACCGTTCAAGAAAGTAGCAATCAAATATGCTGATGGCTATGTTCAATACGGCAAGCACCAATTCAAACTATGGGACAGCTACGGACTAAGCAAATACAATGTTAAAACAGGCTCGTTTGTAGAGGATAGTCGTGGGCGTTGGTATGTCTGTTTAGTTGTAGAAGCACCAAAGATAGAGAAAACAACATCAAGCACAGCCATTGGCATTGATCTAGGGCTAAAAGACCTTGCAACATGCTCAGATGGTGTGAAACTCAAAGCCCCTAAAATCTATCGCCAATATGAACAAAAACTTGGCATAGCCCAACGAGCTAGAAATAAAAAGCGCGTCAAAGCAATCCACGCCAAGATTAAAAATATACGTCAAAACATGCTGCATCAATTCAGCCATAAACTGGTGAATGAACATGCAGCAATCTTCGTTGGCAATGTGAATGCCAAAGCACTCGCACAAACTAAATTAGCTAAATCAGTGCTAGATGCAAGTTGGACAACACTAAGAACCATGCTTAAGTATAAATGCGAGAACGCAGGGGCATGGTATGAAGAAGTCAATGAGGCCTATACCACCCAAACGTGTTCGTGCTGTGGCTCACGCTGTAGTAGTCCGAAAGGTAGGACAGGTCTTGGAATAAGAGAATGGCAGTGCATGGAGTGCGGTACGCTCCATAATCGAGATATAAACTCAGCACTGAATATTCTTGCGCTCGGACATGAGCGTCTAGCAGTAGGAATCCCCGTCCTTTAGGTCGGGGAGGATGTCAAACTCTTGAATTGCATGAATGATCTGAAAGATCGCTTTTGTTTTTGAGATAATTCATTTTACAATCTGATTCACTCCTACCTGATTTATAGGTTATCGTTATGTCCCGTGTTGCCCGTTACCATGCTGATCGCACCAATCAAAAACTGTATTTTGCCCGACTCGCATGTCAACAAGCTGAGCAAACTGAACATATCCAACAGGCACAGGCCTATCGTGAAGCTGCGGTTTTCCATTTGCACGGGGCGATTCTAGCTTTTTTGCAGGAACTGGTGCGCTACTACCGCTTAAATGATTTACAGCCGACCTTTAAATCCATTGAGGAACACATGGCGGACAAGGGGCAGGTGTCGCCAGAAGTGCTTGTGTTGCAGCAACTGGCGAAAGATGGCTTTATTGCCGAATTAAAACGTGCTTACCGCATGTGTCAATACGCACCTGAGCCAACAGCACCAGAACCTGAAAATGAGACTTCATCGAATTTGATTATTAAAGTGACTCAAAGTCCTCAAGCATGGTTACCCGATGCGAAAATATTACGAGAATGGCATCGTGAGTTAAGCCATTTAATTGATGGTTTTCGTAACGAGATGGTTGAGTTCTAGCCTGAATTGATCTTAGACTTGAAATCTGCGCAAACAGGACTCATATAGATAAGACGTGAGAGCGCAAAGTGCAAGGGTACTTTGCCACCATGTTGAAGCATGGAGAAAATATATGTCAATGCAACAGTTAAAAGAGTTATTCGGTAATCAGGAAGCGATACTGGAATTGGTTCAACTTGAAGGTGGCGAACTTGCTTTGCGTAATGCGGGTTCTGAACAGGAACCTTTGGTGAAGATACAGTTTAGTGATGAAGTTAAGGCAATTTTAGGTGAACAGACACCAATGGTTGCACAGCATATGATTCAGGCAGCCCTGTTTGGTTTGCTGGAAAAGCAGATGAATGAGTTGCAGGCCGAGATTGTGGATGAACAACCTACCCATTTCAGCTAATGCTGAATGTTAAAAAAGCGTACTTTGGGTACGCTTTTTTATTGTCCTGAAAATGCTTAATGTGCAGGGTATTGGTGTGCGAGTTCAATCTGGTTCAAAATATGATGACTCATATTCTTTGCCATTTCTTCCTTGGCATAGAATACTTCACCCAGGTTTTCCTGCCGAATCACGGCAGCCTCTTCCTTACTTTCAGCACAGATCAGCACCTGAATCTCAGGGTTAAGCTGTTTGGAAATATCAACAATACGGTGAATATCCAGAATATCCATTGGGGAAATGACTAGTAGGCGTGCATGCTGGATATGGGCCTGAATTAGCACATTGGGTTCAGTTGCCTCACCACTGACCGCGGCAATGCCTTGAGAACGCAGTTTTTCCACAATCTCACGGTTCTCTTCAGCAATCACCACCTTGATGTTTTGCTGTATCAGGTTTTCACTGATACGGCGACCTACGCCTCCATAGCCAATAATCACCACCTGATCACGTAAATAAGCCTGATCCACCTCATCTGGCAGCATGGCCAGTGGGTCAGCACTACGCTCTAATAACCGTGCTAAATGCGAACGCTCCCGAATCCAGCGTTGAACAGGTTCAATGGCTGAGAACACAAATGAGTTGAGGGTAATGGAGAACAGCGCACCCGCCAGAATCAGGTTCTGTGCATCAGGGGTGAGTAAACCTAGTGATAAGCCGAGTGTCGCAAGGATAAATGAAAACTCACCGATTTGCGCCAAACTGGCACCGACCGTTAATGCTGTATTGATCGGATAACGGAAGAATAAAACCAGTGCTATCGCAGCCAAAGTTTTACCCACCATAATAATGGCAATCACAGCCAAAATACGAAAAGGCTCTTCAATCAGGATACTTGGATCGAACAACATCCCAACTGAGACAAAGAATAAAATTGAGAAGATTTCACGTAATGGTAGGGTTTCCTCTTCTGCACGATGGCTAAAGTCGGACTCTTTCACCACCATACCCGCGAAGAAAGCGCCAAGTGCCATGGAAACGCCAAAAACTGCATAGGAACCGTAGGCAATTGAAACTGCGGCAGCAACCACGGTGAGTGTAAAGAGCTCACGGGAACCTAAACGGGCAACAAACTGCATGATCATTGGGACAAGACGTTTACCAATAATCAGCATAAATGCAATAAAGCCTGTGACTTTGAGTAGGGTAATGCCAATGGTCAGCCAGATACTTTGTGAGGTGTCTGTACCAGGCAAGGCGTGTCCGCCCAGTAACATGGCGGTTGCAGGTAAAAGAACCAGGGCGAGAACCATGACAAGGTCTTCAACCAACAGCCAGCCCACTGCGATTTTCCCATTGACCGAGTCGAGTAGCCCACGATCACCCAGTGCCTTGAGCAAGACCACGGTACTGGCACACGATAAACTTAAACCAAAGATGAGCGCTGAACCGAAGCTCCAACCCCAGTACATGGAAACACCGATACCAAGCAGGGTGGCAACCGCAATTTGTAGAATCGCACCAGGTAGGGCAATACGGCGCACCTGAAGTAAATCATTGAGGGAAAAATGCATTCCCACACCAAACATCAAAAACATAACACCTAGCTCTGCAAGCTGGTTGGCGAGATGAATGTCACCGACGATACCTGGTGTATTTGGGCTAATGATAATGCCCGCAATTAAATAACCGATCAAAGGAGGTAGGCGTAAACGTGCTGCGATATAGCCAAAAATAAGAGCCATACCAAAGCCAACAGCAAGTAATATAATTAAATCAACATCATGTGGCATCGAAGCTCCTTAATCGTTGCGGTTAAGGTAGAAATAAATGAGCATAAAACATGCCAAGAAAACAGCGCATAAATTGTAACAAGTAAAATCGAATTTGTTGATGAAAATTTTTTTAATGATCAAAAA
Source organism: Acinetobacter sp. CIP 102529 (assembly GCF_000368325.1). Taxonomy (NCBI): domain Bacteria; kingdom Pseudomonadati; phylum Pseudomonadota; class Gammaproteobacteria; order Moraxellales; family Moraxellaceae; genus Acinetobacter; species Acinetobacter sp. CIP 102529. Next base: position 267,808 of record NZ_KB849353.1, read on the forward strand.
AAATCATGTAACTCATTTCTTACTATTAATAGCATTTTTTAGGCAATATAGTCAAATCATTATAAAACTAATACAACTCAGTCGATGAATTATTTCGAGTTTTTTTCGAATCCTGTATGGATAATAAAGTAGTTTGACTATAAAAAACGGCTTCAAAAGAAGCCGTTTTTTAAGAAAACTAAAATTATTTAATTTTAGCTTCTTTGAAGATTACGTGTTGACGGATTTTTGGATCAAATTTTTTGATTTCCATCTTTTCCGGCATAGTACGTTTATTTTTAGTTGTGGTATAGAAATAACCAGTACCAGCTGTAGAAACGAGACGAATCTTATCACGCATTGCTCAGACTCCTTAGATCTTTTGACCTTGAGCACGGAGATCAGCAACAACTTTCTCGATACCCAATTTATCAATAATACGCATACCTTTAGTGGTTAAGCGAAGACGTACAAAACGTTTTTCGCTTTCTAACCAAAAGCGGTGGTGGTGCAGGTTCGGCTCGAACCGGCGTTTGGTTTTGTTGTTTGCGTGCGATACGTTGTTACCAACGATTGGACGCTTGCCGGTAACTTGGCAAACCTTAGACATGGTGAACTCCATTGCTAGTTCATACAGCACGGTTTCGTGCAACTAGCCATTCAAGTAAACGGATGAAATCATTCAAGGGGCGTTTTATACCAAAAATACGATTAAAAGACAAGCGAATTTAGTAAAAACACGGCATGATATCGTGTAATAGATCATGCCTTGATCAGCTTAACGAAATAGGGTTTTCAAAAGCAGTTTGTGCGCTGCTTTATTGTACGGCGGCAAAATAAATTTGAGGCTGTACAGTTTTGGACTGACTGGATTAGACATCACTGAGCGTTCATGTGAGAAACTGAAAAAGCCTTCCTTGCCGTGGTATTTACCCATACCTGACGCACCGATACCCCCGAATGGCAGGTCATCCTGTGCCACATGGGTCAGTACCTGATTGATACCGAAGTGTCCTGAATGGGTGCGTCCAGCAACATAGTCCGCACGTGCGCTGTCAATGTCAAAATAATAGAAAGCCAATGGACGTGGGCGGCTGTTGATGAATTGAATCGCGTCTTCAATGTGCTCATATTCTAAAATAGGCAGAATAGGGCCGAAGATTTCATTCTTCATGATGTCCATTTCGGTGGTCACACCCGTCAAGAGTGTAGGGGCAATTTTACGGACCTCAGTTAAAGGCTCATTTTTGCTGTTTAACTCAACAATACTTGCGCCCTGGTCACGTGCATCTTCCAGATAACCTTGCAGACGGTTGTACTGCTTGTCATTGACAATAGAGGTATAGTCCTTGTTGTCACGCAGTGTTGGGTACATGGTGTTCACAAAATCCTGATAGTGTTTTGTGAACTCTGCGGTCTTGCCTTTAGGCAGGAACATATAGTCAGGCGCAACACAGGTCTGGCCTGCATTCCAGAGCTTGCCTACCGCAATACGTTGTGCCACATCACGAATATTCATTGCCGAATGTACAAGAGCAGGCGATTTTCCACCTAGTTCCAGAATTACAGGAACAAGGTTCTGTGAAGCGGCAGCCATCACGGTTTTGCCGACAGAGGTTGAACCTGTGAAAATTAATTTATCAAATGCTAAATGACTAAAGGCATCTGAAATCGCGCCACCACCATTGATAACACTCACAAGTTCCTGAGGGAATGCTTCAGAAAGGGCATTTTCAAGCACATAACCGAAGTTTGATGATGCACTTGAAATCTTGATCATGGCATGGTTACCCGCAGCCAATGCACAGATCAGTGGGCCAACTGAAAGCAGCAGTGGATAGTTCCACGGTGCAATAATGCCGATCACGCCTAATGGCTGATACTGTACCCAGCCTTTTGCAGGTTGGTGTAACATGCTGATGTGGCGCTTAGAGGGCTGCATCCATTCAGTCAGGTTCTTGCTATAGTACTTGATATGTTCTAAACAGGTAAGAACTTCACCAATCTTGGTTTCCATAATGGCACGGTTGCCATAATCCTGACTGATTGCGTTCGCAAATTGATCTTGATATTTTACCAAGATGTTTTTAAGTCGGGCTAAGCGTTCAATACGTTCTTTGGCGCTTGGTACAGGATGGCGTTGGTAGGCTGCTTGCTGCTGCTCAAGCAAATCATGTAACCGTTGCACATCGACACGAGGTGTCATCGCGGTTGTTTTTGTTTGACTGTTCATAGGAGTAGACCAAAAAAAAGCTTATTATTTTTTAATTTTTAGAGTAAATACTCTAAAGTGTCAAGTCGCTTTATAGGTTTGTTTTATAACCTATTGATAATGTTATAGATGGTTAAAATCAATGTCGCATGCTAAACCGAACAAAACCAAAGATCGAATTTTGCAAATCAGTTTGCAGCTGTTTAATGAGCGTGGCGAGCGTTTGGTCACAACCAACCACATTGCGGCTGAACTGGGGATCAGCCCAGGCAACCTGTATTATCATTTTAGAAACAAGCAGGAAATTATTAAGGAATTAGCACAGCAATATCAGGCTGAAACTTTGGAAATGTTGGCATTACCAACAGATCGACCTTTAAATGCCAATGACAAAATCAGGTATTTTCAGGTGTTGAGCAACCAGTTGTGGGCTTATCGTTTTATTCATCGTGATGTCTATCATCTTGTTGAAAACAATGATGACTTCCGAAAGATTTATCCTCGCTTTGCTGGACAGGTGATGCAGCAGGGCCAGAAAATTTACCGTGCATTCGTGGATGCTGGCCTGATGAAAATGACGGACTCGGAAATTGAGGCATTGATCATCAACCTTTGGATTGTGCTGACCAACTGGACCAACTTTTTGTATATGTCGGGCCATATCAGTGACAACAACCGTCTGGAGGAAAAGTGGGTCTGGCAGGCACTGCGTCAAATGGTTTTCCTGGAAGGTCCATATTTAATGGGGGAAAGCCGTCAGACCTACGAGCAGTTACTGCGCTCACTCGGTCCATCAGAATTGTTTGCCAGCCTCTCCAACCTTAAAAATGACGACGATGAGTAGGCTTCACCTATTTAGTCATAAGCAAAAAAGAGCTAGAATGCTCGGCTTGATTTTTAATTTTGATTCCAATAAGTGATATTAACCACATGAACACGACCACTGCCCATACGGCACGACTACTGATTACTTGCGAAGACAAGCCAGGGATCGTGCAAGCTGTATCGAGCTTTTTGTATCATCAGGGAGCAAACATTACCGCACTTGATCAGTACGCAACAGAAGCTCAAGGCGGACGTTACTTTATGCGTGTTGAGTTTGAGCTGGATCATTTACAGTCCCGTAAAGAAGCCCTGATGCAAACCTTTGCGGCCAATGTTGCAGATCGCTATGAAATGCAGTGGAAACTCACTTTTGTGGGTGAGTTAAAGAAAGTGGGTATTCTGGTTTCTAAAGTGGACCATGCGTTATTGGAATTGTTATGGCGCCATGCACGTGGCTCATTGCCATGTGAAATTACCCAAGTCATCTCAAACCATCCAGATTTGCGTGAATCAGTTGAAAATTTTGGTATTCCGTTCCATGTGGTGCCTGTCAACAAGGACAACAAGGTGGAAGCCTACGCCCAGATCAATGAGATGATGCAAGGCAATGACCTATTGGTTCTGGCGCGTTATATGCAAATCCTGAGCGAAGAGTTTGTTTCGCAATGGGAAATGAAGATCATCAACATTCACCATTCATTCCTGCCTGCTTTCGTTGGTGCAAACCCGTACAAACAGGCCTATGAGAAAGGAGTGAAGCTGATTGGTGCCACAGCGCATTATGTCACTGCCGACCTTGATCAGGGGCCAATCATTGAGCAGGATGTTGAACGTGTCAGCCATGACTACAATGTTGAGCAATTGCGCGAGTTGGGCGAGGATGTAGAGCGTAATGTATTGGCACGTGCAGTCAAATGGCATCTGGAAGACCGCATCATTGTCGATGGCAATAAAACCGTAGTGTTCTAATCTGTTATTGTGTATGCATTATGTAAAAAGAACATGCTTCAGGGCATGTTTTTTTATGTCTATTTTTCAATGGATAATGATTCGACAAGAAAAAATAGTTGAAAATGAAAACACTTCTCATTTATTATTACGGCACTTTCATTGTTCTATCCGATGAGTGAAATCGTTTTTTATTTTTAAAGCGTCACCATCTATTAGGTAACTAGATTCTCATGAGTCAATCTCCTGCACTATTGAATACATCTCATCCGATGAAGAAAAAAATCCTTGCCGCCCTCGTGGTGGTCGTGATGGGTCATGTGGGAGTTCTGTGGGCGGTGAACCACATGAAAACGATGGAACTTAAACCAGTTGAAAAAGATCCAATCAGGATAAAATTTGTCAAGATTCAGGAACCACCTAAGCCTGAGCCACCGAAGCCTAAAGAAAAGCCCAAACCACCAGAACCTAAAAAAGAAGTGAAACAGATCAAGGTGGTTGAAAAGGCATTACCACCACCTAAGAAAATAGAAAAAATTCAGCAGGTTAAAAAAGCTGAGGCACCGAAACCTGTGGTTGAAAAAGTTGAGCCAAAGGTTGAGTCGGTTGTGGTGAACACGACTGTCACAGAAAAAGTGATTGAGAAACCTCAGCCTGTTTTTGAAGCGCCTAAACCCGCAGCGCCGCCAGCCGATCCATCGCCAAAACGTGTTTCAATTGGTGGTTCAGGCGTGCAGTGGAGCCGTTCACCAAAACTGTCAGTGTCCGCAAAAGATCTGGAAAACCAGCCGCGTTCGGCAATGGTACTCATCGAAGCAGATGAGAAAGGTAAAATTACCAATGCCCGTATTACGCGCAGTAGTGGTTTGCCAGGTCTGGATGAAAAGATTTTACGTGCCGTTAAAAGTGCGAAATTTAAACCCTATATGGAAAATGGTGTTGCGTACCCAATTCGCGCAGAACAACCGTTTGATCTTAGTCCTTAACCAATTTGAGTCCTCGCGACAGATAAAATCAGGAGTTCGTGTATGAACTTTTCAGTTTATTGGCAACATGCAGATGCAGTAAGTAAAACACTGTATTTCATCCTATTAGCAATGTCGATTGCGACATGGACTATTTTCATTCTACGCTTATTGGGAACACGCCAGTTGAAGCAACAGGCCTATGCCCAGCTTGCTCAGGCTCTGGCGACGTTGAAATCTAAACTACAGCCTTTAACCTTTGAACAGCGCAAGGCGGTTGCGGAGCAGGCATTGCTTCGCCAGATCTCTGCCGAAAAGTCACAGGCGGAAAAAGGTGTCTCTGTTCTTGGGACGATTGCCTCACTTGCACCATTTGTGGGTTTGTTTGGTACGGTGTGGGGAATTTTCCATGCACTGGTCGCTGTAGGTACGAGCGGTCAGGCAGGCTTAGCGCAAGTCGCAACACCTGTTGGTGAAGCGTTGATCATGACTGGTTTGGGATTATCTGTAGCGATTCCTGCGGTATTGGCTTACAACGTTTGTGTACGTTTCAATCGTGGCTTGGCACATGATTTACAAGATCAAGCGCATAGCCTGTTAATCGATACGATGTTGCAGCAAGAGACACCTATAAAAACAGAAACTAAAGCGACTCAACAAAGCTTAGTTGGAGGTCAGGCTTAATGGGTTTTCAATTGGGTGAAGACCACGATAGTGGCATGAATGAGATGAACCTCATTCCTCTGATCGACATTATGCTGGTATTGATGATTATTTTCTTGGTCACAGCAACGGTTGCCAACCCCTCCATTCCATTAACCTTGCCAAAAACAACGGCTGAGATACAGCCACCGCCACAGAAACCGATCACGATTAACGTGAACCAGCAAGGTGAAGTGGCTTGGAATGCGGAAGTGGTAAGTCTGGATGAGCTTGAGCAACGCTTTCAGGATCAGGCGAAGCAGTCTGTTCAGCCTACCATTGTGTTAAGGGCGGATAAAGAATCAAAATATGATACAGTTGCTCAGGTGATGTCCCGTGCCAGTGAGGCAGGTTTGACAGATATCGCATTTGCCAGTGAAAACTGATCTTGTAGTGGGCTGGATAAAAAAAGCAACTCTATGATGAGTTGCTTTTTTTTGGCTATTCGGTTTTGAGCAAGTCCGCAAACCTCGAGCGTAGCTTGGAAAGCTTGGGTGGAATGCTAAAGTTGCAATAACCCTGTGATGGGTTACGGGCATAGAAATTCTGGTGATACTCTTCCGCAGGATAAAATGTAGGTGCTGGACTTAACTCGGTGACAATGTTGAGGTTTTCATCTTCCAGACCCTGAATGACCTGTTCAGCCTGCTGTTTCTGTTCATCATTAAAATAGTAAATGACGGAACGGTATTGTGTGCCAATATCATTGCCCTGACGGTTTAATGTGGTTGGATCATGTGTGGTGAAAAACACGTTCAGGAGTTGTGAATAGCTGATCTGCTGTTCATCAAAATCAATCAGGACCACCTCGGCATGCTGTGTATTGCCCTGACAGACCTGCTCATAATTTGGGTTGTGGACAATACCGCCCGCATAGCCACTCACCACTTTTTCTACACCTTTAAGTTGTAAAAACACAGCCTCTACACACCAAAAACATCCACCACCAAACAGTGCCTGCTGCATATATTTCCCTTTTCTAATTTTTCAGAATGCTATTAAAGTAAACGAAGTGCCTAAAAAGTAAAAGCCCGTATTTGAAACGGGTTTTTACTTTTTACTTCAAGACATTATCAGTTCTTGAAAGGAAGCGGCTGAATAACCGTCACAAACTTCACTAAAGTTTGACCTGATTTATCTAGAAACTTCAGCTCATGTCCTTTCACCTCATAGCGATTGGTTTGTGCCAGTGCATCATTGTATTCACGAGAAATAGTATCCTGGGCACCATGACAGGCCATTAATGTTGACGCTATTTGACCCAGCTTTAAGTGTTGATTATTGCTGTCAAAGCTATCCTGTATTTTGTTACAACCATCTGCACCTGCAAAACGCTTGTTTTTTGCATCAAAATAAATAGCAGGGCGGTTGGGACTGTCGACCTCTAGGAATTTGCCGTTGATTTCTGTGCCAATCCACGGACGTTCAAATAGGGTAATTGTTTGTTTTGCTGAATATATTACATCAAAATATAATATGAAATGATTCACGGTTTTATATGTCTTTTCGTAGGATGAACGTAGTTTTTGGTAAATATTCACGTGAATTTATACTTAATTATTCATTCTTTGGTAAACCTGTTCGAATCAATCTGGAAAATGCCTCACTGCTTTGGTCTGACTGCTGCCCAAAATCTGCGGTACGCGTATTGATATGGGCCATCTGATACCATTCTTTCATGCTGTAATTTTGATCCACTGCCTTAAGATCATAGAGGTAATTGGGTAGATAGCCTGATGCCAATAAACGGTAATCTTTAGGCAGTCGTTGTGGATTAATCGCCTGTATCATATCAAATACCAGCGTAGTACAGTTACTGGTCAGCGTGTTGTACCATTTCGCCTCAGCTTGCAACTCATCAGCCTTGTCGAGATACTCGATGAAGAGGGCCTTGCGTTCAGTGGCAGGCATTTTAATGGGAAATAAATAGACTTGTTCATGGCGGATATTGCTTCGGGTATACACAATGTCTTTTTCGTCAGAGGCAACTAGGCTAAGTTCATATTTACGAAAAAAACCGCCAATGGCTGAAAACTCTTCACCCTTTTCTTTGCGAATTTCAATAGAAAAAACCAGGGGCTTTTGATCAGAGAAATCAAAGCTGACCAATGTATGGGCAATTTGTGGCCCCATCCAGTAGGAGGTAATCACATTCACGCCCGTGATTTTATTCAGGTCTATGTGACGGTCTTCCCAGCGAATATCGTAGCTGCCATCTTTATGCCAGTCAAAATTGCGGACCTTATGCAAGGTTACAAGGTCACCGTGTTTTTCATAACTCAACTGCTCGGCAACTTCAGGATCCCAGTCTCGGTTCTGTTTTGCATCCTGGGAAAAATACCAGCCAAGTGAACAGGCAAACACCAGAAAGTAGATAATGATGTCGGTACGGCGGTTAAATAAATGCCCACTGACATAAAAGCCAATCAGACTCAGGGCAAATAAGCCCCAGATGACAATGACCACACGGCTAAGCAGCGTTCCAAGAGGTTGTTGAATCCATAAAGCAAGGCATAACCAGATACTGGAGATGATCACGAACAGGGCAAAAAGGCTGTGTAGGAAACCAATCCCTAGAGCAATAAAGAACTCTCGTGATGCAATGTTATGCATAAGCCTTCGCAATCCATTTTTTATTTTTGGTAGCTTGCAAACTCGAACGCTATATCGGTTTTTTCATCAGTATAATGTTCTGAGTTTACTTTATAAAAATCCTCAGAGAGTTCTGGATAATGTGCGTCTCCCCGAACATCCAGATCCACATGGGTCAGTTCAAGGCGATCGGCAATCGCAAGTGTTTGGTTGAAGATCTCTCCTCCACCTATGATAAATAAGGATGACTTTTCAGCGTGTTGTAGGTCTGTAAGTGCACCATCAAGTGCCTCTTCGATGCTGTGCGCCACCTTGACACCCTCATACTGCCATGACGGATCACGGGTAATCACCCAGTTCACACGGTTTGGCAGGGCACGTCCCATTGATTCCAGGGTTTTACGGCCCATGATCACCACACCACCTTGGGTGATGGCCTTGAAATGCTTGAGGTCAGCAGAAATATGCCAGGGTAGAGCATTGCCCTTGCCGATGCAGTTGTTTTTATCCATTGCCACCACGTGAACAACTTCTATACCTTGCCATGCCATTTGATCGTCTCCCTCATCTGATTTTAAACTGCCACAGGTGCCTTGATCGCAGGATGTGATTCATAACCCACAATTTCAATATCTTCAAATTTAAAATCGAAAATATCCTTGATGTCTGGGTTAAGCTTTAACTGGCACAACGATAAGGGTTCACGCGTAAGCTGTAACTGGGCCTGCTTAAAATGGTTGGCATATAAATGCGTATCACCGCCTGTCCAGACAAAGTCACCTACCTCTAAACCGCATACCTGCGCAATCATATGTGTAAGCAGGGCATAGCTGGCAATATTAAATGGCACACCTAGGAAAACATCCGCGCTACGCTGGTAAAGCTGGCATGACAGTTTGTTATCCTGAACAAAAAACTGGAACAGGGTATGACAGGGCGGCAAAGCCACTTTCCCAGCCTCGTTTGGATTCCAACCTGACACAATCAAACGGCGTGAATTGGGATTAGTTTTGATTTCATTGACCAGCCACTTGATTTGGTCAAAACCATTTTGCTGGTAGCTGCCATCTTCATTTTGGGTTGCGCCAAAGTTGCGCCACTGGTGGCCATAGACAGGCCCAAGCTCACCCTCTGGGCGGCCAAAACGTGCGGTTTGTTCCGCAGTTGCCCACTCATCCCAAATGGTGACTTTGTTGTCCTGGAGATAATGAACGTTGGTGTCACCTTTCAGGAACCAAAGTAGCTCAATCACAATGGAACGAAAGTGAACTTTCTTTGTGGTTAAAAGTGGGAAACCTTTGGAAAGGTCAAAGCGCATCTGATGACCAAATACCGAACGTGTACCCGTTCCAGTGCGGTCACCCTTGTCACCGCCATTGTCGAGGATATGTTGTAAAAGGTCTAAATATGTACGCATAACTTTCTCTAAAACATTCTGTGGTTAATCAGGATAGGGATTGAAACCAATGAATATGGAACAGCAAAATTGTTGTCATGATACCCTGATTGCGCCCAGCATGACACTTGCGATGTGTAGTATTTTTTCATTTTCCAATATAAAAAAAGAGCGCTCAAGGCGCCCTTTCGTCAGCAGTCAGGCTTATTCTGTGATAAAGCTAACTTTACCATCCGCCAAAGATTTTACGCGTGCCAGCGACTCAACACGGTAGCCTTTCTCAAGCAAGACATCACGGCCTGGCTGGAATGATTTTTCAATCACAATCCCCACACCCACAACTTCCGCATTGGCTTGATGAATGAGGTCGATGAGGCCCAGTGCAGCCTGACCATTTGCCAGAAAGTCATCAATCACCAGTGCCTTGTCGGTTGAACTGAGATGCTTGTTTGAAATGGCAATGGTACTTTCAGTTTGTTTGGTGAATGAGAACACTTTAGAGCGGTAAAGATCATCCTTAAGTGTTAAGGACTGATATTTACGGGCAAAAATTACAGGAACACCAAGTTCCAGACCCGCCATGATGGCTGGCGCAATCCCCGATGCTTCAATGGTGATGATTTTGGTAATTCCCGCATCCTTAAAACGAGCAGCAAACTCTTTACCAATCTGTTGCATTAACACGGGGTCAATTTGATGATTTAAGAAAGCATCAACTTTCAAGACTTGGTCAGATAGAACAATACCTTCATTTAAGATTTTCTGTTCTAAAGCGTACACGGGAGAATCCTCTAAACGGATGCTTTTTCAAGCAAAGGCATATTTTAAAAAGCATCCCAAAAATTGCAAGCCAAAATTATCGGGTTAATGTAGTTTTCAACCCTATTTACACACTGAACCCGAAGCCGCATATTGTTTTAAAAATTAGTTGGTTTTCCCTGAATAGCCTGTCAATAAAAGGCCATAGGATGATTTGCCATCATTATGGGTCACTTTTACTGGCAGATAGTCGAGCTTTGGTGCCAGCCAGAAAACGGTATTGCGTTCAGGCTTATCATGCTGGAGTACCACCTTAATTGTGTTAAAAGTACCATAATTGGTCTTGACGGTTTCGTTGCCCTGTTTCACAAAACGACGTTCATCCACAGCCTTGTCATCAGCAATCAAGTAGCGCGGCTGGAGTGTGTTGCCATTCTTTAGGTCTTCACGCAACTGGAGTTCGGCGTTCAACTCATCCAGTGCCCCTGCCTGCCAGGCAAATGAACGGGTTTTGTCATCCTTTTTGGTGTTGATCACCTTGCTGGCTGGATTGAAGTTGATGCTCATGGTGTTATTGTGGATCAGGACTTTACTGCTGCGGTTAAATTTTTGTGAGATGATTTTATTGTCCACAAAACTAAACTGGCTGGTTTCAGTTGCGGATGCAATACCACCTGCCTTTGCATTGAATACATAGGTCCAGTTGTTGCCTTGTTGCGAAAGGGTACGTGTCGCAGAACCGAGATTCTTGTTGTTGTAGCTGAACTGATAGCTCGCCTGAAAAGGGGCCATTGCCAATGCATGACTCGATAAGCCTGCACATAGGATTGCAGCTGAGGTTACTGTCGTAAAACCAAGAACTTTCGATAATTTCTTTGTCATAACATGGTTTCCTTTGAGTGAGTCGCAAAGTAGAACACTCATTTATCATTAAGATTTATGCTTATTATGCCTGTAGATTATGAAGAAAAGATCAGGTTTTTTACTAAGCGCTTGTTAATTTTTCGTATAAAACATGAAGATGTGTATTTTTGAGGCGTGAAAGATTTTATAACATGCCCTATGTATGCGATTTCCTTACCTTCTGCTATCTTTCTGTTGGATAGGGGTAACTTCAGTCTCGTCCAGCCCATCATCATCAAGGTGATCTTCGTTGGATGGATACAGGATTGCGGCCAGATTGACATTGCCCCAGACAATCAATTCGGCGGGGCGTACTCTGGCACGGTTCACATGCACCTTGCTCAGTGTTTCGATAATACTTGGCTTATTTTTAAACCATTGGTTTAAATCAAGATAAAGTAAATCACCTTCGACACTAACGACTTTAAAATGCTCTAAAATTTTGCCTAGAGGATCTTCATCACGAAATTTTTGATAATACCAAATCGCAATATAAAATCCCCATTTCTGCAAGATGTGCTTGAAACGTGCTTCAATGACCTGAGTATTGCTAATCTGTTCAAACACCATTAACTGTACATCTTGATTCATTTCCATCTGAATCAATTTTAAGTCGACAGATAAAGTTGTGTGTAAGCCCTTAACGTCCAGAGTGGTATAGAGGCGTAGCCAGCCATCATAGAGGTCAGCATGCAGGTCTTGCATAATACTGACATTTTCTGTGACATAACGTTCCATTGTCGCATTGACAAACACTTGTGACAATGAAAACTCTCTTTCTTCTTCGATGAATTCTTCGGCTTTTTGGTAAACTTTACGTAGACGTTTAACAACGGATGAAATTAGCGTTTGCATAAAAGTTGTTCCAGAAAGTGAATTGTTTTTAATGCAATGCCACAATCTTTGTAATAACTAAAAATAAAAATAAATTTCTAACTTGCAGTGTAGCAAAATTAATTGCTACATTTTCATAAAATGATGGTATGGAAACACTGTAGCTATAAGTGGATCACATTTTTGTAAAATTTTGAATATCGGTTAGGTTTTTATACGTTAACCACCGTTGGGGATGAGGCATTTTTGTCGCTTGAATCGCATGTTGAAGAAAATAAATTTTCGTTCTGAACTGTCTCCTTATTGGTGGCAAGATCCAGTCTTTATTGCAGCAGTGGCTTTGGCGATGCTGTTGCATGGTGTTGTTTTGACCATTCAGTTTGCGATGCCATCACCCGCCGATACCTCAACCAAGGAAATTGCGGTCACGGTTCATCCCAGCAAGGAGCAGGTGAAAGATGCCGACTTTTTGGCACAGGCTGACCAAAAGGGTTCAGGTGAATTCCGCGAGGCACACTTGATGTCGAGTGACATGCCCTCACCAATGCAGGCCGATGCAACGACAGGTGAGTCAGAACTGGAAAGCTTGGAAAAGGTTCAACAAAAACGGGAATTAAAATTCGAAGAAAAAGTCTTGATGACCGTACTTAGCTGGCAGAAACAGGCTGAACAGAGTGAGCGGAAAAAGGCACTGGATGAATTGCAAAGCCAGTTTCAGGCGAAAGCGGCAATGGTGGCAAGCCTTGAGGCCCAGTATCTGAAACGCCAGCAAAACTTTAGCCGTAAACAGCGTATTAAAACGGTTGATGGCATTCAGGCAAAGCAGGATGCTTCGGCGGCTTATCTGGATAAGTTCCGTCAGAAAGTTGAGTTGTATGGCAACCGTTACTATCCAGATGAAGCAAAACAACAGCGCCTGTCGGGTGAAGTGCGTCTAATGGTCATCCTGAATGCGCAGGGGGGTATCCGTGCCATTCGCCTTATTGAAAGCTCTGGACATGCAATTCTGGATGAGGCAGCAAAAGCCTCTGTACGCCGTGGTGCACCATTTGGAGCTTTTGATGCCAATATGAAAGATATTTCTGAGTTACGAATTGTGCGTACCTGGCGTTTTGATCCTGTCGATGCTGAATTTGAGGTGCATTGATTATATGGGCGAACAGCATATTGATTGACATCCTCCCCGACCTAAAGGACGGGGATTCCTACTGCTAGACGCTCATGTCCGAGCGCAAGAATATTCAGTGCTGAGTTTATATCTCGATTATGGAGCGTACCGCACTCCATGCACTGCCATTCTCTTATTCCAAGACCTGTCCTACCTTTCGGACTACTACAGCGTGAGCCACAGCACGAACACGTTTGGGTGGTATAGGCCTCATTGACTTCTTCATACCATGCCCCTGCGTTCTCGCATTTATACTTGAGCATGGTTCTTAGTGTTGTCCAACTTGCATCTAGCACTGATTTAGCTAATTTAGTTTGTGCTAATGCCTTGGCATTTACATTGCCAACGAAGATTGCTGCATGTTCATTCACCAGTTTATGGCTGAATTGATGCAGCATGTTTTGACGTATATTTTTAATCTTGGCGTGAATTGCTTTGACACGTTTCTTATTTCTAGCTCGTTGGGCTATGCCAAGTTTTTGTTCATATTGGCGATAGATTTTAGGAGCTTTGAGCTTTATACCATCTGAACAAGTAGCTAAGTCTTTTAATCCCAAATCTATACCAATTGAGGTTTTAGCGCTGGTTTTCTCTGTTTTAATTGAATCAACTACAAGACAGACATACCAACGCCCACGACTATCCTCTACAAACGAGCCTGTTTTAACATTGTATTTGCTTAGTCCGTAGCTGTCCCATAGTTTGAATTGATGCTTGCCGTATTGAACATATCCATCAGCATATTTGATTGCAACTTTTTTGAATGGTATCCAGCCCAATGAACGCCTAGCTGATTTTTTATTGCTGACTCGCCATTTTAATTTTGCTTTTTTGAATTGCTTTCTGCGTGTAATGAGTTCTTCTGTTATGGCTTGAATGGTTTGACTATGCAAATTGCATTCTTTCGATGTGCCTTTTGTGTATTTAGCAATATCGTATGCTGAAAAGAATTGTTGTTTTCGTTGTAGATGTTTAAAACACAAATCATTCACGTAATTCCAGACAAAATTCACCTCAGATGCCATCTGATTTAGCACCTTGCAATGTTTGTCTTTTATGCGTAATTTGAGTGTCTTCATACAATTATTTTAACCGTATTTTTCTTAATAGTGATTATGGCAAAAGTATTTAAAACGACATTTCATGTCGTATGGCTTACGCCAGTCGCTTATATCCTCGGGCTAAACCCCGAGGTTTTACGCTCCAATGGATAAAACGTAATGCCTTATTCCTTTAAATTGACTCAATGCCTTATTCCTCAGCTTTTGTGCCATTGCTGAGTGGGTTGAATCCAGTTCTTTGACAGTGGCTTTAAAAATAACGATATACATGGGAGGTTATTCTAGATTTCATCTGCCTGATATGGATTTGCAACACCAAGCTTTTTAAGAATCTCAATTTCCAACGCTTCCATTTCTTCAGCATCAGCTTCAGTGGTTTCATGGTCATAGCCAAGCAAATGCAGGATGCCGTGAACCAATAAATGGGTGAAATGATCAGTTGCTCTTTTTTGCTGTTCTGCGGCTTCTTGTAAAACCACGGGAATACAAATCACCAAGTCACCCAAAGGTTCTGCATCCAGTAAGCTAAGCACTTCTTCTGGAATGTCACTTGGAAAAGACAGTACATTGGTGGGTTTGTCTTTCTCGCGGTATTGTAGATTCAACTCGTGGCTTTCTGCCAGATCAACACAGGCAATACCTATTTCACAGTCTGTATTGAAACCAACATGACGCAGTGTGGTTTCAATCTGCTTTTTAATTTGACCACGTTTTAGTGGTAATTCATTCGCTTGAAAGTCTTGTTGAAGACTTAAATTGATTTTCAAAATAGATCCTTAAAATCGTCCCCCTGATATGCGATTAAAGTATTGCAATAAAAGGGGGAGTGAGGGGGATTTTTAAATGTGTTGTGCATCTGCCGCAGAATCATTTTCTGCAATCAATGCTTCTTGTCGAGCTTTGCGTTCGGCACGGGCTTCAGCAGACAGGCGTTGCTGTTCGCTGTCCCAGCCCTCGTAGGCCTCAACAATTTTTTGTACCAGTTGATGACGCACCACATCACGGGAATGGAAACGGGTAATATGAATTTCATGGACATTTTCAAGCACCCGTAAGGCATGAGCCAAACCAGATTGCTGTCCACGAGGTAAGTCCACCTGAGTCACGTCACCTGTAATCACGGCACGCGAACCAAAACCTAAACGGGTCAGGAACATCTTCATCTGTTCAGGTGTGGTATTTTGTGCCTCATCTAAAATGACGAAAGAATGATTCAGGGTTCGTCCACGCATATAGGCAAGCGGAGCAACCTCAATTACCTGACGTTCAATCAGTTTGGCCACTTTTTCAAAGCCCAGCATTTCATAGAGGGCATCGTAAAGTGGGCGTAAATAAGGGTCAATTTTCTGGGTGAGGTCACCTGGCAGGAAACCTAGCTTTTCACCCGCTTCAACCGCAGGACGGACCAATAAGATTCTCTGGATTTCATTGCGTTCCAGCATGTCCACTGCGGCAGCAACGGCGAGATAGGTTTTACCAGTACCCGCAGGGCCAATTCCGAATGAAATGTCACTTTGTAAAATACGCTGCACATAGCGTTTCTGGTTGGCACCACGCGGATTGATTCGTCCTTTGCGGGTCTGCAACCAAACGCTATCCAGTCCTGTATGTTCCTGATCTGAATCATCCATCAGTTCACGGTCGGTCTGTGAACCCTGAATCATCAAATGCAGGACATCGGCACTGATTTGTGAAGAAATTTCTGATTCTTGATAGAGCCGTTGCAACAGTGCCTCGGCCCTTTCGATTGTTTCGATATCACCGTCTAGATAAAAGGCATCGCCTCGGTGAGTAATTTTGACATCTAAACGTTGTTCGATTTGCTTTAAATGCCCGTTGTATGCACCGAGCATTCGTTTTAAATGTTCCATGGAAATTTCAGGGAACGTTACAGTACGTTTAATCGCTGAAGTCAAGAGAAACCCTTTTAGCTCACGTGTAGGAATACCCTTACATTACGCCACGTCAGGTTCAAGATTCAAGAGTTCACCATAAACTAAATTTAAAGTTTTAATTTCAGTGATCTCAATCTCCGCGAAACGCCCAATCCACGCGACATCACCGATAAAGCTCACAAGACGGGTATTGTCCGCTGTACCAATTAAAACATTCGGGTCCTTGTCAGACACCTTTTCAATCAGGACACGTTCAATTTTACCCAGCATGGCATCGGTCTTATCAATACTTGATTGCTTAATCACTTGCTGAACCTGAGCCAAACGGTCTTTTTTCACCTGTTCAGGCGTATCATCTGGCAGGTCTGACGCAGGCGTACCAGGTCGTTTTGAATAGATAAAACTATAGGAATGGTCGAAATCCAAGTCCTTAATGAACTGTAGGGTTTCAGCAAAGTGTGCATCGGTTTCACCTGGGAAACCAATAATAAAGTCGCTGGATAAATGCATATCTGGGCGGACCTTACGCAATTTCGCGATCTTATCGATGTAGACATCAATGGTGTGGTTACGTTTCATTGCCTGTAACACATCGTTGGAACCACTTTGCACAGGCAAGTGCAGATGCGACACCATCTGTGGCAGGTCACGGTAGCATTGAATCAGGTCATCTGAAAATTCAAGCGGGTGGGAGGTGGTATAACGCAAACGACCAATCCCTGGAATTTCGGCCACTAAACGCAGTAATTCAGGGAAAGTGCAGATTTCACCATCAAAGGTTTCACCACGATAACCATTCACGTTTTGACCGAGTAGGCTGATCTCGCGTACGCCTTTTTCAGCCAGCCCTGCAATTTCTGCCAACACATCATCCAGTGGGCGAGAAACCTCTTCACCACGAGTATACGGCACTACACAGAATGAACAGTATTTTGAACAGCCTTCCATAATCGAGACAAAGGCTTTAAATCCCTCAACACGTGGTTCAGGCAGGAAGTCGAACTTTTCAATGTCAGGGAAAGAAATATCAACCAGTTTGATTTTTTCTTTCTTCGGCTTTTCCACCTGTGCCTGATGCTGATCAAGCATTTGTGGCAAACGGTGCAGGGTTTGCGGGCCAAACACCATGTCCACATAGGGCGCACGTTTCTGGATGTTGTCACCTTCCTGAGACGCAACACAGCCACCCACACCAATCACCAGATCAGGATTCTGTTCTTTTAGCTTACGCCAGCGGCCTAAACCGCTAAACACTTTCTCCTGCGCTTTTTCACGGATCGAGCAGGTGTTCATGAGCAGAATATCTGCCTCATTTGGATTGTCGGTGAGCACATAGCCATGTGAATCACCCAGCAAATCTGCCATACGATGACTGTCATACTCATTCATCTGACACCCTTGAGTTTCAATATACAGCTTCTTTATTGAAACATCAGCGGTGTGCATTGGCTGGGTAACAGTGTTTTCTGAGGCAGCTTTTACAGCACTGGGAATGAATGTTTGAACCGTCATGCAGGCTCCTAAACAAGGTAGATTTAAACAAACCGCGGATTATAGCAGTATTTTTCGATGTGCGCAGAGAATAAAAAACTGAAAAAAATGGACACATTGTGGGTGAAATTACGTGAATCTTAATGAATATGAATCAGCAAGTTACATAACACAACAATAGTGGGGAGCCAGACTTATTACACTATAACCGTAGGGCAAAACTGGGCAAATGTATTGATGAAGATGAATAAGCAACATGATTTTATAACAACCGTGACCAACAAACTGAATAACAAGAAAAACTTCCGCCGTATTGTGGCGGTTGGTGGAATGATTGTGTGCTCTTCTGTCTATGCGCTGGATGAACAGTTTAACGATGCCCTGCGTGCGGCCAATAGCAGCAACACCGCCTTGCTGGATCAATATCAAGCTGCGATGCAGAATGATGTATTGGGCTATTATCCAGAATATTGGAAACTCAACACCAATCTCGGTTTTCAGCCTGCGTCCTCAATTCTCAGCTTTGCCCAACGCTACCCAAAATCTGCAATGGCTGAGAAGCTAGCGGCGGATTATGTAGAAGAAAAAGTCAAACAAGCGAATTTTAGCGAAGCAAAACCCGTTTTAAGCTATGTGACCAATCCAGACCAGGCCGAAAGTTGCGCGGTTGCGCAGGTCAGGGCACAGACAGGCGACAGTCTGGTTTATGCGGAATATAAAGATGTCTGGTTAGCCACCAATGCCCAGCCTGACTCATGCACGGGATTGGGGCGAATGATGCTTTCCAGCCCGCTTATGACTGCTCAGGACCGTCAGCAACGCTTGTGGGGACAGTTGCGCGCAGGGCAGTCGGGGCAGGCTATTGCAACCGCACAAACTATGGGGCTGAATCTTTCACTTGCCCAGTTGAATCAGATTCAGGAAAACCCATTGGGGTATTTATGGAGTGCGCCAAAAACCAATGATGCGGATTATGCCTATCTGATTTTTGCTCTGGGGCGTGTGGCTGACAGTGATTTAAGCAATGCCCTGGCAAATATCCAGCGCGCGGCTCAGGATACGCCACCGCCTGTACAAAAATATTTGTACCGTACCATTGGATATGTGGGTGGCACCACAGTGATGAAAAATGGTTTTAATCGTGAAGTGCTCAATGCCTACGACCAAAGTTATGGCTATCCGCTGAGCCCAGAGGAAGCCGAAATTTACGCGCGTCAGGCGATTCGTTTCGGTGCATGGGAAAGCTTGATTCGTGCGATTGATGCGATGTCAGTCACCCAGAAACAGGAAGATCGTTGGCAATATTGGTTGGCGCGTGCCTCTGAGCAACGTTCAAATGCGGCATCAAAACAGGCGGCGCAGCAGATTTATCGCAAACTGGCGCAAAGTGGTGATGACTATCATAACTTGCTTGCCAAGGATCGTTTGGGCGAGCGTTATAACCATCAACCCTATGATGAGCAGCCGAGTTCACAGGATATACAGCGTTTAAATCAAAACATCCATTTTAGACGTGCATTTGCACTTCGGGATGTGAATGCGCCAGCAAACTACATCAACAGGGAATGGAACTGGGCGGTTCGTCAGGCCTACTTGCAGCAGGATGATGGAATGTTGCTGGCCGCGGCAAAACGTGCACATGACATGGGTTGGTATGATCGGGCAATCTATGCGGCTGACCGTACCATCAACAAGCATAACGACACCTACCGTTTTCCAACACCGCACCGTAGCAATGTCACCAGCCATAGTTACAATGCTGGTATTGATCCTGCCTGGGCGTATGGTTTAATGCGTCAGGAAAGCCGATTTGTAACAACAGCGCGTTCCAATGTTGGAGCGGGTGGCTTGATGCAGATCATGCCAAACACGGCCAAGTTGGTTGCCCGCCAAATGGGGGAAACCTATAACCCAGCCGCACTGAGCGAAATGAATACCAATATTCGCTATGGCACCTATTACTTGTCCATGATTCAAAGCCAGCTCAGTGGCAATGCGGTACTGGCAACAGCAGGTTATAACGCTGGTCCAAATCGGGCAAGACGCTGGCAGCCAGATTTCCAGAGCATGGCGGCAGACCAGTAC
Organism: Acinetobacter sp. CIP 102529; assembly: GCF_000368325.1. Classification (NCBI taxonomy): domain Bacteria; kingdom Pseudomonadati; phylum Pseudomonadota; class Gammaproteobacteria; order Moraxellales; family Moraxellaceae; genus Acinetobacter; species Acinetobacter sp. CIP 102529. Next base: position 287,623 of record NZ_KB849353.1, read on the forward strand.
ACAGAAAGCATTCCATTATTGGAAACACGTGATTACGTCAAGCATGTCATGACCAATGCAACACATTATGGCGTGGTACTAGGGCAGGGTGCGCAATCCTTGCAGAAACGCATGAATATCATTCCTGTGCGCAATGAACCCTAGAACACGAGATGTTTAATTTGAAACAATGAAGTTTTTGTATTTGATGAAATTGAAAAAAATATTCAAGCGATCAATGTTGTTAACCTTGCAGAGCCTGTTCTGCTACTTGGTTCTATCATTCAGTGCGCCATTATATGCAGCAGATAATAACGATCTGGTGGGTTATGTCATGCATATACAAATGACGCCTGCGGCTTGTGAATTGGATACATCGAAGCAGAAACAGCGAAAATGTCTGGAGGGTTATTCACTAACCATCTCTAGTCTGCTGCCAGAAGTGCCTGTCAATAAAAACTGTGAAACCAAGACTTCAGCAAAACTAAGCCCATTGCAGGCAAGAGTTGTCGCACGGGTTATGCCTGATGAAAACGCACGGGTTCAACTTTGGCAAAATGTTGGCGGCTGTGTCCCTATGAATGCCAGTCAGTATTTCAGGACGGTGATCAACTTTGCCGAGCGCCTGAAAATTCCTGCCGACCTGACAAGTCCAAATACCATTAAGGTGCAAAAGGAAAACCTGCGTCAGCAATTTGCCAAGCTCAATCCATCCCTGCCACCAAACGGAATCCGTTTTAGCTGTCAGGCTTCCAGATTCGATTTCATCCTGACGGAAATCCGTGTGTGTTACCAGAAAAATGGGCAATACAAACAATGTGCAAGCCATATTGTCACGGGCTGTCCAAACGAATTTACCATCAAGGGCAGCTATTAGGCATTTTTTTCTAGCTTAATTTGTATTTTCTATCAGACTTTTGTTGAAATCCATTCTCTTTCACATGCATCTATGTTCGCTTTAGAGTACAATCTTTGCCGTCTATGATAATTCGGTTGAATAACAAGAAAATTCAATCGTGCTAACGCATCTCACTGGAGAATATCACATGAAGCAACCCGTTCGTGTTGCCGTTACAGGCGCTGCTGGTCAAATTGGTTATAGCTTACTATTCCGTATAGCAAGCGGTGAAATGTTAGGTAAAGATCAACCAGTCATTCTGCAATTGCTTGAAGTTCCTGTTGAAAAAGCTCAACAAGCGCTTAAAGGCGTAATGATGGAACTTGATGACTGTGCTTTCCCATTATTGGCAGGCATGATCGGGACTGATGATCCAAAGGTTGCATTTAAAGATGCAGACTATGCGTTGTTGGTAGGTTCTCGTCCACGTGGCCCTGGTATGGAACGTGCTGACCTGTTGAAAGTAAATGGCGAAATCTTCATCGGTCAAGGTCAGGCTTTAAACGAAGTTGCCAGCCGTAACGTTAAGGTATTGGTTGTAGGTAACCCTGCAAACACCAACGCTTATATCGCGATGAAATCTGCTCCAGACCTTCCAGCGAAAAACTTCACCGCAATGTTGCGTCTTGACCATAACCGTGCGTTGACCCAGATCGCTCAGAAAGCGGGTGTTGCGGTTGCTGACATCGAGAAATTGACAGTTTGGGGTAACCACTCTCCAACAATGTATGCTGACTACCGTTTTGCAACTGCAAATGGCGAAAGCTTGAAAGACAAGATCAACGATGCGGAATGGAATAAAGATGTATTCCTTCCAACTGTTGGTAAACGTGGTGCTGCGATTATCGAAGCGCGTGGTTTGTCTTCAGCTGCTTCAGCTGCCAACGCTGCAATAGACCATATGCGTGACTGGGCGTTGGGTACAAATGGCAAATGGGTAACTATGGGTATTCCATCTGACGGTTCTTACGGTATCCCTGAAGGCGTAATGTACGGTGTGCCAGTGACTTGTGAAAATGGCGAGTACACCCGTGTTGAAGGTCTTGAAATTGATGAGTTCAGCCGTGAACGTATGTACAAGACACTTCAGGAACTTGAAGAAGAACGTGCGGCAATTGCTGACATGCTAAAATAATTTATCTTTTTGATAAATTGAAAGCACTCTCCAAGAGAGTGCTTTTTTTGTTGCGATAAAAAACAAAAAACAACAAGAAAATATAGACATACCTCTCCATGTAATCAGTATTTGCTGGTAGATTATTTTGATCTGGATAATGATGTGGAGAATAACAATGTTTGAACAACAACCAACGCTTAAGCTTTTATTTGAACAACTGGGACTTGAGGCGGATGATGCCTCAATTGAAAGTTTTGTAAAAACCCATCAGCTTGGGGCTGATCAAAAACTACATGAGGCTGAGTTCTGGAGTGCTGGCCAGCGTGATTTCCTAAAAAGCCATTGGGATAAAGATGACGACTGGGCCATTGTGATTGATGAGTTGAATCAGCAACTGCATTTAGATAGCACTCAATAGGCACACATAAAAATAAAGCTCACATTAGTGAGCTTTATTTCGAATCAGGGTTTTAAACCATTCTTTCTCACGGGCAAGGCTAAATGCAGGGTGAACCTGTAACAGTTCCAGATCATGGTCTAAACAGGAGACATACTTTTTCAGCCAATGTTGCGTTAATGCTTGTTCCTTTTTCGCTGCTGAGGCATAAGCCAGAAAGAAATAAATCTCTAAGCTTTCGGTATAAGCCAAAGGTTTAAGAATTTGCTGAGTAATTAAGGCGAACCGTTGCTCCTTAGTCAATTCAAAATAAATCATATAAGCCTTTGCAAGGCATAAAGACAGATTTAAATATAGACTTAAAGGCATTTCTTCATATTCAATGCGAGCCTGTTCAAGTAGAACAATCGCTTCCTGCAAAAAATGCAACTGTTCCTGACGGACATGGCTCAGCAAGACTAGTTGCAAACGCAATTCAGCCCGCTCCAAAGCCAGTTCAGGGGTATTACCATTTAAATAAAGTTGGTCGGTTTCACCAATCCGTGCAATCACCTGTTTGGTTTCATTTGACATTTATCGATCCAAAATCGTCAGTTATACCGAGTTATATCGGGCTGTTTTTCGTAATTTAAAGGATTTAACCATTCCATATTGAGTTTCCACGTCGTAGCCATGCGGTGATGGATAAACGCTGTTGTTTCGATAACAGAACTTCATGTAATAAATCACTTTGAAAGATCGCAAGGCGATTGGGTAGGGGCTGGATGATATGCCACTGATCATTCTTATCCTGCAAACGTAATTGACCACCCCAATCCTCCTGCCAGTCTTTATGCAGATAGAACACGGTTGAAATCATGCGGTCATTTTTCTGTTGTGGATTATCCCGATGCAGCGTATAAAACTCACCTGCGTGATAACAGGCAAAATGCGCCTCCACCTCTTTAATTCCCAGATAAAAAGCCTGATTCAAAACTTTGGATAAATGTTTCAGAGTCTGGATATGTTGCTGCGCAATCGGAAGTTGACCATCAATCCATAAAATATGATCGCTACGAATGTGACTCATCACACCATTCTGTACACCTGCCGCCCTGAACTGTTCCAGATGTAAACTACATTCATCTACCAGAGCCTGTACATATTCATTTGGATACACCTCATCAATCAGGGCAAATCCAGCATCATTTAAATCATCCAGAATCTTGTCCAGATTCCAGTGGCTTGGGAGGGAAGAAGATTGCATACAGTTCCAGTTCACGCTTAATCGTTTATAGGGCAATTTGAGGTGATCACATCAATGCTAAAGAATAGCCTCTATTTTCATGTTAAACTATCCTCTGAATTGAGGAATAATTGTCAACATGAATTACCGTCACCATTTCCATGCGGGTAACTTTGCCGATGTTATGAAGCATGTACTCTTGCTTCAACTACTCACGCGTTTAAATGCCAAAGATAAACCATATCGATATATTGATACTCATGGCGGGGCGGGCAAGTATGATCTATCACTTGCGCCAGCGCAAAAATCTGGCGAATTCTTAACAGGGATTCATCGTCTGGTACAGTTGGGTGAAATGGAAAAACGCCAGGCACCTGAAGCCATTCAGGAATACCTGAAACTGGTGGAAAGCCTGCGTGCTGAAGAGGGCAAAGGCAGCTATCCTGGTTCTCCGTGGTTTGCCTTGCAGGCGATGCGTGAAATTGATAAAGCGACTGTGTTTGAAATGCAGCGTGATGTATTCCAGCAATTACGCCACAACATCCGTGATAAACGTATGGGCTTGCATGAGCGTGATGCTTATGAGGGTTTGTTGGGTGTTATTCCACCTAAAGAAAAACGTGGTTTGGTCATGATCGACCCACCTTATGAGATCGAGCGTAAAGATTTCCCACAACTGGTTGAGCTGTTGCAGACTGCCTATAAAAAATGGCCTACAGGTGTATTTGCGGTTTGGTATCCAATTAAAGACCGTGCCATGATCGAACGTTTTGAAAAGAAAATGTTCAAGACGGGGATTCGCCGTCAGTTGGTGTGCGAAATCTGTGTATGGCCAGATGACACACCAGTCGGGTTAAATGGCTGTGGTTTGTTGGTGATCAACCCACCCTGGAAGTTCTCAGAAGATGCGGACCAGGCTCTACAATGGCTATTCCCACATTTGCGCATGAGTGAAAATGGTGGTCACGCTGCGGTGCGTTGGTTGGTGGGTGAATAAGCCCACCACCGTCACGATATTCTCGAGGAATTGAAAATAATGACAAATTCTCTTAAACCAGATTCTGATTTAGATAATAGAGACCATTCTTTCGATGGCATCACATTTGAAGTGGAAGAAGAAGAGCAGACGCATGAGGGACAGAAAGTAAAACGCCGTGGCATCTATCTATGGCCTAACCTGATTACCACTGCTGCACTTCTTTCGGGTTTCTATTCCATCATCGCAAGCATGAATGGAAACTTTAACCAGGCGATTTATGCCATTTTTCTGGCGGCATTGCTGGATGGTCTGGATGGTCGTGTTGCACGCGCAATCGGGGCACAAAGTGCATTTGGCGAACAATATGATTCACTGTCTGACCTATTGGCATTTGGTGTTGCGCCAGCAATTCTGATGTATAGCTGGAGTTTACATGACCTTGGCCGTATTGGTTTGGCATGTTGCTTTATCTATACGGCCTGTGCCGCATTCCGTTTAGCACGTTTCAATGTGCAGATTGGCGTGGTAGACAAGCGTTACTTTATTGGAATTGCCAGCCCGCTTGCAGCGGTGACGGTGATCTCAATGGTCTGGGTTGAACAGGATTTTCCATTCGTTTTTGACTTAAAGGATATCGTGGTTCAGGTTGTTAACTGTGTGGTTATGATAGGTATTGGCCTATTGATGATTTCAAATATCAAGTACTACTCATTTAAACAAATGGACCGCAAACGTGTACCTTTTGTTGTGATGCTGCCTGTGGTCTTGATTTTTGCCGCAATCACGTACAACATTCCAGTAGGAATCCTGATGGTATCTATTCTCTATATTCTTTCAGGCTTGGTAACCACTTTATTTGCCAAAAAGAATGATTCAAAAATAACAACCTAAAAAATGGAGGTTCAGTATGCCAATATTGATGAATAACAATCAATTAAAGCTGCTGAACCTGAATAAGACAGATGCTTTAACTTTTTATCTCCCAAAAGGCTTGTTCAAGATCGTCTATCAGGCCTTGATTTTGCCAAACTTGCCTGAACCGTTTCATTACCTCAACTTTATCAGCCTGATTGGGCAACCACGAATTCCTGTCTGTTATAACGCCAGCTCAATTGCGACCACAGCTATTGATACCGCAACCGTTTTGGTCAGTAGTAGTGTTGCCACTGTAGGGCATCTCAAAAGTTATAGTGCCAAAGAACAGTGTCAGTTTGAAATGGACCGTTATCAATTTTTAGATGTTGACCATATTCAGGCAGAATTTCCCAATTATTACTTTAAGCGTATTGATGAAGAATTAAGTTGTCAGCTTAAGGTAAATACCCATGCGGAAATAGAAAATCATTCAGCTTTACAATGGGGTGTAGCGGACTATTGGTATGCAAGATGCCAGTGTGAGGGTGAAATCACCTACAAAAAACAGAAATACCAAATTGAGGCACAGGGTATCTTAAAACATGCCAGGGCAATTTACTTACCTTTCATAGCCTTTAATTTTTTTACTTATCAAATTATTCAGGTGACTCCAGACTTACAAATCGTATTCTCAGAACTAAGGAACCAATGGAACAACATCGTTTTTTCAAGAATTGAGATTCAGTCTGCGGGACAGGAAACACGACTTTATGAGAAACAGGTCATTTTTGATGTGACACGGGTCTATCCTAAAATCCAGACACCCAATGGTCGGGAAATGTATTTGCCCAGAGAATTTATTTGGCAGTATCAGGAAAATGATGAGGTTGTTTTTCATCTACAGGCACAAAGCCGAGGGGACTATAAATTTGGCTTGGCAGCGGGTTATGTGGGAAGCTTCAACTACCAATTGTTCTGGAAAAATGAAAATTATGAGGGTTCAGGCTACTGCGAATATGTGGACTGTCGTCCCTTGCATTGGCAGGAAAAAAGTAAAACTGAACAAATAATGGACCAAATTCCACATTTTCAACCCTATTTGTGCAAGAAGTAGGCAGTTGTTGCAATAATTTAAAGAAAGGGGTTGCAAGGTATTTAGAATGATCTATAATGCGACTCCATCGGCGGTGCTGTTGATTAAAAGTTGTTTTAAATCAATTATTTAAAGTGGTTTAAAATAAAGTTGAAATTGATGGTTGACTTTAAAGAAATTTAGGGTAACATAGCCGACCTAGCTTGATGATGACGAATCATTGAGAAGATCATTAAGAGAATAGAAGAACAACTTGTGTGGATTTTTACTGATTGATTGATCGATATATTATCATTGATTGAATGGTAGAAATTACTCGAAGTTTATTTGAGAAATATTTGTCAGAAAATTGATGAGCCAAGATTTGTAGCCATAAGCTACTAATGATTTTAAACTGAAGAGTTTGATCATGGCTCAGATTGAACGCTGGCGGCAGGCTTAACACATGCAAGTCGAGCGGGGATAGGGGGCTTGCACCTAATCTTAGCGGCGGACGGGTGAGTAATGCTTAGGAATCTGCCTATTAGTGGGGGACAACATTCCGAAAGGAATGCTAATACCGCATACGTCCTACGGGAGAAAGCAGGGGATCTTCGGACCTTGCGCTAATAGATGAGCCTAAGTCGGATTAGCTAGTTGGTGGGGTAAAGGCCTACCAAGGCGACGATCTGTAGCGGGTCTGAGAGGATGATCCGCCACACTGGGACTGAGACACGGCCCAGACTCCTACGGGAGGCAGCAGTGGGGAATATTGGACAATGGGGGGAACCCTGATCCAGCCATGCCGCGTGTGTGAAGAAGGCCTTTTGGTTGTAAAGCACTTTAAGCGAGGAGGAGGCTACCTGGATTAATACTCTAGGATAGTGGACGTTACTCGCAGAATAAGCACCGGCTAACTCTGTGCCAGCAGCCGCGGTAATACAGAGGGTGCGAGCGTTAATCGGATTTACTGGGCGTAAAGCGTGCGTAGGCGGCTGATTAAGTCGGATGTGAAATCCCTGAGCTTAACTTAGGAATTGCATTCGATACTGGTCAGCTAGAGTATGGGAGAGGATGGTAGAATTCCAGGTGTAGCGGTGAAATGCGTAGAGATCTGGAGGAATACCGATGGCGAAGGCAGCCATCTGGCCTAATACTGACGCTGAGGTACGAAAGCATGGGGAGCAAACAGGATTAGATACCCTGGTAGTCCATGCCGTAAACGATGTCTACTAGCCGTTGGGGCCTTTGAGGCTTTAGTGGCGCAGCTAACGCGATAAGTAGACCGCCTGGGGAGTACGGTCGCAAGACTAAAACTCAAATGAATTGACGGGGGCCCGCACAAGCGGTGGAGCATGTGGTTTAATTCGATGCAACGCGAAGAACCTTACCTGGCCTTGACATAGTAGAAACTTTCCAGAGATGGATTGGTGCCTTCGGGAATCTACATACAGGTGCTGCATGGCTGTCGTCAGCTCGTGTCGTGAGATGTTGGGTTAAGTCCCGCAACGAGCGCAACCCTTTTCCTTACTTGCCAGCATTTCGGATGGGAACTTTAAGGATACTGCCAGTGACAAACTGGAGGAAGGCGGGGACGACGTCAAGTCATCATGGCCCTTACGGCCAGGGCTACACACGTGCTACAATGGTCGGTACAAAGGGTTGCTACCTAGCGATAGGATGCTAATCTCAAAAAGCCGATCGTAGTCCGGATTGGAGTCTGCAACTCGACTCCATGAAGTCGGAATCGCTAGTAATCGCGGATCAGAATGCCGCGGTGAATACGTTCCCGGGCCTTGTACACACCGCCCGTCACACCATGGGAGTTTGTTGCACCAGAAGTAGGTAGTCTAACCTTAGGGGGGACGCTTACCACGGTGTGGCCGATGACTGGGGTGAAGTCGTAACAAGGTAGCCGTAGGGGAACCTGCGGCTGGATCACCTCCTTAACGAAAGATTGACGATCGGTAAGAATCCACAACAAGTTGTTCTTCGAGATATATCGAATGAAAGATAGAAAAAGTATTGTTTCTCTTTTTTAATTTTAGAGATAAGTCGTGCACTACGCGCTGCGCTTGTCTTGCGAAATAAAAGAAGAGATCAACGATCTCTTCTTTTATTTCTCAGGGTCTGTAGCTCAGTTGGTTAGAGCACACGCTTGATAAGCGTGGGGTCACAAGTTCAAGTCTTGTCAGACCCACCACTACTGACGAAGTGATGAATAATCACAAGCT
>NZ_KB849354.1:0-5566 GCF_000368325.1 Acinetobacter sp. CIP 102529
TATAGCTGACTGCCATTCACGGCATCTGTAGATGTTGAATTGACATCCCCAGCTTTAACATTGGTGATCTTCTGATTGCCTGCATTGATCCCTGTCGCTTTGTCGATAATAATGTTCCCAAGAGTCACTTTGTCAACACTAATATTTTTGGCTAAATCATAGTTAATAGTATTATCCGCACTGCGGGTAGCAACTAAATTTCCATCTGTATTGCGGAAATCAACTGTTTCACCTAGCTTAACTTTATCTGAATTAGCACCTTGGGCTGAGATACTGAAACCTTTATCAGTTAAAGTTGTATTTAGCTGATTTTGTGCAGAAAGCAACTGTTCCTCGGTCGCTGCTCGACCACTATTGTAAGTGCCTGCAGGATTCCACGTTATATTGCTTAACCCAGTAACATCATTTGTCGAAGTATTTACCTTCACATTACCGGCTTTTAATCCAGTATCCGTTAAAGTATTTGTACCGACTTTAACTTCATTATTTTTTATGCTCGCAGAGCCTGTTGTCACACTACCATTGCCACCAAGATTTATTGTTTCAGCAAGACGAATATCTAGCTGATTTGTTCCATTGGCAACCACACCTATATTTCCGGTGCCAGCGAGTGTACCTGTTGCACCGCCTTTCACATTGAGCGTTTCACCAAGTTTACGGGATATTTGAGCCCCCGTATCACCAGCAAAGCTTAATGGTTGATTCACTGCGGTATCTAATGCAGTTAAGGCTGCACCTACATTATTGACCGTAGTTTTTGTACCTGTTCCTGCCGGGTTAGTTGTGACGGTATAACTTGGCGCACTAATTGCTCCAGTAGCTTGATTGGCTAATGCCCCACCACCTAATGCTTGTGCTGTTTTATTCGCTAGGTTGGCTAATTCTTCATTGGTTTGGAATAACTGGCTACCATTAATTGCATCAGTACTTGAAGCAGATACTCGACCTGCAGCGACATTAATGATTTGACGTTCATTGCCTAAACTGCCCACACTCACAGTTGATGTTGGATTTATGCCTGCATAATTATAGGTTTTACCGTTAACAATTGCACTTGTAGTTGGTGTTGCATTACCAGAAATCGATCCACTACCTAAGGCAATTGCATTTGTATGTGTAACTGTTGCATTAGTACCTAAAGCAAAACCATTGGTTGCAGATACATTAGCACCTGTCCCTATAGCATTCGAACTTTCAGCACCAGCTTTAGCCCCATTACCAAATGCATTCGCATTTAAACCTGCTGCGTCTGCACTTTTACCTATAGCAGACGCATTGAGGCCACTTGCAACGGCACTTGTACCTAACGCAAGCGTATCCTGTCTTAATGCTTGAGCGCCTGTACCAATTGCACTTGCATCTTGTTCAAATGCTTTTGCACCCTTACCCATAGCATTCGCATTAACACCTGTTGCTCGCGCATTGGTACCAATTGCACTGGCATTATCAGCTGCAGCTTTTGCATTATCACCAATTGCATTACTGCTTGTGCTTGTTGCTTCTGCACTTTTACCCATCGCATTGGCATTACCAGCAGTCGCTTTTGCATTATCACCAATTGCATTGGCGCTTGTTCCACTTGCTGTTGCATAGTTACCAATAGCATTAGCACTTACTGCAGTTGCTTTAGCAAAATTACCCAATGCACTCGCATTTTCTTTTGCTGCTCGTGACTCATGGCCAATTGCTGTTCCATTATCGCCCTGTACAACTGCTTTACGTCCAATTGCAATGGCCTGATCAGCATTCTGTACTTCTGAATAACTACCAATACCTACTGCATAGTCAGAAGTACCAGTGGTTTTATCAATTTGAATATTGGTACCTATTGCAATACTTTCCATACCATTACTGCTGGCATTGGTACCCATTGCAATATTGTTTGTACTTCTTGCTAAAGCAGTCTTACCAATCGCAATAGATGCATCACCATTTGCTAGTGTGCTGGTATTACCAATTGCAACACTTTCTTTTGCATTAGTTGCAGCATCAAAACCTACAACAACACTTTTTACACCTGCATTACTTGTTGTGACGCCAGCACCAATTGCTAGCGACTCGTCAGCAGTTGCTCCCGTATTATTTTTATTCGCTGGATTTTTACTATTAATGGAGACATGATGTTGTCCATTATCTGCAATAGCTTGATTAAGCTGTGCCAAATTCACAGCATCTGTAGCTTGTGTTCCTGCAGTAACATTCGAAATGCGGCCATCAGCGGTATACATGACAGCGTTGCCAGGTAAAACACTAATTGCACCAGATGACACTGCATTAATTGCACTCGCAACATCTTTATATTGATGAGTCTGGTTTGTGTTTTTATCTGTCAATTCAATAATGTAGCCTGTAAATCCCCCTGTAACTGGATCGACGCCTGTTTTTCCACCAATCAAGCTTGCGACACTTTTTTGCGCTTCATGTAATTGCTTGACATTGACTGCATCTGTAGGATTGGCACCCGCTGCAACATTGGTAATACGACGCTCTTGTCCAGCTTGACCAACAGAAACTATATTATAGCCGCCCATTTTTGTTTCAGCTGTCAAATAAGCCGCAGCAGTTGAAGTTCCATTCGCTACACTGGATGCCCCTAGAGCAATATTGTTGGCACTAGCTTCCGAGTCACGCCCCAATGCCGTTCCAGAATCGCCTGTCACTTTTGCTTTATAGCCCAGAACAGTTGCAAAATCACCGCCATAAGCTTTGGCCTCATTACCCAGCACGGTCGAACCTGTTGTTGCATCCACACGTGAACCAATTGCTACAGATTCAACAACAACTGCTGTTATATTTTTATTTGCATCCCGGCCAATCGCAATATTATCATCACCACTTAAATTGCTTCCTGCATTTACCCCAATCGCAATATTGTGATCTGAGCTGCCATTACCGTCCGCTGACAGGTTGGAACCAGCGCCAACACCTAAAGCAATATTTCGATTACCAATAACATTTTGACCGCTATTATGTCCAATAGCAATGTGGTCTGTACGGTCATTCGTTATACCTTGTGATGTACCCACTCCCGCATTCTGACCAATTGAAATACCAGCTGTTGTATTTGCAAAAGCACCTTGACCCAATGCAACAGCACCATCACGGCCCGCACTAGATGCTCCGCCGGCAGCCAGTGCACCGCTTGCAGCTGCTTGAGCTCCAGCACCAATCGAAATTGCTTGCCCTCCTGAAGCATTACCATTTCGACCTATTGCAATCGCATCCTTTGCAACAGCTTTAGATGAGTCACCAAGAGCAACACTAGATTCACCGGCTGCCAAATTAGAAGTGCCCAAAGCTATACTATTCTTTCCAAGAGAAAGATTCGCACCGCTGCTTAACGATGCCACGAAGCTATTAACTTCAGTATTTGTAACCGGCACCCCATTAATTTCAATAATATCTGTTAAATCCGTACCCGCTCCTGTCGTAGTTACAGAGATGCCATCTATTGCAGTAATTTTACCATTTGCATCTTTTGTATAAACAGGCTGGCGCGGTGTCCCTGTGGTTGAACCAATTGCTGTACTATATAAACCAATTGCTGCGGATTGTTTACCAATTGCAACTGCATTTTCTTGTTCTGCTCGCGCTTGGTCGCCCATAGCAATTGAACTTGTACCATTTGCAATTGCTTGAGGCCCTATAGCGACCGATTCTAGACCTTTTGACTGTGAATCAGCTTCAGCAGAGTTGGCACGGAAATACTTAATGCCATTATAATCTTTACTTGGATCAACACTTAAAAGTGTCTTGATCTGTCCCAGATTAACTGCATCCGTATCGGCCGTACCGACTGCTAGTTTGGTAATTTTCTGATTATTTAAATCAGCCCCACTATTTAATGTGGCTAATCCGGTAACACCTAATGTGCCTGTAACTGTGGTTGCACCAGTAATTGCTGCACCATTTTTGCTTACAGTTAATTTATCATTCAGTGTGGTTGTACCTGTAACACCTAATGTGCCTGTAACCGTCGTTGCACCAGTAATTGCTGCACCATTTTTACTTACAGTTAATTTATCATTCAGTGTGGTCGTGCCTGTAACACCTAATGTTCCTCCGACAGTTGCATTACTGGTTACAGCCAATGAATTCGCATTCACTGCACCTGTCGTCGTGACCGTTGTAAAATTAGGGTTATCTATTGTCTTAACGGTATAAACCGTTTGCCCATCGCCACCTGTGGTCGGGGTGACGCTAATATTTGTTCCCGCAGCAACTTCTGTTTTTGATGCCTTGACCTGTCCGTAATTCGCCGCATCCGTATTTGCTGTACCTGCGGCCAATCCTGTAATCTGTTTACTATTTAGATTCGCACCATTACTTAATGTAGCCAAACCAGTGACACCCAGTGTCCCACCTACTGAAGTATTCCCTGTGACATCCAATGTACCTGTAACCGTCGTTGCACCAGTAATTGCTGCACCATTCTTACTTACAGTTAATTTATCATTCAGCGTGGTCGTGCCTGTAACGCCTAAAGTTCCCCCAACAGTTGCATTACTGGTTACAGCCAATGAATTCGCATTCACTGCACCTGTCGTCGTGACCGTTGTAAAATTAGGGTTATCTATTGTCTTGACGGTATAAACCGTTTGCCCATCGCCACCTGTGGTTGGGGTGACGCTAATATTTGTTCCCGCAGCAACTTCTGTTTTTGATGCCTTGACCTGTCCGTAATTCGCTGCATCCGTATTTGCTGTACCTGCCGCTAATTTAGTAATTTTCTGATTATTTAAATCAGCACCACTATTTAATGTGGCCAACCCAGTCACACCCAGGGTCCCACCTACTGAAGCATTTCCTGTCGTGGATAGATTCGTAATATTGGTATTTTGAAGTGCTGTCGTACCACTTGTTACCGTTAGGCCATTGCCAATCGTTGCTGCACCTGTAGTACTCAATGTGGCTGTACTGGTATTCCCTGATGTGGACAGGCTCCCTGTAACATTGGTATTTTTAAGTGCTGTTGTACCACTTGTTACCGTTAAGCCATTGCCAATCGTTGCTGCACCTGTGGTACTCAATGTGGCCGTACTGGTATTCCCTGATGTGGACAGGTTTCCTGTCACATTGGTATTTTTAAGTGCTGTCGTACCACTTGTTACTGTTAGGCCATTACCTGCTGTGACTGCCCCTGTCGTCGTGACCGTTGTAAAATTAGGGTTATCTGTAATACTGACCTGATCATCACTACCAACTTTTGTTACAGTGATATTTTTCCCATCTCCCGTTACATCTGCATAAGCAGGTATGACTATCCCTGAAGCGATGACAATTGCTGCCCCTACCGTTACTTTTGCCGTTTTTGTTTTCGTTTTACTTTTTGCATTTTCAGAAACCGCAACCCATGCCCCTATCGAAGCATTCCAAACTACTCTATAGATCCTATTCATACTTACACCCTTTATGCGATTTCTCTGTACACGACAAATTTCACAGAACCCTTATCCTATCAGGATTCTGCTTTCTTAAAATTGCCAAAATTTCCTTAAACTCTTCTTTTTTCCCAAAACCAATTAAATGCTGAATCGCCATTTGAACATAGTCTAAACCATAGCGA
>NZ_KB849354.1:7246-8414 GCF_000368325.1 Acinetobacter sp. CIP 102529
TTTAAATGTGACTTGTTCCATTTTAGAGATTTGTTTAAGATAAGATATAACTCATTGAGATGTGTCATAGTATTCGTCGTTAGAAAACAATTATTGTGACATTATTTCAATGAGTTATCTATTTTTGTCGTGTACAGAGATGCGATTTACAATTTATAAAATAAAGATAATGTGACAAATAACTTAGATTCTAATTTATAAAACTTATAAAAAGCATATTAATTTGTAAAAACGTCTATTTTAACCCGAATCGCGGATAAGAAATTGACTTGAAAAATAGAAGGACTAAAGCTATCAGTTGAGTTACCACACAAAACTTACAACCCTAGTCCTAATGTTTTATAGTACAGAATTATTCTGCTTTATTGATGACTTTTTTCTTAAATAGGACTTACGCATTGACGGATTCAAAAAAGTATTAAAATAGTTTATAAAGTATCTGTGATCAGACGAACTAAACATGCTTCTACAGCAACTTGTACATTACCCATTTATATGGGCTTTCTCATGACAGAACCGAACTCTATTAGCTGCACACAACTTGCCGAGACTTATAATATCTCGCATGATAGTGTAAATCGCTTCCTAGAGCGTGAAGACTACACACCTCACGACCTGTATCAAGAAGCAATTCAACATATTGATAATTATAAACTTATAGTCAGTATTGATGATACTGTTTTAGATAAACCGTATAGTCAGCATATGGACTTAGTGAGCTATTTTTGGTCAGGCAAACACCACCGATCCGTCAAGGGTATTAATCTCATTACCTTGTATGCGACAGATCAAAATGGTCAAAATATTCCAATTAATTTCCGAATTTATGACAAATCTGAAGGTAAAACCAAGAATGATTACTTTATGGATATGTTAAGTGAAGTACTCGGTTGGGGTGCAAAGATTCAATTTATTACAGGTGATAGTTGGTATTCATCGACTGGAAATCTAAAAACCATAAGAAAATATGGTATTCGATTTATGTTTGGTATCGACTGTAACCGTAAGGTTTCCCCAGAAAAAGGACAATGGTTTCAACTGCGTTTATTGCCAGATTTCCATCAGGGTCAAGTGGTCTGGCTCAAAGATTTTGGCTTTGTACAATTATTTAAGACTCAGTTAAAAGAACAGCAGAGGTTTTATATTGTGCATCAAGATGAAGATGATT
>NZ_KB849354.1:8424-9689 GCF_000368325.1 Acinetobacter sp. CIP 102529
TTTTATATTGTGCATCAAGATGAAGATGATTTATTGTCCTTTGAGGGTTTTCATGAATTACATTCAAGTCATTGGAAAATAGAACAATATCACCGAGTGATTAAACAGGTTTGTCATATTGAAAAGTTTCAAGTAAGACGATCTAAACTGATTTTGAATCATATTTTTTTCAGCCTTGATGGCCTACGTCGAGATACAAAAAAACCAGTTTGAGCTGATCTTTGAAAATGTATATCGTTGGCAGAAGAAATTATTTAGACCAATTATCAAAGACTTCATTGATGACTTTATTCTCGATAAAAATCATCTGCTACCACAGAGAATCTATAAATAATAGTGCGTAAGTCCTAGATACTCCAAATGAAATGGATGTCATGTTTATTCATCATGCTCATTTATATTGTATAGAATGTAAAACAGCAAAAACGATGGCACATGAACAAGCTAAAGATGTTTTGTATAAATTATCTTCTTTGCAAGATTTTGGTGGAATCAACCAAAAACAAGCAGTTGTTTCGCTATATAGTTTGAAAGATTACAACTTAACTCGTGCCAATAATTCTGAAATTCGCATATTCCAAGAACGTGATTTACTCAATTTAAGTCAGCTTATTTCAGAATGGCTACAGCCTAAATCGATAAATATCAGTCAAGGTATAAGCTTATAGATCATACATTTGTAGTTGATCTATGGCATGCTTTTACATATTGAATGATGTGGAAAATAAGATGACCGTTTATTTTATTACTCGCCATAAAGGTGCATTAGAATGGGCTAAAGAGGAGCATGTACATTACGATGTGCATGTTACCCATTTAGCAAATTTTGATGAACTGCGTGCTGAAGATACGGTAATCGGGACTTTACCTATTCATTTGGTTGCAGACTTGCATGTGCGAGGTATTCGTTATGTTCATTTATCCATGCATGTGCCTGCACATTTCAGAGGTTTAGAATTAAGCGCACAACAGTTACGCGATTGTCGTATCCGATTGGAGGAATTTTATGTTGTACGCCCTAACCCAGTTTGATCAGCACGCCCATGTATGGGACTACAATTCATGTATTGACATAGTATTCGCACAAAAATTATCACAACATATTGTTTTTTATATTTATAAGAAAAATTGTGAAACATTTTGTCATACAGCAACTTTACTGATACATACTTTGAAATATTTAGCCTCTATAAGTCTTTGCTTTACAAAAGAAAAAAAAGAGGGTAGAGTCTGAACAGACTTCCCTGCTGATAAGGGATTAAGAC
>NZ_KB849354.1:10510-13764 GCF_000368325.1 Acinetobacter sp. CIP 102529
TACGTCTGAACAGACTTCCCTGCTGATAAGGGATGAACGAGGAACAGCAAAGCACTGCTTTGCCCGAGTGCAAGACGAAAGCTTTGCTTGAGTTAGACGTGAACCCTCGATAGTATCTATTGCAAAATACTGGATAAAACGACCACCTATTCCTGTTCGTAACATACCAGTCATTCCTATTTCTTGAACCACTTGGATATGAGACAAAATCTCATATCCTTTTAACTGGTTACATAGCTAATTTTGCGGATACTAAACGATTCATACTTACACCACGTTCTGCTGCTTCTAATGCTAGTTTTTGATGAACCATTGATGGAACACGTACAGCAAAACGACCACTATATTTCTTCTCTGAAAGTGGCACTGGTACTTTTTCATTATTACTGATCATATCGGCTACAACCTCAGCAACAACATTAACAATACCTGAAAATGCTTTAGATTGATCTGCATCAAGCCAAGATAATGATGGAAATTCAGCACATTGTCCAACGTATTCATTATCTTCTGCTGACCACATAACACGGTAAGTATATTGCTTACTATCCATTTTCCACCTCACAATACGTTAAGTTTATCGAGTGCAGCCAAAACTTGCTTCACTTGGTATGGTTTAGCTTTCCCACCATCATCTTGAAGGTTTATACGAGGATCGCCTTGCCACGGTGTTTTAAATACGGTGTGACTACCACCTGTTTGTCTTGGCTCACCAAAATACTGTTTGCAAACCTTGATTAAATCCACAAAACGAATATTTTTTGGATTATTCCGCATTTGCTCTATGAGTTGATCAATATTAGCCATTAATATGCTCAATAATTCCAATCTCTAAATAGTATCAATAATGGTACTATTATTCAAGTGCTGATTTCACCATCACCATGTACAAGCCAAGACGGATTAACCTTTAGATACTCTGCTATTTCTCGAAGTTGATGGAAAGATGGTTCATGTTTACCTTGTATCCAATCTAATACAGGTTCAGCAGTTTCATATCCTAGTTGTTCAGCAATGTGTGTATATTTAATTTCTTTTACCTGTAATGAATTAAACAACTCTATTGCTTTAGTTAAGCGATTTGATAGTTCTTTCTTGCGATCAATAAGTTGATATTGGTTCAATACACTATTATTGTCTAATTTTTTAAAGTTAAAGCTATTTTCTAATCGTGCCACAATTTCAGCATTCATAGATCGTTTCAAGCCTTGAGCTTCATTTTCAATTTTTAACTTTAATGTTGTTGGTAATCTAAGTTTAAATTGTGCATCTACTGTTTGTGGTTTATTCATTTTCGGCTCATTACGAAAGGAACGACTGGTACGTTACGAACAAGAATGGGTGGTATGTTTATGCAGGAATATGCAATCTATTTTAGATACTTCCCTGTAGATAAGGGATTAAGACCATTGAAAACAGTATAGTAGTCACGAATCCAATGTCTGAACAGACTTCCCTGTAGATAAGGGATGAACGAGGATCAGCAAAGCACTGCTTTCCCCGAGTGCAAGACGAAAGCTTCGATTGAGTTAGACGTGAACCCTCGATAGTATCTGTTTTTGGATACTTCCCTGTAGATAAGGGATGAACGAGGAACAGCAAAGCACTGCTTTGCCCGAGTGCAAGACGAAAGCTTTGCTTGAGTTAGACGTGAACCCTCGATAGTATCTGTTTTGGATACTTCCCTGTAGATAAGGGATTCAGCCCCAGGTTGAAACTTAATACGAGATCAAAGGGGGGCAATTTTACTTCGCCATTTGTAAGGTAAAAGGGGTCAGTTTTAGAATGCCGTTGACAACTTCCCTAAATAAGCAATTTTAAAAGCCATCAAGACACCATCTTGATGGCTTTTTATAAGCTTACGTTTAAAAAATAAATCAAAAATATCTCTTATTCTCTATACACCAAGCGAACTAGAGGGTAAGAAAATGACGTGTTATTTGAATTTCGAAGATATTGCATTAGGCTTAAGCGTACATGCCTATAAACGACGTACACAACGCGGTATACAGCAACAGCATATTGCACACTTATTACGTTTTGGTCGTAAACAATTTCACCGCCATGCGATTTACTACAGCATTGGTCATAAAGAAATAAATAAGTATGCCGATATTTGCCCGATGCTTAAAAATATGAATGGCATGCATTTGGTCACAGCCACCAATGGCAAAGTCCTGACCATGTTCCGCAACCGGGACTTCAGCCTGCTCAAAAAATAAAAACAGGAAAAAAACCATGGATTTTGTATTGTATCCATTGATTATTTACATCCTTTTCAGTTGCTAAATCGCACCATTCATTTGACGTTTAAAAGCGTATGGAGAAATATTAATGAATCCTTTAGTTCCACAAACTGCGGGCTTAATGGCAGTACAAGAAGGCATTAAAGCCGTTAGTAATATGGTGAGTGAAATTGCACACTATAAACGTGCTGTTGCTGAATTAGAATTTCAACGCAAACAAATGCATGAGCAGTCAAAGATCATACGTGCAGAGATTGAGCTCAATCATAAGAAAGAAATCAAACGTATTGATGCATTATCTAGCGCATTCAAAACTTGCTTAAAACACAATAAGCAATTTATTGCCTTGCAAAAACAACAGCAAGATCATGCCCAAGAGCAATGCATAATGATCTTAAATTTGATTGCACAAGAACAAGATCCAACGAACAAAACGACATTGATGTCAGTGTGGCAACAGATGCTTAAACAAATTGAGTTAAACCGTGAAGAAACCTCACGTTTAAATCAAACACTCATGGATGCGTATCATCAATTTGGTATTGATCTATCTCGTCCACAATTAGATCTAAAAGATGTTGGTTGAACAAAGGGGAAATGAAATGCTACCAATACTCGCAGGTGTTGCTATCGGAGCAGCCGTTCTTTATTTACTTGATGCCGAAACCCAATCACAGCATGATCGTTGGCAACGTAAACGTAGCCAAGTACGTCGTGAAACTGCACAACAACGTGAAAAAATTCAAGCTGCGATAAAAAGTACAGCACAATATCAGGAATATAAAAAATATCTCTGTACACGACAAAAATAGATAACTCATTGAAATAATGTCACAATAATTGTTTTCTAACGACGAATACTATGACACATCTCAATGAGTTATATCTTATCTTAAACAAATCTCTAAAATGGAACAAGTCACATTTAAAGTGCTTTTCGCTCATCATGCTTGCGATCATTTTAAAGCAAACGTGCAATCTTTCTTCTGCATCTAAAGCCTTGCCCAT
>NZ_KB849354.1:14714-56822 GCF_000368325.1 Acinetobacter sp. CIP 102529
TTTAATTGGTTTTGGGAAAAAAGAAGAGTTTAAGGAAATTTTGGCAATTTTAAGAAAGCAGAATCCTGATAGGATAAGGGTTCTGTGAAATTTGTCGTGTACAGAGTAAAATTTCATAACTTGGATAACAACATTTTAATAAGGTTGTATCAGGTATGCAGAAGTCAATTATTGCCATTTCTCTTACATCTATTTTTCTAGTGGCATGTAACAAAGCAGAAAAACCAAAAACTGAAGAACATACCCCTCCTGCAACAACAGAAGCTACTTCTGAAACTGTAATAGATAGTGAACATACAGCAGAAAACTCACAGGACTGGCATGGCACATATAAAGGTGTGCTCCCTTGTGCTGACTGTGAGGGTATTGAAACCAAGCTTGAGCTAAATCAGGATAAAACTTACGAGCTTAAAGAAACCTACCTTGGCAAAGGTGATGGCAAGGCATTTGAAACGAAAGGTAGCTTCCAGTTTGACAGTAACAATCGCTCTGTTATTGAGTTAGACAAGGCGGGTGATAGCCGTAAATATTTTGTTGCTGAGGGTTATCTTAAAGCCCTAGACCTTGAGGGCAATGAAATTACAGGTACCTTGGCAGACAGATATCAACTAAAAAAAGAGGCTGAATAATATCAAGTAGACTTCTAAAAACAATTATCTCACCAATAAAAAACCCTGCTTACGCAGGGTTTTTTTAAATCAATTCAAAGCTTAGTGAGCAGCGAACTGGTTCATTGTGTTTTTAGCATCATCGTGCGCTTTAAGAGCGTTGTCACCAGAGAAAATTTCTTTGTGATCATCACCGATGTCAGAACCCGCCATTGCCTGGTGTTTAACACAAGCAATACCTTGACGGATTTCTTTACGTTGTACGCCAGCAACATAAGCCAACATACCTTCAGAACCGAAGTAACCTTGTGCAAGCTCATGTGTAGAAAGAGCAGCTGTGTGGTAAGTCGGAAGTGTGATCAAGTGATGGAACACACCTGCTTCACGAGAGGCATCTGCCTGGAATGTACGGATCTTAGCATCAGCATCAGCAGCTAATTCAGTCTCATCGTACTCAGCGCTCATTAATTTAGCACGGTCGTAAGCAGAAACGTCTTTACCTTCAGCAACCCAACGGTCGTAAGCTTGTTGACGGAAGTTTAACGTCCAGTTGAAAGATGGAGAGTTGTTATAAACAAGCTTAGCATTTGGAATCGTTTCTTTAACACGGTTAACCATGTGTGCGATTTCTTCTACGTTTGGAGTCGCAGTTTCGATCCAAAGAAGGTCAGCACCGTTCTGTAAGCTAGTTACACAGTCAAGTACAACGCGGTCAATTTGAGTGCCTTCACGGAACTGGTATAGACCAGAAGCAAGACGTTTAGGACGGTGAAGTTTACCATCACGCTTGATTAGGATTTCGTCTTCTTTCGCTTCAGAGATGTCAATTTCTTGAGTGTCTAAGTAGCTGATGTATTGAGAAGCGATATCGCCTGGCTCTTTAACCACTGGGATTTTTTGAGTCAAGTCAGCGCCTTCAGAGTCAGTACGTGCAACGATGATACCATCGTCAAGACCCATTTCCAGGAATGCATAACGTAATGCATGGATTTTAGCAATGAAGTCTTCGTGCGGAACAGTTACTTTACCAGCTTGGTGACCACATTGTTTCGCATCAGAAACCTGGTTTTCGATTTGAAGCGCACAAGCACCAGCTTCGATCATTTTCTTAGCAAGTAAGTAAGTCGCTTCTTCGTTACCGAAACCAGCATCGATGTCAGCAATAATTGGCACAACGTGAGTTTGGAAACCATCGATTTGAGCAGTGATTTCAGCAGCTTTAGCAGTGTCACCAGCTTCTTGCGCTTTTTTCAATGCACGGAACAAATCGTTTAATTCTTTCGCATCAGCTTGACGTAAGAAAGTGTAGATTTCTTCGATCAAAGCAGGTACTGAAGTTTTTTCGTGCATAGATTGGTCAGGAAGTGGACCAAATTCTGAACGAAGCGCAGCAACCATCCAACCAGAAAGGTAGATGTAACGCTTAGAAGTTGTACCGAAGTATTTTTTGTTCGCAATCATTTTTTGTTGCGCGATAAAACCGTGCCAGCAACCTAATGATTGAGTGTATTTGCTAGAGTCAGCGTCGTATTCAGCCATATCTTTACGCATGATAGCAGCTGTGTATTTAGCGATATCTAAACCAGTTTTGAATTGGTTTTGCATTTGCATACGTGCAGCATCTTCTGGGCTAATATCGCGCCAAGTGTCGCCGAATTTTGCTTTTAATTCGCGGATTGCATCAATCGCTGTTAAATATGTAGACATGATATATTCCTTTAGAGGGATTGGCATCGAATGGACGCTGAAAATCATGCTTTTTTATAGCCGAGATTTCAAGCACTTCTTCAATATTTTGCACAGCTTAGTCTGTGGCAATCAATTTATCCAATATTATTGGGTAATTTTCGGTATTTTCTTATGAAATATAGGAATAAAGGTTATTTTATTTAGTTTAAAAAACCAATTTAAGCCATTGTTATTCATAATTTTTTAATGATTAAATTTTTTATAAAATTCTCTTTTTTCTTATATTTGACTTATTTAAATACAATTTTAGGACTTGCCATACTCTCCAAAACTGACATTTTTTGCCATTTGTAGCACAGTCAGATAAATTTCCCCCCTTATGAAAGTGAAATTTTCTCATGGGAAAGTGACTTCCTGATTGGACTGATAGCCAAGGCTTTTTGTAGGATTAAGTTACACAAACAGCTTTAAATATGGCATAATTCAACATAATTTAACGATTTTATTTTCGGTATTTTTTTTATGAATCTGGAGCGGGTTGATCTCAATTTATTAATTTATCTTGATGTACTTCTTCGTGAAAAAAATGTCACACGCGCAGCGGAACAATTAGGTGTTACCCAACCTGCAATGAGTAATATTTTACGCCGTTTGCGTAACTTATTTAATGACCCTCTCCTGATCCGATCTTCCGAAGGGATGACACCGACTGAACGGGCACTGGAACTGCAACCCCGTATTCGTGACGCACTATCAGACCTGTCCATGATTCTGGAACCTCGTACCGAGTTCAGACCCTATACCAGCAATCGCGTGTTCCGCATCATGACCTCCGATTATGCTGAAGCCACTTTGGTTCCCCGCCTTGTAAAAGCCTTGCGTTCTGAAGCGCCAAATGTTGTTTTGGACTTCCTAACTCCAAGTGACGTGTCCTACCGCGATATGGAACAAGGTAAGGTTGATCTGGCAATTAACCGTTTTAATGAAATTCCACAAAGCTTTCATCAGGTATTGGTTTGGCGTGACAGCTTTAGCTGTATTTTAAATGACAAGCACCCTGCTGTAACCCATCTTAATTTAAAAAGTTATTTAGACGCCCAGCATATCTGGGTATCCAAGACAGGTATGGGTGTTGGCTTTGGTGTCAACCCAGACAAACAGGCTGGTTTAGGCTGGATTGATCAGGCTTTGGAACGGATTGGTCAACGCCGTAAAATTTCGGTATTTACCCGTCATTATCAAATGCCTGCTCTTCTGGCACAGAATGTTGATTTAATTGCCACACTTCCAACACGTATGGCACGTCTACAGGCACAGAATCCAAAACTGATTATAAAGGATCCTCCATTTTATATTCCTGAATTTGAATTAAAGATGGCCTGGTGTCCTTTATTGCATCATCATCCAGCGCATCGCTGGTTAAGACAGTTAATCCTGTTTGTAGCACGGCAAATGATTGAAGAAGAAAATCGTGAATTTCTTTTAAATAATACGCAGTTTTCACAATATTAACATCTTGTTTTATTATAATGGTTAGCTTTCTACGAGTATGCTTGTTGAACGCTATTGTTACACTGAGGTAATGTTCTAATTACCTCACAACTTTTTTGTGTTAAAACATATTCACAATAATGATAAACCACAGGTGATGTGTGAGTCTCTTCCAAAATATTATTGTCATTATTCTGCTTATTTTTGCGGCGGGTTTTCTATCACTTACTGAAATTGCGCTTGCAGGTGCGCGAAAGGTTAAACTAAAGATTTTAGCGGAATCAGGTGAAATCCGTGCACAGAAAGTTCTGGACTTGCAGGAACAGTCTGCCGACTTCTTTGCCGCCTCTCAAATTGGTTTAAATGCGATTGCCATTTTAGGTGGTATTTTAGGTGAAGGGGCGTTTCGCCCCTATTTTGTGGAGTTTGTTGCACGGTTCTATACAGGACCCTGGCTGGAAACGATTGGTTTCGCCCTCTCCTTTACCTTGGTCACTTCGCTGTTTATCCTGTTTGCCGACCTCATGCCAAAACGTCTGGCGATGAATGCACCCGAAAAGATTTCGATTAGGGTGATTGAGCCAATTCAGATTTTCATCAAAATCTGTAAACCTCTGGCTTGGGGAATCAATGCGATTGCCAACCTGTTGTTCCGCCTATTTAAGGTAAATACCATACGTGATGACAATATCACCTTTGATGATATTTCAGCAGTTATGGATGCAGGTGCGCAGGCAGGCGTTCTACAAAAACAGGAACACCATTTTATTGAGAATGTGTTTGAGCTTGAGGAACGCACAGTTCCATCCAGTATGACCACACGTGAAAATGTGGTGTATTTTACCCTGAAAGAAAATGAAAACAGTATTCGGCAAAAACTGGCGGAATATCCTTATTCAAAATTCCTTGTCTGTAATGAACACATTGATCAGGTGATTGGCTATGTGGATGCCAAAGATATTCTGGTTCGGATTCTAAACAACCAGTCATTGCTTCAACTGAATGAATCAACCATCCGTACCGTCCTGATTATTCCTGACACCCTCACCCTGTCTGAACTGCTGGACCGTTTTCGTTCAACCAAAGAAAAATTTGCAGTCGTCATCAATGAATATGCGTTGGTGGTGGGTGTAATTACCCTCAGTGACATCATGATTACTGTGATGGGTGACTGGGTGACACCAATGGAAGAGGAACAGCAGATCATCAAACGGGACAACCATTCATGGTTTATTGATGGCAGCACGCCAATAGAAGATGTGAAACATGCGCTGGCGATTGAAGAGTTTCCAGAAAATGAAAACTACGAAACCATTGCGGGTTTTATCATGTATCGCTTGCGGAAGATTCCGCGTCCAGCCGATGCTGTAGAATATGCGGGTTTTAAGTTTGAAGTAGTAGATATTGATCATTATAAAATTGACCAACTGCTTGTGACTCAAATCATGCCGAATTTAGAAACAGAGTCACCCACACAGGAAAATTAATCCTAATAAACAGAAAGCCCATTTAGATGGGCTTTTTTCACTTTGCAATAAATCCAAATAACAAAGCGATAATGGTAAAGAGCAATACAAAGAATGTGATTCCACCACTATATTTTAATTTGCACCATACAATGAAATTAATTCATCGAGCATTGCCTGATAATGAATGGAAATATCTTCCGCCAGAACTTTGTAGGCATTGTCAAACTGAACCATCGGCCAGCCCTCTTTCCAGAATGGAAAAATATTGTGCAAATCATGCGTGACCATCGCGTCTTCACGGGCAATTGCCTGTGCGACCTGAGCCAAAACCTGGGCTGTTTCTGCGCCATCAATCGCCAGATAATCAATCCCACGCGCCTTTAAAATACGGATACGGTCTTTTTTATAACGGATTTTTTTGGCCTGACCTGAATTCAAACCCAACGCCAATGTCACCGCTTCCACAAACTTTTCTTCAAAACTGGTGTTTAGTGCCACCAACGCCTGTTTGTGCGCTTCCTGACGTCCAGCTTTTCCCCCATTACGGATCATCTCTTTGGCTTCTACATCAAGCTCATCTTTTTTCATCGACTGTAAAATGTCTAAAATTTCGATATCGCTTAAAGATTCAGCAGATTGCTCAATCATGGGAGTCCTTATATACAAACTTAAAGAAGTATTGTCTCATAAAAGCCATAGCAAAACAGAATAAAAAAAATATCAGCCCGATATATTTATCGCTATTTTAAATTAAATTGAAGAATCAAGAACCTTCAAAGATATAAATCTCGAATTTATAAAATAAAAAAGCCTGCATAAGCAGACTTTTACAAGTCAGTCCAAGCTATTAAAGACGAACCAATTCCACTACTTTTCCAGCAGCCTCTTCAACACTATCCGCTGTCACATCAGTATCTGTACCCTCTACAGTTGTCGTGATCACCACCACACCTGTTTCACGTAACAAATTGATTTGCTCAGCAGTCAAATTTGCTTTGGCAATTGCCACCACACCCTGTTGAATCAATAAACTTTCCAAAGTCTGAGCCTGTTCAATCAATTGCGCTGAAACACCAATCACCGCAGATTTTTGACCCAAACGTGCCGCACGATCCTCCGCAGTGACGGGATTGCTATGCGCCGTCCATTCAACTGCCGCTTCAACCATTCCTGCACCAACAGTAACGTTGCTTAAACGGTCAATAAAGATAAATGAACCTGTATAACGGCTGTCCTGATATTGATCAAACACCACTGGCGCATCAAATTCAATCACTACATCTGCAATCGCGTTCAGTTCAAGCTCTTCAACCTGAGTATGTTCAAGTGTATTGACATTCACACGGAAGTTAATTTCAGTCACTTTGGCAGGAACAGTCTGTGTACCAATCTTCACATTGTACAGTTTGCCTTTGACCAAAGGATGCTCAGTCATCCACACCACTGATGCGCGTACAGAACGTGAAATCAAGGGTTGTTCGCCAGCACGGACTAAAACGTTACCACGGGAAATATCAATTTCATCATTCAGCGTTAAGGTCACCGCCTGACCTGCGATGGCTTGCTCAATGTTGCCATCAAAGGTCACAATCTCTTTGACCGTTGATTTTTTACCTGATGGCAATGCAACAATCTCATCACCCACATTGATTTCGCCCAGCGCAATCGTTCCTGCAAAGCCACGGAAATCAAGGTTTGGACGGTTTACATACTGAACAGGGAAACGGAATTCTTTTTTATTTGAATCACGTTTAATTTCCACTGACTCAAGGATGTTCATCAAGGTTTGACCCTTGTACCACGGCGTGCTTGCTGATGGATTCACCACATTATCACCATTCAATGCCGAGATTGGCACGAATACAATATTTTCAGGGCGGCGATTACCTAACTGGCTGACAAAGGCATCATATTCAACCTGAATTTCGTTGAAACGTGCTTCAGAGAACTCAACCAAGTCCATTTTGTTGATCGCGACCACGATATTTTTAATACCAAGTAAACTTGCAATAAAAGTATGACGGCGAGTTTGGGTTTGCACACCATAACGTGCATCAATCAAAATGATGGCAAGATCAGCCGTTGAAGCACCTGTTGCCATGTTACGCGTATATTGTTCATGCCCTGGGGTGTCCGCAATGATGAACTTACGCTTTTCAGTAGAGAAGTAACGATAAGCCACATCAATGGTAATGCCCTGCTCACGTTCTGCCTGCAAACCATCGACAAGCAAGGCAAGGTCTGGTGCATCGCCTGTGGTACCCACTTTCTTACTGTCACGGGTCACTGCCTGCAATTGATCTTCATAAATCAATTTTGAATCGTAAAGCAAACGCCCAATTAAGGTACTTTTACCATCATCGACATTACCGCAAGTCAGGAAACGCAACAGGTCTTTTTGTTCATGCTGTTTTAAATATGCCAAGATATCCTGGCTAATCAAATCTGATTGGTGAGACATCGCTCAAACTCCACAATATTTTGAAATCGAATTTGCCAAGTAACTTAGAAATAGCCTTCCTGCTTTTTCTTTTCCATCGAGCCAGCCTCATCATGGTCAATCATACGACCCTGACGCTCTGAACTGGTGGCTAAAAGCATTTCCTGGATAATTTCTGGCAAGGTATCCGCTTCAGACTCAACCGCACCCGTTAATGGATAGCAGCCCAGCGTACGGAAACGTACCGATTTCATTTGTGGAACTTCGCCCTCTTTTAAACGCATACGTTCATCATCCACCATGATCAACGTGCCACTGCGCTCAACCACTGGACGAACCGCAGAGAAATAAAGAGGAACGATTTGAATATTTTCCAGATAGATATATTGCCAAATATCCAACTCAGTCCAGTTGGACAACGGGAATACACGAATACTTTCGCCTTTGTTCACTTTACCATTGTAAAGATTCCAAAGTTCTGGACGCTGGTTTTTCGGGTCCCAGCGGTGCTTGGTGTCACGGAACGAATAAACACGCTCTTTGGCACGTGATTTTTCTTCATCACGACGTGCGCCACCAAAAGCAGCATCAAACTGATATTTGTCCAGTGCCTGTTTTAAACCCTGAGTTTTCATGATGTCGGTATATTTTGAGCTGCCGTGGTCAAATGGGTTAATTCCTGCCTCACGCCCTTCCGCATTTTGATGCACGATCAGGTCAAAACCATGGGTTTTTGCCATGTTGTCACGAAATGCAATCATGTCCTTAAATTTCCAGCCCGTATCTACATGCAGTAGTGGGAATGGAAGCTTAGCTGGATAGAATGCCTTTAATGCCAAGTGCAGCATTACTGCCGAGTCTTTACCAATCGAATAGAGCATGACTGGATTTTCAAATTCAGCAGCCACTTCACGAATAATATGAATACTCTCAGCCTCAAGCTGCTTAAGGTGAGTAAGTCTATTATCAGTCATGAACACATCCCTCCTTATCCATGTTACCCATAAAATCTATAAGTGGTATTAAACCACCACTTGGAAGACCGTGTGGAGGAACGAGTGCCATAACAACTCCAATTTTTCGTGATATTAATATTCTGCCTAGCGGATAAATGATCACGCTAACAAAGGTTATCCATTATAATAATTTAGATTGAGTTCTTTAGCTTGTTTTTTCATATAAATATGCAAAATTATGATATGAAAATTATATTCAGAAATATAGATACAACCTATTTCACATGAATTTAAACAAAAAAGAAGCCCATGCAGGCTTCTTTCTGAGTTGGTTAATTTAGAAACCGAACATATTGCGTTCCAGTGGAATTTCAACTCCTACCGAAACACCACCATCACGGCCATTTAAATCAGAGTCGCTGACCCAGCCATTCACTTTCAGTGGAAGTGTCGGTTTTATATAGTGTGTCCAGGTGAGGTCCAGCCCCTTAATGCTATCTTCTTTTGGAAATGCCGCATTAATGGCTAAATTGGACTGGTTTACTTTGGCATATAAGGCACGCCCACTTAGGCGGTTCATCACATCAAAGCGAATGTCACCACCAACAGAGTACATCTGCCCATCACCACCAACTGCATGTCCTAATGGGAAACCATGCTGATAATAACCATCCGTATAGACATAATGGTTATATGACACGCCATCCACTTGACCATTGGTACGTGTATCTGCCCATTCTGCATAAAGCTGATATGGCATATTCTTATAGATTGAAGAGAAATCTGCACCTGCTAGATACATTTTTTTGGCTGGCAAGAATCCTGCTTCATCTTCACCAACATATTGTCCATAAATACCCACAGGTATTTGCAATAATGGATGCATATTTAGACGAAAATCCAGACCTGCAATCTGATTTGACTTATCATCATTTGCAGAATCAAAGTTGTCGTTTCCTTTAATTGCGTTCCATAAAGAATCCAGACTTTCTGGGCGTCCCTCACCACCCCATTGCAATATACGTGAACCACCAAGCTCCAGATAAGACAAAGGTTGTACAGTCAAGCGTAGACTAAGAAGTTTCGCACCTGGAATGGCTTTGTAATCGTCCAGTTGCCCTGCAAAGGCCTGATATTGCCAAGGACCAATCCATGATAGCCACTTTGTTTCAAAGGCATTCTGTACCGCACGCTGAGCGATTATCCCGTAAACAGGACGGCTGGCATCACCACGAATCAGGCTTCCATCATGTCCTGGCCCCCAGTAAGTTGGGACTTGCCCAGCAATCAACCATTGATTCCAGAGTTTGCCCGCAAGATAGGAACCCTCGACATTGGCATCATGTCCATTATCAATCAATGGATCTTTTTCGCCATTGATACGCAACTTGGCATCCCAGTTCTCACCGCCAGCATTAAACTCAGCCGCAACCTGATATTGTGATTTTTGATTATCGCCAAATGTTTGGGGAATGGTTGTTAAGTCAGTACCAGCATATAAACCAACCTTGGCTGGCCCATTATCTGCCTTTAGCGCATGAATGACTGAATTAACTACTTTTTGCTGGGTGTTATTACTGACTTTCGCCTGCGCCAAGGCACGTTGAATTTCATCACCACTTAATGGCCAGGTCGAAGTACTGATCTGGATGACACCCTGCTGGTTTAACCAGTTTAAATCGGTACGCAAATTTTCATCATTTAGCACTAAACCTTGAGCAAGGGTAATAGAAGAAAAACAGGAAAATACTGCTATAGACAGTGATTTTTTTAAAAACATGCCAGAAATATTCTCAGATATATTTATACAGGCCATCATCGTTTTTTTATCTGCACTTTTCAATCATTAAACGAAACAATTACATTTTTTAACATCCAAACAAAAAGGCCACTTTTAAAAGCGGCCTTTTCAAGTATTTATAGGATTAAAAAAATTAATCTTTACGACGCATATGTGGGAATAAAATCACGTCACGGATACTCGGCGCATCAGCAAACAGCATAACCAAACGGTCAATACCAATTCCCTCACCTGCGGTAGGAGGCAGACCATATTCAAGTGCTTCCACAAAATCGGCATCATAATGCATGGCTTCATCATCACCCGCGTCTTTTTCAGCCACCTGTGCCTGAAAACGTTCAGCCTGATCAATCGGGTCATTTAGCTCTGAGAAACCATTTGCCAACTCACGACCACCAATAAAGAACTCAAAACGGTCAGTAATGTGTGGATTATCATCATTACGGCGTGCAAGTGGTGATGTTTCCGCTGGATATTCAGTAATGAACGTTGGCTGACGTAGTTTGGTTTCCACTGTTTCTTCAAACACAATAGTCTGCAATTTACCTAAACCAAATCCTGGTTTCACTTGTTCCTTAAGCACTTCCTGCGTGAACTTTGCCAGGAACTCACGATCATTGACATTTTCAGGGGTAAAATCAGGATTATGCTCAAGAATCGCATCAAACATTGAGATTTTCCTGAATGGACCTTTAAAGCTAAATACTTCGCCTTGATATGGCACATCAGTCGTACCCAGAATATCAAGGGCCAGCTTTTCAAGCATATTTTCAGTCAATGCCATCAGGTCTTTATAGTCAGCATAAGCCTGATAGAACTCAATCATGGTGAATTCAGGGTTGTGGCGTGTTGAAACTCCCTCATTACGGAAGTTACGGTTAATTTCAAACACACGCTCGAAACCACCCACCACCAAACGCTTTAAGTAAAGCTCTGGTGCAATACGCAGGAATAACGGCATATCCAAAGCATTATGATGCGTTTCAAATGGACGAGCTGATGCACCGCCTGGAATCACATGCATCATTGGGGTTTCAACTTCCATGAAACGTTCATTACTTAAGAACGCACGAATCCCCGCCACAACCTTGGCACGGATTTCAAATGTCTTACGGGTTTCTTCGTTGACGATCAGGTCTAAATAACGTTTACGATATTTCGCTTCGGTATCGGTTAAACCGTGAAATTTATCTGGTAGTGGACGAAGTGACTTGGTCAACAATTCAAACTGTTCAAGGTGTACATATAAATCACCTTTACCAGAACGGCCTATATAGCCTTCAGCCGCGATAATATCACCGAGGTCCAGACTTTTGATTGTTTCCAAAGTTTCAGCTGCTAAACCTTTACGGTCAACATAAAGCTGGATACGACCCGTCATGTCCTGAATCACAATGAATGATCCACGGTTCAGCATGACACGACCCGCAACCTTTACATAGACTTTTTCAGCACTTTCAATCTGTGCCTTGTCCTGTTCCTTAAACTGTTCTTGCAGGTCAGCAGTATAATGCTCACGCTTAAATGTATTCGGCCAAGGACTTTTGCCTGTTTCCTTTGCCGTATCCTGAATTTGTTTTAATTTGGCATGACGCTGTGCGATTAAATCGTTTTCAGAAAGTGTTTGTTCAGAAGTCGATTGAGCGTTTTGCTGCGTCATCTCTGCCTCGGGCTAAGTAAAAATGAAGTAGCATAGAATAGCAGATCATGAGACGTTTTCGTATTATTTCAACTGAACAATTCAAAAAATGAATATTTATCAATTTTAAATAGAATCGCCGTTTGATTAAGCCCTATCTATTACGCAACTTTTTAGTTATTTTTCCGCCAGATGTTTAGCCATTGCAAGTCCTTGATCAAAGCGTTTATTCATAAACTTGATATATTCGGGCTTTTTTATTACACAAGCCATTATATTTTTCCAAAAATTAGAGTAATTGCTCAAACAACAAGACTTTCAGATAAATTTGCCATTCCACTTTTTGTATAAATCATTAAACTCTTGCATTTACTTTACTTAAATGTTGTTGTGCGTAAAAATCTAACTCCCGATCAACACAAGTTAGTTCATTGCAGCGATCGTAGCGACATTATGGAATAGTTTTACTGAAAGGCAACTTGAGCATACCTATCAGTTTGGAGAGTCACATGAAAAAATATCAATGTATCGTCTGTGGATGGATTTACGACGAAGCTGAAGGCTGGCCACAAGACGGCATTGCCGCAGGTACCAAATGGGAAGATATCCCAGATGACTGGACTTGCCCAGATTGCGGCGTTTCAAAAGCTGATTTTGAGATGGTTGAAATCTAAATGAATTAAAAAAGACCATGACATGAGCATGGTCTTTTTTTCCTGTAATGTGTTTTAAGTGAAAAAATATTGGAGAATATAATGCATCCTATCATCATCATTGGATCAGGTATGGCGGGTTACACAGTTGCACGTGAGTTTCGTAAACTCAGTCCTGAACAAGAACTGGTTATGATCTGTGCGGATGATGCGGTGAATTATGCAAAACCAACATTATCAAATGCCTTTGCGGGCAATAAGGCACCTGAACAAATTGCTTTGGGCGATGCCACAAAAATGGCAACCCAGTTGAACATGCGTATTGAGGCCGAAACCTGGGTCAAGGAAATTAATGCTGAAAGGCATGAAATCACGTTGGAAAAAAATGGTGAAACCATTACTCAACCCTATTCAAAACTCGTTTTGGCTGTGGGTGCCAATCCAATCCGTTTAGCCATTGCAGGTGATGGTAGTGATGATATTCATGTGGTGAACTCGCTGACTGATTACCGCACATTCCGTGAGAACCTGTCAAAACGTAAAGACAAGCGTGTGGTTATTTTGGGTGCGGGCTTGATTGGCTGTGAATTTGCCAATGACTTACTTCACAGTAACTACGATGTCACCGTGATTGACCTTGCCCCACAACCACTGGGCCGTTTATTACCAAACCATGTTGCGGAAGCCTTTAAAACCAATTTAGAGCAGGCGGGCATTAAATTCGCCCTTTCAACCACTGTTGAAAAAGTGACCAAGATCAATGATGGCGAAGACTATGCGGTCACATTGGCCAATGGTCAGACCTTAGTCGCTGACATCGTTCTTTCAGCAATTGGTTTACAGCCAAATATTGCGCTGGCAAAAGATGCAAATATCCAGACCAGTCGTGGCATCATTACCAATACCCTATTGGAAACCAGCCAACCTGACATCTATGCAGTGGGTGACTGTGCTGAGGTGAATGGAACATTGCTGCCATTCGTCATGCCAATCATGCAACAGGCCCGTGCCTTGGCAAAAACACTGAGTGGTCAAAATACCAATGTCCATTACCCTGCAATGCCAGTTGCGGTAAAAACACCTGCCGCACCGCTGACTGTTTTACCTGCACCACTGGATGTTGATGTGAACTGGGAAACTGAAGAGTTTGATGACGGTATGCTTGCCAAAGCAATAGACAGTCAAGGCACCTTAAGAGGTTTTGTGCTGTTGGGGGCAACCGCAAGTAAACAGCGTTTAGCCTTAAGCAAACTCGTTCCAGACTTGATTCCTGCACAGGTTTAGGGTTTAAATACCAGAGTTTGTTGTGAAATGAATATCCCCCAAACTCTGACCCTGTATTTATAAAAAAAATTCAACACGGAACGAATGCCATGAACAGTGCTTTACAATTTAATATGTCGCCTTATGCACCTTTTATGCAGGAAACCAAAGTCACTTTGGGCAATGGCATTGAATTGCATGTAGAGATGGGCGGCAATCCTGAGCACCCAACCATTCTACTGATCATGGGTTTAGGTGCACAAATGCTGTTCTGGCCTGACTTCTTTTGCAAATCGCTGATTGATCAGGGATTCCGTGTCATCCGTTTTGACAACCGTGATATTGGGCTATCTTCCAAGGTCCGCAACAAAGAACGCCAACGTCTCAACACCATGAAGCTGATGAGCCGCTTTATGGTCGGTCTAGGTAATGAGGGAGCACCCTATACCCTGTATGACATGGCAGATGATGTTGCCATGCTGATTGACCAGTTGGGTATCGAGAAAACCTATATTCTTGGTGCATCCATGGGTGGCATGATTTCACAGATTGTTGCGGCAAAATATCCAGAAAAAGTTGAAAAAGTGGGTTTACTGTTTACTAGTAATAACCAGCCTTTTTTGCCGCCACCTTATCCAAAACAGATTTTAAGCCTACTGGGCAAACCAGCAACGCATGACGAGGAAACCATTGTCAATCACAGCCTGAAAGTATTTCACATCATTGGATCACCAGGTTATGTGAACCAGGTTGAGGCAATTCAAACCATTCGCAAGCTATATCGTCGTAGTTTTTACCCAGCGGGTGTACTTCAACAGTTTTTAGCAATATTATGTACGGGTTCCCTGTTGCCATTAAACAGGAACATTACCCAACCGACCTTGGTGGTTCATGGTTCAAGAGACCGTTTGCTGCCCCCAAGTCACGGAAAAGCTGTAGCAAAAGCGATTTCTGGTGCTAAGTTTGAATTAATTCAAGGAATGGGGCATGATATTCCAGCACATTTCATTCCACAACTTAGCGGTTTGTTTGCTCATCATTTTAGATCATCACACTAGGACACTATGGCTGCATTACCCTCATTAAGACAGCTATCATATTTAGTTACGTTGTCGGAAACTTTACATTTTACCGAAGCAGCACGCCGTTCATTTGTCACCCAGTCAACACTGTCGGGCGGCATTATGGAACTGGAGCGCTTATTAGGTGGCGTCTTAGTTGAGCGTGATCGTCAAAACGTCCGTTTAACCCCTTTAGGTGAACAGGTTGTTGCACGGGCCCGCGTGTTATTGGCCGATGCGCAGGACCTAATGCGTTTAAGCCGTGAAATGAGCGAACCTTTAACAGGTGACCTTCATCTTGGCATCATCCCAACCATTGCACCCTTTATCCTGACCCAGCTTTTGGATGAAGTGCACCAGCAGTTGCCAAAAATTCAACTCCATCTGCATGAGGCTCAAAGTGACAAGATTGTAGAGAAACTGGAACATGGCAATCTGGACATGATTGTACTTGCGCTGCCTTTTGATACGCGTAGCTTAAAGGTTGTCGAAATTGCCAAAGAGCATTTATTCCTTGTCTACAACAAGAAAGATAAAAATGCGACCAATGCAAATTCCCTGGATGATCTGGATTTGTCTCGCCTTATGCTACTGGAAGAAGGTCATTGTTTGCGTGACCATGCCCTCAGTGCCTGTCCTGTTGGTGAACGCAAGAATGACCAGCGTTTAAAGGCAAGTTCTCTACCCACCTTGGTGGAAATGGTCTCTTCAGACCTAGGCTTTACTTTATTGCCTAAAATTGCATTAAAGAACAGCATGATTCATTTCAATGAAGCTATTGAAGTGAAATCAATTGAAGATGCTCCAAGCCGCATCCTTGCCTTGGTGACGCGTAAGAGCACACCACTGCAAAGTGAGTTTGATGTGATTATGCAAATCCTACAGAAAATCACTGCACATTTGCAATAATCAATACTTTGGGCGAATTCACTTCGCCCCTACTTGATCTCTAATAAATTTACCTGCTCAACCTGAACATCACTCATACGCTGCCCTTGATCAAGTAACTGATCAAAATAGGCTTCCACCACTTTCGCCTGATCAGCGGTATTCTCAACCTTATACATATTCTGGCGAAATTCATTACTTGAACGTAAGCCCTTGGTGTACCAGGCGATATGCTTACGCGCGATACGGCAACCAGAATACTCACCATAGAACTGATAAAGTTCAGCCAAATGACCAAGCAGGACCGCTTTTACTTCGGCAATATCAGGTGCAGCCAAATGTTCGCCTGTTTTTAAATAATGCGCGATTTCCCGAAAAATCCACGGTCTTCCCTGTGCGGCCCGCCCAATCATAATCGCATCCGCACCTGTATAGTCCAGCACATATTTGGCTTTTTCAGGACTGTCAATATCACCATTGGCAATTAAGGGAATATTGATCATTTGCTTAACTTGCTTAATCAACTCATAACGGGCTGTATTTAAATACATATCCTCACGGGTACGACCGTGCAGGGCCAAGGCTGCAATGCCTGCCTGTTCAGCCCGTTTTGCCACACGCAGGATATTTTCCTGACCATTCAGAAAGCCCAGACGAGTTTTTAAGGTGACAGGAACATCTACTGCGGCCACCACGGTATCCAAAATACGGGCGACTAGATCTTCATCCTGAAGCAAGGCTGAACCAGCGAGCTTGTTACAGACCTTTTTGGCTGGGCAGCCCATATTGATATCAACAATTTGTGCACCATTGGCAACTTGATAACGTGCTGCCTCGGCTAATTCAAACGGGTCAGAACCTGCGATTTGTGCGGAGATGGGTGCAAGCTCACCATCAAAATTGGCCCGATATAAACTCTTTTTGCTCATGCGTAGGGTTTTATCCGCCGTCATCATTTCACTGACCGCATGCCCTGCCCCAAAGTACTTGCATAATGAACGGAATGGTCTGTCAGTGACACCTGCCATCGGAGCAACGATCAAATTATTTGACAGTTGGTATGAACCAATATACATATATTTTCTTACAAATTCTGATCAACATAGTATACTTCATTCGCCCATTTGACTCATCTTTTTATGCGGTGTTGTCCTGATTATGAATAAATCGTTCCCAGCTAGTCCTTTATTTAAAACCTTTAGCATCATTGCAGCCTGCATCAGTCTCAGTGCCTGCGGTGACAACGCATGGTGGTCAAATGGTAAAGAACCTGAAATGGAAGCAGAGCAGATTAAGAAAGTCATTCCAGCACGTGTGAATGACCGACAATCCTGGGCACAAGATATTTTCGACATTATGCAGGAACTCAGCATTCCGAAAACCAAGCAGAATGTGTGCAGTGTGGTTGCTGTGGTTGATCAGGAATCGAACTTTGTTGCCGACCCTACCGTGCCTGGACTGGGTGAAAAAGCGGTACAGGAAATTAACAGCCGTTTAAAGGAAAAGTTTGAGGCCAAACTGGGTGAAACCATTGGTGGAACAGTAGCTGAGTATTTTGAAGATGTGTTGAAAAACCAGCCCTCTCCAGACAACAATTACATGAGCCAAATGCGTAAGGTCAAAACCGAACGCGAGCTGGATTTACTCTATCGTCAAATTTTTGACTATATGTCCAAACATTACCATGTCAGTGCATTAACAGGTGCTGCAAAACTGGTGGGTCAGGATATTGGTGAAAAGATGAACCCAATTACCACACTGGGTTCCATGCAGGTTCATATCAACTATGCCAAAGAACATAAACGCCAAAGCGGCAACATCGCTGAACTACGCAATGATCTTTATACCCAATATGGCGGTCTATATTACGGTATTCACCGTTTAATGGAATACCCTGCCGATTATGATAAGGCTATCTATCGTTTCGCAGACTATAACTCAGGCATGTATTCCAGTCGAAATGCGGCTTTTCAGCGTATGCTGAATGCAATGACCAAAACTGAAATCAGTCTGGATGGTGACTTACTGCTCTATACCAAAAATGGTGATATCAAGGCAACTCAGAGCCAGACAGAGAAAGAGCTTATTGCAATTTTTGCACAAAATAACATTCTGGTGACTCCACGCCAGATTCGTAGTGACTTAAAAAAAGAAAAAGAGAAAAAATTTGAAGATACTCAAACTTATTTAGCTGTACAAAAGCTATATCAAAATAAAACCCAAAAAGAACCAATTTATGCAACCATGCCACAAGTCGTTATTTCAGGACCAAAACTGAGTCGTGATTACAATACAAACTGGTTCGCAAGCCGTGTAAATGGACGATATGAGACATGCATGCAAAGAGCCAAACGCATAAAACTATAAATCTGGCCTTATTTGATTTTGATGGGACACTTTATCCCAAGGACAGTTTTACTGGATTTATTTTTTATACGCTTTCAAAACGACATATTGTAAAAAAAAGCTTGAAAATCCTACCGTGGATTCATGCCTATTATTTAAAGCTGTACCCTGCCCATGCAATGCGAGCACGCTTGTTTCAGAGCATGTTTAAGGGCATTGCAGCAGATTTTGTACAAAATTTGGCACAGGAATATGCCCTACAGCTTACTCAGAATTTAGATCAGAACCTATTGCAACAACTTCGCCTGCATCAACAACAGGGTGATCACATTGTGCTGGTTTCGGCTTCGATTGATCTTTATCTTGTGCCAATCTGTGAGTTTCTAAATATCGAATTAATCTGTACAGCAACAGAAATTAAGAATGGCCTGCTGACAGGTCATTACAGTTCCGAAGACTGTAGCTGTGAACAGAAAAAATTACGGATTTTGCAACAATACAATTTAGAGGACTATCAATATATCTATGCTTATGGAAATAGCGAAGAAGATCTGGATATGTTGTCATTGGCTGACCACCCGTACATGATGGGAGAAAATAAATCACTTCCAGAATTAAAATTTGATGCACTAAGAATTAGTCCCAATATAGAACGAACATAGAAAAACTCGCCTAAGCGAGCTGTTTTTCTATTTGTATTTAGTAAATCGCCATATGGTTACGGTGAATCATCTCTAACGAACGTGCCTCACCTAACACCTGATGCACTTTGTCAGAAGCCAAGCCTTTAACCAAATCTGCAGAACGCGAACTAAAATTAACACGTCCCACTGCCACACGATGACCTTGTGTATCTACACACTCCACCACATCACCACGTTCAAAATGCCCTTCAATCGCTTTAACACCCACAGGCAATAAACTACGGTGGTTTTCTTTAATGGCTTTAACTGCGCCATCATCAATCACCAAACGCCCTGCTGTTTGTAAATGTGCAGCCAACCACTGTTGATGCGCCGCGATACGGTCATTGTCGCTAATTAACAGCGTACCCAACATTTCGCCCGCCATTAAACGCGCCAATACGTTATCACTTTCACCACTGGCAATTAATGTTGGACAACCCGATTTAGCCGCTAAACGCGCTGCACGGACTTTAGTCAGCATGCCGCCACGCCCGAACTTGCCGCTACCACCCGCCATATCAAACAGACTTTCATCCAAAGCACGTACAGTATGGAACAATTTCGCATTTGGATTAGAACGTGGATCGGAGTCAAACATGCCTTGCTGATCGGTCAAAATAATTAATAAATCGGCATGTACCTGCCCTGCGACCATTGCAGCTAGAGTGTCATTGTCACCAAAACGGATTTCATCGGTTGAGACTGTATCATTTTCATTGATGACAGGAATCACACGCCAGTCAATCAGATTTTGTAAAGCATCACAGGAGTTGAGATAACGGCGGCGATCAGCAAGATCATCATGCGTGAGTAGAACCTGTGCGGTTTGAATACCATGCTGATCCAGTACGCTTGACCATGTATGAATCAAACCCATTTGACCAATGGCGGCACAGGCCTGCAAACTGGGTAGATCGGTGGGTCGAGTCGCAAGCTTCATGCGTACCATCCCTTCAGCCACTGCACCTGAGGACACAAGTATGATTTCATGTCCAGCATTGTGTAGATCTGCAATCTGTTTCGCCCAGTGCGAAATTGCATTTAAATCTAGACCTTGCCCATTTGCAGTGAGTAAAGATGATCCGATTTTAACAACGATTCGTTTACACGCATTGAGCTGACGTTGCCCATCGACCACTTCTATCATTTTTTCCTCGGTTCACTAGTCGCGTACGTAAATACTTTCTACGCCGCCTTCATCCTCATCGTCATCAAAGTCATCTTCATCGTCTTCCAGACCCGCTTCACGCTGAGCCTTACGCATGGCACGATAAGCTTCTTTTGCCGCGATAGTTTGTTCACGTGTTTCAGCCTCAAGCTGCTCACGGAATGCTTTAACTTCTGCTGCATACTCAGGATCTTCAACTTCACGTTCACGCTGTTGCTCAATTTGATCCATAAGGTAATACACAACTTCTTTGGTGCCTTCTGACATCAGGCCAGATGTCTTGAATACTGGACCTGTCCACTGCAATTCATCCAGAATGTGCTGGCACCATTCATCCCTTGATTCTTCAGCAATCTGGTCAAGCTTGTTCAACACCAGAACCAGTGGAAGTTTTGCCAAGGTTGGAGAGAATTTTTTCAACTCGCCCAGAATTGCTCTGGCATTGTGTGCAGGGTCAGAACCATCAATCGGCTGGACATCCACAATATGCAACAGGATACGGGTACGCGCCATGTGTTTAAGGAAGCGAATCCCTAGACCCGCGCCCTCTGCCGCTCCTTCGATCAACCCTGGAATATCCGCCATCACGAACGAACGGTGACGATCCGCATCCACCACACCCAGGTTCGGCACCATGGTGGTAAATGGATAGTCTGCCACTTTTGGCTTGGCCGCACTGACTGCACGAATAAACGTGGATTTACCAGCATTTGGCATACCCAGCAGGCCAACATCTGCAAGTACTTTCAACTCTAAACGTACTTCACGATATTCGCCCTTGATACCATGTGTGCATTTACGTGGTGAACGGTTGGTGGATGATTTAAAGTGTGTGTTACCTAAACCACCATCACCGCCATGTGCCACTTTGACACGCTGACCATCCTTGACCAAGTCACCAATAATGTCGCCAGATTCAGTATCCACGATGGTTGTACCCACAGGTACTTTTAGGATAACGTCCTCACCGCCACGACCTGAACAGTTCGCACCAGCGCCATTCTTACCACGTTCCGCACGGAATCGACGGGTATAACGGTAATCAACCAGCGTACCAGTATCATCATCGGCCTGGATATAGATACTTCCACCACGCCCCCCATCACCGCCATCAGGACCACCAAAAGGGACAAATTTTTCACGGCGAAAACTGGCTACGCCATTGCCACCGTCGCCAGCCTCTACGGTTATGACTGCTTCATCAACAAAGCGCATGTGCCAATCCTCTAAAATCTTAAAAGCGGACTATTCTGCCACATTTTAATAAATTTCTCGAATAGAAAAATCAGCAAATACGTTTCTAGCTTTAAAAAAGTGTTATTTCATTGTGTTATGGATGCCTATTCTTCAATGGAATATAAATATTAAAATGCTTAAGCACCCACATCGCAACATATACACCACTCAAGTTGGCCACCACAATTAAAGCAAATACCGTGAATAAACGTCTGAACTGCTACAATGAAGTATTCCTAACCAATCATCTTCCCTTGTCGCTATTTTCTTTTATTTTAATGTTTCTATCAGCATAGGTTCGGTGCAGTCTATAAAAAAGCCCAGTCGAAACTGGGCTTGTATTGTATAACTTTGCTAACGAATATTATGCATCTGTTTGAGCAGGAATTTTTGCATAGCTTACGCCGCACATTTGTTCAGCAATACGCAATACCTGACAGCTATAACCCACTTCGTTATCGTACCAAACATAGGCAGTTAAACGTGTACCAGAAGTGATTGTTGCCTGTGCATCAAACACACCAGCAGTACGCGAACCGATAAAGTCACTTGATACAACCTCAGTCGAGTTGGTATAACCGATTTGACCTTGTAGGCTAGAGTTGATTGAGATTTGACGAATGTATTCGTTCACTTCTTCACGATCAACTTCTTTCTCTAGGTTTAAGTTCAAGATTGCAAGTGAAACGTTTGGTGTAGGAACACGTACCGAGTTACCCGTCAACTTGCCTTTAAGACCAGGTAATGCCTTGGCAACCGCTTTTGCAGCACCAGTTTCAGTAATTACCATGTTCAATGTTGCAGCACGACCACGACGGTCAGCCTTGTGGTAGTTATCAATCAGGTTTTGGTCGTTTGTGAACGAGTGAACTGTTTCAACATGACCATTTAATACTTTGTATTTGTCATCTAAAACTTTCAATACAGGTGTAATTGCGTTGGTTGTACAGCTTGCAGCAGAGATGATTTTATCTTCATCTAAGATATCTGTATTGTTTACGCCGTATACAACGTTCTTCATCTCGCCTTTACTTGGTGCAGTCAAAACTACACGTGCAATACCTGCACATTTCAAGTGTTGGCTCAGACCTTCTGCATCACGCCATTTACCTGTATTGTCGATAAGAAGCGCATTTTCAATACCATAAGCGGTGTAATCCACTTGGCTTGGGCTTGAAGCATAAATAACTTTAATGAAGTTACCATTTGCAATGATGGCTTCATTTTCTTCATCAACAGAGATCGTACCGTCAAACGTACCGTGAATAGAGTCACGACGTAACAAAGAGGCACGTTTGGCCAAGTCACCATCAGATGATTTACGTACGACAATTGCCTTAAGGCTTAAACCACGACCCAGGCCTGATTGACTGATGATTAAACGCGCCAGAATACGACCAATACGGCCAAAACCGTAAAGAACAACATCTTTAGGCTGTTCAGAAGTTGCATTACCCTGAATTGATGCAACAGCATTGGCAACAAAAGCGTCTACATCACCGCCCTGATTTTGGTATTCAACAGCAAGCTTACCGATATCAACTTCGGCAGAACCGATGTTTTCAACTTTCATCAATGCTTCGAGAATTGGGAACGTGTTGACAACTGAAAGCTCAACATCAACCATACGTGTACGGCGGTGTGTTTTTAAAATCTGAATCACTGAGCGGTTAATTAAAGAACGGCCGTAAACAGAAACAACAATATTTTTCTCACGGTATAATTGACCAATTAAAGTAATCATACGTTCCGCGATTTCTTCACGGTTTTTCCAACGACCTTGGTGTTCTGCGTGTAGGGCAACGATAGTGTCTTTGCTCACAGTGACGTCCTCTAATTTATATATACTGGGCGTGAATTTTAAAACGCAATAATTGTAATAGAATTATCATCAATATTGAATCAAAAGCTGCTATTTGAGCTAAGATTTTGTCCTGATTGACTATAAATTCATAAAATACCTATAATTATTTTTTTGATTTTAGGTAAAATTCTTTTTCAATCATCATATATATAAAAATAAAAAAACCATGCAAGCATGGTTTAAACGAAATCAGTATATGTTAATTTAGCGATGTTCAGGGTAAATCACATCATGAATATCATAGCCCCATGATTTCGCATAATTTAAATATTCATGGATAATTTCTTTTTTCGGATTCGGAATACGGGAAAGCACCCATAAATACTTACGGCGTGGTTCACCCACCAATACCGTCTGATAATCCTCATCCAGTTTTAAAATCCAGTAATCCCCACGACCGACAGGAATCCAGCGCACACCCTCAGGTAAAAAACTGACTTTTAATTTACTGTTAAATGGCGCATTCACCACAAAGGCTTCACCTAGGGACTGTTGTAAATCACCATCCTGGTCAGCGCATTTATTGTCAACCACGATGTTGCCATTTTCATTCAGCGTATAGGTTGCCGTGACGTTAAATGCGCATTTACGCTCAAAAAACATTGGCTTTCGGGCCACCTCATACCAAACCCCCAAATACTTATCGAGTTCCACTTTCTCAACAGTGGGTAAAGGTTTTGCCTGAGCATAGGCAATTGTTCCTACAGCCAACCCCGTTAAAACCACACCGCCCATCGCTATCTTT
This sequence comes from Acinetobacter sp. CIP 102529, assembly GCF_000368325.1. NCBI lineage: Bacteria > Pseudomonadati > Pseudomonadota > Gammaproteobacteria > Moraxellales > Moraxellaceae > Acinetobacter > Acinetobacter sp. CIP 102529. Next base: position 38,718 of record NZ_KB849354.1, read on the forward strand.
GCTAAACGCCAACTTGCCTTTGGGAAACTTTTAATAAATGGCATGAGAAATCCTCAAAACAGAAATTTGTTATAAATGGTCATTCGTCCTGCAACATAGCCCAATTTATAAACAAATTCTGTTGCGATATGTATCGCTTTTGAGGATTTCTCTTAAAAATCAAGATTGCAGCATGTGTGCCTTTAAACGAACAATCTCATCACGGAGTCTTGCAGCCTGCTCAAACTGTAGCTCCTTGGATGCCTTTAACATTTCCTTTTCCAGTTTACCAATGTGCTTCGCAAACAGTTTTGGATCAGATAAAAGATGCTGTTCATCAGCACTGATGGCCTTGTGTTGATCAACAATTTTTTCATCAATCTGATCATCACTTAAAACTTCACCTGTATCAATTTCCTTGATCACCTGACGAACAGCACTGCGTGGGGTAATTCCATGTAATTCATTAAACTCGATCTGTTTATTACGACGGCGTTCTGTTTCATCCATTGCCTTACGCATGGAGTCAGTGATGCGGTCCGCATATAAAATTGCTTTACCTTTCACATTACGGGCAGCACGTCCAATGGTCTGGATCAGGGAACGCTCAGAACGTAGAAAGCCCTCTTTATCCGCATCCAGAATTGCCACCAACGACACTTCTGGCATATCCAGGCCTTCACGCAACAGGTTAATGCCGACCAGTACATCATGCACACCTGTACGCAATTCATGGATAATCTTAACCCGTTCAACGGTATCAATATCTGAATGCAGGTAAGCCACCTTGATGCCATACTCTTTCAGATATGAAGTTAGATCCTCTGCCATACGTTTGGTCAGTGTTGTGACCAGCACACGCTCATTCAACTGTTTACGAATATTGATTTCAGACAACACATCATCGACCTGTGTCAACACAGGGCGAACCTCGATCTCAGGATCAATCAACCCTGTTGGACGTACCACCTGCTCAACAATCTGTTCTGATTTTTCCAGTTCATAATATGCTGGTGTCGCGCTGACAAACACAGTAGTCGGTACAATACGTTCCCATTCCTCAAATTTCATTGGGCGGTTATCCAAAGCACTTGGCAAACGGAAACCATAATTCACCAGATTTTCTTTACGGGAACGGTCGCCTTTATACATCGCACCAATTTGTGGAACAGTCACATGCGATTCATCAATGATCAGCAAGGCATCTTCAGGAATATAGTCAAACAAGGTCGGTGGTGCTTCGCCTGCCGTACGACCTGAAAGGTGGCGTGAATAGTTTTCGATCCCATTGGTATAGCCCAACTGCTGCATCATCTCCAGATCATAACGGGTACGCTGTTCAATACGTTGTGCCTCCAGTAACTTGTCATGATCCTTGAAGAATTTAAGCTGGTCTTTTAACTCATCTTTAATGGTATCAATGGCACGGGTTAAATGGTCTTTCGGCGTAACATAGTGGCTCTTTGGATAAATGGTCACACGCGGCACTTTACGCACCAGTTTTCCAGTCAGCGGATCAAACCAGCGGATTGAATCCACCTCATCATCGAACAGCTCCACCCGAATCGCATCCTGATCTGATTCAGCTGGGAAAATATCAATAATTTCACCGCGAATACGATACGTACCACGTAAAAATTCAAGTTCGTTACGAGTATATTGCATTTCGACCAAACGACGAATAATGTCATCACGGCTGACCCGATCGCCCTGTACAATGTGCAACAACATTTGCATGTAGGCATTTGGATCACCCAAACCATAAATGGCAGACACCGATGCCACAATGATGGCATCACGGCGTTCCAGCAAAGCACGGGTTGCAGAGAGCCGCATCTGGTCAATGTGGTCATTAATGGCGGAATCTTTTTCGATAAACGTATCGGATGAGGGTACGTAGGCTTCTGGCTGATAGTAATCGTAGTAACTAACGAAATACTCCACCGCATTGTTTGGGAAGAAAGCCTTAAACTCACCATAAAGCTGTGCCGCAAGCGTTTTGTTATGCGCCATCACAATGGTGGGACGCTGGGTTTGGGCAATCACATTGGCCATAGTATAGGTCTTGCCCGACCCTGTAACCCCAAGTAGCAATTGATTACGAAAACCTTGTTCAATCCCACTGACCAATTTTTCAATTGCCTGTGGTTGATCTCCCGCAGGTTGATAATGGGTGACTAATTCAAAAGGTTGGTTTTCGCTCATAGCGGTATTTTTCTAAATTTTGACTCTTACATTTTATGGGGATGAATTAGGATTACACAATCTTAATTCACCCCTTTATTTATTGTTGATTAATAGGCTCGGCTTATTGCAGAAAATATAAAATGATTAGCGATTGCCTTTCGCACGATTATGCGTTTTACACAGCATTTCGCAATTCTTAACGTCGGTTGCTCCGCCTTTACTCCATGCCGTTACATGGTCTGCATCCATTTCGCTTAGTTTCCAAATTTTTGTTTTATTGGAATCATGTCCGATGGCACACAAAGAACAGTTTGAAGTTTGATTTTTCTCAGCTTCACTTTTCTGTTTTGTGTAGACTGATTTTTTGGTTGCTTCATCAAATACTCGAACATCAAGCAATTTTTTATCAACTGAACCACCAAGTATATATTCAAATACACCTTTACGATTTTTAACGTATGAATCTGCATAAAGGTCTTTGACCTGCTCAGATATTTTTTGCGGACTGTAGGGTTGTGTATGGTACATTTCATAAAGCCGTCCCCATTCCAAGCCTCGCATTTCACTTTCAACATCTTTAAATACCGCAGATACCCAATCTATAACCGTATTGAAATAGGTTTTTAATTCATTGATATTTGATTCATTTCGATGCCGACTCATATAGTCATCAATTTTGCCTTTACTGACCCAATCAAGTGCACGTTCCAAAAAATCTTGGCGAATTGCACTACCTAAAATATAGGCAGCCCATTTATTTACATTAGAATTTTGGCTATTGCTAAACTCAGCTTTAGCAAGTGTGACAAATTGCCCCGAATACACCGCATTGAGTAATTCTTGCTGATTAAGCGGAACACCTGCAATATTAATGGTTTTAAACCATGCTTTAATCTCTGTTTCAGTACCTTCGCATTCATAAATTAATAGTTTTGTTTGTTCAATTATTTCGCGTTTATCTTCAGATAGACTATTAAAATACTGCGGTTTTCCATCTTCAATTACAGCAAATTTATCGGTGACGTAACGCCCAATACTGGTTATGCGTTGTTGTCCATCCAACACTTCAAAACTATCCTCACCCACTTTATTAAAATAAATTAAACCCAATGGATAGCCTTTAAGTATAGATTCTATGACGGCGACATCTCGTTTTCCATCTGCATAAATGTAATTACGTTGATATTCTGGCTGAATGGTGAGTTTACCCGAAAAACCAAATAAGCCCTTGCCTTCTAGTTCGTTATAGACAAAACCTGCGCAAATATCCTTGACCGTAATAGCTGTTTTTAATGTTGTTTTCATATAGCTACATTCCTATGTTTTATGAGCACTCGTTGATAAACTTTTTCCAAAAGCCCATCTCTGTAAACAACTCCACTCGCATTTAAGTCATAAGTTCCCTTCTTTCCAAATTTGTCAAAATATGCTTGCTTGCATTCCACTGTATTATAATTTTTTGTTTTTAAATCATATAAATCTGCGTTTTCACACATCCCAACTATCTCAAACTGGTCAGGATTATATTTATCCAAAAAGCTAATGGGCACACCCATTACACCGTCATAATCACTAGGAATTGCACTAGTAAAAGGCACTTCTATTGCATCGTAATTGTCATAACTGTCATAATTGGTCTTGGCTTGCATTTTCTTATTAAACTTTAGGTTATCCAATATAGTCATCAGTTGTAATGGTTCATGGCGACGACCATGATCAAAATTAGTAAACCAACGCACACCTTTAATTCTTAAATATTTTCGGCCATCTTCACCAATCCGCCATCCGACAGCATTAATTGGATATTCATCTGGTACTTGGAACTCTCTATCGCCACTACTAATAGTTGGACCTAACCACATTTTATTATGCTTAATTAAAGGAAAAACTTCTTTGTAGGTGATTGCGTTCATATTACCGATAATGACGAATTTCTTATTAGCTTCAACAATCCAAGCTAAAAATTCACGAAATAACGAAAAAGGTGGATTAGTTATAATAATGTCAGCTTCGTTGCGTAATGCTTTAACTTCATCACTACGAAAATCACCATCCCCTTGTAAATAATCCCAGTCCAAATCATTAATATCAATTTTTTTATCACCGTTTACGTCACGGCTTAATGTAAATATTTTGCCATTTTGAACGGTTTTGTTTATATCAAAGTGTGAGTTTTCACTTTCAAATAAAGTAGGTTGATAACCTTTGTAACTTTTACTGTTAGCGGCATAACTTGTACTAATCAATTTTTTAATGCCTAATTCATCGAATTTTGCGGCAAAATATTTTGTAAAGTTGCTCCACTCTGGGTCATCACAAGGAAGCAGAATTGTTTTGCCACGAAATACATTCGAGTCAAAGTCTAAATACGCATTTATTTCTTTTTCTATGTCGTGATACTGGGTATAAAACTCATCGTTTTTTTCATTTTTCGCTTTAGTTAAGTCGCTGTTCGCTGTTCGCTGTTCGCTGTTCGCTGTTCGCTGTTCGCTGTTCGCTGTTCGCTGTTCGCTGTTCGCTGTTCGCTGTTCGCTGTTCGCATAATAATACAATAATCCTTAAAAATCAATATTTTAAAAAAATTAATGCTTTAAACTTACTTATTACCTAAGTCAATTTAAATAACTTTTGGGTAATCATACCTTAAAAGCATCTACTTTTTCACTTGACCAACTTCCGAATCAACTGCAACATGCAGTTATACTCAAATTTAATGATAACAATATGTCTTACCAATACCATGATGAAAGCATTGTCACCGAACTGCCCGAAGATACTGTTTTTGTATTTGGCAGTAACTTAGCTGGCACACACGACAGTGGTGCAGCTCGTGTGGCAGCACAACATTTTGCCGCAGTCAAAGGTGTGGGACGTGGCTGGGCTGGACAAAGTTTTGCGATTCCAACACTCAATGAACATTTACAGCAAATGCCACTATCACAAATTGAGCATTACGTAGATGATTTTAAAATCTATGCCAAAAACCATCCAAAAATGAAATACTTTTTAACAGCATTGGGTTGTGGTATTGCAGGTTATAAAGTCTCTGAAATTGCCCCTTTATTTAAAGGGATTCATTCCAATGTGATTTTTCCTGAATCCTTTCGTCCTTATATTGAAGAAGATGCGGTTTCCCAATTCCCTAATTTAACTGCCGAAACAGTGCATGCCTTTATTAATGACGAAGTCATTTTTTACTTCAATCACGGCTATGAATCCTTTGAAGAGGCTTTAGATAAAACCCATTTATCTGCTGCGGAAAAAGCAATTGCACTCGTTATTTTAAATGAAGAGCTTTATCCACGTGATCGCTACGGGCGTGGCCGTGAACATGAAATCACTGATATTTTAAGCAAACTGAATGGTAAGATTTTTAATTTCCAAAGTAATTCCGAAGGTGCGATGATTTTTGTTGGCGTGATTATCGCCTTAATGGAACTGTATGATATTGATGAATATGATTTCATGAAACTCTGGCGTGGTGAACTGGAAATACAACATCCACTCAACCGAAACAGTCATTAAAATAAAAAAGCCAATCATTCACTGATTGGCTTTCTTTTAGCGTTTCCCCATCGAACGGCGTGTACCACGTGGTGGCATCCAAGTCCGATCTGCATATTGCTCAGGCTTTGGGCGAACCTGATTATGCGCCACGTCCTCAGAATCATCTTGAGCAGATGGCATCGGGAATGGTAATTTCACCAAAGCTTTTTTGGCTTTTGGTTGTTGCGTACTCATTGAAATTCTCTCGAAATCTAAATTTCTAGTCGCTATTGTAATGGATTTTTGTCAGTTTTATAAAAATAAAATATGTAAAAAACCAAAGCTTTCATACAACTTATATTTTGGTAACTTTTTATGCGATTAAGGCAAGTTTTGACCACAATAACCTTGATTTAAGCTAAGATAAGCTGCTTTTTATTTTTCAATCCCATAAGAAGGAATAATGCCGTGGACGTACGTCTCTCTGATCGTGTCAATGCCATCAAACCGTCCCCTACACTTGCAGTAACAAACAAGGCCGCCGAGCTTAAAGCTGCTGGTAAAAACGTGATTGGTTTAGGTGCAGGCGAACCAGACTTTGATACCCCTCAACACATCAAAGATGCTGCAATTGAAGCGATTAACAAAGGCTTTACAAAATATACAGCAGTAGACGGTACTCCGAGCTTAAAGAAAGCAATTATTGCAAAATTAAAACGTGACAATAATTTAGATTATCAAGCAAACCAGATTTTGGTGTCTTGTGGTGGTAAGCAAAGCTTCTTTAACCTGGCACTAGCCTTGTTAAACAAAGGTGATGAAGTGATCATCCCTGCGCCATTCTGGGTAAGCTATCCAGACATGGTGATCATTGCTGAGGGTACGCCAGTCATCGTAAAATGTGGTGAAGAACAACGCTTCAAAATCACACCTGAACAATTGGAAGCTGCAATCACACCAAATACACGTTTATTGGTACTTAACAGTCCATCAAACCCAACAGGCATGATCTACACCAAGGCTGAACTAGAAGCTTTGGCTGATGTGCTGCGTCGCCACCCACAAGTATTGATTGCTTCTGACGACATGTACGAACCAATCCGTTGGGAAGATGAGTTCTACAACATCGCAACAATTGCTCCAGATTTATATGACCGTACCATTGTGCTTAACGGTGTGTCAAAAGCGTATGCAATGACAGGCTGGCGTATTGGCTATGCGGCTGGTCCTGCAAAATTGATTGGCGCAATGAAGAACATCCAGTCTCAGTCTACATCTAACCCAACCTCAATTTCACAGGTTGCGGCAGAAGCAGCATTGAATGGTCCACAAGACGTTCTTCAACCAATGATTGAGGCGTTTAAACGCCGTCATGACTTGGTGGTAAATGGCTTAAATGAAATCAACGGTATTTCTTGTCTCCCTGCTGATGGCGCGTTCTATGCCTATGCAAACATCCGTCCATTGATTCGTGCAAAAGGCATGAAGTCTTGCACAGAATTCTCTGAGTGGTTACTTGAAGAAACTGGCGTTGCAGTTGTTCCTGGTGATGCATTTGGCTTAGGTGGCTTTATGCGTATCTCTTACGCAACTGCTGATGAAGTTCTAGTGGATGCTTTAGCACGTATCAAGAAAGCAGCTGACTCAATTGATGGTGTAGATGCGGCGATCGCATCAATTGAAGCTGAAAAAGCAGTGAAATAATCATACTGTAAATTAAAAAGAAGCTTCTTAATGAAGCTTCTTTTTTATGTCTATCCTGCTATGTATTTAGCAAGTTCATCATCTTATAAAACCATAAAATATTGATCAAAGATCATCTCATTCTGGCCATATTATAGAATTAGACCGTGTTAGGTAAATGTGTGAAAACAGACAATTAAGCAATTTCAACTACTGTGTAATATTTTTCAGGATTCTGAATAATCTAGAGATAATTTTGTTGATAAAAGAAAAAATTTGAGAAAATAGATTGAATACAAAGAGTCGTCATTTTGATCTCCGATTTAGCCATTTTAGTGCTGGCAAGTTGGGTTAAATCCACACTGTTTAGATCAATATCCAAACATTCTTTCTATCTTGACTCTAGCAATCACTTGATTAAAGTTCAAGTTATTTATGCCATTTCACCTTAATTGTGCAAATAAAAAGCATACGATATAAAAATGAAAGAAACATGACATTTTTAACTTGACCGATTTTAAAAGCCACCTATAATGGCACTCAGATTCTCCCATAGCTCAGTCGGTAGAGCGACGGACTGTTAATCCGCAGGTCCCTGGTTCGAGCCCAGGTGGGAGAGCCAAGATTCTAAAAACCCACTCATTTTGAGTGGGTTTTTTCTTGTGGGTAATTTAATCAGAATATGTTTGCATCGAATCAATTCATTTTTGTACTGATTGGCTGTATCAGCACAGCACTACTTCTCATCAGTTGCATACGTTCTTTTTTACCCAAGCGACAATTCTTTCCCCGCCCTGTTATTACAGCATTTGAATCACAAATGTTCCTGCGATTAAAACAGGCATTTCCCCATTACCATGTATTGGCGCAGGTTGCCTTTAGTGCGTTGATTACAAGCGAGCATTACAATATCCGCAGCAAATTCAACCTCAAGGTCACAGACTTCGTTATTTTAGATCAGGAAATGCGGGTTATTGCGGTGGTTGAACTTGATGATCAGGGTATTTTCCTAATTTACTAAAGTTATCAAATAAATTCTTTATATATGTTTCATTGACATAGTCTACTTTTTGATCTCTAATGATTTGACAATCGTCACGGATACGACACTCTATGAAAGTTAGATATCTTAAGGATTATGATCATTCAAAGACATTAGATACAGCTAGCTATGACTGGCTAAAACAAGAAGAGAAGAAACTTAATAAACTTTCATCACTGGTACCGCTTTATTGCGCGTATATCGAATGTTTGAAAGGGACATCAAATAAACACTCAATATTCGATTTAATATCTTCTGAGGCACTAGAAAGCCATCTACAATGCTTTATAGGATTTATCTATACTGAATTGGATACAACTAATTACAATAAATACCATTATAGCTATGAGATTCAATCGGTATTCAATAAGCTAGCTTTGTTGCTAAATACAAGTGTAACTACAATTTTATTTTCACTTAATACAATAAGTGAAAATGTAGAAGAGTGTATCTTGCTATATAAAAAAAGCAAAAAAAATATAGAAAAGATTGAATATTATCGAGGTTGGAATATCTGCAGTAATGATAATAAAATCCTAAATCTCAATATCAGCATTATTTACGACACCTATGGAAAAGAGTTCACAAGTAAACTGCATCATGTAATGATCATTTATGGGAAAAAAGTAATATCAACGACCTTGTCAAAAAAAATTGGTTTTCTAATTAGTTTATTTAGAGTTTTAGTTATAATCTATCCAAATATTAAAGAAATACAGAAGGCAATGTCTTCAGAATATGCATTTGAAAGCATGCTTATTGTTTATAATTTATGCTTAATAGATGCAAAAATAAAAAACTATAATATCGGGCATTTTCACAAGAGATGGAGTTCTATCGTTGATATGTACAATGTATTAGTCAACTATGGAATATGGCAAGAACCTATTACAGAGATACTCAGGCCAATCTATAAAAAATGTACACATAAAAACACAACAACAAACTTAGTAAAAAATGAAAAAAAACAATTAATACACAATAAATTAGTCACACAGATTCCAATAAGTTATACTGATAGTGAAGCTAAAGAACTAATTTTCATTAAAATTATTAATGAAATTGACCATATAATATACTGTTCAGAATTACTCACACAAAAAACAAATGATAAATATAATTTTTTTATTGAATGTCTTAGCAAAGGAATTGTTAAAGTAAGCCAAAACAATAATTTAAAAAATAATGTACCAGTTGGAATTCTAAATAAAAATAATACATTTCGAACTTATTATGAAAGCCCTTTTAAGTACAAAACCCTTAAGAATTATCCTCATTTTTTAGGTATATCTGGTTCAGATAAGGAAAAGGATATTATTAAAGATGAAATTTTTTATTCAAGCTACAATACTTTATACCCTTTTCTTATACTATTAATTAATCAGCATCCTGCAATTACTGAATCATGGTTAATAAATTGGAAATTATATGATAATAAAAGTAATGTAGGTCTTTTTAAAATTGGGGAATCCTGGTACACCAAATCTTTTAAAAAGCGAAGAGGAGTAAATTATGCTGAACAATTAATTAAATTAAACTCTCAATCAGTAAAATTAATTAAAGACATCATAAAAATTACTAGTATTGCAAGAAATTATTTGAAATCTGAAAATAATCAAGATTATGAATACATGCTATTAGCTTCAAGAACTGCATTCACAGAACCACAAAGAGTAAAAAAAATTGAGAATGGCACCTGTACCACTCTCATTAATGGTCTGAAAAAATCATATGAAATAACAAGTTATAAAAAAGGTGAAATATTACTTAACGATGATGAAAGTAGTCATATTTTTCAAAATTTAACATTAACAAGATTTCGTGCAAGCTGTGCAGTACGAGTTTATTATGAAACGATGTCTGTAAATAAAATGAGTATAGCACTAGGCCATAAGGAATATAACCCTACATTGATTGATTCATATCTACCTGATACTCTATGGAAATTTTATACGAACAGATGGGTACGAATATTTCAAAATGCTCTTGTTTATGAATCAATGAAAGACTCAATTTACTTATTTGAGTCTGTAGACTTTACTAAAGAAGAACTTGATAAATTCATAAATAATCATGCATTCAAAGATATACCTTATCATATTGAAAAAGGATTTCATGAAATAAATATTGAGAAAAAAAATAATGACAATAAAAATAGTTATATAGGTATTTATTTAATAACAGTTCCTCTTCTACAAATTTTCCTAGCGATTAAATACTTTTTTGAAAAGACATCTTTTAATCATAAAAACATAAAAAAACATTTAAAATGGTGGTATATAAGTGCAAATTATGTAATATCACATATTGAAGCATTTCAAAACAATTTAAAACAATGCCTATATTTAACAAAAGATATTATAGAAATGTATGAGATAGCAAAAAAAAACCCAATCAACAATAATATAATCAAAGGAATATTTGTAAATGATAGTAGACAATGAATTAAAAGAAATTTTTTCAAACCCTAATAAAAACATAGAAAACATGTCAAAGACAGAGCTTCTCTTATTAAAAAATGAGATGATATGTAACCCTAATAATTATGGGTTAATAGAAAAATCTTTTGAAAAAACGTCTACTATACACAATTTAAAACTATCAGATGTAAGAAATCCTACTTGGTTTCATAATAATACAACATTTGAATCCAATATATGGATGGTAAAACTAAATAAAGTGATATTAACCATCAATTTCGATAAAATAAAAATTGACAACAATACTTTACTAACAGAAAGACCAGAAATACTGAACACTTTCAAATTCTGGCTTTGCATTCAAAGCCATCCTATTTACAATGAAGGATTTTTATTAAAAACTCAGACTATAAGTATCAATTTAACAAACACAATTTATTTTATAAATTCCATTTTGATTAATTCTCATATTTTAGAATTAAGCAAATATGGTTTAAATAAAATAAGTGAAGATTACATAATAGATTATCTAGTCAAAATTTCAAACCATGGAAAAATCAATGCATCAATAAACTACAATGAATTTGTTACAAATTTTCTTAAAGAAAAAATGAAAGAAATAGATATACATGATGTAATTAAATTTGAAGAAAAATATCCTTTTTTCATCAATTACAATCATAACGATGAACTTAAACTGACATTAGAAGAACTAAGAAAATCTAAATACTGGCTTTATTGTAATGAAGGTTATTCTACATATAGTCCCAATAAAGTAAAAAAGAATTATTTCATTAAATATCTTGAAGATCGTATCATCATATTTAATCAACAACCAGTTGCTTTCCAGCAACTAAACTTAATCGATGACAAAAGTAAAACTGAGTACTTATGTCTTCCTTATACTACTAGTGATGATGAGCATTTTTCATACCAAGACCTTCAATCTCAAATAAAAAACTTAAAAAAAATAGTCTTTGTTCACTCTCAAAATGATTGTGCTCAAATCAGTATATCTAACTTTAATACTATCAGTATGAAAAGAATAAATAAAATAACCCCTTTAAAAGATTTAGGAAGATTTGCAACGCTACCTGCTGATGTAACATTTAAAGCTATACGTGATTCTTTTGAATTTATTCATATGTATTTAGATATATTGCTCGATACGATTATTAAATATTCTTTATTCATAAAAAATAAAGAAGGAAATTTTGATAACTTTTATGAGAGTTCAAAATTTCCAGGCACATTAAAGAAAATAGGTATTAAAGAGTTAAAAATAACTAAAGATCAAAATTATTTTATAAATTTACGTAGCAATCATGGATTTATAGATTTTTACAATATTCTATTAGGATCTATATTAGTTGCATTAGGAGCAATCACTGCTAGACGTAACTCAGAAATTATTGAATTACACCCATTAGATTGCTTATTACCACAGTATATTGATCCATTATTAACAGATTTTAAAGAATTTGAAGTTATATTTGATAATCGAAAAAGTGGTGTAAGTGGTATTAATTTTCATCGTGAAAAGATGTCAAGACCTATACCAAGCATTATTGCAAAAGTCATTTATAAAATTAAAAAATTTAATGAAGTCATTTTAAAAAATAATCTTTCCACATTATCAGAAATCAACTTGATCAATAGCTATTCTTATAAGCGGAATACATGGAGTAAGTTATCTAATAATAGCTATAGCAACTTGCTAAATTTATTTTGTGATTATTTTCAGACAAAAAAAATAGAGTATTCCCCAAATGAATATAGAAGATATTATATACGTCAACATCAATTAAGACGTTTTTTTGCAATGATGTTTTTTTGGTCAAAAAGCTTTGATGGCTTAGACACATTACGTCACTTCCTCGGTCATACGGATATTGAACATTTATATCATTATATTACTGAACCATTAACGGGCAGTGTTCTCAATGGTGTGAAATCTCATACAATTACTGAAGCCTATTTAGGTAGATCTGGTCCAATTGTTAAAAATATTGAAGACTTACGTACAGTTTTATTAAATCATTTTAATGTTAATGACTTAGAGATTATCAGCATAAAAAACTTTGATTCTACAAACAAGTTATTAAGTAAGATAAACTATCTCATTGATGAACATATAATTGACCTTCAACCTAGATTTTTTACTACCAAAGACAAAAATAATAATATCATTCAAGAATTTGAGCTAATATTAATAATTGAGGATGAAATATGAAAAAATTTAATGACTATGAAGTTGAAAATTCAATTCAATCTGAAATAGATTTTCTTAAACTTATAATAAATAAACCCCAAAAATATATAAATGATAATTATATAAAAACTGCAATTTCATCTCAAAAAAATATGGCAAAATATGTTAATAATGAATATGGAATTATTTCTCTATCACTTAACACACACAAATTATACGTAAATAAATATTCAAATATGACCTATACTCAATTTAATGAATTGAGAATAAAAGCTTTATCTTCAATTATCACATCCCCAATTACTATAAGAAATAAAACAAAAGAATTAGAAAAAGAAAATAATAACTTAAAAATCAATAACTTAACGCTAATTAAGATCATATATGACCTAAAGTCAATAATTTCTAATTTAGCTTTAAACACAAAAAACCAATATATAATTGATGAAACTAATAATAAATTAAGGTATTTTGAAAAATTATTAAACTATGTGAATGAGGATGCTAATTATGAATAATAAAAAACTATATTCAATGGTTAGCAATTTATCATTACCAAATTACCTTTCCACATCCAAGCAAGAGATAAAATTTCTTAATATTAACACCCTACCATTTTTATTTTTCCCTAACGGTGTCCCATGCTATGAAGCAAATTCATACCTTATTTACAAATTAAAATTTGGTTATTCTCATAATTATAATGGTGGTACATACAGGATATTTGCTAATCATTTGAGTCACTTTATAAGATTCACCTTTTTTTGCAAAAAAATAAAAAAAATTTCACAATTTGATGATGATATATTTTCGGATTTTATGGATTATCTGCAAGATAACCCTCATGTTCGATCTAATAACCAAATTATAACTATTGGTTACCAAATTATTGATTTTCTTTTTTTCGTTGCAGAACTTTATAATATTAATAATTTTATTGGAATTGGTAAAAATAATAGAATATCTTTAAGTATTAAAAATAAAAAATTATCTCGAGAAAACAACAAAAAAAGGGCTAATCCTAGTTATTTTCATTATTCCTTCCCCCCACCTTCACCTAAACGCAAACGTTATCCTGTCTCACTCGATGACTATAATAGACTTTTGAATCATATAAATAGCTCCGAGAATGAGCCATTAAGACTTAGAAACTTATGCATTCTCCAAGCGCTTGAAAATACAGGCGGTAGAAGAACAGAAGTCTGCTCTATATCCATGAATTCTCTAAGATCAGCTTTAAAGAGTGAATCAAACTCACCTTTATTAGAAATAATAAATTTAAAAAATAATCGATTAATTAAGACAAGGGAAATCCCTGTTTCAAGAACTTTTTTACTCAATTTACGCTTTTATGTTCAATACTATAGAAATCCGATACTGCAAAAAAAGGGTATTAATCATGATTATATTTTTATTTCCCACACATCAGGTCAACCATTACAGCCAGATACTTTGACTACTTATATGAATAATTGGTCCAAAGAGGCAAATCTTTCCTCCCAAGTTTGTGCTCACATGTTCCGCCATAGATTTATCACAGAAAAGTTTAAATCTTTAATTTTAGAACACGAATTGTCGAATGGTGATGAATTTCGAAAAATGCTATTAAATACCTATCGATTAAAACAAATTATGCTTGAATGGACTGGTCACAAATCTATCATATCTTTAGATACATATATAAATTTAGCATTTGATGAGCTTTCTGAAATTGATAAATTAAAAGAAAGAATGATGTGGTTCCGTTAATTAGACCACTCAATTCAGTTTTATAAGTGATAAATCCGCTCTAAATATTTAAATCATGCTGCCATTACTTTTAGTAAATGTTGATCATAAAATTCATTTGGTGTTGCCTTATTCAAACTTGAATGAGGACGTATCATGTTATAAAAATCCAAATATTCAGCAATTGATTGTTTCGCTTGTTTAACCGTATCGTAAGCCTTCAAATAGACTTCCTCATGCTTCAAGCTGCGCCATAACCGCTCAATCATCACATTATCTCTCCACCGTCCTTTCCCATCCATACTGATACGGATATTTCGCAATTTTAACTCATTCAAAAATGCCTCGCTTGTGAATTGACTGCCTTGGTCTGTATTAAACACCTCAGGACAACCATATTTCACAATTGCTTCTTGCAACGCATCTATGCAAAAGTCTGTTTCCATACTGATCGATACACGATGAGCCAGTACTTTACGACTATGCCAATCTATAACTGCACACAGATAGACAAAGCCTTTAGCCATAGGAATGTATGTGATATCTGTACACCAGACTTGATTAGAGTGATCGATGACCATGTTTTTCAACAGATATGGGAAAATACGGTGTGCAAGATTAGGCTTACTGGTATTGGGTTTTGGATACAAGGCATGTATTCCCATCAAGCGCATTAAACGTCGGACTTTACGCCGACCTATTTGATGCCCTTGACGCTGTAGCATATCTCGTATCATTCGACTGCCCATAAATGGGTAGTCGAGATGAATTTCATCGATCAGACGCATCAAACTCAAATCAGTTGATGAAATCTCTTTGGGCTTGTAATACAACGTACTGCGATTGATTTGAATCAATTGCGATTGTTGTCGTACCGAAAGTTGATGGGTCTTATCGATCATTTTTTGCCGCTCAGCTGCCCTATTTTTCTGAGCGCACTTTCTAAAAAATCAATTTGCAATGCCTGATGTCCTATCTTGGCATGTAGAGCTTTGAGGTCAATCTCAGGTTCTTGTTGTGCTGTTGGTCGTGAAAAAATATTGATTGATTGCTCAAGCAGTTGATTTTTCCAATCGATGATTTGGTTTTGATGTAAATCGAATTGAGTAGAAAGTTCAGCGAGTGTGTGGTCGCCTTTAATTGCTGCGAGAGCAACTTTAACTTTAAACTCTGCTGAATGATTACGACGTTTTCTTCGTGTCATGGTTGACTCCAAAAACAAGCATTTCCCATGCTTATTGGGGAGTAGATTATCACTTATAGACGTGGTCTAAAATCCTAGAACCACATCAGAATACTTGCAACCCCCTCTAATCATGTCATCAACACACACATTAAT
Organism: Acinetobacter sp. CIP 102529; assembly: GCF_000368325.1. NCBI lineage: Bacteria > Pseudomonadati > Pseudomonadota > Gammaproteobacteria > Moraxellales > Moraxellaceae > Acinetobacter > Acinetobacter sp. CIP 102529. Next base: position 54,794 of record NZ_KB849354.1, read on the forward strand.
TTTTTAGAAAACTCTTTAAATAATAATCTTCCAATTGATCCTGTCATATTACGTGAACTTATTGAACAACTTAAAAATAAAATGGAATAAACTAGGCAGATTCAATAACGAAGTGCAACACATTCGTATGTGGTTGAGAAAGTTAGAATGTATTAACTTTATTTAGGCTTTGTTGCATAAACATTGGCTTTGTCGCATAAACACTCAAAATCCGCCCCCTAAGCCATTAAAATTTAAAAATATTTTGGGTATGCAGTCGACCCAATTCTGTGAATTTATTCAATACAGCAATTCAAGTATGAATTGATTGACCCGCCTTCTAAAATGTCTTGTTATCAGTTGATCTCAGAATAATTTGATACAATGCATATTAGTTTCTACAAAACTTCAACGATGATAACTGATCGGTAATCTCCCCTAAAAATAATTGAGCTTAAAAGTGGAAAATCGAATAGACCTTGATTTAAGGAGATTTTCTATAAAAACATCTAAATATTCAGACAGCTTAATCATGAGTATTTTGAAGCAAGCTGAAGCAGGTACGCCTGTACCAAACCTTTGCCGCGAACACAATATGAGCTCTACCACGTATAAGTGGAAGACCAAATATGGCAGCATGGATCTTCCCATGATGACTCGTCTCAAAGAGTTAGAGACTGAAAATGCCCGTTTAAAATGAAGGTACGCAGATGAACGACTTAAGTCAGATATTTTACAGGATGCTCTCTCAAAAAAGTTTTAAGGCCTGTTCAACATAAGATCATTGCTCAGCAAGCTGCTGAGCAATGTAAGATTTCAATCAGCATAGTCTGTTTAATTTTTAAAGTGAGTCAAACCTGTTATCGCTATAAAGCATTACTGAAAGAGGAAAATGTTCCAATTGCTGAGTGGATGGTTAAACTAACAAGCGAAAATAAAACGTGGAGTTTTAAACTCCGCTTTCTGTATTTACGTAATGTCAAAGGCCATCGCTGGAATCACAAACGCGTATATCGAATCTATAAAGAACTTGAACTGAACTTTAGGATTAAGCCGAACAAGCACATTAAGCGAGAGCAGCCAGAACCCCTTACAGTACCTACCTATAAGAATGAGTCATGATCAATGGATTTTATGCATAATCAACTGAGTGATGGTCGTAGCTACCGAGTTCACAACATGATTGATGATTACAATCGAGAGTCATTAGAAAATCTGATTGACTTCTCATTACCTGCTGAGCGGGTACTTAGAGGACTGGATCAGCTTATAGCATGGCGTGGCAAACCAAAACGAATACGCAGCGACAATGGCCCAGAATACATTAGTGATTTAATGGAAGTATGGTGTAAACAGCATAATAGTATTTAGCATATCTTCACTCAGCCTGGTCATCCGCAGCAGAATGCCATGTGGAGAGGTTTAATCGTACTATTCGCTACGAATACTTAAATCAGTATTTATATCGAGATCTTAGTAAAGTTCAGGACTATACGACTGACTGGCAATACTTTTATAATCATGAACAACCTCATATGTCAGTTGATGGTAGTTCACCTAATTTTAAACAATGATAAGGGCTTCGGATTTTCTACTCATTAACTCAATTAAAAATGGGGGGGTATTAGGTGTACTAGCTCAAACCTGATCTGACAGTTATCCACTTTCAGTGTATCTATCTGATTGCTCTAATTGAAATAATGAAAAATACTTTGTGCTCTAAAGCTAATTTAATGTAACCTTTAGAGCAATAATAAATATTTAAAAAATAATCTCTACATTTAAACAATAGCAATTCTATATTCAGCCATTATGATATATTTTCGAATATAATATCTATAGCTAGTAACTCTGATTCCAGTGTTAAAAGTTTATGATCTCGCTCTTTCATAAATGAAGCAATTTTTTCCTGAATCTTGGGGTATAGTAATAAATACTTCTCTGTACACGACAAAAATAGATAACTCATTGAAATAATGTCATAATAATTGTTTTCTAACGACGAATACTATGACACATCTCAATGAGTTATATCTTATCTTAAACAAAT
>NZ_KB849354.1:57047-68598 GCF_000368325.1 Acinetobacter sp. CIP 102529
TTACTCGTCGTTTCTCCTCAGTTTAATGCCAATGCTATTCAGGATTATGCATTACGCTGGGAAATTGAAACCTTATTCAGTTGTCTCAAAGGACGCGGGTTTAATCTTGAAAATACGCGCTTGACAGACCCTAGACGAGTGAAAAAATTGATTGCGGTGTTAGCTATAAGCTTCTGTTGGTGTTACTTAACGGGTGAATGGCAACATGATCAAAAAAAAGTGATAAAAATAAAGAAGCATGGACGACTCTCAATGAGTTTATTTCGCTATGGTTTAGACTATGTTCAAATGGCGATTCAGCGTTTAATTGGTTTTGGGAAAAAAGAAGAGTTTAAGGAAATTTTGGCAATTTTAAGAAGGCAGAACCCTGATAGGATAAGGGTTCTGTGAAATTTGTCGTGTACAGAGTAAATACTTATTGAAAATTTCTAGTTCAGCTTTAATTTTATGCAATTCCGAATTCTTCTGATGGTAATCAACTAGAAGTTGCTTCTGTAAAGCACTCTTATCGTATGAAAGTTCCAATAAACCTAAAAATTTTTTACGGTCAGCATTCGTACTATACTTATAAGTACAACCAGATTTATCAATTTTTAATAGTTGTAATTCTCCTAGCTCTCTAATCATCTGGTAAATTTTTTGGTAATGCTTTTTTGATTTAAATTCAGGAAAAATTTGAATAAATCCCTCATAGATATACTTAAATTCACTTTTCTCAAAAGTATTTCTAGACAGATATATTAAAATATTCTGTTTGAGACTGGGAGTAACCTTCATTCTTTAGCCAAAAAAACACGGAATATCCTATTTTGGGATATTTTCTCTCATAGTTCAATATCTAATACTATGAGTTCATTACACGACCCCAGATATAGGGCACTTATCGAAAAATTAATTAAATTACGTGAGTCAAAAGTAATGACTCAGGTAGAACTTGCATCATCTTTAAAAAAGCCTCAGTCATATATAGCTAAAGTTGAAAATTTTGACCGTCGAATTGATATTATTGAATTACAAGATTGGCTCAAGGCATTAGATACAGAAATACCTATTTTTTTTAGTTAATTTTTTCTTTTTATTTACACTTTTAAATATTTGGGTAATGCCCCCAAAAATTAAAGTTAGTTATCCCATATATAATTTTTCAGTAAATTTAAATATTTAATAAATAATAAAAATTAACCTTACTGAAATTCTATGAAATCAAATTTCTTAAAAGAATACTTCAATTATAAAGTTACTTTCTTAAGTCAGCTGTCTTTAATAATAAAGATATGGTTAAAAATCTACTTTTTACATGACTATTGCTATCAACACTCGATGCTAAGTTATCACAATACGACAATTTTTATCAATTTTAAGGTTGAAAATTAAATTATTGACACAATTAACATACAAACATTAAAATTTGAAAAGTTTATGAATACAGAGAATAACCAAAATATTGTAAAAGTCCTCAGCCTCAATGGTGGAGGTGTCAGAGGTTTATTTACAATTAGTTTTCTAGCAGAAATCGAAAGAATAATTGAATCACAAAAAAACATAGAAAATGTGAAAATTGGCGATTATTTTGATTTAATCACAGGAACTTCGATTGGAGGAATTCTTGCATTAGGTTTAGCTTCTGGGAAAAGTGCAAGAGAATTAGAATTAGTGTTTAAAGAAAATGCTTCTAAGATTTTTCCAACTTATAGATATATTTTAAAGAAATTTCTTTTGCCTTTCTCCCCTATTTATAGCAGTGTCCCTCTATACAAAACAATTACTAGCATGATTGATGAAAATAAAGTTTTCAATGATCTGGATCGTCGGGTTATGATTCCAACAGTAAATTTATCTAGTGGAAATCCATTTTTCTTCAAAACACCTCATGATCCATCCTTTACAAGAGATGGGGTGCTAAAGTTGATAGATGCTGCAATGGCCACTTCTGCTGCTCCTACATATTTTAGTCCGCATTATTGTGCAGATAAAGAAGCATACTTTGCAGATGGTGGGCTTGTTGCTAACAATCCAAGTTTTATTGGTTTGAAAGAAGTATTACATAATATGAAAAGTGATTTTCCAGATACAAAAATAGAAGATGTAAAAATCTTGAATGTTGGAACATTAAATGAACATTATTGTTTAAGACCAAAATTACTTGGGAAAAAATGTCATAAAGGATATTTAGGGTTATGGGGCGTTGGAGAGAGATTAGTTTTAAGTACAATGACAGCGAACCAAAATCTTCATCGATTCATGTTAATTAGAGAATTTAGACCCTATGGATTAGAGAAAATTAACTTTATTGAAGTAGATGGTACAATCCCTAATGAAGCATCCAAAGATATCACTCTTGATAATGCTTCGACTGACAGTCTAAAACATTTAGTTGGAAGTGGAAAACAAATAGCAACTGAAAAGTTTGCACAGGAAGAAAACTTAAAAGTATTTTTTAAAGATAAAGCTAAACCCTTTAAAAGAGGAACTCTAGCAATTAGTTAATTTTATAACCTGATCTATCATTATAAACTGATATATAAAATGAAATTAAGCACATTGCTGTTGCGAATTTAGGTGAAAAATTTATGTTTGATTCTTTAAGAAGACAGCAATTAATTGATGAATTACATGTAAATGATTTTCGTCGATTATCACTAGATAAATTGACATACAAAAATGAAATTTATAGTATGACTTCTCTATTCGATGGGGAGGAAATATTTTATATAGGCAAGATTGAATTATCACTCCAAGATAATCTCTATAGCTTTGATATACTTATTTGTATATATGATCTAACACTAATTTCTCTACCGTCTGTTTATCTAATTTCACCAATTGATAGCATTCTCAAACTCCCAGTACCACACATTACTCCAAAGACTGATCTAAAGATTCAAGAAAGAGAACTCCATACAATATGTTATGCATTTGCAGATGATATTACTATTCCAAGATATAATTCTAAAGAATTAGTAAAATTTATTATTAGTCAAACTAAAAAAACATTGATTGATGTTATAGATTCAACGTCATTAAAAAACAATCTGAATGCTGAAATCGAACCTATGTGGGTGTGTTTATCTAATAGACAAAAAAGTGTATTAAGTGCTAAAAATTTTGGATTATTTCCTAGTGAAAATAAGAAAGTTATTGATTTTAATATAATTAGTGATGGAAGTAATGCCAGACTAAACGGTAAACTTGTTTATGTGTCAAGTGACTGTCAAGTTCCAGCATTTAGTATTTTTTTAAAGCCTGATTTTACAGTTATTTCTTTAAATCATTTTTTTCTTTGGATTAAAAAGTGGGATATCTCAGCACATGATGTTCTATTAAAAGCTTTAAAAAAATTTAAAGAATTTGAAAAACATTTTTTCTTTGGCTTTTACTATAATGGAGCTATTTTATATTTTTCTATCAAACTTGATTCACCAACTATTAATAGAATAATGAGTTTAAAAGACTTAAAAAAAATTCAATTCAATGGTAATCAAAATTTAGGTTTTAGTCGTGGTATTCCAATTGATCTTAATAATATGGTGAACAGAAATCTTCAAGATTTGACGTATAAAAAAAGTCTTAAAGAGTTAAGAATCTTACAGGTAGGTTGTGGTTCTATAGGTGGCTATCTTGTGGATACCCTTTTTAAGGTGGGGGCAATGAATGGAGAAAAATCTCAATTAACTTTAGTTGATTCTGATTATCTAAAAACTGATAATTTGGGCCGCCATTTCTTAGGTAGTTCCTATTTAGGTCTGAATAAGGCAGAAGCTTTAAAAACTCACTTAGAAATAAATTATAAAAAATATTTAATTAATGAAAAATTAAATATCAATTTTAAAGATTCTAATATTGAAAATATTGATAAAAGCTTTTTTGATGATTTTGATTTAATTATTGATGCAACAGGAAAGTTGGAAGTAGCACAATATCTAAATGAAATTGTAAATGTACAACCTAAAGAAAAACAGATTCCAATACTTCATTTGTGGATCTTCGCAAATGGTGAATGTGTTCAAGCTTTTTGGAATGACAGTAAAATTTTATCAAATAATGGTGGATGTCATCACTGCTTAACTACACTTTGGGATACTGATCCTAAATATTATTACCCACTAAAAGAGACAAGTAGAGAAGCAACTATTAGGGTAAGTAGACCTTGTTCAAATTATACCCCATATTCTGTTAGTTCTAGTTTGAATGTAGTCGGTTTAGCAATTGAAATCCTTCTAGCTTGGAAAGCTAACAATTTAAATAAGAATTATTTTACTAGTTATGCTCCAACATCACTAACATATCACAATGATGATCTTAAGAAAGAAGTTTATAAACAAGCTAATTGTTTAATATGCAAATAAAAATCACGAGTATTCTTGAAAATTTGATATGCCAACCCAACTTATAAATCAGATCAGTTATATAATATTTTTAATTACTAACTATCTAGTATCTTATTAATAAGACTGATAATTTTAGTAACTTCTATGGAGTTACTGTTTTATATTTTAAATACTTCTTACCAGAGAATGCTTAATGACAAATAATATAGTTTTAAATGCTCATCGAGGTTATCGTGCAAAGGAAGATGGCTTTCTTCGTACATTAATTCCAACCGAAGACACTATTAAAGAATTAAATGAATGCCGAAAAAAAATTAGAGCGTGCTTAAAAACAGGTTTAAGATCTTTCATTGATGACTATAACTCAGAAGGACCAAATCCTAAATTTCGTATTCAAGGTTCGTGGGCTTATGGTTTATGTAACCTGCCAGCACATAAAGGACAAGAACTTGATCTCGATTACGGTGTGTACCTTTCTGCGGAGATTTTTGATGAGTGTACAGAGTATTCAAAAGAAACTTTGAAAAGCTACTTTTTAAAAGTTGAGGATCTTTTAAAAGACTTAGCGATTGAACAAAATTGGACATTAGATACTGAAGATAATATAAACTGCATTAGGTTATTGGTGAACTCTTTCACTCATTTGGATGTTCCCGTCTATATTGTGCCTAAAGACATGTTTGATTCACTTGAAGAATATAGTGAGCTTCAAGTTGGTATTCGTAAAAGTAGTGTAAGAGCAGGTCTCGAAGACTATAATTTATCTGATTCTTTAGCGATGGATTCAGATCTTTTATATGAAAACTTTAAATTTGAAAGCCGTGGTTTATTATATGAGGAAAAATTTAAAGACCATATTGATCTTGAGAATATTAAACGAATAACTATGGCTCAGCGAGATGGGGGCTATAGGGAAAGTGATTGTGAACAAGTAAGACAATGGTTTTTAAATTTTCTATCTGAACAAGAGGATAACGGTAGCCAACTTCGTTTTATTTGCAGATATCTTAAAGCTTGGCGAGATTACCACTGGGAAAAAGGTGGAGGACCTAGTTCAATTCTGTTAATGGTTATTGCTTGTCAAAATTATAAGTTTGTTGAAAGTCGTGATGATTTAGCTTTATTAAACATCTTGCACGCTCTACCAAATCGTCTAAAAGAATCTGTTTTTGAAAATGGAATTCCTGACCATGAAAATGAAGACTTTAATAGGATTAAACCTGAAAACCGTCTGTATTGCTCTAAGAAAGCAACTCAATTCTTGAACTTAATAAAAGATGGTCTATCAACAACAGAAAAAAAATATTGTTTGAGTTATCATATTGATGCATTTGGGATACGGTATCCAAATAATGAGGATTATGTTATTGCATCTAAACTCCCCTTTTCTGAAGAAGACACTTTTAAACAAAATTTAACTAGTTCTCAAACAGCTAAAGTATTACCTTCCGTTACGAGTGGTTAAAACTATGGAAGTAGGATATGTCACACTTTCAGATCAAAAACAGGTGGTGTATCAAAAAGTATGCTAAAAAAAGCAGGTTGAATTTTGATAAAATAGAGAAATGCAAATAACTCTAGAAATCAAATGTCCAACCTGCCTCAGTGACAGTATAAAGAAAAATGGCATCAAAGTAGATGGGAAACAAAATTACCAATGCAAAGACTGCAAACGTCAGTTTATTGGTGACCATGCTCTGAGCTATCTAGGATGTAATTCTGGCATTACTCGTAAAATATTACAGTTAATGGTCAGAGGCAGCGGTATACGAGATATCGCTGAAGTTGAGCGCATTAGTATCGGTAAAGTCTTACGGACTTTAACTGAATCGGCCTATCAAATTCAGCCTAAACAAAGTCATTATGAATCTCTCGAAGTAGATGAATTCTGGACTTTTGTTGGAAATAAAAATAATAAACAATGGCTTATTTACGCCTACCATCGAGAAACAGGTGAGATTGTTGCTTATGTTTGGGGTAAGAGAGATTTAGCTACAGTCCAAAGGTTGAAGACAAAGCTTAAACAATTAGGTATTCACTACACCCGAATTGCAAGTGATCATTGGGACAGTTTCATCACTGCTTTTAAAAACTGCAAGCAAAGTATTGGTAAGTTTTTTACTGTAGGAATTGAAGGTAATAATTGCAAAATAAGGCATCGAATAAGGCGTGGTTTTAGAAGAAGTTGTAATTTCTCCAAAAAGCTTGAAAACCATTTTAAAGCCTTCGACTTAACCTTCTTTTACATCAATAATGGCTTCATTTAATGTCAGCATACTTTTTAAAACACCACCCAAAAACATACTTTCTACATACGAATTAATTTAGATGTTTTATCAAAATTAAACTCATTTAGGCAAGTCAAGGGCTATATGCCTGAATCTGGTGGGGTTTTGATAGGAGAAGTATATGGAAATAATGGATTTTGGATAAAAGATGTGACTATTCCTAGTAAAAAAGATATTTCTTCTAGATTTAGATTTATTAGACAAGATCCATCACATCAACAGATTGTTGAAAATTGGCACACAAAGTCAAAAGGCACTATGCAATATTTAGGTGAATGGCATTCTCATCCAGAAAAAAAACCTAGTCCTTCTTTAATAGATCTATGTAGTTGGAAAAAACTTTCTTTAAAAATGGGAAGACAAATGGGAATACAACCATTTTTATTCCTAATTTTAAGCATGGTCGATTTTCAACGAGACTGGATTGCAGTTTATGAAGGGCGAAATAATTATACAGTTTTAGATGCCTCTGCAATTACGTAACTTTTATATTCTGATTGAAATGAAAGTTAGCCATCTCAAATGAATCAATATTTTTACATTTTCTATCAATTAAATTTAACACAATTTCGCCACATGTATTTGAATTAGTCCAATATATCCCTGTTAATATTTTTCCATTATCCGTTAAGCTTAAATCACCGCTACCAAAAGTGACTTTATTTTCACTATTTCTAGTTCTATAGAACTTATAAGTGTAAAGAAAATTAGTAGTTTCTGTGTCTTTATTTTGGGATAAAGCCGTAATTACTGATTCTGATTTTTGATTAGAGGTAAAAGATTTTATAGTAGTTATTAAAAAGGTTTGTTTAACATAAAAATAAATCTTAATAGGAGGAATTTGTTGCCCTTCGGAGTTTTTATAATTACTGATTAAGTATCCTTTCCATAGACCGTGTACTATTGGTTTACCAATAAATTTAGCTAATCGTGCATGTTGAATTGTGACTGATCTAAGTAGAAATCCCAAAACAATTAAAGCTAAAGAAATAGAAGGTGTTATTGATTGAATTATAGAAAGCTTTAACCATCCCAATAGATTTATACCTTGTATTAATAAAAAAATTATAAAAGCTATAAATAAGAAAAAATAGATTATCTTCTGTAATTCACTAAATTTTAAGACAATGAAACTCACACTTTCACCTGTTCATATATATCAATGCCATTTTTAAATATTTTAATAATTTTATCTGAGCTAATTAGTCCAACACATAAAATCCCATCTATTTTTGAAGTGAGAAATGCGGTCATTTCACGAGCACCACAAGGTGTAATAGCTTCTAAATTAAGATCATTTATCAACTCTACTGGTGGAGAAATATATTGTGAAATATGTGTTATTTCCATAGTTTTAATATCTATAAAGTGAAAACCATCATGATAAGGTGATGAATACTCAGAAATTTTTAAAAGGGTTTTTATTGGATAGCTAAAACATAAATCAGAAGATAATTTTTTTTCATGTAAAGTTAAATATGGAAGATTATTTAAACTTTTATAAAATACAATTCCTAAGCCAGTAAACTCTTTACTACTGTTACAACATATTTCAGTGAGTGAAGCTGTTATTTCATTTTCTAGTGATCTTGCCACTGATTTCACCTAACTAAATTTATTAACAATACTATAATCAATTGATTTTAAATTTCTTTACCATAAAAATCTATAAACACCTGAATAGCCACCAAAATTCTAGACATACATTCTCATCTTTTTGACCACCCTTATTGCTTGATAAGTTTTTGTATAATACTTATTAAACTAAATTCTAGATAGGAATTTATAGAATTTAGTCTTAAGCAGCTGAATTTAGAACCTGAAAATATTTATTTTAAAAATAAACCGAATAAGTAGTTTTTTTCAGCTAGTGATCTATATACGGATTGCAATACCAAAAAATTGAAATTTACAGAATAAAATAAAACCACTAAAAGGCACATACAGTTAAGTAGTACTTATTTTTAGATAATGGCTACAAGAAATTTACCTAGTTTAGAAATTTAGTGATTTTACTATATCCGGTCTTGATATCTTTATAGTATAGTACAACATATTGAACTATATGCTCACTATAAAGAGATGCGTTCTTGCTCGACTAGCTAATAATTCAAATCTACACAAATAAATCTTCATAAAGTTTTGATTTTTCCAGATGTTGAACTTAACCACAGATTTAAATCAAATTTATATTTTGCTAAATCAGATTTAGTAGGGATATTTTCACTTGACAAGATTTTTTTAGATAACATATGAATTGCTGGTCGATTCACAGTTTCCACTATGACCAAAATATCATTAAAAAAGCTTAGACACGTGTATCCAGAACTCAGATCATTATCAAGAGTAATAGTATCAAGCTCTCGATCAGTATCAAGATTAACTCCAGCTATTTGAATTTTCATATCCCGTTGATCTGACCAGAACCATGGTAAAGCACTATAACTTTCAGGAATGTCTTTAAGAAGTTTTTGAGATAAATAACGTGCTTGATCCATTGTATTTTGCACTGACTCTAAACGGATACTATGATTTAGATAAGGAAACTGAGCACAATCTCCAATTGCATAAATTGATGGGTCAGATGTACATAGGTTGTCATTAACTACAATACCATTATCAACGTCCAGCCCAATTGATTCTGCTAGATAAACATTTGGTTTGGAACCAATTCCCACTACAACAAGATCGGCAGGAAGACTCATTTTAGAGCTTAGTGTGACACTTGTTATGTTATGATCCTTTACAGCCCAATCTGCTATTCTTTCATAATCATAAAATTTTACACCATTGGAGATATGCTGTTCTTTTATAAAAGAAGATAACTTTTTTGATACTGATTTTCTGAGCACCTGATTACCAGAAGAAACAACATGAACTTCTTTATCTAGTTTTTTTACAAGACCGGCCATCTCCAGACCAATAAAACCGGTGCCCACCACTACTATATTGTGTGCTGTATCAAGTGCTTTTTTCAGATTTTTAGCATTCTTCAAATCCGAAATCATATAAACATTTTTATAATTTAATTCGCAAAAATCCAACTTGTTAGGTGTAACACCTACAGCAAAAATTAGGCTATCGTAAAATACACTTTTATTATCCTCGTATATTACTTTTTTATTCTTTCGCTCTACCATCGTAACCTCACTAAAAACTATCTCAATAGCATTAGAGTGATAAAACTCAGGTGGCCTAAAAAACACCCTGTCTTCTTCCATCGAACCTAATAAATAATCCTTAGAAAGTGGAGGACGTTGATACGGAAAATCATTTTGTTTTTCAAAAATGATAATACGTCCTTTATAACCATCTCGCCTTAGTGTGTTTGCAAGCTGAAAACCAGCATGTCCACCACCAATTATTACAATTGTATTATGCATTTATTGTCCTTAATCCAATTATTTAAAAAAGTGGGATTTATTAACCATTTAAATTTTAAATACTTATAAGTTCATCGGGTAATATTATTCACAAGCTACTATGTCTAGGCCATGAAATTATTCATAATAAACTTGAGCATAGCAACCTGTAGAGGGATAACTTTCTAATTACTACCATTCACTTTTGGGGATGTGAACAACTAATCCATCAATGCTGGGAGATGCTTTAATTTGGCATGATAATCTTGAATATTCATTAACATCATTTGCAAATGTTAAAATATCTTTCTCCATCGGTGAAGCTTCTGGAAGTTTGCTCATCCAAATAGGATCTACATGAATATGACACGTTGCACAAGAACAACTACCACCACAGTCCGCATCAATTCCACTTAGATTACTCTTAAGTGCTGCTTCCATAACACTTTCACCATCGTTAAGCTCTATGCTAATCTGATTCCCTGTGTGTTCAATATAAGTTACTTTAATCATAATTTACCTTATAAATCTATATCTTAAAAAACAACTACCTTTGTATCTAAAGCTTTCGCACTTTCATATTTAGGTGGTATTTTTTGATTTCGAGCTTTGCGACCACAAAAAACTTCAAAAATTTTTTGATCAGTCATTTTCAAATAAAAGTTATGCTGTTTAAGATAACTAAACGGCTTTGCCAATTGTTCTTTATACATATGACCTGGATAGACCAAAACGTTGTCGGGAATAACTGAGCGCAAAAATTGTATAGACTGGTACATTTGCTCAACAGAGCCATCAGGCCCTGAGCACAAACCACAACCTTCAATAAACAATGTATCGCCAGTAAATAATTTATCGCCAACTAAAAAACAACTAGTGCCAGATGTGTGTCCAGGCGTAAGTAGAGCGAAACACTGAACAGAACCGCATAAAAGTTCAGTGTCTTTAGAAAATGTCTGCAGGTTTGAATGTTTATAACCTGAAACACTAGCCTCTCTACTAGACATAAATATAGGGCAATTTAATGTAGAGGAAATCTCAGCAGCTTCATGTACATGGTCAGCATGTGTGTGAGTAATTAAGATTCCTCTACATTTTAGGCCATAATCATTTATGTAGCCGATGATAAATCTTGCATCCCAGCCAGGATCTACAATTACCGCGTCGTTAGTTTTTTTGTCATATAGAATGAACATATAATTAAGAAAAACATCTCGACCAGACTCAATAACTGCAATTTCATAGCTACATAGGCTTTTAAATGACTCAATAGTAAACTGCATGATTCAAGCAACTAAATTAAGAAGATTTTTATAATTCTCTCTCATTACCACTTTTTGAACTTTACCCATAATGTTACGCGGTAACTGCTCTACAAATATAATTTTCGCTGGCACTTTTGATGTGGTTCTAGGATTTTAGACCACGTCTATAAGTGATAATCTACTCCCCAATAAGCATGGGAAATGCTTGTTTTTGGAGTCAACCATGACACGAAGAAAACGTCGTAATCATTCAGCAGAGTTTAAAGTTAAAGTTGCTCTCGCAGCAATTAAAGGCGACCACACACTCG
>NZ_KB849354.1:69758-78990 GCF_000368325.1 Acinetobacter sp. CIP 102529
TTTACTAAAAGTAATGGCAGCATGATTTAAATATTTAGAGCGGATTTATCACTTATAAAACTGAATTGAGTGGTCTAATTAACGGAACCACATCACTTTCTCTGGAGTTAATTTATTTCTAAGCAGTGTTTGGATAGTATTTTCAAGAGAGTTTAGTTCTGCATCAGGTGAGTAAGCCACAATAGCCACTGGTAATTGATAAGAGTTGTTACTAGGTACTGCAATAACTGCACTTTCTTTAACACCTTGAACAGAATCTATTATAGTTTCAATCTCCTTAGGGAATATCACCTGTGTTTCTGAAATAACAACTGCATCCTTGACTCTACCAATAATATGTAAGTAACCATCTTCATCAAACTTTCCGTAATCACCAGTTATAAAGTAACCGTCTGATTTCATATCCTCAGCAGTCTTTTCCGGTAGGCGCCAGTATCCAGAAAATAAATTCTCTCCTTTCATTTCAACAAACCCAATTTCTCCTTTAGCAGCAACCTTTCCGTTCGCTGGAGAGATAATTCGTACATCCACATTTGGTAAAGGAAAACCTACGCTATTTGGTCTACGTTCATGATCATAAGGATTAGACGCAATCATACTACCCTCGGTCATACCATAACGTTCAAGAATTGTGTGACCGGTAGCCTCCTGCCAATCCAAATGTGTTTGAGGCAACATTGGGGCAGAACCTGATAGGAATAAGCGCATATTTTTTGTAGCTTGCTTAAGATTTTGTTTACCAAGTAATGCCATATAAAAAGGAGGGACGCCCATTAGTACAGTTGCTTTTGGTAAAACACTCATGATTTTATCTACATCAAATCCCTGTAAATAAATCATGGAACTCGCTGAAAACAGTGCGACGTTAGTTGCAGTGAAAAGTCCGTGTAAATGAAAAAGTGGTAAGGCGTGGATTAATACATCTTTATCAGTAAAGCGCCAATACGAAACTAAAGTTTCAGCATTGGTTGCTAATGAACGGTGTGTATGAACAACTCCTTTAGGTCGACCAGTTGTGCCTGATGTATATAAAATAGCTGCAATATCTTCAGGACCTCGCTCAATCGAGCAAAATTCACTCACGACTGTACTATGCTTAGCTTCGTTTAGTGTCCCACTCTCATCTGTATTTAGAGTAAATGTTTTAACACTATTATTTGTTTTACTATCACTTAAGCATTTTTGAACAGCAGTAAGCGATTTATCCTGACATACAATAATTTTAGGTTCTGCATTATCAATGAAATATGCTAGATCATCGTCTGAATAAGCTGAATTTATTGGTACATAGATCGCGCCAGCTAGAATAGTTCCAACATAAAGCTCCAGTGAAGTAACAGTTTTTGGGGCATAATTTAATACTCTGTCTCCTGCTTTAACGCCCGATTCGATTAAAATTTGAGCAATTATCTCACTATTTCCAAAAAATTCACCATATGAAATATTCTCTTCCGTTTCAAAGATCTCGATAAATACCTTGCTATCAAGATTAATTGATTTATTTCTTAATTTCGCAATCAAGTGATTATTTGAATACATTTAATTTCTCTAATCTAAAATTATTGGTAAGTTACTATTCTGATTTAAATTGTATTTACTTTGAGCTTCACATTTCTAAAAAACGTCCAAAGCTAAATGACATCCTAAAAATGTTCCATTATTACTATGCAGCCTTATCTTCTTTTAGAAGAAACTGCTTATGAATACGGTCATATCCAAGACCAAAACATGCACTGAAAAGGTCATTTCCTTCACCTGAAGTGATTGAGCATGATTTAGAAAACGCTTTTAGATGCAAATTAACAGAGCCACAAGCTAGGCCATTCACAATAAACTCACTCTTAAGATTCTGATTTTCTTGAAATTTTTGTCTAAAATCATTAGCATTAAAGAATGGATCTGTGGCTTTCTCCACCTCCACTTCTAACCCTAGTGAACATATCATTTCAGTTACTTCTTCTTTTACTCTTTCTATCCAATTTTGAACATTCTCAAGATGTTCTGAGAAAAAGATATATTCGCGCATAAGGAAAGTAATCTGGCGCTCTCCCTCTTGATAGTAATCTTCACATCGCGAGCAATAATTCTTATGGGTAATAAGCGTATCACCATTTAAGCTAGTATTTTTTAACGAATTAAAAACTGGATAGCAGCAGGTTGGGGATAATAAATATTTTTCATTAACTTGTATGCTATTGGATACAGTAAATGCGTGTTGCGGGAATGACTTAATATATTTTTCAGCCAAAATAAAACTTTGAGGAAGCATGGGCGATAGTAACTTTTCATCTGCACCCTTAAAACACTTCAGATTGGCTAATTGCTCATCTAAAAATAATTCATGATTACGATTAATGGCTAATGAGTGAATTGTCATATTGATTTTCCAATTAATAGTTTTTTCTAGAAGCTTATGCAAGTTGTTGCGAAAATTTAGATACGATATTTTTTACACTACTAAAGTCTTCAAGATTTATTTCTTCGTACAAGATGGTCTTATTCATTTTTTTTTCCAAAAAAGCAATCAATCCTACAATACTCAAACTATCCACTATTCCTGAATCTATTAGCTCGGTGGACATTTCTATGTTTCCCTTTTCAGCCTTCGTGGCCTCCTCAAGGAATGTAATGATTTCTTGTGAGAATTGCGTTGACATAATTTTCTCCTAAATAATATTGACATGTAAGGTTTGATGATTTTCTCAGGTTCCTGAGTGATGGTATCGCTGGCTAATTAATGTAAATCCCCCTAAAGCAAAAACAAAAGTTATAGCAAGTATATGAAAATTAATAACTAAATTAATTTTTCAAAAAACACTAACTAACGTTTGTTTTTTGCGTTCTTTTTGCTAATATATTCTGTAAATAGAACAACGTCAATAACCTAAGATGAACAAAATTACTGTTGATAAACCTATTATTCCTGATAACAGATTTGGGCATGATGGTGAATTAGAAATGAGACGCCGTTTACCAAGTCCTATTTATCAGTGGGATAAATTCACTCTTAATAACATGATCCAACGAGAAGTGGGTCTAGGAATGTCTCGATTTATTGGAGCTCAAAATTTCTTTTTTGTGGCAACTTCAGATAAAAATGGTAATTGCGATGCAAGCTTTATCAGCACTTTTACGCATCAAAAGATAGATGAAATTTTTCCGACTTGTTTAATTTTAGATAACCGTAAGGAATTGATATTTCCTTATTTTGATGATGATACGTTTGTTAAAAATATAAAAAATATTAAAGAGAACCCTCATGTGGGTTTAATCTTTATAGATTTTATTCGTATTGGACGTATCAGAATCAACGGAAAGGCTTTCTTAGAGGAATTAACAGATGAGGTCAAAGCAATTTGGCCTCGTTGTGTGGGATATGTTCGTGTACTTATAGAACATGCTTATGGGAATTGTCCTGCAAGAATTCCTAAGTTATATCCTATTGAGCTTATAGAGAATGATCTTAACGAAGTAAATCAACTATATCCTTTGTGGGAACATTCGATATTTCAATTAAGAAAAAGCAATAAGATTGAATTGGAACTAGTTGAATTTATTGAATCTCAATCTTTCTTTTTTATTGCAACTGCAAATAACGATGGTCATTGTGATGCGAGTTTTAGAGGGACACAAGGTGATCATGGCTCTGGAAAAAAATTACCAGTTGCTAAAGTTTTTAATGATGGCAAAACTTTAATATTTCCCGATTACAGCGGTAATGCCCTATATAACAGCCTTGGAAATATTTTATTAAATCCAAAAATAAGTATGGTATTCGTCGATTTTACAAGAATAGGCATTTTAAAAGTCACTGGTCAGGTGTTTATTGAAGAAGTAAACACTGATGTAAAGAATATTTGGCCGGAAGCACAGGCTTTTTTACGAGTTGAGATTGAGGAAATTGATGGCAATTGCACGGAAATTATACCTCGGATGATACCGTTATAAATTATTCACAATTTTTTCTGCTAATTAACTTCATGAATCTATATTTATTTATGAGTCGTAAACTAACTGCATATTTAAATGCTTAAATAAAAGGGGATTTTTATAAATGAAAACCAACGAACATATTGTAAGAAATATTGAAGATGGAAAAAAAGTATTTCTTCAAGAAAGCTTTAGAGTAGACCACCCTTTCAGAATAACACGCCAAATTTTTGGGCCAAACGTGCTGGATACGGAGGGTCAAACACATTTAATGCGCAAACGTGAATGGAACACAACTTTTGGGCGTAAAAACATTGAATCGGTTGAATTTCAAAACATATTAAAAAATGCTGTAAGTGAGGGTCTTAAATATGCGATATCTAAAAATAATCTTTTTTTAGTATCGGATTACACTCCCAACAAAGTTATTTTGGATTTGTTAGGATGTGAAAAAATAGACCCTATTGATCATTTAAATATGGTGAAGCCTTTAGTTAATTATCTTGAAACTGGGATTAAATCAGGAAACTATATGCAAGCTAAAGAATACATTAGAAAAATTGAGTTCTATGATAGTTCAAATATATTTGAAAGAATATCTACAAAAGAAAGGGAAAATGATCTCTCACTTTTAGTTGGAGCTGGTGTTGAGACAACCATAGTATCGATGAAAATATTATTAACAGCTTGGGCTAGTAATAACGAGTTGTTCCACAAATCGATTGAAACAATGGGTGTAGATAATTTCATAGTTTGTTTGCTTGATAATGATCCTCCTCTGGGCATGGCAACCAAATATTGTGCTTCTGATACAGAACTGGGCGATAAAATTATTAGTAAAGGCGATATTGTTCATATCAGCATTACAGATACAAATAGTAGCGCAAAGTGTCCAATGCATAATCATAACAATATTACAAAGGAGGATATTAATGAAACAAGATTAACATTTGGTCATGGTAGACATCACTGCCCTGGTCATTTGCTAGCTAAAGCTGAATTGAAGTTGTTGGCAGAAGAATTATTAACATTAAATATAAATGACTTTAATGTTACAAATGCTGAACCAAATTACCAGCGTCCAGTCAATTTTAGACATCCAGCACCTCTTCTTATTGTTCCAAAGTAAAAAACTAATTTTCTATTATTATCTAGGATTGTTTAAATGAAACCAGTTGTATTTATAGATGGCGAGGCTGGTACAACTGGTCTTCAAATTCATACTTTATTATCAGAAAGAAAGGATATTGAGCTCATACATTTACCAGCTAGCGAAAGACGTAGCTCTATTAAAAGATCCGAAATTATTAATGATTGTAATATAGCAATATTGTGTTTGCCTGATGATGCTGCCAAAGAAGCTGTCTCATTTATTCAAAATTCGAGTGTGCGATTGCTTGATGCAAGTTCTGCCCATCGTACAGCTACGAATTGGGTTTATGGATTACCTGAATTAGAAAAAGGACATGATGAAAAGATATCCTTAGCAACAAGAGTATCCAACCCTGGTTGTTATCCAACTGGTGCCATATTAATGCTACGTCCTTTAATATTAAAGGGTATTTTGCCTAGTGATTATCCAATTAATATACACGCTACTTCGGGTTACTCTGGATCGGGAAAAGCACTAATAAGCGCATATGAAGACCCTAATAATCCTAACCCTACCAAGATACCATTTTGTAGCTACGGTCTTAATCTTAATCATAAGCATACCCCCGAGATTAAATCTCAGTCCTTATTAAATTATGCGCCAATATTTTCTCCTAACTATGGAAATTATCGTCAAGGGATAATTCTAAATATACCTATTCATTTACGATTAATTCCAGCCAAAGTAAATGCTGAGCAAGTAAGGAACGTACTAATTAAATATTATGAGGGCTCTCAATTTATAAAAGTAATGGACATGAAGAATATCGAGAATATTAATCAATTGCAGCCAGACTATTTAAATAATACTAATGAACTTCATATCTATGTATTTTCTAACGAAGATAAAGACCAAGTCTTATTGAGCGCTGTTTATGACAATTTAGGTAAAGGAGCTGCTCGCGCTGCTGTACAAAATTTAAATTTAATGTTGGGTGTTAATTATTAAATTTGATTACCTCTTTATTGTAAGATGAGAATATTTAAAATGATTAGTAATTCTTTAAATTTTATTGATCAGTTTGGACGTCAAAAGAAAAAACTTAGGATCTCAATAACAGACCGTTGTAATTTTAAATGTACTTACTGTATGCCTGAACATCCTATATGGGAAAAGAAAAGTAATTTTCTTAGTTTTGAAGAACTTTTTGCATTTTGCCAAATAATGGTAGACGCTGGTATTGAACAAATACGGATTACAGGTGGTGAGCCGCTTATTCGTAGCGGGGTTATTCATTTTATAAGTCAGTTGCAGAATTTGAAGACCAAAGGATTAAAGCGTATTTCTTTAACAACGAATGGACATTATTTAACAAAATATGCCCACCCCCTTAAGTTAGTGGGTTTGGATGACTTGAATGTAAGTTTGGACACACTAAATGCAGATCAATTTCTGAAAATTACAGGGAATAAATTATCTCCAGTTTTGGATGGTATTGAACATGCAATTAAAGTTGGATTAAATCTAAAAATTAATACGGTCTTGATGAAAAATATAAATGAAGACCAAATCTTAGATCTAGTTGCTTGGTCTAAGGAGCGTAAAATTCAAATTCGTTTTATTGAATTTATGCCGCTTGATGGAAATGCATTATGGACAAGTAGCGATGTGGTTAATGAGCAGCAAATCCTAAGTGTTTTAGCTTCAAAGTATATAGTTAATTATGTCATTCAAAATAGTAATCCTGCTAGATTATATTCTTTGGATACAAACTATTCTATTGGAATAATATCTACTGTAAGTAATTCATTTTGCGGGCAATGTGATCGGATACGGATCACTGCAAAAGGAGAACTGTTAAATTGTTTATTTGCTGTAAAAGGCATGGATTTAAAACAACAAATTACTGACTATACTTTGACTAAAACCACTGCTCTAAAGCAGGAAATTTTGCAAAATATTCATCAATATATTTGGAATAAAGACTATGGATTTGACTCGATTGATAAGCATAATAAATCTCGTAGAATTAGTATGAATACAATAGGTGGATAAAATTAAATGTTTAGCATAGATGTTGTAGCTTTTGGCAAAATTTCGGAATACTTACCGGAATCATTTGAACTGAAGATCGATACTCAAGATGAATCTATTACTATAAATCAGGCTCTAAAGATGATAGCTACTCATTACCCCACAGCTGTTCAAGCTTTAGATAAATGTGCATGTGCAATTGAAGACAAAATAGTTACACGTAAAGATACTATATCCAAAAGTGATCAGTTGGTTCTTTTGTCCCCTGTGGCTGGTGGCTAAAATGAATCAAAATAAAACTCAGCTGAAACAGTTTAAAAGAGTTCAGAATAATCCACTTTTACAGGAATTTTTTGATGATATTCAAAGTTTTCCTGAGTGCGGTGGTATTGCTGTTTTTATGGGGACAGTACGTAATCATCATAATGGCAAGCAAGTTAAATCCTTACAATACACAGCGTACGTACCATTAGCTGAAAAGTTGATACGTCAAATTGAAATAGAGGTTCAAAAAAAATTTGGTGTTTCTTATATACGAGTGGTACACCGAGTAGGACTATTGGAAATTGGTGAAATGGCTATAATAGCTATTTGTTATGCGCCACACCGCAAAGAAGCATTTGCCGCTTGTGAGGAAGCTGTAGAAAGAGTAAAACATGAAGCACCAATTTGGAAATTGGAGTTTTATATGGATGGAAGTAGCCAACATGTTGAAGGGTGTTGCATTCGTACTGATTAATTTTTCGTAGCACTGCAAATTATTTATATTCTTTGTACTTGTTAATTATATAAAAGTTTGCAGCCAAAGCGGAAAAAGCTAAAACTAAAGATAGGATTGCCAATCTTATTGCCATAGATTCTCCATCAGGTTGTTGTAAATAAGAATAAATAGCTATCGGGATCGTTCTAGTTTCATCAGGAATATTACCGATAAAAGTAATCGTTGCCCCAAATTCCCCTAAGCTCCTACTAAATCCTAAAATTGAACCAATTAAAATCCCAGGTAAAGCCAAAGGAAAGTGAATTTTGAAGAAAATACTCCAAAAAGATGCTCCCAGCGTTTGAGCTACCTCATCTAATTGACGATCTGATAATTGGAACGCAAGTCGAATTGGCTGCACGACCAATGGAAAACCAACTACCATTGATGCAAGAACAGCACCTTTCCAATTGAATGCTAGCTCAATACCAATTGTATTCAAGAATTGACCAATGCAGCCATTGTTACCAAATATTATTAATAATAAATACCCTAAAACCACAGGGGGTAACACCATCGGAAGTTGTAAAAGCCCTTCGATTAAAAATTTAAATTTAAATTCATAGCGAGCCAAAGCCCATGCCAAAGCTATAGCATACGGCAAGCAAAATAACGTTGCAAAAAATGCAACTTTAGCAGAAAGGTATAATGCGGATATTTCTTCAGGGTTAAGTAGCATATATTTAACCTAACCTTTATTTATAGAAGTGGAAACCATGTTTAATAAAAATATTTTTTACTTGAGGATTCGTGTTAATAAATTTATTAAAATGAATAGCCTCAGAATTTTTTTCACCTTGTTTGGTTAGGGCGATTGGATAAATAATAGCAGGATGTAAGTTGCGAGGAAATATACCAATAATTTTGACCTTTTTACTAATCAAAGCATCAGTCTTATAAACAATTCCTGTATCACATTCACCGCGCTCTACAAATGTTAATGTAGATCGAACACTATCTGTTTCAACTATTCTCCCTTTGAAGCTCTCTAGCCATTTCAAGTTCATCAAAGCATGCTTGGCATATTTTCCTGCTGGTACAGAATCCATTAAGCCCGTACACATACGACCTTTAAAAGCTTTTGCAAAACTAAAGTCCGCTTGCGGCTTAAATTTTACATTTAGGTATTGAGGACTAATAACTACTAATTCATTAGTGAGTATTGGATGAGCACTATGTGCCTGAATCTTCTTTTTTTTAATTAAATAATTCACCCAATCTAAATCTGCAGAAAAAAATATATCGCTATTTGCTCCAGCTTCGACCTGTTTCGCTAAAGATGAAGATGCTCCTAAAATTAAGACTATATTTGTTTTCGGGTTCTGTTTTTCATAAATTTGATGTGGGTCTAGGATTTTAGACCACGTCTATAAGTGATAATCTACTCCCCAATAAGCATGGGAAATGCTTGTTTT
>NZ_KB849354.1:80095-144519 GCF_000368325.1 Acinetobacter sp. CIP 102529
TTTACTAAAAGTAATGGCAGCATGATTTAAATATTTAGAGCGGATTTATCACTTATAAAACTGAATTGAGTGGTCTAATTAACGGAACCACATCAATTTGAGCGATCTCAGTAAGAGTATTACTCAGGCTTGCTGCTGCGAAAAGTTTTACTGAACCAGCGTTAGACGAACTAATTGAACAAAGTGCTATAGATACCAATATAGTTTTTTTCATAATCCACCTCTACAAAAAATTATATAAAAATACCTTGTACAAGTTGTCCTGCTGCAACATTTGTATTAGGTGGAATTCTTACAATACAATTGGCTTGCATTAAATTACTAATCATATGTGAATGTTGTTTATTGAGACTTTTTACGGTTAATTTAGCTTGTTCAAAATGTGCTACCATTCTTAAAAAACGCTCCCTAGTATCTCCAACCAAGTCATGGCATATTTCAGCCTGAAACCATTTAGGTTGAGTTTTTTGACCTTGGAGGCTTGACAGTAAACATTCTGTATAAATCTGCATTCCTACATATACCGCAGCTGGATTACCAGGCAATCCTAGAAGATAGCAAGCAGATTGATTTGCTTTTTTAAATTCAGCAAATAACATTGGCTTTCCAGGTTTTTGTTTAACTTTCCAGAAAATTTGTTTAAAACCTAAATCTAGAGCAACTGGACGAATAAAATCATAATCTCCGACTGATACTCCACCAGTAGTTAAAATTAAATCATAATTTTGACTTAGATTATTTAGTAAAACTTTCAAATCTTCTTTATTATCTTCAACATGGTGTATTGTGACCTGTTGGTTACGCTGAGAAAACCACGTATAAATTAAAGGTGAATTAGCATCAAAAATTTTTCCTGAAGCTAAATCCAGTACACTTTCAGATACCTCATCTCCAGTAATAACCACTACAACTTTTGGATATTTATAGACAGTTACCTGATGAATTCCAGCCATACTCAAGGCTGCAATTCCACCGATTGATAATTTATCTCCTTGCCTACCTAAGCATTCACCGGCAGAAATTTCCTCACCGATGTCGCGGATGTTTGTATGTAATTCTAGATTTTCTAAAACTATAATATTTTTAGAATCTACATGCTGGACCATTTCTTGTGCGGCAACTGTTGTAGTCCCTTCTGGTATTTTTGCACCAGTAAAAATTCTTACGGCTTGACCTGTCTGTAATTTTAACTCTGTAGTTTGTCCTGCACGGATTTCACCTATTAATTTGAATTTAGTACCTACTTCAATATTAGAGTCACAGTAAAGAGCATAACCATCGACTGAGCTCTGAGGGAAAAAAGGAAGATTAACCTTCGAATATACACTTTTGGCAAGATAACGACTTAAAGCATCGGACAAATTAATATTTTCAATATCTAGAGGTTGTATAGTATCCAAAATTAAGTTTAAAGCCTGATCAACGGAAATTAAATTCTGACCTGAAATACAAGTATTCAATTTTGAATGATAGTTCATTAATAACCCCCTTGATGAGGAATATTATTTTGAATATCAAATAAATGTATTAATGCTGGTAAAATAGCTGTCAATGATTCAAGAGCCCCTTGTCTACTACCTGGTAATGTAACAACCAAGCTTTTATCAATATAGCCAGCAATTCCTTTACTTAAAGCAGCGTAAGGCGTTCTTCGTTGACCAAAACTGCGTGAAGCTTCCATTAAACCTGGTATTTCTTGTTGTAATAATGGTTTAATTGTTTCCACTGTTAGGTCTCTTTCACCAAAACCCGTTCCTCCCACAGTCAAAATTAAAGGATATAGATTTTGCTGTGCTTCAATTAATGCTTGAAGTTGTTCCGATGAATCAGGAATCACTTGAAATTTAATGTCATGGAAATTTGCTTTTTTTAAGATATCTACTACAGTCTTACCAGCTGTATCATTTTTTTTCCCCATTGAAACATTATCTGATAAAACAATTACAGATGCCTTCAACGCTTCTTTTAGCTCATATTTGAAATGAGATTTACCGCCTATTTTATTAAGTAATTTAATATGATTTACACTAAGCTCTTCTGGCTTGCAGTGAGGCTTTAACATATCGTATAAAGTCAAACCTGCTACACTCACAGCTGTTAAAGCTTCCATTTCTACACCAGTTGAGGCAATAGTACTAACTGTAGCAATAATTTCAACATGTGTAGCATATGGCTTAAATTCTAGATCGGCTTGATAAATGGGCAAAGAATGACAGAGTGGGATTAATTCATCAGTCTTTTTAGCTGCCATTATTCCAGCAATACGAGCAGTCTTTAGTGCATCCCCTTTGTCTGTATTCCCATTAATAAGCAACTCAATACAATGAGGTGGTGCATGTAAAATTCCTATAGCTTTTGCTTCGCGGTAACTGTCAATTTTCATCCCCACATCTTTCATTTTTTTATCCATCAAAATTTTAAATTAAAATGGCTATATATATTTAATAATATAGCTTGCTTGAAATAATATTACATATAACTTAGAATAAAAACAAACGTTTGTTTTGCCCTAAAGGATTATGTTATGAGTAAAAGTGCAGACAGAATTATCTCAAACTCAATTACGGTCTTTAGAGATAAGGGATTCAATGCTACTACTGTTGGTGATATTGCATCGGCAACTGGCCTTCTAAAGGGAAGTTTATATAGCCACTTTGCTAGCAAAGAAGACATATTATTAGCAGTTATCGATGCGGTGGAAGCAATTTTTTTTGAATATATTCAAGATAATGATTCCAAAGATATTCAAGAAATTTTAAGCAGAACAGCTGATTTTTTCGTACAACAACAATCTTGCCTAATGGCTAACCTTTTGGCTGAAAGTCTTCCCGAATCTGCACACACAAGAGTTATAAATTTTTTCGAGAATTGGAAAAAGCTTCTAATAAATTCGATGAATGAAAAAATAAATTTGGAATCCAAAAGTACTTTTGCTGAGGATGTGATTTCTTTGTTTGAAGGAAGTGTAATTATGATGAAGGTTTCAAAGAATCCTGATGCTGTTCATCGTTGTCTAAATACCTTAGTTGAAAATTATAACTCTATATCCGCCTCTACTCTTTCAATTGATGCTAAAAAAATTAAAGACTCATATGACTTTAGAGAAATATCTGAAAATGGTAATGACGACACCTTAGTGTGCGACATTTTTGATTTTGATATCTCTGAAAAGAAGTGACTTTTAAAACTCTATAATTGGACTTTAAATATTATGAACCTCATTGATGAATGTTTACCAACGTTAGTTAAAAATGCAAGTTTGCTATCAAAGAAGACCATTCTAAGTAACAAAGATAGAAACCTGATATTAAAGGAACTAATAGAGGAAATTAGAAATAGGAGTGATCAAATAATAAAAGTTAGTGAAGAGGATTTTGAAATTGCTAAACAGCATACTTCCGATGAGTCCTTACTAAACCGCTTAAAATTTGATAAATATAAAATAGATAGTTGTATTAAAGGATTAAATCAATTAATTGATCTAGATGATCCAATTTCCCAAAAGGAATTTGTAAGGGAGCTAGATGATGGCCTTACCTTAATCAAGCAGTCTTATCCAATTGGGGTAATTGGCGTTATCTTAGAAGCTAGACCTGATGCCTTTTTACAAATTGTTGGAATTGGGATTAAAACTAATAATTTCTTAATTATAAAACCGGGAATGGAAGCCCAAAGAACTTGCGGCTTTTTGATGGCAATTGTTCATCAAATACTTTCAAGAAAAAAACTACCTTTAGAAATAGTGACCCTTTTACATGCAAGATCTCAAATAGATCAATTATTAAAAGAAGATCAGTATATAGACTTGATTATTCCTAGAGGGTCAAAAAAATTAGTCGACTACATTCAAAATAATACAAACATACCCGTTATGGGCCATGCAGATGGTGTGTGCCACATTTATGTTGATCAAATTGATAATGTTCAACAGACTTTAAATATGATTATGGATTCAAAAGTCCAATATCCAGCTGCCTGTAATGCAGTAGAAACTCTTTTAATTAAGAAATCTATTGCTTCCGAATTTCTTCCCCAGTTAGTCAGTCAGTTAGATCAATCGCAAGTCAGTATATATGCAGATCAAGAAGTGTCTAAGATTGTTAATAGAGAATTTTTAACACCTGAATCATGGTCTATTGAATATGGTGATAAGAGTATTAATTTAAAAATTGTAGATGATACCAACGAAGCCATCAATCACATTAACACTTATGGGTCACATCATACGGACTCAATTATTACGCAAAATTCTATAAATGCTGAAACTTTCATGCGTCAGGTAGATTCTGCAAATGTATATCATAATTGCTCAACACGATTTGCTGATGGGTACCGTTACGGCTTTGGAGCAGAGGTTGGAATAAGTACAAATAAAGTCCTTCCAAGAGGTCCTGTTGCAATAGAAGGCTTAACCACTTATAAGTATCACTTAATTGGAAATCTACATATTGTTGATGATTATATTAAGGGGTTTAAAAAATTTAATCATTCTCCCCTTTAATATTATTGAATTGTATCGACTTTATCGGAGCTAAGTTTATTTAAGTTAGTCTGCATGATGGTTTCATTGTACAAAGTTATGCTTAAAAATTTATGCAGCAATACACTTCTTAAATGGAGAATCTTATAATTAAACACTAGTACTCTAAATGGCACTGTTGCAAATAACCACGAATGATAAGCTAAAAACTGTTTCAGCTAAAAGTGTAGCCTATGAATCCTTTCCATGGTCGGCATTTTCAGGGTGAGATCATCCTTTACGCTGTGCGCTGGTATTGGCATAATCCTACAGATCTGAGCTCATGGCATATTGATGAAACTTATGTAAAAGTAAATGGACGATGGTCTTATCTGTATCGTGCAGCCGAACAACATGGCTATACCATTGATTTTTACCTTTCATCTAGACGTAGTGCCAAATCAGCCTATTGTTTTCTTGGAAAAATTTTAAATAATATGAAGCAGTGGCAAATTCCACGGGTGATCAAGACGGATAAAGCACCCACATATGGAGGTGCTTTATTACGGTTAAAACAGGAAGGAAAATGTTCACCAAACCTTGAGCACAGGCAGGGAGGGAGTGTGATTGAATCAATAAATAGTGACTCTGACAGTCTTTCATTAAGGCAAAATGTAAAGCATGTAGTGCCAATCGATGTGCTCTGATGAGATAAACCATTCGTTGGTAACACGGTAAATATCAAAAGTGTTGACTATGATTGTGCTTTAATGAAAAGAATAATGCTTTGAAGTTATTTAAATTACAGCATTTAGACCAAATAGCGATAAATACAATTTCTGAAATTTTCAATTGAGAAGACTGTATTCTAAAACGCTTGTTGCTGTCTTTTAAAAATTCCCAAGTAGGTTGCTTCAAATTTCTGAAAAAAGTCATCAATCATGCAGAAGAAATATGTAAAATCGAACATGGTAGTTGAAGGCGTAGGTTATGTGGTAACTCCCTAATTGTTTTCAGCCACCTTTTTTTCAAGTCAATTTCTTATGCGCGATTCAGGTTATATAGATTTAATTAAATTCTTGCATAGTCTGTTTCCTCCATCCATCAACTGCAATATTATGTTTTCCTATAGAGAGATCAGTTGACCATTTTTCCCAAAAATCGACAGTGCCACTATTTGGTCTTTGAGAAGGTTCAGAGATTCTAATTCGTGTTGGTAATAAACTAGCATCTCCTACTACTAGAGCTTCACCCGTGTCCAATACGGGTAGTAAATCTCCAAAGCTACCCAACCCATCAGGAAGCAGTCGTCGCACAACAGCTTGATCATCACCATTGGTCAAACGCATTGCTATCAAGTTATTACACTGACTTAATACCGTTCTATTGACCTCTGATGGGCGTTGGCTAATAACCACTAAGCCCACGCCATATTTTCTACCTTCCTTAGCAATACGCTCAAATATTTCAACAGAAATTTCATTAGCACTGCCTGATTGATGGCGCTCAGGAATATATAAATGTGCTTCATCACAAAAAATTGCAATAGGATGTCTATAGCTAGACTCAGTCCATTGTTGAACAAAAAATATAATTCGAGCTACTAAACTAACTATTAAGGGTAATATATCGGAAGGGACTTCAGAGAAGTCTATTATTTTCACCCCTCCTGTTTCACTTAGCTGGTCTTTTGTTCCAGCAATTAGGGAAATAACTAGTTTCTCAAGCCATTCAAAGCACATTGTTTCCTCAGTGCCTTTAAATATAAATCCTAATCTTCTATCTGTAAGCTTATTCTCAAGCCGTTGAATTAATCTGCTTAACTTTCCATTAAACTCTCCGGCTTTTTCAGTTCCAGCTCTCACACCTGCTACCATTTCTGTATTTAAACTGTGAAGCTCTTGTATAACTTGATTTATGCAGAATGGAATTGGACTATCTATAGTAAAATTGGCTAAAATTTCTGTATGACCAGTGCTTTCTAAATATGTTCTTTTTGCGTTTACTATAGCTCTTGACATTATCATAGTCTGATTAGGTGCATTCTGATCACTTCTATCAACGAACATTGATGTCATAGCTTCATAACCAAGAAGCCAATAAGGAAGAAATAAAATTCCTTTGTCTAACTTTCCGGACTCCAAATCATTTGGCCCTGCAATTTTGTAGTGATTAAATCCATCGCCTTTTAACGGACTATATTCACCATGAATATCAAAAACTATTGCATTAGCATTTTTTAAACCAGCAACCTGTTCTAATACCCGTGCAGTTGTCCATGATTTACCTGAACCTGTACTACCTACAATAACGGCATGACGTTGAAAAAATTTATTTCCATTAAGATAAGCATCAGCTGCTTCATCCAAAGTATAGTGCCCTAGAGATAATTTCTGTGAATATCCAGATATATTGGCAATAACACGCATAAAGTTAGTTAATCTTTCACCCTCTAATGAAAAACAGTTAGCATCAATTTCAGGTACGGTTTCTAGAGTTCGATGAAATACATTTTCCCTAACACCTAAACGATCAATTAACGTTCCAATTAATGCTATTTTAACTACATTCTTTTCACTTATAATATTATCTTCATCATTTTTGTTTTTCTCATTAAAGTCCTTTATATCAATTGCTGTTCTCGTAATTTTTTGAATTATTCCTATTAAATGTTGACCAGCTTTACTACTTTGAAGTACTGCAAGTCTATTTACTTGTAACTTTCTAAGTCTGTCTACATCATCTACTTCTACAACAACTGTCATAGTATCAACTGTTCTAACACGACCTAATGCCTCACTATCGTCGTACTCTAATATTGCCATTTTGTTATTCCCTCTTATTGAATTAATTTTAAAAAATTTTCAAGTTGCCAATAAGCCAATACATTTTTAATTTCGTTACCATTCGGATATTTATTTGAATAAATTTTTATACCTTGAGTAGCTTCTTCAATGGCAATGTATTTTCTACATTTACCACTTTTAAAGAATGCATGAGCTGTTGAACTGATTTCTTTCGTTATTAATATCAGGGGTACATCATCACGTTGACATCTTTCGATAAGGCGAGATTGCAAATGTCTATCATTAAATCCATAGCCGATACATAAAAACGCTGAAGCATTTTGAGTCGCAGCATCAGCATTATGCATTGCACTTCTGAAAGGCTCATCATGAGTAATTCTATATTTTTCAATACCTGGAGTTACTATTACTGGTAATAAGCCACTGGGAGGCTCAAGCATAGGAGGAAGTGATACCACCACTCCAGCGGGGTCACGAAACCATCCAAATGAACCATGCACTTTCCAAACATTAACTGTCCGATGTGGCCTACCATTTAATGTTATTTTTGGAGGGATAGTGACTGTTCTTTCTCCTAAATATCCAAAACTAAATCCGGTATAGGTTGCATAACCAGCTGCTTCAGCTGCATATTCTGCTAATCTGTCATAGTTTGGTGTAACAACATGAATTTCTCTGTTAACACTACCAAACATATATCTAAATAAACGACTTAAAGGTAAAAAACGCCTATCCCTAATTACTTGATGATAGATATTTAAATCTTCAGAATTCAAAAAAGCCCAAGTAGTTGAAACTATATGATCAGTAACTTCATCAGTTGCTGATATATTTGTTAATGCCGACTCAAGATCTTCAATTTTCAATCGTTCTAAAAATTCTTGCCAACATTCCTTATGTTTATCATCTTCACAACTTAGTGGAAGAATAGAATTTTGTAAATGTTCCCCTAACAACCCCATGCCAGGAATTCCATGTGGGACAGAAGCTCCACTTCCCAAAACAATAACAGGGTTTTTACTCATATACTCCTGCACTAGCCTACATAACTCGTCTTCCACGTTTACCCCAAATATTATTAAAAAAAATTTAATGGTTTGTTTGCTAATTAATTTGAACAATAATTTTCAAGTTAAAATACAATATCTATATGATTAATTTATATAAAACTAAAATTTATACAATACATAAAATTATAAAAATTGAACTTAAAGCAATATTACAGTTTTGTATTTGAGAAAAAATAGTAGTTACAATCATTGTTCTTATTTGACAACCATTTTATTAATTAGGAAAACAAGCCATATTGGAAAGGAACTGGAAGACCAAAAACGTGACCGTATGCTGAAAGAGGCAGGCTATCGGGTACAACGTTATACGCAAATTCCATCCATTAAACAGTTACAGATGGATATTCGCTGATTTAATGATGCGTAACATTACTGCTCTGTTTTTGCAGCTTGCTCGGCCTTTTTCTGCTCTTCGAATTTCTTGGCAATTTCAGCATGTTGCTGGTCATATTTTTTCTTTGTTTCCGCATCACTCTTTGCAGCAAGAAATGCCATACCTACAATAAAAATTGGAATTGCCAAACCCAAACCCATCAACAACCAAGGTATCGACTTTTTTTCAACAGTTTTTTGACTCATGGATTATTCCAACTTAAGTTGCAAGCTTCAAGGAGTGCAACAATATAACAAAAAAGAGCCTCTATAAAGAGACTCTTTTTTTATAGTTGATTGGCTTATTGAGCTGGCATATAAAGTTTAACAAAGTCCCTTAACTGCCCAGTTTGTGTTGCATAAAGAATTGCACCTGTATGAGAACCATTCACCACAGGAGCACTTGCACTTGGTGCAATTGGCACTGGAATCATACTGACATTTGTACCTGCTTTTGACATTTTATCGTACAGATCATACGTCACAGTATAAGGTACATTGGTATCATAAACCCCTTGAACGATCAGAATTGGTTTATTCAGTTTTTTCGTTGTTGGCTGGCTATAGTCGTTGAGGAACTTCTTCACAACCTCATCTGTTTCAAACTCTTCCCGATTAATTCCTGGATAGTCTATAACTTTCTTGTCTGGATTCGCTGCTATAAAGGCTTGAATATCTTTGCTGTATTCATCCTGGATTTCATCCAGACATTCAGTTTTTGCCAAATCGGCAATGGTCTTGGCTTTGGCACTACCAAACATATTCTGGTAATTGAATGTTGGCTCATAAGCTGTAATTCCAACCCCAGCCAATGCGGCATAAGACAACAATGTCGCATAGGTTTCAATCGCAACAGGCTGTGACAAGCCATTGATTGCAGCAGGTGCAACATTCAGGATAATTTCGCCTAAGCTTGATGCTGGTGCACCAGCAACCGCACCTTTATAGCTTACATCTGCATTGGCATATTCAGCAACACCCAATGAAGCCTGTCCGCCTTGTGACTGGCCTACAGACATCCACGCGCCATTCAGTTTGGTGCCATAATGCTCTTTGGCTGCTTTCACTGCATAGATTGCAGATTTAGCCTCGCTCGGCAGGTTCAGGTAAGGATGTTCACCTTCTCCTCCTAAGCCCTCATAGTCAGGCGCCACGATTACATAACCCTGACCCAATAGCTCCTTGGCAATATAGTCATTGAATCGATCACCCAATCCTGCATTGCTTGGTGCACATTTATCAGCTCCACCCAATGTGCCATGCGTCCATACGATCACCCGATAACCATCTTTAGGTGGAGCAATCGTTGGAAAATAGACAAGCGCTGAGGTTTCAACAGTCTTACCCAAAACGTTTGGCATTTTATATTTAATGACTTTAACCGAACTCGCTTCAGCCACATCTTTCAAAGTGTCTGCTTCATTTACATACGCTGTTTCTGAAACATAAGATGATGGTGTAGAGGGTTGTGAATTATTATCACTACCGCCGCCGCCATTATTACATGCAGTTAAAAATAATGAAGCTGTTAACGTAGAAATTGCTAAAGTAATATTAGACCGTTTCATAAAATATCCTTTTAGTCCTTGTCTTTTTTATACATGACGCTACACGCCATTCTATTAATACATAAAAAAAGTGCCCTGCATAGGACACTTTTCTATTCATTCATTATTTCAGCTTATGAATTCTAAAAAAATTCCGATAAAAATAATCATTCCAACCCAACGATTGTGACGGAATGCCCAAAAACAGATTTGAGGGTTCCGATCTTTTGTTTTGAACGCCTGATAAATAAAATCTGCCGCAACCACAAGCAATGCAATCAGCCCAAAAGGAATTAGAATATTTTCCAGATAAAATGCCGTCCCAATCAATCCAAGACTAATTGCCTGTAACAAAGCAATAATCTGGATATCGTAACGGCCAAACAGAATGGCCGTCGATTTCACCCCAATTTTCAGGTCATATTCACGATCAGTAATCGCATATTGAGTATCATAGGCCACTGTCCACGCCAAATTGCCAAAATATAAAAACCAGCAGGTTAAATCAGGTGTTTGCCCTACTGCGGTATAGGCCATGGGAATTGACCATGAGAATGCAGCACCCAAAAATACCTGAGGTAAATGGGTATAGCGCTTCATAAAAGGATACATAAACGCCAAAAACAATGCACCAAATGACCAATAAAAAGTCTCTAAAGGCAAGAACAACAACAGACAGGCACTAGCCACAACCAATCCCAAAAATACAAAAACTGCCTCACGGGCACGAATAATCCCTGTGGCTAAAGGACGGGTTTTGGTGCGTTCTACATGAGCATCGACTTTACGGTCGGCAAAGTCATTAATGGCACAGCCTGCTGCACGCATAAAAATCACGCCCAGCGTCATTACCAGCAGGATTTTTAAATCAGGAATACCTTTAGATGCAATCCATAACGCCCACATGGTGGGCCAAAATACCAGTTCCGTACCAATCGGCTTATCAAAACGGCAGAGATAATAATAGGCT
The DNA here is from genome assembly GCF_000368325.1 of Acinetobacter sp. CIP 102529. Taxonomy (NCBI): domain Bacteria; kingdom Pseudomonadati; phylum Pseudomonadota; class Gammaproteobacteria; order Moraxellales; family Moraxellaceae; genus Acinetobacter; species Acinetobacter sp. CIP 102529. The sequence goes on from NZ_KB849354.1 coordinate 91,321, forward strand.
TGCAGACGTTGTCGCCATGTGGTGTGTTGCACTGTTTCCATGCTGATTCCTTAGAGTCAATGCTGACGAATAAACTGTTCAAACGCTGGCAGAAATGTTTCCTGCACAATAAATTTGCAGCCATGCCAAGTATAGCAACTTTGTCGTGTCCAGCCCTCTTCCAGATGAATCACACGTCTTTCGCAAGCTGGATTGGTTCTTTGAAATAAAAACCAGCCAATCGGCTTATTACCAATATGTTGAAACAAACGGGCTTTTTTTTGCAGACTTAGAATTGGAAATATACTTTTAGCTTTTACCCATGCCTGTTCTTCACAACCATATAAATTGGTTTCTCGTACCCATGCAAGGTGATGGTATGGCATCTTCATCCATCGACTATCCGCAAGCGTTAAACGTTGGTACTGTTCTTTGATGCGTTCAACATGAAACTCACCACCTGCCAAATCTGTCAGTTGTTGAGTGAGTGAACCTGAGGCATACAACCATTTTTTTAATTCAGCAGGAAGCTGTTGTTCCCTTGTTCTGTTTGGTCGTAAATTTCGCATGCTTGGCTCACTAAAAACATCGGGATTAGTTTACCTGAATTTTTTATTAAAAATGTATGAAATTCAAATTGAAACAGAAACATAAAAAAAGTCCGCCGAAGCGGACTTTTCTGATTTTGGATGTATTACAGGCTGTAGTACATATCAAATTCAACTGGGTGAGTCGTCGTATTAAGACGACGTACATCTTCAGTTTTAAGTTCGATGTAAGCATCTAACATTTCTTTAGTGAACACACCGCCTTTTAATAAGAACTCATGATCCGCTTTAAGAGCATCAATCGCCATTTCAAGGTTGTGAGCAACTGTTGGGATTTTTGCTTCTTCTTCAGGAGGAAGATCATACAAGTTCTTGTCAGCAGCTTCACCTGGATGGATCTTGTTTTGGATACCATCAAGACCAGCCATCAACAATGCCGCAAAACCTAAGTATGGGTTCATTAATGGATCTGGGAAACGTGCTTCGATACGCTTGCCTTTAGGGCTAGAAACGTAAGGAATACGGATAGAAGCAGAACGGTTACGTGCTGAGTAAGCAAGCATAATCGGAGCTTCGTAATGTGGAACTAAACGCTTGTACGAGTTTGTACCAGGGTTGGTAATTGCATTCAATGCACGCGCGTGTTTGATGATACCACCAATGAAGAACAATGCCATTTCAGATAAACCAGCATATTCATCACCAGCAAACAGGTTCTTGCCATCTTTAGAGATAGACATATGAACGTGCATACCAGAACCGTTATCACCTACCATTGGCTTAGGCATGAATGTAGCAGTTTTACCATATTGATGAGCAACGTTCCAAACTGCATATTTGAACTGCTGAACTTCGTCCGCTTTACGAACCATGGTGTTGAAGCTCACACCAATTTCTAATTGGCAAGAAGCAACTTCGTGGTGATGTACTTCTACACGACCAGGGCCCATGATGTCTTCGATACGTGCACACATTTCAGCACGCATATCTTGATGAGAATCAACTGGAGGAACTGGGAAGTAACCGCCTTTCACACGTGGACGGTGACCAGAGTTACCAGCTTCATAATCTTTACCAGTCGACCATGCAGCTTCTTCAGCGATCAATGTGTGGCGAGCGCCAGACATGTCGATATCCCACTTCACTTCGTCAAAAACGAAGAATTCTGGTTCTGGACCAAAGAATGCAGTATCACCGATACCAGTAGATTTTAAATATTCTTCAGCACGACGAGCAATCGAACGTGGATCACGCTCGTAACCTTGGCCAGTAGATGGCTCGATTACGTCACAAGTCACAACAACAGTTGGCTCAGCAAAGAACGGGTCAAGGAAACCTGTTTCAGCATCTGGACGTAAGATCATGTCAGACGCTTCAATGCCTTTCCAACCAGCGATTGAAGAACCATCAAACATTTTACCGTCTTCAAAGGTATCTTCATCAATGGTGTCAGCTGGGTAAGTTACATGCTGCTCTTTACCCTTAGTATCAGTAAAGCGAAAATCGACCCATTTTGCGCCACTTTCTTTGATGAGTTGAAGGACCTTGTTCGCCATGCTCATTTGCTCCAATGAAATTTTTGTGCACCTGTTAAGTGCGTGTTAGTTGTTGATGTATAATTAGCAATTACCATACCAACAATTTTAAAGCATACCTAAAACATTGAAATTCTTTGCAGAAAAAATGCTTTAAGCTCCATGTCCCATGTCTACTATAATGTTTGCTTTCACAAATGCACCATATTTATACATTTCCACCTCAGCTCGTCTCCAAAACAGACACAATGAACCAAAACAGTGCAAAACATATAACAAAGAACCAATCTAGTGCCAATTACGCCATCTTTGGATGGTATAAATTGGCTTTTTATATCATTCTTTTCAGTTTGATTCCAATCAATTCAATTCGACTTTCAATTCAGGTGTGCCATTTTTTACTAAACCCTTAAATTAAAAAAGTTTATTCTGCATTTTTCTGTCTTTTATTTACACGTTTTTATCCTCATCCAAATCATCATTACTCGAAATATTCAGCATTGCCCATTTGTTTTTTGCTATGATTATTTTCCTCTATCATGAGTGAATATTTTTATTCGTTATAGCGATTAAAAATAAGACAAGCTGATAGATTTATTTAAGATCACAACACAATAAAGTGTACATTTTTCAAAAGGTTAAAGTCATGCTTCTGATGATCGACAACTACGATTCTTTTACCTACAACATCGTTCAGTACTTTGGCGAGTTGAATCAGGAAGTAAAAGTTGTTCGTAATGATCAAGTCACATTAGAGGATATCGAACGATGGCAGCCTAAATATCTGGTGATTGGTCCTGGCCCATGTTCCCCAACTGAAGCAGGAATTTCCATTCCAGCCATCAATCATTTTGCAGGAAAAATTCCCTTGCTGGGCGTTTGTCTAGGGCATCAGGCGATTGGTCAGGCTTTTGGTGGCAATATTATCCGTGCCAAAACCGTGATGCATGGTCGTTTATCAGATATGCACCATAGCAATAAGGGTATTTTTAGCAATTTACCCTCGCCTTTTGCTGCGACACGTTACCATTCATTAGTGATTGAACAGGAAACACTGCCAGATTGTCTTGAAGTGACCTGCTGGACCAATCAGCCAGATGGCACGATTGAAGAAATTATGGGTGTAAAGCATAAAACACTTCCTGTTGAGGGGGTTCAGTTTCATCCAGAGTCCATCCTGAGCCAGCATGGACACCAGATTTTTAAGAATTTTTTAGAGATTTATGCATAAATGAACATTCAACAAGCATTGAATCATATTACCAAAAACATTCATTTGACCCAGCCGCAAATGGAAGATGTCATGCGTAGCATTATGCAGGGTGAAGCCACCGACGCCCAGATTGGCGCATTGATGATGGGCCTACGCATGAAAGGCGAAAGTATTGATGAAATCACGGCTGCGGCACGGATTATGCGTGAGTTTGCCATCAAGATCGATGTCAGCGATATTCCCCATTTGGTCGATATTGTAGGAACAGGTGGTGATGGCCAAAACCTGTTTAATGTCTCCACTGCCTCAAGTTTCGTGATTGCTGCTGCGGGTGCGACTATCGCAAAGCATGGCAATCGAGGTGTGTCCAGTAAATCTGGTTCATCAGATGTATTGGAACAGATGGGTATTCAGCTTGATCTGGATATGCAACAGACTGAACGTTGCATTCGTGAAATGGGTGTGGGTTTCCTGTTTGCACCGAATCATCACAAGGCCATGCGTTATGCTGTGGCACCACGTCGTGAACTGGGTATTCGTAGTATCTTTAATTTATTGGGTCCTTTAACCAATCCTGCTGGTGTCAATCGTTTTGTCATTGGCGTGTTTTCTGATGAACTGTGTCTTCCAATTGCTGAGGTTTTAAAACAGCTGGGAGCAGTACATGTCATGGTGGTGCATTCCAGAGACGGTCTGGATGAAATCAGTCTAGCGGCACCCACCACAGTGGCCGAACTCAAGGATGGTGAAATCACTGAATGGACGATTACTCCAGATGAAGTTGGAATTCCATCACAGACACTGACGGGTTTGGTTGTGAACAGTTCACAAGAAAGCTTGCAGTTGATTAAGGATGCTTTGGGCCGTAACAAATCAGAAATCGGTGAAAAAGCAGCCAACATGATTGCACTGAATGCAGGTGCAGGTATTTATGTGGCAGGCATGACCAAGACCTATAAACAAGCCGTTGCGCTGGCGCAGGATATTCTCTATGGCGGACAGGCCCTGGAAAAAATGAGTATTCTGGGTGAATTTACCAAAACATTGAAACAATATCAGGCAGACTAAGGATTTCTCATGATCAATATTCAAAATACCATTCTCGGTAAAATTGTTGACCGTAAACATGAGGAACTTGCCGCACGTTTAAAACAGCGTAGCCTGCATGATGTTGAACAATGGGCGAAAGAGGCAACACCCGTGCGTGGTTTTGCCCATGCCCTGCAACATAAACGTCCAGCCGTGATTGCTGAGATTAAAAAAGCATCACCATCTAAAGGCGTCATTCGTGCAGACTTTAATCCTGCGGAAATTGCACAGCAGTATGAACAAGCTGGAGCAGCATGTTTATCTGTTTTAACTGATGTGGATTTCTTTCAGGGTGCAGATGAAAATATTGCAATTGCACGTAACCATTGTGCCCTGCCCGCTTTACGCAAGGATTTTTTGATTGATCCTTATAATGTGGTTGAGGCACGAGCCTTACATGCAGACTGTATTTTATTGATTGTGGCATGCTTGTCTGATCAGCAGCTAGAAGAAATGTCGAAAACAGCATTTGAACATCAACTGGATGTATTAGTTGAGGTGCATGACGAAGACGAACTGGAACGTGCCTTACAGTTACCTGAGCAATGTATTCTCGGTGTCAATAACCGTAATTTAAAAACCTTTGATGTGGATTTAAATACTTCATTGCGTTTAAAGAAATTGCTACCAGCCTCTCGTGTGTTGGTCACTGAAAGCGGCATTGCCACACCTGCTGATGTGGAAATGATGCAGGCCAATGATATTCACACTTTCCTTGTTGGTGAAAGTTTTATGAAACAGCCTCGTCCTGATTTAGCGTTTGGTGAATTGTTTGGGAAACCAGAACTGGTTTAAATTTATTATGAGCAAACATGATTCATCGCTTTCTAAAGATCAGTTTAACCTGCTAAAAGCCTTTAAAAAGCAAATTTCCAACCCTCAATCCAGCGCGGTTGCCAAACAGGCTGAGTCAAAAAAAACTCAGGTTGCTGTTGAAGAGCTGGAAGATACCGAGCTTTTTAAAAAAGCACTGGTCGGTGTAAAACCTATCGCCAATGATAATATTGCCAATACCAAAACCACCCGCAGCAAAAAGGTGGATGCGCAGACATTGGCAAAACGGGCCGCGGCTGAGGGTTCTGCCGAACAGGAACATACTGAGATTTCAGATACCCAGGCCATCCTGAATCCTGTTGCAAGCCAAGCTGCTTTAAGCTATCGCATCGCAACCTTGCAGCATAAAGTTTTTGAGGATTTAAAAGCAGGCAAAATGCGCTGGTTTGAGGCAGTGGATTTACATGGCTGTACCGTTGAGCAGGCACGGTCAGCCGTTTTGCAAATTATCCAGATTGCAAAAGATGAAAATCAGAATGTCATTAAAATTGTGCATGGCAAAGGTCCAGAAGCGATTTTAAAAACCTATGTCAATGGTTGGCTCAGACAACACCGTGATGTATTGGCTTTTGTCAGTGCACCTGAAAATCAGGGCGGTACAGGTGCAGTTTTGGTGCTGCTTAAACGTGCTGAAAAAAATCCAAAGTACAATCAGTAATCGGCAATTGGATCAAAACTCAATTTTTTAATCGTTTTCTGATACAATTGCCGTTTTGTTCAATCCACCTGAGTGAACATTGTTATGTCTATGCAGCAATCGTACGCAAATATCTTAACTGCCGTTGGTGAGGATTTAAATCGCCCAGGCCTAAAAGATACGCCAATGCGTGCGGCTAAAGCTTTTTCTTTTTTAACTTCTGGCTATAGCAAAACGCTTGAGGAAGTGACCAATAGTGCGGTTTTCCCATCCGATAACCATGAAATGGTATTGGTCAAAAATATCGAGTTCTATTCACTGTGTGAACACCATCTGCTGCCTTTCTATGGTCGTGTGCACATTGCTTATTTACCTGAAGGTCAGGTGCTCGGTTTATCCAAGTTTGCCCGTATTACGGAAATGTTTGCCCGTCGTTTACAGATTCAGGAAAACTTGACCCAGCAAATCGCAGAAGCTGTTGCTGAAGTGACTCAGGCACGTGGTGTTGCTGTAGTGATTGATTCAGCGCATATGTGCATGATGATGCGTGGTGTTGGCAAGCAGGAATCCACCACCCGTACTGTTTCGTTTATTGGTGATTTTAAGACGGACAAGGAAACTCGCCGTGAGTTTTTAAGTGCGGTTCCTGAAAGTTATTGATCTGAGTATTTACCATGTCATCCATTTATCTCGCTGGTCAGGGACAGCTTATTCAACATGAAGCTAGTGTTGATTACCCTCGCCCTGATCGATTGGTGAAAGGCAACCCACAACGCCTAACTTATAGCTTATATGAACATCCTCATATGAGTTGTGGAATTTGGCAATGTGAAGTGGGTGCATGGAATATTCAGTTTGCCGACAATAAACAGGAATTTTTTCAGGTGATTGAGGGCGCTGTGCGTATCCATGATGCACAAACCAATACGTTTATTGAAGTGGCTGCTGGAAATGCGGGTATTATTCCACCTGCATTTATTGGCACATTTGAAGTACTTGAAGCAGTTAAAAAGTATTATGTGATTGTAGATGTTTGATCTCATCATATTTAATACAATCGCCAAGTCCCATTTTGATCACGCTCACCCAGTATTTTTAAGACCAGAACCAAGCTTAACAATAACAGTAAATACCAGGAACCCAGTTTCCCCCAGCCAACCATATGCCATGCATCAACCTGACTGGGATAAAGCCAGATTTTATAGAAAGTACTGATATTTTCAGCAATCCAGATCAGGAATGCGAGTATCAGCAAAATCGGCAGCATCGGAACCTTGAAACGATGTTGGGCGAGTTGAAAATACAGTTTTGTTTTCCAGAAAATCACCACACTCCAGATAAATAATCCCATACGAATATCAGGAATAAAGAATTTGGTCATGAAATTTAAATAAGACAAAACTGCCAGGCACAACATATTGCCAAACTGGGGGAGATTTTCAAAAGACACCTGATACAGGCGGAGTGACCTTGCAAAAAAGCTGCCGACCGCAGAATACATAAAACCCGCAAATAATGGCACCGTAAGCAACTTAAAGATGGCAGGCTGAGGATATTGCCATGATGCAATTGCAGGATGCGTCAGAAAAATCTCCATCCCCATCGCCATAATATGGAATAAGGCAATGACCTTGGCTTCATCCCAGGATTCAAGTTTTAAATACAGCAGGCAAATCTGGATCATCAGCGCATAAAACAACAAATAGTCATAACGGTAAAAACCGTAATATTCCTGACTTCCCATCGGTGCAGTTACTGCAAAAGCAATTAAAAGCAGCAATCCAAATAAGGCAGCCGAAGCTGCCCTACTGATAAAATTTATTGGTAATACAATCAACTGCACAAAACTGATCCTAGCTGGTTTAGCCTTGAAATGCCTTATAAATATCAGCCTAGATATTTCGCGCTATATTCATGTACGGTATCCACAAAAATCTTGGGTTGGGCTGGATCGACCCATTGGGTAATACCATGCCCTAAATTAGCAATATAACCTGTTTTTTCACCATTGCTGTAGGCATCATCCAGCATGGCTTTGACCGATTTTTCAATGGATGCCGTCGAACCATAAAGCGTAGCTGGGTCAAGATTCCCCTGCAAGGCGGCTCGTTCTGCAACCACGTCTCTTGCAGTATAAAGTGGCGTTGTCCAGTCCAGTCCAAATGCATCTGCACCTGTTGTCAGCATGGCTTCCAGCCATTGTCCACCACCTTTGGTAAAGACAATAATCGGAATACGGTGGCCATCTTTTTCACGCTGAAGTCCAGCAATGATCTTGGTCATATAGTTCAATGAAAATTCAATATATTCCCGATGTGCCAGCGCGCCCCCCCAACTATCAAAAATCTGAATGGCCTGTGCGCCTGCATCAATCTGTGCATTGAGGTAATCAATCACTGAATCGGCTAAATGATCAAGTAAGGCATGTAACACTTCTGGCTGTGCATACATCATATTCTTGATAAAGCGGAATTCCTTGCTGGAACCGCCTTCCACCATATAAGTGGCTAAAGTCCATGGGCTTCCAGAAAAACCGATTAAAGGGACGTGTCCGCCTAAAGCAGATCGAATGGCTGAAACGGCATTCATAACATAGGCCAGGTCAGACTTGGCATTGATTTTCGGCAGGTTGGCGACATCCTGTTCCGTACGTACTGTTTTATGAAACTTTGGCCCTTCCCCCGCCTCAAAATACAATCCCAATCCCAGCGCATCAGGCACGGTTAAAATATCAGAAAATAGAATTGCGGCATCCAGTTCATAACGGCGTAAAGGCTGCAAAGTAACTTCACAGGCAAATTCTGTATTTTTACATAGAGATAGGAAATCCCCTGCCTGTGCGCGAGTTTCTCGATATTCTGGTAAATAACGCCCTGCCTGACGCATCATCCATACAGGTGTGGTGTCTACAGGTTCACGTAATAAAGCTCGTAAAAAACGATCATTTTTCAACGTTGTCATGACCAATCTCTAAATTCTTTCATGTGGAACGCATCATAACAAAGTTAGCCTGGAATTTATAATTTCAATTCCATACAAACATTACACCTTTAAACAAAAATTTCGCTTTGACACTAAACTGCTACTGCAAGCGTAATTATTTTCTGTAATACTTGTAATATGTTAGGGTCTGTCAACATTTCAGCCATGCCTTGCGTTATAGGCTAAAACGACATAAACAAGGCATGAAACGCAGGCAATGGTGACTCCCTTGTCAAGTTTCATAACGCAGTTTAGGGAATTTTTAGCCATAACCCTGCGGGACAGGGACATTTTTTGCCGCTACTGCGTTATGCCTTATTCATTTAGAATAGCTAAATTTCATAAGTCATGCCTTGTACCGTCTAAAAAATGTCTTCTGTCGCAAGTATGTGTGAAACGTTGACAGACCCTCAATCTCAATATGAATAATTCTTAAGGTTAAATTGCATGTTTGTTCGCTCATTACTCGCTGTGAGTTTAAGTTCTATTCTGATTAATGTTGCTTTAGCTGCACCAACAACTGAGCAACCTTTAAATCCCAAAAAAATTTCGACCTCAGTTGAAGATCCAATTGATCCTTTAGCAATTAATGTTGCGTCATCTTCAAGTGCGGTTGCGCAGGCAGCCTCAGAACCACAGGCGGCTTCTGAACCACAACCCAATAATGCCGCCTCAACCGTTTCCCAGAATCTGGAAAAAGCCCCAGATTCAGCAGCAACATCCAAGTCAGTGTCTACAAGCTGGAACCTAGACTCGCTTAATAATGCCGAGTGGTCTGAGAATATGCCAAAAGGCCAATCTCCTGCTTATGCACGTGCCCATGTCATGCTGAACAATGCACATGCGTCACCAGGTGCGATTGATGGTGCCAATGGTAAAAACACGCTGAAAGCGATTGCGTCATTCCAGCAAATGAATGGCATCACCCCAACAGGTGAACTCACCAAGGAAACATGGGATGCACTGGTTTCCAAGCAAACCAAACCAGCCTATGTTGAATACACCACAACCGATGCTGATTTTAAAGGTCCGTATGCAGACTCAATCCCATCAGATTATGCGCTGCAAGCTAAAATGAAAGGCCTTTACTACACACGCGTGACAGAAATGCTCGGTGAAAAGTTTCACATGGATGAAAAATTCCTGAGACAGTTAAACCCAAACGCAACATTCAAAAAACCAGGTGAAAAAATCGTTGTTGCCAATGTGCGTAACGACTTGCCTGAAGACATCCATTTAATCGTGGCACATAAAGGCGCAAAACAGCTTTATCTGTTTAATAGCCGTAACCAAATGATTGCTTCATTTCCTGCGACAATTGGCAGTGCTGACACGCCTTCTCCAACAGGTACCTATAAAGTGGTCGGTGTTGCGAAAAACCCATACTATAGCTACTCACCATCCAACTTTGTTCAGGGGAAAAACCTTAAGCCACTGACCTTGCCACCTGGTCCCAACGCACCTGTGGGCAATATCTGGATTGGTTTAAGTAAAAAATCATTTGGTATTCATGGTACGCCAAACCCATCATTAATTTCCAAGACCGCCTCACATGGTTGTATCCGTTTAACCAACTGGGATGCCAATGACTTGGGGAATAAAGTCCGTTCAGGTGTAACCGTAAAATTCCTTGAATAATTTCAGGGTTATTCCAAGTAAATTAAAACCGAATATTGTTTACTAATATTCGGTTTTTTTAATTGCCAAGTTTTATTCAACAATAGGCAATGGTTGATAGTAAATTTGATTTCGCCCTAATTTCTTTGCTCGATATAATGCTTTATCCGCAGTTTGAATCAGAACATCCTGACTGATTTTAGGATTACCATTAAAAACGGTAATGCCCAAACTAATGGTGACATAATTAGAGACCAGTGATTTCTCATGTACAATCATTAATCGGTCAATGGCGCGGTAAATATTGGTTGCAACCGCATACGCACCTTGAGCAGAAGTTTCAGGCAACAGCACCACAAATTCCTCTCCCCCATAACGTGCAATAAAATCCATATGGCGAATCGAACTTTTTATGGTTTTTGCGACTTCAGAAATCACCTGATCCCCCATCTGATGACCATAAAAATCGTTGTAGTTTTTAAAATAATCAATATCGATAAACAGCACAGATAACGACGTGCTTTCCTTACATGCCAGGTTATAGTAATGGGTAAACATTTCCTCAAAAGTACGACGATTCGACACATTGGTCAGTTCATCATGCTGACTTAGATGGAGCAGTTCGGAGGCCTGTAAGCGTAGAATTTTCTCATCAATCTCAGATATTTTTGATTTTATAAAAATCCGTTGCTCTTTAGAATTCAGCATTACACTGATGGAAAAACCCAGGAGCAGGCTTCCAATAAAGTTCCGACCTATCATCAAAAGGTCATAGGGAATATTTAAAAAATAAAGAAAAAACAGGGTAACAATTGCCGCAAAAGAACCGATCCACAACATATGCAAGGGTTTGATACCACTCAGGATAAAGCCCAGCATGTATAAGAAAGCAACCAGCACCATTGCCTGGTTCTGCAACACCACATTGGAGACCCCGATCATCAGCGATGAAGTCAGTACAATGGTAAAAAAAACAATCGTACAAGCGGCTGGATAAAAGAAAGCTCTTAGGTTTCTAAAACGGGAAAAAGCCCAGAATAAAAACAGTGCGGCCCCCACAACAATTAAACTTAAAATGCTGTAAATAAAATCGAGAACAAAATGTGGACTTTCACGAAGAACAAAATAATTGGAGGGCAAGATCAACAGTACAAAAATGGTATAGGTAATCACACCCTGACCAAAAAACTGAATGGCATTGACACGTGTTCGGTCAATATTGAATGCCCAAAACTCATCTTCCAACTTTTTAGGGAGCAAGGTCTGCCGGTTATTTGATTTAAAATGCTGAGCAACAAGCTGCTCTAGATCCTCTTTTGACCTCCGTAATTGATCAAGATCATACTGGTTATCCATCCTCAATACTCTTTTTATAATGCACTATTCTTATGCCGCATAAAAATAACACAAAATCGCATTTTGTCATGTGCTTTGGTTAACCACTTATCCATAATTGTAGTTACCATTTTCACACTATATGCATTATTATTTGTATTATTTTTAAGTTTGAAGTACGCCTTGAATACTCTTACACTTTTACAACCAGACGATTGGCACGCACATTTGCGTGATGGTTTAGCCCTAAAACGCACTGTACCTGATTTGGCAAAACAATTTGCACGCGCGATTTGTATGCCGAACCTTGTTCCACCAGTCAAAACTGTAGAAGAAGCTTTGGCATACCGCGATCGTATTCTTGCCCATGTGCCAGAGGGACTCCATTTCGATCCACGTATGGTGCTGTATTTTACTGATCATACCCCTCCAGACGAAGTTCGTAAAATTAAAGACTCTGAATTTGTGAATGCCATCAAGCTTTATCCTGCTGGTGCCACCACAAATTCGGATAATGGGGTTAGCGATATCCGCAAGGTATATGCGGTAATTGAACAGCTTGAAGAACATCAGGTGCCTTTATTGTTACATGGTGAAGTAACACACAACCATGTTGATATTTTTGACCGTGAAAAACGTTTCCTTGATGAAATACTCTCACCACTACTCAAACAGTTTCCAAAATTAAAGGTGGTATTGGAACACATCACCACCAGCGATGCAGCCAATTTTGTGCTTGAGCAGGATCGCAATGTTGCCGCGACCATCACTCCACAACATTTATTGTTTAACCGTAATGATATGTTGGTTGGTGGGGTCAAGCCACATTTTTACTGCCTGCCGATTTTAAAGCGTCAAACTCATCAAACCACATTACTGGAAGTTGCAACCAGCGGTAATCCAAAATTCTTCCTAGGGACAGACAGTGCACCTCATGCACAACATGCCAAGGAAAATGCCTGTGGTTGTGCAGGTTGCTATAGTGCACCGAATGCGATTGAATTGTATGCTCAGGCATTTGACCAAGTGGGTAAATTAGAGCGGCTAGAGGGTTTTGCTAGCATATTCGGTGCTGACTTCTATGGTTTGCCACGCAATACCTCTACCATCACGCTGGTCAAGGAAGAAAATACCGTAGCTGAATCATTTGACTATCTTGATGGTCAGAAAATTATTCCACTTCATGCAGGAAAAACACTGCAATGGAGAAAAGTGTGACACAAGCAGAAAGTAAAGCTCCTGTAATTGCCCAGCGTTTTCGTGGATTCCTACCTGTTGTTGTTGATGTGGAGACAGCAGGTTTTAATGCACAAACCGATGCACTTCTGGAAATCGCATGTATTCCAATTATCTATGATGAACAAGGGCAATTTATTCCTGGACCATCATTTCATGCCCATATCAATCCTTTTGAGGGAGCGAACCTTGACCGCCGTTCTTTAGATTTTATTGGGATTGATCCATTTAATCCAATGCGTGTGGCGATGGCGGAAGACGAACGTGGCGCATTGAAACGTATTTTCAAATCATTGAACGAGGTTCGTAAGGCACAGCATTGTACCCATGCGGTTTTGGTCGGACACAATGCCCATTTTGATTTAGGTTTCTTGCAGGCGGCAATTGCCCGTACTGGAACAAAGAACCAGAATCCTTTTCATAGCTTCTCTGTGTTTGATACCGTAACACTCAGTGCGGTCATGTTTGGCCAAACTGTGTTGGCGCGGGCGTGTATTCAGGCGGGAATTGAGTTTGATGGCAAGGAGGCACATTCCGCCCTATACGATACCCAGAAGACGGCTGAACTGTTTTGCTATATTTTGAACAAACTGTCTCCCCATCTTCTTGACACTTTGGTGACAGAACCCTAATATACCCCCACCTCAAGAAGTCCCTATCGTCTAGAGGCCTAGGACATCGCCCTTTCACGGCGGTAACCGGGGTTCGAATCCCCGTAGGGACGCCATATTCGAGATGGTTAATTTAATTAACTTCTCATAAAAAAGCCCAAGCATGATGACTTGGGCTTTTTTATTGCATGTTCCTTCATTCCTGTTTTTTAATGTTTGATCAAATTGTCTCGATTGCAATTGTATTTGTTTATAAATAATTCATTCAAAAATCTTATTCTTTTACATTTCTCTTCAACTCGTTATCCATTCAATTTCATTTACAACAATCGCACTATAAATCCGAACAAAAAATCAACACCGGTGGTATAAGCATGCCATTAAGGTAGAAAGCATAATATATCTGCAAGGATCAGATTATGTTCGTCAGTACAAAGTTAAGTTCGCCTGAATCATCTATTAAAAATCATAATCATCAATTCAATAACTTTAAAGATTGGGTCAACTTCTTTCAAGATCAACAGATTTCGACGACAGTAAAGACCGAACAGGCTGAGAACTATTTAAGAGATTTAATCCATCAAGTTGATGTGGCTGGATTGGAATGGCTGGATCAACCCAGACATGTAGAGCAACATTTTCTGGAACAGCACCACCAAACCTGCGCAATTTTCCAATCGTATGTAGAACGGCGTAAACAGCAGCAAGGACGTGAATACTTCCCGACTGTGTCACATGCATTTGAGTTCTTGGCCAAAGTCGCACCTGTAAAACTGGTAGACGGCTCATGGTTGTATTCAACTGTGCAAAACTGGAATCGTCCGGAAAACAAAGACCTGATTTATATCTATCTGGAAGAACTGGGCTTGGGTCATACCCGCGCCAATCATGTCACCATGTATCAGGACTTGCTGAATCATTATGAGTTGAACAGCTATGCTGAACAGTTAGATGCCAGTTATTATGAACAGGCAGCCGTTCAACTGGCACTAGCTTATGCACCGCCAGAATATTTACCGTTAGTCATTGGTTTTAATCTGGGTTATGAGCAGCTGCCCTTACACCTGTTAGTTACCAATTATGAGCTGTCTGAACTGGGTATTGATCCACATTACTTCAATGTACACATTACCATTGATAATGCTCACAATGGTCATGCACAAAAATCGCTGCAAGCGTATTTAGATCAATATGCACTCGCTGAAGATCCTGCTCAGTATCTTGATCTGATTAAAAAAGGTTATGTGCTGAATGACATTGGTAAAAGTTCTACCCAGATCATCAAGCAACTGGATACTGAAAAACTGGCTTTGAAAGTGTTCCAGAACAAAGCGCTGATTGGACAATATATCCATAACCAGAAATGCCAGTTTAGAGGCAAGACCATTAATGAATGGTTATCCGATCCGGCACAGATTGCGGACTTCCTGATAGTCATGATTGAAAAAGGCTGGATTGTAAGAGATGCACCTGTTGAACAAAGTCGTTTCTGGAAAATGATTGATGATCCAGATGGCAAAATGTTTGGTGTATTTAATGCCAGTGAAAAACAGATTATTAAAGACTGGATTCAAGGTGAGACTTTTGCTGCTCGTCTGTCATCACGCAGCAGATCTCAAGTACATAACCAGATGGAACTGGTGTTGAACCGTATCGACCAGCAACAGATCCATCAACTGAAAAGCCGTCTGAATCGCTGTGCTGCTGCCGAACAAAAAATTGATTTATTGATTCCTTATGTGGCACCGCATATGCATCATCAGGAAGTGGGCTTGTGGGCAACACGTCAGCTTTCCCAGCTACTCTTCCCTTTTCAGACTCAAGCCATGACTTATTCTTAAAAAGATAGTTCATTAAAAACAGGGCCTTTTATATGCCCTGTTTTTTGCTTCAATGCATTATGCAAATCAAGCCGATTTACGTGAATTGATCTGACCTTTAATCACAGCTTTCACATTGCCTTTTACATAATTTAAAAATACCTTTAAAGGTGACAGCTTTGGATTTGGTCGATTACCTTTAGCAATTTCTTTAAATTGCGCGGCATACCAAATAATTTCCATAATCGCCATTTTATCGATCATTGGAATACCGGTTTTAATTTTCTCCACTGCATAACGTACATCCTGTCCTGCAACCAGACGGTTACCCAGATCAGGCTCGACCGCAAATGGACGTGCAATACCGATGAAATCACATGCGCCACTATCCAGAGCTGCGTTCATACCTGCTGCGGTACGGAAGCCCCCCGTCACCATTAAATGACAATTAACTTCCTGACGGATCTTTTCGGCAAAGTCGAGGAAATAGGCTTCACGGGCAACCGTTGACGCTTTACGTTTCTCTGCTTTTACCCCCGCCATGGCTGGTGCCTCATAGGTTCCACCAGAAACTTCAATAATATCAATCCCGACTGCATCCATCGCCTTAAAGACATAAATCACGTCTTCTTCACTAATGCCACCGCGCTGAAAGTCTGCCGAGTTTAATTTCACTGAAATGATAAAATTCTCAGAAGTCGCAGCACGTACCGCCTTATAAATTTCTAATAAGAAGCGGCTGCGATTCTCAATTGAACCACCCCATTGATCAGTACGTTTATTGGTCAGTGGCGATAAAAACTGGCTGATCAGATAACCATGCGCACCGTGTAGTTGCACGCCCTCAAAACCTGCTTTTTCACAAATGGCTGCTGCTGTGGCAAAACGCTGGATAATATCCAGAATTTCTTCATGTTTTAGTTCACGAGGCGTACCAAACATGGTGGCCAGCATTGGGCTAAATGGCACAGCCGAGGGTGCAACCGTTTCCTTATTCAAACCTTTTGGACATTGACGACCTGGATGTGACAATTGAATCAATTGTACCATCCCGTATTTTTTACCCACTGCCGCCCACTGCTGTAATTTTGCCAAATCACGTTCAGTTTCAATTACAACCACACCAGGTTCATTCTTGGCAGCGATACTCACCATCACATTGCCTGTAATGGCACAACCTAAACCACCCTTTGCCCAAGCCTCATATAAACCGATATGCAAATCATTCGGTTGTCCATCATGGTTGGCAAGTGCTTCACTCATGGCACCTTTGATAATACGGTTTTTAAATGTGGTATTACGAATCTGGATACTGTCTGCAATCTGACTCATGGTCATCCTCTGCTACAATTAGAGTATTTACTCCAATTTAATCTGATTATTGTTGATGTCAAGCTATCTTCCGATAAATTGACAATATCATATGTCAGTTTAATTACAAGATGCTCCGTACTGGCTGGCTGTGATCAACTGTTGTGTATATTCTGTTTGAGGCTGGTTAAACAGAAGTGCTGTTGCTTGATATTCCACAACTTTGGCTTGGCGCATGACCATGATCTTTTGGCAGAGCGCTTGAATGACTTGTAAGTCATGACTGATAAAGATGTAACTGATCTGGTCTTGCTGCTGTAATCGGCGTAACAATTGGATCATGGCACGCTGTGTACTGCGATCCAGTGCTGAGGTGGGTTCATCCAATATAATAAGTTTGGGTTGTAACACCAAAGCCCTTGCCAATGCCACTCTTTGCCGTTGCCCACCAGACAGTTGATGTGGATATGAATGCTTAGACTCTATTGATAATTCAACTTTACTCAGTACTTCTTCAATTTTATTTGTAATCAATATTTTGGAAATTGATCTAAGCTTTAAGCCCTCCCCAATGATCTGTTCAACTGTCATACGTGGATTTAAGCTGCTCAAAGGGTCTTGAAATACGATCTGAAAATCACTTCGTAAAGGTCTAAGTTGTTTTTGATTCAATTGGTTTAAATTTTTGCCCTGAAAAATAATGTCTCCCTCACTGGCAATCAGACGTGCAATTGCCAAAGCTAAAGAAGATTTTCCCGAACCACTCTCCCCGACGATGCCTAATGCCTCACCCTGCATTAATTCCAGATTAATCGCTTCGGCTGCTACTTTATCGTACTTAATCTGGTTGAATAAGCCGTGTTTAATTGGATATTTTACCGTGACATATTCAAGCCTTAATAACGTTTCTGCTGATTCCAATACCAAAGCCTGTCCAAAATCGTGATTGAGTAAATTTCGGGTACATTCCGTTTTTGGCTGGTCAAAAATTTCAGCAATTGTACCTTGCTCTTCGACTTTGCCTTTATTCAAAACCAGCACATGATCAGCATAACGTTTGACCAGATTGAGGTCATGGCTAATCAAAATCATCGCCATGTTGCGTTGCTGTTGCAGCTTTTTAAGTAATTCCAAAATCTGTGCCTGCAACATCACATCTAAAGCGGTGGTGGGTTCATCGGCAATTAAAATATCAGGTTCTAAAGCCAGCGCCATTGCAATCATGATACGCTGTCGTTGCCCACCCGAAAGCTGATGTGGATAGGATTTTAGAATCTGCTGTGCATCCTCAATGCCCACATCATGTAGTAAATTGATCACTTTTTGCTGAGCTTCTGCTTTGGACAGACCTTGCAAAATCAGATTTTCACCAACGATCTTTTCCACCTTATGTAATGGATTGAGTGCGGTCATGGGTTCCTGAAAAATCATGGCAATACCTTTGCCACGAAGCTGCTGTAATTGTTGCTGGCTAAGCTTTAATAGATCATCATTTTTAAATTGCACCACACCTTGCACAATTAAAGTTTCAGGCAATAAACCCAATAATCCCAAAGCACTGATGGATTTACCTGAACCACTTTCGCCCACCATTGCCAACGTCTGAGCTGGATAGAGCTCGAAATTTAAATCATCCAGCAAGGCCTGCCCTGTTTCATTGACAATGCAAAGCTGCTGCACTTTTAACAACGGCTTAACGTCTTGGGTCAAATGCATCACGTGCCGCCTCCCCAATATAAATCAACAAGGACAACACAATCGCCAAAGTAAAAAAGCCAGATAACACCAGCCACGGTGCCTCCAGATTATTTTTGCCTTGTAACAAGAGTTCACCTAACGACGCGGCATCAGGCGGTAGACCATAACCCAAGAAGTCTAGCGCAGTTAAGGCAGTGATATTGGCGGTCAACATAAAAGGAATCTGCGACAGACTGGAACTCATGGCATTGGGTAAAATATGCTTGAAAATAATCTGACTATCACTCACGCCCAACGCTTGCGCAGCCCTCACATAATCAAAATTTCGGGCACGTAAAAATTCAGCACGCACCAATCCCACCAGTTCTGTCCAGCCAAACAGTAGCATAATCAGAAAAAGCCAATACACGCTAGGGCTAAACATACTCACCAGAATCATCACGATAAACAGCATGGGCAAACCACCCCACACTTCCAAAATGCGTTGTCCAATCAGATCAATCCAGCCTCCATAATAGCCTTGTATTGCGCCAACCATAATGCCAATCACAGCCGAACATACAGTCAAAGCCAATCCAAACAATAAGGAAAGGCGTAAACCATATAAGATTCGGGCAAATACATCTCGCCCCTGATCATCAGTTCCGAGCCAGTTTTGTAAGCTTGGTTTTGAGGGTACCGGCACGGCAAGGGATAAATTGGGTGATTGATAGGAAAATGCCACAGGTGGAGAAAGCATCCAGCCCTGTTGCTGAATTAACTGTTTGACCGCAGGGTCTTGATAATCGGTTGCGGTTTCAAATTGTCCACCAAACGTGGTTTCTGGATAATCTTTTAATATAGGAAAATAAAGTGACTGCTGATAACGAACCAATAAAGGACGATCATTGGCAATAAATTCCGCACATAAAGACAGGATAAAAATAATCAGAAATACGATTAAACAGCGAAAACCCAATTTATTTTGTCGAAAACGATGGAAACGCTGCTGCATTAAAGGCGACATTATTTACCACCTCTTGCTTCAAAATCAATCCGAGGATCAATCACTTGATAAAGCAAATCGCCAATTAAACGCAGGATCATGCCAAACAAGCTGAATAAAAATAAGGTGCCGAAAATCACTGGATAATCACGTTGAGTAATCGCCTCAAACCCTAATAAACCAATGCCATCAAGATTAAAAATAATCTCGATAAATAAATTACCGACAAAGAAAATCCCGACCAATGCTTCAGGTAAAGCTGCCACAATCACCAAGCTTGCATTACGAAAGACATGACCATAGAGCACCTGACGATCACTTAAACCTTTAGACCGTGCGGTCAGCACATAAGGTTTTTGCAATTCTTCCACAAATGAATATTTAGTCAGATAGGTCAAGGCTGCAAAACTGCCTAACACCATACTCAAAATCGGCAAGCACATATGCCAGAGATAATCTTTAATTTTTTCCAATAGACTGAGTTGGGCAAAATTTTCTGAAACCAGACCTTGTAATGGAAACCATTGCAAATAACTGCCACCTGCAAAAAATACAATCAACACAATGGCAAACACAAACGATGGAATGGCATAACTGACAGCCAATAACAAGGAAGTCGATTGATCAAACACCAGACCATTTTTTTTGGCTTTCTTCATCCCCAATGGAATCGCAATCAGGTAAATCAGGAAAGTGCTCCACAAGCCTAGAGACAAAGTGACAGGCAGTTTTTCATAAAGCAGTTGCGTAACAGGTTTATCCTTAAAAAAGCTTGTACCAAAATCGAATGTTAAATATCCCTTGATCATCAACCAGAAACGTTCATACGCAGGACGATCAAAACCATATTGTGCTTTAATTTTATCAACCATTTCAGGACTGAGACCACGCGCGCCCTGATATTGCGCCAAGTTACTTAGGCTAGATGAAGCGCTTGTTCCTGTACCTAAACCCTGTGCATTTTGTATTTGTTGAATGGCTTGTTCGACAGGTCCACCTGGCGCAATCTGCACAATCATAAAGTTAATCAACACAATGAAAAATAATGTGGGAATCATCAATAACATTCTTTTCAGAATATAGTGAGACATTTAAATATCCTTGATTATTTTCATTGATGTTTTTGGATAGCTTGGTCTAGCTTGCTGGCTTTATCTGCATCCACCCACCAATACTCCCAACCCACTGAAAGTTTTGGTTTAATTTTAGGCTGCTGATAGATATCCCAATAGGCAAACCAGCGTTCAGGCTTGCCATAAGTCAGGATTTGATAATAGCCTGCCCGCAACAAACGATCCAGCACACGGGTATACAGCACTACTTCATCACGGTGTTTGGCAGCCACAATCTTGTCAATCATCTGGTCAATCGCAGGATTCTTAATTCCTGAATAATTATAGTTATTCGACTCATCTGCGGCAGCACTGCTCCAAAACTGCGCCTGTTCCTTACCTGGGGTTAAAGTTTGTGGCATTTTCATCACCATCATATCAAAGTCCTGACGGCGAATCCGTTCCATATACTGCGGCACATCCACTTGCCTCAGCTTGACCTGAATCCCTAAACGATTCAAATTACGTACAAAGGGCATCAACTCACGTTGTGGATTTTCCAGTTGCATGAGCAGTTCAATTTGAATCAGTTTGCCCTGCCGATCATATAACTTGCCATTGCGAATCATATAGCCCGCATCTTTTAGAATTTTTTGGGCAATCAATAAATTCTGACGGTTAAAACCGCTGCCATCCGATACAGGATAATGCCAATCGGCCAACACACCTTGTCGCATGACAGGATCAAGCCGTTTCAGAAAAGGCTGAATGATGTTTAATTCTGCTGTACTAGGCTTGCCTGTTGCAGCCAAATCCGTATTATCAAAATAGCTTTGTAAACGTCGGTTTTGATTAAAAAATAATGCTTTATTTTGCCATTCAAAATCGTAGGCATAGGTTAAAGCTTTACGCAGATGAATATCATTTAAAGGTGAACGGCGAATATTAAATACCAGACTTTGAATATCTAAGGGCGTACCTAGACGGGCTTTATACTTTTTGATCCAGCCCGATTGCATCGCTGGAAAATGGTAAGCGGTTATCCAGTTACGGATATTTTTTTCTTCGTATAAATAAAATTGTCGGGATTTAAAACCCTCAAAACTGACCTCTAAATTACGGTAATAGACATATTTCAGCCGATCAAAATTATAACGCCCTTTATTGACAGGCAAGTCTCTGGCCCAATAATTTGGACTACGTTTATAGCTTATACTCCGCCCTGCATCAATACGCTCCAGCATATAAGGTCCAGATCCTACAATTGGCTGCAAAGTAATACGGGTAAAATCCTTATTGCTCCAGTCCTGCTTGGAATAGATGGGTAGGCTTGCCACAATCAGCGGCATTTCCACATTATTCCTGGATTTAAAAATAAATTTAACCTGATACCTGGAAATGACTTCTGTTTTTGCCAAATCGGACAAATACATTTGAAAACCCAGATTGGCTTTGGTCTGGTAGGTATCAAAAGTAAATTTAACATCGTCTGCGGTGACAGGCTGACCATTATTGAAACGGGCTTTAGGATTGAGGTGGAAAATTACAAATCGCAGGTCATCAGGATCATAACTGACTTTTTCGGCCAATAGGGGATACATCACCCGTGGCTCATCCAAAGAACGGTCCATCAGACTATCAAATAGATAATTCACGCCCTCTGTGGCACTGCCTTTACCATTCATGCTATTTAAATTGTCAAACGTTCCCAGACTGGATTGGCTAAGCACTCCACCTTTCGGTGCATTCGGATTGGCATAAGGCATGGCGTGTAATTGTGCGTATTTTGGGGTCACATGCATTGCCAAATAAGGCGTGGTATGTACGGCTGCAAATGAGAACTGAGCAAAAAGGCTTAGTCCATACAATAGACTAAGCCTCTTGCTAGCAAGCAACGCAATCATGCGCAATTACAGGTTCGGGACTTTAATCACATCACCAATACGCAATTGAGTTTTTGGGGTAAGATCATTCATCTCAGCCAGTGCATTAATTTCCATGCCATACTTACTCGCCAGACCAATCAAGGTATCACCACGTTTTACCTTATACTCTGTTACCGTTTTTGGAATGGAGATACTCTGACCACGTTGCAGGCTGGTAGTGGCTTTTAGATCATTCAACTCTGCCAGTTCACGTCCAGACATGCCTAAACGGCTGGCAATGCTGTTCAGTGACTCACCTGCTTTCACTGTATATTTTTCGGTGTTCTTGCTTGATACCGCCTTGGTGTTGGCACTATTTTTACTATTATCCGCTTTGGCAGATTCAGTTTTCGGTAAATCACCTGTCAGTTTAAGTTTTTGTCCAATACGAACATTACTGTCACGAGACAAGTTGTTTAAGGCAGCAACATCTTCAAGCTGTAAGGCATAGCGGTTCGCAATACTGGTTAAAGTATCTCCAGACTTCACTGTGTAAGTATCTGGCACACTGTCTTCTTTGGCTTTGGCACTGCTATTATTTGCCTTAGTTGGCGCATCACCCGTGAGTTTTAAACGCTGACCAACACGCACACCAGCCGTTCTCTCCAGTCCATTCAAGTCCGCAATATAGTTGACGGTCAGGTCATATTTGCTGGCAATTGCATTGAGGCTGTCGCCAGACTGAACCACATATTGCTCAGGAACAGTTGAACCTGCTGGAATCCTGATGGTCTGCCCTAGACGAACACTACTATTGGACTTCAGCTTATTTAACTCGGCCAATTCATTCAGGGTGATTTTTGATTTTGTCGCAATACTGGATAAGGTATCACCGCGTTGAACCGTGTAGTTCTCAGTCTTGTAGCTGGTTGATGCACTTACATTTTCATACTTAACCGTATTTTTAGGCTCGACATTATCCTCAGTTTGTGACACCTCGTGCAGGGGTACATTAATTTTTTGCCCCACCAACAAGTTACTACCCGATGTCAGTCCTGGCGTTAAATCAGCCAGCTCCTGATTCGACAAGGCATAGCGGTCCGCAATCAGTTTGAGATATTCACCACGTTTCACCGTATAGGACTTGGTCGCCACTTTTTGGGCTGTGGATGTCTTTGTCTCTGGCACACGTACTGTTTGTTGATTGTTACGCGTATTGGTTTTAGGCTCAACCAATGTGAGCTTTTGCCCTACAAACAAGCCGTCCGTTATAGAGAGATTATTATAGTCGGCCAATTGTTTAAGACTTAGATCAAAACGCGCCGCCAAATTGGTCAGGCTATCACCTGACTGCACCACATAACTTTCTGGCTTGCTTTCCACTGCTTTGGAGGTATCAGCTTGTGGTTTTGCATCATAGAGATACAGGCTTGCCCCGACAAACAGTGTTCCTGTTGGATCAATCTGGTTCCATTTGGCAATGTCACGCCAGTTCACCCCATTCTTTTGGGCAATTGAGGCCAGTGTATCACCTGGTTGAACGGTATAGGTACTGCGCTTGCCTTTTGGTGCGACCACCACAACATCGGTATCGGTCTTGATGTAAGGCTTACCCTGATTACGCTTGGCATCTTCACTATTGGCAATTTCTGGGCTTTCAGCCAAGGTTTTTGGATAAGCAAAGCCCTTGCTGACTTCCTGACCTTTCTGATCGGCAACCGATTGGCTGGTCTGAATCGCGGTCAGCTTAATCTTGCCATCAAATGGATCAACAATTTCTGTTCCCTGTGGGGCAATGGCCTTAATTTCAGCAACCACCTGATCTTTTTCAGCCTGTGTTGCCTGCGGCTCTAGCACTTGTGTTACGGTTTTTTTCACACCTTCCTGCTTCACAGCAGCAACAATCTGCTCGCGCTCCTGCATTGAAATTGGTGGTTCAATTCTGACAGGCTTAACATTTGGTGCTGGTGTAATCGCCACAGGAATACGCGGTGCACTCGGCACGTCCGCCGCCGCGGCAAAAGAGGCCAAGGCATTTGAACCCATAGGAGTAGCAATCTTGGTCGGCGTTTTTGTTGTTGTGGTAACGGGTACAGTATTGGTCTTCGTGGTTAATGGTGGCGGTGGTGTGGTGGATGGCTTAACGATTTGCCCCACATTGCCTATAGTTGAGGTGGTTGTGCGTACTGTGGTTGAGCTGGTTAATGGGTTCATTGCAGGTGGCGACGCACTACTTGCCCAGAATCCACCAGAACCTGCCTTGCCAGAACGTAATTTTCCATCAATCGATGGACTTAAGTCCGCAGGAATCAGGATGCGCATTGGACTCATCGGGTCAACCATCTCACCACGGTAGGCTGGGTTCAATGTATACAGTTCAGCACGGCTTAATCCCGTGATCGAGGCAATCTGGTTTAACTCAAGCGGCGCGGACAAGGCAACTTCACGAAAGTGAGGTCGGTTGGCAATTGGTGGTAATGCCACACCATAAGCGCCTGGGTTTTTAATAATTTGTGCAACCGCCAGAAAACGGGGAACATAGTTCATGGTTTCCTGTGGCAGTTTCAGGGACCAGTAGTCAGTTGGCAACCCAGCCGCCTTATTACGGTTAATTGCCTGCTGGATTCGACCTGGCCCTGCATTATAGGCAGCCAGTGCCAGTTCCCAAGAACCAAATTGATTATATAAGCTGCCTAAAAACTCATAAGCGGCACGTGTGGACTCAACCACATCACGGCGGCCATCATATAAACTGGTTTGCTGCAAACCGTAGATACGTCCCGTACTTGGAATAAACTGCCACAAACCCGCGGCTGCCGCACTACTGGTTGCCGCTGGGTCATAAGAGCTTTCAATTACGGGCAAAAGTGCCAATTCAGTCGGCATACCACGGCGTTCAGCCTCTTTTACAGTGTGGTATAAATAACGGCTGGCACGCGCACTTAAACGGTCCAGATAAGGTTGACGGGAAATAAACCAGCTACGCTGCGCCTCGATACGCGAGTCCCAACGGTTTAAGTCCATCTTGAAACCCACAGTCATCCGTTTCCAGACATCACCATGTTTCAAGACTAAAAGACGGTCGCCTTCCACCGCACGCATATCGGTTGCGGAAAGCAGGTCTTCCAGAGAATCCAGACTGTTTGCATCCAAAAGGCCTGAACCCACTTGTTTTGAAGATGAAACCTTGCTTGTCTGAGGGGTTGATGAACAACCTGTGGTCATTCCCAACGCGGCTAGAGCGGAAGTGAGTACAGTAATTTTGAATAATGATGTTGCAGATGTTTGCCACACCAATGTGCTCGATTTATACATAAAAACTTCCAGTCAACTCACGCTAGTTCTTTTTCAATTAGCCATTGTAGTAAAGCATGCCGCTTAGACAAGGCAATAATTTAGCGTGATTTGCATGGAAATGTTACAAGAAATTAAAAAATATGTGTTTTGTAACGTCTAGAGGAAGAATTTCACCTTACAATACAAGAAATAGGATGGAAATGCTAAAATCTTCCATCCATACGGGAAAACTACAGTGTTATTCCAATTGCTCAAGGTCACAGCAGAATATTTGTCTAACCGATTTAGATGGCAATGCTGGAAACTTTTTATTCCATTTATGATTTAGGTTCAGATATGTCACAAACAATCACACTCTATGTTGATGGCGCATGCAAGGGCAACCCAGGTTTAGGGGGTTGGGGTGCATACATCATTACCGAACAGGGTGAACACAAGCTGTGTGGTGGCGAACCAGAAACAACCAACAACCGCATGGAACTGACTGCTGCAATTGAGGGAATTGCATTTTGCCCAACTGATGCACACCTCATCATCTGGACAGACTCCAATTATGTCAAGCAAGGTATCACTGAATGGATTCATGGCTGGAAAAAGAAGAACTGGAAAGATGTCAAAAACCCAGACCTCTGGAAAAAACTTGATGCAACCTGTGCCAACCGTGAGATTGAGTGGAACTGGATAAAAGGTCATGCAGGTCATGCGGGCAATGAAATGGCAGATCAACTGGCCAATTTGGGTGCGGAACAGACTGCCAAACAACTAAAATCCACAACACAGGCTAACGCTGATACAAAAAAGCCTGAACCAGATTGGCTTCTGGACGACCCTTTTGGTTTAGATATGATGGCGGATCAGGACGAAATTGAGGAAGAGCTTGAAATAGAAATAAATGTTCAGGACAATATGGCTGAAACAGAGATATTGCCCGACACCTCAGCAACACCAGCAAGCAGCCTACATCCACAAATTGTTGTGACTGAAGCCAAGTTAAATCTTCAGGGCCCGCGCCAGCTGATTCTGGATACCGAAACCACAGGTTTTTATTATCAGGATGGCGACCGCATTATTGAGGTGGGCGCGATTGAAATGATCAACCGCAAACTGACGGGTAGCTCGATTCATATTTATATCAATCCTGAAAAACCTGTTGGTGACTCAGAGGCCATCCACGGCATCACCGACGATTTTCTACAAGACAAGCCCACGTATGCAGAAATTGCCGATACGCTATTTGCCTACTTAAAAGGTGCCGAGATCATTGCACACAATGCAACCTTCGATATGAACTTCCTCGACATGGAGTTCAAGCGTGCTGGCCTGCCCTTACTTTCCGAAGTGTGTGAAGTGACCGACACATTGGCACTGGCAAAAAATAAGCATCCTGGCCAAAAGAATTCTTTGGATGCTTTGGTGAGGCGTTACGAAATTCCTGCGCGGGACCGTACTTTCCACGGTGCGTTACTGGATGCCGAGATTCTGGCAGATGTCTACCTTGCCATGACGGGTGGACAGGTTTCCTTTGATATAGATGCCCTGTCACAAACGGAACAAGGTCAAAATAAAAACACCCGTCAACGTGTGCAGATTGAGCTTCCTGTCATTTATGCATCAGGTGATGAATTGGCCCAACATGAGACATGGGTCAAACAATTTGAACAGAAACATGGAAAGCCTTGCTTTTTTGCAAAATAAATTTACTGATCAATGTTATTTTTTGTATTTCAAGCTTTGAAAGTTACGCTATATTAGCCTATAGAACATTTAAACCTCCTGTTGCGGGAGGTTCATGGATATAACAACTCAGGAAAGGTGTAGGTCATATGTCTTACCAAACCTCGATTCATTTCGACCCAACGGCATTACTAATAATAAAAAATGAAATCGACAATTCGATTAAATTGGTGGAGACAGCAGTTAATACGCTTGCTGAAGAACAAGCCTTACCTTTTGGTATTGATGACGCACTCAATCAGTTTGAGCAATGCACACAGGTGCTTGCCCTGATTGATATGCCGCATTTGTCACAGATCACCGAGTATTCGGCTGAGTTGATGCGTAAAATCATGGCTCAACCGCAGCAAATCAAGACCAGTGATGTGGTTACCCTCAGTGAAGGCACCACCATGCTGAAGCGCTATATCGAGTTTATCAGCCTGCGTGAAGTCAAGGTTCCCCAGTTCCTGCTGGATACCCTGAACCGTTTGGAAAAAGCGCTGGGCAAACCAATCACCAAAGAAGGCCAGACCATTCAGCCTTTGCTGGACTGCATCACACCAAACTTTAATCTGCCACAGGCGCCAAGTCTGGAAAAATCCCAATATATTCACCAGCTTTACAAGCTATGCCTGAACAAGCTGATCAAGCAGGCAGAAACACCTCTGGACTTGCAGGGCATCAAACTTGTTGGTGTCTACCTTGCGGGCATGGCTTCAAATCTTCCCAGTCAGCAATACTGGCAACTGGTTAATGTGGGTTTAAGCCATATTGATGAACTACTGATTACCGAAGCACGTTTACGCACCCTGATTCAGGTTGAAACCAATATTGGCAAATTCCTGGCACAGCCGTCTGCCTACCAAAGCAACCTGAGCGATCTTGCAGATATTCTCAGCATCTGCATTAGTCAGGAAGATGATGTTTCCCAGCATATCCGTGAACAGCTCAACATTGGCGATGAACTGTTAAGCGATACCCAGTTGCAGGTGCTCAGCCGTCATTTATATGGCCCTGACTATGAAACCATTCATACCATCAGCCAGTTGATGACCAATGAAATGGCGCAGATTCGTAATGAAATTGAATATAATCATCAGAATATGTCAACTGAGAAAACTCAGGAGCTACAACTAAAGCTGAACCAGCTTGCAAATGTGTTCAAGGTGCTTAACCTGAATGAGGCGGCAAAAGAGCTGATCCAGCAGGCTGAAAAACTCAGTCAATCCAATACACTAACGGATGTAGCTTCAGTACAGCAGTTGATGAACAGTATTCTAGCATCGATGAACTCAATCGGCATTCTGGAGCGTAACTACACCTCTAGCCGTTTGCAGCTGCGTGTCAATAACATGCATATCTCACTAGACCGTTTAGATGAAGCACATAAGGCGTTGTTGACTGAGACAAAAACACTGATTGAGACACTGACCCAAACCCTAAGCCTATATGTTCAGGATCCAGCCTCACATAGTCTGCAGGCATTGCCAGAGTATCTTAAGGAGCTATCTGGTGCTGCCCTGTTCCTTGGCAGTTCTGCTCAACAGACAGCATTGTTGACTGCGGCGAACTTTGCCCAGAATCGCTTAAACCAGAATCTGGCTTTAGATGCAGAGCAGGTGAACTGCATTTTAAATGTGGTTGCAGGTCTGGATTTACTGGTGGATAACCTTAAGAATAAACAACCTGTATTGCAATCTATGTTTGATGTGGCATTATCAAGCAGTCAGCAATTACAAAACATCGCCGCATAATGACTCAGCTCTCACTTGCTTATATTTTTCAACACCAGAAACTGTTAGTTGATGAAAACCTGCAACTGCCAAAGGTTGAAAAGTTAGCAAGTGACCTCCCCATCCATCACAATGATCATGTCATTGCACGTGATCTGCTTGAACATGAATCTGTTCCCGATGGCTATCAACTGATTCCCATTCGGGAACTAATCCAGTTATGGTCCACAACAGAATTTCTACAGGCTAGCCGTGCGGTGCAACTGCTTGAGTGGCGGCGTAACCATAAATTCTGTAGCCACTGTGGACATGCCACGGAAATCCATTCCAAAGAATATGCTATGGTTTGCCCTGCCTGTGGCTATCATCAATACCCACGTGTACAGCCTTGTGTCATTACAATCATTACCAAAGGTGATGATGAACTCTTACTTGCGAAATCAGCGCATAATAAAAGTAATATGTACGGTCTAATCGCTGGATTTGTTGAGGTTGGTGAAACACTGGAAGAGGCAGTACAACGGGAAGCCTTTGAGGAAGTCGGTGTCAAGCTTAAAAATATCCGCTATATGTCAAGTCAGCCGTGGCCATTTCCAAGCAACCTGATGATTGCCTTTCATGCTGAATATGATTCAGGTGACATTCAGCTCCAGCTTGAAGAAATTGCTGATGCCAGATTTTTTAAGTTTGACCAACTGCCTGAAATTCCGTTTAAGGGCAGTATTGCCCACAGTATGATCATGCAGGTCATAGAAAGTAAAAAAGCATCTTAAACGATGCTTTTTTATTTAATCTTCTAAAGCTTCATCTAAGAAATGCAAAATCGTTCGCTTGGTTTTGAAGTAATGACTTACAAAACTGGCCAAAGTCGCCACAATGGTAATGTGTCCAGTCTTAGGAATAATCATCACATGGCTATGATTACCCTTTTCTCTTAATGCCTTATCAAGATCGAAACTATTATGATTACCAACCAACTGATCATTCTCAGCCATCAATAGATAATGTTTAATCTTATTCGGATTAATAAAATAATACGGCATCACTTGTTGGTACGATGTTTTTGGATCAAATGCATGTTCAGATAAAGGATCATCTTTATAGTCAAAATGATACGGGCCAGCCAAACCCACAATTGCCTTAATATTATCTGTATATTTAAATTGCTGAGGCTGAGCAGAATACACCATAGACATCACATTAAAGGCACCCGCAGAATGTCCCATCAGAATGATGTTTTTAGTTGAGATATTCAGCTTGTCTTGATTTTGGACCAAATAATGAATGGCCTGAGCAAGGTCATCAATAAAGGCTGGAAAGATATGTTCAGGCGCAAGATGATAGTTGATCACTGCAACATCATAGCCCTCACGTGCGAATGTCTCACCAATAAACAAATAATCACGTTTATTGCCATGCTGCCATGATCCACCATGTACAAAAACAATCAAAGGTTTTTGTTTCTTTGGATTCTTGGTTCGATAAAGATCCAGTCGATTTCTGGCTTTTAACCCATAAGCAAGATGTTCTTCTTTTTCAAAAGTATCCTTTGGCGTCAAATAATTGATTGAATAGCTGGCAAAATCATACAGGCGAAATTCCTGATATAAGTTTTTCGCCCGTATCACGTTTTCTTGTACTTGCTGAATAAGTTGCTTCATAAATTAAGGTGCGGTTGGTGTCGTCGTCACGGGTTCATCTTGATCAGGATCAATTGCAACTGGTGTTTCAACTAAAGGCTGTGTTGTCGCTGCACCGACCATCGGCGTGGCAGCAGATGAGTTCATCGTCCCTGAAGATTGATCAATGTTGTCAATCAGCGTGACAATTTTACTCACATTGCCCACTTTTTGTAAGACATCATCCAAATCTTTCACTTCAGCGGTATTAAGGCGCCCCATCACATACAGC
Organism: Acinetobacter sp. CIP 102529; assembly: GCF_000368325.1. Lineage (NCBI taxonomy): Bacteria > Pseudomonadati > Pseudomonadota > Gammaproteobacteria > Moraxellales > Moraxellaceae > Acinetobacter > Acinetobacter sp. CIP 102529. The sequence continues at coordinate 122,325 of NZ_KB849354.1, forward strand.
ACACCGTTTTCAGTATGTACCAGTACTTTGCTGTCAGAAACCACAGGAGCTTTCATCAGTAGACCACGGGTGTTCGCCGTTACCGTTGCATCCTGCATGATGGTGCTATAGCTTACTTTATCGCCTACAGTGATGTAGTTGTGAACCGCCTTAACATCGCTCATGGCGCGCAGGTTATCTTCCGCCAACTGTTTTAAGTAAGGATCTGGAACCTGGCCAGTCAACAAAACATTACTGTGGAAACTTTCAATATTGATACGTGACTGCTTAAAGCGATGGTCTAATTTGTATAGGTTGATATTTGCAGTACGCTTGATTGAAGAATCAATAAAAACCTGCCCTAAACTACGTTCACCACTGTTTGTACCAACAGGCGCCGATCCTGTTCCACCAGAAATAAAACTCGCACATCCCGATAAACTTGCAACGCAAACCAACGTCATCGTTAAACGTTTCAACACTTGGCAAGACTCCCTATCCACTAACTTGTTCAATCTACTGCACTTGCCTTGAAATGACTCAACCGTATCTCAATCCAAAGTAAACGCATGTTTAATCCATTGCTGATCATACTGCAATTTTGAAAAATCTGGTTGTACTGTTTTTGCAAGTTTCTGTGGAAAATCAAAACAGATCACATCAAAACGACAGTCAAAATTGTAATAATTGGGGTATCTTTGTAAAAAGAACTGCGCCGTCTTAATAATCTTACGTTGCTGTGAATACGAAATCACTTCACAGGCCTCTGCATAACTGCCTGCGGAACGGGCTTTCACCTCCACAAAAACCAGCTCATTGTCACGTTTGACAATCAGGTCAATTTCCCCAAAACGTGAATGGTAGTTTTTATTGACATATTGATACTGCTGGGACTGTAAAAATAGCAATGCCGTTTGTTCTGCCCACTGTCCCAAGAGATGTTTCTGCTGTTCGATTGTGCCCATATCTTATTTTAAAATTTCAATGCTATTTTTTTGCTGTCTATAACAATAAGGCTGCCTAGAGATTTTATGGTCTTTTAGCTCAATTGCACCTGTGCGTCCAACAAAAGAGAACTGCACCTGTCCAGCTTGCTCAAGTAAGTGTTGGCCCATGCTCCATGCATCACCCCCAAAAGCCAGCAAACGTTGAAATGCCATATTTTCAGGCTGTTCCTTGTAGGCTTCAATTAAGTCTGCCCATTGACCATTATATAACGCGGGTACATCACAGAAACTCAATCCCAAAGGTATGAACTGCCCCTGTTCAATACTCAGGGGAGTCGCATAAATATTCTTCTCAGGTAATGCTCCTAGTTGTTCCATCCATTGATGGTCACCCAATAGCAACACACCCTCTTTTCTGGAGAGTTTTTTCGGTAACTGATTGACCATTGCAATATCTGAACCAAACTCAGCCATCAATGCCACTAAAAAAAGTTCAGTGGCTGACTCAGTTCCTGTCTGGCGTAAAACAAATAGTTTTTTCACCCCATCTTTTTTCAGCAGTTGGTTGAGGGCAACCGCATCATCCTGCTTGGCCAGACTATATTGCCAGACATTGGCTGATTGTGTGTTGACATCATTAAGGGCCAGTACAGGAATTTTGGGACTAAGCTGTATAAGGTTTTCAACTTCAGGTCTTGCCAATGGCCCAACAATCAGTCTGGTCTTATTGGTGACTTCTTTCTTGAAAATTGAGTCGATGCTATTTTTTGCGGAATCTACAAAAATAATTTTTTCTTTGCTGCCAGATGCTGTATAAGCACTCAGGAAACCACGTTTGATGCTCTGACCTGCTCGCGCCATCGTGCCAGATTCAGGTAAAATCACCAGTACGTCCGCATAGGCTGGACTCATACATGCTGCCAAACACAGTAGTAGCCAATATTTTTTGTAAGACATGAGGGAGTTACCTTTTATGAGTGCTCAATTATTTGTTGTAGCAACCCCGATTGGGCACTTGGATGACATGACCTTTCGTGCAATTGATATTTTAAAGTCTGTATCGGTGGTTGCAGCAGAAGACACTCGTCAATCTGCTCAATTATTCAAGCACTATAATATCTCAACTCCGTTAACAGCGTGTCATGATCACAACGAAAGTAACAAAATTGATCAACTTATTCAAAGAATGTTAAATGGTGAACGTATTGCGCTTATTAGTGATGCGGGAACACCGTTAATTAGTGACCCTGGATTTAAGTTAGTACGCGCAGCACAAGAACGTGGCATTCGTGTAATCCCCGTCCCAGGTGCCTGTGCTGCAATTGCGGCATTAAGTGCAGTGGGCTTACCGAGTGACCGCTTTAGCTTTGAAGGCTTTCTACCATCCAAAGCATCGCAACGCATTAGCCAGCTTGAAAAATTAAAAGATGAAACCCAAACCCTGATTTTCTATGAAGCGCCACATCGTATTTTAGACAGTATTAAAAATATGGCTGAGGTATTTGGTGAAGATCGTCCTGTTGGTTTTGCCCGTGAAATTACCAAGACATTTGAAACAATTAAAAAAATGACTTTAAAAGATTTAGTTACTTTTATTGAAAATGATCACAACCAAGAGAAAGGTGAAATTGTGGTTGTGGTGGGTGGTGCATCTGCGGAAAAAGATGTGGAGCAGGATAAACTGGATGAGTTGTTAAAACGCTTATTGCAGGATTTATCGGTAAAAGCAGCGTCACAATTGGCCGCTGATTTAACGGGTATAAAAAAGAAAGTTGCTTATCAACGGGCTCTGGAACTCACCCAACAAGATCAATAAAACCTAAGGGGGGATTAAAAAATCTCCCCTTATCATCTCAGCCAATGAAATTGCATAGTTAGCAGCATCACCTGCAAAATCCAGCGCATCGACCCATAAAGATACAGAACGGGCATGTGAGCCACCAATAAAACCGTGATGCTTTTTTATGTCAATTCAGACTTAATCTTGATGCTCACCTGGCGGAACCTCAGTAATGCGTCCACCGCGTGCAAGAAATGCAGCTAATTCGTCTTCCAAAGCCTGACGCTGCTTCTGTTTCGCAGTCACAGTTAGCGTTTCAGCTTCAGCTAGATCAGCATCATCAATCGTTGCTTCTTCGGTATCTGCACCGCTTTCTGCGGCTTTCGCTTCTTCATCGTCTACCGCAGAATCTTCAGTATTTTCGTCGTAATCATTCATTTCCGTCATATTACTCTCCCCACAATGACTCAACTCTCATCATCGCTATTTGGCCATCAGAACTTGATGAAATTTAACAAGCTCTTCTTATTTATCAAAGCAAAATATTCATCAAATTGTGCTTTTTATAACCAAATTCACTCTGATTTATAAATGATTGTTTAAAAAATATCTACTATTTTTTAGCAAGCATAACGCGTGTGCTGTAAAGCCCCTAAGCCATTCGCTTGTCTCATAAAGCGATCTTTAAACCAATCCAATTGTTCAACTTGTTTTAGACCAAAGTTACGTGCCCAAACAAACGGAAATAATTCTGAACTTTCTAACCAACCAATCGCAGACATACTGTGCATCATGGCATCATTCTGGCCTTTACGTTGGTGTTCATAGCGCAATAAAGTTTGCTCATTGGCCCACACACCGCGTTTTAAATCATGCAATAAAACATCACATAAAACTGCTGCATCCAAGCAACCGATATTTACGCCCTGACCTGCCAAAGGATGGATGACATGTGCTGCATCGCCAATCAAGGCTAAACCAGATTTGATATAACGCTGAGCTGCTCTTGCTTTAAGTGGGAATTGTGCTCTGGAACGGACCTCAACCACTTCACCCAACATATGTAGGCTTTCTTGCGTCAATAGTTGCATAAAGTCCTGATCGCTGAGTGCTGAATATTCATCGGCGTAATCATCTGGTAAAGTCCAGACAATCGACTGCCAATAGCCGTTCTCTTGTGGATCAAGACTCGCCATCGGCAAATAAGCCAATGGGCCTGTCGGTAGGAAAATTTGTCGTGCCACATAATGATTCGGCTGGGTGGTTTTAATCGCGCAACTGATGGCAGCCTGTTTGTAATCCAAAACATCTAAATCTATATAAGCTTGTTCGCGGACAAAAGAATTTGCACCATCTGCACCAATAAGTAACTTGGTTTTTAGTGTTGTGCCATCCGCCAATTGAATTGACCAACCTTGTGGAATCTGCTCAATCCGAATCACTTTGACTTGAGTACGATAATCATTGAGCTGCTGCAACATTTTTTGTTGAATCGCAACATTCAAGACACTTGGTTCAACCATTGAACCTAAAGCTTGATCTGCACGAGGTTGCTGTTCGGAAGCATGTCCAAAATTTATTTCACCATAACCATTTTTATTCCGGACCTGCATACCTGAATAAGGCATTTGGCGTGCTAAATCATTCCAAACGTCAACTGTCTTTAGTAGATGAATCGTTGCTTGACTTAAAGCCAACACCCGTGGATTCATCACGGCTAAAGTTTTGTCTTGATCAAGCACTGGTGCAGCATCCAATACTGTTGCTTGCACCCCACCTTGAGCCAACAATAAAGCGGTTAATCCACCGACTAAACCACCGCCAACAATCACAACATCTAAGATTTCACTCATGCTTTTAGTCCCATCGCATAATTGGCAACCAAAGGCTTAACGCCTGGAATCACATCAAATGCAATCAGACCTGTATTGCGTAATAATTTGAGGATTGGATTTTGATTACTGAAACCACGCACCACTGAATCACAGAACTTAATCACACGCTGCTGATCTGTTAAGCGTGCTTGCTCATAAGCCAATAAATTATCAGGATGACCAATATCATCAGACTTCGCTAACTGCTCTAGTAAATAACGAACCAATACATCGGCATCTCGCAAACACAAGTTAAAGCCTTGCCCTGCAACAGGATGAATTGTGTGTGCTGCATTACCCATCAGAACTACACGACCAACTGCCTGCTTGTGAGCCAGAACTTGTGACAATGGATAACTAAAACGTTTACCCGTTTTTTCAAATTTACCCGCACGATCGCCATAAGTTTCTTGTAGGGCATCCAAGAAGTGTTGATCATTTTCTTCACCCAACCATTCAGCTTCAGTACCTTTTTTAACTGGCCAAACGACAGAACGACGATATTCACCAGGTAAAGGCAATAATGCCAATGGTCCTAATGCGCTAAACCGCTCAAAACCAACCTGTTGATGAGGTTTAGAGGTTTGAACCGTTGTAACAATCGCAACTTGGTCATAATCATGTTCATCCACGCCCACACCAATTGCTTGACGGCAGAAAGAATCACGACCATCTGCTGCGATCACCAACTTCGATTTCAAGGAATGGATATATTCACCATTACGCATGGCTTCAATGTGAACCTCATCTGCATCTTGTGTCAGTGATGTCACTTGTACCCCATCAATTAATTCAATCAGAGGCTGCTGACGAACCTGGGTGAGTAATACTCGACCTAACCACGCATTTTCAATGACTTGCCCAAAGCTTTCTACTTTTTCTTGTTCTGCGACTAATCGTGCTTTACCAAAGCTACCCTGCTCAGTGATATGTACTTGCAGAATTGGGGTGGCATGTTGCTGTAAGGCTTCCCACAAACCTAATTTTTGGTAAATCTGCACGCTACGGCGTGACAAAGCGGTGTTACGCGCATCAAAACTTGAGTGATAAGGAGCAACATTTTCATCATCATAATTTGGATATTTCACAGCTTCTAATAGCTTTACGGCAATATTAGATTTTGCCAACATTAAAGCAAGGCTGAGTCCAACCATACCTCCACCGACAATGATGACTTGTTGCTGCATAATATTATTCCTTATCAGTTTTTCATGACTTGATGTTAAGGGTCTGTTGATATTTCATCTATGGTTGCGTTATAGGCTAAAACAACTTAAACGAGGCATGAAACGTAGGCAATGGCAACTCCTTGTCAAGTTTCATAACAAAGTTTAAGGAAGTTTTAGCCATAACCCTGTGGGACAGGGATATTTTTTGTCGCTACTGCGTTATGGCTTATTTATTTAGAATGACTAAATTTCATAAGCCATGCCTTGTATCACCTAAAAACATCCACTATCGCAAGCATTTATGAATTATCTACAGACCCTAGCCTATCTTACTCTAACTTAAATCGACAATGGAATTTGTACTTTGTTTGGTCTGTGTTTTATTTTAATTCGACAAATAAAAAAGGCTTATCCCAGAATAAGCCTTTAGATCAATATTTCTGACTTAACCAGCCATTAATTGCTCAATTTCTTCAACAGTTTTCACTACATTCTTAGTCAAAACCAACGGCCCATTTTCAGTGACTAAAACATCATCTTCGATACGAATCCCAATACCACGCCATTTCGCATCAACCGTTTCATCATCGGGTGCGACGTATAAACCAGGCTCAACGGTGACTACCATACCTGCTTCATAAGCACGCCAGTCTTCGCCATGCTTATATGCACCGACATCATGCACATCCATACCAAGCCAATGCCCAGTTCCATGCATAAAGAATTGACGGAATGCTTCGCTCTCAACCAACTCATCTACATTACCGCTCAGTAAGCCAAGATCAACCAAACCTTGAGTTAAAATTTTTACAGCGACTTCATGTGGATATTTGTAGTGATTGCCAATACGGGTTGCATCAATCGCAGCTAGTTGTGCATCTAATACAATATTGTAAAGTGCTTTTTGCTCAGGACTGAACTTACCATTGACTGGGAAAGTACGAGTGATATCAGATGCGTAGAATTCATATTCACAAGCAGCATCTATTAAAACCAAATCACCGTCTTTTAATGGTTTATTGTTTTCCACGTAATGCAAAATGCACGCATTCTCTCCACCACCGACAATACTATTGTAGGCTGGCACACAACCATTTTTACCAAAAATATAATTGAGTTCTGCTTCAAGTGCATACTCCATCATTTCTGGTTTTACGCTTTGCATGGCACGGGTATGCGCCTCTGCACTGATATTAGATGCGATCTGCATCAATTCAATTTCTTTTGCTGATTTTTTCAAGCGCATTTCATCAATAATTCGGTCTAACTGAATCATTTCAGCGGGTGCAGCACCACCACGACGCTGCTGTGCATCTGCTTTTTGAATCCATTGGCTGACACGTGCATCAAATTCCGCATTTTGGCCAATACGATAGTAAAGACGCTGTTTATTTAATAATTTGTCGATAATTTCTTCATCAAGCAGATCAATTGCATACGCTTCATCTGCATCATAGATTTCAATCGCACCATCAATCCCAGCACGATAACCATTCCAGATTTCCATCTCGCGATTACGTTCACGGCAGAACAAGCTATAGCTATATTCCTCGCCCTCTGCAAAGGTTTCGATTACCGCAACGGCTTCGGGTTCTGCAAACCCAGTCAGATAATAAAAACTACTGTCTGCACGATATTTATAATCCGCATCGCGATTACGATACATTTCTGCTCGCGTCGCAATAATGGCAATGCTGTTGCTGCCTATGTGTTGAGCAAGAAGATTACGGCGTTGTTTAAAATCGGCTTGACTTAATTTCATATTGTCCTTCTGATGAAGATGAATGATTGTAAGTATCTTTATTTATAAGAGCTTAAGGCACCGCCCGAGTTAACTCGGACGATGTGGGGTAAACATTTCAACGACATTTTGTGCATCGCCAATATCCCCCTGATTCTTACTTTTTGCATGAAAGTTTTGTAATAATGAGCTTTCGGCTACAGCAATCTTTTTACGGCCAATCGACAGACTCACAGGAATCAGGCGTACAAATTCATACAGTTCCTGATAGCTTTCCTCACCCTCTTCATCATTGTCCGAATCCTCAAACTCAACAGCTGCAACATCTTGTAAATGTTCAATCAGCTCTTGTTCTTCTGCACGAATATGACCAGAAGCCAAACCAAAACCAAGGACCACACCTGCACACCAATCCGCCAATGCCTGAACACGGTCTACAAGCAAATGAGTGTCGTCTGGCAACATCGGCAAATAATCTAACTCATCGTCAGACAAGGCATGAGAAACATCTTCGCTTTCGTCAGTTAAGCTTTCTAACGCCTCTTCCGATAATGCAGGAACATTTAAAGTATTTAAAATTTGTGACCATTCGTCTTTGGTTGGTGCTTGTGTGACACAAACTATACCTGTGAGTAATCCATGTAACTCACTTGGACTTGAAATTTCTTCAATCCCATCAAAATGAGCATTCCATTCCGTCCAACCTGAAATATCGTCTTGCATTCGTTTATCCAATCTCTATACTGCTGTATATATTACCTTTGATTGCAACTCTGTGCGACCTCGTTATGTTAGAACAATTACAGCGTCTACAAGCGCATATTGGTGTTTTAAAAACACGTTTACATCATTTAGAGCGAGAAAACACTTCGCTCACTGAGGCTAAAGCTTTAGCTGAAACTGATCATCATGCACAAGTTGTGCAGAAAAATAGCATCATCACGCAAAAGCAGGAAGAAGTTGATAACTTAACTGAACAACTGACTCAGTTACAAGATCAATTTAAACAACTGAATACTGATGCAACAACTTTGGCTGAACGTTATGGACGTTTAGAGAAAAGTACCACTGATCTTAAAAATCGCTTTCAGGAAATTCTGGCGGAACGTAATGATCTACGTGTCATCAAGGAAAAACTACAGGCACAGCAACGTCATAGCCAACAGGAAATTCAGGACTTGCAACAGGACCGTGATCGTTTGTTGCAGAAAAATGAGTTAGCAAAGTCTAAAGTTGAGGCGATTATCCAGCGCCTAGCCGTTCTTGGTACAGCCGAGGATCAACATGCACAAGAGATTCAGCAACTCGCCCATCCAAATGCTGAACTACAAGAGGAAAACTGATCATGAGTGAACAAGTGACAGTAGAACTTCGTTTAATTGAACAGACTTTCCGTTTAAACACGACTGAAGATAAACGTGAAGAATTAGAGCGTGCAGCTGAACTACTGAACCAAAAGTTTCATGACATGCGCCGTAATGCTCCTCGTGTAGAACATAACAAACTTGTGATTATGGTTGCACTGCAAATGGCTCAGGAAGTGTTTAGCCTGAATAAGTCTTTACAGGAATATGCCCATTGTGAACACCTGCTCCAGACCATTTTGGAAGATGTGGAACAGACTGTGTAGAAAAATACCTAAATGTTAAGATTATTTGCACAAAGCCCCATCAATTAATAATTATCTTTACAAGTAGCGATTGTCATCGTGTAAAGATCGGTTATACTAAAACTGTCTCTAGGGTGTTCGCCAGTACGTCCAGTCCCCTGCCGATACTTAAATTTATGGATGTGTTCTGTGTATTTTGAGTGTATGCCTGCCTCGAGTAGGAAACCCATTAAGTATACGTCACCTCCACCTTGAACTCATCGGGTTCAGGGTAACGACCATGCAGCGGCACCTCTGGAGCATTTTATTTTTAAAATCAATATAGGCAGAGTAAAACTTGAAGTGCGACATAAACCACCTAATTAATTTAAAGGGTTTATAGAGTATATAAAATTGTCATACTATCATCTTAGCTTTGAAGATCGTACTGCATTAATGCTTGAGTCAAGAAAAGAAAGCTTTTCAGCCAGAAAATTTGCTGAACTCATTAAAAGACATCCTGGTACGATCTAAAGATTCTATATTACAGGATATTAAAACTATTCATGAGCGCCCAACTGAAGTTCAAGAAAGAAAAATACCAGGTCATTGGGAAGCTAATTTAATTAAAGTTAAAGACAATAAAATTTCGATAGCAACACTTATTAAACGAAATACACGGCTCTGTATCTTGGCAACATTACCTGATGCAAAGGCAGAATCAGTGCGCAAGGCTTTAACTGAAGCTCTGAAATATTCACCTGCAGAACTGCGTAAAACGTTGACCTATGACCATAGAAAACATTACTCCAGAATTCAGTATATTTGATTGATATAAGTTCTCTATACCTAAAATAAAAAAGGCTTCATTATTGAAGCTCTTTTTATAGGAAATTAGCGCGCCAAGTTCTTAAACATATGTTTGAGAATTTCCATGGTTTTCTCAATCTGTAATGGTGTCAGACCATCAAAGGATTGCTCTAGAATAACGGAAGTGAGGTCATTGACCTTGGTGATCATTTCCTGACCTTTTTCGGTTAAATAAACGCGGGTAATTCGACCATCTTCTTTACAGGAATAAGTCTCAATAAATCCCTCATCCTTTAAGCGGTAAACAATTTTTGTTGTCGTCGACATTTTAGAAATGACCATATCTGAAAGCTCAGACACACTGGCATGAGGTTTTACATGTAATGCAATGAGAATGCGGCGGCGAGAGTTATCTAAACCATACTTTTTAAGTACGTTGTCAATGTTTTGAACATACTGGGCATTTACTTGAGAAATCCAGTAAAAAGGGGAGTCTTCCAAGTTAAATGAATCGGCTGTAGGTAAAAAACGCGCATATTTTTTAGGCATTACTTATTTCCTATGCTTTCTACATTGAGTTATATCGAATAACTCTAAGATTCCATGAAATGTCTATAATTTACCTGTTAGAAAAACCATGAAATCTGATTTTTCTATCATTCCATTTATAACAAATCTTCTTAAAGAAAGCTTTATACTCTCTTTATTATGAATAAGTAAACATCATATAAATCGTATTAAACTGTTATGAATGATGACCTTATAGCTAAATTCTAAAAATATTAGTACATGGAAACATCTGTAAAACCTGATTTCCTATGGTTTTAGATGTAATGATAAATTACGTATTCAGCTATAGTTACTCATTTTCTCCACTTGTGTTTTACAACTTCGCTATTTAGCTGATTTGTAGAACTGTTATATTGTAGAAAATAAATACAAATTATAACGTGACGTTTTTGCAAAAAATTCTGTCTAAAATGTCATAAATATACGAAATCAATATACTTATAAATAAATAACACTTGAAAATTTTCTTTATTCAATCATTTGAATTGAACATTTGGTTAAAATATGGCATTTAAAAAAACTCTATAAAAGTTGAATAAATACATTCTTTATCACATTCTTCGGGTAATTTTTGAGCTTTCATTTTTGAAAAAATAGGTAAGCGTCCGCTGAAGACACCCTAACTCAGCAAGCGATGCCTGCTTATGTGATTGATAATCAGACTAAAATTAAACAATAGCCATGGGGTTCAGCGGACGCTTACAGAAGAAATTATTTAGACCAATGATCAAAAACTTCATTGATGACTTTATTCTCGATAAAAATCATCTTCTACCACAGAGAGTCTATAAATAACAGTGCGTAAGTCCTATTTATTATCAATATTTAATTGTATTGGCAAAAAAACCTGCATTCTTAAAACCAACTCACACACATAGACCAAACGTAAAAGCATCGCTGAATTTAGTTGAGAAGTATCCAAAATTAAGCTGATTTGTCTAACTAAAAGGCTCATTCCCGCATCCTGTGCCAACTGTCGTTGCTGCTGTAGTATTTCAACCTGCGAAGCACTCAGCAACATACGCCCTGAACAACCAAGACCAAGCAATACCTCCAAAATCGGTTCACACACTTTCTGGCTCAAGCTGATTTGAGTTGAAGCAAATTTAGCTTGCTGCTGTTTTTTCTTCGCCAACAGTTGCTCAATACGTCCAACGATACTTTCTTTTAAAGTTTTTTTTGGTTCAGCCAATTGGTCAAAATCAAGGTTAAACAGTCGAGTCTTGCCATTTTGAGTGATTAATAAACTCATCGGTAATAAAACCAGTTGATGCCCTTTAATTTGGCAGTACGCAAAAATAGAGTGGACCTGTACCATTTGGGTACATAAGCGTTCAAGCTGACGAATTTTCTCTAAGTCTTGTGTTTTCCAGTCCAAACGCATATGCAATGTTGATCGGTTTTGGTCATAAACCGTCCACCATAAGCATTGTTCAATCTCATCTACTTTTGGGCTGTCATAAGCAGAGATATTAAGAAGTATCGTTTGATTAATTCCGTCTATAGTCTGTAACTGTTGCTGCCAATGCTGCTGTAATGTCTGCCAATCATTGAATCCGATCTGTTGGTAAAGACTAAAATCATCAATTTTACTTAGGCTATTTAAAGGCAAGGCACGACTTGTCCCTGCGGCAGATAACCGTCCATCTTCACCAAACCGAGGCTGTTGTAAACGTACTTTTTTCTGCATCAGTTGTTGAGCAGTTAACATCCAGATACTTTGCTGTGACCATGCATTATGACGGGTAAAGTTGGGATCATTATTTTCAGCACGCGCCAAAGTGACTTCAAAAGTTTTAGGATTTTCCAATTCTGAAAAATACAGGCTCATCCCACGTGCTCCCCCAAGCGTCCGCCACCAACGTGCGCCTAAAGGTAAAAGCTGCAAATCAGCTTGTTCTTCATCGAGCTGATAATGCTGTCGCAGCTTCCCTCTCAATTTTAATAGCTGTTCACCTTGTGCATGTTCCAACCGATAGAGATAAGCACTCATCTGTGCCAAATACAGTAGCGTATCATGTTCTGAACTGTGCTCATCACGATTTAACAGTCGGCCCACCTGCCCGCTGAGTTGTCTTAACATTGCAGCTAGACGTGGTAATGATTCACTTCGTGCGGACATATTGAGTAAATGCAGTTGACGTGCAGTCATCTCATTGACATGGGATAGACCAAATTCGAGTAACTGTGCCAGATCATCTTTTAATTCAACAATAAACTGGCGTTCACTCTCAGTTAAAATTGCAGGGTTCTCTGCTTCACGCAATTCCAGTTCAGCCCACAATTTTCCTTGCAGACGCTGAACTTCACTTAAAGCGGCTAGATAATAGGCTGATTGATCTTTTTCCAGATTAGACAGCATGCCTGTAAAACCAGCTCCTGCAACATAGATGATGTCCTCAGCCAAACTCCTAATTCGAATCTTTAAGCGATATTCTTCATCCAATAGATCGGTTTGCTGTTCTTGCTGCCAAAGACGAGCCAATTTAATCGCTTTTTGGGTTTGAGCTTTGCCTATTTTTTTGGCAAGTTGATTTAAATCAAATACAAGAATCTCTTCAATAAGATTGGGTTTATTTAAACTTACTTGAGGCTGTTCACTAAATGAAACAACCGAAATCTCAACCAATTCAGGTGTATCTTGTGTCTGATTTTCGATCTGTTGTTGAGCTGGGTTTTGTAAATGTTGTTGTAAATACAGCACTGCGGCAACGATATGCTTACATGCACCTGTTGCAGGACAAGTACATGATGCGTTGACTAAACCTGTAGCCGATAAACAAACTTGTTGACCATCACTTTCAATCGTGATCCGTTCAGCTTGTTCATTCTGTAAAATCACCTTTTCCGCTTCAATATCCTTTAAGGCACGGCGTACCAGCCCCGCATTGGCATAGGTTGCAAGGCTATCTTGATCATAAGCCAAATATTGTTGTTGCCAGCTCATTGCATCACCTCTGCCATCCATTCAGCAAAATGTTCAGGGGTTAAAGCTGCCACAGACATGCCGCGTTCATTCAGTTTTTGTGCCATCTGAATGTCATACACTGGATTTGCCTGTTCATCCAAAGCGGCCAAGCCCAGTAATTTTACCTGCTGGCTTTGCAAGCGACTGATCGCATTAAGCAAATGCGCCACTGAACCGCCCTCTTCAAAATCACTAATCAAAGTAAAAATGGTTCGATTGGGTTGAGTCACAAAACGTTCACAATAATTCACTGCTTTGGCAATGTCTGTTCCGCCGCCCAACTGCACCGTTAGCAATACCTCAACAGGGTCATGCGCCATATGCGACAAATCCACGATATTGGTATCAAATAATACGAGATGAACTTTAACAGCAGGTAAACTCGCCAAAATACTGGCACAAATCGCGCTATACATGACTGAGTTCATCATCGAACCACTTTGATCCACACATAACACCACCGTCCAGGGTAAATGACGTTGTACCCGTGCATTGAAGAATGGCTGTTGAATAATCAGCTTATTTAGATCATGGTTATAATGTTTTAGATTTTCCCGAATGGTACGCCGCCAGTCAAAATTCTGACTATTGGCAATCAATGAACGACGAAAACGGTTACGACGACCATGAATCGCATTGATAAAATTCGGTTTTAAGCGTGCAACAATCTGCTCCACCACCGTTTTAATGATCTCTCGAACAGCATCTCGGGTTTGTGCATTCATTCGCCCACGCATGGTCAATAAAGCTTTTGCCAATTGCGGTGTTGGTTCCAGACTTTTTAAACTTTGTGGGTCTTTAAGCAAGGCATCTAACTGATACCGCTCAACTGCCTGGGTCTGTACACGCTCAAAGGTACTTTGTGGAAATAGTTTGCGTGCCTGATTGAGCCAGTTAATTGCAGTAAGTTGTGAATCATCAAGTGAACCATGACGTGATTCTCCTGCTACATGTCCGCGCTGTTCATACTCTCGGTTGTATAAATAATCAAGGGTTCGTTCCAAGCGAAGTTGTTCTGCATCGAGTTGTACCTGATTTAATGCTCGATCGCTATAACGACCTAAAATTAAACGCCAACGGGCTGCAAGGTCTTTAGAATTTGAATCACCCATTACGCTAACCAACCTTGTAAATTTTGATCGACTAAAAACTGCTGTAGCTGTTGATTCAACTGCACACCTTGCAACATTTCAGCCTGTGATACCTCACTCATATATTGAGAAATATCCAGACTTGAAACATCATTCAACTGTGCAATTTGTTCCGCAAAAGCTGCGGTTTCTTTTGGTTTAAAATAGGTAAATGCTTGGCGTAGATCAGGCAGAATCGCGACAAAAGTAGCTTCATCCCACTGCAATAAAAGCTGATTAAGTAACTTTGCCATAGCAGGATAACGCAATAATAATTCAGGGGCGCTTTGCATCATGCCAGATAGATAGGCCACTGCATGTTCAGGGCTTGCACCGATGCCAAAATGCTGCTGAATCGATTGTTGTAGGTTTTGTTCGGTCAAATCACCATCAATAAAACGTAAGGCATCCACTGCACCTGCCAATATATCTAGCTTTTGCCAATCGGTATGTAAACGCGCCAGGGTTTCATAGAACTGTGTCAACCAATCCGCTTCACCCTCCACTACGCGCTGAATCTGTTTAGACAAATTGCGTAACTGCAACACTTGATTGAGAATCTGCTGCTGTTGATCTGCGGGCGGCGTTGCCAATTGTGAAAGCAAAAACAAGGCACTTGGAATCACCTGTTCTAACAACCCTTTTAGTTCAGGCTGCTGTTGGAAAGCCAAAAAATCCTTACCTATCCATAAATTTAATAGTTTTTGCCCGCATTGAATGACCGAGTCCAGATCAGGATCATTGGGTAAATATTGTTGAATTTCGGCAAAAAGAATTGGAATTTGTTTATGTAATCCCATCAATGCTGCACGAATTAAAAGCTGTACTGCAAGATGAGAAGATCGCCCTTGTCCAGACTGAGAAAAAGTCTCTTTGAGTTGCAGTAACTTCTGTACTGCGATGGTATTGAGATCACTTCCTAATTCTGACAATCCAATCAATTGCGCTTCAACATGCGGAGTCCATGCATAGTCCCATTCTTCAAACAATAGATGTAAACGTCCACCGCCCAAGAAATCTGGACCACTAACTGATTTGGCAAAACCGACTTGTAAAAATTCCAGCAAATGCAAAAATCGACTGCGTAAACGATGTTTCTGATTACGGAACACATCCAGTTTCGCGCGTTTGCTGGTGGTTTCGTCTAGTTTAAAACGATGGATTTTGGCCAACTCATAAACTTGTGCCAAGAGTGGCGGCGTTTGAGTAGATTGAACCACCTGCCCTAAACGAGCCCCACTTAAAATCTGGCGCAGTAAATGCTGAAAGGCTTGCTGTCCCTCGTCTAAACTGCCTTTGACAAAACTACTCTGGCAAGCATCTATCAAGTCAAAACGACTAATGAGATGATGCTCTCTTAAACTGGCTAACCTCATAGCCTGTTCAGTGGCATTTTTAACGGTAATAAAACTACTGTCCAGAATCTGCTGCTCACGCAATTGTCTCGAAAAGTCAGAAAGTAATTCAATGGTTAAGGTTTGCCGTTGTTCAACTTCATTTGCAGAATCATCCATTATTTGCTGCCAACAACGCTGATAAAAAGCGGGCGATGGCATACCTGAAGCATAACCATTTAAGGCATCAAGGCGATCAAAACTATAACGAATCAGCCAAGCTTGATCATTCTGATCAGCTGACTTTATTTTTTTGATCTTTTTTGGTTTTTCAGATAACAGTTGTTTAGCTAATTCCTCAATTAAAGCTAAAGTGTGGAAACCACCTGTAATAACACAGATTGTGCCCTTATTATGCTCATAGCACTCTAAAATGCTCTGCAACATACATTGTTCACGAACCAGAGAGGCATCAGCTTCCAAGACACTGTCTTCATAGTCCAGACGAGACATGGCACACCAGACCAGAACCTCATGAAAAAAGTTTTGCCAGTCATTCATCTCTTTTTTGGACTTTAGCTCAAATAGATGATCCCAAAGTTCATCATGGTTACGGCAATGCAACTTATGCACTAAAGCTTGTAAATACTGGCTATGCCCTAAATAGCGTTCTTGTTGTAAGCTTCGGCTTTGCCAAGTTTGTTTAGCAAAGGTTTGTAATTCATGCTCAACCTGACTGCTCCATGCCAAATCAATAAACTCAACCTGGGCATTAATTTCTGGCGCATAACGCAGCGCTGCCCATTCAGGTGAATAATCACAAAATGGATAATAGGCCGTACGGGTTTGTTTCTGCTCAACGGTTTCCCCATTTACAGCATCAACATTCTGTTCAATGATTTCGGTTTGACACAACACAGCCAATGGTGGCTGACTTTCTGGATGCTGTAAATCTGCAATTAAACGATTAAACGAACGTGGTGCCTCAATCAACACATGCCTAGCCTGCAACTGCTGTAAGGCTTGTAAAGTAGCGTAGGCACACGCTGGACTATGATGGCGAATTGGTAAAAAATGAATCCCCCTTTCAGCCAAATCCTTTTGCCATGCGAGGGCGTGTTGTAAGCGTTGAGGTATCGTCATTGCCAAAACGTCTTTCCAGCATCAAAAAAAGCTTTCCAAGTAGCATCCAGTTTCGCCCGTTCACGTGCCACATTATCCATATAAAAACGCATCCGTTTGGCATCATCTGCATTATCTTTGAGCACCACGCCAATCAACTGCCTCGCAATCGCAGCCCCACTCAAGGATTGATCACCCAGATAATAGCCCTCTAAAGCAGCAGCATAGGCAATATTCACCGCTTCCGCTGTCGACATCACCGCGTCAGGCGTTTTAATCGACGTACCATCTTTGGTTGTGCCTTGGCGTAACTCCTGGAAAACGGTGACCAGTAGATCGACCACAGATTCAGACATTTGAATCTGATCAGATAAATCGCCTAACTCACGTTTTAACTGAGTCAATACTAATTCACGCTCAAACACAGGATCGGCAATCGGGCGAACGGTTTCAAAATTAAAACGACGTTTCAATGCCGAGGACATCTCATGCACCCCCCGATCCCGCAAGTTGGCAGTGGCAATAATATTAAATCCTGCTTTGGCATAAACACGACCTTGCTCACCTAACTCAGGAATCATCATGGTCTTTTCAGACATCAATGAAACCAACACATCCTGAATTTCAGGTGGACAACGGGTGATTTCCTCAAAACGAATAATCTTGCCTTGTTGCATGGCTTGATACACAGGCGATGGCACCAAAGATTTTTCATTTGGACCCTCTGCAAGTAATAAGGCATAGTTCCATGAGTATTTTAAATGGTCTTCGGTTGTTCCCGCTGTCCCCTGAATGGTCAGTCCAGAATCACCGCTAATCGCAGCTGCTAACAACTCAGAAAGCATAGATTTTGCTGTACCAGGCTCGCCCACTAACATCAAACCTTGTTTTCCCAATAAAGTGACAATAGCTCGATCTACCAAGGCATCATCACCATAAAATTTACGGCTGATGGCAAGTTTTTCATCACCAAGAATAAATTGGCGTACTGCACGTGGTGAACGTAACCAACCTTGTGGCTTGGGTGCATGGTCATGCTCAGTTAATGTTGCCAGTTCTTCTGCAAAACGTTGTTCGGCACTGAGTTTAATAATGTCTTGTTGATTCATATTTTTACCATTTTCTACCACGGCGTTTTCTTCTGCCATTCAGGATCAAAACCAGAACATGCCTCAGCAACCTTTAAATAATCTGCATAGGTCTCAGCCAACAACACAGGGGGAACATCTGCCAGATTCATCCCACTGTCACGCCACGAACGCACATTTTTTTTCTCAAAACTCAGGTCATATAAAACGGCTGCAAGATTTTCTTCAGGCACATAGCTACCACTAAAACGAATCACCGCAGATAAACCGATTTGACTAAATGGCTTAAAGTAACTATCAAAGGAGCCGCCATCTTCAATCGAAGCACGTTGATAGCCCAGCTTAGTGATCACACCACGCAAGGTAAAGGTATCGGTTAACCAACCTTTACGATCTTCAATGATTTCAGCCTGTGCTTCAAAAACAGGAAGCTGGTGTGTCATTTGTTCAAACAGAAACTTCACTTTATAGTCTTTAAAATGTGCTTGCCATGCCTCAGCATCCTCAGCACTAATCAAAACCACATGCGCAATTTTAATCTGGCTATCTGCCGACAATTCAATTTCATCATCTTCCAGATTTAACAGACTGCCATCATCACTCGGACGGAAACTGTGTAGAATCTCACCCTCTGTAGAAATTTCCAACCAAACCAAACGTTGAATCAAACGCTTCATAATCGGATGTGCAAACAGGTATTCTTGCCAGTCTGCACTGCTCCATACACGTTCACTACACATCGCCTCATATAGACGCTGTGTCTGTAAATCAATGACCTGTTTAAATTCTTTCTTACTGCTGCTGAACAATGATTTCGCTTCCTTGATTAGGCTTTCATCATCGCCTTGTCGTGCAGCAGGTAGGCTTTTGATGATCTTGCCATCTTCATTTTTCAGTACAAATTTATCTTTTTCATCCACATAAGCAGTTAGAATCCGTGAACCATATTCTAAACTCAGTACACCCGCATCATCCAAACCTGCGGTCGGGATGGTACGATCTGCCAACTCATCACTGCTCCATTGATTACGCTCAGCAATTTGCTCAACCAGTTGTTTTGCCAGAGTTTGAACTGATGCAGTACGATAACGACGTGAAAGACTGAGCAGCAATTGAATCATGAGTGGATCATCACTGACTGAAAAACCACTCAACATTGCTTCAATTTGCGCACGACGTTGATAGTGTTGCTTCATATAATCCTGCAACAATTTCACCGCAACACTGCCTTGTGTTTTAAAGGTGAGTGCCAGCATGCCCTTACTTTTGATGGCAGAGCCTAAATAAATTGCCAGACGTTCACGTTTAATTTCCTCAACCACTTCTTCTAACGTGATGTGCTCATAACGTCCATAATATTCAGGGTACTTTTGTCCCCAACGCTTAAATGAGTCCTGATAGGATGCCAACCGACTTGGCGCTTCTTTAGTGGCAACCTCCATCGCCTCTTCTAAAGTTGGATTACGTGTATCCTGATAAATAAAGCTTTGTAGTAAATGTAGCGAAAATATCTGTTGACTCTTTTCATTCAACAGCCCCATATAACGCTGTAACAAGGCATTTGGAATCGGATCTTTTAATTTATCCGCTAAAATTACCCACCACTGAATAATTTTGGGATCAACTGTCGTTCCATCCTGCCATTGGACTTGAGGTAAATGCAGTAAATCAAACCAGATAAAGCTACTGGCAATTTTACCTTTTAGTCCTTTTTCAGCATCTTTCAGCAAACTTTCAGGTGAAAGATAACGACTGATATCTTCACCTAATTGCTCCAAAGCTGTCAGAATTGCAGCAATAACAACTTCTTTTTTCTCTTTTTCCAACAACGCATATAAGGCAGGCACAGCGGCTTGATGCTGTAAACGGGCCAACCATTCAATCGCGGTAATACGAATTTCCTGTTTACCATTTTCCAGCGCTTCAATCGCACGTAAATGGATATCAGGGAGTTTTCTCAATACTTCCTGAGCATCAAAACGTAAACGTTTTCCATCCCCCAGAGCAAACTCAAGTAAACGAGGAATAAACTGTTTTGGCAATTGTGGGAAACGTTGCAATACACCAATTGCATGTAAAGGCTCAAAACCATGGTAGCGTGATTCACTTTTATCAGGTGATAAACCCAATGCTTCAGCAATCAGATCAATATGCTCCACAAAAAATGGAACAACCTTGTCATCATCTGCAATATAACTACTCAAGTTTTCATAGTAATAGTTCTCTAAATAACTCTCGGCAATCATACGCGCAGGCTTTTCAAAACCCAACTGTTTCATCAACTGTTCAAGCTGACGCAACTCAAGATTTTCATAATGATGTGGTTTTAGCAAACTATTGAAAAGTTCATTCCAGTTAATCCAGTTTCGTCCGTGATAACTTAAACGTAGCGCATGTTCCAGACCATACTCAGGCAGATTTTGCAGCTTATTCTGGTGGGTCAGGATATTATAATGATCACCGTGTATCTGGGTTCTTTTCTTGCCATTAATTGTGGAAAACAACTGCTGGCTCATCTGCTCTATTTTGAGTTTTTGCAGGTCTTTGTAATTACTTTGCGCCCAAGTGCTTTTATAAGAGGCTGTTTTATTATCTTCGATTTCTTGCTCAGCACGTAGTCTGGCTTTTTCCAGTAATGCTTGATAGTTTTCCACAATGATTGGGATAAAACTTTCTGGAATATCCTGCGTTTCAATCGCCTTAATTTCAGGTAAGGTATAATCAACCTCAACCACCTGCTGCAAGCTCTCAAGCCGTTGTAAAGCAGCAATAATCAGCACTTGTACTGATTTTAATTTTTCACTGTCTGCGGCTTGTTGCAAAATGTCTCGGTTTTGCTCACCCAGACGCGCCAGTAAATCCGCCGCAAAACTGCGCTGTTTGCTCTCACCATTCAACAGAAAATGTTGCAAATATTGCTGACTTTCTGTCTGATTAAGCTGCGACAACAATACGGTTGCCTGTTCACGAACAGTTTTACTTGAACTAAGCGCAAGCATAATCATCAGCTCAGTTTGTTGTTGCAATAAGTCTGAATGTTGAGCAATAAATTCTAAAAAAATCCCCTGTGCTGCGGCAGACAGCTTCGGTAAAATCTCCCGAACCTGTTGGGCATGTTCATTGAAAAATACGACACTATCGGAAAGTTTAAATAAAACGTTAAGCTGATCATGGTGATAATTATTAACCCCATCTCGCTCAAATAAGGTTGCAATAAAACCCTCAATATTATTTTCAGGCTCAGATAAATACAGTTGTTTGAGTACTGCCAGTGTCCAAAGATCACGATGTGACTTTTTCTGGCGATCATCAAAACTTTGATGGTTAAAACTGGTTAATAAACCATCGACCAAAACGTAACCGAACCATACAGGGGTTTGTTTAGACAATTGAGAGTAATTTCGTTGTTGAGTGGCTGCTTCCAAAAACTTGCCATAACGGATAATCTGTTCGCTGCTGAGTTTTGAAAAAATATTGATATACAGCTTATAACGTGCGTTTTGGGAAGCTTTGCATAATTTCTCCTGAGCTTTAGTCAATTCTGAAGAGGGCCAAAACCAGCCATAAGTGCCAGGACTACCCAACAATGCACAGGCTTTATCTGTCGCTTGTTGTTGTAAGGTCATTAAAACTTCAGGGTTTTGTCCATTTACAATATAGTTTAAAACCTGATTCGGCAATGCTGCATCCACCTGTGCCAAAGGTTCAACAATTGTGTTGATTAAAGCCAAGGTTTCTGAATCCAATGAATTTTGCCCTTGTGGGTTGATCAACTGATTCACTTTATTCTTAATACTTTCAAACATTGAATGGCCTCTTATTTTCCCCAATTATTTACTTAATCTTTAATTTTAAAAAATATATATCTGGCTTTTATTAAAGATTCCTAATAACGCTATTCTACTCATCAATTATTATTCTTTATTTAATAAATTTAGGACTTACGCACTGTTATTTATAGACTCTCTGTGGTAGCAGATGATTTTTATCGAGAATAAAGTCATCAATGAAGTTTTTGATCATTGGTCTAAATAATTTCTTCTGCCAATGATATACATTTTCAAAGATCCCCTCAAACTGGTTCTTTTGTATCTC
>NZ_KB849354.1:145524-185005 GCF_000368325.1 Acinetobacter sp. CIP 102529
GTACAAGTTGCTGTAGAAGCATGTTTAGTTCGTCTGATCACAGATACTTTATAAACTATTTTAATACTTTTTTGAATCCGTCAATGCGTAAGTCCTAAATTGTAAACTTAAGACATTTAGGCGACAATTTATGTCGCACAACTCATCCTGCTTTCCATAAGAACCCGATCTAATTATTCAGTTCCATATTCAAGAATCTCGCCAAAATCGGGTATCATTCTTCAAAAGAAAATCATTTCAAATCTCATGAACCAGCTTTTAAACCCATTAAGAAAACAGCTTCGCCTAAAAAGAAAGCGACTTTCTCCTTATGAACAAAAGAAAGCTGAACAACAGGTTTTAAATCGACTCAGATATTTGCCACAGTTCAAGTCAGCCCAAAAAGTTGGCATGTATTTACACGCCTTTGGTGAAGTGCATACCCGAAAAATCATCCAGTTCTGTTTTCAAAAAAACAAGCAGGTCTATCTACCCATGATCTGTAATATGAACCAAAACCTGGTTTGGGTAAAAATCAGCTCCAATCAATATTTAAATAAACGTTTTTCCCATCATCCTCTCGGTATGAAAGAACCAATGGCAACGCGTGGGCAGCATGTTTCCACCCTGGATTTACTGATTATGCCTTTATTGGCCTGTGACCAGCTTGGAACGAGAATCGGTATGGGAGGTGGATTTTATGACCGTACTTTGGCAACTGCCCCACATCGTCCTTTTCGGCTGGGACTCGCCCATTCTTTTCAATATATAAATGAACCTTTATTCAGACAAAAATGGGATCAACCCATTGATGGATTATTAACCCCTCAAAATTTTTATTATTTCAAACGATAAATAGCTAATTTTATTAATTTTAACCGCCAATCTTGAGTAATTTAGTCTTTTTTTCATATTTTATAAATTAAAACCCTTGTAATTTTAAAAATGCACTTCACTATAAAAAACATGGCAACACCGTTGTCACTCATTAGGAGTGCCCATGTCTGAATATATTTTAAATAATGAATCAAGCTTAGAGCCACAGGTTCCAAGTGTATTACCACTATTAGCATTACGTGATGTTGTGGTCTATCCACACATGCAAATTGCGCTATTTGTGGGTCGTGAAAAATCGATCAATGCAGTGGATGTGGCTCGTAACGGTGACAATTTAGTATTTGTAGTTGCGCAAAAAGATTCGCTTACAGAAGAAATTGATCACGATAACCTCTATCAATATGGAACCGTGGCTAAAATCGTACAGGTCGTCAATCATGAAAATGATGAAAACTGCATTAAAGTACTGATTGAAGGTCTGCATCGTTCTAAATTAGAGCGCATTATTGATGGTGAAGAATACTTGACTGCCGAGCACAGTCTCAGTCCAATTACATTACCATTGGATGAGGAAGCTCAAGCAACTCGCTTAAACGAATTACGTACCCTATTCGCTCAATATGCTGAAGCGAAATTACGCAATGCACGTGAGCTTGTTGCAGCAGCTAATAAAATCGAAGACCTGTTACAACTGATGTTCTTCGTTGCGACCCGTGTGCCTTTAAACATTGAAGTGAAACAAAACTTTTTAGAGCACGACGAGTTTGAAGCGCATTTGCAAGAGTTGATGAGCTATTTGGTGAATCAATCTGCTGAACAGCAAATTGAACAAACGTTACATGACAGTGTTAAACGTCAAATGGAAAAGAACCAGCGTGAATACTTTCTAAATGAAAAAATGAAAGTTATTCAACGTGAGCTTTCCGATATGAATGGTGGTGCTGAGGATGACGTTGCGGAAATCGAGAAACGTCTTGCTGAAGCAGATTTACCTGAACATGTACGCAAAAAAGCTGAAGCTGAGTTCCGTAAACTCAAGGCAATGCAACCTGCATCCAGTGAAGCAGCCGTTGTTCGTAACTATCTAGAAGTCATTTTAGATACGCCTTGGAATAAGGCGAGCAAAGTCAGCATTAACTTGGCCAAAGCACAAGAGATTCTTGATGAAGATCACTACGGCTTAGATGACGTCAAAGATCGTATTGTTGAGTATCTGGCGGTTCAGTCGCGTGTTAAAAAACTCCGCGGGCCAATCTTGTGTTTAGTCGGCCCTCCAGGTGTAGGAAAAACTTCTCTTGGGGAATCAGTAGCGAAAGCGACTGGTCGTGAGTTTGTCCGCATGGCCCTCGGTGGCGTACGTGACGAAGCTGAAATCCGTGGTCACCGTCGTACCTATATCGGTGCGATGCCAGGTAAAATTGTACAGTCTTTAACGAAAGTTGGGGTTAAGAACCCACTGTTCTTACTCGACGAAATCGATAAGATGGCACAAGACTACCGCGGCGATCCTGCTTCTGCATTGCTTGAAGTGCTTGATCCATCACAGAACAGTAAGTTCAACGATCACTATTTAGATCTTGATCTGGACTTGTCTGAAGTGATGTTCATCTGTACTGCGAACAGCATGAATATTCCAGAAGCTTTACTGGATCGTATGGAAGTGATTCGTCTACCGGGTTATACCGAAGATGAAAAAGTGAATATTGCTGAGCGTTACTTAGTGCCGAAAGCCATTAAAAATAATGGTCTACGTGCAAAAGAACTGACTATTCATGAAGAAGCCATTCGCGACATCGTACAACGTTATACACGTGAAGCTGGTGTGCGTAGCCTTGAACGTGAAGTGTCTAAAATTGCACGTAAAGTTGTGAAAGAGGCGGTGAGCAAGAAGTCTAAAAACCTACAGGTTGATGTGACTTCTGCAAATCTTCCAGAATACCTGGGTCCACACAAGTTTGACTTTGGTGTTGCTGAAGATGAAGCGCAAGTGGGTCGTGTCAATGGCCTGGCTTGGACTTCGGTGGGTGGTGAGTTACTGACCATTGAAGTTGCTGCCGTAAAAGGTAAAGGTAAATTCATTACTACAGGTTCACTCGGTGATGTAATGAAAGAATCAATTACCGCAGCAATGACCGTGGTTCGTACACGTGCGGATGAATTGGGAATTGAATCATCTCGTTTCGATGAAACTGATGTCCATGTTCACTTACCTGAAGGTGCAACACCAAAAGATGGCCCATCAGCTGGTTTAGCCCTGACCACTGCCCTTGTATCGGCATTTACAGGTATTCCGATTCGTCCAGACATTGCCATGACAGGTGAAACAAGTCTTGGTGGTCGTGCGATGCGTATTGGTGGCTTGAAAGAAAAGCTTCTTGCGGCACACCGTGGTGGAATCAAGCTGGTCTTCATTCCACAGGATAACGTCCGTGACTTGGCTGAGATTCCAGAAAATGTGAAAGAAGGTTTAGAAATCAAAGCTGTGAAAAGCATTGATGAAATCCTGCCTTTGGCTTTGACGGATACACCAAAACCTTTGCCGAAAACACCGATTGTAAAACCAGTGGAAGAAGCAAAGGCTGCACGTCACTAATCCTTGAAAAAATTAAAGAGAGCTTCGGCTCTCTTTTTTTGTTACATATTTTGGTTGAAAAATAACCAGTATATTGCATAATGAAATGGAGTCGACAAAACAAAGGCCAAACTTGACTCATGAACTCATTTTAGTGCCATCTGAACTCCAGACAGATGGCACTTTGATCGCAGCTCATACGCATGTTGAGCTGCGTTTTTTATGGAGAGAATAATCCGCTATTTTGTATCTTTTATGACAAGATAAACCGTTTGCACCATCCCATGACAACCAGCAGCATTTATAATGTGCTGAATCTATCGATTTAAACAATCCTATGAAAATTCGTATTCTCACCATTGGTCAAAAAATGCCTGCCTGGGTACTCACTGGCTTTGAAGATTACTTCAAACGTATCCAGCCCTTTGTACAGACTCAGGTGATTGAGCTGCCTATGGCGAAACGTGGAAAAAATGACTCTGAGGCAGATATCCTAAAATACTGTCAAATTGAGGGTGAAAGTATTTTGAATGCCCTCAAGCCAAATGAGACATTGATCGCTTTAGAAGTCGGCGGGCGCGAACTCAGCACTGAAAAGCTGGCAGACACCATGAAGCAATGGATGCTAGAGGGCAATGACATCGCACTTGCCATTGGTGGCCCAGATGGCCATTCCGAAGCGGTACGTCAGGCAGCGGCCTGGCACTGGTCATTGTCCAAGCTCACCATGCCCCATCCCATGGTGCGTATCTTGCTTATTGAACAACTGTATCGTGCGATGAGCATTAACCATAACCATCCTTATCATCGGGCATAGCGCTATACTTGTTCTGATTTTAGAACAATATGTTGAAGTTTAACTACTGTCATTCCTTTAAAGAATTTGTCACGATAATCAGGTCTCTCCAATCAGGTGCGCTGTTATGAACTTGCAAACTTTACCAGGGTTATTTATCTCTCATGGTTCGCCAATGCTCGCACTTGATCCTGAGCAGGTTGGTCCTGCCCTATATCGCCTAAGCAGCAATCTGCCAAAGCCCAAGGCCATTGTGGTGATGTCAGCGCATTGGGAAAGTCAGGCGCTGGAAGTCAGCACCTCCACTCGACCACAAACCTGGCACGACTTTCGCGGCTTCCCACCTGAACTGTATCAGATTCATTACCCTGCGGCAGGCGCGCCAAAGTTGGCCGAGGAAATACTGAGTTTATTTGCAGAAGCAGATATTGCGGCCCACGCAAACAGCACCCGTCCACGCGATCACGGCGTATGGATGCCGTTGTTACATATGTATCCAGAGGCAGATATTCCTGTGATTGAAATTTCCCTGCCAATTCACATGAATGCGGATGAAATTTACAAAATCGGGCAAACGCTTGCACCATTACGTGATCAACAAATCCTGTTGATTGGTTCAGGCAGTATCACCCACAATCTGGCTGAGCTATCATGGCACAACCCTACAGATGTGCCGATCTGGGCCAGTACATTCAGAAATGCAGTGGTGAGCAAATTGACCCACCAGAACTATGATGCGGTGCTGGATTGGCCATCATTACCCTATGTCCAGCGCAACCATCCCACACTTGAACATTTTGCCCCACTGTTTTTTGCGATGGGGACAGGTCATCGTTTTACGATCGTACATAGCAGTTTTTCAATGGGTTCACTGGGCATGGATATTTATCGGTTTGATTAAAATTTCATATCGTAAAAAGGGACGGTCATCATCGTCCCATCCATAAGGCCATAATTGCTGGAATATTACAAATAAATACATTTAGCAAACTGAATACCTAAACGTACTACATGCTCTTTTTTAAGAATACTTTAAGCTTAACACTGTTATTTATTTACTGTCATTTTGAACATGAAAATCAAATATTTAGTTCTTGCCTTACTTCCACTTTCCCTAATAGCCTGCCAATCAGCACAAAATATAACTGACAGCGTAATTACACAATTGACATCCTCCCCGACCTAAAGGACGGGGATTCCTCCTGCGAGACGCTCATGTCCGAGCGCAAGAATATTCAGTGCGGAATTTACATCCCGATCATGGAGCGTACCGCACTCCATGCACTGCCATTCTCTTATTCCTAAGCCTGCTCTACCTTTCGGACTACTGGAGCGTGAGCCACAGCACGAGCAAGTTTGGGTGGTATACGATTCATTGACTTCTTCATACCATACCCCTGCGTTCTCGCATTTATACTTGAGCATGGTTCTTAGTGTTGTCCAACTTGCATCTAGCACTGATTTAGCTAATTTAGTTTGTGCGAGTGCTTTGGCATTCACATTGCCAACGAAGATTGCTGCATGTTCATTCACCAGTTTATGGCTGAATTGATGCAGCATGTTTTGACGTATATTTTTAATCTTGGCGTGAATCGCTTTGACGCGTTTCTTATTTTTTGCACGTTGAGCAATGCCAAGTTTTTGTTCATATTGGCGATAGATTTTAGGGGCTTTGAGTTTCACACCATCTGAGCATGTTGCAAGGTCTTTTAGCCCTAGATCAATGCCAATGGCTGTGGTTGATGTTGTTTTCTCTATCTTTGGTGCTTCTACAACTAAACAGACATACCAACGCCCACGACTATCCTCAACAAATGAGCCTGTTTTAACATTGTATTTGCTTAGTCCGTAGCTGTCCCATAGTTTGAATTGGTGCTTGCCATATTGAACATAGCCATCAGCATATTTGATTGCTACTTTCTTGAACGGTATCCAGCCCAATGAACGCCTAGCTGATTTTTTATTGCTGACTCGCCATTTCAGTTTTGCTTTTTTGAATTGCTTGCGTCTTGTCACTAATTCTTCTGTGACCGCCTGAATCGTTTGGCTATGCAAATTACATTCTTTCGATGTGCCTTTTGTGTATTTGGCAATGTCGTATGCTGAAAAGAATTGTTGTTTGCGTTGTAGATGCTTGAAACACAAATCATTGACATAATTCCAAACAAAGTTTACCTCCAACGCTAGTTGGTCTAGCATCTTGCAATGTTTGTCTTTTATTCGTAATTTGAGTGTCTTCATACAATTATTTTAACCGTATTTTTCTTAATAGTGATTATAGCAAAAGTATTTAAAACGACATTTCATGTCGTATGGCTTACGCCAGTCGCTTATATCCTCGGGCTAAACCCCGAGGTTTTACGCTCCAATGGATAAATAAAAAATCCGATACTTTTAACATCGGATTTTTTATGAAAAGTCTTTCTTTATTAAAGAGGAATTTTTAATAAATACCCTGACCTAGAATTGCGTCAGCCACTTTTACAAATCCAGCAATATTGGCACCATCCACATAATTGATGCTTCCATCTTCCCGTGTACCATATTTCACACAATTGCGATGGATTTCTTTCATGATCGCATGCAGGCGCTCATCCACTTCCTCAAATGACCAACCCAAACGATTGGCGTTCTGCGACATTTCCAGACCTGACGTTGCCACACCACCCGCGTTAGAGGCTTTACCTGGCGCATAGAGGATTTTTGCCTCAACAAACTTCTCCACCGCATCTAGTGTCGATGGCATATTCGCACCTTCAGCCACACAGATGACCCCGTTAGCCAAAAGAATTTCAGCATCTTCGCCATTCAACTCATTTTGTGTCGCACATGGCAAGGCAATATCAGCACGAATATGCCAAGGTGTTTTACCCTCAAAATATTCAAAACCATGTTTAGAGGCAAAATCTGAAATACGACCACGTTTTACGTTTTTCAGTTCCATCACTTCATCCAGAAGCGCCTTGCTAAAACCGTTCTTCAAATAGACCGTACCATTTGAATCAGACAGAGTCACCACTTTTGCACCCAGGAACATGGCCTTTTCTGCCGCATATTGCGCCACATTGCCTGAACCAGAAATTGAAACCGTTTTACCCGTGAAACTGTCGCCACGAGTTTTCAGCATTTCTTCGGCAAAGTAAACCGTACCGTAACCCGTTGCTTCTGGACGCGCCAATGAGCCACCAAACGAGATGCCTTTGCCTGTAAATACACAAGAGGTGTCATTGCTGAGCTTTTTCATCATGCCCGTCATATAACCAACCTCACGACCACCCACACCAATATCTCCTGCTGGAATATCAGTGTTTGATCCTAAATGACGGTACAACTCAAGCATCAAGGCCTGACAGAAACGCATAATCTCGGCATCAGACTTTCCTTTGGGGTCAAAATCAGAGCCACCCTTGCCCCCACCCATTGGCAGTGTGGTCAGTGCATTTTTAAAGGTTTGCTCAAAACCCAAAAACTTCAGGATAGACAGGTTCACTGAAGGGTGAAAACGCATTCCCCCTTTAAATGGCCCAATTGCCGAATTGTACTGCACACGAAACGCGCGGTTCACATGGGTTTCACCCTGATCATCCATCCATGAAACACGGAACTGAATCACCCGTTCAGGTTCAACCAAACGCTCTAATAGACCATATTGAGCGTACTTTGGGTTCTTCTCAATGAAAGGCCATAAACTCATCATTACCTCTTCCACAGCTTGCAGAAACTCTGGTTGATGTGGATCACGAGCTTTAACATAATCCAGGAAGTCGCTTAGGCTACTGTATTTCAATGTTTGACCCTCAAGTCGAATGATTCATAAAAGTGCAAAAAAAACGCACCAAAATAGTTTAACGCACCTATTTAATACTTATTTTTTTAATTCACAATATTTTTTTCAATCATATTATTTTTAATTTTTATAAATCAAATATTTAAAAAGAAAAAATAACGAACATTCCTATAAAAAATACCATGTATCATTTTAGTGCATTATTTAATATATTAAAGAATTTCAATTAATTAAACAAAACAAGAAAGATATGATTTATTTTAGGATTACTTGGTTAAAGTGCAATATTCGCACCATTTTTTGTCAAAATCCAACACTTTAAGCCAACTGTTGTTTCCAGATGTTCACCGCCAACACCATCTATTTTTTGTTATACTATTCCGTCCCATTTTGTTTCCCCTGTTGTTATGTCCCTGCCCCCACCACATTCCCTGATTGTCCAGATAGACCAGCTTTTACCACAGACACAGTGTGGTTTATGTGGGCATCGTGATGGATGTTTACCCTACGCACAGTCCATTGCAGAGGGTGAAGATGCGAACAAATGTGTTCCAGGCGGACAGCCTGTTGCGGATGCGCTTGCCACACTGTTACAGCGACCACAATTGACTGCCGAACCCAGTGTCTGGGAAATACAGGCAGATGGTCGCCCACAGCAAATGAAAGCGGTGATCCGTGAAGATGAATGTATTGGATGCACCAAATGTATCAGCGCATGTCCTGTAGATGCCATCATCGGCAGTGGTAAACTCATGCATACGGTGCTGGCAGATCTGTGTACCGGCTGTGAACTATGCATCCCACCTTGTCCAGTTGACTGTATTGACCTGGTTGCCGACATCAAGCCACTGCCAACCCGAGAACAGCGCGTTAAGGAACAGGATGAATTAAGGCATCGTTACTATGCCCATATCCAGCGTGAAGAAAAACGCCGCCTAAATCGTAAAGGTCCGATTGTACGGGCTGAAATCGATACCGAGTTGTTTGCCCAGTTCTCCCAGGCACTCAATAATGTGCCTGTGATTACATTGGCAGACAAGCCCAAAGAAAGCGCCCCAATTGATGCAAAAACCACGATAGAACTGGCTAAAATCCGCACCCAGATCAAGAAGCTGGAAAAACAGTTAAGCGTACGGGCTGATGAACAGAAACAGGTGCAACTGCTTAGCCTACAGCAACGTTTAAATGAATTGCAGGAAGTCTAAATGCCCGTTAAGAATATGACCAAAAAGCAAATTCAGGTTTTCTTTGAACGCTTGCATGAGCAACGTCCCGATCCCCGTACAGAGCTGAACTATTCATCGCCATTTGAACTGCTGATTGCGGTGATGCTTTCGGCACAGGCGACCGATGTCAGCGTCAATAAGGCAACCGATAAACTCTATCCTGTGGCAAATACAGCCCAGGCCATCCTTAATCTTGGTGTCGAGGGACTCAAGGCATATATCAAGACCATTGGGCTCTATAATGCCAAGGCTGAAAATGTGATTAAAACCTGCCAGATTTTGCTTGATCAATACCAGGGACAAGTACCCGAAACACGTCAACAGCTTGAAGCGCTGCCAGGCGTAGGCCGTAAAACGGCAAATGTGGTGCTGAATACCGCATTTGGACAGCCAACCATGGCGGTGGACACCCATATTTTTCGAGTGGGAAATCGTACAGGTTTAGCCGTTGGAAAGAATGTGTTAGAGGTTGAGCATCGTCTAGTTAAGGTGATCCCGAAAGAATTTATTTTGGATGCCCATCACTGGCTGATTCTACATGGCCGTTATTGCTGTATCGCGCGTAAGCCGAAATGTTTTGAATGTGTGGTTGCAGATGTCTGCAACTGGCCTGACCGCTTTGAGTTTGGTGCAAGCAAATCCATTGCAACAAAAAACCTCAGTTAATCCTGAGGTTTTTTATCTTGCCGCAATTTTGGATGGAGCTGACGCGATTTTCCATTCTGCCGATTTTCCAGTGCCTGCTGTTTTTGCACATGGCGCAGCATTTTTTGGCTCTGGTACGCCAGAAACAAGAGTAAAGCCAAACTTAAGATCACAAGCAAAATAAGAACCACTTTTAGCACAAGCTTTCTCCCAAATAAAAAGAGCCCTATTCAGAGCCCTTTCATCATTCGCAATTCAGGTTATTTATCCAGAATCGCAAACAGGTCTTTTTGTACATCATCGATGGCACGCAGACCATTCAACTTATTATAAGTCGGTGCATTCTCACCAGAAGCGGCACGCGCCTGATAGAAACCAACCAATTGCTCAGTTTCGCTATGGTAAGACGCAAGACGCTTACGAATGGTCTCTTCCTGATCATCTGGACGCTGTACCAGCTCCTCACCTGTTTCGTCATCCTTACCTTCCACTTTTGGCGGATTGTAAACCAGGTGGTAAATACGACCAGACGCTGGGTGCTGACGACGACCAGAAAGACGCTGAACGATTTCTTCGTCAGGCACATCAATTTCGATCACATGGTCAATGCTGATACCCGCAGTTTCCAGAGCCTCAGCCTGTGGAATCGTACGTGGGAAACCGTCAAAAATACAACCATTTTCACAGTCAGGCTGGGCAATACGCTCCTTAACCAAACCAATAATCAATTCGTCTGAAACCAAACCACCTGACTCCATGACGCTTTTCGCCTTTAAGCCTAGTTCAGTACCTTCACGAATTGCAGCGCGGAGCATATCACCGGTTGAAATTTGTGGGATATTGTAGCGCTTACAGATCAACTGAGCTTGAGTACCTTTACCTGCCCCAGGTGGTCCGAGTAAAATAATGCGCATAAAAGAACATCCTCATTTAAAAACAATAAATCTTAAATTGAGCAATATGATACAGATTTATTGCTCAACCAACATCAAATTAATTATAAGAAAGCAACAAATAAGTGGATTAAACCAGCAATGAAACCAGTTACACCACCCAATAAAATTAGGATCCACTCATCTTCTTGGAACGCAGGTCGCAATAAATTCTGGAATTCTTTCGGCGTTAGTTCACGGATACGGTCCCTAAACATTTGAAAGATTTTTTGTGCGCGGCTGGCGTTCAAGGCTGGGTCACATACAGGTCCCATGGTAATTTCAATTGAGCGATCAATCAAGTCAGTCTTGAGTCTAGCATATTCCCTAGGGCCAAGTGAAAGCTGCAATGATGTACGCACCAGTGGCGTTTCCATAATTTCATTGATATGGCGCTTGACAATACGGCGGGTCTTGTCCTTTTTACTACCATACATCATTTCAGTCATGATGGATTTTAGGGTAATCAGGTCTTCGGTCACCACACTGGCAAACACATCAGAAACCTCTTCCTGACGCTTCATGAATGCACCCTGAACATTATAGGTGCCAATCTTCAACACAGGCACAATCCACGGGAACTTACGGTCTTTGGTTAAACGGAAAATCTGTGGATAGCGGATATAGTGTGGCTCGATTGGGTTGAACACCATCCAGATCGCAATCCAGTTAGTCAGAAAACCCCAGATGGCGGCCCAGAACGGAACAGTCCAGTGCCAAGGCACCACAAACCAGACAATCATCTGGAACACACCAAAGAACATCCCAATCAGCGCACTGATATGCCAAATAAAGTTAATTTCCTTTTGGCCCACTTTCAGGAACATCCGCACCATCAAACGGCGGTCACCCTCCATCTGGCTCACCACCATTTCACGCATGTCAACCAGTGACTCAACATTCATGGTCAGCTCAGTCACCAGTTCCTTTAGGGTATTTGGCAACTGTTTATGCGCCTGTGCATAAATACGGCGCTTAATTGAATAAGGCAGGTTTTCCCACAGCACCGCATTACGGTCAAGCATAACCTCATCAATCAGGTGTTCAAGTTCAAAACCAACCTGCTCACCAATGATGTTTGCCATGTCCTCAGGGTCCATCGCTTCCAGAAACTCTCGCAATGAACCTAATTTTGATAGGGTATTGTCAGTAATAATGCCTGAAATACGTCCTGCCTTACGTGGCACAATCCCTTGCCAACCTACAGGTAATGGTCCTAAATGGAATCCCCAGAAATTAATTGGGTAAAACACCATTTTCAAAGCCATCCACACGTGTGCCCATGTTACAAAGGCAGTCACTGGAATGATACTTAAGACTGCCAGATGGTCAGGTCGATTTAAGAAAATCTGCCACAATTCATTGACGTAATCAAACATGCATGACTCTCAAAGTTATTGATACATTATGGCCTATAGATGAACAGCTTGCACTCTCCTACAAACCAAAACTTAAGGTGTATGAAAACTGAAGCACAGGTTCTGCTTTTTTAACAGTCTTCCCATCTGCCCCTTTCAATGGTTCACGTACGCCCGCACCCACACTGAATGTGCTAATCCGTTCATTATTCAACCACACAAAGGCCATATCAGCCCCTACACCCAAATTCGCCTTTACTTTTCCACCATAATTTTTACTGTCCAGATGACCTGCATACAGCCCAACGTAATATCCGTTTTTATCTGTGCCTGTCAGGTAATATGGATAACGGAAGCCAACCTGACCGCCCGCCTCATTATCATCGTTTAAAAACGCACCCGCTTTCGCATAAGCAATCCCGTATGGATTTACCCATTCAAGGTTGGCGTGTAATAATTTTTTGGTTACACCAGCCCCAATATTCCAGGTTGAAACTTTTGCATCCTTTAGTTTAGGTTCAGGCTTAAATGGATTTTCCCCAGCGTGAACCAAACCCGTAGATGTTAAAACCGCCAGCAAAAGGTAAATTTTTTTCATTATTTTCTCCACTTTCCCTAAGAGTGTGTCCTATTTCAAACAGTTTGTGACTTTAACAGAATTATTTTGCTCCTAATATACAAGACCATACAATTTTAATGTCTGCAAAGTCAAAAAGTGTCGCACCACATTTGCATGAAGTACTGAAAATTCTACAGTATGATCATTCAACTTACGTTAAAATAGCCAATCGCTCCATTCTTTTATTTTGTAATTAAGTCGACACCGTATGAAACAGCACTTTCCTTTAAAAAACATGCAACAAGAAAAGCGCATTTACAAGGGTCGAATCTTTTTTGCAATCTTTATTGTCGTGATCTGTCTGCTCATCCTGATCTGCCGCTATGCCTATTTGCAGATTGTGCACTATGACGACTTCACCACCGCCTCGGACAAGAACCGAATCCGCCTGCAACCACTGGCCCCTGCCCGTGGTTATATTTATGACCGCAATGGCGTGCTTTTGGCCGACAACTATCCCGTGTTTACCGCCACGCTCAGCCGTGCGGATGTCAGCGATATAGATGACACAATCAACCGCCTGATTCCTGTACTGGGCCTAACGGAAGAAGACGTTGAACGCTTTAAGAGTCGGGTGAAAACGGCACGGAAAACTGAGCGGATTGCCATCAAGCTAAACCTGAATGAAGCGGATATTGCCAAATTCAGTGAAGTGAAATATGCCTTTCCTGGGGTAAAGATTGAAACGCAAATGACCCGCTATTACCCGCATGGAGAGCTTTTCGCGCATGTGCTGGGTTATGTGGGCCGTATTAATGATAAAGAACTAAAATCTATTGACAAGGATTTATACGCAGGCACCAACCTAATTGGTAAAATTGGAGTGGAAAAAAGCTACGAAGAATTATTGCATGGTACCCCAGGCTACGAATCGGTAGAGGCCGATGCACATGGCAATATCCTGCGTAACCTGGGACGAAAGGCGCCGATTCGCGGCAATGACCTGTATTTGTCGATTGACTATGGCCTCCAGATGGTCGCGGCACAACAATTGGCGGACCGCCGTGGGGCAATTGTGGCCATGGACCCACGTACTGGTGAAATTCTGGCACTGGTTTCCAGTCCCAGCTTCAATCCCAATTTATTCGTAACGGGCATTAGTTCGAAAGACTATAGTGGTTTACGCGATAATTTAGACCAGCCACTTTATAACCGTGCGGTTCAGGGTGTCTATCCTCCTGGTTCAACCATTAAACCAATGTTTGGACTAGGTGGGATTCATTATGGTTTGGTTGACTGGGGAACTGCGATTTCCGACCCAGGCTATTTCAACTTACCTGGTGACAGTCACCGCTTCCGTGACCATAAAAAAACGGGACATGGTGCGGTCAACCTGCATAAGGCCGAAGTGGTCTCCTGTGACACCTATTTCTATATCCTGTCCTACCGCATGGGTATCGAAAAAATGAATGACTGGATGCGCCAGTTTGGTTTCGGGGAAAAGACAGGTGTTGACCTGCCAAGTGAAAGCAGTGGTTTATATCCAAGCCCTGAGTGGAAAATGCGTACCCGCAAATCCAAGTGGTTAAAAGGTGAAACCATTTCGGTCAGTATTGGTCAGGGTGCATTTACCGCAACACCATTACAACTGGCAATGGCAACGGCAATTACAGCGAACAAAGGGTCACACGTCACCCCTCACGTGTTGCGGGACAATAAGGGTGCAAAAAAATTCACGGTGCACAATGCCCCTGATGGTAAAATTCAGTTCAATGGGACAGAACAGGACTGGCTGAATATGCATGCAGCCATGATTGATGTCATCCAAACAGGAACAGGTCGAGGCATTAAAGGTGGCCTACAGTATTCAATTGCTGGAAAAACAGGTACAGCCCAGGTCAAGAGTATCGCACAGGGCAAACGCTACAATGAAGCGGCCTTATCCTCAAGACAATGGGACCACGGTTTATTTGTCGGCTTTGCACCAGCAGACACCCCTGAGATTGCGATTGCCGTGGTATGGGAAAATGGTAAGCATGGTGGTTCCGCAGCGCAACTAGCGCGCCCAGTTTTCGATTACTGGTTAGTGACACGCAACAAGAATCCGCTGCGCCCTGCAAACCATCAGGTGAGTGGCGGCTTAATGACAGCAGGCATCAAGCCAAGCGAATTGCCAAGCGGCAATACCACTGCACCAACAACGGCGCAAGCCTCACTGCCAATACCCCCTACGGTGACCCCTGCCCCAGCAGTTACCCCACCACCACAGCCAGCCGATGGAATCACTGAATAATGAAGAACCAATTACGCATTATTGGGGGTGAATGGAAACGACGTTCCCTGCCCTTTGCCAGTATTGAGGGTTTAAGGCCAACCCCTGACCGTGTCCGTGAGACCTTGTTCAACTGGCTGATGTGGGATATCCAGAATGCACAGGTGCTGGACCTATGCAGTGGTTCGGGCGCCCTCGGTTTTGAAGCGCTCTCGCGTGGCGCAGCAAAAGTGGTGATGATTGAACCCAACCCAACTCAGGCACGTTTTTTAAAGGATAATATCCAGTTATTAAAAGCGGAAAATTGTCAGTTGATGATCTCAACCGCGCAGCAGGCATTAGTGAAATTACACAGTGGCTTTGATGTAGTGTTTCTTGATCCACCCTACAGCCTTGATTTATGGCAAGAGCTTGCCGAGTTGACTGAACCATTGATTAATCCGAACGCCTATATTTATGTTGAGGCAGACCGTGACCTGTCACAGCTAAAACTTCCAGCCAGTTGGCAAAAAATCAAGGAAACCAAGGCAGGTATGGTACGTGCAGGTTTATATCAAAAGATGGTCTAAAATATTCGCAACCAGAAAAAGCGAACCAACTGCCCCCGATCAAATGGAAAGCTGGACAAGTACTCATAGCCAATTCGGTTGGTTGGATTCAGTTGGTAGATGATGCCATATCCCAATGAAACTGAAAAATCATCCAGAGATAAGTTACTGGTGTCACCTGTCAGCATTTTATGGTTAAACTGGTTGGTTTGATAGGCGGTATAATTGTAAATACGCCAGCGCTCACCCTGAAAAAACAGGTTATGCAGAATTGAATAATCTGTTTTCTCTTGCTGTGGATAGGCTGAGTCAAACATTTCTTCAGCATCATCATTGACCGCTGTAAAAAAATTATAATCCCCTGCATGACAGATACAGGAGAAAAATAAAATAAAACAGGATAAAAGTGCTGATTGACTACGCATAGCATGTTGAATTAATTCGATGAAGAATGAGCATAACCTGTCCCAGAAAGTTTAAGCAAATGGAACACACTCATTCACATCCCTTTTTTCCGCCTTGCGTATCTTCACATTCTGCTCCTCAAACTGATTGTTATATAAATTTTTCATTTTTGTTTTCTCAATTATATTACATGATTAAAATCAAATATATAGAAAAAAATATGCGTTTCATCTCAAAACTGGATTTTATGTCGTACGATTTAAGTCATTTAATTGCTTATGTTAGACATATAGGACTTACGCATTGACGGATTCAAAAAAGTATTAAAATACTTTATAACGTATCTGTGATCAGACGAACTAAACATGCTTCTACAGCAACTTGTACATTACCCATTTATATGGGCTTTCTCATGACAGAACCGAACTCTATTAGCTGCACACAACTTGCCGAGACTTATAATATCTCGCATGATAGTGTAAATCGCTTTCTAGAGCGTGAAGACTACACACCTCACGACCTATATCAAGAAGCAATTCAACATATTGATAATAATAAACTTATAGTCAGTATTGATGATACTGTTTTAGATAAACCGTATAGTCAGCATATGGACTTGGTTAGCTATTTTTGGTCAGGCAAACACCACCGATCCGTCAAGGGTATTAATCTCATTACCTTGTATGCGACAGATCAAAATGGTCAAAATATTCCAATTAATTTCCGAATTTATGACAAATCTGAGGGTAAAACCAAGAATGATTACTTTATGGATATGTTAAGTGAAGTACTCAGTTGGGGTGCAAAGATTCAATTTATTACAGGTGATAGTTGGTATTCATCGACTGGAAATCTAAAAACCATAAGAAAACATGGTATTCGATTTATGTTTGGTATCGACTGTAACCGTAAGGTTTCCCCAGAAAAAGGACAATGGTTTCAACTGCGTTTATTGCCGAATTTCCATCAGGGTCAAGTGGTCTGGCTCAAAGATTTTGGCTTTGTACAATTATTTAAGACTCAGTTAAAAGAACAGCAGAGGTTTTATATTGTGCATCAAGATGAAGATGATTTATTGTCCTTTGAGGGTTTTCATGAATTACATTCAAGTCATTGGAAAATAGAACAATATCACCGAGTGATTAAACAGGTTTGTCATATTGAAAAGTTTCAAGTAAGACGGTCTAAACTGATTTTGAATCATATTTTTTCAGCCTTGATGGCCTACGTTGAGATACAAAAGAACCAGTTTGAGCGGATCTTTGAAAATGTATATCGTTGGCAGAAGAAATTATTTAGACCAATGATCAAAAACTTCATTGATGACTTTATTCTCGATAAAAATCATCTGCTACCACAGAGAGTCTATAAATAACAGTGCGTAAGTCCTAACATAATTAATTTATTTCCAGAATAAATTCTATATACAATAACAATCTTTAAAAATTTTTATTCTAAATATCATGAAGATCTTATTCGTGCTGATTGTGATTGCCCAATTAACAGGATGTGTATTTGGACAATCAAGTGAAGTTAAACGTGCTGAAAAAATTTTGCAGCGTTTCCAGTGTAAAAACGTGGAGACCAGTCAGCTTGCGACTTCCTCCATTACCAATTTTTATCAACAGACACTTGCCGCAAACAAGGACAAAGCCAGCACCTATATTGAACAGTATAAAAATGGCGAGGATCTGTTTGACATTCCACTCGATGAAGTTGTACAACAAAAGTACCAGCTCTATCTTCAGGCTTGTCAGGCGCTTGGCGGTGTTGCAGCATCACCTTTAATACCAGATTCAACTGAACAATGATAAATTACCCTGCCTGATGATTTTTTCTTCTCGGATGTGGCATGATTGAAAAACAACTTGGCTTAAAACATTATATTGCGCTTGGGATCATCGCCCTTGCCGTGGCAATTGCCAGCATACAGCCGCTTGAGCTTGAGTCCTATCTCCTGCATCAGGTGGGCACTGTGTTTATGCTGGTCGTGCTGATCATCAGCATGAAAAAAATAGGCATGCATTTTTTCAGTTTTTGTTTGTACCTGCTTTTTCTATTCATCCATATTGTTGCGGCCCATTATTTGTACTCCTATGTGCCTTACAATGAATGGTTAAAGTCCCTATTTCATTTTGACCTGAATCAGACAATGGGCTGGTCTCGGAACATGTATGATCGACTGGTGCATTTTGCTTATGGATTATTGCTTTACCCATTTTTTCTCCGTTGTTTTCAGGTCTGGTTTCCTACCGCAAAACCATTGACCTTGTTCCTGCTGGTGATCCAGTTTGTGATGGCTTCCAGTATGCTCTATGAGTTGCTCGAATGGGGACTATCCATTGGCTTGTCGCCTGAAGATGCGGAAAACTATAATGGACAGCAGGGAGATATGTGGGATGCACACAAGGATATGTTTCTGGCCACAATCGGATCAATCCTTACAGGGCTGCTCTATTTAGGCAGAAGCAAAAGAAAA
This sequence comes from Acinetobacter sp. CIP 102529, assembly GCF_000368325.1. Lineage (NCBI taxonomy): Bacteria > Pseudomonadati > Pseudomonadota > Gammaproteobacteria > Moraxellales > Moraxellaceae > Acinetobacter > Acinetobacter sp. CIP 102529. Next base: position 163,920 of record NZ_KB849354.1, read on the forward strand.
GCACCTTAAACAGGTGCTTTTCTTTGATCAGGACAAATTGATTAAAACTTAGGATCACGCATCTGAACCAAGGTGCTGTTTGCCTTGGCGAGGCTATCAGCGATTTTACCCATCACCGTTGGAATCAGGGTCTCAGCCATTTGTGCCGCCTGCAAACCCAGTTTTTCACCAAATGTAGGGCGTTTGCGGGTATTGATCACATAGACATCATGTTGTGACAAAAGACTGAGTAAATATTCATCCGAGGTCTGTAATTTATCCACCAGATTTAATGCACGTGCATCTTCACCATACCAGTGCTCACCTGTTGCAACCTTTTCAACGTTGAGTTGTGGGCGGTATTTTTCAATAAAGTGCTTAAACAGCACGTGGGTCTGCTGTAATTCCTCTTCAAACTTGGCCTTACCCTCAGCAGTATTTTCACCAAACATGGTTACGGTGCGTTTATATTGACCAGCAGTGTACAGTTCAAAGTCCACATTATGCTGTTTCAATAAACGGTTAAAGTTCGGCACCTGTGCAACCACACCAATTGAACCCACCACGGCAAACGGTGCTGAAACAATTTCATTGGCAATACATGCCATCATGTAGCCGCCACTGGCAGCAACCTTATCAACACAAATCGTCACATGAAAACCCGCATCACGTAAACGAACCAATTGAGCCGCAGCCAAACCATAGCCATGCACCATTCCACCTGCGCTTTCCAGACGTACAATCACACGGTCATGTCCAGCTTTGGCGGTTGCCAAAATTAGGGTAATCTCTTCACGCAGGGTATCGACCGCAGAGGCCTGAATATCACCCTTGAAATCTAAAACGAAGATTTTCTGGTCATTTTTCTTACGAACCTTGGCTTCTTTAGCAAGCTGCTGAACCAGTTGTAATAATTCCAAACGGGATGCTGTTGTTTGCGCAATTTTTTTTCTTTGTTCATTCACACGCGCATTTAAATGGCTAATACGAATTTCAGCAGGAAATTTAGGTAAATGGAATAACATAAAGTAAGTGCTCTTGAGTTCGTCTTTATGCCTCTAAGATGTGGTCTGTTCAATAAAAATTCAATAGCGTTTTTGCAAAATAGATTCATTTTCATCTGTATCATAAAAAAAGAGCCCGTAGGCCCTTTGATATATACGGGATGGTATCAACCAAAACGCCCTGTAATATAGGCTTCAGTCAATTGATGGTCAGGCTGAGTAAACACTTTCTCAGTCGAGTTGACTTCAATCAGGTCACCCAGATGGAAATAAGCGGTACGATCAGACACACGCGCTGCCTGTTGCATGGAGTGGGTCACGATTGCAATAGTGAATTGCTCTGAAAGCTCTGAAATAAGCTCCTCGATCTTAGCTGTTGCGATTGGATCTAATGCCGAACACGGTTCATCCATCAAAATCACTTCAGGGCTGACCGCAATGGTACGCGCAATACATAAACGCTGTTGCTGGCCGCCAGACAAACCTGTTCCTGGCTGGCTTAATCGGTCTTTGACTTCATCCCACAGACCTGCTTTACGCAGACTATTTTCAACAATTTCTTCCAGATCATATTTGTCACGTGCCAGGCCATGCAATTTCGGGCCATAGGCAACATTGTCAAAAATTGATTTTGGAAATGGGTTTGGCTTCTGGAACACCATCCCTACCTGTGCGCGCAGCAATACCACGTCAAGGTTAGGATCATAGATGTCCTGATTATCCAGTGTCACCTTACCTGTCACACGACAGCTATCAATCGTATCATTCATACGGTTTAAGGTACGCAGGAATGTTGATTTACCACAACCCGATGGACCAATGAACGCAATCACTTCATTCTGGTAAATATCCAGGTCAATACCCTTGATTGCTTCAGTTTCACCATAATAAACATGAACATCCTTGGTACTGATTTTCACTTCACTGGTTTTTGGCTTTTTATTTGAAGAAGCCGTTTCAAACTGAGAGACAAATGCAGTATTTGATTGCTGAACTTGCGCTTCAGATGACGTAAATTCTGTTTGTTGTGGATTCACTGATTTATCCTTTTCTACGGCGTTCATAATATCAATCGTATTCATTGTACTCTCCTCTATTACCAACGCACTTCAAATTTCTTACGGAGCCAGATTGCAAGGCTGTTTAAACCAATCAAGAGGGCAAGCAACACAATAATCGCTGCCGCGGTACGCCCCTCAAAGAAATTGCGCAATTCATTACCCTGCCATAAATACACCTGTACTGGCAATGCGGTTGCCTGTTCCAATGGTGTGGTCGGAATGCTGGCAACGAAAGCACTCATACCAATCAACAATAATGGTGCAGTCTCACCCAGCGCATGTGCAATCCCAATGATTGCACCAGTCATAATCCCTGGCAATGCAAGTGGCAATACATGATGAAAAACGGTTTGAACTTTTGATGCACCAAGACCCAGAGCAGCCTGACGAATCGATGGTGGCACCGCTTTTAATGAGGCGCGCGTGGTAATAATCACGGTAGGCAAGGTCATAAGACTCAGTACCAAACCACCCACCAGTGGCGCAGATAAAGGCAACTGCATCCAGCCAATAAAGATTGCCGCACCCAGCAGACCGAACACAATCGATGGAACTGCTGCCAGGTTGTTGATGTTCACTTCAATGATGTCGGTCATCATGTTCTTTGGCGCGAACTCTTCAAGATAGATTGCACTCGCCACTCCAATTGGAATCGAGATGATGATGACAATCAGCATCATGAACAATGAACCCATGAATGCCCCAGCCAAACCACTGCTCGCAGGTGAACTGCGTGAATCTGGGCTAAAGAACAGATTGGTATTGAACGTATTGGCAATAATCCCCTCTGCCTTTAACTTATCTGCAAGCTGGCGCACTTCTGGCTCAAGCTGTTGCTGGTCATCAGGCAGGTTACGGTCAATATTTCCAGCTAGCCAGACATCCACATTGGCATCAGCCAGAAACTTAATCTCCTGCTTGCTTCCAATCAGGGCTGGATTTGCTAACACCATGTCACGTAAACGGTACGCTTCAGAACTGGTGTACAAGCCACTTAAATAATCACGCTGATCTTCAAGCGATTTATCTTTTGAAACGATGCCATTCACGATCAGGGCATCCCAGTCCACCATACCCATTTCAGTTTGCCAGGCCACCATTCGCTCTTCAAACTGCGCGGGGGTTTCACCTGCCGTCTGCTTTGGTTTTGCACCAACATTAATAATCGCTGGGTCAAAATAAACTGGAACAGTTATGCTGCTTTGCCAGAAAGATGGCAGACCTTTTGCCAGAATACTACCAAACAGCAAGGCAACAAATGCAAGGCCAATCACCACTGCCGAGAAGCCAGCAAAACGGAACGCCTTTTCTTTGCGGTGGCGCTTTGCCAAAGAACTTTGGATTTTTCTTTTGCGCTGTTCACGTTGTTCAGCAGCCACTTGTGGATCAAATACGTTCTGATCCAGAGGAGATGTATTTGATGAACTCATTCGTATTGCTCACGATATTTGCGCACGATGTACAGTGCAATAATGTTTAAACCCAAAGTAATTACAAACAAAGTCAGACCTAGGGCAAATGCAACTAAAGCTTGCGGACTTGCAAAATCTGTATCGCCTGTCAATTGCTTAACGATTGTTACGGTAACTGTAGACACGGCTTCTAAAGGATTCGCATGCAGTAATGGGCTATTCCCAGCGGCTAAGACCACGATCATCGTCTCACCAACTGCACGAGAAACGGCAAGTAAAAAAGCACCTGTGATACCTGGTAAAGCGGCTGGGAGAACAACTTGACGAATTGTTTCAGATTTTGTCGCACCCAAACCTAGCGAACCATCTCGCAATGCACGAGGTACTTGCGTAATAATGTCGTCGGATAAAGATGAGACAAATGGGATGATCATAATTCCCATGACAAAACCAGCAGTTAATGCACTTGTTGCGTTGATGTTCACACCGATGCTTTCACCGACCATCTTAAAGAATGGGCCAATCACCATGAGTGCAAACACACCGTAAACAATCGTCGGAATACCCGCTAGAACTTCAATTGTTGGTTTAGCCCAAGAACGTAAGCGAGAGGAAGCGTATTCCGCTAAATAAATCGCAATCATCAAGCCCACAGGTACAGCAACGAGTAGTGCTATACCACTCACCATCAAAGTCCCCCAAATTAATGGGAGAATACCGTAGCTACCTTCGGCATTACCTGTGGTACTAAAGCCAGGGTTCCACTCTGTTCCGAAGAAGAAATCAACAGGACTTACAAATTTGAAAAAGTGTAATGCTTCACTAAGCATTGAAAGAACGATACCAACAGTTGTAAGAATCGCTACCCCAGAACAAAGGATCAAAGCAACATTGATAGCTTTTTCAACTTGGTTACGGGCACGATATTGTTGACTTACATGACGTTTAGCCCAAACAAGACCCGCCAATGCAGCACTAATCACTACTGCAAATTTTGCAAATGAACCAATCGTTTGGAATTTTGCTAACTGCTGTGCAGCAGCAACTTCATAAGCAGCGGCTTGATCAGTTACCCCGAATCCTGAAGCAATTGCTTTAACACGATCAATAAGAACATCACGACCAGCTTCATCTAAAGTTGAGCTAATCGATGAAGGAATATTATTAAAAATAATATGTTGTAAAACGCTTGGTTCAACCAAGTTCCAAATCATCAAAATTAAAAAAGCAGGAATACCACACCACAAAGCAACTAAAGCCCCGTAATAAACTGGACGTGAATGTAGTGTTACTGAGTTATTTCCCTTACCTGCTAGGTTACGGCTTTTACTCAGCCCAATTTGATATGCAATTGCCACAAGGGCTAATAACACACCGATAAGTAGCAGATTCATGTAATCTCCACGTTTTCTCAATTTTCATGATTTGAAAAAACTTAGTTAGACAAAAAAGGCTGATGAACCTAAGTCGCACCAGCCTCCCTTTTAACAATATTACTTAACTGTTTTACCCGCTTTGAAATCAGCTAGAACTGTTGCACGTTCTTTATCGCTTAGAGGAATCAGGCCAGCTTTTTCCAGTTTAGAACCTTTACCAGAAATTTTCTTGTTAAGGAAAAACTCTGGATACTGAGCTAAACCTTTGATTGATTTTAAGTGTTCGCCTTTCACATAGAAGTAAAGTGCACGAGATACTGGATATTGACCACTTAAAACAGTTTTCTCAGAAGGTAATACACCATTTACTGTTGCAACACGTAATTTATCGCGGTTTTGATCATAGAAACCTAAACCAAATACGCCTACTGCATTAGGAGAAGTTTTTAAACGAGCTAGTGTTTCAGTGTAATCACCTGCAATTTCAATCACACGACCATCTTTACGGAAGTTTGAACATGCTTTTTTCTGTTCTTCTTTATCTAAATTTTTGAAATAAGCAAATGATTCACAACCCGCTTCAACCATTTTTTCTTGGAACACTTCACGCGTACCATGGTTTGTTGCTGGAATAACTAAGGTAATCGGTTCATTTGGTAAGTCATCATCAATTTGGTTCCATCGTGTATATGGGTTTGGAACCAATTTACCACCTGAAGGAAGCTGTGCAGCCAATGCAGTAAATACATGTGCTGGATCTAAGTTATAAGCACCCTTTCGTGAGTTAGACGCAAATACAATACCGTCATAACCAATTTTGATTTCTTGCACTTGATTTACGCCTGCTTTTTTACATGCAGCAAGCTCTGAATCTTTGATTTTACGTGAAGCATTTGCAATATCGATGGTATTATCACCAACACCTTGACAGAATTGCTTTAAACCACCTGAAGTACCACCCGAACCAACAACGGGTGCCTTGAATTGTGGGAAAGTATTACCAAACTCTTCTGCAACGATACTTGCATAAGGCAACACAGTGGATGAGCCAGCAATTTGAATCGTATCACGAGCTGCATTTGCAGTCGTTACTACGGTTGCCCCAGATACAGCTAATGCAATTGCGATGTGACGTGGATTTAAGCGCATTCGATTTACTCTCATTGATGCAATTTGATTTACAACGCTCTGAATGAAGTGTTGTACTTTGTTTAATTGCATTTTGAGTGGATAATATGACAATTAGGTGACAACTTTATGACGCTTTTATGATGTTAATAACTGTAAGGTAGACAAGAGCATTATTGGCTATTTTTTAACTCATTATCTACAGTTTTATAATCACCTTGTTTCTAATGATTTATAGCAAAATGATTAAAAACAACTCATTACAGATCGAATATAAAAAAGACCGCCTAAGCGATCTTCTTTTCTACATAACACCCGATTAATCAATCGGCGGTGTATAGGTACCATCTGCAATCGAATCCTTAATACGATCGGCTTCTGCCAACACAAGTGCAAGCAAGTTTTGAACGTTTTCAAGCGTTGCAACTGGGCTTAAAGTGGTCATTTTCAATGATTGAACATTACCCACTTTGGTTACACCGATATTCGCTTCACCACGTGCAAACAATTCATCTGCCACGTTCTGGTTCAAGCTATCAACAAAATCAGTTGGATAACCTTCTGGCACCACACGGAACAGGACTGAGGCGAATTGTGGTTCAACCAACAATTCAAGACCCGCTGTTGCTTTAATATAATCTGCAACTTCACGTGTTAATTTCACACCATGGTCAATCATTGAACCATAAAGCTCTTCGCCTAATGCTTCAACTGTCATCCACAATTTCAATGCATCAAAACGACGAGTCGTTTGTAAAGATTTAGACACAAGGTTAGGTACACCATGTTCTTCATCATAAGCAGAGTTTAAGTACTCCGCTTCATAATGCATAAAGCGATAGTTTGCTTCGTCTTTCAACAGGAAAGCGCCACAGCTAATGCTTTGGAAATAATGCTTATGGAAATCAAGTGTGATTGAGTCTGACAATTCAATTCCATCAAGCATTGCACGATGATCATTTGAAAGAATCAGCGCACCACCCCAAGCAGCATCAATATGCATCCACGAACCAAATTTATTGGTAATTTCACGGATTTTCTTGAGTGGATCAATTGCACCAGCATCTGTCGTACCCGCTGTTGCAACAACACACGCGACGATTTTGCCTTCAGACTGAAGATGTGCCATGGTTTTTTCGAGTGCATCGACATCCATTTGCGCATTATCATTGACAGGAACAGTCACGACTGACTGGAAGCCCATCCCCATCATTGCCATGTTCTTTTGCACAGAGAAGTGTGCATTTTCAGAACAAATGACTTTGACGTTTTTCATTGCTTCTGCTGGAATACCATCACGCTGAACCGACCATGGCTTACCATTTTCGTCTTTCCAGTTTTTCGAGATACACCAGTCACGTGCAAGCAATACACCCATCAAGTTTGACTGTGTACCACCCGAAGTGAACACACCTGCTTGACCTGCACCATAGCCCACTTTTTGACGTAACCAATCAATAAGCTGAACTTCCATCAATGAACCTGCTGGGCTTTGATCCCATGAATCCATAGATTGGTTCGTTGCATTGATTAACACTTCCGCAATTTGGCTCATCACCATCGTTGGGCAATGCAAATGTGCAAGTGAGTGCGGATGATGTACTTTTAAACTTTTGTTGAGGAAAAGCTCAATCATACGTTGTAATGATTGTTGTACACCTAAACCTTCTTTCGATGGATGAAAAGAAATTGCTGCTCGCAAATCTTTAATGCTTCCACCTGTGTACATTTTATCATTTTGCAACCATGCTGAAACGGCTTTAACCGCTTCGCCCATTGCTGACTGATAGTCAGCAATGGATTGTGCATCATTGCAGAGTAACGCTTTACGATGTTCTGCAAAATCAACCATGGATTAGCCTCGTACTGCTTTTAAAGCTTCTGCAATCGCTTTTTTGAAGCGTGCAACTACTTCAACACATTCGTCTTGATTGATGATAAGTGGGCAAAGTAAACGAATTACCGTACCGTTACGACCACCTTTCTCGAGTAAAAGTTTATTGTTGAAACAAGCTGTTTGAATTGCCGCAGCTAATTGTGCATCAGCAGGAAGTGAACCCATATGGTCAGCTGGTTTACGTTCATCAACAATTTCAACGCCGATCATCAAACCACGACCGCGGACATTACCGATACATGGGAATTCTTGAGCTAACTTTTTGAATTCAGCTTGTAAGAAGTCACCACGCTCTTGCGCATTTTTAGCTAGGTTTTGTTCAGAAATAGTTTTTAGAACCATTAAACCTGTACCCATTGCCAACTGGTTGCCACGGAAAGTACCCGTGTGACCTGCTGGCTGCCAAGCATCAAACTTACGCTTAATACCAAGCACTGCTAATGGTAAACCACCACCTACAGCTTTTGACATCACCACAACATCAGGCTCGATACCTGCATGTTCAAAGGCAAACATTTTACCTGAACGTGCAAAACCAGCTTGAACTTCGTCCAAAATTAAAACGATGTTGTGCTTTTCAGTCACTTCACGAATTTTTTGTAACCACTTAACAGGTGCAGTTACGACACCGCCTTCACCTTGAATTGCTTCAAGAATCACAGCAGCAGGTTTCGTTACACCACTTTCAACATCTTCGATGAAATTTTCAAAGAAGTAAGTCAAAGCATCAACACCCGCTTCACCACCTAAACCAAGTGGGCAACGATATTCATGTGGATAAGGCATAAACTGAACGCCAGGCATAAGACCATTCACGGCATTTTTAGCACTCAGGTTACCTGTCATCGACAGTGAACCATGAGTCATACCGTGGTATCCACCTGAAAAACTGATCACTGAGCTACGACCTGTATAGGTTTTTGCCAGTTTGATGGCTGCCTCAGTTGCATCTGCACCAGATGGTCCACAGAACTGTAAGCAATATTCTTCTTTACCGCCTGGCAAGTAAGCCAAAAGTGCTTCAGTAAAAGCATCTTTTAAAGGAGTCGTTAAGTCTAAAGTATGCAAAGGCAAGCCACTTGCCAATGTATCTTGAATACTTTGAATCACCGCAGGATGATTATGACCTAAAGCCAATGTTCCTGCCCCAGCTAAACAGTCGAGGTATTGAGTACCCTCAACATCTGTAACCCAGCAGCCCTGTGCTTTCGCTATCGCTAACGGTAATTTACGTGGATAACTACGAACATTTGATTCCATCTGACTTTGGCGAGTCAAATAATATTCGTTGGATGCATTAGCGGCAGGGTTTACGGAAGTAACGCTCATATCGAATTACCATCTCTGATATGGGTAAAAGAAATAAGTCTGGTGACTTGCGGTCGTTTGACTCGGTGCTTTTTAGAATCTAGTGCAGACAAAATGTTTTATGTCTTTCAACTAGGTGCGAGATGATACCTAATTTTGAAAGAAAATAAACACTTTTTATGCCTGACATTCATCTAATATTATTGAAAAAATATTTCTTTCAATTAACTATGATGAATTATCATCATACTATGTGACAAGTGAAAGAAAGTATGCTTTTTTTATTTGCAGTTTGTATTTTAGATAAATGGTCAAACACTTTTAACTAACACATTATTTTTTAATCAGTTTTATTTATTTTTCTGTTGCAAAACCACCCTAATCCATTACAAAGACACCACAAAATATGCAAAAGTTCGCCATCCGTTGTTTCTAATATCAGACTTGTAAAAATAAATGTTTAATACCAAATTTTAAGGAATTTTTTATGCGTACTTTAGCACTTGCAACATTAATGATCGGAGCTGCACTTAGCCCAAGCCTTTTTGCTCATGAGACTGAAAACTTGAACTATAATATTGTGAATATCCAAGCAGATGCAGCACGCCAAGTTGCGAATGACGAAATGCGTGCAGTTCTCTATATTGAGAAAAGCCACAAGCAACCTGCTGAGCTTTCGAATCAAATCAATCAACTGATGAATCAGGCACAGGCGATTTCGCGTAAATATTCACAGGTCAAGGTCGAAACTGGTGCGCAAAGTACCTACCCTGTTTATGACAATGACAGCAGCAAGTTAAAGGAATGGCGTGCCCGTGCTGAAATTCAGCTTGAAAGTAAGGACTTTAAGGCGGCAAGCCAGTTGATTAGCGAGTTGCAGCAAAGCTTCCAGACCCAATCCATCAATTTCACCGTATCGGATGAACAGCGCAAGAAAGTTGAAAATGAGTTGATGATTGAGGCATCTAGAAACTTCCAGCAACGTGCACAGGCGATTACTCAGGCATGGAATAAAACCCAATATAATCTGGTCAGTTTAAACCTAAATACCAGCAACTATTTCCCACAACCAATGATGCGGGGTGGCATGGCAAAATTTGCGATGGCGGAAGCTGCACCTGCACAGGACATGGCGGCGGGTGAATCAAAAATCACGGTTAGCGCCAATGGGTCGATTCAGTTTAAATAATTCGAAAGTTGAACTGACCTCAGCATAAGGGCGAACACAATTCGCCCTTATGCTCTAATCACTTTTTAAAAGGCAGCGCATATTTAAAAATACGTCCGACCACTTCACCAAACTGTTTGACAAAGCTGGCATTGTTGTAATTTAAGCCATATTTTTTACATACCGCTTCAACTTTCGGTGCAATTTGGCGATAACGGCGTGCAGGGATATCAGGAAATAAGTGGTGCTCAATTTGATGACTCAAATGTCCCGTCAAAATGTGAAATGCTTCCGAGCCAGTCAAATTGGATGAACCACGAATCTGGCGCATGTACCAATGCCCACGACTTTCATTTTCCAACACGGTTTTCGGAAATACTTCGACATCACCAGTGAAATGGCCGCAAAAAATAATGCTAAAGGTCCAGATATTACGCAGACCATTGGCAACTAAATGACCGGTAAATACTGGAATCGCCGCAGGCCCTGCCACTAATGGGAAAAACACATAATCTTTAAACAGCTGCTTGGTGATTTTAGTTTGTACAGGCTGCCAATCTCGTTTAAATTCGGCTATGGTTTTACGCTTATACAATACCTTACCAACTTCAAGGCTTTGAATGGCAACGCCCCATTGGAACAATAGGCTAAATGGTAGAATATAAATGGGTTGAATTAAGGTAAACTTAGTCCAGCGTTGTTCTGGAAATAAACGAAATACTCCATACCCTACATCATCATCCATGCCTTTCACATTGGTATAGGTATGGTGCTTATAGTTATGGGTTTGTCGCCAGTTATCCGAGGTGCCAACCGTGTCCCACTCATAGGTTAGACCATTAAATTTAGGGTCATTCATCCAGTCATACTGCCCATGCATGACATTATGGCCCAATTCCATATTTTCCATGATTTTGCCAAAACTAAGTAAACCTGTACCCAATAGCCATGCAGGCGGAAACCATCCAGCAAACAGTAAGGCACGACCTAAGAAACTACTATAGCGGACTGATGAATAAACACGGCGAATGTATTTAGCATCTTTCTCGCCCAAATCGTCCAGAACTTCCTGCTTGATTTGATCCAGCTCTCTGGCAAAAGCAGCCAGTTCGGCTTCGGTTAAATTACGATTTTTAGGATTTTGAAAAAATTGATATTTTACAGGCATATTCATATTGTCATTCTCGCTTATAGATCAATCACAAGATCAGATTGAGCTGAATTTACGCAAATCTTGAGTAACTGGCTTGGCTCGTGGTTTGCTGAATCATTGAGCAAGTTTCTGGTCGAACCTTGTGCCTTGGTGCAGGCACACTTATTACAGATTCCCATACGGCAACCATGCTTTGGCTTGATCCCCTGATGTTCCAAACTGCTTAGAATCGACTGGCCTTTTGGAATGGCGATGGTCTTGTTGGATTGTGTCAATGTGACATTGATAAAACCCGTATCAGTTGCATCTATATCAAACTGGCTTAGACCAAAAGCTTCGGTCTGGATTGAGGCGGCATGCTTAAACAATGTTTCCGCCATTGCCACAAAGCCTGATGGGCCGCAGGCATAAACTGTGGTTTCATTTAAAGATTTAAGTTGATTAACGTGAGACTGGTTTAAGCGTTGATCCTGTTCCTGCGTATAAAAAATCTGATAAGTAAAATTCGGAAAGTTTTCAGCAACCTCTTTTAGGTACTCAGCATAAGCCGCATCTTCATGCGTTTTCACCCAATACATCAATTGCACAAATATGGCTTTAAGCTGTCTGGACTGACAGAAAGCCTCAATCAAGCTCAGCATTGGTGTAATGCCACTACCTGCTGCAAGTAACAATAGCCTTGGTGTTTGAACCTGCTGCTGCATTTCACCATAAGGCTGTCCCAAACGCAGAATATCACCTGTTTGACTTTGATCGACCAACCAAGAACTGACCAGACCTTGATCAACTTTTTTCACCGTTAGGCAGAGATGGTCTGCATCGACCTGCATCAGGCTATAGGTTCTTTCGTAATGACGACCTGCAATTTCCACCGTCACAGGATGATGCTGACCTGCAACACCACGTTGCACATGGCGGTTACATTGCAATATCAGGCTCACCATATCCTTTGCCACAATTTGTTTTTTTACGACTTTAGCAAGTGGTTGATTCATCGACCATAAGGGGTTGATTTTCTGTAACCAAAAATTGGCATCATGACTGTTCATGACGCTTTGAGCCATTGAGTTAAACAGGGAAGCCCTCTTTTCGATTGCTTGCATGCGCAGTTACTCTAATTGTTTTCTTAATTATTATACATATGTATATTTATTTGTATATACACTTGTATATTTATTCAAAAAGAATTGTAAACAGGATTTTTTACAAAATGTTTACCATAAAATGAAAGGTGCGCAGTCAAGGGCAGTGTCTTGCAGACATGCAGCTTTCCCTGTTTCCCACAGTGGAAAGCAGCCCCGATTGATTTACATTTCACAAGCCCATCGACAATCGCTATAATCCCAAGCAGCTTATTTATATTTTGAAAATGATGGTTCATTCTTCTGTTTTACCACCCAGTCCCAAACCAGCAACAGATGAACAGGATCTTATTGCCATAAAATCTCCTGTACGTTCGGTTGGCCGAAAAGCCACCATTAGCAAAGAAGAGTTATTTCAAGCCACTCTGAACCTAATTGGCCCACAAAAGAGCATCTCTTCCCTGAGTTTAAGGGAAATCGCGCGTGAGGCGGGCATTGCACCCAATAGTTTTTATCGTCATTTTAGGGACATTGATGAACTCGCAATCGCCCTGATTGATCGGGCAGGCTTGGTACTGCGTAAAATCATTCGTGAAGCACGCCTACAGGCGGTATTGCAACATAGTATTATCCGCAGTTCAGTCGAAGTTTTTATTCAGCTTCTGGATGCGGATGAAGGTTATTTGGGCTTATTGTTACGTGAAAGCTATACGGGTTCAACTTCCTATAAAGAGGCTGTAGACCGCCAGCTTTCATTCTTCCAGCAAGAGTTGCACGAAGACCTGATTCGTCTGGAACAGATCAACAATAACAGTCACATGCCCCATGCGGATATTGCCGCTAAAGCCATCACCCAACTGGTGTTTAACATGGGTGCGAAAGTGATTGACCTGTCTGCTGAACAACGGATTGAAGTCGCAGAACAAACCATGCTCATGATCCGTATGATCCTGACAGGTGCCCGCCATTTAACAGAAGAACCGCTCTAGTTTTATGTTTCCGTGTGGTGCAGCCCTTATTAGTACCACACTCAATCGACCCACTTACATTTCTTCCCACATTCCCTTCTTTGTATTTCGCACAGTATTCAAACTGATACAAAAGCAGTCAAAATCTAAACATTCAGGCGTATTCAACGGCGTAAAATAGTTATCGAAATAAATGATTTTGATCCATTTTCATGCTTATTAAAATTGAAATGAGGTAACTATGAGTTCTTCAGCAGCGAAAGCTTTAAAAGTTTATACACGTAATAATTTAGATGACTCCATTAAAGAAGCAACGGTCAAAATATTAAATCAAATACTTGCAGATCTTATTGATTTGTCCTTGCTCACCAAGCAGGCCCACTGGAATATGCGTGGTAGCAACTTTATTGCCGTGCATGAAATGCTGGATATGTTCCGTACTTCGTTGATTACCCATCTGGACAATGTGGCTGAACGTGCGGTACAAATTGGCGGTACCGCATTGGGAACGACCCAAACGGTATCGCAAACATCACATTTAAAACCGTATCCTGTGGAAATCCATGCGGTACAGGATCATTTAAAAGAACTTGCCGATCGGTATGGCGTGGTGGCAAACCATTTACGTGACACGATTGATGAGATTCAGGACCCGATTTCTGAAGACATTATCCATGCTGCCCTGGAAGACCTGGATCAATATTTATGGTTCCTTGAAGCCAATATCGAACAAAAGTAATTTCTGTTCAGCAATAGAAAAACGAGGGTCAAATGATCCTCGTTTTTTTATTGCATGGTGATGATTTAAGGTTTGACCACCACCAACACCTGAATCGCTTCTGGAGTCACAGAAAGACCATCTAATAAACTTAGACCCTCTTTCTGGAACTTTTGTAAACGCTCAATTTCATCTTGACGAATACTTGGATTGAATTGCTTAAGATAAGTTAAACGGTCAATTTCATATTGCCATTTACTACTGTAGTGCTCTTTCGCTTGTTGCATCAATTCAGGCAAAGAGGTTTTGGCAATATCTAAAGCTTGTGCGTAACGCTCTTCAATTACATTGCGGCGTGCTTTCACCACCTGACGACAGCTATTGCCATCCAGATGATGCAAATATGGACGTAAAATGCCTGGATCAATCTTGGCAGACAAGTCCTGACCATTTTCACTCAGCAACACACGAATCAACTGTTTTGGCAGGCTTGATGGCAGGTTCAAGGCTTTTGGTGCAACCACATCCACCTTAAACCACACTTCCAGTAACACCGAACCTTGCTTTAATGCATTTGATTTCAGCAAAGCCACATTGGTACTGCCAAATGACTGTGTACGGATCATTTCCATGACACTTTCAATAAATGGATGTTCCAGTGTCAGATATTGTGCATCTTCACGGATTTGCGCCTGATCACGATAGAATGTCGCGGTCATACCCTCTTCGTCTAGAGTTAAACCCTGCACCTGCATCTGGTCGGTTGGCTTGATGATGACCGTACCATTGCTTTGCTCATCAAAGTCAATATTGGTCGATGACATAAAACGCTTTACGAACATTGGTAAAGTCGTATTGTCATCATAATCCTCAAGCGCCTGTACAATGCCCTGCGCCACCACTGGACGACAAGAATTGTACTCAAGCAAACGGTCACGACCTGCCTGTAGTTCTGCTTCCAGAGCCTGACGCTGTACATTGACTTCTTCAAGCAAGTCTTCAAAGGTTTGCCCTTGATCTGCCAATAAGCAGTCTTTCAGTTCAACGATAAAGTTCTCTTGTAGCGTTTGAGCAGTTGGAGAAATATTGCTGAAAATATTCAGTGCTTCGTTATACCAGCGGAACATACGCTCCTGCGCTGTACCGATCAAATATGGCACGTGAATTTGAATGCGGTTTTCCTGGCCAATACGGTCCAGACGGCCAATACGTTGTTCAAGTACGTCAGGGTTTGCAGGTAAATCAAATAAGATCAAGTCACTGGCAAACTGGAAGTTACGTCCTTCTGAACCAATTTCCGAACAGAGAAGAATCTGAGCGCCATAACTGTCTTCGGCAAAATATGCGGCAGCTTGGTCACGCTCTAATAAGCTCATGCCCTCATGGAACATTGCTGTACGAATGCCCGCATGTAAACGTAGGGCATTTTCTAAAGCTTCAACGACAGGTCCACTACGTGCGATCAACAATACTTTTTTGTGCTTGAGATCTTTACGCAGCACTTCCATCAACCAAGGCACACGAGGATCGGTTTCCATCCAAGAACCATCAAGCTGCCCCTCTTCTGGCCACATCTGCTCACGCATTTTGCCATCAAATGACCAGTCTTCTGGGGCTGGTAAAGGCGCTGGCTGGCAATCACGACCTGGGAAACCTTGAATCGCTTCACGTGTGTTACGGAACAGGATACGACCTGTACCATGACGATCCAATAATTCATGAATCGCACGCATACGTTGTTCAGGCTGATCATCAATACGATGACCCAACAAGCCCTCAAGTGCAGCTAAATGCTCTTCTGTTAAAGCCTCATCTGACATCAATACTTCTGCAATTTTCGCAGTTTGCTGGTATTGCTCTTCCTCATCAATGAAACGGTCAAGGCTGCTAAAACGTTGCGGATCAAGCAGGCGTAAACGGGCAAAATGACTTTCTACACCCAGTTGCTCTGGGGTTGCAGTGAGAAGCAACACACCCGCTGTTTGTTCTGCCAGTTCTTCAACCAGATCATAACGATCATTACCGCCCTCTTCCTCACTCCACATCAAATGATGGGCTTCATCAACCACCAGCAAGTCAAAACCTGCTTCCAAAGCCTGTTCACGCAGGTCTTCATGGTCAACCATCAAATCAACACTGGCAATAATACATTGTTCAGTTAAAAAAGGATTGAGATCAGGATCGTGTTCTTTGATCGAAGCAGTACGTGTTAAATCGAAAAGAGAAAATTGCAAATTGAAACGACGGCGCATTTCAATCATCCATTGATACTGCAATGAATCAGGCACTAAAATCAGGATACGTTCTGAACGGCCTGTCTTGAGTTGCTGGTGAATGATCAGGCCCGCTTCAATGGTTTTACCAAGCCCAACCTCATCCGCAAGAAGAACACGGGGCGCAAAGCGCTTACCCACCTCATGCGCGATATAAAGTTGGTGTGGAATCAGGCCAACACGTGCGCCGAGCAAACCACGTAATGGGCTGGTGTGCATTTGAGCCTGCAACAACATGGCCTCAATACGCAGGTCATACCATTCCTTATAATCGACCTGACTGGCCAACAGACGTTCTAAAGGTTTTGACAACTGGATTTGCGCACCAATACGGGTTTCATTCAGTGCCTTGCGTTCCTGTTCGCCATTTGCCAAAGTGCGAACCACATCGTAACGGAGCACGCCATGACGGTCTTCGATGGATTCAACAATCCACTTGATGCCTTCCTGATCCTGAACTTCATCATTCACATTGAAGATGATACGGGATAAAGGCGCATTGTTGCGTGCATAAACACGGGTTTCATCACTTTTGGGGAATAAAATGCTGATAGAACGTTCATCTACATCAATAAGAACGCCTAAACCGAGTTCTGTTTCTGTATCTGATAACCAACGTTGACCAATAGCAAACTGCTGCAATTTTTCCACCTTTATCTCAAGTTAGCCTACATATTGTATTCCGTAGCCCTGATAGGGTTTAAGGTATTTTATGTAGTTTTCAACCATGTATTTTGACACAAAGCACCATCTAATAGCGTGCATCACATCATGTTTCATAAAAAAGTTTTGGGCTAAAACGGTACAGGACAATTGAATGTCAACTGCTGAGCTGTTTTAGGATGAGTGAAGCTTAGTTCTGTCGCATGTAAACACAAACGGTCATAAAGCTGCTGCTGTTCTGGCGTGGCATATAAGGTGTCACCAAGAATTGGATGACCTAAATATTGCATATGCACACGAAGCTGATGGGAACGCCCTGTAATCGGAATCAATTTAACTCGGGTTACTGCTTGTCCTTGAATTTCGAAATGCTCAATGGCTTGCCATTCTGTCAATGCAGGCTTGTGATGTGTTGCATCAACGATATGTAATGGCGGGCGGCTTGGATCATAGATTACAGGGATATCCACTGTGCCCTGTCCCTCTAAATGGCCCGCAACCAATGCCTGATAGATTTTTGCGGTTTGACGATCTTGGAATTGACGTGAAATATTGCTCTGTCCAAATTTGGATAAACCAAACACCAAAATGCCTGAGGTATCTCGATCTAAACGATGAATGAGTAAAGTTTTCGGTTCTAATTTTAATAAACGATTGATCAGACAGTCTTGTAAATCAGGTGTTTTCCCTGGCACCGTCAGCAACCCTGCGGGTTTATGGATGACCATAAAATCTTCATCACGATGAATCAAATGTTCACTTAGAAAATCACTCAAAGTAGCCTTCCAACGACTGGATGAAAACAAGCGGGCAATCATAAAAAGCTTAGACTAGAAATACAATGAAAAAATCGATTTAATTCTAATTTTTTATTCCATATCTAAAAAACACCACAACAATAGTCATGGTGTTTCCTGATATCTGAAATTACGCAGAAGCTTTCATTTCAGCAAATGTTTCTTTTGCAGCTTGAATTGTCTCTGCAATGTCTTGATCAGAGTGTACTGAAGAAATAAAACCTGCTTCAAATGCTGAAGGTGCAAGGTAAACACCACGTTTAAGCATACCATGGAAGAATTTCTTAAATGCACCCACATCACAGGCCAACATCGAATCAAAGCTGGTAATGTCCTCTTGATCGGTGAAATAAAGGCCGAACATACCACCCACCTGCTGGGTTTTAAATGGAATGCCTGCCTCATCTGCCGCCGTCTGTAATCCTGCAAGCAATTTCGCTAACTGTGCCGAAAGCTTGTCATAAAATTCAGGTTCACGAAGATGCTTGAACATGGCAATCCCTGCACGCATTGCCAATGGATTACCTGACAATGTACCTGCCTGATAGACGCCACCCAAAGGTGCGATACATTCCATGATTTCGCGTTTACCACCAAATGCGCCCACAGGTAGCCCCGCACCAATAATCTTACCCAGTGTCACCAGATCAGGCTTCACATTATACAGGGTGTGTGCCCCGCCTAGAGCAACACGGAAACCTGTCATCACTTCATCAATAATAAATACGGATTTGTATTCATCACAGACATCACGAATGGCCTGTAAAAATCCGTCAATTGGTGTAACCAGATTCATGTTGCCTGCCACTGGTTCAATAATTACCCCAGCAATCTCATGACCAAACTTGGCAAAACATTCTTTCAAGGCTTCAATATTGTTATATGGTAGCGTTAAAGTATGTTTGGCAAAATCGGCAGGCACCCCTTTGGAAGTCGGCTCACCTTCACCCAAGGTCAATAAACCTGAACCCGCCTTGACCAATAACGAATCTGAATGGCCATGATAGCAGCCTTCAAATTTTACAATCTTGTCACGACCTGTGTAACCACGCGCCAGGCGAATCGCAGTCATGGTCGCTTCAGTTCCTGAACTGGTCATACGAACCAATTCAATCGCTGGCATGATCTCGCAAATGGTGTCTGCCAAAGTCGTTTCATATACTGTTGGTGCGCCAAAGCTTAAACCATCCTCAGCTGCAGTTTGTACCGCCAGAATAATATCAGGATGGGCGTGACCTAAAATCATTGGTCCCCATGAACCGACATAATCTACATAGCGTTTGCCATCGACATCCCACAAGTATGCCCCTTTTGCCTTTTCAATAAAGACAGGCGTACCACCAACACCGTTAAATGCACGTACAGGTGAATTGACCCCACCTGGAATATGTTTATTTGCTTGTTTAAATAACTGTTCTTGCTTTGGAGATAAACTCATAAAAGACTCAACCTAGAATCGAAGAATAAAATGTCGAAACGATGCAAAAAATTATGCAAATAACTTTGCCCATGCATTTACACGAGCAGGAATTTCAGCTGTTGACCGTCCTAATATATCACTAATTACCGCACAAAGGCTTGCTCCTGCCTCAATGACCACTTGGGAATTTTCAACGGTCAAACCACCAATGGCACATATTGGTACTTTAAACTTCTGCTTTGCTTGTTGAATGACTTCAACTCCAACATTACCTGCTTCAGGTTTAGTTGAAGTGGCATAGACTGCGCCAAATGCAACATAAGTTGCACCTTCAGCAATTGCCTTTTCAGCTAGTTCTAAGCTGTTTAAGCAAGTTCGCCCAATAATCGCCCCCTGTGGTAGACATGCGGCCGCATCAATAATTTCGCCATCAGATTGTCCGAGATGAACACCCAAACCAAATTGTTCTGCCAGCGATAAATCATCATTAATCACAAATGGAACCTGATATTTTTCACACAGGATCTTAATCTGCTCCACTTCAAGCGGCTGATCGGCTTTTGCGATTTTTTTACGACGATACTGCAAAATGGCAATATGTCCTGTTGCCAACGCAAGCTGTAGTTTTTCTAGTAATAATTGGATTGGATCATCATTGGTAATCAGGTAGAGACCGTGCATAAGAAAAGACTCATAAATTTTATCGAACAAGTATAGATCATGAAAATATCATCGGCCATCCCTACATATTTACCTTTATTATGAATATCAACATTATAAATTCCAGTATTTATAAAAAAGCCGCACTGGAGATGCGGCTAAAAGTGTTATGACTATATAATGAGATTACGGGATAAATAAAATTAATAATCGTAAACTTCATCCCAAGTAATGGTCTTGTTAATCACCTGTTTTCCATCACTAGATGCTTGATACATCAAAGTTTTGGCATCATTATTTGCGATTAAGATTGAATAGTTTTTGTCATTGGTTGTATCAACCACTTTCAACTGACCATCGTAGGCATCTGAGTCTTCATCATTAGATTTATATCTAAAAGGATTGATGGTATTGAATTTAGCTGAATAATCTCCAATTTCACTGCCTTTAACCTTAAATATACCCTCAGAACTTAAAGAATATGCCCCATTGCTTCCCTCTTCCTGGAAGCTAGTTTTAAATGCGCTGAGATTATATTCCACTGTCCTTGATTTTTTATTATCGTCAATTTCTGTTGAAACCACTTTCAAGTTGTTGGTTTCAATGGTACCGCTTGTATCATTTGCCGTGCTGGTTACTTTAAGTGCACCATTTACCAAACTGCTTTCCCCATCATCATAACTGATTTTGAAGTCTACATATTGATATTGATTTGTTGAAAGGTTAATGACACCTGAAACCGCAGTATCATCATCAAATAAACCCCTACAATTATTAAAGGTAATTTTATCGCTTGTTTTTACATAGTTGCCTAGAGGTGGTCCCACTTGTTTGAACAACTAAAAGCGTATTTATAAGTGATATTCCGCTCTAGTTAAGCCACCTTGTTTTGTTGGGGTAGCTGATCATAGTAAAACTCATTTGGTGTCATTTTGTCTAGACTCGAATGAGGTCGTTTCAAATTATAAAACTCAAAATATGCACTTAATTGCTTTTTCGCATCTGTGACACTGCTATAA
>NZ_KB849354.1:186057-190284 GCF_000368325.1 Acinetobacter sp. CIP 102529
TACAGCCTCATCAGCGCCATAGACCAATGCATCAACAAAACCAAAATTAACAAAGGTACTTAAAGCAGAGTGTGTAATTGTATTGACCGTCTTTTCAAGGCCCCAATTGGCGGTAGTCGTTTCAGTTGGTTTATTTTTATCATCAATTTCTTGCTTTATATTATCAATGACATCATCTGAACCACCACAACCTCCCAATAATAAAGTACCCAAGACCGCAGCAGCTGCCATTTTATATTTCATGATATTCTCCTTACTTCACAATATGATTAGTGTTAGAGAAAAGCACTATTGTGTCTATTCCTCAAATGAGGAGTAGACAGGATCTTTTTTTAATATTTAGATAAAATTATGGATTATCCTAGATGGATATCCTTAACCTAATTTTATTTTGGCAATAATTGAAACCCAATTATTAAATGACGCATGCCGTCATGAACTCCTGCCGTGCCTGTGCCCTCACACTTAATTATTTCTAAATGACGTATGCCGTCATGAACAGATGACAATTGAAGAATTATCTAATTTTACGTTTCTAAATGACGTATGCCGTCATGAACTGAAAAATGCAATGCGTAAAAATGGAATGGCATTTCTAAATGACGTATGCCGTCATGAACAAAATGATCGCTACGGAACGTGGCAATCTTCCTTTCTAAATGACGTATGCCGTCATGAACGTAAACAGGTGATTGGATACAACTATTTTGCTTTTCTAAATGACGTATGCCGTCATGAACAAACATTGGCGGCTCTGGTGCTTCTCACGTACTTTCTAAATGACGTATGCCGTTATGAACATTGATTATGTCAATCATTGGCTTTGTTCTCTTTTCTAAATGACGTATGCCGTCATGAACGCATTGTCAGGATTTCCAATTGCATTCTCTATTTTCTAAATGACGTATGCCGTCATGAACGTTAAGCCGTTGCCGAAGAAAACTCCGTAGGTTTTCTAAATGGCGTATGTCGCCATGAACTGGGGTAATGATGGTGCATCTATTCGCCCCAATTTCTAAATGGCGTATGTCGCCATGAACAAGACATTGCAGTCAGCAAAGCACCGACTACATTTCTAAATGGCGTATGTCGCCATGAACCTGATTTTGACGAGGCTTTAGAAACACTGGTTTTTCTAAATGGCGTATGTCGCCATGAACACTCAAATAAAACCTCAGTCACAGGTCTTGATTTTCTAAATGGCGTATGTCGCCATGAACCAAAATCAGCTATATTTAGATTTTCATGTTTCTTTCTAAATGGCGTATGTCGCCATGAACCTATAAACGCAGTTTTGAGATAAGCCCCTACTGTTTCTAAATGGCGTATGTCGCCATGAACAGCTCAAGATACAGCAACAGAGGCACTTGGCAATTTCTAAATGGCGTATGTCGCCATGAACGCTTTACAGATAAATATTTCCAAACATTTTCATTTCTAAATGGCGTATGTCGCCATGAACGCACTGATTATCACAGAGCAGCAAACGCGTGCTTTCTAAATGGCGTATGTCGCCATGAACATAATTCAGCAGAAGTGCAGGGTATTTATGCATTTCTAAATGGCGTATGTCGCCATGAACCATGGCCATTAACTGTGCCATCTCATAATGCTTTTCTAAATGGCGTATGTCGCCATGAACGCAAGTGCTGTATCCGCTTCAGCTTTCGCCTTTTTCTAAATGGCGTATGTCGCCATGAACGCTTTCGCCTTGGCATTCGCATAGGTTTTTGCTTTCTAAATGGCGTATGTCGCCATGAACACAATCCGCAGAAATATGATGCAATTGACTTCTTTCTAAATGGCGTATGTCGCCATGAACCTTTCCATTCACGTCGAGCTTGATGTACTTTTTTTCTAAATGGCGTATGTCGCCATGAACTAACAAATTTTGAAGGAACGGCTGATCGGTTGTTTCTAAATGGCGTATGTCGCCATGAACCTCTATAACATATCGACTTATTCCCTTTGTTATTTCTAAATGGCGTATGTCGCCATGAACGCTACATTTCCCAAAGAATTAGCAGATTTTGATTTCTAAATGGCGTATGTCGCCATGAACCGAACGCAAGCCAAGTTGCTAAAGTTCTTCGTTTTCTAAATGGCGTATGTCGCCATGAACCTATTCAAGTAAACGATTATCCGCGCCTTTCATTTCTAAATGGCGTATGTCGCCATGAACAAGGTAAGGTTTTTTGTTGTTGTTCCGCTGTATTTCTAAATGGCGTATGTCGCCATGAACTCGATATTGGGGTCAAATGCAGTAGTCACGCTTTTCTAAATGGCGTATGTCGCCATGAACAAAAAAGACACTAATCAGCCGTATTTCTATGTTTTCTAAATGGCGTATGTCGCCATGAACTAATAATCGTACCAATTTTGTTCCATCTGTCATTTCTAAATGGCGTATGTCGCCATGAACTTTAACAGCACTGGAGAATGATTACAGCTCAGTTTCTAAATGGCGTATGTCGCCATGAACAGATCACGGTTTTCTTTTTGATTTTCCATGATTTTCTAAATGGCGTATGTCGCCATGAACTTTTTCCAAAGCTTTTATTAGCACGTCGTGAATTTCTAAATGGCGTATGTCGCCATGAACTAGTTTGGGCGCGTGGTTTAAAAGCTCTTTTATTTCTAAATGGCGTATGTCGCCATGAACACCCATTACAGAAAAAGAAACTGAATCTTGTGTTTCTAAATGGCGTATGTCGCCATGAACTGTATTGACCGCAATCATCGCCTGTACATGTTTTTCTAAATGGCGTATGTCGCCATGAACGTACTTCATCATAAATAATAATTGAGCCGTCATTTCTAAATGGCGTATGTCGCCATGAACGCTTAATAAAGGTTGAGATGACATCACACCAATTTCTAAATGGCGTATGTCGCCATGAACTCGAGTCGCGTGCTTCGACAAGTGGCGCGTTTTTTCTAAATGGCGTATGTCGCCATGAACTTAATCGGAAAGCGGTTGAGTTCACGGCATACTTTCTAAATGGCGTATGTCGCCATGAACTGCATTGGCTGCACGGTAAGTATTAACAGTTATTTCTAAATGGCGTATGTCGCCATGAACGAGCCATGATGTAGACTGGTTCAGTCTTAGCATTTCTAAATGGCGTATGTCGCCATGAACTACCGAGATTATCATAGTATGATCTTTGTGTATTTCTAAATGGCGTATGTCGCCATGAACCGTTTAGTTAAATACAATGAAGAACGTTCCAATTTCTAAATGGCGTATGTCGCCATGAACGAGAATCTGAAATTCCTGTTTATGATGACTCATTTCTAAATGGCGTATGTCGCCATGAACACCACCAACGGCTTCCCTTCTTCACACGCTGCTTTCTAAATGGCGTATGTCGCCATGAACCGAATCAGGTGAGCACGCTACAAACCACTGTATTTCTAAATGGCGTATGTCGCCATGAACTGTATTGACCGCAATCATCGCCTGTACATGTTTTTCTAAATGGCGTATGTCGCCATGAACGTACTTCATCATAAATAATAATTGAGCCGTCATTTCTAAATGGCGTATGTCGCCATGAACGCTTAATAAAGGTTGAGATGACATCACACCAATTTCTAAATGGCGTATGTCGCCATGAACTACTCTCTGGTGGAATGCTTGTTTTTCTGTAATTTCTAAATGGCGTATGTCGCCATGAACCCCAAGCTGCATCTAACACTTTTTCTAGTTGATTTCTAAATGGCGTATGTCGCCATGAACGTTGTATGACTTTATCTAATGGTCAACTTGTCTTTCTAAATGGCGTATGTCGCCATGAACTAGCATCAATTGATGAAGCAGCATGTGCAGATTTTCTAAATGGCGTATGTCGCCATGAACTCCGAAACAATAGAGGGCGAAGATGGGGACGATTTCTAAATGGCGTATGTCGCCATGAACGCTTCTTTGTCTGCGGTCTTGATTGTTTCGGGTTTCTAAATGGCGTATGTCGCCATGAACAGTTATAAAATTGCCAATTACATTAACTGACTTTTCTAAATGGCGTATGTCGCCATGAACCCGATGAAGATGCAGCCGCAAATGCTAACACTTTTCTAAATGGCGTATGTCGCCATGAACGTGCAATTGGTCTTGTACTGGTTACAGCGTGGGTTTCTAAATGGCGTATGTCGCCATGAACTTCAAGGAACAACTTGTATTTATGACTTTAACTTTCTAAATGGCGTATGTCGCCATGAACGTGC
>NZ_KB849354.1:190294-191886 GCF_000368325.1 Acinetobacter sp. CIP 102529
GGGTTTCTAAATGGCGTATGTCGCCATGAACTTCAAGGAACAACTTGTATTTATGACTTTAACTTTCTAAATGGCGTATGTCGCCATGAACGTGCTTCGTCATAAATCACAATTGAGTTGTCATTTCTAAATGGCGTATGTCGCCATGAACCTAAGTTTTGTAAATAGTTGGGCATTGGCACATTTCTAAATGGCGTATGTCGCCATGAACATTTATCAGCAGGGGTTCAGGGGAATTTTTGATTTCTAAATGGCGTATGTCGCCATGAACACAAGTACATCCTACGGATTTTCCAAGAATGTCTTTCTAAATGGCGTATGTCGCCATGAACCTTTTAAAACAATATGCGGAGTACCAATTGTCTTTCTAAATGGCGTATGTCGCCATGAACCTAAGGAGAATATAGATGTTAAACGCTGTTACTTTCTAAATGGCGTATGTCGCCATGAACGGCTAGTGCGTGACGGCTTTGTATCGTTATCATTTCTAAATGGCGTATGTCGCCATGAACTCATACGATCATTCAAAACACTTAAAACAAAGTTTCTAAATGGCGTATGTCGCCATGAACATAACGCATGTTGAAATGTCTTATCTTCTGTTTTTCTAAATGGCGTATGTCGCCATGAACTATTCCGCTGCTCCTCTCTGCATAAACTAATTTTTCTAAATGGCGTATGTCGCCATGAACGCTTGTTTGGTGTTCCTGCCGCATATAGTGCATTTCTAAATGGCGTATGTCGCCATGAACAGTTTGATGCTGAATACTTCATGGATGGAAATTTTCTAAATGGCGTATGTCGCCATGAACTATCAGGGCAGTCATGCTGCTCTGGCGAGAATTTTCTAAATGGCGTATGTCGCCATGAACTACAGCAACGCTCTCGCTCTTACAATCGCAATTTTCTAAATGGCGTATGTCGCCATGAACTTGCTCAACAAGTAATTTCAAACGCTGCTGGCTTTCTAAATGGCGTATGTCGCCATGAACCGTGATGTTCCTGATAATTCTATTATTTTTATTTTCTAAATGGCGTATGTCGCCATGAACATTTTCTGTGACTGGGCACCGTCAATATGTCATTTCTAAATGGCGTATGTCGCCATGAACAAAATATTGAGATACAGAAACGTATAGATTCATTTCTAAATGGCGTATGTCGCCATGAACATTAGACAGGAACTACTACAGCACCACAGTGATTTCTAAATGGCGTATGTCGCCATGAACGGATTGAAGGCATTTTCAAGCACCGAGGGCATTTTCTAAATGGCGTATGTCGCCATGAACGGCTTGTGATACGTCCAGTTTTGTCCCCTGTTTTTCTAAATGGCGTATGTCGCCATGAACTATTGGGTTCTGCATTAAAACGAATGTTAATATTTCTAAATGGCGTATGTCGCCATGAACGCGTGGCGACTGTGTTATGAACCAAATATCATTTTCTAAATGGCGTATGTCGCCATGAACTTGTATTGTTCAACGTGCTTGTCATTCTTATTTTTCTAAATGGCGTATGTCGCCATGAACAGATTCTGGATGTTCAAGTAAAACCCACTTCTTTTCTAAATGGCGTATGTCGCCATGAAC
>NZ_KB849354.1:192947-193522 GCF_000368325.1 Acinetobacter sp. CIP 102529
AAAGAAATTTCTAAATGGCGTATGTCGCCATGAACTTTTCCCCGACTTGGTTGTCACGCCAAATCGATTTCTAAATGGCGTATGTCGCCATGAACCTAGACTTAGGTTTGATGCGATGTACGTTGCTTTTCTAAATGGCGTATGTCGCCATGAACCAAATGAAAAATAATTATAAAACCACTTGCAATTTCTAAATGGCGTATGTCGCCATGAACATACAACTGATGACCTATTTCAACTTGATACTTTTCTAAATGGCGTATGTCGCCATGAACTGGTTATCTCCTTATTGAACGTCAGGCTCAGTTTTCTAAATGGCGTATGTCGCCATGAACTTTTGGCACTAAGAACACTAAAATCAATTTGATTTCTAAATGGCGTATGTCGCCATGAACGGTGCGGCAGATCAGTTTCTTGTTTGGAATAATTTCTAAATGGCGTATGTCGCCATGAACTATTCCAAGAGCACCACAATATCAATTATGGTTTTCTAAATGGCGTATGTCGCCATGAACAAGCTGTTCAGCTTGAATTAAATTGTCAAACATTTCTAAATGGCGTATGTCGCCATGAAC
>NZ_KB849354.1:195187-196011 GCF_000368325.1 Acinetobacter sp. CIP 102529
CAAGGTTTTCTAAATGGCGTATGTCGCCATGAACGCGTTTTCGTGCTTCCCGCTCTTTTTTGCGAATTTCTAAATGGCGTATGTCGCCATGAACTATTTATAATTATTTTCCATTTGCCGATGAACTTTCTAAATGGCGTATGTCGCCATGAACCAAGTGACGCTGTTTATTCGCAATACGTGCTTTTTCTAAATGGCGTATGTCGCCATGAACTTTCATGGTGGCCGTGGTGGTGGTAAGTCTTGTTTCTAAATGGCGTATGTCGCCATGAACCCAACAACAAACTGTTCTATGCTTTTCATGGTTTTCTAAATGGCGTATGTCGCCATGAACCTCGTAGTCTTGATTGCAGTAATCTTCGTACTTTTCTAAATGGCGTATGTCGCCATGAACATTATTTACAATTATTTTTTACTTTATTTTGGTTTCTAAATGGCGTATGTCGCCATGAACATATAGCGGGCATTTGTCGTCACAAGCTATTATTTCTAAATGGCGTATGTCGCCATGAACAGTACACCATGCTCACCGCAATTTCTCTCAATTTTCTAAATGGCGTATGTCGCCATGAACATTGCGAATAAACAGCGTCACTTGGTAGCTTTTTTCTAAATGGCGTATGTCGCCATGAACTGCATAACTAAGCCTATGATTGGTATGATCTGTTTCTAAATGGCGTATGTCGCCATGAACAGTATAAATATGAGCCAGAGATAGATTTTGCTTTTCTAAATGGCGTATGTCGCCATGAACATGGTGCGAAACTTTATGTAAGTTGCAGTTATTTTCTAAATGGCGTATGTCGCCATGAACTTAAGCGCAA
>NZ_KB849354.1:196396-228016 GCF_000368325.1 Acinetobacter sp. CIP 102529
TTTCTAAATGGCGTATGTCGCCATGAACTACCGAGATTATCATAGTATGATCTTTGTGTATTTCTAAATGGCGTATGTCGCCATGAACCGTTTAGTTAAATACAATGAAGAACGTTCCAATTTCTAAATGGCGTATGTCGCCATGAACGAGAATCTGAAATTCCTGTTTATGATGACTCATTTCTAAATGGCGTATGTCGCCATGAACAGTTATAATAAAGCAAAAATATAAGTTACAACAAGCATTTATCATGTATTTTATAAATTTACCCAATCAAAAAATGGCTTGTTGTAACTTATTGATTTTATTAAGCTGTTAAAGAGTCTAAAAAATATTGGGTTAAAACTCTGGTACTGTAGATGTACGACTTAATCCATAGCTTCCAAATTTTCCAATACATGCTTCATCAACACGTTTTTTCCCAATAATCAAACGGAAGTTCATATCGTTGGTTTGGCTTTTCATATTAATATAAGGTTCAAAAGTCTCCGTCAGTTCCAATGCTTCAAAGTGTTCCTTTGCCTCTTCAATTGAAATTCCACGGCGTTTTGCTTGATGCAAAATACGCTGTTCAATCGTTAATTTTGGATTGGCTTTAAAGTAAGTTGCATAGCCATTGATCTTATCTTCTGGAACTTCACGAGCAGATAAGACATGCACATAATCTTGCAGTCTTTCTAGCCAATGGTTTAAGTTTAGTTGTTCCAATGTTTCGACTGAATCCGCAAAAATACGAATTTTATCGCCTAAATAACCCAATTTTTTCTGCTGAATTAAACGATACTTAGGGAAAGAAATACCATAAACAATCTTGCCCTGTTCATCGGCTTGTTCAGCAAAAGCAATATGTAATTGGGTATATACTTTTGACCAAATTAGATGCAGAGGAATTTCCTCCTGCTCCAATAAAGTAATTTCTAAATAATAGAGCATAGTTAATCCTTGCTACTTTGACCAAAGACACCACCACGCACCAAAACAGCCATGACGTAATGCTCTTGCTCAGGATTCTCAAGTGATTCGCCTAATGCATATTTATCAAATAAAGTAAAAAAGTCTTTTTTATCTTTCGGGGTACGATACGCTTTGCCAAGATTGGTCACTGCACCGTATGGCTCAATCGCAATCGCTGTTTTTTTCTCATCAAATTCAGGATACCAAGTATCTATGGTACGCAAAGCATTACCTAACTTTTGTGAATGCATGGCTGCAACATCATTTACATGGTAAAGGATTTTACTTTTTTCACCTTTACCTTTATCTAATACAAGTTCTTCACTTGGATAGACTTCTTGACCTTTACCCACCAAAGCATAAGCTTCAACTTTAATCAGTAAATATGGGACTTCCCCTCTTAAGGCACTTGCAATTTGATTCGCTAAGGCTTGTACTTTCTCGTCTACTTGATCGAAGTTATGAAGTGGATATTCCAAAGCATTAAATGTCACTGTTGGTTGATCATTCACAGTCACAACTACTTCTACTTTTTCAGCACCTACGCGGTTGCGCCATAAAAAACGAGCATTGGCGATATTCAGTGCATAGCGTTTTGCAAGTTCAGTAAAGCCATACGTCGCAATATAATTTTTAGCGACATCATTATATGATTTTAAGAACGTTTCATTATTACAAGCAGATGGGTTTTCAACCCCACCCAATACTTTTAGAGTGAATCCAACCTTTAAAGTGTCTTGATTTTCACCTAATGCACAAGCATCTACAGTTTGTAAATTCGCTTTTTCAACTTCTGCATTCAGTTTCATTGGATCACCTGCAACCACAGGTTTTAAACGGTTTGAAATTGTTCCTCGTACTGATTTCTGAATGAGTTTTAATGGCGTTTGCTCATTACGATTTTCCCAACTCGTACCATAAAAATATCCATCGGATGGAACAAGTTTCTTTTCAAATGCGAGTACACTTGCAACTGCTTTTTCATTTTTAGCCATGAGCTTTTCCTTTTTTCAGTTTTTAAATCAGATTGTTGTTGAGTTTTGGCAAAGATATAAATTATTTTCTAAATCAACATGATATTGCCATAGTAGTTGATCAATACTTTCAATACGATAAGGCATTATAAATTCCCCCAGCGTCAAAACAGCTTCCGCAAAACGGTGTGGTGTATCGGCATCACGTTGGTTTTTAGCAATACCTAACTCTGAAATACCCTGAAAACCGACTGCAATCGGTACTAACCAACCCTGTGCGTTACGCTTGGAAGTCCATATCACTTTGCCATTTTCATCTACGCTAGAACTATGTGTAACTTTTAAATAGTCTAAAACAGCATCCAAAGCATCTTTACCTTGTTTCATACTTTCTATGACTAGATCACGGCGTTCAACCAATACATGTCCAAGCATCAGTTTATTTAAAATCGGCTTTAACTCCCGATCCTGATCTGCATCTTCATCAAATTGTAGTATTTGACATTTTTTAACAGCTAGAACATCCCCACTTGCGAACTTCATACTACAAATAAGCTGTTGAGCATCTTCTAAAAACTGTTCTTTCTCATCAGGGTCTATATTTTGACATTCAATTAATAAGGAGACTTCCAAATGGCAACGTGCTTCTTCAATAAAAGCAGGTCGACTTCCACCTTTGTCCAAAGGATTGGCTGTGCCAATAATTGAATGAACGAAATCTCCTTGCCCTTTATAAGTTTGCAAATTAAATTCATGACAACTCACCCCGACTTTAGTCAAAGATACCTCACAGCCTTTGCTTTGTAACTTGCGTTGTAAAGCATGAACTGCACCTAGCCAAGCGGTCATTGCAGGAAAGCCAATGGTATATGGACTACTCATTGCATTGGCATTATGGAGTTTTAAATGAGGTATCAATAAAAACTGGCGCATTAAAAAAACTCCTTTGCTTGTTGTAATGATTTTTCTACACGTTGTTTAACATCCAGTATCTCGCCAGTTCCTAATTTATAAGCATCACTAATCACTTTTTCATAGCTTCGCAATATCCAACGTGCAATTTCCTTGCTTAAGTCATTACGCCAATCATCATCTTCGTCTCGTTCTGTTTGATAAATTTTATCCAACCAAATACGCTGTAATTTTGGCAAACTTGCGTAATAGTCCTGATTTGACCACCCCTCAACAGAATATTCTCGAGTCTTAGATGCCAGTACTAATATTTGATCAATGACAAACTGAATAATATTTCGTATTGCTGTACGAATGTCATCATTATTTAAATCAAGCTGCATAAATTTATGAAGCTGAATAAAACTTTCCTGATAATTTTTTCGATATAAACATTGTGCAAAGAAGTCTGTTTTAGGTAAACGAATTGCTCTTTTTTCTAACATAGGTGGACAGCTTGATAATAGATATGCTCGCCCTGCATTCTGACTATTTAAAACACTGACGTTTTGTGGCTGTGTTCCACCATAAGCTGTTATGGTGAGATCAAAAATATCAGCATAACCTATTTCATGATGCTCATTTTTCCTGCGTAACTCTTTAGCCTGTTTAGTTTCTTCAGAAAAACGTATTGTATCAATTGATTGTTTTAATCGAGTGATTAAACCTGATGGCGTTAAAACAGACAATAAATGATATTCAGCCTGCTCAATCGGGAAATAAACCTGCTTCACTAAATGATCAGTTTTTACCGAAGTATCTGTCGCTTTTATTTTTAGAAATTCTGTACCTAATGTCTCAAAGTCTAAATCAGCGCCAACAAGTAATGTTTTTAAACTCTCTTCTTGCCGTTCAAAACCATCTAATACTGTCAGTTTTTCAGTGAGTGGTAAGGATAAAAATTTAAAAACATCCATCGCAGCAGCATTACCAAACACATCTAATGGATAGCTGACATTTCCACTGCGTAAATAACCATCATTAATCTGTTTTGCTTGAGCAATCACACTTGATGTTTTTGCACTAGGATGACTAAATTTACTTGGATGACTCACCATAGAAAGCTGTGTAACCCTCTTTGCGGCATCAGGCAACCATTCTTTCAAACTAAATTTATCATCCGCTTGACCTTGTAATTCTGAAATTACACTGTCATTTTCTGCTTTTTTTAAACGATCCTTTAACCAAAGTTCTTTACGTTCATTTAAGAAATTCTGAATGCTTTCCGTCATGTTCTCTCCTCTTTATTATTGATCTAAAACTACAAGTCCAAATTGTTCTGAATACATGAGTTTTTTATTTTCATCATATTCAGGCAACATAATTTCCCCATAACGCTTGGATAACTTTTCTACTTCTTCCTCAATATCCTCATTTTCAACACATTTATCAAGTACGAAACGACACAAAATGTCGTAATAGTTTCGATTTAACCATAATCGCTGTTGTTCTAATTCATTCAATTGAAAAGGATGAATGTTATAGAAGCCATTCCGATCAATATACCGCCCCAAATCATCTTTTTCACAAAATACAAGCTTACGATCTTTCCATAGTGCAAAAAGCTGAATATTAGGAGAGCTTTGTCTAAATGGATTAAATTGCTGTGGCAGAGCGGTTAAAAACCATTTTTGAGTTAGCCATGAATTCAATGGTTTTGCCCCAACCTTATTATATGAAGTTAAGGCATCTGCCATGACTGCATGCTCTAAATCCGCCAATTTCTTTATCGCCTGTAAGGGTTGATTGGCTTTAATTCTTGGACTGGCATTAATACTAAATTCAGTTCCTGAAATATCTAATAACTCATTTAAATTTTTGTTCTGTAATTTAAACTTATCATTATTTATTTCAAAACCAGGCTTTTCAAAGGCAACTTTAGCTTTGCGTAATCCTTTTAAATTATATTGCATTAAAGCAATATTTGGCTTTTGAATGTCTTGTTCCAATTTTCGATGACGTAAAACTCGTCCAGACAACTGAATAATTGAGCGATAAGATGATGGTTCAACAACTGCCCAGTCAAAATCATGATCTCGCCCCACTTCTTCAACTGGCGTTGCAACTAGAATAAAAATTACATTATCGTAATCTGTCACATCTAAATGCTGACGAATCACCTCATCTGAAAATGCAGCCGCTTGTTCTCCTAGTTTTTCCTTACGTTTTAAAACATGATCTAAATGTTTTTCCTGCTCACTTCGCAACACTAAGACTTGCCGACTATGATACGCCATGACACGAGGTGCAATCTCCTGTGACCATTCAGCATTGAGCAGGTATTGAGTTAAAGCAACACAAGGTGGAATATTCGCCACACGTACCACACCAAAAGAGACTTTTTTCCCTGTTTTCGCATCTATACTGTGATGATCGTGATGTAAACGTTCAATATTCTGTTTAATTCTTTCAAAATATTGAGCTTGTAAACTTTGTTCTAGGCGTTGTATTTCCTTTTCAGCCACAAGATCAGCACAATCCACAATATAAGCTTTATGTTTAATCACTTGTTTGCTCAAAGCATCTGAGCGCAAATCAACAAACTTATCATGGGCATTTTTATAATGTTGGATTGCCTCTTTTTGATTGTCCAGATCAATAGCTTGAATTTGAGTTTTAAACTCATCCACCCACATGGCAACAGTATTGGTCTGCTTTAATTTCTTAAACGCACAGTACAACACCCAACCTTGTTGATAAGCATTAAAAAATCCCTCAGCCAATGCAGGTGGAATGGTTGCAGATGAAATCATTACCTTGCGACCCAACATTCCTGTTAAATGGACAAGGCGAGCAATGGCAATTAAATCCTGACCATTAAAATCGTCAACCTCATCAATCACCAAATCAGAAGATGAAAGCCTTAAACTCGGTAAAATATATTTTCCGCCACGTTTAGTTTCAGTCGCAGCCATCAAATGGTCAATGGTACATGCTAATACAGGTTTATATAAAAATGCTTTATTACGTTCAGCCTGATTTTGAGGAAATAATGCATTCATAAAATCAGCTTGTGGCATGGCATCATAATCTAGCTCATTATCTAACAATTCCTCCAATGACTCCGAGCCAATTTCCTCTATCAGATGAGATTCATCCTGCTGAGGTTTTTTTGTATTGTGATGATGGAGTTCCTGAACTGCTTTTGAACCAATTAAAACAGCAAGCTCATCATTACTTAAACCAATATCATGACGATAAGAATCGCCTGTTTGTAATGTTAAGGTTCTTAAACCCAATGCCAAAATATAACGTAATGACTGCGCATCTTTAGATAAAGCTTGCATAATCTTGGCATTGGCAATCGTTTTTCCTTTACCTGTGCTTGCCATATTGACAATAAACCAGCCCTGTTTTTCAGCAGCTTCATTTTTTTGAATAAATTGCTGAATGCCTTTTACTGCCTGATCTTGCCATTCAAAACCTTGAGGACTTTTCTTTTTTAATTTTTGAACATCATAAGCAGGTTCCATCTCATCGGCTAAACGACTCAATGACTGCGCCACTCGCATTGCATTATCACTGACTCGCACCAGATGCTCATCTAAAAATTGCTTCAATTGTTTGGTTTTTGGATCAGTATTTGCTCTCAAGGATAAGCGGGTTTTCCATGTTTTATCTGCTTCACAAGATGAATAGTAATGATCGCCCAACATCAAACATAATCGAGCATGATGTAAAATGACTCGCCAACTCCCATCTGCAAAGATTTGTTCGGTTGTATGTGATTCTTGCAATAATCGAGCTGACCATTTTTTGATTTGTTTTGTCCACTCAACAGATTGGTTTAATAAACCTTGTTCAAATTCAAAACAAAGTTTAAGACGTTGCTGATAATCCTGTTCATCAAATTTATTTTGATAGCCCCAGTCTACTTTTATACTTTTAAACAAACTTGTCAGTGTTTCTTTTTTTGTATCAGCATAATCTCTACGTCGTTGTTCATCCTTTAAAGCAGGTAAACGATGGTGTGAGACGATCAACCAAGCCACCAATTGCGCCAAAGGTGGTAATTGATCCAAGACTTTAGATTGGTCTGAATTTTTAATAATCGTTTGTTTTAATAATTCTTCATCCCATTTCTGCGCTATTAATAAATTCAGCCATGCTTCATCAGAATCAATATCACCTGATGATTGCACCAACGCATTGAGCAAAAGACAGGAAATCCACTCATGCCGTAACGGATCGCCTTTCTTGCTATTATTACTTTGAGGTTTTAATTTTTCTTGGAAAAGAACTGTTGCTTTGCCCCAATCATGCAGTAAAGCAGATACCGCCACAAGTGCCTTAATTAAAGGCAAATAATGCCAGTCATTTTCCCATTTATTTTGAGCTAAACTTTTTTTGGTGGTATTTACAGGCACAATGCCTTCACTATTAAACTTATTTCGGTTTCCCACAATCCACATCAACTCACTTCTACGGCGTCCACGTATCCAATGGCAAGAAACCGCTGTATTTTTTGTGACTGTTTTTCTAAGTAGCTTTTTAACCGCTAACAACCCATCTTCCGTAATCACCGTTTGCCAAGTGTTATCACCAATCCGATCTGCAAAGGCATCTAACACGCGACGAGTTCGAGGGATTGCTTTCTTTTCGCATTGAGAAATAAAGGTGACAATCATAATTCACTCGCCCCTGTAGTAAAGTTTTTGCAAGCTTGCAATTTCACCTGCTCAAACATCCAATCCAGACAACGATATTCTGTGAATTTTTGCAATAGCTGTTGGCGGAACTCCTGCTCAGTCATCCCCTCTTTGGCACAAATAAAAGCCCACGGCAACACCACCGCATCTTTAATCAAATCTGCCACATCAAACACCAATGCACCCCGTCGGGTTTTCCCATGCATCACTGCAAAACTATGTGAAATACCTAACACCCAAAGCGTGGTTGCGCTGAGTCCATAAGCTAGATAATTGCCATGATTAAGAAAGTCATTGGCTAAATCCCCTTGTTCAGGATTACGCTCAAAACTGAGTTTGCAACGAGTCGCTGCAATTTTATAAAGCTGTTTCGTAGTCATGGCTTCGGCAAGTAACAAATCACCAACTTTGGTTTGATGTGGAATTTTATTTTCAAAACCGATTAAAGCTTGGCTAATATCCGCATCATCCAGATAAAAACCTTCATCTTTTAAATCTTTATCTTTTGCCCAGATTTTACGGATAAATTCAATACGAGCAATTTGAAAGGCTTTCGCCACCTCTAAACGTTTGACA
The DNA here is from genome assembly GCF_000368325.1 of Acinetobacter sp. CIP 102529. Classification (NCBI taxonomy): domain Bacteria; kingdom Pseudomonadati; phylum Pseudomonadota; class Gammaproteobacteria; order Moraxellales; family Moraxellaceae; genus Acinetobacter; species Acinetobacter sp. CIP 102529. The sequence continues at coordinate 204,502 of NZ_KB849354.1, forward strand.
TCATCAAACCAGAAACTCATCCACCCCTGCATGTACTCCGTTGGGCGATATTCACTTTGTGGCGTTAGCCATTCCACTTCACTGCCTGAAAATAGCGGTGTCCCTCCACCGCCACAAAAACCAACCAACACACCTGCACTACACAGCATTCGCATTGCAGCTTGGGTGATGGATGTTCCTGTGCCGAGTAAAATTACAGTGGTATTGGCAATCGGGATATTCCAGTACTGGTTTTCATTTTTGGCTTCGGTCAGGTATAAAACTCGACCATCTTTCTGCATCACTCGACAATGTTCAAGGTAGTACAGATTGGCCCGTTTAGAATGAAGAATTGCTTTTAAGTCTGATGGGTTGAGTTGTTCCATACTTCTATTTTACCTTGATTTTTTCCAAGCCTAACGGATATCAATACAATAAAAAAGCCGCTTAAAGCGACTTTACGACATCGAATGTCGTTTAAGGGATTTTTTAAATTAGGAATCAATTTTATCAAATTTACGATCAATTAAACTCAAGCGACCACGTACGATATCAGACAACATTCTCCAGTCAGAGATAAAGCTATAAAGCGGTTGTTTAAAACTTGCTGGCTTATTATGTTCATGAAAGAAGTGCCCCACCCACGCACAGGCATAGCCAGACAATAAGCCATACGCCAAGTATTTTGCCTTACGTTGGCGGATGGCTTTCGCCCAAAAATAAATACCAAGAGAACTACCAACCGCATGTAAACGGCGACTATTGATATTGCGGTGTTCAGTTAATTGACATCCTCCCCGACCTAAAGGACGGGGATTCCTACTGCTAGATGGCAATGTCCTGCCACGAAACAGATACTATAGTTCTCTGCTTCTTATTCCAATGTAGTCCTACCTTTCGGATTGCAAAGAGTGCACGGATTACAATGGGGAAAACTGTTTTTTTCGTGTTGTATCAGTCTGCTGACTAAAAATATACAACGTAATTATCATAGCACATGGATTACTAGATTCAAATGTTTTTAGCAATCCTAGCTAATCCCCACAAGGGGGACTAGCGGATTGCAGCCTTATATCCTCGGGCTAAACCCCGAGGTTTTACGGCTATTCGGATAAAAGCGATAAAATTCATTATAATTTTTAATCGGCAATGAAAATTCCACTGGCTGAGAGATATTTGCTGGTGCATTCATTTTATGATCGTCCTAATCGTACAAAAACTCATCATACGTTACTGCATTTCTTGAACAAAATAAAATTATAGTGTCACAACATATCCAAGCTTCAAAAAACTTTAACAGTCATTTTTGGGATCAACAGGTTATACTCATTTCAATTGGTTATTTTAAATGGTCAGGAGCCATTACGTTATGGAAATCGAGCTTAAATTTCAACTCCCTGAATCCAAGAAAAAAAGTGTTTTACAGACCTTAAATAAACACAAAGCACAAAAAATTCATTTACAGGCCAAATATTACGATACGCCTGATCGTCTACTTGCCAAAAATTATGTGGCGATTCGCTTGCGTCAGGAGGAAGATGGCTGGGTACAAACCTTTAAGGCAGCCAGTAAAAATCATTTACAACGCATTGAAGAAGATATTGTATTAGGCAAATGTGAACAGGAACCTGAACTGGATTTATCACATTATCAACATAATCAAACCGTTCAAAATGTGTTACGTAACATATTAGGTAATGAACCTGCCGATTTACAATTGCAGTTTCAAACCAATGTGCAGCGTACTTATCACGTATTTGAGTTTAACAATTCACAGATTGAAGTTTGTCTGGATGATGGAGAAATTCGTACAGGCAAAGATCAGGCGAAAATCTGTGAAGTTGAGTTTGAGCTCAAGCAAGGTTCAGCTCAGGATTTAATTGAATTCGCTCAAACCTGGGTAGATAAATATCAACTCTGGCTGGATGTGCGTAGCAAGGCAGAACGTGGCAATTTATTGGCTATGGAGAAAAAATCATCTCCTGCCGCCAAAGCAAAATCACTTAAATTAGATCCGAATCTATCGGCTGAACAGGCACTGAAATTGGTGATTGAAAATAGTCTAAACCATATTCTACCCAATGCGGCTGCCATTGCTGGTGGCGTGGCTGAGGCAGATCATATTCATCAGGCACGGGTGGGTTTACGCCGTTTACGTTCAGCATTAAAACATTTTTCCAATTGGTCAGAACACATCAATCCTGCTTGGGAAAGTGAGTTGGCCGATATTTTTAGGGCATTGGGACAATCACGCGATCATGATGCCATTCAGGATTCCGTCATTCCATTGATCAAGGAAGTCTGTGATTTTGATTTTGCATTAAGCTCCAGTAGCGATCCTGAAATTGCTACACGTTTAAGCAATACTCAGACCACACAATTATTTTTATCTCTCCTTAGCTTTATTCACAGTGAAAATGAAGCAAAGGCCAAATTGTTCAAACAGGTCGCTAAAAGCTTAAGCAAGCTCTATCACAAGATTTTAAAAGATGCTTCCCAATTTCCTGAACTTTCTATAGAGCAGCAACATCGTACCCGTAAGCGAGTCAAGCAACTGCGTTACTGCATTGACTTTACTGCTGGGCTTTATCCTAAAAAGCAGGTACAGCAGTTTCTGGATAAACTGCAACCGATTCAGGAATATTTAGGTTTTTATAATGACCTGTTCGTGGCTGAGCAGATTTTCCAGCAACAAGTTTCTGAAAAGCCAGAATTTTTATTTGCTTTAGGTTGGGTCAAAGCACAGCAGCCGCATGTGACAAAAAAAGCAAATAAAAAGCTACAGGTGCTTTCTCATAAAGATATTTTTTGGGCGTAATTTTTTCTTTTATATGGCTAATCCAAGCAGCAAGTACAACAAAGTAAAACCAGCATTTACTATCGTGATGGGCGGCATGGATGCCGCCTGTTTGGCTGTGGTATCAAGGATGTGCCATCAGCTCAACAAAAGGGTTTTGTTACTTTTGCCCAGTCAAAAGTAAGGCATTACCTATACAAGAAGCATTTGATTCCTCATAATTTTTGCGGTAGTGCCAACCTGAACGAAAATACAATTTCATTTATTAATGAGCAGATCATATTTCTTATCGAACTCAGATATAAAGTTTAGTAATATTTACCGATATTTCCCAAAAATTTTCCACGTCCCATTATCCGCAATCGGATCACTATAGCTATCATTACGCTGTTTACGGGGTTTATCCCGTGCATCCACCAATTCAAAATGCGGCTCAACACTTAGAATCATGCCATTCATATAAAAACGGGTTCGGGTATATTCACTTTGCCCATGCTGGAACACATAAGTCCGTAAATCAATAAACTCCCGATGTGCCACCAAAGCAGCCGTATCATCACTTTCCAGCCATTCCTGCATAGCAAAAATCTGGTCGGTATCAAACTGCCCACATTTTTCCACCAGTGCCGCCACACCCCGAAAAGTTTTAGATTCTTTAGCGCGGGTTTTATTGATTCGGATACGATCAACATGAAAGAAAAATAACGGCAAATTTAAATGACTGGGTAAATGAATCGCATCCACTACCTTATCTTCCATAAAAGGCTGGCAAAGCTGTTGTGCCCTCTCAATCAAAGGCTGCCATTGTCGATAATATTCATCCACTTCATGTTTCAGCGCATAATAAATCGGCAAACCCTCCACATGCTGTAAATGTTGCGGTGGATGGATGTGTTGGCGTAGTAAAGCAATATCGGTTTTTAAGCTTTGGATCGCAATTGCATCTGACATTTTGGTTATTCCAACTTGCTTAGGCTATTTTAGATTAAGGCAAAGGTTTAGTTTCAGCAAGGCTTTGTCTATAATAGTGTGTCTTAATTTGTCGCTGGAAATGATCATGTCTCAAAAAATTAACGCTACCGATGTGACGGAAGAAGAAGCTTTAAATGCGGTATTTTTTGAGCGTGCCGATGAGTTTATCAAACAGGCCAATGAATTTTGCCGCCCTCCAAAAGGGCAAAAAACTGATCCCGCTGAATTACGGGGACAAGTCAGTGCAGCCATGTTATTTGGTACAGCCCGTTTTAACACATGGGTAGCAGCCAATAATTTTAAAGATGGCAATGAAATGCGTGATGCCAAAGAACAAGTGATGTCTTATTTACTGCAACAGTTCCAGATGATGCTTGAAGACAACTTTGACGAATATTGTGAACAGTTTGAAAACTATTTACGCTTTCGCAAAAATGAAGATTTTCATACGCATAAACATGATCACGACCATTAATGGTCACTCCGTAAATAATAAAGCCACCGATTTAGTGGCTTTATTATTTTGATCATTTATTTCGTGGCTTGAGCCTGACCATACTGATCAGCCATCACCTCAACAAACTGATCTAGCTTGATATATTTCTTAATCACGGCATCTACATCAGCCTTACTGAGTTTGGCAATCTCTTGATCACGCTTTTCACGATCAAGCAGGGTTTTATTGCGTTCCAACTGTGCGGTTAACATGCCATGAATCTTGCGTTCATCTTCCAAGGAAGTGACACGTTTTTTCATAATATCGGCTTTGGCTGCTTCCAGTTCCTGTTCAGTCACACCTTTATTCAACAAGTCTGTCAAAACCTTATGCACAGATTGGGATACCTGATCAGAACGTCCAGCGGTATAGTTCGCTGTAATACTGATTGAGCCACTTTCTGTATCTGAGTCCAAGTCAAGATCACTGCCAAAACCATAGACCAGCGCATTCTTTTCACGTAACTCCTGCGCCAAACGCGAGGAAAGCTGTGAATTGCCCATAATATGACTGAGAATAATCAATGCTGGCGCATCTGGATGGTAAGCACCGACAGGCATGGTAAGAACACTTTGGTAACTTCCAAACTCACGCTGTTCTGACAGGACATGTACTTTCTGCGCTTTAAAAGCGACATAAGGTGAAGTGATCTTTTGATAAGGCTGTTTGGTTTTCCATGAACCAAACGCTTTTTGCAGCGTTTGCTGCATTTTTTTCGGATCAAAATCCCCTGTTACTGCAATTTGGGCATGGTTGGTCACGAAGAATTGGTTATAGAATTGTCTAATTTGCGCTTGAGTCACATCATTTAACTGTTTCTTGACCAGATCAGGCTCAAAGTGATAACGCATATCTCCTGGCTGGTAGGTTTCCAGCAATCTTGCCAAGGTCATGGATGCGACAGTGGCAGGCTCGGTATACGGGCGATCCAACACCGACAAGCTTTGGTTTTTCGCCAAGTCAAATTCGGACTGGGCAAATTTAGGTTGCTTAACCACCTCAATAATAAAGTTGAGGAAATCTTCAAACTGGTCTTTTTTGGCATTGATGTTAATGGTCAAACCATTACCATTTGATATGACAGAAGCTCCACCACTTGCCGCAATTGCCCTATCGGTAATTTCCTGCAAGCTATGCTTTTCTGAACCACGTAACATCAGGTAGCTAGTCAGGTCTAAAGTCACACCCTTGCCAAATAAGGTTTTTTCATCACCAAAGTCCAGACTGATGGTGGCATAGGTTTTGTCATCGCGAGTTGACGCTGGAAACAATGCATAGCGAATACCGTTTTTCAATTCACCCCGTTGAATCTTTTGCTCATTCTTTTGCAACTGCTGGGCAGACTGGGTGACAAATTGGCTAACTTCTTGTTTATACACACTGGCATCTTTTAATGGCTCAGCTTTCTCAGCGCTCTGGTCCAGCGTTTTAGGTTTTTCCTGAGTATTTTGCGTCATGGCCTTTTTCTGGTCTTCAGGCGTTGGCAAAATATCTCCAGAAATACGGTGTGATGAAACCAAAAACTGCTTCAAGATCTGGTTGGCATCATTCAACTTTAAGTCTTGAATGGCCTGTAGGTCTTTAAAATACTGGTCCCACTGTCCATGTGAAGCCACAGCATAATCACTCAGACGTGAACCTAAAGCTACAGCATCTTTAGCAATGGTATCAGCGGCATTTTTGGTCATGTTCTTGACCCGTTGTAACTCTGCATCGGTAAATGGCTGGCTATTTTCCACGCCTGTCGTTAAGGCTTGATCGACTTTTTTGGCATCATGATTCGGTGCATAAATCGCTCCCATAAATACCAGATTAAAATCCTGATCCAGCCATGTTGTCGACTGTACAGCGGTGCTAATACCTGTTTCCACCATACTCTTATACAGGGTTCCACTTGGCTGCATGGTATAGAGTGCTGGTGCTATCGACAAGGCAGACTGTAGCTGTGCATTCTGCCCATTCATATAGACATGGAACTTGGCCAAGTCACTGCCCTTTTGCACGGTAAATTGTCGTGGCTGAATTTTTCTGGAATCCAGTACAGGAACTTTTACAGGGGCAGGCACAACCCGTGCTGGAATAGGGCTAAAATATTGATCAATTTTATTCAGCACCTCAGTTTTATCAAATTTACCCGAAATAACCATAATCGCATTATTTGGTGCATACCATGTTTTATAGAACTGATTGAGTTCGTTCATGTTGATGGACTTTAACTCGGGCAAATCCCCAATTGGCAACCGTCCCAAATATTGATTACCGTATGCTGCTTTAAGCATCTGATCCATCAAAACCGCAAAAGGCTGATCCATACGGATTTCACGTTCACGTTTTACAATCTCGATTTCAGACGGTACAAATTTCTCCTGCAACACCAGCTTGTCCATACGCTCAGATTCGAGGTACAGAATTTCATTTAAGGCGGTTTTTTCTGGACGGACAATATTCAGATACTTGGTAGAGTAATAGTCAGTACTGGCATTGGTCATCAGGGTATATTGATCTAAACGGCGCTGAAACTCCTCTCCCTTGACATTTTGTGTGCCTTTAAAGGCCAGATGTTCCAGTAAATGAGCCAGACCACCCTTGCCTTTTGGATCATTCAGTGAACCTGTCAGGTAGATTGTGTTGACATACACCTTATTTTCTTTATCGTTTGGTGCAAGAATAACTCTGAAACCATTATCTAATTCATATTCTTCAATATTTTTTTCAGTTTTGACCAGTACTGTCTGAGACCAGGAAGTTGCACTTAACCCGATTAAACAAAGAGAAAGGGTAAGCTGCTTAAACCGCATTAACATAGATTATCCAAGTATTTTGGGTGAATTAAATAAAAACAATAAGCTATAGTAGAGAACGATTCGCATTTTTAATAGTAATGTTTTGAAAAAAGCTGCTGATTTAAACAGCCTTTTTCTTTGTTTTTATAGAGATTTAGTTACAAATTAGATCATCAGTTCGGCCTGCATGTACAGTTTCGCATAGCCTGAGATTTCAATACGCTGTTCAGACTCAATAACACATTCCAGAATCCCACCTCGAGTGGAGGCCTGATAAGCGATCAGCCGTTTTTTATCCAGTTTTTCCGCCCAAAGCGCTGCAATTGCGGTATGGATTGAAGCCGTTACAGGGTCTTCGCCAATACCAACTTGTTTTCCAGCGCAATATTCTGCATCAGGATGTCATCCAGCCATTGCTCGGTCACAATCACCGCCGCAGGATTGCCCTTAAATAGTTGTTTGGTAAAGGCATCTACCTGATACATTTTCATTGCACAACACTCTCAAGATTTTTAATTTATTTTGAACACATGGTGGATAAATGATAGATACAGATTTTTTTAAATTTACGATACACAACCAGCTCTGAACCTTTAACAGAAAATGAAAGCTTAATGGTTTGATAAAACCATAAACAAAAAAGAGTGGCCAAAACCACTCTTAATAGGACAAATAAAAACTTACTCGCCCATATGCTCAATGATTGCCTGACCAAATTCAGAACAACGCAACAAGGTCGCACCTGGCATTAAACGCTCAAAGTCATAAGTGACAGTTTTCGCCTCAATCGCCCCTGACACACCCTTGATGATCAGGTCGGCGGCCTCTGTCCAGCCCATGTCACGCAACATCATTTCAGCAGAAAGGATGATTGAACCTGGGTTGACCTTATCCTGTCCCGCATATTTCGGTGCTGTACCGTGAGTGGCTTCATATACCGCAATTGCCCCACCAATGTTTGCACCTGGCGCAATCCCAATACCACCGACCTCTGCCGCAAGCGCATCGGAAATATAATCACCATTGAGGTTCAATGTGGCAATGACAGAGTAGTCTGCTGGGCGCATCAGGATTTGTTGCAGGAATGCATCGGCAATCACATCCTTGATCACGATGTCCTTACCCGTTTTCGGATTCTTGATTTTTACCCACGGCCCACCATCAATCAGCTGACCGCCAAAACGCTCCACTGCAAGCTCATAACCCCACTCCTTGAACGCCCCTTCGGTGTATTTCATGATGTTGCCTTTGTGAACCAGTGTCACAGAGGGTTTGTCATTATCAATCGCGAATTGAATGGCCTTTCGTACCAAACGCTGGGTACCTTCTTTGGATACAGGCTTGATCCCGATACCACAGCCCTCAGAGAAACGGATTTTGGTGACACCCATTTCTTCTTTCAGGAACTTAATGACTTTCTTTGCTTCTGGAGAATCGGCTTTCCACTCAATCCCAGCATAGATGTCTTCCGAGTTCTCACGGAAAATCACCATATCCGTCAACTCAGGATGTTGCACAGGTGATGGTACACCCTCAAACCAGCGCACTGGACGCACACATACATATAGGTCCAATTCCTGACGCAGCGCGACATTCAGGGAACGGATACCACCACCAACTGGTGTGGTTAAGGGACCTTTAATTGAAACAATAAACTCACGCAAAGCTTCAAAAGTTTCTTCTGGCATATAAGTGCCATAAATCCTGTCGGCTTTTTCGCCGCAATAAACTTCCATCCATTCGATCGAACGTTTACCACCGTAAGCTTTTTGAACAGCAGCATCTACAACTGCTTTCATTGCTGGTGTAATATCCACACCAATACCATCACCTTCAATGAAAGGAATGATAGGATGATTTGGAACATTCAGTGACAGGTCTGCATTCACTGTGATTTTGTCACCATCGGCAGGAACCACGATCTTCTGATAACCCATTGTACAGGTTCTCCCTCATGTAGCTGGCAATTAATGTATCCCTTGTTTTTTATGGCATACTTTGATTTTTTTACTTGCTGATTCAGTGTAGTTCAATCTTGTATCTTTTTAGATTTATATGAGAAATAATAACATTTCTCAATAAAATAAAAATATACATTTACCAAATACCCCATACTCTTAAAGTAGTATTTTTATATGAAAATTGTCGTATTTAACAAACCTTTTGACGTGCTGTCACAGTTCCGTGAAGATGAAGCCCATCTCACGCTTTCCCATTTTATCCACGATCCTGATTTGCGTCTTGCAGGCCGCCTTGACCTTGATTCTGAAGGACTGATGTTCCTGACAGATCATGGCGGTTTAAACCAGTACATTACCAATCCAGCGAACAAGAAATACAAGACTTATCTGGCTCAGGTGGATGGTGATGTCACTGAGGAAGCGCTTGAACAGCTGCGTAAAGGTGTAGAACTGGCAGATGGCATGACCTTGCCCGCCAAGGCCATTAAAGTGGATCAACCAGAATGGTTATGGGATCGTGATCCACCTGTACGCTACCGTGCCAATATCCCGACCAGCTGGATTGAGTTACAAATTTGTGAAGGGCGTAACCGTCAGGTACGCCGTATGACGGCGGCGGTTGGCTTTCCAACTTTACGGCTCATTCGTACCAAGATTGGCGCCATTGATTTAGTGCGTCTGGGTTTGCAACCAGGCGAACAAACCGATATTGAACCGCTGCTTTATCCAGATTTTAAAGACCTGCCTGAAGATCAGCCCTACCGTTCTCGTTCCTATGTCAAAAAACCTGGCGGTACGGGTGGCAAGCCAATGCAGCATAAAAAGAAAGAGGGTGATAAAAAAGACGGTGACAAGAAAAAGTCTGGGAGTAAACGCATCTGGCAAATGGATGAAAGTGAGAAACCACGTCGTAAGACCAATGGTACAACACGTCCAAGTACCAAAGCGCCTCGTGGCCGTAACCGTAATGGCCGTTAAGATTTAATATTTCTTAGGTTAGTCATAAAGCCCACTTCAAAGCCCCATAAAAAAAGCTAGTACCGAGGTACTAGCTTTTTATCAATACCAACTCAAAGTAGGGTCGGTTGATATTTCTAAACAGTTGCAAGCGCTGCATTGAATGTTTCACTTGGACGCATCACGGCATTCACTTTTGCTGGATCAGCAGCGTAGTAGCCACCAATGTCAGCCGCTTTGCCCTGTACTTGAGAGAATTCAGCCACAATCTTCTGTTCATTCTCAGCCAGTGTTTTCGCCAGTGGGGTGAACTGCGCCTTTAACTCAGCATCTTCATCCTGTGCAGCAAGCGCCTCAGCCCAGTACCACGCCAAATAGAAGTGGCTACCACGGTTGTCCAGCTCACCAGTACGACGTGATGGAGACTTGTCATTATCCAGTAACTTGCCTGTTGCCTGATCTAAAGTCTTGGCAAGCAATTTTGCACGCGCATTATCTTCTTTAATCCCAAGCTCTTCCAGAGAAACGGCCAGCGCAAGGAACTCGCCCAGTGAATCCCAGCGTAAATGGTTTTCTTCCACCAACTGCTGAACGTGTTTTGGTGCTGAACCACCCGCACCTGTTTCGTACATACCGCCGCCAGCCATTAAAGGAACGATAGACAACATCTTCGCAGAAGTACCCAGTTCCATAATTGGGAACAAGTCAGTCAGGTAGTCACGCAGGATGTTACCCGTCACGGAAATCGTGTCTAAACCACGCGCCACACGCTCAAGCGTATAACGCATTGCACGCACCTGAGACATAATCTGGATATCCAGACCATCGGTATCATGCTCTTTCAGGTATTTTTCGACTTTCTTGATCAGTTCATTTTCGTGCGGACGGTATGGGTCAAGCCAGAAAATCGCTGGCATGCCAGAGCTACGCGCACGTGTCACCGCAAGTTTTACCCAGTCACGAATCGGCGCATCTTTCACCTGACACATACGCCAGATATCACCCTGCTCAACATTCTGGGTCATTAACACTTCACCTGTATCAAGGTCAGTGATGTTGGCAATGCCCGCTTCTGGAATCTCGAAAGTCTTGTCGTGTGAACCGTATTCTTCCGCTTTTTGTGCCATCAAGCCCACATTTGGCACAGTCCCCATGGTTTTCGGGTCAAAGTTGCCATTCCACTTACAGAAATTGATCATTTCCTGATAGATACGTGCGAAAGTTGATTCTGGCATCACCGCTTTACAGTCGTAAGGCTTGCCATCAGCACCCCACATTTTACCACCACCGCGAATCATTGCAGGCATGGATGCATCGACAATCACGTCATTCGGAGAGTGGAAGTTATCAATGCCTTTGGCGGAGTCAACCATTGCCAAGCGCGGACGATGCTCCTGACAGGCGTGTAAATCTTCAATTATTTCTTCACGAAGCGAGGTTGGCAAGGTAGCGATCTTTTCATACAGGCCTGCCATACCGTTATTGACGTTAATACCCAACTTGTCAAATAACTTGCCATGTTTTTCAAATGCATCTTTATAGTAGATCTTGACACAGTGACCAAACACGATGGGATGCGACACTTTCATCATGGTCGCTTTGACGTGCAGTGAGAACAGGATGCCTGCTTCACGGCAGTCTTCCAGTTGCTTCTCATAGAATTCACACAGCGCTTTTTTGCTCATGAACATTGAGTCGATGATTTCGCCATCCTGCAACGCCACTTTTGGCTTCAAGACAATGGTTTCACCCGTTTTGGTGATCAATTCCATTTTCACGTTACGTGCATGGTCCAGTGTCATCGACTTTTCACCATGATAGAAGTCACCCTCTTCCATGTGTGAAACGTGGGTTTGTGACCACTGTTTCCATTCGCTCATTGAATGCGGATGCTTTCTGGCATAGTTCTTTACCGCAGCAGGCGCACGGCGGTCAGAGTTCCCTTCACGCAACACTGGGTTTACGGCTGAACCGAGACATTTACCATAGCGGTCTTTAATTGCCTTTTCTTCCTCAGTCACTGGATTCTCTGGATAATCAGGAATCGCATAACCTTTTGACTGAAGTTCCTTGATGCATGCCACCAACTGAGCAACCGAAGCACTGATATTTGGAAGTTTGATGATGTTCGTATCTGGATCCTGCGTGAGACGTCCAAGCTCCGCAAGGTTATTGGTCACTTTCTGCTCGTCGCGTAGGTAGTCCGAAAATTCTGCGAGCACGCGCGCGGCTACAGAGATGTCACTTTTAACGATCTCAATGCCAGCTGGCTTGGTAAAGGTCTCAATGATCGGCAGTAGAGAGTAGGTCGCCAGTAGTGGCGCCTCATCAGTCAGTGTGTAAATGATTTTTGACTTTCCACCAGCCATATATAGCCCCTTGTGTTAAATGTTAGTTGTGAAGAACCAAGCTTTTGGCCCAGTCTTTGAGAACCGATGTGCTTAAATAAAACCACTGAGAGTATCGGCCCTCGTCGCATCTCAGTCAACGCAATATCGAGTGATAACGACATTTCGAAAAAAAATACTACAAAACTCTATAAAAGTTGCAGCTATGTTTAGCCACCTCACATGAAGTTTTGGCTTTTCAAACACAAAACGGTTTCAGCTTAAATAAGAGCTTTAAATTTACCATTTCGCAAACAAATGAATATAGTGCCTTAGTATGAGTACGACACTAACAAAGTTTAATGAACAACATATGACGTTGGTCGGGGGATTAAACTTTCAACCAACGATCAAGTTTATTCTGATCTTCAATTTTTAACTCAACAGTGGTCAGTGCATTTTCTCCACCTGAAATTTCAAACTGCAACAGCTCATCTCGGCGGAAAGCATAAATCGTAAACGTTCCCTGCTGTTTTGCATATTTCGCCAGAAGCTTTTCTGATGCTTTAATACCATCAATCGCAAGGATCACATCATTGGCAGACAGTCCAGCTTTTGCAGCAGCACTGTCACGGCGAACTTGCTGAATCACCACACCCTCAGCCTTATCCACGGTTTTTAAACCAAATGGCAGCGCCTTATCATTTTTCAGGCTATAACTTAAACCAAACTCAGGCAAGAGTTGGTCCAGTGGCAACTCATCGGTGGTATTGATTAAATGATTGATTTGCTCAATCCAGTTATCACCTGTCAATTCATTGCACAATTCAAAAATGGTGCGTTCATTGACCTGAATCCCCTTTTGGGTATTTTCATATAAACGGCGCATCAGGGCATCAAGGTTTGAACCACGCAAACGCAGCCCCAAGTCCAGGCAAAGCGCCACTAAACTGCCTTTGTTGTAGTAACTGGTGCCTGCATTGTTTGAGTTTTCATCCTGACGATAGAACTTGATCCATGCATCAAAACTGGATTCCGAAACAGACTGGATCAAACGTCCTGGATTTTGCAAATAACGGTCAATCTGCGCCTTTAATAAATCCAGATAGGATTTCTGCGAAATCACACCACTACGCAACAAAATCAGGTCATCGTAATAAGAAGTAAAGCCTTCAAATATCCAGAGTAAGCTGGTGTAGCCCTCTTTGTGCAAATCATAATGGGCAAAATTTTCAGGACGTATAAATTTCACCAACCATGAATGGAAATATTCATGGCTACATAAGCCTAGAAAACGTTGATAGTCTTTGGAAGGTTCCTGTGTTTCATTCTCTTTGGGCAAGTCATCACGCGGGGTGATCAGGCTGGTACTGTTACAATGTTCCAGACCACCATAACTATTGCCCGTTGCCATGGTCATAAAAGTATAGTTTTGAAATGGTGCTGAACCGAACAGATTAATTTCAGCCTGACAAATCTTCTCAATATCTGCCTGTAAACGATCCAAATTGGTATTGTGCTTGCCTGAAATCACAAACTCATGTGGAATACCATTGGCTTGAAAGCTAAAACGGCTTTGTTCAGCCAGCTCAAATGGACTGTCAATCAGTTGGTCATAATTCTCCGCTTTTAGAGTAAAGCGCCCCTTGACCAGACTTTTACTTGGCAACCCCGTAGCAATCTGGAAATGCTTGAGTTCATCAGGCAGGAAAATTTCAACCTCACAAGGTGACTGTTCCTGATCTTGCAGACCTAAACAGACACAGGCAGGATTGACATACAAACGGGTTTGATCGACATACGCCCCACGCACCGATAAATCATAGGCATAGACATCATACTCAACCGTAATCAGTTCATGGTCGTTATTGAACAAACGCCAGCGGTTTTTCTCGGTTTTTTTAATGCTGAGCAGACGCCCTGCTTCATCAGAAGCCTGAACCGATTCAATATGTTTTGAGAACTCACGGATGAGGTAACTGCCTGGAATCCAGGTCGGCAACCATAGCTCCTGATTGGGATTGGCAAGGAAACGTAAGGTCACATGAATAAGGTGTTGGCGATAATCGTCGAACTCAATTTGATAGTGCAACATAGCTTTAGATCGTAAAAATAAGACTCACTTCACACAGCTTAGCATTTTTTTACAAAGTCATGCGCAGATGTCTTAATTGTCTGCAAAAGTTTGGGGGCTGTTGTCACTTTATCTATGGTTGCGACAGTGGACATTTTTTAGGCGATACAAGGCATGACTTGTGAAATTTAGTCATTCTAAATAAACAAGGCATAACGTAGTAGCGACAAAAAATGTCCCTGTCCCAAAGGGTTGTGGCTAAAATTCCCTCATACTTCGTTATGAAACTTGGCAAGGGAATAGCCATTCCCTGCGTTTCACGCCTCGTCTGATGAAATTTTAGCCTACAACGCAATTCATATATAAAATGTCAACAGCCCCTAGATTCTTCAACAAAAAAGTCATAGCATGCTTTTTTCGCATTCCATGCCACTGGATCGGCAGCACAAGGTGTTTACGTGAAATTTATCCTCTCCCTGTTTACGTTATTTAGCTTAATCTGTACCCATCTCGCTCATGCCAATTTACTGAATATTGCACCTGAATCGGTGGAGGCGCAGGCATGGTCAATTATGGATGCCCAGTCAGGTCAGGTCATTGCTGAACATAATAGCCACGTACAACGTGCCCCAGCCTCATTGACCAAAATGATGGTGGCCTACATTACCCTCAAGGAAATTGAAGCTGGAAAATTGCGTAAGGAAGAGGTACTGACGGCTACGCCTGTGGTGAGTACCGTGATGTGGGATGAATCGCAAATGTACCTGAAAGCGGGTGAGCAGATTTCAATTGACCAGCTCCTCGCAGGTTTAATTGTGATGTCTGCCAATGATGCGGCTGTCACGCTTGCCGAAAAGATTTCAGGCAGCGTACCCGCGTTTGTTGCGCGCATGAATCGGGAAGCACAGGCCTTGGGAATGAAAGATACCCATTTCAGCAATCCTGCTGGCATCAGCATGCCTGACCATTATTCAACTGCGGCAGATTTAGGTGTGCTGGCTCAGGCTATCGTCACGCAAACCCCTGACTATCTGCATTATTCAAAAATGCCAAGCTTTAGCTATAACCAGCGTTTTCACCATGCCACCAATTTTGCCTTAAAGCTTGACCCTACGGCAGATGGTTTAAAAACAGGCTATACTAAGGCTGCTGGCTATAATCTGGCCTTGACTGCGGAACGTCCGACCTTTAATCCACATGTTGATAAACGCCGTTTAATTGTAGTGGTGTTGGGTACACCCAGTGCGGTGAAACGTGCCGAAGTCGCGCACAAGCTGATGGACCTGGCCTATACCTATACCCGTGATGAGGAAGTGATTCCAAAGCAAAGACTGATTGCTGAACTGCCTGTGATTAAATCAACCCTAAAAATGTTTAAGGTCGAAACCAAGCAACCAACTATTGTGACGACATCGCTATATGATCAAGCAACACCAATTGACTTGAATAGTTTTGATTTGTTAACTCAGCGCATCCATCTGGTTGATGCAAACCAGCAGGTCAGCACAGTTGAACCACTGCAAACCACCAATACCCATATCAACATTGAATTAAATGAACAGCATTTGACTGCTCCTTTAACCCAGGTCATGAACTTGGCAACGGTGTCGATTTATCAAAATAACCAGTTGATTCGTAGTTTGCAAATTGAGAATGATGTACAGATTGAAGAAGCCAACATTTTTCAAAAAATTATGATCTGGTTTTCTAATTTATTCAGCTTTTTCTCAATAAATGACACTAAAAATCCAAAACTCTACCCACTAAATCAGGGTTAAAAAAAACCTACTTTTTCTATCAAGATTACTAATACAATATTGAAAAAAGGATGGCATAATCCTGCCATCCTTTCACAAAAAATTAGGTTAATCATGAGTAAAACCTTACATCATATCGTGATTGTAGGCGGTGGCGCAGGTGGTTTGGAACTTGCGACACAACTGGGTGAACGTTTTGGCAGGAAAAAGAAAGCCCGAATCACACTGGTTGACCAAAACCTGACCCATATCTGGAAGCCCCTGCTCCACAAAATTGCTGCTGGCTCCCTCAATCCCCACGAAGAACAGACTAACTACTTTGCCCACGCAGAAAAGCACCATTTTGAGTTCGTGCTTGGCACCCTGCTGGATGTTAACAAGGATCAAAAGCAGATTAGCCTCTCTCCTCCCCAGCTTTCCAAAGAACACACACCACTGATTCAAAAGTTGGGTTAC
Organism: Acinetobacter sp. CIP 102529; assembly: GCF_000368325.1. Classification (NCBI taxonomy): domain Bacteria; kingdom Pseudomonadati; phylum Pseudomonadota; class Gammaproteobacteria; order Moraxellales; family Moraxellaceae; genus Acinetobacter; species Acinetobacter sp. CIP 102529. Next base: position 221,061 of record NZ_KB849354.1, read on the forward strand.
GATACTCTGGTGATTGCGGTAGGTTCTGTCTCCAACGATTTTGGCATCGAGGGGGTACGTGAATATTGCCACTTCCTTGACAGTCGCCAACAGGCGGATATTTTCCAGCAGGATTTACTCCACCTCTACATTGAGGCACAAAACCATTCCACTGAACGTGCCCTGAACATCGGTATTGTTGGTGCGGGTGCCACAGGTGTGGAACTGGCGGCGGAACTGATCGAAACCACCAAAAACTTCTATCGTTATGGCTTAAAGAAAATTGATCCGAAGCAGGTCAAAATTACATTGATTGAAGCGTCTGACCGTATCCTGCCAGCATTGAATGAAAAAACCGCAGCACATAGTGCCAAGCAACTCAGGAAAATGGGCATCGAGATTCTGACTGAGCATAAGGTGCAAAAAGTCGATAAATCTAATGTCTATTTTAGCAATGGGAAAATCCTGCATTCTGATATTACCGTGTGGGCGGCAGGGGTAAAGGCACCCAAAGTTTTAGAATCATTTACAGATTTTAAACGTGACAAGATCAATCGGTTAATGGTTTACGCAACGCTTCAAACGCATTCTGATCCAAATGTATTTGCCTTTGGTGACTGCGCCAACTGTCAGCTGGATGCCCGTCAGCCACCACTTGGCCCACGCGCACAGGTTGCCAGCCAGCAGGCAACTTTTCTGGTGGATGCGATGGCGGCCCGTTTATCAGGCTCACCACAACCCATGTTCACCTTTAACGACAAGGGATCGCTGGTTTCATTGAGCCGTAATCAGGCGGTGGGAGAATTGCTTGGCGATGTCAGCGTACAGGGATTTATTGCCAAAACCATGTATGTATCGCTATACCGACTGCATCAGGCCAATATTCATGGCTACACTCAGGCTGGGGCACTCACCGTCAAAGATTTTCTGACTCGTCGTGTACGTCCAAAAATTAAACTGTATTGAGTTGAAATTTTAAATTTCGCTCCTATTTATAACTAAATCGTTTCAAAAAGTGGAAAATAGTCAACAAAAACTATTTTTCACTTTATGATATACAGCTAAAACTATTGATGACATGGATTCAAAACATGACTGCTATTGCAAATAACCACGTGGTTTCATTCCACTACACTTTAACAAACGCTGAGGGTGAAACACTTGATCAATCTCAAGGTGAACCACTTGCATATTTGCACGGCGCAGGCAACATCATTCCTGGTTTAGAAAATGCACTGCTTGGTAAAACAGTAGGCGAAAAATTTACTGTAACTGTTCCAGCTGCAGAAGGTTATGGCGAATATAACCCAGACCTCGTACAAGAAGTTCCAGCACAAATGTTCCAGGGCGTGGATAATATCCAGCCTGGTATGCAATTCCAAGCTCAAACTGATGATGGCGTTCAAATCGTAACGGTTAAGGCCATTGAAGGCGACAACGTGATCGTTGACGCAAACTTCCCACTTGCTGGTCAAGACCTGACTTTTGAAGTTGAAATCATGGAAATTCGTGATGCATCTCAAGAAGAGCTTGATCATGGTCACGTTCATGGTGCAGGTGGTCACCAGCACTAATTCATTTTTAAATGAATTGTTTAAGGCAAAGCTTCGGCTTTGCTTTTTTATTGGCTGATACTTTTATAAAATAGAAAAATCGCTTAACTTTAATAGGACTCTCTTCTCTTGATATTCTGTCTATGTCCCATTCTTATCAACTGATCTGGTTCCGTCAGGACCTTAGAATCCATGATCATGCTGCACTTTGGCACGCAACGCAGGCTGGCCAGTGTATTGCGCTGGTGATTCTGTCACCTGAACAATGGCAACAACATGACGATGCCCCCATCAAGATCGAGTTTTATCTGCGTCAGCTACAACAATTAAAACAGCAGCTTAATACCCTTAACCTTAATATCCCATTAATCATCCAGCATATTCCTCTATGGAAAGATGTAGGTAATTTTTTTACGGAACTTCTCCAGCGAATAAATATCGAAAATGTCTACGCCAATATTGAGCTGGGTGTAAATGAACTAAAGCGTGACCATGATGTACAGAAAGTATTAAACCAGCAGCAAAAAGAACTAATCCTGTTTCATGACCGTACACTGTTTCCTGTGCGTTCCATTCGCAATCAGTCCAACCTACCCTATCAAGTTTTTGGGGCATTCAAGAAAACCTGTTATCAGCGTTTACAACATGGGTTGCCCCAGTGTTATCCATTGCCTGACGCTCAACGACCGCTTGCAGAGGATTTTTCATTTTTTAACCAAGCCAACCTGACCACCCTGCAACAAGCCTATGCCTCAACGCTTGAGCAAAACATGATTGATCATTGGCCAGCTGGAGAGACATACGCCTTAGATTTATTAGATGAGTTTGTAAGAAAAAGGTTGAATCACTATAAACAAGCACGAGACTTCCCAGCACAAGTTGGCACCAGTCAACTTTCAGCCTACCTGAACATTGGTATTCTCTCCATCCGCCAGTGTATTCAGGCACTGTTTAGGCAACAGCATGGTGATTTTGTCATCCAGTCTGAAAGCCAGCAGGTGTGGCTGGATGAGCTGTTATGGCGTGAGTTTTATCAGCATATCCTGTTTGATTTTCCGCAGGTTTCCAAACATCTTCCCTTTAAATCCTCAACACAGAATATCCCGTGGCGTGATGACCTAATTGCGCTGGAACAGTGGCAACAGGGAAAAACGGGTATTCCAATTGTGGATGCAGGTATGCGTCAGTTACTGGCAACAGGCTGGATGCATAATCGGGTGCGGATGATCTGCGCCATGTTTTTAAGCAAAAACCTGCTCATTGATTGGCGTAAAGGTGAACAATGGTTTATGCAACATTTAGTGGATGGTGATTTGGCTGCCAATAATGGCGGCTGGCAGTGGTGCGCTTCGACAGGAACAGATGCCGCTCCCTACTTTCGTGTGTTTAACCCAATTAGCCAATCGCAAAAATTTGATTCGAATGGTGACTATATTCGCACGTGGATTCCCGAAATTGCTCACTTAGACTCTAAAACGATTCATGAACCTTTTGCCAATACCAAAATTCAGAATCTGGACTACCCTATGCCAATCGTGGAGTTAAAGTCCAGCCGCACACGGGCAATTGAGACGTTTAAGACATATTTATAGCCATTTTATAGTCATTTAATTGCTACTGCCGAGATAAACCTGTTACATTTGTCAAGACATCTGTTTAGACAGACCAAGCTGTATGTTATTGTTTACACAATTAAATTATAAATTAAGGCTCTAGACTAACATATCTATTCTGCTAGTCTAAAGCCTAAATAAAAATGTTAAACCATTCACATATTATAACGAAGTCCCCCGTTATCTTACCGTTAAAATAAGTTATTTTATAGCGAATTAAGTTGATGAATCATTGATAGAATTTTCATAAAAATGATTTTCCATAATAAAGCTGGGACTTGTTTCATTATTTTTATAAGAGCCGAATTATGTCTTTTTCTCATCATGCAGAACCTCATGTCATACAACGCTCAGGCTGGTTACGTGCCGCCGTGCTTGGTGCAAATGATGGCATCATCTCCGTGACCAGTTTGATTATGGGTATGGCTGCCAGTGGTGCCAGTTCACATACATTGTTAATTACCTGTATTGCAGGGCTGATCTCTGGGGCAACCTCAATGGCTGCTGGAGAATATATTTCCGTTAAGTCACAGGAGGATATTGAAAAGTCAGACCTGCGTTTTGAAGCCAGAGAGCTTGAAAAGAATCCCCATGCGGAACTTGGTGAACTCACTCAGATTTATATTTCACGTGGTTTAAACCCTGAACTGGCACATGAAGTTGCCAAACAGTTGACTGAACATGATGCGCTGGGTGCACATGCCCGAGATGAAATTGGCATCCATGAAAATACTGCTGCCAATCCAGTTCAGGCAGCACTTTCTTCTGCCGCCTCCTTTTCATGCGGTGCGGCTCTTCCCATGCTGGCCATCCTACTCAGTCCAGATGCTTTTATTTCACATGCCGTTTTGGTGACAGGCATTATTTCATTAGGAATTTTAGGCGCGCTTTCCAGCTATTTTGCACATACCTCAATACTCAAAGGCAGTCTGCGTATTATGTTATGGGGCATTTTAGCGATGGCTTTCTCAAGCTGGGTCGGTTCTCTATTTAATGTCACAACCATTTAAAACCATTATTTTTTACGGAATAAATATTGTGTATATTCCATAATTAAATACTGGTTATTATTTGCAAGGTTTTTTGTTTTTGCGTTATGGTGACTAAAAGCAAAGTGAGCATATAATGATGTCAATCCTAGAATTACTAGAAATAAAACACCCTATTTTTCTTGCACCTATGGCAGGTGTATCAACGCCTGAACTGGCCGCTGAAGTTTCTAACCAAGGCGCGTTTGGTTCTTTGGGACTGGGGGCAAATACACCAGAAACAGCGAAAGCTGAGATTTTAAAAACACAGACACTTACAGACAAACCCTTTCAGGTCAATTTCTTTTGTCATCAACCTGAACGACTTGACCAGCAAAAAGCCCAACAATGGATTGAATATATACGACCTCAGTTTGCCAAGTTTGGTGCTGAGCCACCGTCCGAATTACGCTGTATTTATCCAAGCTTTTTAGATAATGATGATTTCCTGAATGTTGTACTTGAAACTCGTCCCAAAGCTGTGAGTTTTCATTTTGGTATTCCACACCCTCGCCAGATTCAGGCACTCAAAGATGCGGGTATTGTCACTCTGGTTTCTGCCACCAACCTGATTGAGGCACAGCAGATTGAAGCGGCAGGAATCGACATTATTATTGCTCAAGGGATTGAAGCTGGAGGACATCGGGGTATTTTCAATCAAACTTTTGATGCTGCCATTAAAACCAGTGATCTCGTACAACTCATTTCAACACATTGTAAATTACCTGTCGTAGCTGCTGGCGGTATTATGAATGGTGATCAAGCAAAATCGATGTTGAAATTAGGTGCTGCTGCTGTTCAATTGGGTACAGCATTTGTGCAATGTAAAAGTTCGAGTGCGAACGCATCCTATCGAAAAGCTTTATTCAGTCAATCTATTACACAAATCAGTTCAAGCTTATCAGGTCGTCCAGCCCGTGGACTGCTGGGCACATGGCACACCCAGATTGATGCACCCAACCGCCCAGCATTACCTGAGTATCCATATACCTATGACTTAACCAAGCAATTGATCAGTGTTGCCAATCAGCACAATGATCCTGGTTATGGTGCATTTTGGGCTGGCATGAATGTGGGGCAGATTCGGGAACTGGAAGCAGCCGACCTGATTAATCAACTGGTTTTAGAAATAAAAACCCTTTAAAACGTTTTAATTAAAAAACCCGTTCAATTGAACGGGTTTTCCACTTTATGCTTTAAATTTTACCAACCAAAACCAACGCCTACACCACCCGAACTTTCTTCCTTGGTAAATGCGCCACCAATGGTGAGTGAGGTATTATCATTAATAATCCGTTGATAGCCAATTGACACCGCCTGTTCCTGTCCCTGAAAGCCAGCACCCACACCGACACGATTTTGTCCTTTGACACTGGCAGCACTACTTGACATATTCATCATCGCAGCAGTCATGGCACCTTGGCGGTTAAAACGTTCATCCACTTTATGGAAGCGCTGTTCTGTTTCCATACGATAATCATTAAACGCGCTATTTAAGGCATTTACACGCTCATTGGTATAGTTATTGGTCGATTTTTCTGCTGCTTTTAGCTGTTGATAGTTGACTGCATCGGTATCTTCAACGGCATCCGCCACATGGATGATTTGGCGTTCTTTGCCTTTTGCTCCAACTGATACCGTATTATCACGATCCGATGCAGAATCATTACCCAATACCACTGCATTTTTGGCTTGAGTATCGACATTATTGCCCAGCACAAAGGTATTATCACCCGTGACTTTATTGTCATTACCCACAACATAACTACCGTTTCCAGATACCGTGTTTGGATCACCAAAGGCACCAGAACCATTACCTGAAACCTGATTACCCACACCTACAGCAGTTGAGCGATGGCCTGTCACTACGGTATTTGTTCCAATCGCAACCGAGTTTTCACCTGTTGCCGAAGCAGCTTGGGCATCAGTTACTCCATTCACCTGAACAAACTGGTTACTGGCTGTAAGTTGAGTTTGCACATCTGCAATTTTGCCATCGGTATAGCTATTCGCACTGGAAAGTGCCGATGCCGTTTGCTGGTCGGTATAATCTTTTGCGCCACTTAAAGAAGATGCCGCTTTTTGATCTGTGTAGCTTTTTGCATCATTAAGTACAGATGCAGTTTGTTGATCAGTATAGGCTTTGCCATCGGCAGCTTTCTGGTCAGCATAATTTTTCGCATTGTTTAGTGTCGATGCAGTTTGCTGATCTGTGTAGGCTTTACCATCAGCAGCTTTTTGGTCTGCATAGCTTTTTGCATCATTTAAGGTTGATGTGGTTTTCTGGTCGGTATAGCCTTTTGCATTATTTAATGCAGTGGTTGTTTGTTGATCTGCATAATTTTTTGCATCATTTAAATTAGATACAGCTTGCTGGTCTGTATGTGTTTTTAAATCTGATACAGAGGTTTTAATTGCACCTAATTGTTGATCAACTGCAATGAATGCATCACTCACTGTATTTTTAGCTTTTCCTTGGATTGTAAAAGTTGGATTTGTGAATACACCATTGTTCCATGCCGCACCACCACCTAATGCCTGAACCAACGCAGTATTAGTCGTATCAACACGTGTATTTAAGGTGGCCACTTCATTGCCAATTCGCGTATCTACACCATCAATACGAGTGTTAATGGTATTGGCACTATTGGTAATCGCTGTATTTAAAGTACCAACTTCAGTTGTCACCCGTCCATCTAATGCTGTAATACTGGTATTGGTCGCATGTAACTGTTTACCTGTCACTGCATCTTTAGACGTTGCATCTAATGTTGCATCTTGCA
>NZ_KB849354.1:229697-230571 GCF_000368325.1 Acinetobacter sp. CIP 102529
CCGTCTAAAGTGCTGATTGCATTTTTATTGGTGGTAATTTTGCCATCCAAAGCGGTAACTTCATTTCCAACTCGGGTATCTAAAGCTGCAACTGTCGTATCCACACCATCTATACGGGTATTAATCGTATTGGTGCTGGTTGTAATCGCTGTATTTAAATTACCTACTTCAGTTGTGACTCGACCATCTAATGCTGTAACACTGGTATTGGTCGCATGTAACTGTTTACCTGTCACTGCATCTTTAGAGTTTGCGTCTAAAGTCGCATCTTTCAGATTGGTAATTTTCGTACCATTTGTACCGCCTGCCAAAGTAATTGTATCTTTGGTTGCAGAATCATACACAACCGCATTGGCTGAAATGCCACCTAGACCGCTTTGTAAAGCTGCAATGTCGTTGGTATTGGTGATGACTCGACCATCAATTCCTGAAATGGTTGTATTTAAAGTTCCAACTTCATTGGTAATACGATTATTCAGTGTTCCAACTTCTGCACCAATCTTGGTATTTAAGGTAGTCACTTCATTGCCGATTCGGGTATCCACACCATCAATACGGGTGTTAATCGTATTGGCACTATTGGTAATGGCTGTATTTAAGTTGCCAACTTCTGTACCAAGTTTAGTATCCAGTTTACCAACTTCCACATCGGTATAACCTTTTGCATCAGTTAAGGTATTCGCCAATCCTGTGGTTAGCGCGGTTTGATCTGCTTTTAAAGCTAAGCCCGTGTCTGCATAGGTTTTGGCATCTACCAATGTATTAGACAAACCTGTGGTTAGCGCGGTTTGATCTGCTTTTAAAGCTAAGCCTGTGTCTGCGTAAGTTTTAGCATCTGCCAATGTACTAGACAAACCTGTGGTTAATGCAGTCT
>NZ_KB849354.1:231321-233249 GCF_000368325.1 Acinetobacter sp. CIP 102529
GTTAAAAGAGCCTGTGAACCTAAAGTACCTGCATAGTCGGCCAAACCGGAGCCGACCGCAGCACCATTTTGCCCAATCACGGTATTACCGGTACCCACGGCGTTGGCATATCTGCCTGATACCACATTATTTAGACCTATGGCATTGGATCCAATCATTGTAACGGTATTTTTTGTGCCGATGGCTGAACCAAACAGATTACTTACGTTATTGCTATAACCTAACGCATTGGTGCCCCAGGCTGAAGAATTAATTATGTTGCCAATACCAACGGCAGTACTTAAAGCTGCGCTGGTTATATTATTATACGCCCCAAAAGCATTAGTAGTATTTCCGCTTGCAGTGTTACTATAACCAACAGCACTATTATAGCTACCCGATGCCGTATTGCTATTACCGACTGCACTACTATAGCTACCCGATGCCGTATTGCTATAGCCTACCGCAGTACTATAACCACTCGATGCAGTATTGCTATTACCGACCGCATTACTATATAACCCTGAGGCAATATTGCCGGTACCCAGGGCACTGGCTTGACCATCCATCGCCAGGTTGCCACCTTTTTTGATGGCATTAATAAAGGTTGCAAATTTAACCGGATCGGCGGCTTTGGTGGTGGTCAGACTATTGACGGTAAAAGAGTCAATATCATCCAGAGTAGTCCCTGCGCCAGTGGTAGTCACCGCAATGCCCCCCACGGCAGTAATTTTCCCTGAGATTGTGGTAATAATGGTATGTGGAGAACCTTTGGCTGAACCCAATGCAGTTGAGCTAGAAGCACGTGCATAGTTATCGCTAGGGGTGGCATTGGGTATGGCAGCCAGCGCATCGGTCAGTTGTTTTTTATTGATCGCATCGGTATCGGCGGTACCCGTTGCCACATTGGTAATCCGTTTTGTTGCACCTGCACGACCGACTGAAATTGTATTGGCTTCATCAGCCAAAGAGTCAAAACCAATGGCGGTAGCATTTAATGCTGTGGCTTGGCTACCCACACCAAATACGCTACTACGGTCAGCCGTTGCGGTCACACCTGCACCAATAGCAACTGAGCTTACCCCTGTCGCTGCTGCGGTTTCCGATGCGGTTAAACTTGCATCATCAATTTCATTATCAGCATTTTGGTCATACCAACCACCAAAGGCAATTGATCCAGTTCTATTGGCAGTTGCACCTGTACCAAATGCACTACTGACCACACCTGATGCAGTATTTTTTAAACCGACTGCGGTTGCTCCTGCACCAGTTACATTATTGACACTACCAAAGGCATTGGCTGTCGTTCTACTACTATTATCACTAATAAAGGGATTTGTGTTTGATGCACCATGATCTACGGTATTTGTAATACCAAAAGCATTGCTAGCTTGGCTTTTCGCTAGGTTGTTACCACCTACGGCATTACTACCCATACCTGATGCTTCATTCCTATAACCCACCGCACTGCTATACCAACCCGATGCAATATTCACATAACCCACCGCACTGCTATTACTACCCGATGCGGTATTCATATAACCCACCGCACTGCTATAATAACCCGATGCGTTATTATTAAAACCCACCGCACTGCTAGAAAAACCCGATGCAATATTTGCTGTACCTACTGCACTACTATTTATACCAACCGCAATATTTCCGCCTTTCTTGGCTGCATTGATAAAGGCTGCTACTTTAGCTGGGTCGGCTGCTTTGGTTGTCGTAACACCATTGGCTGTAAAGGAGTCAATATCATCCAGACTTGTGCCTGCGCCCGTTGTAGTAACTGTGATGCCACCGACTGCGGTAATTTTTCCTGATGTGAGTGTAGTTGTATGTGCTGTACCTCTCGCTGAACCTAAAGCCGTTTCGGTTGTAGAACTAGCGTAGTTGTCAGTGGCGACTGTGCCACCTGTTACACTCGCAAATTTAGTATCTACATAACC
>NZ_KB849354.1:233489-395280 GCF_000368325.1 Acinetobacter sp. CIP 102529
GCAAATTTAGTATCTACATAACCTTTATTGGCTGCATCCGTCGCTTTGGTTGGGGTTGCAACATTGGTAATCCGTTTTTCTGCGCCTGCACGACCGACTGAAACAGTATTGGCTTCATCAGCCAAAGAGTCAAAACCAATGGCGGTTGAGCGGTTACCCGTTGTAATACCACCCACACCAAATACGCTACTTTCATCGGCTAAAGCAAGATTGCCACCCCAAATCAAATGTTCTAAAAAGGCATTTAGCTCCGTTGCATTTACGGCTGTACCATTGATATGAGTAATATCATTGAGGCTATTTCCTGTAGCAGTGACATTGATGCCATTTACCGAAGTAATCACACCACCTGTTACAAAAGGAGTAAGTGCCTGATTTGGTATTTTCCGTGTACCAACCGCAGCACTGGATTGATTTTGAGTATAGTTCTCCATACCCATTGCAGTAGAATATTGACCTTTAGCAAAGTTTAACGTACCCACCGCACTGCTACCCGATCCCAGTGCTTCATTCATATGACCCACCGCACTGCTAAAACCACCCGATGCGTTATTATTATAACCCACCGCACTGCTAGCACTACCCGATGCGGTATTCACATAACCCACCGCACTGCTACTTTGACCCGATGCGGTATTCACATAACCCACCGCACTGCTATAACTACGCGATGCGTTATTATTAAAACCCACCGCACTGCTAGCACTACCCGATGCAATATTTGCTGTACCTACTGCACTACTATAAGAACCAACCGCTATATTTCCGCCTTTTTTGGCTGCATTGATAAACGCTGCAACTGCGGTTGGGTTGTCTGTTTTGGTTGTCGTAACACCATTGGCTGTAAAGGAGTCAATATCATCAATACTTGTGCCAGCACCTGTAGTTGTTACAGTAATGCCACCGACTGCGGTAATTTTTCCTGCCGTGGTTGCAGTTGTATGTGCTGAACCTTTGGCTGAACCTAAAGCCGTTTCGGTTGTAGAACTAGCGTAGTTGTCAGTGGCGACTGTGCCACCTGTTACACTCGCAAATTTAGTATCTACATAACCTTTATTGGCTGCATCCGTCGCTTTGGTTGGGGTTGCAACATTGGTAATCCGTTTTTCTGCGCCTGCACGACCAACCGAAATTGTATTGGCTTCATCAGCCACTGAATTTAAACCAATAGCGGTAGCGCCTGCAGCAACGGCTTTACTGTTAATGCCGAATACGCTGCTTCGGTTAGACAACGCCAGGTTACCGCCCTGTTTGAAGTTATTGATAATATCGGTTGCCTGTGCTGCTGTGACGCTCTGTCCATTGACTTCGGTCAACAAGCTTGGATTGGCAGATAATGCCGCCCAATCTGCTGCGCTGGTTTTTATCACCACACCATCCAAAGTGGTGACGCCACCCACACTGCTAAACGTTGGTGTGTAGCTGACGGGCGTTAAAACAGCCTGTGGACCTAAAGTACCTGCATAGTCGGCCAAACCGGAGCCGACCGCAGCACCATTTTGCCCAATCACGGTATTACCGGTACCTATGGCGTTGGCATATCCGCCTGTTACTATATTATTTAGACCTATGGCATTACCTCCAACCACAGTGACGGTATTTTTTGTGCCGATGGCTGAACCATACAGATTACTTACGTTATTGCTATAACCTAACGCATTAGTGCCCCAGGCTGAAGAATTAATTATGTTGCCAATACCAACCGCGGTATTTTTCGCAGCGCCATTGTTTTTATTATAGGCACCAAAAGCATTATTGAGGTCTCCATTCGATGCCGTGTTGTTAAAGCCAACCGCACTATTGTTGAAACCTGATGCACTATTGCTATTACCTAGCGCAGTACTAGAACTACCCGATGCGGTATTTGCCAAGCCGACCGCATTACTGCCTGCACCACTGGCATTATTACTTACACCGACTGCGCTGGCAGCCACACCTGAAGCTATATTTTGACCTTTTTGTACCGCATCAATAAATGCCTGCTTTTCGTCAGAAGTTGGATTGGTATTGCCATCAATGGCTGTAATATTGCCCGTATTTAAAGCTGCAACCGATGTTGCTGTGGTGGTAATCGGAATGCCATCAATTGAGGTAATGACACCGCCTACACCTGGGACAATCAAAGCGTTGTTTATCCCTGAACCGATAGCATTTGAAAGCGTACCTGTGGCTTGGTTATGCGAACCTATGGCATTGCTAAATGTTTTACTGGCTGAATTTTGTACGCCGATAGCATTACTAAAAAAACCTGATGCAGCATTACCATAACCCACTGCACTGCTAGCACCACCCAATGCAATATTATAAGTGCCCAATGCACTACTAGAATTACCTGAGGCTATATTGTTTACACCAACCGCATTGCTATTTTGACCCGATGCTTCATTTCTAAAACCGACTGCACTGCTACTAAAACCTGATGCGCTATTCTCAAAACCCATCGCACTGCTGCCACTACCCAATGCAATATTTGCTGTACCCATCGCACTGCTATAATCGCCAATCGCAATATTTCCGCCTTTTTTCGCTGCATTGATAAACGCTGCAACTTCGGCTGGGTCGGTTATTTTGATACTATTGGCTGTAAATGAATCAATATCATCAAGACTGGTACCTGTTCCTGTGGTGGTTACCGTAATGCCACCCACTTTGGTAATTTTATTTGTTCCTGCTTCTTTCGTAGTTGCATGTGCATAACCTTTCGCTGAACCTAAAGCCGTGTCGGTTGAAATATGAGCGTAGTTATCATCTGCCCAAACATTCACTCCAGTAATCGCTGCAATACTCAACACCAAACTCTTGAGCACCAATGGCTTAAAGGAAAAAACGAAATTTTTTCCTTGCTCATCATCATGAATATTGCTTAGGCTATTTGATTGTGTACCTGTAGTGTTGTCGGTCTTACCTGCACTTTTGGCATGCTCCGAAACAACAACCATACGCCCCAAAGATTTATTCCAGATTTTTTTAAAGATGTGGTTCATATCTGTACCTGTTTTTTAAACATTTGGTACAATTACAAAACATTACATACAAAGTTGTATATCACTGAAAACTGGTATTCTGACGAATGGTGATTATTTTTAAACAAAGATTATATAGGTAATCACTAAAATTTTATGGGAAATAAATACGCTCAAAATGACAAATTTTGTCAAAATAAAACTTAAAATACCAAATTACAGTGATAGCCAAAACCCTGTATTGTGCCTATGCTAGAAACTGGGAATCGCTTTTTAAGTCTTATTATGATTCACGTATCTCAAACTGAGCTGATCTTGCCTGTACCTGTCTTTATTCTGGAAGACGATGCAATCATGCAACAACGTTTAAAAAGAATACTGCTCGAAATTGGCTATGCGGAAGACGCACTTATTTTTGCCCAGACCCTATCTCAGGCAAAAGACATGCTTCAACAGTACCCGATTTCCTTTTCACTGGTTGACCTCGGCTTACCCGATGGCAATGGTATTGATTTTATAGAAAATTTAAGACAGAGCGATGAGGTCTCACCTGTTTTGGTCATCTCGGCATGGAGTACGCAGGAAACCATTTTAAAAGCGATACAGGCGGGTGCAACGGGTTATCTTTTAAAAGAACGGGATGATTTCGAAATCATGTTATCAATTCGTAGTATATTACGTGGTGGAGCACCCATTGACCCATTTATTGCCCAACAAATTTTGTCAAAAATTACATTTGAACAAAAAGTAAAAGATGTGGCGGTGGCAGAACAAAATAATTTACTCTCAACTCGGGAATTTGAAATCCTGCAACTGGTTGCTCAGGGAATGTCGAACCGAGAAATCGCTGATTTTCTTCATTTATCAAAATATACAATCGAATGCCATATCAAACATATTTACCGAAAACTTTCGGTCAGCAGCAGATCAAAAGCCATCAATACCGCACGTTCACTGGGTATTTTATAAAATATCTATGCTTATGCTGGCTCGTTATTCTGGCGCAAACTTCCTTTGCAAAATCTTCCGCATCTGAGCAAGTCAATTGCACCGCAAACATTCAGTCGATCCAAATGGCAAAAGCCATTGGACAAGACGGTACTCAACGTCCTGAAACAGGCTGGCAAAATGTGAAATTGCCCGATCAATGGGATAAGCGTAAATTCTACTATACGGGCAGTACATGGTATAAAATCGTGTGGGATTATCAGTGTCCAACCACAATAAAAACCCCAATCACCATTGTGATCAGCTATATCAATATGACTGGTCAGGTTTTTATTAATAATGACTTGTTATGGCAAGATCAGTCTTTGGTTGAACCGCTTTCCCGTAGCTGGAATATGCCACGCTACTGGAATTTACCCGTATCCAGCCTAAAACAGGGCGAAAATATTCTCTGGGTACGTGTAGTAGGTGTAAAGAGTCAAAATTCGGGTCTGGGTCAGGTCCTAGTGGGCAATGCTGATCAGGTCAGACCAAAATTTCAGATGTTTTGGAATCAACAACGTGTGTTGGTGTTTTTAAATTTAATCACGTCACTCACTTTAGGTGTAATTGCTTTCCTAGTATGGATTTTTCATCGTAAAGATCAGATTTTTGGCTGGTTTACCTTGGCAGCGCTCATGTGGAGCATGGTGATGTTTAATACCATTATGCTTGAAGCACCTTTTGGTTTAACCACATTACAAATCGCTCGTATCAGTATCGTGTGTTTTTTTGCTTATAGCTTATTTTCCTGTTTTTACGCATGGCGCTTGGCACAACGCAAATTTCCACGTTTAGAAAAAATTTTATTGTTGATGCTATTCATTGCGATTGGCATGGCCATACTGTTACCTGATACCGCGCTATACAATTTTATCTCGGGTACTTTTTCCCTTGGTCTATTGGTTCTATTAATAAATTTTATCAGTTATCAATGGATTGCCTATCGTTCCAAATTATTGGAAGCCTATTTACTGGCAGCAGTATTTTTGTTTTTTATCATTGTCTGTATTCATGATACATTCCAGATCATGCAATCCAATAATAGCTTTTTATGGATGTCTTATACAGCACCCTTAACAAGCTTATTAATTGCAATTATTTTAGCGTTACGTTTAGCCAAAAATTTAAGAGCAATTGAAAACTTTAACCGGACCCTCAAACAAAACATTCTTGAAGCCAAAAATGAACTAACACTTTCTCTCAATACCCAGCATCAACTTGAACTGGACAACGCAAAACTACAGGAACGTTTACAACTTGCCCATGATTTACATGACGGTTTGGGGGGTTCCCTCGTCCGTTCAATGGTTACAGTAGACCAAAGCCAGACCAATCTAAGCAATCAGCAGTTTTTATCCATGCTCAAAATATTAAGGGACGACTTACGGCAGGTGATTGACAGTGGTTCAAGTACAGGTGCCAAAGTGCCTGACACACCCATTTTATGGGGAGCACCTTTACGCTATCGTTTCACCCAACTGTTTGATGAGCTGAATATCACAACAAAATGGTCTTTTCCAGAATCATGGCAAAAACAGCCAACCCCGCTGGTGTGTTTAACTTTGCTTCGGGTCGCAGAAGAAGCCCTGACCAATATTCTGAAACATAGTCAGGCAACATCGGTAAAGTGCGCCCTGTTTTTCTCCAAGGGGCAACTGGTACTAGACATTGAAGATAATGGTATTGGCTTTGATGTAGAAGCGGTTAAGAATGCAGGAATGAGTGTTGGACTAAGAAGTATGCAAACACGTCTGGAACGGCTGGGTGGACATCTTACGGTTCAATCCGAGGCTGGAAGAACCTGTTTAAAGGCCTGCTTGCCTGTTTAATTGCAGAATGTTCCAGCACACCAAAATGGTATGCTGGAATAACACGATCCATTATTTAATTGCATCCAACAACGTCTGTTGGGCATTATGGGGTTCTTCACCAGCGGCAGGTTTGTCTCGTTCCCATACACCATCGCTCTGTAACAACCATGCCTGTTGATTATCCTTGAGATAATTAAGTAAACCAAGTTGATAAATACGTTTTTTCGATGCTGGGTCTTCAATTGGGAAACATGCCTCAACACGATTAAACAGGTTGCGATCCATCCAGTCTGCACTTGAGCAATAAATACGTGGATTGCCATTGTTGCTAAAGTAATAAACACGGGTATGTTCAAGAAAACGGCCAACAATCGAACGGACACGGATATTTTCAGACAAATTTGGCAAGCCTGGACGTAGACAACAGATTGAGCGAATAATCAGGTCAATCTGCACACCAGCCTGAGAGGCTTCATACAGTTTATTGATCAGTTGTACTTCGGTTAGGGCATTGACCTTGACAATAATTTGCGCTGGCTTACCTGCCTTAGCATTGGCAATTTCTTCATCAATATAATTGATCAATTGTGCATGCAAGGTAAAGGGTGCATGCAGAAGCTTTTTCGGCTTCGCCATTTTGCCCATTCCCGTGAGTTCCTGAAAGATACGGTGTACATCTTCGCAAATGTCTTTATCTGTGGTCATCAAGCCATAATCGGTATAGATACGGGCATTGGTGGCATGGTAGTTACCCGTTCCCAAGTGCACATAACGCACCAGTTTATTGTTTTCACGGCGTACAACAAGGATCATTTTGGCATGGGTTTTATAACCAACAATGCCGTAAACCACGACAGCACCCGCCTCTTGCAGCACATTTGCAACTTCAATATTGGATTCTTCATCAAAACGAGCACGTAACTCAATCACAGCCGTGACTTCTTTACCGTTGCGTGCCGCTTCTGCCAAAACCTGTACAATTTCCGAATCCGCACCACTACGATACAGCGTTTGTTTAATTGCCAACACTTGTGGATCACGCGCAGCTTCACGTAACAGTTGAATCACAGGTGCAAAGGATTCAAACGGATGATGTAGCAAGATGTCCTGTTTCTGCATGGCAGAGAAAATACTTTCAGTCTTCTTAAAGACTTTGGGAATCACAGGGGTATGTGAGTCATAACGCAAGTGCGGACGTTTAAAATTGGAGAGTAAACGTGCCAGATTGACAGGACCATCAACTCGATAGAGCTGTTCTTCGTTCAGATCAAATTCATCCAGCAAATATTCATAAATATGTTTCGGGCAGTTATGTGTCACTTCCAGACGTACCGCACGACCAAAACGGCGTGAACTTAATTCACCTTTCAATGCCTTTGCCAAATCCTCTACATCTTCATTCAAGGCCAAGTCTGCATTACGGGTGACACGGAACTGATAACAGCCTGTTGCGGTCATACCTGGGAACAGATCAGACACATGCTCATGGATGATTGCGGACAACATCACATGATGCTCCTTGCCTCCCGTCAGTTCATTGGGTAAACGCACCACACGCGGTAAAGAACGTGGTGCAGGCACAACCGCCAAGTCAATCTGACGACCAAAAGCATCTTTACCTTCCAGCGTCACAATAAAGTTCAGGCTTTTATTGACTAAACGAGGAAATGGGTGCGCAGGATCAAGGCTGATTGGTGTTAAAACAGGTGCGACCTGTTCCTGAAAATATTTTTTAATCCATGCCGATTGTGCAGGTGTCAGTTCACCACGGCGCAAGAAACAGATATCTTCCTCACGCAGCTTCGGTAGAATTTCTTCATTCAGGATACGGTATTGACGTTCAATAGCCGCATGTGCCGTTTTAGAAATCTGTTCAAGCACTTGTTTAGGGGTTAGACCATCTGGGCTACGGCTCTCATTGCCCAGCGTCAGTTGTTCCATCATCCCCGCAACACGGATTTCAAAGAACTCATCAAGGTTGCGTGAAAAAATCAGCAGGAAGTTCATCCGCTCCAATAATGGATGAAGTGGATCGACTGCCTGTTCCAAAACGCGCAGATGGAAATCGAGAATCGAAAGTTCACGATTAATATAGCGGTCATTATAGCTGTATTCTATTGGGGTCGTTGTAGCCACTGCCGTATTCATACCAAACCTTGTTGATTTATCATTGATCAAGACATGGTTTAAGTATGCTGCAAAATTATTTCAATTTGGTAAAAAAACCCAAAAATATTGGGCTTTTTTCACTTCATCACACTTTAAGATGGGCTTACTCTGGAATCTGGGTTGCATTCATATATTTCAGGATGCTTCTTTTACGGTACTGAAGTTTTCGGTCATCCCTATGATCCTGATAATATTTTGGGTTAGGTAATAATGCAGCAAGAAAAGCAGCCTGTTCACGGGTCAGGCTTTTTGAACTTTTACCATAATAAAACTGTGCTGCCGCCTCAACCCCATAGAGATTCTGGCCGAATTCCACTGCGTTCATATACACTTCAAGAATACGACGTTTTGACCACATTCGCTCCATCATCCAGGTCGCAACAACTTCCTGTCCTTTTCGAATAAACGAACGCTTATTGTAGAGGAACAGATTTTTTGACAGTTGCTGCGAAATGGTGGAACCACCCGCTACAATTTTGCCCTTTTCATTGTTTCGTTCCAAAGCATCCTGAATACCCTCAAGGTCAAAGCCATGATGATGGATAAACCTAGCATCCTCAGCCGCTAGAATCGCATGCTTAAAATTATCACTAATGTCATCATAATCACGCCATTGCTGCTTGATTGGCTTAAAGTCGGTCAGATAATCCCAACGCATAAACATGGTGGTTTCAACAGGATGAGTACGCCACCACACCAGACTGCTAAAAATCCAGAGCTGGATGAGCAATACCAGACCAATAATCAACATGAGCGCGCGCGCTAAAAAGGCTTTCATTAAAGTGCATCACTCCTTGGGGCATCTGTTCTGCAAAATATCAGCAAACCACGTAAAAATCGTTGATATTTTGTAGAACATATTCATGCTAAGCTATTTTTACATCAATCACTTGCTTAAACCTATGACTGAAATGACACCACCACAAATCAATAATCAAAAGTTAAAGATACAAACATGGTGGTTTACTGCGCTACTGATCACAGTCAATGTCGGATTATTTGGCTGGCAAATTGTTTCAGGTGTGAATATTACCGACCCAGCGCCTGTAGATGCAATTGCCTGGGGCGCAGATTTTACCCCACTCACTTTTATGGGACAGCCTGAACGTTTATTTACCAGCATGTTTTTTCATTTTGGCTTGATTCACCTCATGCTGAATATGTGGGCACTCTATATTTTTGGCAGTGTGGCAGAACAGTTGTTTGGTCGGTTGTATTATATCGGAATGTACGTGCTGGCCGGTTTGATGGGCAGTTTACTTTCCAGCTATCTGACTATTCGTAATGGCTATGAATTATTACAACATTTTGATCACCTTGCGGGACTACAATCGTCCCTCATCCCCCATATCAGCGCAGGTGCGTCTGGTGCAGTGATGGGATTGGGCGCAGCACTCACTGTTATTTCATTGTTTCCACCTTTGCCTCAGCAACGTTTTTGGCTGGACAAGAAATCATTATTGATGGTAATGGCAATTAACATTGTGTTTGGTTTCACCGTGGCAGGCATCAATAATGCGGCACATATTGGTGGCATGATTATGGGTGCTTTATTGGCAGGTGCATGGTATCTGGGAGAAAAAATACAAAAACCTGCTTTGATTCAGATCGGTGCTTTAATTATAGGTACTGTATTACTCGCTGCTTTTTATTTCTATTGCACAGAATTAAGTACAGGGCTTGATCCGTTATGGTATGAGATTTTAAGGCAGAATCAGTTGAATTAATTGTGATTATTTATATAGCTGGCAGGTTGCCATCTGCCCCTGCAACATCTCCATGATGATATAACTATTGCATACTTACTCATAGATGTATAAAATTTTATACATGACTCAACCACAACCTGAAAAGCCTATTTACTGGATTGGATCATCTTTAGATGATTTAAAAGAATTTCCAGCCGACGTGAAAAAACATTTTGGTTTTGAACTTCACGCAATTCAGCATGGCACTGAACCTGCTCAATGGAAACCTATTCCCAATTGGGGCACAGGAGTCATTGAACTTAAATATAAAGATTCATCTGGCGCATATCGAGTTGTATACGTTGCAAAATTCAGACATGCAATTTACATACTCCATTCTTTTCAGAAAAAAACACAACAAACAGCCAAACCAGATGTTGAGATTATCAAAGCACGTTATAAAGAAATTGCGTTATTGGAGGAACAATATGAGCAAGATTGATACACAAATTCGTCATATCACTCAACCAACAGACAATATTTTTGCAGATTTAGGCTTAGAAGATGCTGGAAATTTAAAAAAAGAAGCAGATGCTTTAGCCAATGCAAAATTAGCTTTAACCAGAGTCGTTGCTGATTGGGTACAAGAAAATCATTTCAAGCAAGAAGAAGCTGCTGAAATATTAGGTGTTAGTCGTCCTCGCTTATCTGATGCAATCAATGCAAAAATATCGAAATTTACATTAGATGCGTTAGTCACAATGGTTTCTAAAACAGGACACTCAATTACTATTAGCATCACAAATTAAGGGATTCTTGGAATCCCTCATTTTAAAGCCTTTCTTTCATCAAGACTGATTCATTTCCCTTAAACTCTGCAATGGTGGAATATCACATAAATAACTGAGGCGATAACGACCAATCAACATACAAATCAGCATCATGCTTAACGGTAAAATCAGCCAAATCGCAGGATGCCACTGAATCGCCATTTGCATTTTATAGCTGGCAATCGCACTGATCACCTCGGCAAACAAACAGGCCACCAAGCCCGACAGCAAGCCAATAAAACCAATTTCCAGACTCAACATCTGTTTCAGCCTGTTTTTACCGCTCCCAAAAGAGCGCAATAACGCCACTTCCTTACGGCGTTCATCCATCAGCACATTCAGGCAGGCAATCAACACCAACACACCAGACAGCCCTACCAACAACGCCAATACGGTAATAATCTGCACCAATACATCCACCAGACGCTTGACTTCATCCAGAATCCGTCCGACATCAATAAACACGGTATTAGAAAATTGCTGAATCAGTTGCACCATTTTTGGCTGATCTGCTGGTGGTACATAAAAACTGCCCAGATAACTGCCTGCATTTTCATCCATGCTTTGCGGTGAAAAGATAAAGAAAAAGTTTGGGCTAAAACTTTCCCACTCCACTGAACGCAGATTGATCACGGTTGCCTGCAACGTGCCCTCTGGCAAACTGAAATCAAGACGATCACCGATTTTAATGCCCAATTCATTTGCCAGTTTAGCTTCTACTGACACCTGCCCGACTTGGCTAAATTTCGGATTACCCTCGGTAATCACATTATCTTTAGGATATTCTGCTGCCTGCGTCAGATTCAGTTCTCGACGCAAGGAATTATTTTGCCTGACCAGCTCAGGCGCAAAGGCCTGCCCATTTTTTGCAATTAAACGTCCCCGAATATTAGGATACAACGGTGTAGATTGCCAGTGATTCTGCTCAAGTTGCTGCTTGAACTGCGGCATATCAAAAGGCGGCAAACCGTAGACAAACTGATTGGGCGTACCCTCAGGGAGTTGCTGTTGCCAACGCTGCAATAAATCGGTTCTCAGCACACTGAGTACGGTAATCAGACTTAAGCCCAATGCCAGTGCTGTCACCTGTAAAGCAGTCTGATGCGGAATCCGTACATAAGCCGAAATTGGATGTTTCAGTTGTTTAATCGCCTTTAACATCAACCAAATTACGGCATAAAGCACGGCACACAGGATTAAAATTGCAGCCAAGACCAATAGGCTGAGTTGTAGATTATCACTTAACACCAAGCTAAAAATGATCAAACTCATCACGCCCACTGTAAACATGGCAAAGTAAGATTTACGCGAACGCTCCTGCTGGCGGATCACCCGAATAGGTGGTGTATTCAGCAATTCCCAGATACTTGGCAGGATAAAACCAATCAGCACCATCACACTGGTAAAAATTGCCACAGGCAACGCCAGCAATAAATCAGTCACGGCAAAGCTGAGTTGCAATTGTGGAATCAGTTGCAACATCAATTGCAATAAAGCATAGCCCAAACCAATGCCAATCAAGCTGCCAAGTGCAATGGAGAGAGCACTAACAATGCCAAGCAAGGCAATATAGGCAAGTAGAATCTGCCACTTGCTTGCCCCCAGACAACGCATCAAGGCAATATGATCCTGATTCTGTTGTACATAACGTTGGCTGGTCAATGCGATGGCAATCCCACACAGCAAAATGGTCAATAAATTGGCAAGTTGCAGGAATGTATCCAGATTCTCAATCGGTTTCATCAAGCGTGTATTGGACTGATTGGCATCACGCAGTTTAAGCGAACTTTGTTCATTATTCTCAAACTGCTGATCTTGCTGCTGCTCAGAATATAACTGATTTTTTTGCTGCTTAAAGATTTTCTTAAAAGCTTTGATCTGTTCAGGCTGACCTGCCATGAGCAGACGATATTCAATACGACTGCCGACCTGAACCGCATTGGTTTTAGCAATATCGGCTTGATGAATGATGACTGTCGGTGAAAAACCTGAAAATCCCAGCTCCTGATTGGAGTCATGTTCAATCACACCTGTCACGGTAAACTGTCCATCGGCAATCGCAACCTGATCACCTAGTTTGGTATGTAATAAATCCATCACACGAGGACTCAACCAAACCTGTCCCTGCTGAATAGATTGCGCTTTAGGCTGAATTTCTAGCTTGCCCCTTAAAGGAAAATGCTCATCAACCGCCTTGACGTTGACCATGACAAACTGGTCTTGGGTATGTGCCATTGAACCAAATACTGTCACAGGTGCCTGTTTTAAATTCAACTTTTGCGCTTGTTGTCGCCATTGAGCTTGAATGGGATTATTATCCGTCATCACCAGATCAGCACCCAGCATTTCCGCAGCCTGTAAAGCCACCGCATTCTGGACCTGACTATTACTAAATTTTAATGCGGTAGTGGCACTAATCGCCAAAGACAGTGCAATAATCAGTAAATACAGTCCACCTGTACGAAAACTTTGCAGCAACAATGGCTTGAGAATCGAATTCATGTTCTCTCCCCAGCCTTGCCGATTTCCTGAATCTGACCATCGACAAGTTTGACATGGCGCTGACATAGTGCAGCCAGATTTTGGTCATGCGTGACCAACACCAAAGTTGTACCTAATTCTCTATTTAGATCAAATAATAGCTGCTCAATTTCCTCGGCAGTTTGCCCATCCAGATTGCCTGTTGGTTCATCGGCAAAAATGATCTTCGGTTCGGCAATCAGCGCACGGGCAATCGCCACACGTTGCTGTTCACCGCCTGACAAGACTTTTGGGGTTTGCTGTGCCTGACGAACCAGCCCAACTCGTTCCAACCATGCCAGTGCTTTTTGCTCAGCTTTCCTAAAGTTAAAATCAGGTTGCAGACGTAACGGCAACATCACATTTTCCAGTGCACTCAGTTGCGGTAAAAGCTGAAATGCCTGAAATACAAAGCCAATGTTTTCCAGTCGTACTTGCGCACGTTGTTCTTCTGTTAAGGTATGAACCGCTTGCCCACAGACTTCCAATTCGCCTGAACTTGGCCGATCCAGCGTCGCCAAAATACCCAGTAAAGTCGATTTCCCTGAACCAGAACGTCCCGTAATTGCGATCTGTTCACCCTGGTAAATGTCCAAATCAATGTCTTTTAAAATGGTTAAGCTTTGCTGGTGAATCTGAATATTTTGTGTAACTTTTCGGGCAGAAATAATTGGTTGTGGCATGATGTCACGTATCCTTTAGGACAAATTTTAAATGCGATGCAAAACTCTAAAGTTATCAGTTCAGTTTCTAAAACAGTTGCAATCATGGCCCTCTGTGTGATGCCAACACTGGTTTCAGCCAAGACCATTTTAATTGTGGGTGATAGCCTGAGTGCAGGTTATGGCATAGAGGCCAAACAAGGCTGGGTGAACCTGTTACAACAACGTTTAGACCAACAGTATCCGAAACAGCACAGGGTGGTCAATGCCAGTGTCAGTGGCGAAACCACCAGTGGCGCATTGGCACGACTGCCAAAATTGTTACAAACCTATAATCCTGAAGTGGTGGTGATTGAACTTGGCGGCAATGATGGCTTGCGTGGACAACCACCCCAGATGATTCAGAAAAACTTAGCCCAATTGGTACAACTGAGTCAAAAGCAGAAAGCCACCGTTTTACTGTTTGGTATGAAAATACCACCGAATTATGGAACTGCGTACAGCAAGGCTTTTGAGAATAATTACAAAATTGTAAGTCAGCAGTATAAAGTGAAGCTTCTGCCGTTCTTTTTGGATGGTGTGGCAGGCAATAAAACTTTCATCCAGAATGATCAAATCCACCCCAATGCCAAGGCACAACCAATCATGCTGAATTTGGCTTATCCTTATATTAAAGGGGCTTTATAGTAAATAATTTCAATCAATTCAGGGCGAATTCAATTCCGCCCCTACCCAGATCAAAAATCAAAAAATGTTACTTCGCCTGTTTCCAATGAGTATTCAGCACCGACCACAATCAGCTTGCCTTTCTCAATCAACTGTTCTAGCACAGCAGAACCATGACGCAACTGATTGACCGATGCAAATACATTGGAGCGAACCGCATGGGCAGACAGCTTTTTCAAATCACCTTTGAGTTCGGTTTGCATCAAAATTTCAACCGATGGACGAACCCGATTCACGATCGACATCAGGTTTGAGGATGGTGGCTGCTCTGGATGCATCAGGGTATCAATGGTGGCCTGAATCGCACCACAATGGCTATGCCCCAGCACCACCACCACGGCACAGTCATATCGCTCTGCCGCAAACTCAACACTTCCCACCTGTGACGGCGCAACGATATTGCCTGCAACACGAATCACGAACAAGTCACCCAGACCTTGATCAAACACCATTTCCGCAGGCACACGAGAGTCTGAACACCCTAAAACAATGGCAAAAGGATTTTGTTCGCTTGCCATTTCGGCACGTTCCTGATGGGTGAGTAACTTCTGCTGAGTTGCCTCTCCCTTTACAAAACGGGCATTACCAGCTTTTAAACGTTCCAGAGCTTCTTTGGCGGTGAGCATGCGTGCATCCATCTATGATTGACATGAGCCAACAGTTTAATGTGCGCCTGTTTGAAAGTCACTGACAAAAATAGAATCCATCTAAATACCAGCCTGTCTTTTAATCAGGAAAATAGCGAAAAACGAATGATTTCATTGGCAAGAATTTCCATACATCTGTAAATTATGCAAATGACTCCCCTCACATCTTCCCCAATAATCAATGGGTTTAAAAATAGATCAAGGATAGAACAAATCATGATGAACCGTCTTTTTTCCACCTCCTTTCGCAAGACCTTAACCGCAGCTTTAATTTCATGCAGCTTGGCGACCATCGCAATCAGCTCAACACAGGCAGCGGAAATAGAAATGAGCTTCCAGAATGTGCTGCAACAGGAACGTGCATGGGCAGGTTTACAGAGCAAAACATTAAAAGTCGGTGATATCACCTGGTCATATAGTGAGGGTGGTCAGGCTGGAAAACCGATCGTGATTTTAATTCATGGCCTGGCGGGCAGCCGTGACAACTGGAACCGTGTGGCACGGGCCTTAACCGCCAACTACCATGTGATCATCCCAGACTTGCCAGCCAGCGGTGAAACACAAGTTCCGAAAGATTTTGACTATTCCATTCCAAACGTCACTGAAAAGTTACGCCGTTTTGTTGAGGCAGCCAACCTAACCAGCCCAGCACATATTGCAGGTCACTCACTTGGTGGTTCAATTGCCATGCTCTATGCAGGGCAATATCCATTTGAGACCAAAAGCCTGTTTTTAATTGATGCTGCGGGCGTATATAAGGCCGCCACCACACCTTATTTAAAGGATCCAAACCACATTAAAAACATGATTGTCAGCAAAAAAGGCGATTTTAACTTTTTAATGCAGCAGGTCATGTTTACCCCTCCATTCATTCCAAAGGAAATTGCTCAGGCACAGGAAAAAATGATGATTGGTCAGGCCGAGCAAACCCAGAAAATGGTAGATCAGTTAATTGTACTCAATAAGTTATATACGCCAGATTCATTTGCGTTGCTGGCAAGATCCATTGATGCACCAACACTGATTTTATGGGGCAAGCAGGATAAAATTATCAATGTTGAGGTTGCACCTGAGTTAAAATCACTGCTAAAGAATGCGCAGACACCTGTCATTCTGGATAATGTGGGCCATATGCCTATTCTGGAAGCAGACCAATTGGTGGTTCAGCAATATTTACCATTTCTGAACAAGATTCAGTCACAAAAACCTGTAACTGCGCCAACTCCGTAAACCTAAAGTTATAAAATCCTATGCCTAAACATCCAATGATAGAACAACTGATTGACGCACAACTTGATTTTCTGGATCAAGAGTTTACACAAGCCGAAACCATTCAACATGAGTTTAAACAGTTCTATCATTGGTTGCGCTTACA
The DNA here is from genome assembly GCF_000368325.1 of Acinetobacter sp. CIP 102529. Classification (NCBI taxonomy): domain Bacteria; kingdom Pseudomonadati; phylum Pseudomonadota; class Gammaproteobacteria; order Moraxellales; family Moraxellaceae; genus Acinetobacter; species Acinetobacter sp. CIP 102529. The sequence goes on from NZ_KB849354.1 coordinate 249,871, forward strand.
GCAACTCCAACATATCTGGTCATTTGAACAAATCTTTAAGCTGATTGAGAAACAAATCCTGAATACACCTGCCAGTTCATTTCTGATTGAACAAATTGCAGAACATATCCGCTTTGCCCTGATTCATCCACGCAATGATCAAACCAATATCGAAGATGTAATTCCTGTTTTAACCATTGACTCAATTGCGCAATATGTTGCAGGTAAAAGTGACCATCGCCAGCGCCTGATTAAAACCATCGTGAATAATCCTGCTTTTTCTGCCCTGATTACCCAACTGATTCAACATTCCATTCAGGATTATTTAGATAATTCAGTCATGTCTAAACGTGTACCTGGCGTTGGACATTTTATGAAAATGGGAAAATCGGTTCTCGAAACAGTGACTGATTCCAACCTGAATGACACCATTGGACACTATTTACAAAAGAATATATTAAAGATCAGCCAAATGAGCGAACGGGTGTTAAACCAGCACTTTAACGATGACAAACTGTACCATTTCCAGGCGAATATTTGGCATAGCATTAAAGTGATGCCTTTATCGGTCTTACGCAACTATGTTGAGGTACAAGACCTACCCCAAACTGTGGGAATGGGGCATGAAATCTGGGATCATATCCGTCAAACAGATTATTTAAAACAGCAGGTTCATGATGGGACCTATGCATGGTATGCACGTAATCAGGAACGCACATTTGATTTATTACTCCGCGATCTGAATATTGATGAAACCCTGATTGAAAATGAATTGAGTGATTTACTGACACCTGTGTTACAGCAAGTGATTCAAACAGGTTATTTAAGACAACGTGCCCGCACCTATTTAGAAAAATTTTATTATTCAGAACAGGTTTCTGAAATTCTGACAAAACAAGGCGCATAATGCGCGGTGAGCGCCTCCATATTGCGTGATGTGGGAGCACCTCGGTTTGTTATCCATCTGAGAAAAATATTGGATTTTTTTTCAACATTAAAAAAAGCCCTCGCAAGGGCTTTCTCAATAGATTGTATTTCCAGCTTTATTACTTGAAATATGCACCCTCAGCCTGAGTATGGTCAGTTTGGTCAACCACACGCTGTAACTCAGGAACGTGCTGCTTCAAAGTGGTTTCCACACCCTGCTTCAACGTCACATCAATAGCTGAACAGCCCTGACAACCACCACCAAATTTCAACACAGCAGTTAAACCATGCTCAGGATCGTTCTGTACTTCAACCAGACTACAGTTACCGCCATGCCCTTCCAATCCAGGATTAATCTCAGATTGCAGCACATAAGTGATCCGTTCTTCAATTGACGCATCTGGCCCTACACGAGGTACTTTCGAGTTAGGCGCGCGAAAAGTTAATTGTCCACCAAAACGGTCTTTGTTGTAGTCAATCACGGCATCAAGCAAATATGGAATAGATGGCGCATCGATATAAGCTGAAAAGTCTGGATAATCCTGCTTATAGTCAGTTGGCACCACTTCTTCAGGTGCACTATAGGCCATACAACATTCGGCACGTGGTGTACCTGGATGTTCTACAAAAACTCGAACGCCAATTCCTGGAGTATTTTGCTTTGTTAATAAATCACTTAAATACTCTTGTGCAGAGGGAGTAATCAAAAGGTTTGGAATTTCTTCTGCGACAGCAGTGTTGGTGTTCTCAGTCGACATAACAATAATCCTCAAGCTGATGTCGTTATATTAACCGAAGATGGAGGGGATTTAAAAAAAATCAACCATTTTTGTAGGAATTATATGCCAGATGATTGTTTATTCACTTTTTAATGGCATTATTGCCTAGACACTGATCAATCAAAAATCTTTATGCTACATTTGCCCTTTAGTCACACTGTGACACTCATCATTATTACCGTTGCAATTTCCCTATTGGCATTTTCCAATCAGGCCGTCATGAACCGCCTGATTTTCTGGCCACCCGCCATGCAGCGTGGACAATATGACCGTTTCATCACCCATGGTTTTATCCATGCCGATGGAGCACATTTACTGTTCAACATGATCACGCTGTTTTTCTTTGGCAATATTATTGAAAGCTTTTATCGCCAATTCTTTTATGATATGGGCTTTGTACTGTTTTATCTGGGTGGACTGGTCTTTGCTATTCTACCCAGCTACCTAAAGCACCGTCATGATGTACACTGGGCAAGTTTAGGGGCTTCTGGCGCGGTTTCAGCGGTCTTGTTCGCCTATATTTTATTTCAGCCCTGGAACCTGATTTTTGTCTTTTTTATTCCTGTGCCTGCCATTATCTTTGCAGTTTTATATGTTGCTTACAGCATCTGGTCGGGTAAACGTGGTAACAGCAATATTAATCATAGCGCCCATCTCTGGGGAGCAGCTTATGGCGTGGTGGTCACCATTCTGCTGGAACCACGGGTGATTCCGCATTTTCTCAATCAGCTCACCAAATTACCATTTTAATAAATATTCAGGACTGGCCCCATCTTTGGGGCTTTTATCCATCACCTCTCATTTCGTCAGATAATTGCACAAAAAATCACAATTCCCTCAGAACCTGATTTTATTAGTCAAAACTCATATAAAATATACTTTATTCATTTTAATTAGATCTACGCTTTTGCTCGGCAATTCAGGTAATTTATGATCATAAAGTATGTGAGCATAAAATTTGCGAACAGCTACTTGAGGGTAAAACCATCAAGGAAATTGCAATTTCATATGAGATTCAGGCAGATACTGTTAAGAAACATCTGCAATCCATTTTTAAGAAAACCAGAACTCACCGACAAGGTGAGCTGATTCAACTACTTATGCAATTCTCATAAAGGTGTTTGATCATTCGCAACTAAGCAATTTCAGCTGGAAACGCAATGACCTGATCAATCTTGACCTGATTCATTACCACCATCAATAAACGGTCTATACCTAGTGCAATCCCTGAACATTCAGGCATATTCGGCAAGGCTGCCAATAAATGCTGATCTGTTGGAATTACAGGTAATCCCTGCTTGGCACGTTCTTTATTATCCGCTTCAAAACGGGAAGCCAGCACATCCGCATCCTGAAGTTCATCATAGGCATTGGCTAGTTCAAGCCCCTCAATATAAACCTCGAAACGCGCTGCGACCAGTTCCCCATCCTCATCCTGTTTGATTTTTGCCAACGATGCCATTTCAGGTGGAAAATCAGTTAAGAAAACTGGCGCATCAAAGCCCAGACTCGGCTCAACAAAATGGGAAAACAACAGATCCATATAAGCCAAGCGGTCATCCCCCAGGTCAAGGTTAAGTCCAACCCGATGAGCTGTGTCTTTGAGTTGCTTCAGTGTTGCCTGCAAGGGATTAATATCCAGACGATCCTGAAAAGCATGTTTATAGCTCAGAATAATGGGACGAATTTCACCAAAGCGATGCATCAGACAGATTTCCAGCAAGTCTGCGGTTTCATGCATCAACGCCTTTAAGTCCAGTCTAGGTCGATACCATTCCAGCATGGTAAATTCACTATTGTGTTTACGTCCATGCTCATTATCACGAAAAACTTTACAGATTTGGTAGATCGGCCCACTGCCACTGGCCAGCAATCGCTTCATGGGAAATTCTGGCGAGGTCTGCAAATATTGAGTATTTAATTTTCCATGTATATGACGCTGCACCTGTACGGAAGCCAAATGAACATCGGTTACACCTGCCTGGGATAAAATAGGTGTTTCCACTTCCAGCACATTGCGCTCAGCAAAGAACTGGCGAATTTTCTGGTACATCTCCGCACGTGCTTTTAAGGCTTCAATGGAACAGGTCGGTTGATAGGTTTTCGTCGCTTGACTCACGCCTTTGGCCCTCCATGTGCAGCCCATTCACGACGCAAAGGATAGTTTTTACGGAGTAAATCAAAAGCTTTCTGCTCTACCTTAGCTGCCTGAACACAGGCACGAAGCTGCTGATCATCTTCAGCAATATTATAAATCTGGATCAAATGTTGCTTTAATGAGGCTTTTAAATCCTGCTGCCCGAAATATTGTTCAACAGTTGGCAACTGACTCTCAAAATGTTTTGATGGTTGATAGCCAAATGTATGACAAAAGGCCTCATAGATCATCTGTGTGCCTCTTGCCTTACCCTCCAGACTATAGCCCGCGATATGTGGCGTTGCCAAAGCCAATCTTTCTAAAAGCTCTTGAGGAATTTCAGGTTCAAACTCAAACACATCCAGCACAACCTGACGTTTGGTCTTTTCAATATCTGCCATCAGTGCTGATTGTTGAATCACTGGACCACGTGCGCTATTTATCAAAATAGCCGAAGGTTTCATTTCAGCCAGTGCAGCTTCATCAAATAAATGCAGTGTTGGATAATCACCAGATGTGGTTAGAGGCACATGAATCGAGATCGCATCAGCCTGTTTTAACAGCTCCTGAAAGGATACATTTTCAATGCCAGCGAGTTGCACATAAGGGTCATAGCCAATTACATTCCAACCCAATAACTGCGCCATCACTGCCAGCCGTTTTCCAACATTACCCAAGCCAACAATCGCTAAAGTAAACGCCTTATTTTTTTCCAATAAATCCATATTTAGATGCAGTAAGGCTGTAATGACATATTCAGCAACTGCCTGCGCATTACAACCTGCCGCATTGCTCCATGCAATATTCTGTTGTTCTAAAGCTGGAATATCGAGATGGTCTGTGCCAATGGTGGCACTACCCACAAATTTAATCTGAGTTTGATCAATTAAATCATGGTTGACCTTTGTCACGGATCGAACCAAAAGTGCATCGGCATCCTGTACATTGGCATGTGTCAGTGCACGCCCTGCCTGATGCTGTATTTCTGCAAATTCCGCAAAGAAATAATCGGTAAATGCCAAATTTTCATCTGCGATAATTTTCATGCAGTGCTTTCCATAAATTAATCTGTGCTTATTATCCTTGGAGTACTGTTCATTGACAATTCATATATATAAAAAAGGAACCGTACCGGGTTTGTCGGAGACTTTTTTATTTAAGTTAGGCCACCTGACCTAACGGGTTAATCTTATCATAGTACATTGCTTCAAACTCAAAAGGTGATACATAACCCAGTGCACTGTGTACACGCTCTTTATTGAACCAATCTACCCAGTTTAGTGTCGCAAGTTGTACATCCGCTAAACCTTGCCAATCCGCTTTTAAATATTCAATCACCTCTGTTTTGTATAAGCCATTCACCGTTTCAGCCAAAGCATTATCGTATGAATCACCGGTCGTACCGACTGATGCTCGTAAATTTGCTGCTTCTAAACGATGGGTATAACGAATGGAAAGATATTGCACGCCTCTGTCACTATGATGAATCACGTTCTTTGGCATGCCTCGATCATGCAATGCTTGCTCCAGTGCATCGAGCACCATATCTGTATTCATACGTGTTGATACTTTCCATCCAACAATTGCTCGCGAGAACACATCAATAATAAAGGCGGTATAGACCCAGCCTGAATGAGTTTGAATATACGTGAAGTCAGCGACCCACAGCTGGTCAGGATGATCTGCATTAAAATTGCGTTTTACTAAGTCATCTGCTCGTTTTTGATCATCTCGGCTACGGGTGGTTTGTTTATTCTTACCACGCCAAACACCTTGTATACCTAGCTTCTGCATCAATCGAGCAACTGTACAACGTGCGATAACATAACCTTCACGTTTCAATTGTTGCCAGACCTTACGCACACCATATCGACCTAAACTTTCTTTCCAAATACGTTTGATTTGCTCTGCATGATGTAAATCATGCAGAGCACGTTTCGCTCGATGTTCTGGGTTATCAACGAGATCTAAAGCCCGATAATAGGTCGAAGCTGCAATCGGTAAAATTCTACAAATCGCTTCAACACCATATCGATCTTTATTGTTATGGATAAAATCCACCATTATTTGTGTAGGGGGGCGAGCTCCGCCTGGGCGAAAAAAGCGGCTGCTTTGCGTAGAATTTCATTGGCACGTTGCAGCTCTTTATTTTCACGTTCGAGCTGTTTAATACGTTCTTGATCTGAAAGCTGCTGTACTTAAACTGGATTTTGTTGATCCAAATATTTTTGATGCCAGGAACGTAGTGTTTCAGGGGTACAACCAATTTTAGGTGCAATTGCTGTGATTGCAGCCCAAGTAGAAGGATAATCTTTTTCGGATTCAATCAATAATTGAACCGCTCTGTCTCTGATTTCAGGAGTATATTTTGGTTTTGTCATTGGGACATTCTCTCAAGAAAAATGGTCTCCGACAAACCCGGTACGGTTCAAAATGACGATGCTTGTCCTTTACGTAGTGCACGCATGACTTCAATACCTTTAATTGTGGCATAAGCCGTCTTCATAGATTTGAATCCTAATGTGGCCCTGATGATCCGCTTTAGCTTGCCATGATCACATTCAATTACGTTATTTTTATACTTAATCTGCCTGTGCTCAAGGTCTGGTGGACATTTACCTTCCCGTTTTAACCGTGATAAAGCACGTCCATATGTGGGTGCTTTATCCGTGTTGATCACTTGTGGAATTTGCCACTTCTTCACATTATTTAAAATTTTTCCAAGAAAACAATATGCTGATTTGGTATTACGTCTAGAAGAAAGATAAAAATCAATGGTATCGCCACGTTGATCGACTGCACGATACAGATAAGACCATCGTCCATTCACTTTTACATAGGTTTCATCAATATGCCACGAGCTCAGATCTGTAGGATTACGCCAATACCAGCGTAAACGTTTTTCTATTTCAGGAGCATAACGTTGAACCCAACGGTAAATATTCGTGTGATCAACATTCACACCCCGTTCGGCCAGCATTTCCTGCAGTTCACGATAGCTAATGCCATATTTACAATACCAGCGCACAGCCCAAAGAATGATTTCGCCCTGAAAATGCCGACCATGGAAAGGATTCATATGCTGCACCTTTAGCTAAAACATTCTTCAGCTTACCATTCGTGGTTATTTGCAACAGTGCCAAATAGATTCATTTTCGATACTCTTACTTCAAAGCCAAAATTTTTCGGGCACCATTAAGTACGAATAAAGAAACCAGTATGCCAATGATTAAGTCTGGATAAGCTGATCCCGTCCACGCCACGAGTACACCGGCAAATATAACGCCCATATTTACGACAACGTCATTCGCCGAGAAAATCCAACTGGCTTTCATATGTGCGCCATCTTCTCGATGACCAGAAATAAGATATAAGCATGTCACGTTAGCTATAAGTGCGAGCAGGCCAATAACAATCATGAGCGTTGATTCTGGCTCGCTTCCAAACATGAATCGTCTAATGACATCAATAATCACGATGACAGCAAGTAATAACTGAATCCAACCTGCGAAATGGGCTGCTTTCACTTGATATTTCGCAGCTTTTCCGACGGCATATAGCGCAATACCATAAACGGCTGCATCGGCAAACATATCTAGAGAATCAGCAATCAATCCTGTAGACGCAGCAATAATTCCGCTGATGAATTCTATAAAGAAAAGTAGAGCATTAATGCCTAATAACAGTTTAAGTACTTTAGCTTGTCTCACAGGATCAGGTTCATTAGGTATATCGCCTGAAGAAAGCTGTGTTTCATCAAGTTTCGCCCCAAAACCCAGTCCTTCAAGTTTGGCCGTAATTTGCTGAATCCCTTCATTATGGAAGACTTTCAGTTTTCGATTGGGAAGATCAAAAGTAAGACCTTTAACTGCTTCAATATCTGCAAGAGCCATACGGACCATTTGCTCTTCAGCAGAGCAATCCATTTTAGGAATGGTATAGGTACTTGTTTGCTTAGCCTGTTGATTGCTTATATAAGTTTCAGTCTTCACAAGCTTTGCACCAAAACCCAAAGCTTCAAGTTTGGTAGTTATATTTTCATCTTTTTGATTATGTAGAACCTTTAAAGACCGGTTAGGTAAATCAAAGATGAGTTTTTCAACACCATCAATTGAAGATAGCGCCATACGAACCATCTGTTCTTCCGCAGAACAATCCATTTTGGGAACTAAGTATTCACTCATGTAGTGCGAATTTTTTAAAACGTCTTCAGTGCTTAAATTTTCTTTGGGATCAGAACCACAACAGGATTGAGCGGTATCTTCACAACTGTTTGAAGTGTTACAGCAAGGAGATGAAGATTTTTTTTCTTCCTCTTCACCACAACAGCTAAGCGTATTATCACAATTCTTTGAATTGTTTGCTTCTGCAATTGATGGATGATTTTCTTGTTGAGATTTCTTATCTTCGCATGGTGTTTCTTTACTACATCCACAACCACTCATAATTATACCCATTAAAAAAATTTATAAACTTTGAATATTAGAATCCCTATAGTTACTATAGAGTCAAGATTTTTTGGAAATACCAACTCAATGCATTTAAAAATTGGTGAACTCTCTAAAAAAACCTCATGTTCAGTATTAACAATTAGGTTTTATGAAAAGGAAGGTTTAATTCCGGAACCCGAAAGAACGGAAGGAAATTACCGCCTTTACGATATAGGCTATGTTGAGCAAATTAAGTTTATTTTGAATTGCCGAACTTTAAATATGAGTTTGAATGAAATTCGTCAATTACTCACCTATAAAGATAATCCCAAGAAAAATTGTTCAGATGTGAATGAATTAATTGACTTACATGTCAGTGCTATCAGAGAAAATATAATCAAGCAACAAAAGCTTATTGAACAATTATCTGATTTAAGAGGTACTTGTGATGGCTTATGTACAATTGACCAATGTGGAGTTCTAAAAAATCTAGCTTGATTATCTAGACCTACGCTTTTTTCAAAAAATCGGCACTGTTGCAAATAACCACGAATGGTAAGCTGAAGACTGTTTTAGCTAAAGGTGCAGCATATGAATCCTTTCCATGGTCGGCATTTTCAAGGCGAAATCATTCTTTGGGCTGTGCGCTGGTATTGTAAATATGGCATTAGCTATCGTGAACTGCAGGAAATGCTGGCCGAACGGGGTGTGAATGTTGATCACACGACTATTTACCGTTGGGTTCAACGTTATGCTCCTGAAAGGCTTTGTTGCACAAAGATTTCATAACTATATGATTTTAAAAGTTTTGATTATTTTTTGATCTAAAATTAAATTTATTTAAATCAGATGCTTACATATTTATGCAACAAAGCCCCTTCAGGACCGTGGATATCTTTCAATTCTAAATTCTTGATACTGTAATGACTACAATGCTTCTTTTATATATTAAAAAGGAAACTATTATGAATCCTGCCAACCAGAAATAAAATTTAATGATCTAAGATACTTATCCTAATCAGACTAAATAATGCTTAACTGTATTAGTTAAGATTTCTTGTGTAACTCCATGTGATGAAAATCTAATTTTGTTAGTATAAGCCTTCAATATATTTCACGACTGCAATTTTTGGATTTATATGTCACTGAAAATAAGGATCTCATTTCCAAATCGATAAAGTAAATAACCAACTTTAAATATATATAAAAAATGGTTAACCAACTGTAAGGGGGGCTTTAAAACGTTTTAATCGTAAAGCATTTCCTAGTACAAATATTGACGAGAGAGCCATAGCACCAGCAGCAAATACAGGAGAAAGTAGCAGTCCAAATTGTGGGTAAAGGGCACCTGCTGCAATAGGAATCAGAGCTGCATTGTAAACAAATGCCCAAAATAAATTTTCACGAATATTGGTTATAGTCGCTTTGCTTAAAGCGATAGCATTTGGCACTCCTTTCAGGTTGCCAGACATCAAAACCACATCAGCAGCTTCAATCGCTACATCTGTACCTGTACCTATCGCTAAGCCAATATCTGCTTCTGCAAGTGCAGGAGCATCATTAATGCCATCTCCCACATATGCGAGTTTACCATATTGATTTTTTAATTTTTTAACGGCCTCTATTTTACCTTCAGGCAAGACTTCAGCAATAACCTCATCAATACCCAGTTTTTTTGCAATCGCTTGAGCTGTATGACGGTTATCACCTGTAATCATGGCAACCTTTAGACCTAACTGATGTAACGCTTCAATTGCAGCAAATGTTGATTCTTTAATTGGATCTGCTACAGCAATAATGGCAGCAAGTTTCTGGTCAATCGCAACATAGAGAGGGGTTTTTCCTTCTTCTCCCAAACGATCCGAAAATTGAGAAAAAACATTAGGATTCAAACCTAGTTTTTCCATATATCGATCTGCACCAATATGAACCAAATGTTCAGACACCGTTGCTTCTATTCCATAGCCGGTAACTGACTTGAAATCATCAACAGGAGACAGGATTAATTCCTTATCTATAGCGGCTTGTACAATTGCTCGAGCAATAGGGTGCTCAGACTTTGCTTCAACGGCTGCCATAAGTGAAAGTACGGCATTATATTCAAAACCTTCTAAGACATGCAGATCGGTTAAAATTGGTTTCCCTTCAGTCAGAGTCCCGGTTTTATCAACTGCAACCACTTTAGTTTCTTTGAGCAGCTGTAAAGCTTCCCCTTTACGAAATAAAACACCCATTTCAGCACCACGCCCAGTTCCCACCATGATTGATGTAGGCGTTGCAAGTCCCATCGCACAAGGACATGCAATAATGAGTACAGCAACCGCGTTCACTAAACTAAAAGTTAGGGCTGGTTCAGGGCCGAAGATAAACCACGTAAGAAAAGTTAAAAGAGAGAGACCCATTACTACAGGTACAAACCACATGGTAATTTTATCAACCAATGCCTGAATAGGCAGCTTGGAACCCTGTGCCTGTTCAACCATTCGGATGATTTGAGAAAGCACTGATGAACTACCAACAGAGGTAGCTTTAATATTTAAGCTGCCACTTTGGTTAATTGTTCCTCCTACCACAGCAGAGCCTATCGTTTTTTCAACTGGCATAGGCTCGCCAGTAATCATGGATTCATCAATAAAACTTTGGCCGTGAATAACTTCACCATCGACAGGGATACGCTCGCCTGGTCTAATCTCTACAATCGTTCCTGTTTGAACTTCGGCAATCGGAACTTCTATCACCTGATTATTGAGCTGTATTCTGGCAACTTTAGGCTGCATTCCAACTAGATGTTGAATTGCTAAAGACGTTCGGCCTTTTGCCTTGGCTTCAAAAAATCTACCTAATAGAATTAAAGTGATAATAACCGCTGCAGCTTCATAATAAACATTGACCGTGCCTTGTGGCAGGACACTTGGAAAGAAAGTAGCAACCACTGAATAAAGATAAGCAGCCAATGTTCCTACAGCCACCAAGGAATTCATGTCTGGTGCTAAGCGGAATAAACTTGGGATGCCCTTTTTGAAGAAGCGTCGGCCTGGAAAAATTAATGCTACTGTGGTCAAGAAAAATTGCATTAACCAGCTATTTTGTTGGCCAATGTTATTTATCATAAAGGTATGAAAAGCGGGAATAAGATGTGATCCCATTTCTAAAATAAAAACGGGTAGAGTCAATAAGACTGACAAAATTAAATCTTTTTTAAGTTTTTCTAATTCAATATTCTTTTTATCTTGAAAGCTTTCCGTAGTTTGATGAACTGACTTTGCTTCAAACCCTGCTTTGGTGACAGCCTGAATTAACGAGTCACGAGTGACAGATGAGCTTGCCTGAATAGTCGCTTTTTCGGTAGCTAGATTTACATGAGCCGACTCAACTCCTTCAACAGATTTTAAAGCCTTTTCTACTCGACCTACACAAGAAGCACATGACATACCCTCTATCGTAAGCTCTATCGGTTGCAATACTTCCACTTCGTAGCCTGCTTTTTCTACGACTTTAATTAAAGTAGCGCGATCAAGTGGTTGATGTCCATAAATGACTGCTTTTTCGGTTGCCAGGTTTACGTGAGCTGATTCAACCCCCTCAACAGATTTTAAAGCTTTTTCCACACGGCCTACACAAGAAGCACATGTCATCCCCTCAATCTCTAATGTTTCACTGTAGTGTGGCGTATCAGTCATTTCGGTACTCATATACGATCTCTATCATTTAGATATGCTGAGTTCTATATGCGAAGATCAGCTCGAACCAAGATTAGGGTGAATTCAGGGATTACTTTTATTTCAAGCAAGTACAGGTTTTATCTGTACGATGAGAAAAACAAGAGTAAGTAAAGTGATAAGGGATTACCACTTTACTCTAACAGAGATTAAGCAGGCTCAGCTGTAAATCCACGATCACCGAGAGTGGCAATGACTTTATCCTGACTCACCGTTGTGTTGATTTCAACGATACGGTTTTGTAAATCAATATCGAGTGATGCATTCGAGTCGAGCTCTTTAATTGCAGTAGTAATGCCTCGTGCACAACCACCACAAGTCATATTAGCGATGTGAAATTTCATATGTTGCTCCTTTTTAACAAAATATTTGTTTAAACCATTAGAACAGTAACTCTAAACTTTCACCATACAACCAGCCTTTCTCTGAATCAGTTACTTGCTGTAACTTGGTCTGTTTACATCCATAGTTTTCATCAGAGTATTCTAAAGCATAGCGTTCTAATGACTACAGTAAAAGTACTTAACCAACATTAACGTGACTTAAAAATGACATTTTTGTCATCTACGATCACTTTGAAATTTATAAGATAGTTATTTCAATCAATAGTAGTGAACTGAATAGATGAGACTCTTATGGATTGAAGCTAAAAACCGGTGACTACCTTTATGTATAATGCCTCATGATGCGATTTTACTGTTCTGATTGTCGTAAGTTGACAGTCCAGTAGAAACTTTATTGCTCAGCTACAAAAGATAAATGCAGTAATGTTAAATTTCCTCAATTCCCTTATTTTGAAATTCTCTTATTCAATACCCACGACAGTGGTTATATAGCCTGTTGTTAATAGAATTGATAGACCTAATAACATCTCAAATAAAATGGCATGACTAAGGTGTTTAGCGAATTTAGGATGTTGAAGACGCGGGGTGAAATACCATTTGTTGAAGGCAGCTAAAAGTAGAATACTTATAACAAAAAACATTTTAACCATGAAACCATAGCCATATGCAGTATTGATTAAGGTATTAAAATCTTTAATTAAAAGAAGAGCTACACTAGCGCCACAGGCGATTAATATCCCAACAATGAAAGCAGCAATACGTCCAAATACATGCATGCGATCTTTTAAAGGTAAACCACTTATTTCCCGGCTGGTTTTCCATAACGGATATAAAGACCCCATCCATAACGACATAACTAGAATATGGATTGATAATAAAATTTGAGCAAGTAAGGTTAAATTAGCGACATGTCCGAGCTGGGAAAAACTAAAAATAATCGGGATAAGTAAAATACAAAATATTGAACTTTCAATTATAGAAAACTGACCTTTGTTCCTGTTAACTTTAACCACCATGAGAAGAAGTAAAAGAGCAAAACTAATAGAACGAAGAACGTATATATACCCCGTCGGAGTATTAACCAATATATTAATATACGTGGGGTCCACCATCCCTGTAATACCAGTATTGGCAAAACTACCAATCAGAATAAAAAATCCCAAGGTACTGGAAATTAGGCCTAATCCAGCGCCAATTGTAATATATTTAAGAATCGATTCTTTTAGTTCAAGATATTGTCTAAGTAAAAAATAGCAAAAGGCTCCACCAACGACAAAAGCTAAACTTAAATATAAAATAACCTTAGTTAACCAAGTGGCCCACATCCAATATTCAGAAATCATTATTTTTGTCCATTCTAGAACAACATGCCAGCACCTCACTGACATGTTGAAAGGTAATCAATTCTTATTTAGTTGATTTGATAGTGAAACTATATTCACCATTCATGTTGTGACCATCTTTCCCCATTGTTGTCCAGACAACGGTATATTTACCTTTTTTCAGTTTCGGAAGAGCGACATCAAAGGATTTCTTTAAGTCATGAGTAACTTTATATTTTAAAGGAACATCTCTTCGCTGAGCATCCAGTAACTTAATATTCATCAACATAACCTCTGCACCAAAGTTAAGGGTCAAGTTCTTTGGTTGACTAAGGATAGATGCATTTTCCGCAGGAATCGCACTCACTAAACTCACATGAGCGAACGTAGTTGTAGTAGCCACAATCATCGTTGCAGCTACTACAACATTACGTAGAGCAGTCATTTTATTTTGAAATAATTTCATTTACGTTTCCTCTTGATTCGTTAGTTCATTAGAGATGACTTTATAAAATCTATATTTAATGAGACCACATCATCTCCTCTTATATTTCAATTATTAGTGAGAGACAGAAACAGAGTGATGACTTCAAAATTACATTTTTGTCATTTTTAAAAATAATTAATTAATAGTGCTAAAATTTTTAAGAGAGACAGAGAATAACCAAAAATTTCATCAGTTTAGTAGTCAAATTCCTAGTCTCTGTTCAGTACTAAAACATAGCTTTTACTTCCAAATTATTTAAAGGAAAAAATTATGATGAAATTCAAAAACATTTTTTTGGGCTTATGTATCGCAGCCGCGTCATTGAATACATTTGCACAGCAATCCGATGAACACAAAGATCACCACCCTGAAAAAACAGCACCATCTGCAGTAACAATTAAGCAAACAGTTACCAGCACCACTGCTACAGATAAAATGGCTGCAATGGACCAGCACATGAAAGCAATGCAAGCCATGCATGCAAAGATGATGGCTGCAAAAAACCCTCAAGAACGTCAAAAACTTATGGCTGAGCACATGAAACTCATGCAAGGAGGTATGAGCATGATGAAACAGATGAGCGGCCAAAGCATGAATGCAAATATGGCTGACCGTCAGCAAATGATGGAAAAACGTATGGACATGATGCAATCCATGATGCAGATGATGATGGACTGTATGCCTCCCTCCACAACTAAATAATTACCCATGAATTAGAGAGGGAAGCACCATGAACCATCAACCTCAAGAACATAATTCAGTACCTAACTTTTGGTCTACACGTTATGCCATCGGCCTATTCGTGATTGGTGGTGTGGCAGCCTATTTTCTCTTAACCGAGCATTTGGCCCATGTCGTTGGTGTTTTACCCTTTTTACTCCTTTTAGCATGCCCACTCATGCATATTTTTATGCATGGTGGTCATGGACATCACCATCATCAACAGAAAAATCCAGACACATCAGATAATAAAAAATCACGCGAACCAGGAGACCCCTCATGAATCATGCGGAATCGGCTTATGGTTTATGGACGCTGGTTAGAATTAACTCAGCAGTTTTTATCATGTTCGCTTTCAGTTTTTTTAGACCTTCCACTGCGCGCGATTGGCGTACATTTGGGGCCTTTTCGGCTTTTATCATTGCTCTATTTGTCGAAATGTATGGTTTTCCTTTAACCATTTACCTGTTATCTGGTTGGCTTCAAACTCGCTTCCCTCAACTTGACTTACTTTCTCATAATGCAGGTCACTTGTGGTCAACGCTATTAGGTGAAAAAGGTGATCCACATTTTGACATTTTGCATATCGCCAGTTACGTTTTCTTGGGCTATGGATTTTACCTGTTATCAACGTCATGGCACGTGCTGTACAACGCGCAACGTCAGCATTCTTTAGCGATCACAGGCCCTTATGCACGTATACGTCACCCACAATAAGTGGCTTTTGTGATGATCTTGCTGGGTTTTTTATTGCAATGGCCAACTTTACTGACACTGATTATGTTTCCAATCCTACTCTTAATGTACAGCCGCTTGGCAATTAAGGAAGAGGCTGAAATGAGTAAACAGTTTGGCGCTGTCTATGACAGCTATGCTCAACAGACTCCGAGATTTATTCCAAAATTCGGCCATAAAACCACTTTTTCATAAGAGAATTATTTATGTCAGATCAAAAAAATCATAACCAGGACCATATGGCACAGGCTACAACAGACGTACTGAAAGACCCAGTCTGTGGTATGACCGTCACTGAAGAATCGAAATACCATGAGGAATTTAAGGGGAAAACTTACTTTTTTTGCAGTGATAAATGTCAATCAAAGTTTCATAGCAGCCCGGTGCAATATATCGCTAAACCCGCAACGACGACTGCCGATGCACATACACAGCATCATCAGACTGTTCAACACGTTAATGCGGCAAGCACAATAGGTACGACCATCTATACATGCCCAATGCATCCAGAAATCAGGCAAGATCATCCTGGAAACTGTCCTAAATGCGGAATGACACTGGAGCCACTCATTCCTGAATTAGAGGAAGATGAGAATCCGGAGTTACGTGATTTCCGCCGACGCTTCTGGTGGACACTGCCATTGACCATCATCGTGACTTTTTTGGCAATGTTTGGCCATCAACTGAACCTATTCGACATGGCAGTTCAGAGCTGGATTGAATTAGTGTTGTCACTCCCGATTGTACTGTGGGCAGGTTGGCCATTTTTTTCCCGTGGTTGGCAATCGGTTGTGAATCGCAGCCCAAACATGTGGACCCTGATCGGTCTAGGTACAGGGGCTGCTTTTATTTACAGTGTGGTTGCGACCATTGCACCACAAATCTTTCCAGACTCATTTATCTCCATGGGTCGTGTCGCTGTTTACTTTGAAGCTTCAGCGGTCATCATTTCATTGACCCTACTGGGACAAATATTGGAGTTAAAAGCACGTTCGCAAACTTCTGCTGCAATTAAGTCACTCCTTGGGCTCGCTCCTAAAACAGCTCGCCGAATCCTGCCTGATGGAACTGAAGAAGATGTTCCTCTAACGCATGTCCATGTAGGAGATTTACTCAGAATTCGCCCAGGTGAAAAAGTGCCTGTGGATGGTGTAATCACTGAAGGAAGTAGTTCAGTGGATGAATCGATGCTGACAGGTGAACCTTTACCTATCACTAAACGTATCGGCGATAAAGTCATTGGAGCTACCCTGAATACCAATGGTTCATTGATCATGCGTTCAGAGAAAATTGGTTCAAGTACCATGTTATCCCAGATCGTACAGATGGTGGCGCAAGCTCAACGATCGAGAGCACCAATGCAACGTATGGCTGATCAGGTAGCAGGTTGGTTCGTCATAGCTGTAGTGACCATTGCCTTGCTTACCTTCTTTGGATGGGGACTATTCGGCCCAGAAGAGTCGAGCTGGGTTTATGCATTAATCAATGCTGTGGCAGTACTCATTATTGCCTGTCCTTGTGCACTAGGCTTGGCAACTCCAATGTCTATCATGGTTGCGACGGGTCAAGGTGCTACTCATGGTGTGCTGTTCCGTGATGCAGCAGCCATTGAGAATCTACGCAAGATTGACACACTAATCATCGATAAAACAGGTACGTTAACTGAAGGACGCCCTGTATTCGATCGTGTGGTTGCCGCATCAGGTTTTGACGAATCTGAAGTATTACGTTTAGCCGCCAGTCTTGATCAAGGCAGTGAACACCCGCTAGCCGAAGCGATTGTAAACGCAGCACACGAACGTGGCCTGTCTCTTGAAACACCAGATAATTTTGAATCGGGCTCAGGGATTGGTGTTCGAGGTCAAGTGGGCGATCGTCAGTTAGCTTTAGGCAACACAGCACTGATGGAGCAATTGGGTATCTCGGTACAATCTCTGATTCCGCAAGCCGAAGAGCTGCGTTCGGAAGGTGCAAGTGTGATGCATCTAGCCATCAATGGTGAATTGGCCGGCCTGCTTGCAGTATCCGATCCCATCAAAAAAAGTACCCCTGAAGCACTTGCCACCCTGAAGGAAGCTGGACTACGTATCGTGATGGCAACAGGAGATGGTCTCACCACTGCCCGTTCAGTTGCATCACGTCTGGGTATTGATGAGGTACATGGTGAAGTTAAACCCGCAGATAAACTCGAACTTGTCAGCAAATTGCAGAAGCAAGGTCGCATCGTGGCAATGGCCGGCGATGGCATCAATGATGCACCAGCCTTGGCTAAAGCTGATGTCGGTATCGCTATGGGAACCGGGACTGATGTTGCAATGAATAGTGCCCAAGTTACCTTGGTCAAGGGAGATTTACGAGGGATTGCTGTTGCCCGTTCACTTTCGGAAGCTACTGTCGGCAACATGAAACAGAACCTCATGTTTGCTTTCCTTTACAATGCTTTGGGTATCCCTATCGCGGCTGGCGTACTATATCCATTTACCGGTTGGTTGTTGTCACCGATGATTGCCGCCTTGGCTATGAGTTTGAGTTCAGCTTCAGTCATCACCAATGCCCTTCGCCTGCGAAATAAAAAGTTATGATAGAGAGTTCCTTTCTTCCACCAGATGTATCAGGGCTGGTTGCAGCACTCGCCATCGGCCTGCTCATTGGTTTAGAACGAGGATGGCAGGATCGAGAACTGCCAGAAGGCAGCCGAGTAGCAGGTCTACGTACCTTCACATTGACAGGATTGCTCGGAGGAGTGCTCGGTCATTTACAACCAAACTTCGGAGCTTGGCCGCTAGTTGCGGCCGTATTAGGGCTTTCCTTATTACTAACAGTGTCCTATGCTCGTACCGCAAAAATTTCCGGTAATTTAAGTGCTACCACAATTATTGCGATGCTGTTGACATTAGTTTTAGGTGCATATGCATCCCATGGCAATGTTACTTTAGCATTAACCGCGGCTGTAATCGTCGCTGTATTTTTGGATCTCAAGCCAACCTTACACGGTTGGCTACGCTTGATAGAGCATCGTGAATTAACCGCATCCCTGCAGTTGCTGGTACTTTCTGTCGTTATATTACCCTACTTACCCAATACGGGTCTGGGACCTTTTGCTGCATTAAATCCTTACCAGTTATGGTGGGCAGTGATCCTGATTGCCGGACTCTCTCTGGCAGGTCATTTTGCCATGCGGCTTACCGGTTCAGAAAGAGGCATATTCTGGACAGGTCTATTGGGTGGTTTGGCATCGTCTACAGCTGCAACTGTCGCACTGGCACGCTATGCACGCCAGCACCCCGTCATGGTCAGTGCTGCTATTTCTGGAACATTGGCTGCCTGTGGCATCATGTTTTTTCGTATGGTTGTGCTGATAGGCGTCATTGAGCCAGCATTGCTAAGCACTTTTGGTGGTGCAATGATGATTGCGGGAATCCTTCTGCTGGGTATGGCATTGTGGAGACAACGCCAAATTACCAGCGCTGAAAACAACGATCGAACAATAGAAGCAATGGCTCCTTTTGATCTTGGGACAGCATTCAGCTTCGCTGCTTTCCTGGCTGTCATGGCAGTCTTGGTCCCGGCAGCAAAACAATGGTTGGGCACCAGCGGCATCTTCGTATTATCGACTATTTCTGGGCTAGCAGACGTAGATGCTATTTTAGTCTCACTTGCCCGCCTGCATAGTACTGAAGGCTTAACAACAAATGTGGCTGTTGTCGCGCTAGGGCTGGCCACACTGAGCAACATGTTAAGCAAAGCGACAATTGCATGGATGACAGGGGGGGCACAGTTTGGCCGAGCTATCATATTTGGCTACACAATTGCCATGATAGGTGCTGGCGTAGCTCTGGCTCTCAGTTTGAGCTTTATGTAAGGTCAACTCGGGTAAATGGAAGATGTTCAAAAAAATGAGTTAAAATGATTCCCCTTGCATGGATTCACTTTGAAAAACAATGGTAAAAATGATTCGACCATTGAGGGATTCAGCCTGGATGGTCGCCCCAAGCATATCAAGAATAGATTTTGTTATCGCGAGCCCTAAGCCGGTTCCTTCTTCTGTTCTTTGTCTAGATGCATCTGTTCGATAAAATCGATCAAATAACCTGGATAGTTGTTCAGGAGAGATTTCAGGGCCTTCATTTTCAATTGAAAATATTGTGTTATCTAAATTCTGTTGAAGTTTTATGCGTATTGTAGAATTCTTATTTCCATATTTAACTGCATTAGATAATAGATTGCTGAGTGCTCGACGTAACATAGCAGGATCACCTTTGACATTTCCAGATCCTGTTTGTTGAAGCGTCATATTTTTTTCGGCAGCTAGCGCATCATAGAAATCAAATAAGGCTGTAACTTCTTTAACCAGGTCAATATTCTGTAAGTTCTGTAATTTTAGGCCATGTTCTGCTTTTGCCAAGAAAAGCATATCGGATACCATTCGAGCCAAACGTTCTAATTCTTCTAAATTAGAAAATAGTACTTCTTGATAGGTACTGGTATCTCGTTTACGGGCAAGACATACTTGAGTTTGAGTCATTAAGTTATTAATCGGTGTTCTAATTTCATGCGCTAAATCAGATGAAAAATCGGAAAGCCTTTCTAAAGCTGATTCTAGTCTGTCGAGCATATCATTGAAGGCAATTGCTAATGATTTTAGTTCTGTTGGTGTGTGCTCAACTTCTAAACGTTCTGAAAGATGTTGGGCAGAAATGCCTTCTGCGACCTTAGCCATTTTTTGCACGGGTCTTAAACCTCTCCAGGTTGCAAACCAGCCTAAAAACATTAAACAAATCGTACCGGCTAAACCAATGTAAAAAAGTTGACGCTTAAAATCATTTAAAAAATGTAGATGTTCAGATGTATCGATCCCCACAATAATGCGTACAGATTGTATTTCAGTATTTTTGTTTATATCCGTGTTGTAGATCATGCCACGATAGGTCTTATTCTTAATTTTCCATTTAATCCAAGGGTTATTTGCTGACTTGATTAACTGTTGAGTATTAATGATTGAAGGTGTTGAACTAAATAAAATCTGACCTGCCGGTCGTTCTATTTGGACCATAAGATCATGGTGTCCAACTAAAGCATCTTTCAAATATAGATCAAGTTCTGGAGAATTTTTAGGATGCTGTTGGAGAAGATTCTGAATCAGCTGGATTTTACCTTCTAATTGGGTACGATCTTGCGTTTCAAAATGATGCATCACTAATTTATGGATGAAAAACCCCATCATAATGAGAATGCATATAGTCGATAATGAGAAAATAATACCAATACGAAAACTGATAGATTTGAATAATTTATTATTCATCTTCTACCTCTAATACATACCCCATTCCTCGAATATTCTGAATTAACTTAGGGGTAAAATTACTATCTACTTTATTTCTTAATCGTTTAATAGCGACTTCAACTACATTTGTATCACTATCAAAGTTCATATCCCAAATTTGAGATGCAATAAGTGCTCTTGGTAGAATTTCACCTCTTCTACGCATAAAAAGCTCCATAAGCGCGAATTCTTTTGCCGTCAGATCAATGCGTTGACCTGCTCGTGTTACCCGACGTTTTCTCAAATCGAGTTCTAAATCAGCAATCTTAATAATATTATTATCTTCTCTTTGTTGCCCTCGTCTAAGGAGCGTTTTTATTCGAGCTAGAAGCTCTGCAAAAGCAAAAGGCTTAACTAAATAATCATCAGCGCCTAGCTCTAATCCTTTTACTCGATCTTCGATTTGATCTCGGGCGGTAAGAAAAAGAATGGGCATTGTTTTGCCACTTTTACGAATATCATTAATAATATTCCAACCATCCAGTCCGGGTAACATGACGTCTAAGATAATTAAGTCGTATTCTTCAGAAAGAGCTTGATGTTTACCCGTTAACCCATCTGTAACCCAGTCCGTAATATAGCCAGCTTCGGATAAACCTTGCTTGAGATAATCACCAGTTTTTTGTTCATCTTCAACTAATAGTATTCTCATTTCCGAATCCTAAGTCATTCATTAAAACTATAATAACGTTATAAAACATCTGATCGAGATAGATTACAAAAATGTCATTTTCAAGTCACTTAGATGTTCAATGCTTCACTTTATTGTAGTAGCAAGAAATTAACTTTTAGAGAAACTTATGAAAACTGTAGTGCGTCGTAGTCTAACAATTTTAATGTGTGCTGGAACTTTAATTGCTGGTACTCAATCTTGGGCAAAAGATGCAAAAGATCTATCAAATTCGAAATCTAATGCTGTGACAACTGCAAAAAAAGCACAAGAGCCGTGTTCTAAACCTTGTAAGATGAACAAGGATAATAAGGTTCAGCAAGAACCTAGCCAACAGCAAGCGGCAAATTCCTCTGATATGTCGAAAATGGATCATTCCATGATGAATATGGACCATTCGAAAATGGATCATTCAAAAATGAATATGTCCAATACATCAAATAAATAATTTTATAAAAGCAGGAAAGGAGTATTGGAGCTAACGATAAGGATTGCCTTAATACTCTAATCTGGTCTTTTTAACGGTGAGATAGAATGTCAAATAAGTTAAGTCATGTACTCTTAATTGGAGTTGGTTTATTTTCATCAACTTGGGTAATGGCGGCAGTTAAAGAATATGATTTAACGATCGCGGAACAGACTGTAAATATTACAGGAAAACCGCTAAAGAGAATTACCGTTAATGGTAAATTCGTTGCACCACTTCTTGAATTTGAAGAAGGTGATGAGGCCGTTATCCGTGTTCACAATAAGTTAAAAAATCAGGACTCTTCAATCCATTGGCATGGCTTATTATTACCTGGAATTATGGATGGTGTACCTGGATTTAACAAATTTAATGGCATTGCCCCTAATAAAACTTATGAATATAAGTTTAAAGTCCGCCAAAATGGTACTTATTGGTATCATTCACATAGTAAAGGACAAGAACAAGACGGTTTATATGGTGCTTTTGTTATTTATCCTAAAGATAAAACTCCACTAACAGCTGCTGAAAAAACCGATAAAGATTACGTTGTTTTGCTTTCTGATTTTCATAATTCGACAAGTGATCAAATTATGAAAAATATTAAAAAAGAAGCAGACTACTATCAGAACCGCCGCGAAACAGTATTCGATGTATTAAAACAAGTTAAACGTGATGGGCTAAAAGCGACTTGGCAAGACCGTTCTATGTGGAATCAGATGCGAATGCTGAAAACAGATATGTCCGATGTGACTGGTTATACATTTTTAATGAATGGCAAGACACCTCAGCAAAATTGGACGGGTAACTTCAAAGCTGGTGAAAAAGTTCGCCTTCGTTTTATTAATGCTTCCGCTATGTCATTCTTTGATGTACGCATTCCAAACCTAAAAATGACTGTAGTCAGTGCTGATGGTCAACCTGTAAAGCCCGTTCCTGTAGATGAGTTCCGTATTGGTACTGCTGAAACTTATGACGTCATTGTGGAACCAAAACAAGCACATTACCAAATTGAAGCTGAATCTATTGATCGTACCGGTTTTTCAGTGGGAACATTACATGAAGAAAGCAGCCCAGTAGTCAAACAAATTGAGATGCCTAAATCTCGCCCTCGTGCTTTATTAACTATGGAAGATATGGGGATGAGCCATGACATGTCATCTATGAAAGAGATGAATCATGACATGTCTTCTATGAAAGATATGAATCATGACATGTCTTCTATGAAAGGTATGGATCATGATATGTCTTCAATGAAAGATATGAATCATGATATGTCTTCTATGAAAGGCATGAATCACAATATGTCTTCTATGAAAGGTATGAATCATGATATGCCGATGAATAGCGCTACTGTTAAGGCGGCTTCAGACAAGAATGATAATACCGTATTTGGATGGGCAAATGCTTCAACACCTGAAGGTAATAAAGCATTGCAATATAGTGATTTGCAATCGTTAGATCCTCAAAAAGACACTCGTGCAGCTGAACGTGAAATAGAGATACGTCTTGGTGGAAACATGGAGCGTTATATTTGGACAATAAATGGTAAAAAATTTAATGAAGCCGACCCACTAGTGGTGAAGTATGGTGAACGTATTCGCTTAAAATTTGTCAATGACAGTATGATGGCTCACCCAATGCACTTACATGGCATGTTTATGCAGCTTGAGAATGGTCAGGATCCAAGCAATATGCCAAACAAACATACGGTAATTGTTCCACCTGGGAAAACTATAACTACTCTGCTTACAGCCGATGAATTAGGTGAGTGGGCTATTCATTGCCACTTGCTTTACCATATGAGCGCAGGAATGATGAATAAACTAATTGTGGCCCAAGTAGACAAAGATAGTGTTTCAAAAAATATTGTTGCTCAGCCCCCAATAAGTGAGAAGGGAGTAAATCCACATGCAAATCACTAAGAATTTCTTCTCAAAAACAGTCTTATCAATTGCATTAATAAGTATATCAAACTTAACTTTTGCTAATAGCAGCACTTCGGAACAAGAAAGTAATATTACAAATGGTATGAGAGTCTTATTACAGGAGTCTGGTGGCTTAAGATATAGCCCCCAAGAATTGTATCCAGAATATTATTCAATGGAAAATGCAAATGGGGGAGATAATATTATTTTGACTGCAAGAAAGAGATCAGACGGATCTCACGATGATCATCTTAAAGAACATGGCGGACAAATTTATCAAGTAACAAAACTTGAAAATGCATGGATAGTTGATGAAGATGGTAAGGGTACACTAGGAACGAAGTTTGAAACTTTGATTGGGACAGATGAAAATCGTCTATTTATTGAAGCCAATTCGGAAAAGTCAGAAAGTAATGATCCAAAATATGCTGTATCAGCACTTTATAGCCGTAACGTAGCCCCATTTTGGGATGTACAAGCTGGGGTAAGATATAGTGAAGATAAAAATAACAGCAGCAGCGATCGAGTGGATGGGGTTATTGGTATATTAGGTCTAGCTCCTTATTTCTTTGAAACACAAGCATATCTTTATGGCGGTGAGAATAATTTTTGGGGAGCAAGTTTTGAATTAGAACGTGATTTGCTTTTAACTCAGAAACTTATTACTCAACCTTATATCGAAGCAGATGTAATATTTAGCGATGATTCTAACTATGCTGCAAAATCAGGTTTATCAGAACTAAAAACTGGTATCAAAACTAGATATGAGATTACTAAGCGATTTAAACCTTTTATTGATATTGCTTATCAGTATGAAAAAGGACAGCAAGATACTTTTATGCAAGAGGCTACTAATTCCGAAAAAGGGTGGAAATATGGTGCAGGTATCGAGTTTGTTTTTTGAGACTGTAAATAAAACTGTGTAAACTCTTAAACTATCCCTCAACGCTGTTGGGGGCAACACAGGTGTTTACCATGAAAGATGAAGCAATGCTGGCATTGGCAAAAGAATTTGCCAAGAACTTAAAAACAGAAGCTGACCTGAATAATTTCAGTAAAGCTCTAAAGAAACTCACCGTTGAAACTGCACTCAATGCTGAACTGACAGAACATTTAGGCTATGAGAAGAATAGCCCTCGTATAGGCAAAAATACACGTAATGGCTATACAACCAAACGGCTATTTACTGATGATGGTGAATTTGAACTAGACACGCCTAGAGATCGTGATGGCACTTTTGAGCCCCAGCTGATCAAGAAGATGAGAAGCAGCGCTTCGCAAGGCGTATCACACAAATGGATAGCCAAATCCTATCCCTATACGCCAAAGGCATGACGACACGAGATATTGTTGCCACATTCAAGGAAATGTACGATGCGGACGTCTCTCCAACGCTTATTTCCAAAGTGACGGATGCAGTTAAAGAACAAGTAATAGAATGGCAAAATCGACCATTGGATGCCCTTTATCCTATTGTCTATATGGATTGTATCGTCGTGAAAGTGCGTCAAGATAGTACGATTATTAACAAAGCGGTGTATCTAGCATTAGGTGTCAATACAGACGGACAGAAAGACTTATTAGGTAAGTTTACAAAAACAACTAAACATGCGAAAAGACATTTTTGGTTAAACGATGTTTGCACATGCCACGGATTGTTACCGTCCCACTCAGCTTAGAACAGCGTGCACAACTAATTCTCTTGACCAAGCATGCAGCACATTGGCGTGAAAGACAACGTGCCCAAACCATTCTCTGGCTTTCCGAAGGTAAAACTGTTGCCGAAGTTGCTGCGTTACAAGAGCGTATCCCAGAAACTATAAGGCTACAACGCCGACATTGGGAGCTACATCAGTTTGAATCGATTCAAGAAGGCCATCGCTCAGGCCGTCCCAATACACTGACCTCAAACTATCAGGCTCAAATCTTAGAGTGGGTCAACACAAGCCCACTCAATGCAGAACAAATCCGAGTCAAACTGCATGAAAAACACGGTGTATCCGTGTCTGTTGAAACTCTTCGCAAGTTTTTGCGAGATTCAGGCATGGTCTTCAAACGCACCCGCCACAGCTTGAAAAAAAAGAGACCCGACCGCATTTGGACAAGCGCAACAGCAGATTGAAGCATTACGTGAGCAAGCGGCACGTGGTGAAATTGTATTGGGCTATGTGGACGAAACAGGATTTTCGGCTACGCCAGATAACCGTTATGCATGGACAAAGATAGGCGATGTTCATGCGGTTGATGCTGTAAGACTAAAGCGAGTTAATGTGATGGGTTGTCTGCTGTCAACGGGTCATCTGATCACCAGTTGCCTACAGGAGTCCGTTAACAGTCGCTGGTTTTATGCCTATTTGATGGGTGTAGCAGCACAGGTGAAACGCAGCTATCAAGTTCCTTTGGTGTTGATTGTTGACAATGCCTCGATTCATCGCAGCAAACAGATGGTAGATTGGCGCAAGCTTCTTGTACAAGAGTATTCAACGACTTTGTATTTTCTACCTGCGTATAGTCCTGAGCTGAATAGAATTGAGATGGTTTGGAAGCAGATGAAGTATAACTGGCGGGATTTTAAGGTGATGAAGGCAGATCAAATAGAGCGTTGGGTTGGGCAGATTTCAAAGGGTTTTGGTAATGAATACATGTTTACTTTTTAGTTGATACTTAAGCAGTCGATGTTGTTATTACCAACAACAAACAAAAGATTATTAACTGATATAATAAAAAAAATAAGTCTTTTTTTTGATTTTTTAAACATATCTCATCTTTTATTTTATTAATTTGATAATCTTCATTTTAAGAGTTTATCTTTTCAACCTATACAAATGGAGAAAATCTAATGATTAAATCTATAGACCTTACAAATACAGAGCGACGTGTATCGACTGCTGAATTTGCATTAAGAATGAATATATCTGAAAAAGAACTATATGATCGAATTATAGTCAAATCATTATAAAACCAATACAACTCAGTCGATGAATTATTTAGAGTTTTTTTCGAATCCTGTATGGATAATAAAGTAGTTTGACTATAAAACTGGTCGCGTGAAAAGACCGATAAAGGATGGACGTAAAAACTTCTGGCTTAATAGCTATGTCCTTACCTGTATTCTAAATGAGGAAAACTCCATTCTTACGTCAAAATGAAATAGATGTTGCTCTAAGTCAAAAACGCCTGATTTTTCTCAGGCGTTTTTTTCAATATTTTCATTCATTCATTCAAGAGTTAAATTCTTATCTAATAAGATCTCTTCTTTTTTAAGAGATTAAAGATCTATAATTAAAAAGGTCACAAATAAAATTTGTGACCTTTTTTGTAACAAACTCATATGTGAGTAACACTATGAGTAAGCTAAATTCTGATATAATAAATTATTTTAAATTACAACAATTTAATATATCAGTGAGCAGTTTACATCATTCCGCCCATACCACCCATTCCGCCCATATCTGGAGCAGCTGGTTTATCTTCTGGGATATCAGTAATCATTGCTTCAGTCGTCAACATCAAGCCAGCAACAGAAGCTGCATGCTCAAGTGCTGAACGGGTTACTTTAGCAGGGTCAAGAATACCCATTTCCAACATATCGCCATATTCACCAGTTGCGGCGTTATAACCGAAGTTACCCTCACCGGCTTTAACAGCGTTGATTACAACAGATGGCTCATCACCTGCATTGGCAACGATCTGACGAAGTGGCGCTTCAATCGCACGGCGTAAAATGTTGATACCTGCTGTTTGGTCTTCATTAATGCCTTTCAAGCCATCAAGTGCATTCACCGCACGAACGAGTGCAACACCACCGCCTGCAACCACACCTTCTTCAACCGCTGCGCGCGTTGCATGAAGTGCATCATCTACACGATCTTTCTTCTCTTTCATTTCAACTTCAGTTGCTGCACCGATTTTAATGACTGCAACACCGCCTGCGAGTTTCGCAACGCGTTCCTGAAGTTTTTCTTTGTCGTATTCAGAAGTTGATTCTTCAATTTGCGCACGGATCTGTTGAACACGTTCAGCGATTTGTTCAGCATTACCAGCACCATCAACAATTACTGTGTTTTCTTTAGACACTGTGATTTTATGAGCAGTACCTAAATCTTGAAGAGAAGCTTGTTCTAAAGACATACCGACTTCTTCAGAGATTACAGTTGCACCAGTCAAGATTGCGATGTCTTGCAGCATTGCTTTACGGCGGTCACCAAAACCAGGGGCTTTAACCGCACATACTTTGATAATACCGCGCATGTTGTTTACAACAAGTGTAGCAAGCGCTTCGCCTTCAACATCTTCTGCAATGATTAGAAGTGGTTTACCTGTTTTAGCAACCGCTTCCAATACAGTGATCAATTCACGAATATTGCTGATTTTTTTATCAACAAGAAGAATGAATGGGTTTTCAAGTTCAGCAGTTAGGGTATCTTGCTTGTTTGCAAAGTATGGAGAGATATAACCACGGTCGAACTGCATACCTTCTACAACGTCTAAAGCGTCTTCGAAGCCAGAACCTTCTTCTACAGTGATAACACCTTCTTTACCTACTTTTTCCATTGCTTGCGCAATCAACTTACCCACAGTGGTGTCAGAGTTTGCAGAGATTGAACCTACTTGTTCAATCGCCTTGAAATCATCAGCAGGTTTTGCATTGGTACGGATATTTTCAACCACAGTTCTCACTGCGATGTCGATACCACGTTTCAAGTCCATTGGGTTCATACCAGCAGTTACTGACTTGATCCCTTCGTTTAAGATTGCTTGAGCAAGTACAGTTGCAGTTGTTGTACCATCACCTGCAATATCATTGGTTTTAGAAGAAACTTCACGAACAAGTTGAGCACCCATATTTTCAAACTTGTCTTTTAATGAAATTTCTTTCGCAACAGTAACACCATCTTTAGTGATGTGCGGTGCGCCGAAAGAACGGTCAATGACAACGTTACGGCCTTTAGGACCTAAAGTTACTTTTACTGCATCTGCAAGAACGTTTACGCCTGCAATCATTTTTGAGCGAGCTGAATCACCAAATTTTACGTCTTTAGCTGACATATTAAACTCCGAATCTTTTTAAATACTGAATCTGATAATAAATGTGAGTTATGTGTAGATTAGCTTTCAAGCACAGCCAAGATATCTGACTCTTTCATAATCAAGAGTTCTTCACCGTTTACTTTTACAGTTGTTCCCGCATAAGTACCAAACAATACTTTGTCTCCAACTTTAACATCCAAAGCACGTACACCATTGTCAGTGATCTGACCATTGCCCACTGCAATCACCTCACCCTGAGATGGTTTTTCAGCAGCAGAACCTGGAAGTAAAATACCGCCAGCAGTTTTGGTTTCTTCTTCTACACGACGAATCACAACACGATCATGTAATGGACGAATGTTGCTCATAATTAACTCCATCAGACTTAGTCTTTTTTGATAAATTGTTATGACAAGACAAAAGCGCCATAACAAAATTTGATATGCCACTTTTGTGGGGTTAAAAAAAATGGCTTCAAGGGGTAAAAGAAAAAAAATTCTATTTCTAGATGTTTTTTTAAACACAAGAAATCATGAAATGCTGTATTAAACACTTTCTGGGGATTGAACAAATATTTTTAACTTTTCATCAAACCAATAATGCTCAATCTTGCCATTCCCTAAAATAACATTAAAACCATTGGTTGAGTCATGGTGTAAACGGCTCGAAATTGCAGTGCCTGCATGAATGTCATAGATAGGATGATTGACATTCAACTGATAAATCTTTGTGAGATCATATACTGCTGTTTGATGTAAATGCCCATGCAACAAGCCAAACAGTCCCGTTTCGCCCCAGCGTTCCAAAGCAATCTTCCCTAAAACAGGACAATCCTTATCATCACGCTGATCAGGAGATATATAGAAAGGCTGATGAAAAACCACCAGCTTTATTTTATTTGAGGGCACATTGTTTAACTTTTCATAGGTTTCATGGATTTGTTCCATGGAAATATGTCCCCGCGTGTGGTAACGCCGCCGAATACTGTTTACCCCCACAATATAAAAATGCTCAGTTTCCAGCGTTGTTTCCAGGCGACCAAAAAATGCCTGATACAATACAAAAGGGGAGAAAAATCGGTTCCAGACCTGATAAAGGGGGATATCATGATTTCCTGGCACCACCAAATAAGGCAATGACAGGGAATCCAGAAATTTTCGGCAGGCATAGAACTGCTTAAAGCGGGCACGCTGGGTTAAGTCCCCACTCACCACAATCGCCTCTGGACGATGCTGTTGGCAAAACTGCTGTATGGCCTGAATACATACCTCTCTTTCAGTGCCAAAGTGTAAATCAGACAGATGCAACAGCATTTGGCACCATTACCTTTAAAGAAGATTTTTCAACTGCGAATTTTAGCGGTGTCTGCATTTCCATCAGTTCTCCATCCACGGCCACAGTGAGCTTTTTCTTTTTACACTCTACCTGAATCTGTTCAGCACAGAATGAATAAACATCAGAAGCCTGATCAATTTTCCCCTGAATCAGTGTCCATAACATTTTCAGCAAACTTAGCCGATCACTTTTGGCCACCACCACCCCTGCCAGCTTTCCATTGGCAGCACATTCCGCAATCCTCAATTTCATGTCACTGAGCTGAAGCTGGTTATTGCCAAAGAAAACCAGCGGTGTTGCAACAGGATATTTTCGGCCATCTACAGTGACCGCCAGTTTTAATGATTTGTGTTCACGCAACAGCACATCCAAACCCGATGTATAGGCATTCAAGGGGAAACGGCCAAAACGCTGGTTATATAATTCACGTTTTTTTATAAATAAGGGATATAAACCCAGACTGGCATTATTCAGGTAAATCTGGTCATTCAGGGTGGCAACATGAACCTTATGTTCAATGCCTGTGGCAATCACCTCCGCAGCCAGCCCCAGATCAATGGGGATATTCAGGGCGCGGGCAACATAATTAAATGTCCCTAATGGCATGATTCCCATTGGAATATCGGTATGCATC
Organism: Acinetobacter sp. CIP 102529; assembly: GCF_000368325.1. Lineage (NCBI taxonomy): Bacteria > Pseudomonadati > Pseudomonadota > Gammaproteobacteria > Moraxellales > Moraxellaceae > Acinetobacter > Acinetobacter sp. CIP 102529. The sequence goes on from NZ_KB849354.1 coordinate 280,837, forward strand.
AATTTTTTGGCAACCGCATTCAAGGTTCCATCCCCTCCTGCCACCACCACAACACCACGCGAATCGGCATGCTGATGTCTGGAGAGTACCGATGTCATCATTTCATCAAAATTAACCCGCTGATTTAACTCAAAAACTTGGATTTCAAACCCATATTGTGTCCAGAACGTCATGAGACGTTCATATTGCTCATCTTGTTGTGCTGCATGAAAACCTGATTTTTGATTATAAATGAGGGATAAAGGCCGTAAATTTTGACTCATACAACTTAACCTGAATAAAGTTAACAATCTTATTTTTGTTTACAAAATCAACAAATAAAAGCTTCTTTATGTAAATTTTGAGTGAGCATCATTCATATAACCAATAATAATTCTCAAAAAATCACAATATTTTAAGATATTGTTTTCCAATATAATTTTAAATAAAAATAACACATATAAAAAATCAAAATAATGAATAGAAAAATGATCAAACCAATTAAAAACAACTACCTATCTATAAATATACATGCTTGCATTAACCGATTCTGACATTCTTTAGTCTTATTTTTTTTATGATTTTATGCTTTAATACAGCCACTTTTTTTACTTCATCTATCTTACTGTCATCCAGTAAATGGAACTTGTACGTTGTACACACTTTAAAAAGGCATCACCATGACCCAAGTGAACGCACCAGAATTCGTTCGTCACCCTAAGCTAATTGCATGGGTGGAAGAAATTGCAAAACTAACCAAGCCAGCAAAAATCGAATGGTGTGACGGCAGCGAAGAAAAATATCAACGTCTGATCGACTTGATGATCGCTAACGGCACCATGCAAAAACTTAACCAAGAAAAACATCCTGGTTCTTATCTTGCAAATTCTGACCCTTCTGACGTTGCTCGTGTTGAAGATCGCACTTATATCTGCTCTCAAAACAAAGAAGATGCTGGGGCAACCAACAACTGGGTTGATCCTGCGGAAATGCGTGCAAAATTAAATGGATTATTTGACGGTGCAATGGAAGGTCGTACCATGTATGTGGTTCCGTTCTCAATGGGACCTTTAGGCAGCCATATTGCCCACATTGGTATTGAATTAACAGACTCACCTTACGTTGCGGTTAGCATGACCAAAATGGCGCGTATGGGTAAGGCAGTTTATGATGTGTTGGGCACAGATGGCGAGTTTATCCCATGTGTACACACTGTTGCAGCACCATTAAAAGATGGCCAGAAAGACGTTGCCTGGCCTTGCAACCCTGAAAAATATATCGTGCATTATCCAGAAACTCGTGAAATCTGGTCTTATGGTTCAGGTTACGGCGGTAATGCATTATTGGGCAAAAAATGCCTTGCATTACGTATCGCATCAGTCATGGGCCGTGAACAAGGCTGGCTGGCTGAACACATGTTGATTTTAGGCGTGACCAATCCACAGGGCGAAAAACATTACATCGCGGCGGCATTCCCATCTGCATGTGGTAAAACCAACTTTGCAATGTTGATTCCACCAGCAGGTTATGAAGGCTGGAAGATTGAAACTGTAGGTGACGATATTGCATGGATCAAGCCAGGTGAAGATGGTCGCCTATATGCAATCAACCCGGAAGCTGGTTTCTTCGGTGTTGCCCCAGGTACAAACACCAAGACTAACCCGAACTGTATGGCTACCCTGCATAAAGACGTAATTTATACCAACGTTGCTGTAACTGACAACGGTGAAATCTGGTGGGAAGGTCTTTCTAAAGAAGTTCCAGCGAACTTGACCAACTGGAAAGGTCAACCACATACAGGTGCAGATAAGGCGGCGCATCCAAACGCTCGTTTCACCGTTGCTGCTGGTCAATGTCCATCTATTGACGCTGACTGGGAAAATCCAGCTGGTGTTCCAATTTCTGCGTTCATCTTCGGTGGTCGCCGTGCAGACACTGTGCCTTTGGTATCAGAAGCATTTGACTGGGTGGATGGTGTTTATAAAGCAGCAACCATGGGTTCTGAAACCACTGCTGCTGCTGTTGGTCAACAAGGTATTGTACGCCGTGACCCATTTGCAATGCTGCCATTTGCTGGTTATAACATGGCTGACTACTTTGGCCACTGGTTACAATTAGGTAAAGAAGTGGGTGCAAAAGCTGAAGCTGCTGGTAACAAATTACCAAAAATCTTCAATGTAAACTGGTTCCGCCGTGATGTTGAAGGCAACTTTGTATGGCCTGGTTTCGGTCAGAACATGCGTGTGCTTGAGTGGATCATTGACCGTTGCGAAGGTCGTGCAGAAGCGACTGAAACACCAATCGGTCTGGTTCCTACTTATGAGCAGTTAAACTGGGAAGGTATCGATTTCTCTAAAGAGCAATTCGACACAGTAACCACTCAGGACAAAGATCAATGGATCAAAGAGCTTGAAAGCCACACTGAGTTATTTACCAAACTGGGTGATCGCTTGCCTCAGGCACTTAAAGATCGTCAGGCTGAGTTATTAAACGCGGTTAAATCTGCTTAATAATTAAAAATACAAAAGGTCGCTTCGGCGGCCTTTTTTATTTGGAGGATTTAGTAACGAGGTAAAAAAGTGTTTGGCATTTTCACTCGCCAAGGCTTTTGGATAGCAGGTACATACCAAACGTCATAGCGCGAGACCAATAACACTAGAATTATAGTTTAGATGCGTTGTTTACCGTTAAAACAATGGCTTGAGGAAAGGAGACTCATGATCTTCTCAAAATGAATCTAATGGACTTTGCACACCCAAACCACCACGATTAAGCATGTGGGTATAGATCATTGTGGTTTTGACATCAGCATGCCCCAATAACTCTTGTACAGTGCGGATGTCATAGCCGTTTCGCAAAATTTGTGTGGCAAAACTATGCCTCAACGTATGCAGTGTAGCAAATTTTGTGATATGCGCTTGCTGCACAGCAATTTTGAATGCGCGTTGCAAACCTTGATGATAAATATGATGCCGTCTAAAAATTCCTGTCCTTGGATCAGTGGATTCATTAGATGCGGGAAATACCCAAAACCAAGATAAATGACATAGCGTTTTATCCAGCCACAATAGGCTTGTTCAGTCCGATAACTCATGTGCTTATAACGTATACGCTGCCTGACTAAATCAAGAAGTTTGGGTTGTTGAACTGACATGTTATTATCCTTGTTATTTTTATGATTTAATGATAGTTTTTAGTTCAAATAAATCAATATTATTTTGTTTAATACTTTATAAATAGGCGTCTTATGCAGCAAGTTTTAGCATCTTATGTGTCACCTCTGCCGCATAAGAGTAGTTAGGTGCCACACACACAGATTTCCGGGAGCTGAAATGACACTCATAAAGTCGCCTGTTGCGCGAGCAACAATGCTCATCCGCAGACCCGTCGAGGAGGTGTTCAATGCCTTCGTCGATCCCACCGTGACCACCAGATTTTGGTTTAGTCGTTCCAGTGGGCAACTAGCTCCCGGTAAGACAGTAACCTGGTACTGGGATCAATACGGCGTCTCGGGGGAAGTTACGGTCACGGCGCTGGAGAAGAACCAAAGAATTGCCATTGAATGGCCCACGCCTGTTGAATGGACTTTTACGCCTAAAGGCAATGACACAACATTTGTTTCTATCGTCGCCTCAGGCTTCACGGGAACCGATGATGAAAAGGTTGCGCAGGCACTGGATTCCACTGAAGGATTCAATCTCGTAATCTCTGCCTGCAAGGCATTGCTTGAGCACGGAATTGATCTTCAGCTTATCTCTGACAAAAACCCTGATGCCGCCGTCAGTGGCACCTAACAATTCATTCAAGCCGACGCCGCTTCGCGGCGCGGCTCATTGTGCTAGCGTGTAGCACAACGCCGTGCCACTACGCAGCGCGGCTTAACTTAGGTGTTAGGTTGCCATGAAGTTTCTTGTCGTCATCGTTATAGCAATCCTCGCTGGCTGCTCACGTTATGACTCGCCATCGCCCGGCTCGCCTCCTTCCAAAAGCGAGACCGCTTTCCAATCGGCTACAAACGTCCTGGCCGAGCCATTGCCAGGGAGAAAAGTGAAGATCTCGGTCACTGCAAGGGACGAGAGTCTGTACATCGTCAACTGCAATGAACATGTCGTAGTTTCGTTGCGTGCGGTCGGCGCGCCGCACATTTCTTGGGGCGGCGTGTCGAATAGTTGCTTATCCCAAAGCATCATCATTCCAGCCAAAGCGACACTTAGCTTTGTCGTGGAACTTAGTGATGGCTCTCCGGAATTAGATACGACCGTGCGGTACACAGCACTGGTCGGAGGAGTCCATCAAAGCGCTGACATCCGCTCACCACAAGTTCCCGTAGAGCGCATGACCAGCAATTCTTTCAAGATCATTCCATGAGTGGCAACCTAACTCAGGCGTTAGGCAGCATGACGAACATCCTCGATACTCTTTACAAAATCTGCCTGCACCCCAGACCAGATGACGAGTTCATTAACCGATTTTCGAAAGTGATCGATGTCTATTCAATTGCAGAAAAATCAGAACTTGTTGACTCTCTTGCCAGGTTTATCGCGGAAAAATTCTTATCTGGTGAAGGGTCGTTCGAAGAAACAGACGTGGCTATAAACAATCTTGCTGGCTATGCAATCTGCAACAACCGAATCCCCGAGTTTATGTGGGGGGTGTACATGGCGTTTGATGATGCTGAACTTGGATCAGACGGTCAACAGCGCTTACCTTCCAATCTCCGCCATGCGCTAGGGCCTGCTGCCTAACTCAGGTGTTATGCAACCAAAGGAAACAAAAAATGGCATTTACCAGAATAGCCCCTCTTATAAGAATATTTGATGAAAACAAAGCCAAAGAATTTTATGTTGAATTTTTGGGGTTCAATATCGACTTTGAACATCGGGACTCCGATGACGCGCCTCTTTACATGCAGGTATCAAAAGGACAATGTCTTTTGCTGCTAACAGAACACCATGGGGGATGTAGTCCGGGCTGTGCCATCAACATTGAAACAGATGAGCTAGAATCTTACTGCAAGGAACTAAATCAAAAGAATTATAAGTTTGCCAAGCCGGGCATCCAAGATATGCCTTGGGGCAGCAAGAATATGTCCATCGCCGATCCATTCGGTAACAATATTACTTTCACGAATGCCATCAGTACCTAACATTCGTCCCCAAAAAAAGCACCCTTTCCACTCCATCAGTACGCCACCTGAGTTAGTCGAACTCAGGTGACGTAGATAACCGTTATTTTAAAGACAGTATACTATACGATTTTTTAAGCCGCATGTGGCGATTGCTGCTTAGCAGCCAAATAAGCATCTAAAGCCAGCTCTTCACTCGGCATAAAGCTCAAGCCCAACTTAGAACGTCTCCACAGCACATCCTGAGTGCTTGTTACCCATTCAAAGCGACATAAATAATCGACTTCTTTGGCATACAAGCCCTGACCAAAATGTTTTCCGAGTTGGTCAACCGATGTTATTTCACCCAATATATTCCAGATCCGTGAACCATAAGTCGATGCCCAGCGTTTTGCCAATGCTTCTGGAGCATCCGTGATTTGTGCACGGATTTCCTGTATCAACTGTTCAACAGAATGCATATTTTCACCGCCAGGCAATGCCTCTGTCGCAGTCCAGCTTCCCTGCATCTCAGGGAAAAATGCCTTGAGCTGTTGCATAGCAGATTCAGCCAATTTACGATATGTTGTTAATTTTCCACCAAATACGGAAAGTAATGGTGCCTGCCCTTTCTCACCTTTGGACAAGGCCAAAGTATAGTCACGGGTAATGACTGATGGATTATCCGATTCATCATCACACAGAGGACGCACACCCGCAAAAGTCCAAATGATGTCCTGTTGGGTGAGTTGTTTTTTGAAATGGGCATTGCTCACTTCAATCAGGTAATCAATCTCTTCCTGAGTAATTTTCACCTGTGCTGGATCACCCTGATATTCACGGTCTGTGGTGCCAATCATGGTGTATTGGTCCAGATATGGAATGGCAAACACAATACGGCGGTCATCATTTTGCATAATAAAGGCTTTGTCACATTCATACAGCTTCGGCACAATAATGTGACTGCCCTGAATCAGGCGGATCCCGTAAGGAGATTTAAGCTGCAAATCCTGCTTGATAAATTGCGCAACCCAAGGTCCTGCCGCATTAACCAAGGCTTTCGCCTTAATCTGGAATTGACCATGCTCATTTTCCAGATCGACCAGCCAATATTGCCCATCACGTTGTGCAGAAAGACAACGGGTTCGGGTCACTACATCAGCCCCTTTCTCACGGGCATGCATGGCGTTTAAAACCACCAGACGAGAGTCATCCACAGCACAGTCTGAATATTCAAAACCACGGGTAATAGCAGAGTTTAGCGGGCTATCTTCTTTAAAATAAACATTGTTTGAACCCAACAGCTTTTCACGTTTACCCAAATGGTCATAAAAGAACAAACCTGTACGAATCAACCATGCGGGACGTAAATGCGGACGATGCGGCATGATAAAACGCATTGGGCGGATAATGTGCGGTGCTTTAGCCAACAAGACTTCACGTTCAGCCAATGCTTCACGTACCAAACGAAATTCTTTATGTTCGAGATAACGTAGACCACCATGAATCAGCTTACTGCTGGCAGAGGAGGTATGGCTTGCCAAATCGTCTTTTTCACATAAGAATACGGATAAACCACGTCCTGACGCATCAGCAGCGATACCAACACCGTTAATACCGCCACCAATAACAGCAAGGTCATAGATTTTGTCATTTGACTGAGGAGAAGTTTGCATATCATCACCGCAAATTTTCATTATTTTTCGATAATGAAAATTTAAACATATAAAATGAAAATAAACAATAAATTTTGTGCAAAAAAATGCCAAATTATTGGCATTTTTAACAAATGAATAAAAAAGAAATTGATTATGAAATGGATGATAAATGCTTTAGGTCAATTTTCGAATCATAGAAACAAACTGTGTTTGACCACTAAAGAGATATAAAACAAAGCATTTAATGAAAAATTATTGAGCAACAACCAAATTCACACCTAAATCATGAATGGTTTTTAGATATTGCTCATTGGGTTGCTGATCAGTAAAGATACTATCTACTTGCTTCAATGAACCCAGACGGATCATGGCATTACGGCCAAACTTGCTACTATCCGCCGCCAAGAAAACCTGACGTGCACTTGAGAGGATTTCCTGTGACACACACACTTCCTGAAAGTCAAAATCCAGCAAAGTGCCATCCTCATCAATACCACTAATCCCAATCAGCGCATAATCCGCCTTAAACTGCTTAAAGAAATCAGCCGTTGCCTGACCAATCACTCCACCATCAGGGCGAACTCGACCACTGGCAATCAGTACTTCAAAATCCTCCTTGGTGCTGAGAATTTTGGCCACATTCAGGTTATTGGTAATGATCTTCAGCCCAGTATGGTTGAGCAAGGCATGGGCAATCGATTCCGTGGTCGTTCCAATATTAATGAATAATGACGCATGGTCAGGTACAGCAGCAGCCACCGCCTCTGCAATCCTGAGCTTTTCTTCAAGCATATAGCCGACACGCATCGTATATTCGGTATTTTCAACACTGGAATCATGTGCGGCTCCACCATGATAGCGGCGCAACAAGCCCTCATCCGCCAACTGATTAATATCACGACGGATGGTTTGAGGGGTAACATCAAAATATTGAGCAAGCTCTTCAATACTGATATAGCCACGCTCTCTCACCAGTTCAAGGGTTTTTTGTTGGCGTAGGATCAAGCTCATGCTCATCCATCCTAAGTTATTTTAAATTACGAATGGCGTTATTTTACCTTAATTTTAAGCCCAGTCACGTGTACGCCCCACAGCTTTTAACCAGCCTTGATAAAGTTTTTCGGTTTCATCCTGACTACACGCGGGTGTAAATGTTCGCTCAATGGTCATTCTGCTCTTCAATTCATTCAAATCAGACCAGAAACCAACGGCTAAACCTGCCAAGAATGCCGCCCCCATACCTGTGGTCTCTTTCATGGCTGGACGTTCAACCAAAGTCGATAAAATATCCGCCTGAAACTGCATAAGGAAGTTATTTGCGGTAACACCACCATCTACACGAAGTGTACGTAACTTCTCACCCGAATCCTGCTGCATGGCATCCAGTACATCACGGGTTTGATAAGCAATGGATTCCAGCGTTGCACGAATAATATGCTCAATACTCACGCCACGGGTAATTCCCAGAATCGCACCACGGGCGGTTGGGTCCCAATATGGCGCGCCCAACCCCGTAAATGCAGGAACAACATAAACGCCATTACTGTCTTTCACTTTGGTTGCATAATATTCCGAGTCATGCGAGTCGTTAATGGCCTTTAATTCATCACGCAGCCATTGCACACATGAACCACCATTAAATACCGCACCTTCCAGGGCATAGTTCACTTCACCTCGTGGCCCACATGCAATCGTGGTGAGTAAACCATGTTCAGATTGAACAATACGTTTACCTGTATTCATCAGCAGGAAACAGCCTGTACCGTAGGTATTTTTTGCCTGTCCCGCCTCAACACACATTTGACCGAACAAAGCCGCCTGTTGATCCCCTGCAATTCCCGCAATTGGAATCCCAATCTCCTGACCACTGATGGTATGGGTATGCCCATATATTTCAGAAGAAGTACGCACCTCAGGCAACATGGCTTTAGGAATATTCAAGGCTTCAAGCAGCTTATCATCCCATTGCAATGTTTCAATATTAAATAGCATGGTACGTGAGGCATTGGTATAGTCAGTTACATGCGCCTGACCATTGGTCAGTTTCCAGATCAACCAGGTATCCACTGTACCAAACAACAGCTCGCCACGTTCTGCCCGCTCTCGGCTGCCCTCTACCTGGTCAAGAATCCACTTGATCTTGGTTGCCGAAAAATATGGGTCAATCACCAGTCCAGTGACCTTACGTACATACTCATCCCAGCCGTACTGACGAAGCTGGTTGCAGATTTCATTACTTTGGCGGCTCTGCCATACAATCGCGTTATAAATCGGTTTACCTGTTTTTTTATCCCAGATAATTGTGGTTTCACGCTGGTTAGTGATGCCAATCGCGGCAATCTGGTCGCTTGAAATACTTGCCTGTGCTAAAGCCTCAACCCACACCGCACTTTGCGTTGCCCAGATTTCCATTGGGTCATGCTCAACCCAGCCTGGTTGCGGGTAGATTTGGGTAAACTCACGCTGGGCAATCGTAATAACATTTGCATCGTGATCCAACACGATTGCACGTGAACTGGTTGTACCCTGGTCAAATGCAACCACATATTTTTTTTGACTATCTGTAGAGATCATGGCATACCTATTCAGAATTGCCTTATGTATCAAAGCAATAAATGAAATACCTATTAAAAAAATGGGCCTCAACACTGCGATACAGCAACAACTTGTATATAAAAATAAAAAACTTGCACGATTATATGCAAAATTGTTCGAAAACGAAAATTCTTTCTCTCATTTTGAACCCAAATCATGATGAACAGCGTGAGTTTTAAAGATTCATCACAATACAAAATCTAATTTATGCGATACTAAGACTAGAAATAATAGGACTACTAATATGAAAAAAACTAATTTATTGATTATTGTGAGCGGTACACTTCTGGTTGCGGCATGTCAAAGCACTCCACATCAGTACAATGGTGTGACAGGTTATGAAATTGAAAATAAAACGGCAACTTCGGCAACACTAGCCTATACCTTGGCAGCACGTGGCAACAGTGAGGTTGATGAGAAAAAACTACAGCATGCCTGTAAACAAGTGTTAGGAATGGAAAAAACCTATAAAATTTCGATACTCAGTGTCAATGAAATTATGAACCCAACCAAACAGGAACAATATGGGGTGCAACTTGGCAACAGCCGTGCAACTTTTGGTCTATCCAACTCACCTGATTTAAACAACACTGAGGGCTATGCAACACGTCAGGCACTGGAAACACGCCCAACCACACTGAAAGTGGTTCGCTATACCTGTTCATAATGGTTAAAAATAAGGTGGTTGATTTAAACCACCTTAGCTTTATCTGCGTACTTATTATAAGGTCTTATAAAAACTGACATTGCGAAACTCTTTGGCTTCATCCAGATCAGGCCAGGTGGTTGCGCTGCGCTCATCAATTTTCATATATTGAGGGTGACTAAAGTTTTTAACCCGACTATCCGCTACCCAGACTTCTGGTGCGAATTTTAAAAACTCATCCAGAAAGAATCGGTTACACTGATCGTAAAGCACATCCGCAGCCAGCAAGACATCTACCTGTTCTGACTTGTACAAATCATCCAGATACTCAAGCTCGACATTATTTAGCAAGGCATTTTCACGACATGATTCCAAGCTAACCTGATCAATATCACAGCAGATGACCCGCTTTGCCCCTGCCATTTTTGCGGCAATCGCCACCACGCCTGAACCCGCCCCAAAATCCAGCACCACCTTGTCTTTAACATGATGCGGTTCTGCCAATAACCATTGCGCCATTGCTAGACCTGAGGCCCAACAGAAAATCCAGTATGGCGTTTCATTCCAGATACGGCGAATGACTTCATCATCCAGACGCTCAGTTGGGAAAACAGGTGGAATCAGCCATAGGGAAATTGGCGTCTCAGGAAGCTGTTGCGCCAATAAATCTGTATTTGGAATAACTTCATGCAACGCTTTCAGCAATTGCGCAGGTGCTTTGGCAAATTGAAAAGTACAGCTCATATTTCTTTAATTCTATACAATCCCCCTCTTTCATAAAGCATAGGTGTCTACATATCTGTAACCCCCTCCTACCCCCCCTTAAAAAGGTGGAGGAACATCATTTGAATCAAGACCTTATAAGATTCACAGGAAGTCTCCCCTTTTAAAGGGGAGATTTAGAGGGGTTAAAAATCAGATAAATCAACATATTAAAACTTGTGTAGACACTTATATTCATAAAGAGAGGGTTAGGGGGGAATTTAATCCAAAGCTTTTTCAGCGGCTTCAACGGTCTGACGAATCAATGTGGTAATCGTCATAGGGCCAACACCGCCTGGCACTGGTGTATAGGCAGATGCAACTTCTTCAATTCCAACAAGTTGAATATCACCTACACCACCGCCATCACGAGGATGGAAACCAGCATCAACCACAACCGCACCTTGCTTGATCCAGTCTTTCTGAATCAGTTCAGCCTTACCGACTGCACCGACAATAATATCTGCCTGTTTAACCAGCTCAGCAAGATTCTGGGTACGTGAATGGCAAATTGTCACTGTCGCATTGGCCTGTAATAGCATCATCGCCATTGGTTTACCTAAAATCGCTGAGCGACCCACCACAACCGCATGTTTACCTGCGATTTCAATGTTGTTTTCCTGCAAAATGGTCATGATGCCTGCTGGCGTCGCTGAGCCATAAGCAGACTCACCCATTGCCATACGACCAAAACCAAGGCAAGTTACCCCATCCACATCTTTTTCTAGTGAAATAGCATCAAAACATGCGCGTTCATCAATCTGTTCAGGAACTGGGTGCTGCAACAAGATGCCATGCACATCAGGATTGGCATTCAGTTTTTCAATTTCAGCCAGAAGTTGCGCTGTGGTGGTCTCTTTCGGTAATTCGATTTTAAGTGAGTCCATTCCCACACGACGGCAAGCATTGCCTTTCATGCGTACATAAGTTGCAGATGCACCATCATCCCCGACAAGGATGGTTGCCAAAATTGGGGTACGCCCCGTTTTTGCTTTTAATGCCTCTACACGTACCAACAAATCCGCCTCGATTTGTTTTGCCAATGCACGACCGTCTAAAACCAATGCCACAGCGTATCTCCCAAGTGAGTATAAGTAAGTGCTTACTAATCAGATAAGTATGCAAATGATACATGATAATTTGTCCAATATGCTTTTAGATGTTGTTTTTATGTGCATATTCACCCGAAACACTATTGTTTTTTTCCTAAAGATTGCTAATATGTGCATCACCAAGAGATGGCGGGGTGGCAGAGTGGTCATGCAGCGGACTGCAACTCCGTGTACGCCGGTTCGATTCCGACCTCCGCCTCCATTGGTAAAGCCCGAGTGGTGAAATCGGTAGACACAGGGGATTTAAAATCCCCCGCCCACAAAGCGTGCCAGTTCGAGTCTGGCCTCGGGCACCATTTTTCAGCAAATGAAATATGGTGCTAAAAATTCCAGCTTAATGCTGGTTTTTTTATGTCTGAAAATATTTGCAATAAAAATAAAAAAAGCCAAACAGAATGGTTTGGCCTCTACTGAAATAGGATTACGCTACTTGTTGCGCTGTTTTCATTGGCAATAAATTCACATCCAAACTCAACTGATGCTGTCTGGCTGTATCAACACTATATTCAGGCTTCTTGATTGAATCCACATAAACCCACTGTGACTGTACCTGTGCTTCATCAAATTGAACAATTAAATAACCTCTTTGATTTAAGTTGCAATAGTTCAGCTCATCAATCAAGGTGGTAAACGCAAATTCAAACTGTTGCAACTGAGCCAATGGGATATTTAAATATTTTTCCAAACCTGGCGAAGAAACTGAACTGGTTGCCAGCTCAACACCAACAAACACACCATCCTTGCTATATAGATTGGATGACCACGCATTATGGGTATCCCCTGCAAGTACAACAACTTTTTTCTTTAATTGTGCCAAAGTGCCATACAATATTTCACGCTCTGCAAAATAACCATCCCAGGCATCCAGATTATAAGGTGCAACGCTGAGAACGCGGGCTTTTTCCTGATCGGTTAAGCTCGGATCACCTTGCTTTAAACGCATCTTTAAGGTGACTAGCTCAGTAATTTGCATATTCATTTTATTTAAGGTGTCGGCAGTTGGATTGCCTGAAGTTATTTCTGCCAATGAAAGCAACAATTCAGCTGGAACCAGCATTTTTGTCATTAAAATCTGCTGCCCCAGTACATTCCATGTGGATGTCGATTGCTGTAGTTTTCCAAGTAACCAATCACGCTGGGTATAACCCATTAAGGTACGTGCTGGATTGGTTAAATCTGCCTGAAACTTTGCAATATCCAAACCATTTGCTGTGATATAGTTGGCATAGTCCAACTGCTCATCACGGGCGATAATCCGAGTATCAAGCATAGTCAGTTGCACCAGCTTGCCAAAATCAAACTGGCGATAAATCTTGAGATGTTGTTCATCTATGGGACGAATTGGCATCCACTCAAAATAAGCCTGTAAAGCTGCCAGTTTACGCTCCATAAAAGAACCCTCATTAACCTGATGATTCTCTGCACCATCTCGCCATGTGTCATTTGCCAATTCATGGTCATCCCAAATCACAATAAAGGGATGGCGATGATGTAATGCCTGCAAGTCCTTGTCTTTGCGGTATAAAGCATAACGTTTACGGTAATCATCTAATTTGATAATTTCTTTATTGTTATCAGCTGCCAGTGTTCGTCCTAATTTTTCCGCATCTTCTGTTGCATAACCATCTGCGCCATATTCATAAATATAGTCACCTAGATGAATGACCACATCAACATTTTGCTTCGCCATTTCCCGATACACATAGAAATAACCTGCTGGATAATTTGAGCATGAACATACCGCAAAACTGACTTTTGAGGTGCTGGTTGCTAAGGTTTTAGTTTGACCAACTGGAGAAATCTTGTCACCAAAGATAAAGCGATAGAAATAACGCTGGTCTGGTTTTAAACCCGTGACATCCACCTTGACGGTAAAATCTTGCGATGCCGAGGTAAGGACTTTATCGGTTTTAATGATTTGCTTAAATTGATTATCTAGTGCAATTTCCCAACTTACCTGTAAACGAGCACTGGCATCATTCGGTGTCAGGCGTGTCCATAAAATCACGCGATCCTGCAATGGATCACCACTTGCCACACCATGTTCAAAATTCACCTGAAGTGTTGCCGTTTCTTGTTCTGAATTGTCATTACATCCTGTAAAACCAGTGGAGAGGGACAATGCCCCGAAACCGAATAAGCTTTTTTGAATGAGTTCCCGTCGTGAAATTTTGGCTGTCATTTGATGGCTACCTTAGCTTTTATCGCAATAAATGAATAAAGCTAATTGATATACATGAAGCTTTAATCTCAGTTTGATGAAAGAATCATGAAAACAGTTTGTCCAAGTTTGGTTTTATCCGATAAATACATGAATTGACTGAAAAGAAAGCAAATACGTGGTTTTACTCTTGCCAAGTTTTCAAGTGTCCTCTATTATTGCGCTCATGCCCGAGTGGTGAAATCGGTAGACACAGGGGATTTAAAATCCCCCGCCCACAAAGCGTGCCAGTTCGAGTCTGGCCTCGGGCACCATTTTTCAGCAAATGGAAATATGGTGCTAAAAATTCCAGCTTAATGCTGGTTTTTTTATACCTGAAATTTAGGAATATAAAAAAATGCCTTAATTAAAAAACCAAGGCCTTCAATCTTAATGGTCTGCCGCGCTTCTGGTGAGAATGGGCTTAAACGGATATAGCCCATATTTAAATGCTCACCTGATTGGGTTTGTTGGGTTTCCACCAACTGTTTCGAAACTGGGTCTTGTTTCGGCAATTCCCAAGCCATCACAGGCATCCACGCATATAGACGCTTTACTGGAGTACGGGTTTGAATTTGCCATGCCGCACGGTTAAACAGGTCTGCACGCATCAGGATATGACGGTTCGGGAAATACACCCTATCTGCCGAACCATTGGCATCGGGGTCAGAAAAGGCCTGTAGATAAACGGTGTTTACGCCCATACCATTAATTCGATCCAGTAAATGTCCCAGATTACGTTCCTGTTGCTGCGGATCAGGATCATAGATATAGTCTAAATCGACATGCATGATTTTTTGCGGACGATTATTGTCACCGAGGTTCAGTTCACGGTTCTTGATTTCCTGTGCAAGTGCACTGGTCGACATATTGCCCTGAATCAAGATGCGGCTCATATTCTGAATGGACTGTCGGGCCTGGTCTGCCCCATCATCCAAGGTAATGGTAATCGGCATGCCCAATTCCTTGGCGGTTTTGACCAACTGCATATTGTAGCGGCCATAAGGCCAGACCATGACCCGCGGTGAACGTAGACCATGTGCCTTTAACAGGTCATTATTCTTTTTTAGGTCCTGATAGACACGTGCCTGATAATCGGCATCATTTTCATAACTTTTGCTTTTAGTATCATAAATGCGGGTAATTGCGGCAGGCTCCAGATTACCCTGTGGATTGGCATTAATCCCCTGATGCAAATGATAACTATGGCTGGCAATCTCCACCAAGCCACTATTCTGCATCTCCTTAAGCTCGTCCCAGCTCAAGATTTTGTTCCTTGCGATGCTTTCCCCACCAAAATCCACATTCTGGTTTTCTTTCGGTTCCAGCCATGAACCGACCACAGCCAAAACCACAGGGATTTTTTTGGCACGAATTACGGGATAGGCATTTTGATAGAAAGATTGATAGCCATCATCCACCGTCAGTAATACAGGTTTACTAGGCAATTTATACTGGCCTTGATGGGCCTTGATCAGTTGATCCACATTAATAAAATGGAAGCCATTATTCTTTAACCAGTCAATATGTTGACTAAACTGCTGTGCAGTAACCGCATAACTTGGGATCAGTGCATCTTTATGCTCTGTGATTTCATGGTAACCAATGACGGTTAACGTTGTCGCATCAGTTTTTGGTTTTGGATTTGCCGCAAAAATGGTGGTTGCAACCACACCCAATACAAGACCCAAAAATGTTTTTAAGGTCGGAGACACTAAACGTGTTGTCATAGAGATATTGTCTCGATACAGGAAAGTCGCTGGGGACGAAGCAGGCATGAATGGTCTTAGGATTTAGGCAACATCATAAGCATTCTAGCGTGTCAGCTGGAAGTAAGGATTGTATTTATAATTTTGCAAACTGAAAATAATCTTAAAAGGATATATGATGAAATTTATCGTAAAATAATAGATATGATGGAAATACAATCATACCCCCAACCCTTGTGACGGTTAGGAGTATAAAACGCTATACAGACTAATATTCAATAGACTGGAAATTTGGATTTTCTGATAACTGCTGTAAATAGTAGCGTTCTTTCTGGTAGAAATATTTACATAAACGGTTGACCCACTCACCACGGCGGAACGTCAATATTTTTTTATGGATACCATCATATTCCAGCAGCAGCACATTACGGTCATCTTCGAATGAGGCCAGGCGGGTAATCTTATAATTATGAGGTGCATGCTGGTGAGCAGGTTGCAAGGCCCTTACGATTTCAACTTTATAATCGCCATCAATCCAGTAATGCCGATCCATAAGCGCCTGTTCATTGACCCAAAATCCTGTTTGCGCCCCATCATGCGTATCAATCAGGAAAAAATGGTCCAGCTCTTTTAACAACTTTGATGCAGTGATATCCAAATAATCATTCATATCATACCTCTACTCATTCAAATTTTTATCGCTTGCCTGAGGCAATTACAGCATTTTTATATTTAAGCAACTATCATACGTGACCAAGCACAACCCTAATAGTGACCTTATAAGCAATTTGCCAAATTTTAAAATATGATTTTTTATTCAGCACATTGTCATTTGCAGGGAAATTGCTCTTTGAACTCAAAGATATACAGGACTGTATAGAGAATCAACCATTTTTCCCAGAGTATGAAAAAAATAAGATAAAAAAGAAAGTCATTTAAAATCAAAAAGTTATTATACAATTATTAATAATGTTTTATATAACTGATTTTAAAGTGATTTAGCATAAATTCAAGCCTAAACCACTTTATTGTTTCTACAACGAACGGTCTATTCGTCGCGTGTCTTGACATCAAAAAGCTCAATTTCAAAGGTCAGGTTTGAGTTGGCAGGAATAATTTTTCCCATCTTACGTTCCCCGTAAGCCAAGTGTGCAGGAACAATCAGTTTGCGCTTGCCGCCAACCCGCATTCCCATAATGCCCTGGTCCCAGCCCTTGATCACTCGTCCAGTGCCAATCACGGTTTCAAAATAATTACCACGGTCTATTGAAGAGTCAAACTTGGTTCCATCTTCCAACCACCCTGTATAATGGGTGGTAATCAGGGCGCCTTTTACAGCCTCTTTACCCTCACCCACTTTTAAATCAATAATCTGTAATTCCGCACTCATCGCTCTCTCCAAATTTCTTTCAGTTCAACATTATTGCAATTGTTGCCACTGGATGTCGACCTGTCCCTTGTCACTGAGCAAAGTCCATTCACCATCCATGATATTCAGTTGCAACTGCATGGTACGTTCACACAACTGTTCAAGTGCCTGTGTGGTTTGCGGAGCCAGTTGCCAAACTTCGACATTGCTGAGTGTCTTGATTTTGGTATTTTTCTGCCACCAGTCATCTGCCTGCGAACCATAGGCAATCACGGCAACTTTGTTGCAACGCGCACTAGCTTTCTTTACTTTATCTTCCGATGGACATCCGACTTCAATCCATTTTTCCAGCAATCCCGTCAGGTCTTTCTGCCATAAGGCGGGTTCATCGGTTTCAAACAGGTCTTTGGTAAATTCCAGTTGCTCATCTGCATAACGCGCATAGGCTAGAATCCGCACCATTAAACGTTCAATGGTTTCTGATGGATGCAATGCCAGCGTCAACTGGTAGTCCGCATAGATATGCTCATCCATATTGGCAATATTCAGGTCTGCCTTATATATTGTTGCTTTTAACGCCATAAACGGTGCTCTTAAATATAGTGTGTTCAAATTTGGCGCTAAGCATACTCTATTTTATAGGACAACATGAGCCAATTTGACCCACTGCTTATCCATCTCTATTGATACGACACGCCAAGAACTGCGTTTCAAATGCCAACCAATCCTGCTGGGATTGGGTAATGATTTCTATTCGGTTATCAATACTTTCTTCCGCCGACTTATAGTTAAACTGTTGAGGATTAAAATTAAAGCTTTTCCAGCCCTGATCGGTATTAAAAATTCCCTTGATACGCACCCAGTCTTGCTGGGCACACAACAGGTCTAATAAATCATAAAAATTAAACTGCCAGCGCTTTGGTAATTTCCAACCTGCCACGGTATAGCCCTGGACAGTCTCGACATAATGATAAGGCAGTTGCTTGATTTCCTGTTCCTGAACGGCGGCCTGTGTTTTTTGCAACTTTAATAAGGGCTGAATTTTACGTTGGACAGGCTGTTGGGCAATATCAATTTTTTCAAGCTCGACCTGCCCCTGCTCAGTCTCAAACCAATGTTGCACATAGGTCTGGTATTCCTGTTTTAATGCCCGATAAGCTTGGTGGTCAGCCTCATTCATCAAATCAATGTGTGAGATGACCACGATTTGTGCCGCTTTCAACTGATCGGTATATAAGTTCTGCTGCACCCAGTCTTGGTCATGCAAACGGCTGCCATCCACAACCACCACCAAGGCCCGCATCGCCAGACTGCTTTGCCAATGGGGTTCTGTCAGTTGTTCCAGCAATTGTGCGGGATGCCCTAAACCTGTGGGTTCTATAAATAGTCGGTCTGGTTTGCTTTCACTTAAAAGACGTGCAAGCGCAATTTGCATGGGTAACTGACTACTACAGCATAAACAACCACCCAGCAACTCCTTGACAGCATAGCCCTGTTGTTGACTAATTAATTGCTGGTCAACACCGATTTGACCAAATTCATTCATCAATACCGCCCACACCTCATATTCAGGCTTTTGGTTCAGTAAATGTTGCAGTAGCGTGGTTTTACCCGCCCCTAAAAAGCCAGAAATAATATGGGTTGGAACGGGTTGAGGTGCAATAAATTTCACAGTGTCTGACAGGTGCAAAAGATTTATTCTAACGGCAAAGTTGCCCATCAAAAAGTAACTTTAGAGATTTTATGGTGATTTACCATAAAACAAACACATCAACACACTTACCTAAAGTCTATAACAATGACCCAAACCCATTCATTCACAATTTATATTTTCAAATAAGGATGAAATACCTTTAAGTTACTTAAAGGTATCACACTGATTGATATCACCCGATTTCAGTCCCAACTGAAACCAATGCATACGCTGCTCACTGGTACCATGTGTGAAACTATCAGGGACAACCTGTCCTGTGGCACGTTTCTGCAAATAATCATCACCAATCTTTTGGGCAGCATCCATCGCTTCCTCGATATCACCCTGCTCTAGAAATTGTGTACGCTGCTGGTTCTGATGTGCCCAGATTCCTGCAAAACAATCCGCCTGCAATTCCAAACGTACTGAAAGCTGATTGCCCTGTGTCTGACTCATTTGTGAACGTGCCTGCTGCACCTGAGAGGAAATGCCCAATAGATTTTGAATATGATGACCGACCTCATGTGCAATCACATACGCCTGAGCAAAGTCACCCGCCTGATCCTGACGGGAAAGTTCTGTTTGGTTCTGTTCCCCAGAGATACCCATTTGCTGACGCATCTCTTTAAAGAATGAGGTATCAATATAGACTTTTTGGTCTGTTGGACAATAAAACGGCCCCATTGCCGCTTGAGCCGTGCCACAACCAGAACGCACCACTCCATTAAACAGCACCAATCTTGGTGGTTTATAGGACATGCCCAACTGTTGAAAGATAGGAGTCCAGGTATCTTCTGTGTCTGCCAGAATGGTTCCGACAAAATCACTGGCTTCTTTCTGGTCGCCAGTCAGGCTTTGTGGCGCACTGCCCTGTGAGGATTGCGCACTAGTCACAGCCTGGGTCGCCTGATAAGCCTGTTGGGGGTCAACCCCAAAAAACTTCCATGCAATAAAAGCAACAATAAGCCCCAGTATACTAATTCCGCCTGCCTTTGCCCCACCACCACGACGGTCTTCAACATTGGTACTGATTCGACGACCTTTCCAGCGCATAGTGACCTCACATGATTATATTGTCCAAGATTTAAGCCGAAGCCTTTGACCACACTTTTTGAATCAACCCAACAATGATCAGTACAATGGCACCTGCAACCAGACCAATACCCAAATTAATCAAGGTTGGTGTCAATGCGCCAATAACTGAACCAATGCTTGGAATCAGTTGCATATGGTCTACCGTTTCTTCAGTAAAATGATGCAGTAATGGAATGGTATGGCTAATAATGCCACCACCAACCAAGAACATTGCAACCGTTCCAACAATGGAGAGTGTTTTCATCAACACAGGGGCAAAGGCCAGCAAACCACGCCCAATCTTATTTTTAAATTCAGATGCCTGTTGGGTTAAATATAACCCGAGATCATCAATCTTGACGATCATGGCAACAAAGCCATACACGCCAATGGTCATCCCAATGGCAATAACGCTTAATACAGTCACTTTAGTCATAAATGTTGCTGTTGCAACGGCACCTAACGAAATTACCACAATTTCAGCGGATAAAATAAAATCGGTACGAATCGCACCTTTCACTTTTTCTTTTTCAAACTTGACCAGATCAACTTCAACCTGTTGCAGGTTTTCACTCGCCTCTTCGGCTGTCTTGGCTTTTTTGTGGTGCAGCATATGCACAACTTTTTCTACACCCTCATAACAGAGGAATAGGCCACCAATCATCAGCAAGGGATTAATCAACCACGGCGCAACCACGCTGATTAAAAGTGCCAGTGGAACCAGAATCAACTTATTCACAAAAGAGCCTTTGGCGACACTCCAGACCACTGGCAATTCACGGTCAGAACGCACACCACTCACTTGCTGGGCATTCAGCGCAAGGTCATCCCCCAATACACCAGCAGTTTTTTTGGCTGCCATTTTGCTCATCACGGCAACATCATCTAAAACTGTCGCAATATCATCCAGCAGTAATAATAAACCACTCGCCATTTTTATGTCCTAGTTTGTATTTATGCGGCTATTGTAAAGTGGATTAAAGCCATTTTTATATTGATATATTGAAAATTCTTTGCGTATTTTTTGTAGGCATGTTTTACAGAGACTAGGGTCTGTTGACATTTCACAGATGCTTGCGACAGAGGACATTTTTTAGATGGTACAAGGCATGGCTTACGAAATTTAGCTATCCTAAATGAGTAAGGCATAACGCAGTAGCGGCAAAAAATGCCCCTGTCCCGTAGGGTTATGGCTAAAACTTCCATAAACTGCGTTATGAAACTTGACAAGGGGGTCGCCATTGCCTGCGTTTCATGCCTTGTTTATGTTGTTTTAGCCTATAACGCAAGACATGGCTGAAATGGCAACAGACCCTACCCCTATTCCTGCAATATACCGTACAATATGCCGCATTAAATATTTATCAAATGACTGTATCCTGGAACATATCATGAGCAATGCTGATCAACGTCCAATCATCTTGACAGGCGACCGCCCTACTGGACAACTTCATCTTGGACACTTTGTTGGTTCATTACGCTCTCGTGTAGGCCTACAGGACAGCCATCATCAGCACCTTTTACTGGCCGATGCCCAGGCCCTGACGGACAATGCCGATAATCCAGATAAAGTTCGCAACAATATCCTACAAGTGGCACTCGATTATCTGGCAGTCGGTATTGATCCAACCAAAACAACCATTTGTGTGCAGTCATGTTTACCTGCCCTGAACGAACTCACCATGCTTTACCTTAACTTTGTCACTGTGGCACGTCTGGAACGCAATCCAACCATCAAGTCAGAAATCCAGATGCGTGGTTTTGAACGTGACATTCCAGCAGGGTTCCTATGCTATCCAGTGGCTCAGGCGGCAGACATCACCGCATTCAAGGCAACGGTGGTGCCTGTGGGTGAAGACCAGATTCCAATGATTGAACAAACCAATGAAATCGTGCGCCGTATCAACCGTCAAATCGGACAGGATTTATTACCTGAATGTAAGGCGTTGTTATCCAATATGGGACGTTTGCCAGGTTTTGATGGCAAGGCCAAAATGTCTAAGTCATTGGGCAACACCATTGTCTTAAATGCTTCAGATAAAGACATCAAGAAAGCGGTCAATGCCATGTATACCGACCCAAATCACTTGCGTATTGAAGATCCAGGTCAGGTTGAGGGTAATATTGTATTTACCTATCTGGATGCCTTTGACCCAAACAAGGAACAGGTTGAGGAACTCAAGGCGCATTACCGTCGTGGCGGTCTGGGTGATGGAACAGTTAAAAAACGTTTAGAGGGTGTGTTAAAAGAATTGATTACTCCTATTCGTGAACGTCGTGCAGAACTGGAAAAAGACCCTGACTACATCATGGACATACTCAAGCAAGGCACTGACAAATGCCGTGACATTACCCAACAAACTTTGGATGAAGTAAAAGCGGGCTTGGGTTTATTTAAATTTTAATTTACGTTACTTTTACCATAAAAAAGCCAATATTTCTGGGCTTTTTTAATTAACTCACTGATTTAAATCTAATTTAAGAACTACCCAATAAAATTCACAACTAACATTTTTCGTCACTTATTAACATCTATTAACAGTAGGTAACATGAATACCTATGAACTTGGTTAAGTTTTTTTATATTATGGCTACGTAGATTAGAGAAAACTAATCTTATGATATTTCTCCTTTTCATCGGAACTGTTTTTAACAGATTCGTTGTTCAACGCAATGACCACCCCAATCATTGCGTTTTTTTTATGCCTATTTCTCGATTGTGAAAACATGTAAGTTTTTAGCAATAAAAAGTTAATTATAGCGGTCTAGCTGATTTTTTGATCTATGATAATTTTTCAATAACTACCACACACTGAGAGAGATTATTATGTCCATTGCTAAAGTCGTCGAAGTCAATTCTAGCAGCAACAAAAGCTTTGAAGATGCAATTCAAACTGGGATTGCCAAAGTCACTGAAACGGTCAAAAATGTTCAAGGTGCTTGGATTAACGAGCAGAAAGTAGTGATCAAAGACAATAAAATTACTGAATATCGCGTGAATTTAAAAATTAGTTTCCTTGTTGAATAAAAAGATTTTATCTTTTAAAAATCCCCGTTTGGGGATTTTTTTATAGTGACAATGTCGACAATATTTGATCATCCAAAATGATCAAACAGATTATAAAATCATCTTTTATTCATCTGCCAGAGCATAGCAATCAGAACGATTTAAGTTGAAATTCACCCCCATTCGCTTTACTCTTATAACTGTTTTATTTTTATAAAAATTTTATTTATTATCTCAAAAAGATATAAGAGTAATGCAAATGATATGGGACTTATTAATCCATCCATCAAATATTGTTTTTAGTATTGCTTTAATGCTTTGCCTGTTTATTGGCGTACTTGAATTCATCTTGCTGCTGTTTGGTGGTAGCTCAAGTTTTCTCGAACAGTTTTTACCAGATAGCCTCACCGATGTAGACCATGCCGATGTCGGAGTGGATCATCCAGAGAATCTCTTTACCCAGTTGTTGGAATGGCTGTATTTAGGCAAGGTCCCCTTACTGATCTGGCTCATTATTTTCTTAATTGTATATGCATTAACAGGCCTGATCATTCAGGATATCTTCTTCCACCTAACCGAACATTACCTGTCTGCATGGATTATTGCACCTGCCTGTGTGTTTCTGTGTATGCCCATCGTGCGTATCAGTGCTGCGCTCATCGCCAGGATTATTCCCAAAGATGAAACCACGGTTATTTATAGTGAAGACTTGATCGGCAGGACAGCCCAAATCATTTTAGGGGATGCCAAACCCAACTCCCCTGCACAGGCCAAAGTGAAAGACCAGTTTGGTCAAACCCATTATGTTTTGGTTGAACCAGAACTCGACATTGTTTTTCAGCAAGGACAAGAGGTTATTTTGACGCAGAGAACCAAGATTGGTTTTCAGGCAATTTCGGTTTAATTTTTATATTGATGATACGAGGGCATTTAAATGTTTAATTCAGCATTGACTGAAATTTTAATTATTACAGGTGTTATTTTTGCGGCACTGATTTTTATAGGGATTATTATTGCTCGCCTGTACACACGTTCCAGCAAGGAAGTGTCTTTTGTGCGTACAGGTTTTGGTGGGGAGAAAGTGATTTTAAATGGCGGGGCAATCGTTCTGCCTGTATTGCATGAAATTATTCCTGTAAACATGAACACCTTGCGTCTGGAAGTCAAACGTGCTGCTGATCAGGCACTGATTACCCGTGACCGTATGCGGGTGGATGTCATGGCTGAGTTTTATGTTCGGGTAAAACCAACAGGTGAATCCATTGCAACTGCGGCACAAACGCTAGGTCGTAAAACCATGTCGCCTCAGGAATTGAAAGACTTGGTTGAAGGCAAATTTGTTGATTCCCTACGTGCCGTTGCCGCTGAAATGGCGATGGAAGAACTGCATGAAAAGCGTGTTGATTTCGTACAGAAAGTTCAACAGGTGGTATCAGAAGATTTGTCTAAAAATGGTTTAGAGCTTGAAACCGTTTCATTGACTGGTTTAGATCAAACCAGCTTTAAGTTCTTTAACCCACAAAATGCCTTTGATGCTGAAGGTTTAACCAAGTTGACCGAAACCATTGAAGATCGCCGTAAAAAGCGTAACGACATTGAGCAGGATGCTGACCTGGCGATTCGTGCAAAAAATCTGCAAGCTGAACAGGCAAGGCTACAAATTTCTCGTGAAGAGGAATATGCCAAGCTCCAACAGGAACGTGAAATCTCAATTCGTAAAGCGGAACAAAGTGCTGAAATTGCAGCGCAGGAAGCAGCTAAAAAGCGTGAAGCAGAAGAAGCCCGTATTGCTGCTGAACGTGAAGTTGAAATCAAACGTATTGCTTCGGCTCGTGATGTGGAAAATGAAAATATCCAGAAAGCTCAGCTCATTCAAAAAGCGCAGGTTGAGCAGAAGAAAACCATTGAACTTGCAGAGCAGGATCGTGCCATTGCTATTGCAGAAAAGTCCCGTGCCGAATCAGAAGCCAAAGCCCAAGCAGATAAAGCCCGCGCCGAAGCAGTAAAAGCCGAGGAAGAAGTTGTGACTGTGCGTGAAACACAACGTGCGGAACGTCAAAAAGCGGTTGAACTGGTTGCTGCTAAACAAACCGCTGAAAAAGAAGCAATTGCCATTACCGTTGCTGCCGATGCAGGTAAAAAAGCGGCTGCTGATGAAGCCGAGGCAATACGAATTGGTGCAGAAGCCGAGGCTGAAAAAGTACGTTTAAAAGCCAAAGGTGAAGCGGATGCCAAAATCCTGCTTGCTCAGGCATTGGAGAAACAATATCAAGTCGATGCAGAGGGTGCTCGGGCAGTGAATGAAGCAGCCAATACCCTTTCTGCTGAACAGGTGGAAATGCAAATTCGTTTAGCCTTGCTCAAACACTTACCTGAAATTATCCGTGAAAGCGTTAAACCAATGGAAAATATTGATGACATCAAGATTTTACAGGTCAATGGTTTAAATGGTTTTGCAGGTGGTTCTGTATCAGGTGAAACAGTTGAAAACACCCAAACCTCTTTGTCTGATCAGGTTGTGAATAGCGCCCTACGCTATCGTTCACAAGCCCCTTTGATTGATAGCTTAATGAGTGAACTTGGCTTACAAGGTGGTGATATTAATGGTTTAACTCAAGGATTGAAACCAAAAGCGGAGTAAGTGTTTTATATCCTCAAACTGAGACTTATTAAATGACAATAAAAAACCCTGATGTTTTCATCAGGGTTCTTTAAAGATTAAAATCAACGAATTACGCCAAACCTTTCTCTTTCAAAACTTGTAGCATGGTTGAACCAAGCTCTGCAGGGCTACGCGTGTAAGCCATACCTGCTTTTTCAAATGCAGCGAATTTCTCTTCTGCTGTACCTTTACCACCAGAAATGATCGCACCTGCGTGACCCATACGCTTACCTTTCGGTGCAGTTACACCAGCGATATAACCTACAACTGGTTTAGTCACGTTAGATTTGATGAATTCAGCAGCTTCTTCTTCCGCTGTACCACCAATCTCGCCGATCATGATGATTGCATCAGTATCTGGATCGTCCTGGAACAATTGAAGCGCTTCAATCTGGTTCATACCTGGGATTGGGTCACCACCGATACCGATACAAGTAGATTGACCTAAACCAAGCTTGGTTGTTTGAGCAACAGCTTCATAAGTCAATGTACCTGAACGTGAGATGATACCAATACGACCTGGTTGGTGGATATGGCCAGGCATAATACCAATCTTACATTCACCTGGAGTGATCACGCCTGGACAGTTAGGACCAACTAAACGCGTACCGTTACCGTTAGTTTCTAAGTAACGTTTAGCTTTAAGCATGTCGATGGTTGGAACACCTTCAGTGATCACAACAATTAAGCCAACACCTGAATCAACCGCTTCAACGATCGAATCTAAAACGAATGGAGCTGGTACATAGATAACAGATGCATCTGCATTTGTTTCACGTACAGCTTCTTTCATTGTGTTGAATACTGGTAGGTCAAGGTGAGTCGTACCGCCTTTCCCTGGAGTAACACCACCCACAACTTTTGTACCGTAGTCTAAAGCTTGTGCAGAGTGGAAAGTACCGTTTTTACCAGTAAAACCCTGTACCAATACTTTAGTGTCTTTATTAATTAATACGCTCATGATTGATACTCCCCTTACGCCTTAACTGCAGCTACAACTTTTTCTGCGGCATCAGATAGGCCGTTCGCAGAAATTAATTTCAAACCAGATTCATCAAGTAATTTCGCACCCAACTCAGCGTTGTTCCCTTCTAAACGAACAACAACGGGTACAGTGACATTTACTTCTTGAACCGCTGCAATAATTGCTTCAGCAATCATGTCACAACGTACGATACCACCGAAAATGTTGATTAAAACACCTTGAACAGACGTATCAGCAAGGATGATTTTGAACGCTTCGATTACGCGCTCTTTGGTTGCACCGCCACCAACGTCAAGGAAGTTTGCAGGCTGACCACCATAAAGTTTGATGATATCCATCGTTGCCATTGCAAGACCAGCACCATTCACCATACAACCGATGTTACCCTCTAAAGCAACATAGTTAAGGTCAAATTCAGATGCTTTTAATTCACGCTCATTCTCTTGCGATTTGTCACGTAAAGCAGCAACTTCTGGTAAACGGTAAAGCGCATTAGAGTCGATACCAACTTTTGCATCTACACATAAAATCTCGCCATTTTCACGAACCGAAAGTGGATTGATTTCAAATAATGCAAAATCATTTTCTACAAATGCCTGATAAGCAGCAGACATGATTTTTACAAATTGACCGATTTGCTTGTCTTTCAAACCTAAAGCAAACGCAACTTCGCGCGCTTGGAATGGTTGTAAGCCAACGAGTGGATCAACTTCAACCTTGATAATTTTTTCTGGCGTTTCTTCTGCAACTTTCTCGATTTCTACACCACCTTCGGTAGAAGCCATGAAAGTGATACGACGGCTAGAACGATCTACTACCGCACCCAAGTAAAGCTCACGCTCAACTGGATAAACGTCTTCAGCAACAATAATGCTGTTCACTGGCTGGCCACTTGCATCTGTTTGATACGTTACAAGACGAGTACCAATGATGTTGTTTGCAAATTCGATTACATCTTCTTTTGATTTCGCAACTTTAACGCCGCCAGCCTTACCACGGCCACCTGCATGAACCTGCGCTTTCATTACAGCGAATTTACCACCAAGCTGTTCAAACGCAGCAACGGCTTCATCTGCATTTGTTGCCAAAATACCTTCTTGTACTGGCATGCCATATTTTTTTAATAACGCTTTAGCTTGATACTCATGTAAGTTCATTTAGTTACCTACTATGTTGTTTATTGTGGTACAGCCTAAATATTCTTAAAACCAGACTGCTACATATTGAGTAAATGATTGCCTTATAAAACCAATCACCATCATTTAAAAAAGTGTGGCGAACCACACTTTTTGTTTACTTACGCTTACGTTGAATGGCGTGGATTGCACGACCATCAACAGCAAGCGCCGCTTCATGTACAACTTCTGAGAATGTTGGATGACCGAAAGTCATCAATTGCAAGTCTTCCACAGAAGAAACAAACTCAAGCGCAATCATGCCTTGGTGTACGATATCAGATGCATTAGGACCCACAACGTGCATACCTAAAAGACGGTCTGTTTTCGCATCAGCAACGAATTTCACAAAACCAGCCGTATCACCAGCTGCCAATGCACGACCATTCACCGCAAACGGGAATTGACCTGCTTTCACTTCATGGCCTTTTTCTTTGGCTTGCTCTTCAGTTAAACCCACCCAAGCTGCTTCTGGATGGGTATAGATTACGCTGATGATGGTGTCATAGTTCACTTGAGCAGCATGACCGTGGATACGCTCCACTGCCATTACGCCCTCTTCCATTGCCTTATGTGCAAGCATTGGACCGCGTACCAAGTCACCAATCGCATAAACACCTTCAACAGATGTCTGGCACTGATCATTAACATCAACCAAACCACGATCAGTCAGTTTAATGCCTGAATCTTCTGCCAATAAACCTTCCGCATAGGCTTTACGACCTACACAAACAATTAACTTGTCAAAAACCTGTTCTTTGTCTTCGCCAGCCTGGTTATATTTAACCGTTACTTCGCGGCCATTCGCTTCAGCGCCAGAAACTTTGGCACCGATACGAATATCTAAACCCTGTTTTTTCAAGATTTTTTGATATTCTTTCGCCAATGCTTTGTCCGCCATTGGTAAGAACGCATCTAATGCTTCAAACACAACAACTTCTGAACCAAGACGGCGCCATACTGAACCCAACTCTAAACCGATAACACCTGCACCAATGACACCAAGACGCTTAGGAACTTCTGGGAATTTTAATGCACCAGTAGAATCAACAATTAAGTCTTCATCAACAGGAGCTACTGGAATATTGACAGGTACAGAACCCGTTGCAAGGATCACGTACTTCGGTTCTAAAACCTGTACATCACCTTCAAACGGTGTGAATTCTACTTTTTTACCTGCAAGTAATTTACCAGTACCTTGTAACCACTCGATACCATTACCTTTCAGTAATTGAGCAACACCACCCGTCAATTGATCTACAACTTTATCTTTACGTGCCAACAAAGTGTCTAGATCAAATTTAACTTCACCTGTGGTGATACCATGTTCAGCAAGTTCGTGAACGGTTGCTTCATAGCGGTGGGAAGAGTCAAGCAGTGCTTTAGATGGGATACAGCCCACATTTAGACAGGTACCACCTAAAGATGGCTTACCGTTGTGGATACGTTTTTCGATACAAGCGACTTTGAAACCAAGTTGTGCAGCACGGATCGCTGCCTCATAACCGCCAGGTCCACCGCCAATAACAACAAGATCAAACTGTTGAGACATTTTTTCTATTCCTTAAATCGCCCCCTAACCCTCTCTTTACAAAGAGGGGAAATACCGTGACTGGTAGTCCCCCTTTATCAAAGGGGGATTTAGGGGGATTTAAATATGTTAAAGATCAAGAATGAGTTTAGCTGGTTCTTCTAACAATTCTTTGATTGTTACCAAGAAACCGACAGCTTCTTTACCATCGATTAAACGGTGGTCATAAGAAAGCGCTAAATACATCATTGGCAAGATTTCAACTTGACCATTCACCGCCATAGGACGTTCCTGGATTTTATGCATACCCAAAATCGCAGTTTGTGGCTGGTTTAAAATAGGAGTTGAAAGCAATGAACCGAATGTACCACCATTGGTAATCGTGAATGTACCACCAGTCATTTCTTCAATTGACAACTTGCCTTCACGTGCTTTCGCAGCATAACCAGCAATCCCATTCTCAACTTCGGCATAGTTCATACGGTCAGTATCACGGAGAATTGGCACAACCAGACCACGGTCAGAAGAAACCGCTACACCAATGTCATAGAAACCGTGATAAACGATATCATCACCATCAATCGATGCATTAACCGCTGGATAACGTTTTAACGCTTCAGTGGCAGCCTTAACAAAGAAAGACATAAAGCCTAAACGCGCACCATGACGCTTTTCAAAAGCATCTTTATATTGCTTACGCATTTCCATGATTGGCTTCATGTTCACTTCGTTGAACGTTGTCAACATTGCAGTCTGTTGTGTAGCTGCCAATAAACGCTCAGCAACACGCTTACGTAAACGAGTCATAGGAACACGTTTCTCGATACGTTCGCCTACAGCCACGCTTAATGGTTGAACTGATGCAGCAGGTTTAGCCTGATGGCTGGCAACATCTTCTTTCGTGATGCGACCACCACGACCTGTACCCTGTACATCAGCCGCATTAATACCTGTTTCAGACAATGCCTTACGAACAGCAGGAGCCTGATCCTGCACGGCAACTACTGGCGCTGCACCTGCTTCAGTGTTTGCAACAGCCTGCTCCACTTGAGCTGGGGCTGCACCTTGAACTGCCTGTGTATCGGCAGCACCAGAAACAGCGCCTGCTTCAAACTGAGCAATCACTTCATCAGATAAAACAGTGTCGCCTTCATTTTTGATGATTGCAACTAAACTACCGTCAGCTGGAGCAACCACTTCTAAAACAACTTTATCGGTTTCAATGTCACAGATCACTTCATCACGTGATACAGGTTCACCTACTTTCTTGTGCCAGGTTGCGATCGTACCATCAGCAACTGACTCTGGAAATACCGGTGCTTTAATTTCGGTTGCCATTATTGAGAATCTCCTGATTGTTCAGCTTCAATTGCTAGTGCGTCATTGACGAGCTGAGCTTGTTGTTTTGCATGCAAGTATGGTGAGCCACAGGCAGGTGCGGCAGATGCTTCACGGCCTGCATAGCTAATGCGAATTTGTTTACCAGATTTAAGAACATCTTCGTATAGACGAGGAACGATAAATAACCAGGCGCCCTGATTCTTCGGTTCTTCCTGCGCCCAGACAAGTTCCTGGATGTTTGGATACTGAGCCATGACTTCAGCTAAACGCTGTTCTGGATATGGATACAACTGTTCGATACGAACAATCGCAATATGATCCAAACCAAGCTCACGACGTTTTTCCAGTAAATCGTAATAAACCTTACCGCCACAAAGGACTAAACGCGTCACATCAGCTTTATTGATGTTATCAATTTCATCAATCACAGTCTGGAATGAACCATTTGCCAACTCATCTAAAGTCGAGGTTGCAAGCTTATGACGCAACAATGATTTTGGTGACATGACAATCAAGGGCTTACGAATTGGACGAACCGCCTGACGGCGTAGCGCATGGAAAATCTGTGCTGGTGTTGTTGGTGTCATCACCTGCATGTTGTCTTCAGCACATAGCTGTAAGAAACGCTCCAGACGTGCAGATGAATGCTCTGGTCCCTGACCTTCATAACCATGTGGTAACAACATAGTTAAACCACATACGCGCTCCCACTTGGTTTCACCAGAAGCAATGAATTGGTCAATCACGACTTGCGCACAGTTTGCGAAGTCACCAAATTGTGCTTCCCAAACGATCAAGCTTTTCGGTAGAGTGGTTGCATAACCATATTCAAAAGCAAGCACAGCTTCTTCTGATAATAAAGAGTCATACACCGCAACACGTGGCTGATTTTCTTTAATGTGACACAACGGGATGTAAACAGAACCATCAACTTGGTTATGTAGTTTCGCATGGCGGTGAGAGAAAGTACCACGCCCCACATCTTCACCTGTGATACGCACAAGGAAGCCATCATCCAGCAAGGTTGCGTATGCCAGTGTCTCAGCAGCTCCCCAATTGAGTGGCATTTCACCCGTTTGCATTTTCATCCGATCATCAATGACTTTCTGAACCTGACGCTGCAATACGAAACCTTCAGGCAAAGTATTTAAGGTTTTCCCCAGTTCTTTCAAACGATCAATATTAAATGATGTGTCCCAAATATCAGTATATTCATGACCCAGATATGGAGACCAGTCCACAAACATCTTCTTGTTCGGCTGAGTCACCAATGCGTTCGCAACATGATTGCCTGCTTCAAGGTCAGCGCGGTAATCCTCAACCATTCTGTCTGCACTTGCACGATCAAGAATTTGCTGTTGAACCAACTGATCAGCATAAAGTGTACGCGTGGTGGCTTTTTTATTAATGATCTGATACATCAATGGCTGTGTTGCGGATGGTTCATCCGCTTCATTATGACCACGGCGGCGATAACAGAACAGATCAATGACAACATCTTTACGGAACTCATGACGGAAGTCATGGGCGATTTGAGTCGCAAAAATTACAGCTTCAGGATCATCCCCATTGACATGGAAGATCGGTGCCTGAATCATTTTTGCAACATCGGTACAGTATTCGGTAGAACGGGCATCACGTGGATCAGAAGTGGTAAAACCAACCTGATTGTTCACAATAATATGAACAGTACCACCAACCGTATAGCCACGAGTCTGTGACATCTGGAAAGTTTCCATGTTCACACCCTGACCTGCAAACGCCGCATCACCATGAACAATCAATGGTAAAACATCATCACCACCGATATCCTTACGGCGAACCTGACGCGCACGCACCGAACCTTCAACCACAGGTCCCACAATCTCAAGGTGCGATGGGTTAAATGCCAGTGCCAAATGCACTTCACCACCTGGTGTCATTACATTTGAAGAGAAGCCCTGATGATACTTCACATCGCCAGAACCTTTTTTGTGCAGGCTTTTGCCTTCAAACTCACCAAAAAGGTCGGCAGGGTTTTTACCCATAATGTTGACAAGCAGATTAAGACGACCACGGTGTGGCATCCCGATCACAACTTCTTTACAGCCTACACTACCTGCACGCTGAATGATTTCGTTGACCATTGGAATAAAGGACTCACCGCCTTCAACACCAAAACGCTTCGCGCCAACAAATTTATTACCCAGATACTTTTCCAGACCTTCAGCAGCCGTCAAACGCTCCAGAAAGCCTTTTTTCTGATCAGCGCTGAAATTGAATTTACCGCGCGCACCCTCTAAACGTTGCTGAATCCAGCGTTTTTCCTTAGTGTCAACAATGTGCATATACTCTGCACCAATTGATCCACAGTAGATAGCCTCCATTGCCTCAACCATTTCAGCCAATGTCGCTTCTGCTTTGCCAATCGCGAGGTTACCTGTATTAAATACAGTATCTAAATCAGATTTAGTTAAACCATGTGCAGATAAATCAAGATCTGGAACTTCTTCGCGTTTCGCAAGACCTAATGGATCAAGTTTGGCTTTTTGATGACCACGGTTGCGGTAAGCAGCGATCAGTTGTAATACACCAATTTGACGACGCTCATGTTCTGTACTTACAGTGCTTTGTACAACAGGTTGAACTCGGTTTGAATTACGACCCAAAAGGAGGAATTGCTCGCGCACACTGCCGTGTGGTTGATCACCTTTAGGGTATTTATCGAAATATTCACGCCAATCCTCTGACACTGAGGTTGGAGAAGTTAGGTACTGTTCGTAAAGCTCTTCAATATACGCTGCACTATCAGCGGAAAGTTCAGTGTCAAGACGCAGTGCGTCAGCAACTTCTTGCATTTTTGGACCCATTTCCTATTGCAAAAAATAATACAGGTTGCCTTTTAAGCATACCCATGATTCATAGCGTCAAATTGGTAACGAGACACTACTACCCAAGATCATCCAACCCTGAGACATTATTACTACACATCAGGAGTATTCCCTTTGATGTAACAAATGAGCCATGCACTTTCAATTCAAAGCACATAACTCATTTTCATACTCGATGAAATCGAGCAATTTTTTGCAAATCATTTTAGAAAAATTAAATAATTTTTTAACTTTTCTAAATTGACTTTTTAAAAGTAATTTGCATAAATTCATGCAATGTTACTTTTAGATAACATCAGGAATATGCTTATTTTTTGCTTTCATTTACTGGGTGAAATCCTATCATGTAATCAAGTCTGAATTGATTTTTTTGACACATACCATTCATAAACCAGCGAAATACACACATTCAATTATATTCTAATATACCGCCCTTTTTCTAAAAGTTGCACCTTATATCGACCAAAGTTAAAGATTCACTACAAATTTCGCACAAACACCACGCAGAATGCCTAAAAATAAAGCAACTACCCGATTTATATTTGTTTTTATTATTTGACTTAATCTTGACATCCTCCCCGACCTAAAGGACGGAGATTCCTACTGCTAGACGCTCATGTCCGAGCGCAAGAATATTTAGTGCGGAATTTACATCCCGATCATGGAGCGTACCGCACTCCATGCACTGCCATTCTCTTATTCCTAAACCTGCTCTACCTTTCGGACTACTGGAGCGTGAGCCACAGCACGAACAAATTTGGGTGGTATAGGCTTCATTGACTTCTTCATACCATACCCCTGCGTTCTCGCATTTATACTTGAGCATGGTTCTTAGTGTTGTCCAACTTGCATCTAGCACTGATTTAGCTAATTTAGTTTGTGCGAGTGCTTTGGCATTCACATTGCCAACGAAGATTGCTGCATGTTCATTCACCAGTTTATGGCTGAATTGATGCAGCATGTTTTGACGTATATTTTTAATCTTGGCGTGAATTGCTTTGACACGTTTCTTATTTCTAGCTCGTTGGGCTATGCCAAGTTTTTGTTCATATTGGCGATAGATTTTAGGGGCTTTGAGCTTTACTCCATCTGAGCATGCTGCAAGGTCTTTTAGCCCTAGATCAATGCCAATGGCTGTGGTTGATGTTGTTTTCTCTATCTTTGGTGCTTCTACAACTAAACAGACATACCAACGCCCACGACTATCCTCAACAAATGAGCCTGTTTTAACATTGTATTTGCTTAGTCCGTAGCTGTCCCATAGTTTGAATTGGTGCTTGCCGTATTGAACATAGCCATCAGCATATTTGATTGCTACTTTCTTGAACGGTATCCAGCCCAATGAACGCCTAGCTGATTTTTTATTGCTGACTCGCCATTTCAGTTTTGCTTTTTTGAATTGCTTGCGTCTTGTCACTAATTCTTCTGTGACCGCCTGAATCGTTTGGCTATGCAAATTACATTCTTTCGATGTGCCTTTTGTGTATTTGGCAATGTCGTATGCTGAAAAGAATTGTTGTTTTCGTTGTAGATGTTTAAAACACAAATCATTCACGTAATTCCAGACAAAATTCACCTCAGATGCCATTTCGTTTAGCACCTTGCAATGTTTATCTTTTATGCGTAATTTGAGTGTTTTCATTGCTAAAATATATTTGGTCTATGAGCTATAGTCAAGAGATTAGGACAGGTCGACATTGTGTTTTTAATATGCACGTTCATTTAGTCTTTGTGGCTAAATATCGGCGTGATGTTTTTACTAAAGCAATGCTTGAAACGATGCGTGAAGTATTTGAGCGTGTATGCTTGGACTTTGAAGCTGAGTTGGTAGAGTTTGACGGTGAACATGACCATGTACATTTGCTCGTCAATTATCCGCCTAAAGTCGCTATTTCTAGTTTGGTAAATAGCTTGAAAGGTGCATCTAGTCGAATTTTACGAACCAAACACCCTGAAATTAAAAGCAAATTATGGGGTAATGCCTTGTGGTCGCCTAGTTATTTCGCTGCATCATGCGGAGGTGCGCCTATTGGGATTATTAAGCAGTATATTCAACAACAGCAAACACCGCATTAATGGCTTACGCCAGTCGCTTATATCCTCGGGCTAAACCCCGAGGTTTTAAGCTCCAATGGATAAAATTTATAAAAATACCACATAACTGACTGCTGTTTAAGATTGGTACACATATTACCCAACCCCATGTTTCCATCCTTATAAACAGCCGCATCCAAAATAAAAAACGGAAGTCCTTTTGGAACTTCCGTTTTTTGGTCAGAGCAAGCGATTAGCCCGCTTGATCTAACAGCATGTTACGAATGTGACCAATTGCCTTGGTTGGGTTTAAACCTTTCGGGCAAACCGATACACAGTTCATGATCCCTTTACAGCGGAACAAAGAGAACGGGTCATCTAAACGAGCCAAACGTTCCTGAGTTGCGGTATCACGAGAGTCAATGATAAAGCGGTATGCATTTAACAAAGCAGATGGCCCAAGAAACTTATCAGGGTTCCACCAGAATGATGGGCATGAAGTTGAACAACATGCGCAAAGGATACATTCATATAGACCATCAAGATGCTCACGCTCTGCCTGAGACTGTAAACGCTCTTTTGGTGGCGCTGGCTGATTGTTAATCAAGAATGGTTGAATCTTGTTATACTGGTCATAAAACTGGTTCATGTCTACAACCAAGTCTTTTACCACTGGCAAGCCTGGTAAAGGACGGATCACAATCTTCTCTGGCAAGTCGTTCAGGTTCCACAAACAAGCCAAGCCATTTTTACCATTGATGTTGACACCATCAGAACCACAGATGCCCTCACGGCATGAACGGCGGAACGTTAATGTCTCATCCTGTACTTTCAACGCAAGCAACGCATCAAGCAACATACGGTGCTTGTCGGTTAACTCAAGTTTAAAAGTTTGCATGTACGGCGCTTTATCCTTATCAGGATCGTAGCGGTAGATTTCGAATGTACGAGTGCCTCTACTCATCTTTGTTCTCCCGATTAGAATGTACGTGGCTTAGGTTCGATTGCTTCAACCGTTAATGGGCTGAAACGAACTGGCTTATATTCAAGACGGTTGTCTGATGAATACCATAAAGTATGCTTCATCCACTCATCATCACGGCGGCCGTATGAGTATGTTGGGTGATCAGGTGCCAACTCATAGTCAACAACTGTATGTGCACCACGACATTCTTTACGTGCAGCAGCAGAGATCAAGGTTGCTTTTGCAACTTCATATAAATTTTCAACTTCCAATGCCTCAACACGTGCTGTGTTAAAGACTTTAGACTTGTCTTTCAAATAAATGTTGCGAACACGTGGCTCAATCGCAAGAATCTCTTTTACACCCTTGTCAAGCAATGCCTGAGTACGGAATACACCTGCGTGATCCTGTACGATGTCACGGATTGCATCGGCCACTTCCTGAGCGTTCTCACCAGAAGTTGAGTCATCCAGCTTACGGATACGAGCCAGAGTGTTTTCCAATACATTATTTGGCAACGGTGCATAGTCATCACCGTGATGCTTGGTCACGTAGTCAATGATGTGTTCACCAGCAGCTTTACCGAATACCACAAGGTCAAGCAGGGAGTTGGTCCCTAAACGGTTTGCACCATGTACAGATACACAAGAACACTCACCGATTGCATAGAAACCTTTTACTGGCTTCACATAGTCACGGGTACCTTTATAGGTATATTCTTTAGTGTCCTTATCATAGTGAGCAGAGAATTCAGCCTCTTCCACACCATGCGGCACAACGACCTGACCATGAATATTGGTTGGAATACCACCCATTTGATAATGAATTGTTGGTACAACTGGAATTGGCTCTTTGGTACAGTCAACGTTTGCGAACTTCTTACCAATCTCAAATACAGATGGTAGACGCTTCATGATTGTTTCCGCACCCAAGTGGGTCATATCCAACAGGATATAATCCGCTTTAGGACCACAGCCACGACCTTCCTTAATTTCCTGATCCATAGAGCGTGATACGAAGTCACGTGGTGCCAAGTCTTTTAAAGTCGGTGCATAACGCTCCATGAACGGTTCGCCGTCTTTATTACGAAGGATACCGCCTTCACCACGACAACCCTCAGTCAACAATACGCCTGCGCCCGCAACACCCGTTGGGTGGAATTGCCAGAATTCCATATCCTGTAATGGAATACCCGCACGGGCAGCCATACCAAGTCCGTCACCTGTGTTGATATAGGCGTTTGTTGATGCACGGTAAACACGACCCGCACCACCCGTAGCAAACAAGGTTGCCTTTGCCTGGAATACCGCAATATTACCAGTTTCCTGATCATATGCGGTTACACCAAGAACATCACCCTGTTCATTACGGATTAAGTCAAGTGCAATCCATTCAACGAAGAACTGAGTACCCATTTTCACGTTGCTTTGATACAAAGTGTGAAGCAATGCATGACCTGTACGGTCAGCGGCAGCACAGGCACGTGGAACGGCTTTTTCACCGTAGTTAGCAGAGTGACCACCGAATGGACGCTGATAGATCGTGCCATCTTCATTACGGTCAAACGGCATACCCAGATGTTCAAGCTCATAAACAACTTTTGGCGCTTCACGGGTCATAAACTCGATTGCGTCCTGATCACCCAACCAGTCAGAACCTTTTACCGTATCGTAAAAGTGGTAATGCCAGTTGTCTTCCTGCATGTTGCCCAGTGACGCACCAATACCACCCTGAGCAGCAACTGTATGCGAACGTGTTGGGAACACTTTGGTGAGTACTGCAACCTGTAAACCTGCCTGAGCAAGCTGATAGGCTGCACGCATACCAGAACCACCACCACCAACGATTACAGCGTCAAATGATAATGTCTGGATATTTGAATAATTTTCTTTAGGGGTTGCCATGATCTGTTCCTATCAATTTGCCCAGAAAATCTGGATACCCCAGATTGCGTACACGAACACTGAAATAATGACAGCAGAAGTCAATACAAGGCGCAAACCTGAAGCTGATGGTCCCATCTGACGAGTCGTTACATAATCAGTAAAGACTTGCCACATACCAATCCAAGCATGTGCAACCAGCGATAATACCGCCAACAAAGAAAAAATCTTCATTGGCAGAGTCAACATAAAGCCAGCCCACTGTTCATAGCCAAATCCGCTGTTGCAGAGAATCCAGCCAAACAGAACAACAGTATAGGCAGCCAATACAACCGCACTCACACGCTGGATATACCAATCGCGAGAACCTGAACCTGTTAAACCTGTAGCACTTTTCATCAGAACATAATCCATACAAAGGCTGCGATAATACCAACCGCAGACAAGATCAATGCAATTGTAGCTGCGATGCGACCGCTCTGTAATTCTTCAGCAAAACCAAGGTCGGCAAGCAAGTGCTTGATTCCTGCGATAAAGTGGAAAATTAATCCAGCTACAAATACCCATACGATGAAACGTACAATGATATTTCCGAAAACGACATTTTTAACGTAGTCAAATCCTTCTGGTGAAGATAAAGATTTATCCAAAATCCATAAAAGAACTGCGACCAATAAGAAAACGATCACACCTGATAAACGGTGCAGAATTGATGCAATAGCCACGGGTGATTTTAAGTTTACAGCTAAAACTTGACCCATGGACAAATTGACAGGTCTGTTGCTTTTCACAGCGGGCATCCTGTAAGTAGAAACTCCAACTGGAGTTTGTTTGAATTAATTCAAAGGAAAGCTGGCATTGTTAGGCAAGCACAGCTCATGCCTAACCTATAACGACACCGAATTATAAAACGTGAAATATCAAAATACAAACAATCAGCTTTCGCTTTAGTCGAAAAAAATAATAAATAAGAATCATTCACACAAACAATATTTCCCAGATAAATTAAATTTCTGGCGAAATTATTCTATCCATTTGTTTTATAAAAACAAAAATATAAAACTTTTTTTTATGAATAGTTTCAAGCTGGAAAAAATCACCATTATTTATTTCAAAAAAAATATGTTTTTCTCAGTAAAACCCCATTAAATGAGTCGGTTTTAAGCATAGTCATAAATAATACCCCTCATTTATATCTTAAATACAATTAACCACTAATCTATTATTCAGGCCTAATCCATATAAATACATCGATTTATTTTTAATCAATCAATCGCACCACAATGAACCAATTATCCCGTTATATGTCAGCCTTTAAACTGTTTTTTGAACTATTATTTAACGCGAGACCATGAGATATATAGGTTTTTGCTGAGCTAAGCCCTTAATTTTACAGGCATCAAAATATCACCAGAGTAAAAATTTACTTACAATTGTACTGGTGCTTCATTTTTTTTATGCACCTGAAACATGATTTGACATATTATACTCGACCGATGCTGTGAATTTACTCAATTTTTTCTTTGATACTGAATGACTAAGTTGACTGTAGAAATGTCATTTTTTATCCCTAAGTATAATTGACAAAATTTTAGTAGCCACTAATCTTATAGCAAATTTTGACACCGTCTGATTCGCACATGACAAGATTAGGATTTCGAGTCAGATAATCATTCACCAGGACAGGAGATCTATTGAATGTCTGCAGCAACTGGCAAAAAAGCCGTATTACAGCTTGATGGCAAAGAAATTGAATTACCAATTTACAGCGGCACATTGGGCCCAGATGTAATTGACGTTAAAGATGTATTGGCATCTGGTCATTTTACTTTCGATCCTGGTTTTATGGCGACAGCTGCTTGCGAATCTAAGATCACATTCATTGATGGTGACAAAGGTGTGTTATTGCACCGTGGTTATCCAATTGATCAATTAGCGACTCAAGCAGACTACCTCGAAACTTGCTATTTACTATTAAATGGCGAGCTTCCAAATGCTGAACAAAAGGCAGAATTTGACGCTAAAGTACGCAACCACACCATGGTTCACGATCAGGTAAGCCGTTTCTTCAATGGTTTCCGTCGTGACGCTCACCCAATGGCTATAATGGTTGGTGTTGTTGGTGCGTTGTCTGCGTTCTATCACAATGGCTTGGATATCGAAGATATCAACCACCGTGAAATCACTGCAATTCGTCTTATCGCGAAAATTCCTACGCTTGCAGCGTGGAGCTACAAATACACGATCGGACAGCCATTCATTTACCCACGTAACGACCTAAACTATGCAGAAAACTTCCTGCATATGATGTTTGCTACGCCTGCGGATCGTGACTATAAAGTTAATCCGATTTTGTCTAAAGCAATGGACCGTATCTTCACGCTTCATGCTGACCACGAACAAAATGCGTCTACATCTACTGTTCGTCTTGCTGGTTCTACTGGTGCAAACCCATATGCATGTATCTCTTCAGGTATTTCTGCACTTTGGGGACCATCACATGGTGGTGCAAACGAAGCTGTACTGAAAATGCTGGCTGAAATCGGTAGCGTTGAAAACGTTGCTGAATTTATGGAAAAAGTAAAACGCAAAGAAGCAAAGCTTATGGGCTTTGGTCACCGTGTTTACAAAAACTTTGACCCACGTGCCAAAGTGATGAAAGAAACCTGTGATGAAGTGCTTGATGCATTGGGTATCAATGATCCACAACTTGCGCTTGCAATGGAACTTGAGCGCATTGCGCTTAGCGACCCATACTTCATTGAACGTAAACTTTATCCAAACGTGGACTTCTACTCAGGCATCATCTTAAAAGCGATTGGTATCCCTGTTGATATGTTTACAGTTATTTTTGCATTAGGTCGTACTGTAGGCTGGATCAGCCACTGGTTAGAAATGCACGCTTCCCCATATAAAATTGGCCGTCCTCGCCAGCTTTATACAGGTGAAAAACAACGTGACATAAAACGTTAATTTTTAATAAATTAATGTGAAAAAGCTGCCAAATGGCAGCTTTTTTTTATTGCTTTCTAAAGCTCGTCCTCTTCCAGAGCACGCAACAAGTTTGTACTGATCCCATCGGCACGCAGCCAGGCCAGTTCATAGCTTGCCTTGGCTAAAGCCAACACACGTCGTTCAAACTCATCCCAGATCAGCTTTACCTGTGTGTGGGAAATTCCAAGTCCACTTTCCTGTGCCAAATGCTTATTTTTCTCACAGATTTTTAAAGCATGATACAGCTTACGTCCAGCACTTGCGCTTTCCAGAATACGAATGTGCTTAGCATGGATAAAGCCCTCGACATGCTGGAGACTGGCATTGGGCAACAATGGCACCAGAATCTGGTCCAGTTGTGCATCCAAACGCTTCCAGACCACCAACCGCTGTTCAGGCGTATAGGTGTTCCACTGGATCACCTCATGATTAAAACGGCGGCATCCACGACACACCAGATCACCAAATACCGTTGAACAACGCCCTGCGCATGGGGTCAGTGATGGGATTCGACAATCATTACTCAAAACTTATTCCTCTAAAACCATATTAATTTTATGGTTTTCTCGCTTATTTTCAAATTTCACGCTAAAATATGCGCCTTGTTTTTCCTATCTTAATACATTTGGAGTTATCCATGAACGCTACTGTAGAACAGCTTGCACCTGTAGAACAGCAAGCGACCAATAATTGGGTTGTTGCGGCACTATATCAATTTAAAGAAGTTGCGGATGCGGCCGATCTGCAAAAACGTCTTCTGGACTTAGTGAATGGCATCAATTTATGTGGAACTCTGATTGTCGCTTCTGAAGGAATTAATGGTACTGTTGCTGGCGACCGTGCAGCAATTGACACGGTTCACCAATTCCTATTGAATGAAGGCTTTAGCGCAATGGAATATAAGGAGTCTACCAGCTCTGAAAAACCATTCCGCAAGATGAAGATTAAGCTGAAGAATGAAATCGTTACCCTGGGTGTGGAGGTTAAGCCACGTGACCTGGTTGGTCATTATCTTGATCCAAAGGAATGGAACGAGCTGATTAGCCGCGATGACGTGATTCTGGTGGATACCCGCAACGACTACGAATATAAGGCAGGTACATTCAAGGGCGCAATTGATCCTAAAACAGAAACATTCCGTGAATTTCCTGAATATGTAAAACAAAACCTTGAACAGCACAAAGACAAGAAAATCGCCATGTTCTGTACAGGGGGTATCCGCTGTGAAAAATCCACGTCCCTGTTGTTACAGGAAGGCTTTAGTGAGGTTTACCACCTAAAGGGCGGTATCCTTAAATATCTGGAAGCAACACCTGCCGAGGAAAGCCTTTGGGAAGGTGAATGTTTTGTATTTGATGGCCGTACTGCCGTGACACACGGGGTTGAGGAAGGCGAGAACATCAAGTGTCATGCATGCGGCTGGCCTTTAACCAAAGAAGAAGCGAAATTGCCAAGCTATGAGCATGGTGTTTCCTGTGTTTTCTGTATTGATAAAACCACAGAGAAACAGAAAGAGGGTTTCCGTATGCGTCAATCGCAAATTGCTGCGGCAAAACGTAAACGCCTATAAAAATTAAAAAAACTGAAAGCCATAGTTCTACTATGGCTTTTTTATGATAACAATAAAAATGATGTAACGATTAGACCATTGAGCTTCATGATTAACCATCCTATGCTAAAAACAATAATCAAATGAACTATATAAGGGTATTATGGGACTTGAAGAATGGGTCTTGTCAGTCATGGAGAAGCTTGGATATTTAGGCATCGCTTTTTTGATGTTCCTAGATAACATTTTTCCTCCTATTCCTTCTGAAATTATTATGCCCTCTGCGGGTTATACCGCCTCCAAGGGGGATTTGAGCTTAATTGGCGTTATCATTGCTGGAAGCGCAGGTTCACTGATCGCCGCGATAATCCTTTATTGGATTGGCCGTAAAATTCCTGAACAGCGTTTATTCAGTTTTATAGAGCATTACGGCAAATTCCTTAGAATCAAGATTACTGACCTTGAAAAGGCCTTGGGCTGGTTCAACCAGCATGGGCATAAAATCGTTTTCTTTGGCCGTATGCTTCCAGCAGTACGCTCGCTGATTAGTATCCCCGCTGGAATGAGCAAGATGCCTTTTGGCAAGTTTATGGCTTACAGCGCATTCGGAACCATCATCTGGACAACATTCCTGGCATTTTTAGGCTATCACCTCAGTGAAGATCAGGCCCTAATGTCTTTAATTATGCAACGGGCTAGCTACATTATTTTGGCAATTGTCATACTTTACATCATTTGGAAAATGGCTAAAAAATTTGGGCAGAAAACATAAAAAAGACAAAGACTTATCCTTTATTATTCATCTAAGTTAAGGAAAAACCATGCAGCATGAGTTTTGGCATCAAAAATGGCAAAAAAATGAGATTGGCTTTCATCTCAACCAGCCTCACCCACTACTGGTTAAATATACGGGTTCCTTAAATCTCTCTCCAAATAGCCGTATTTTTATCCCACTCTGCGGTAAAAGTTTAGACATACATTGGCTTTTAGGTCAGGGCTATCATGTAGTGGCAATTGACCTGAGTCCAATTGCCATTCAGGACTTAATCTCAACACTTAGACTTTCCTTTACCGAAACTCGGACTGGAAATCTTAGTCATTTTCACCATCCACAAATTGACCTATTTGTCGGTGATTTTTTTGAATTGACGGTTGAACAGACAGGAAAGATTGATGCGATTTATGATCGGGCAGCCTTGGTCGCCCTGCCAGAAGAAATGCGAAGCCAATATGTCCAGCATCTCATTCAGATTGGTGGTGAAGCATCGCAATTACTGATTAGCTTTGAGTATGATCAATCCATGATGGCTGGTCCGCCTTTTTCCATTTCCACCCAACAGCTTCAAGACTACTATTCCAGTGAATACAACATACAGCCACTCGATAGCCAAACTGA
Organism: Acinetobacter sp. CIP 102529; assembly: GCF_000368325.1. NCBI lineage: Bacteria > Pseudomonadati > Pseudomonadota > Gammaproteobacteria > Moraxellales > Moraxellaceae > Acinetobacter > Acinetobacter sp. CIP 102529. The sequence goes on from NZ_KB849354.1 coordinate 325,129, forward strand.
ACTGCTCAAAGGAAAAGTGAATGCCCAGGAAAAAATTTGGCTGCTAAAGAAATAACCCTATCCCAAAATAAAAAACGTCCATAAGGACGTTTAAATACTTAACCTGGCGTATATATGAGCCGCTATCATTGCGGCCTCAAACCTATCCTCAAGCTGGTGTATGGTACATGAGATAAATCTCATTAAGATTATCTGGAATTTCCTCAGCCAGTTCATCCATCAACTGACCATTGCGACGGAAAGACTCCATTTGGGGATCTTCCTCATCAATGCCACTAAACACCATGATCGGCAAAGTCAAATCAACCAGTTGTTCTTCATATTCTGGCGTAAACCAGGCATCTTCGTTCAGGAACATGGCATCAACGAAACCGACGCTCCAGTCACCTAAACTTGAATCCACATCAGCCTCTTCAATTTCAAATGGAAACTCAATTCCATTTTCATTGGCCAAATCCTGACGGATGGATTCCAGCCAGGCTTTAATCTGTTCGATGATCTCACTCGGAACTTTCTTTTGATTGCTCTCGAACAGCTCATCCAACCAACGATCAAACTTTGGGCCAACGGCAATAGCGCACAAAAAGCCATGAGTCGCCGCAAAATCTAAACCATATTCGTTTTGGTCACCGTCAAGATAATTACTTAACAAGTCTAAATCCAGGGTACTCATTTTTTATCCAGCTCTAAAGTTACATTTTCGACAGCATAACATTTTCAGACACAAAGTCTCAGCAATTTTGCCTAGTCTTCGTCATCGAGGTCATCATCGTCGAAATCGTAGTCAAAATCTTTTAATTCTCGTTCCAAACGACGCTGAGCCAACAGATCATCAATCAAACGGCGTTTTTCCAATGATTCCTTGGCACTGACTTTTCCTGATGATTCATCAAAACCAACATCATCATCGCCGTAGTTATCATCATCTAATTCAAAATCTGTAGAAGACACGAAGTACCTCTTATACGAAAAATATAAATGGGTCTAGCCGCTATTTATCTGTCTCAAACCACCTTGTCAAGTTTTATTTTATTTTTTTGCTATAAATCGGTGATTTGTACTTTTTTTCGGCGGTTTTTTTGTGTAATTATAATCCCAGGACAATACCAATCAAAAAAGTTCCGCAAAAAGGATGGACTGCTTGAAAAATTATGACACACCCCCATATTCAAGAAACACACGTGAAATCAATACTATTTTTTATTTAAAGCAAACGGATCAAATCCAGAACATTCCCCGTGAACTGTGCTATCATGCACGGTTTTTCACCGCCACAGATTCAACAAAAGAGTAAGCAAAGATGAGCGATATGCATTCCCCTACTTCGCAAGTAGCGGCTCTGATTAGCCGAGGCAAAGAACAAGGTTACTTAACTTACGCTGAGGTTAACGATCATCTACCAGACTCAATTACGGAAAGTGAGCAGATTGAAGACATCATCCAGATGCTTCAAGACGTTGGTATTCCTGTGCATGAACGTGCGCCTGAAACCGATGACACTATGTTTGGTGAATCTACCGAAGCCGCCGATGAGGTTGCCGAGGAAGAAGCTGCTGCCGTACTGGCATCGGTTGAAAGTGAACCAGGCCGTACCACAGACCCTGTACGCATGTACATGCGTGAAATGGGCACGGTTGAACTTCTTACGCGTGAGGGCGAGATCAGTATTGCAAAACGCATCGAGGAAGGTATCCGTGACGTTTTACACTCAATCGCTTACTGGCCAAATGCCGTGGAAGTCGTTTTAAAAGAATATAATGATTTTTTAATTGGCGAGCGCCGCCTTGCCGATATTCTCTCAGGCTATTTAGATCCTGAAACCGATGAGGATATTCCTGAAGTTCTTGAAGAAGAAACGGAGCTTGAGGAAGATAAAAACGCGACTTCTGCCACCAAGGAAGTCAAGCTTGATGATGATGACGAAGAGGAAGAGTCTGAGGGCGATGATGATTCTGAAGGTGATTCAGGTCCAGACCCTGAGGTTGCAAAAATTCGTTTCTCTGAATTAGAAACTGCCTGGAAACAAACCAAATCCATCATTGAAAAACATGGTCGCAATAGTGATGAGGCAAAAGCTGCACTAGAGTCTTTGGCTGCCGTGTTCATGATGTTCAAATTTACACCTCGCCTGTTTGACATCATTTCAGAAATGATTCGTGGTACTCATGAGCAAATCCGTGCCAATGAACGTGAAATCATGCGTTATGCGGTGCGTCGTGGCCGCATGGACCGTAACCAGTTCCGTATGACGTTCCCAGAACAGGAATCAAACCCAGCCTGGCTGGATGAGCAGATTGCCAAGGCACCTGCTGAAATCAAGGGCCATCTGGAAAAAGTACGCCCAGATGTGTTGGCATTCCAGCAAAAGATTGCTGATATTGAAAAAGAACTGGATTTAAACGTTAAGGATATCAAGGATATTTCCAAGCGTATGGCGGTTGGTGAAGCGAAAGCCCGCCGTGCCAAAAAAGAGATGGTTGAGGCCAACCTACGTTTGGTGATCTCGATTGCGAAGAAATATACCAACCGCGGCTTGCAGTTCCTTGACCTGATTCAGGAAGGCAACATCGGTTTGATGAAAGCGGTGGACAAGTTTGAATACCGTCGTGGTTACAAGTTCTCGACCTATGCCACTTGGTGGATCCGTCAAGCGATTACCCGTTCGATTGCGGATCAGGCGCGTACCATTCGTATTCCAGTACACATGATTGAAACCATCAACAAGATCAATCGTGTTTCCCGCCAGTTGCTTCAGGAAATGGGCCGTGAGCCGACCCCTGAAGAGTTGGGCGAACGTCTGGAAATGGATGAGGTTAAAGTCCGTAAGGTGCTGAAAATCGCTAAAGAACCGATTTCAATGGAAACACCGATTGGTGATGATGAAGATTCGCATCTTGGTGACTTTATTGAGGACTCAAACATCACTTCTCCAGTGGATGCCGCGACCTCAGAAGGCTTAAAGGAAGCGACCCGTGAAGTGCTTGAGAACCTGACTGAACGTGAAGCGAAAGTGTTGAAAATGCGTTTTGGTATTGATATGCCAACCGACCATACCTTAGAGGAAGTGGGCAAGCAGTTTGACGTGACGCGTGAGCGTATTCGTCAGATTGAGGCGAAAGCTCTGCGTAAACTACGTCATCCATCTCGTTCAGAGCACCTACGTTCATTCCTTGAAAATGACTGATGCTTAGGGACATCCTGTATCAAGAGCGCAACAATGCTTTGGTGCAGGGCTTGAAGTTAAACACTTCGCCTCCATTTACCTAGTTAGAACATAAGCGCCTGCACTGATGCAGGCGTTTCAAATTAAGAGGTTACTCATGGTAGACCGCACTCCATCTCGCGAATTGCAAGAACATCTTTGGGTTTTCCCGATGGACTATCCAATCAAATTGATTGGTAATGCTGGGGATGAACTTCGAGTGGCTGTTGTAGATATTTTACAAAAGCACTTTCCTGAATTCGATGGTGCTACAGTAAAAGTACAACCTTCACGTACAGGAAAATACCATTCTTTAACTGCGCAGCTGCGCTTTGAGGAATTAGAACAAGTTCATGCACTATATGCTGATCTTGCTGCCTGTCCATTAATTAAGACAACGCTATAATCAAGGAATCCAAAATGCGAAAGTGTTTTGGATTTTTTATGTGTGCAAATAAAACTTCTGATCAGTTAAACCATTCATAACACTTCTATATTATTCTTTCTTTTTCGATTTATGATTGCGAAATAGCTGATGAAAACGCAACGAATTTTACTATCATTATTTACGGTATTTATCTCATCTATCAGTGATGCGAAAACAGCAACTTTTTCTTGGCAAAATGAGCTGTGTGAATATAAAGGAGTTTATGACACCAATAAATTCACAGTTAAACAATTAAATGACACGATTAAAATGATGCAATCACGTCATTCGACACAATTAAATAGTAAATCTTATGCCTTCCACCCAGATGACATTGCTAAGATCAATTTAATTGCAATTCAAGAAGAATACAAAGTACAGAAGAAAGCATTAAATAATCTACACCCCTTGCTTATTAAAGAATTTCAGCAACTCAAAAATGATCTTATTCAAAATCTAGATCAGGAATACCAACATAATTATTTGACAGCTCTCGCATTTACACAGCCTACGAAGTTACTCACTTCGACTTTCGCACCACAATGCTTAAACCAAGCCAAGGCTTTAAATGCACAAGATAAGCTATCACTGATTAACAATGCCAAACTTTCTCTGCAACGTGAAAATCAATTAGAGTTAAAATTAGGTAATGATCCACAATTTCTCATGAAACGCAGCCAAGATTTTGATATTAAATTAAAAAGCAAAAATGCAGTTCAATATGCCCAGATTCAACTCATTCGTGAATGGTCGAATTGCGCAAATCCACATGAAACGACAAACGATCAGTTAGAGCAGATTTTCCGCAAAAAAGTATTTATTCAATCAAAGGAAGTTTATTGTGACGAACCTTGATAAACCATCCTTAATCATTCGATGTTTTCAGGATCTACAAGATTACACGACACGATTTGAAGCGATGAAAGATTTTACAACTCATCGTGATGAAACAACACCTGATGAGCTTTGGCTACTCCAACATCAAGATGTTCTAACTCAAGGACAAGCAGGTAAACCAGAACATATTCTCATGCATACTCAACTTCCTGTTGTGCATACAGATCGTGGTGGTCAAGTGACGTGGCATGGACAGGGACAACTGGTCGCCTACTTCCTGCTTGATTTAAACCGCCTGAAATGGCATGTACGCACTCTGGTCAGCTTTGCTGAAAAGGCCATGATTGACCTGCTTCAACAATACAATATTCGGGCCTATGCAAAACCTGATGCACCTGGAGTATACGTTGAAGGGCGCAAGATTGGCTCTCTCGGTTTTAAAATTCGCCGTGGTCGTAGCTATCATGGTTTGGCATTGAACATTGACTGTGACCTGACTGGTTTTCAAACCATTAATCCTTGTGGATACGCAGGTTTAGAAATGGTACGCTTGCAGGACCTGCTCGAAGATTATCCAAGCTTCGAGCAGCTCTGTCATGATTTTGTTTGCTATTTAAAAAATACCAATTTCTTTCATGACCCTGAAGTCAAATCTGAATAAACTACTTTTCAATTTTAGAGAAATAAATTAGAGTAATTACTCTAAATTTGCTTTTGCATAATTTTAATAAGGGATACGCAAGTGATTTCAACCAAAGCAGTGAAGCCCACTTTGCAATTTGCCTACGTAAAACTCATGATGGATGTTGTTGGTCGTGGTTTAGTAATGGCAAGCCAAGTGGACGATGAAGTACAACAGGAAGTTTCCAAGTTTCCTGTTGGCTTTATACTTTCAATGAATGTTTTTCCAAATGGACCTGCATTTGTTGCCCGAGTAACAGAAGAAAAACAGTTAGAGCTTCTCTCTAACTACAAAGGCAAGCCTGACTTAACCATCACGTTCAAGCATCTTACCCATGCATTTCTGGTTTTCTCGTTTCAGGAGAGTACTGCCCAAGCATTTGCCAATGACCGCATGATTGCCGATGGTGATGTATCCAGTGCAATCCGTCTTGTGCGTTGCCTGAACAAGATGGAAGCGTTGATCCTGCCTAAGCTGATCGCCAACCTTGCAGTCAAGCGTTATCCAGTTGAATTAACATTAAAAGAAAAATTCACTGGCGCAAAAAATATCTATCTCAAAGTCGCAAAATCATACTTTAAACGGAGCGCATAACATGGCTAAGCCTTATTACGAATTTTTCTGTCCTGTAAAGGTAATTGCTGGTAACGCTGCGTTAGAGCATATTCCGTTTGAGCTTGCAACTCTGGGCGCAAAACGCCCAATGATCATTACCGATAAAGGTGTACGCGCCAACGGTTTACTTGGCCCAATCGAGGCGGCATTCAGCACCACTGATGCCGTGATTGGTGCAATCTTTGATGACGTTCCACCAGATTCAAGCCTGGAAGTGGTACGCCAGGCAGCGGAACTTTACCGTAAGCAAAACTGTGATGCGATTATTGCGATTGGCGGCGGTTCAGTGATTGACACCTCCAAGGCAACCAACATCCTTGTGTCTGAAGGTGGCAATGACCTGCTTCAATACTCTGGTGCTCATAATCTTCCAAAACCATTAAAGCCATTCTTCGTAATTCCAACCACGTCTGGTACAGGCTCAGAAGCAACGATGGTCGCCGTGGTATCTGATACTCAACGTAATGTAAAACTCGCATTTGCATCATATTATCTTATGCCCCATGCAGCGATTCTTGATCCACGCATGACCCAGACTTTGCCACCACACTTAACCGCAATGACTGGAATGGATGCACTCACGCACTGTGTTGAGGCATACACCTGTTTAGCAGCGAATCCATTAAGTGATGCATATGCAAGTGCTGGTATCAAGAAGATCAGTGAAAACCTGTTCAAGGTACTGGACAACCCAAGTGATGCCCAAGGCCGTTTAGAGTTGGCACAGGCTTCGACCATGGCAGGTATTGCATTCTCCAACTCAATGGTTGGTCTGGTTCACTCACTTGGCCATGCCTTGGGTGCGGTGGCTCACCTGCCCCACGGTTTATGCATGAACCTATTCCTGCCATATGTGCTTGAATATAATAAAGAGATCAATGGCGACAAGATTGGTGAATTATTACTGCCACTTGCAGGTGCAGACATTTATGCACAAACACCTGCCAGCCAGCGTGCAGATAAAGCGATTGCAACTATTTTAACCATGCGTGACCGCCTATTCAGCCTCACCAAGCTACCACGTACCCTGCGTGAAACAGGTAAGGTAACTGAAGCACAGCTGGATGAAGTGGCCGAGAAAGCGTTAAATGATGGTTCTATTATTTACAATCCTAAAGAGGCCAATTTGCAGGAACTACGTGCAATTCTACAAAAAGCCTGGTAATTCATTTATTTAGATAAATAATTATCATTAATAGGCCCTGATCTAAACCAATGATCGGGGCTTTTTTCATTTCAATGAATTTTTATTCATCTGTTTCTCTGCACAACTGGCAAAAAAATTGCTAAAAAAAGCGTAAAAGTACTGACAATGTTTATCAATTTACGATAGATTGGCGAACTTCTTTTTTCTATAGGGGGGATCGTTTTCGTCTCAAACGATCCTTAAACCATAGCTGATCCTTGATCAACGATTATGAGGATAACGCCGTTGACAAATATCTCTGGGACTCCATCGGTAGCTAAGCTGCAAAAAACGCTAGGTCTCTGGCACATTATCATTATTGGCTTAGCCTACATTCAGCCCATGACTTTGTTTGACACTTTCGGACTGGTATCGAAAGAAAGTCATCATCATGTTCCGACCTCCTATATTGTTGCCCTAATTGCAATTTTATTCACGTCGATCAGTTATGGTCACATGATTCGTCGTTACCCATCATCAGGGTCGGCTTATACCTATGCACAAAAATCCATCCATCCCAACGTGGGCTTTATGGTGGGCTGGTCATCTTGGCTGGATTATTTGCTGTCACCAATGGTCAATATCATTCTGGCAGGCATCTATCTTGACGCATTATTCCCGAATGTAAACCACTGGGTCTGGGTGATTGTTCTGACCGCCTTTATGACTGGCATCAACTTACGTGGCGCACGTTTTGTGGCGAACTTTAACAGCCTGATTGTCCTCGTCCAGCTTATCGTGATTGCTGTATTCACCTATCTGGTCTATAGCAAACTACAGATGGGATATAACGCCGAAGGTCCAATTACTGCAGAAACACGTTACCAACTCTGGAGCCTGGAGCCATTCTGGAACGACCTGACTTCTGTAGGCGCATTGATTACAGGTGCAACCCTGCTGTGCTTCTCGTTTACGGGTTTTGACTCGCTCAGCTCACTGGCGGAAGAAACCAAGGATACTGAAAAGACGCTGCCTAAAGCGATTTTCCTGACTGCATTATTTGCAGGTATTGTGTTTATTATCAGTACCTACTTTATGCAAATCTACTTCCCGAATGATCCTAAAACTTATTTTGAGGACGTCGCCGCAACCCAGCCTGACATCCTGTTACTGGTGGGTGGTTCATTATTCCAGTCCTATGTGCTTGCCTTTGCGATTGTGACGGTCATGGCATCAGGGATTTCTGCCCATGCAGGTGTATCACGCTTAATGTATGTGATGGGTCGTGATGGGGTCATCAACAAGAAAATCTTTGGCCATATCAGCCCGAAAACCTTTACCCCATCTTATAACATTCTGATTGTTGGATTGGTGGCATTAAGTGCAGGTTTTATGAGTCTGGATGTAGTGATTTCCATGATCAGTTTTGGTGCCCTGATTGCGTTTACTTTCGTGAACCTGTCCGTAATTTCACGTTATGCCTTACGTGATGGCCGAACCAAGAACTTCAAGGACATTGTGAGCTTTGTGATTATTCCACTCTTGGGCTTTCTCAGCGTTTTTGCCATGTGGCTTGAAATTGAAGACACGGCATTGAAATATGGCTTATGGTGGGCAATGTTCGGTATTTTATACCTTGGTTATAAAACCAAAGGCTTTAAATACAATGCCCCTCAACATAATGAGTTTGATGATCGTTAAACTGGTTAAAATAGAAAAGGCGCTCAATGCGCCTTTTCTATTAATTTTAAAAAAGTTTGAAACAATTTCAATGTCATATATAGTCAAATCATTATAAAACCAATACAAATCAGTCGATGAATTATTTCGAGTTTTTTTCGAATCCTGTATGGATAATAAAGTAGTTTGACTATATGATGAGGTTTGCTTTAAATCTTTAAACATTTAGCCTTTGTTTCGATAAACCTTTACGATGACAGAAAATTTTTAATAATCAAGTCAGTGCTTTAAATCCCTGCTGCCGCCAGGCTTCATAGACGATCACCGCGGTTGCATTAGACAAATTCAAACTTCTTGAATTTTCTGCCATTGGCAAACAAATCCAGTTTTCCTGCGGGAACATCAGGCGTACCTGTTCAGGCAGGCCACGGGTTTCAGGTCCCATCAGCAAGGCGACAGGACGATTTAAATCCACTGTATGTGGTGTGGCAGAACCTTTGGTGGTCAATGGAAAAATATCATTGATGCCAATACCCTTTGCCTTTAAGTCAGCGAGGCAAAGTTCGATACTGTCCCAAATCTGCATTCTTGCCCATTCGTGATAATCCAGGCCTGCACGCTTCAGTTTCTTATCATCAAGCTCAAAGCCCAAAGGCTTGATCAAATGGAGTTGCGCACCTGTATTGGCACATAAACGAATGATATTGCCTGTGTTGGCAGGAATTTCAGGCTCGTATAGCACAACATGAATCACAAATATTCTCTACATTGCATGTAAGTCCCCCCTGTGAGGGGGGATTTAGGGGGGTATAAATTGAAACACTTAATTATAAAGTTCTTACAACCATTGTAACTGTTCACGCAGACTCACCACTTCACCAATAATGGTTAAGGTCGGTGCTACGATATGATGTTCAGACACTTTGGCTGCAATATCCGCCAATGTACCCACCAGTACTTTCTGCTCAGGCGTAGTACCTTTGGAAATCAAGGCAACAGGCATGGTTGGTCGTTGACCATGTGCAATCAGTTGCTCACAAATACGCTCCAAGCCCACCAAGCCCATGTACAGCACCAAGGTCTGATTTTCATACACCAGCTCTTTCCAAGGTAATTCTGGTGAACCCTCTTTTAAGTGCCCAGTCAGGAAACGTACGCTTTGTGCATAATCACGATGGGTCAGCGGAATCCCTGCATATGCGGAACAACCTGATGCGGCGGTAATTCCAGGCACAACCTGAAAAGTGACACTGGCTTCAACCAATTCCTGAATTTCCTCACCACCACGTCCAAAGATAAAGGGATCACCACCTTTCAGGCGGCAAACACGTTTACCCTTTTGCGCATATTCAACCAATAAGGCATTAATGCCATCTTGTGGGACTGAATGATTGGAACGGGCCTTACCGACATAAATCTTTTCCGCATCACGGCGGCAGAGTTCCAGAATCGGCGCAGACACCAAACGGTCATAAATCACCACATCCGCTTGCTGCATCAAGCGTAAGGCTTTTAAGGTCAAAAGCTCAGGATCACCTGGACCAGCCCCCACTAGATACACCTCACCTTTTGGTGCAGTCCATTCTGTTAAGGCTTGTTCAATTAAATTATTTGCCACATCCAGATTGTCATTGAACACCTGCTCCTTTAACGGACTGGCATACAGATTCTCCCAAAAGATACGGCGTTCATCGGGATTGGAAATCTTTTCCTTGACCTGTTTACGCCAAAGACCTGAAAACTCAGCCAGTTTCCCCATACCATGCGGCACAATCGTTTCAATCTGGGTACGAAGTTGTCTGGATAAAACAGGCGATGCTCCATTGGATGCAACGGAAATCACCAAAGGTGAACGGTCAATAATCGCGGGAACCATGAAACGGCAATTCGGAATATCATCCACACTATTCACTAAAATATTACGTGCTTCGCATTGCTCGAAAACGCTTTTATTCACAGCGGTATTGTCGGTTGCAGCAATCACCAAACGATAACCTGTAGCAAGAATATTTTCAGAAAAAGCGGCCTGAATATATTGCCCCATCGATTTGTAAACAAGCTGGCGTAACTCAGGCTCAATCTCAGGCGCAATCACATCGACAATCGCACCTGCCTTCACCAATAAACTTGCTTTACGGTAGGCAATATGCCCACCGCCAACAATCAGACAACGTTGCTGCTGCAACTTTAAAGAGATTGGGAAAATTTCCACGATACGCCTCTATATTTTTTAGATCTGATTGGGCTAAAGCAAAAACTATGCACAAATTCGATGCATTTTAGTCGATATGCCTAATACCGCCCATATATGGACGTAAAACTTCAGGAATTTCGATTGAACCGTCAGCACGCTGGTAATTTTCCATCACTGCAAGCAAGGTACGACCCACCGCCAGACCTGAACCATTCAAGGTATGCACCAGTTCGATCTTCTTCTGGTCTACACGGTAGCGCGCTTTCATACGGCGTGCCTGAAAATCGCCCATGTTTGAGCAACTTGAGATTTCACGATAGGTATTTTGACTTGGCACCCAGACTTCCAGGTCATAGGTCTTGGTTGAACCGAAGCCCATGTCACCACCACAGAGCAAAATCTTGCGGTAAGGTAAACCCAATGCCTGCAAAATGCCTTCTGCATGTGCAGTCAGTTCTTCAAGCGCCTGCATTGAGTGCTCTGGTTTTACGATTTGCACCATTTCAACCTTGTCAAACTGATGCTGACGAATCAGGCCACGAGTATCACGCCCGTAAGAACCTGCTTCACTACGGAAACATGGTGTATGTGCTGCGTATTTGAGTGGCAAACGATCCGCATCTATGATTTCGTCACGCACAAAGTTGGTGACAGGCACTTCTGCGGTCGGGATCAGGTAATATTCTTTTTCACCCTGTAACTTGAATAAGTCTTCTTCAAATTTAGGTAGCTGACCTGTACCACGTAAGCTATCTGCATTGACCAGATAAGGTACATACGCTTCGGTATAACCATTTTTGAGCGTATGCGTATCTAACATAAATTGGGTTAAAGCACGTTGTAGACGTGCCAAAGGACCTTTCAATACACTAAAACGTGAACCTGTCAGCTTGGTTGCGGTCTCAAACTCAAGACCACCCATCCATTCGCCCAGATCGGTATGGTCCTTGATCTCAAAATCAAACTGGCGTGGTGTGCCCCACTTTAAGATTTCTAAATTATCACTCTCATCTTTCCCTTCAGGCACAGACTCATCTGGCAAGTTTGGAATCGCCAGTGATTTTTGCTCTAGTTCAGTTTGCAATTCAGCAAGCGCAACTTCAGCAGTTTTGATTTCATCTCCAATGGCAGCCATACGTGCCATAATTTCAGATGCATCTCCGCCCGACTTCTTGATTTGACCAACTTGTTTTGCACCAGCGTTACGTTCAGCCTGTAAATTTTCAGCTTTGGACTGCAATTCTTTACGGCGCGCTTCTAAATCCGCCCATTCCTGAACATCAAGCTGAATACCACGTTTTGCCAAAGCGGCATTGACCGCTTCAATATTATTTCTGAGTAATTTTGGGTCGATCATAATCAATCATGAATAGAGAAAAAACTGGCTATAGTGTAAGGCTTTAACCCGAAAAAATACAGTAATAGACAACAAAGACTCAGCATCCACACACGATATATCGATGCTGAATACTGGCTAAACAGGCTCTTTCGGCAGACTTGGCAGATATTGCGGCTTAATAAACTGTTTGGCGGCATAATATGGCAGGGTCAGCTCGCTCATCCCCTCTGCATAAGAAGCCAACTCATACAGCGGATAGACGAATACTATCTCATTGACACCATAATAATAGTTGTCACTCACCTGCAACTGCTCTTTCTTGATGTTATGGTCTTCCAGCCAGTTCTGATTCGAGACATATAACTCATCGCGTAGTTTTTGGTTCATGTCAGGTTTAACCAATTCACTTACAGTAATGTGTTTTTTATTGGACAAGTCAAAATTGACAAATTCCTGATGTGACATACCATGTGCCGCACCCGCAGGGTAACTATAGGTCTGAATGGCAAAAGTCGCTAAATTATAGTTTTGCCCTAAAAAACGTACATAAGTGCTACTTTCACTAAGCGAGGGTTCATCCGCTGGCACCTTGACTTTTTGGTCTGCAATGTTGGCAAAGGCATTCGGCTCGGCCTTTTTCATACGATTGATAAAATATTCATCAATCCATTTTTGCTTGGTCTCGACCGTTTGCAAGTCATAACTGGTACATCCATCTTCCAGGCACAACTTTTGTTTAGGAATCTTGACCGCCACAACTTTGGCCTGAATCAATGGAATATCGACTTTTTCAGCAGTAGCTGACGATTGTTCTTTTTTAGGTTGACAGCCAACCATTGCAATGACCGTAAGTATTGAAATGAGTGGAATCAATTGTAATCTTTTTACTATTTTCATCGCCTTGCAAGTCTCCAGGATTTTTCTTCACTATACAAAGCCTTGCGCCTAGATGAAATTAAGAAATGTATCTATATCGCGCCCAGCAAAAAGCCGCAACAGATGCGGCTTTGTTGAGCATAAGTCCATTATTGGTCAATAATATCTGTACCTTTTGGCGGTTCAAAGTGAAAGACCGATGCTGGAATCGCTGGATTCACTTTGATGTTGCTAAAACGCACATACGTGGTTTGGCCTAAAGAATCCTGCAAAATCATCAAGGTGGGTGCCTTATTTGCGCCAAAGCTAATGGTCAGGCTTTGGAATGCACCATCATCCTGTTTTGGGTACAAGGTATAGTACAGCTTGGTTCGGTCAGGCTGAGTCACACGGTAAGCATCCATAATCTGGTTGGTATTACCTGACAATAATAGTGCAGGCGTATTGGCCACCTGATCATCCAGACTCTGTCGCACTGCCTGCTGTAAATCTGGATCATAAATCCACACCACCTTTCCTGTAGTCACAATGGTTTGTTTCGCTGGACTGGTGGTTTCCCAATAAAATTTTCCAGGACGCTCAACCTTCATCACACCCTTAAAGGTCTGGTTCATGTGCTGGGCAGTCAGGCCCTTTTTCTGTACTGTTTTATTATTGGTGGTCTTGGTGCTTTGTTCAAAATCTGCGGTCAGGCGTTGCAGACCAGCCAACTGCTGTACCAGACTGCTGGTTGCCTGCTGAGCCGATGCAGCCACAGGTGCGGCAAACACCTGACTTCCCACCACAGGGACAAGCGAGATGGCACTCAAGGTTGCGGCATAAGCTATTTTTTTTACGAAATTCATAAAATGAACCTTCTATCAGATTTTTACTGTTATGACGACATCTTACTGTTTTTGATCACGAAAAAAATGAAGAAATCCACAGGTTTTGTGTATTTCGTGTCGCAAAGTCCTGCATTATGTATGAAGTTTCTGCCTTTATGTAGAGATTGTAAATATAAAAAAACCCGCCAAAAGCGGGTCTTTCTGAACCATTAAAGCTTAAGCTTCAACAGTTACATAGCGACGGCCAAACTGACCTTTCACTTCAAATTTCACTACGCCGTCAGCAGTAGCAAATAAAGTATGGTCACGGCCCATACCAACATTTGCACCAGCGTGGAACTCAGTACCACGTTGACGAACGATGATGTTACCAGCAGTTACAGTTTGACCACCGTAAACTTTAACACCCAACATCTTAGGATTCGAATCACGACCGTTCTTCGTCGATCCACCGGCTTTTTTAGTTGCCATGTCTATTTACTCCTGTGTTAGCCTGCGATACCAGTAATTTTCAACTCGGTAAACCATTGACGGTGACCTTGTTGCTTACGGTAGTGTTTACGACGGCGCATTTTGATGATGCGGATTTTGTCGTGACGACCATGGCCAACTACTTCTGCAGTTACTTTTGCGCCAGCTACAACTGGAGCACCGATTTGAATGTTGTCACCGTTTACAACCATTAATACGTCATCAAACGTAATAGTCGCGCCAGTTTCAGCTTTCAATAATTCTACTTTAAGGGTTTCACCCTCAACAACACGGTGCTGTTTACCACCGCTCTGGATTACTGCGTACATAATGTACTCCAACTTGCCCGTGTCGTCGTGCCGATAAAAGGACATATCGATCTTAAGACGAACGCCACTGGGGTTATACAAGGCGATAGATTTTAAGTGAAATTTGATCAAACAACAAGTGATTTTGCACAAATACGCCGCTCAACAAATGAGCTGTAGATTTCATAATAAAATCAAACAGTTTGAGAATACGTTGTTTTTATTGATTCTGATCGGGTTTTGCAATACATTCTAAAAAACCAATTGCGACAATAACAATCTGTGTTCATATAAAGTCACGCATACCTATGGTATAAAGCTTGGGTTTGACTATGTAGAGACCGCTTTTTTGTCTAACGAAAGCCGCAAAATCGCTGCACCGATTTAAATGACTGATTACACAGCCTGTATAGCTGTTCAGCAACAGACATATTGATACACCTAACACTATATTTCACCTGTACGAGGTTCTTCTTCATATGGTTATCGATTTTAAGCAAGACATTCTCTCTCCTGTAGCGACAGATTTTGCTGCGATGGATCATTTGATCAATGAAGGAATCAGCTCCAAGGTTGGCCTGGTCATGTCGGTCAGCAAGCATGTGGTTGAGGCTGGCGGTAAGCGTATGCGCCCAATCATGTGCCTACTCGCAGCCCGTGCATGTGGTGTAGCCAATATGCAGCATGCGCAGCATCTGGCTGCAATCATTGAGATGCTGCATACCGCAACGCTGGTACATGATGATGTTGTGGATGAGTCCAATCTGCGCCGCGGCAGACCCACTGCCAATGCAACCTGGAACAACCAGACCGCCGTTCTGGTCGGTGACTTTCTGATTGCCCGCGCTTTCGATTTACTGGTGGACTTAAACAACATCACTTTACTCAAGGATTTCTCAACAGGAACCTGTGAAATTGCGGAAGGTGAGGTTTTACAGCTTCAGTCCCAACACCAGCCAGAGACCACTGAAGAAACCTATCTAAAAATTATTCATGGTAAAACATCACGCCTGTTTGAACTGGCAACTGAAGGCGCGGCTATCTTGGCGGGTACTGAAGAATACCGTGAGCCACTACGTCGCTTTGCGGGTCACTTTGGCAATGCCTTTCAGATCATTGACGATATTTTAGACTACACCTCCGATGCGGAAACACTGGGTAAAAATATTGGTGATGATTTAATGGAAGGCAAACCGACTTTACCGTTAATTTCAGCATTGGCCCACTCCACTGGTGATGACCATGCGATTATTCGCCGCAGCATTGCAACAGGCGGTGTGGAACATTTGGATAAAGTGATTGAAATTGTTCATCACTCAGGTGGTCTGGATTACTGTCAAAAACGTGCCCAACAAGAAACGGATGCCGCTTTAGAAGCGCTTAAAGCACTTCCAGATAATGAATATCGCCAAGCACTGATGAATCTAACCTTAATGGCCTTACATCGACTACAATAATTTTTCTGAGTGCCTATGCATTTAAATTTATCTGATTTATTTTTAAAAATGCAGGAACAGCTTGACCATCCTGAAGCTGTTCCTGAAAGTCTTCTTGCCAATGAGCAGATCCTCATTGAACTGGTCAATCGCATACGACCCAAAAAACCGAATGATGCTGAAGAAGTTAAACAGCGAATTCATGCATTAATCAAAATTCTTTTGCTGACTCCCACTTCAGCAACTTTACTCCAGAATTTCCTGCTCAAGCTGATGAGCCAGTATAAACAGATCAGCCTCTATGCCGACAGCGGCATTCTTTCGCTGGATGGTTTCTGGAATCAGCTTGGGCAACGTCTTGGCGCACATTTCCTGCCTTTAGTGGAAGATGCTAACCAGCTTAAAACCCTCGTTGGCAAAGTCTTTCATAAGCAAAGTGATGGAGAATGGCTGGACCTGATCGAAAATCAGGACTGGATTACCCTCTTCAACCTAATTGCTGAAAGCCAAAGCAACACGAATGAAAAACAGGTGTGTAAAACCGACCTGATCAAGGCCATTACTGTGTTGTCCTATCGGATTAGTGGCATTGGTCTGTATCCAGAATTTATTAATGCACAACCCGACATTATTGAATATGAGTCACCTTTTTTGGTTCAGAACCGTGAAATTGTAGAGTTCATTGAAAAGTATAAACAGCAGATACACCAGCAGGATACAGTTGCGGTGCTTGCTCCTCCCGATGCGTCACAGGCCTTTGTGATGCTGGACCAATGCCGTGAGGTTGTGCTCAAGATCCGTCGGGCAACCAAGCGCATCGGGGTCAGTATCAGCCTGACCTATTTATTGTCCTTACTGGAGCAGGCGCTTGACCGTATTGAATTATTGCTTGGTTTGCTTGCCAGTAAAAATGATTTCCACTATATCGCACTGGGACAATTAATTACTGACCTGACCCAGGCCCATTATGATGAAAAAAGTGTTCGTCACCTACTAAATTCAACCAGTGAACTGATTGCCCTGCAAGTCACCGAAAATGCCAGTAAAACAGGTGAGCATTATGTAAGTACCGATAAAAAAGGCTTTTTCGGCATGTATAAGGCGGCGGCAGGTGCAGGCGCAATTATTGCCGTCATGGCCACCTTGAAAATTTTAACGACCCGTCTGGTACTTGCTCCATTTATGCATGCATTTTTATATAGCATGAATTATGGTCTAGGTTTCATGCTGATCCATGTGCTGCATTTTACGGTTGCAACCAAACAACCTGCGATGACGGCCGCAGCACTTGCAGCAACGGTACAGCAGCAGAAAGGCAGTAAAACAGCTCAGATTGCTGAACTGGCGGCCCTGATTATCAATATTATCCGAACTCAATTCATCGCAATACTGGGAAATATTTCAATCGCTATTCCTGTAGCGGCCTTAATTACCTTTTTATGGCAGTACAGTCTTGGGGAACCGTTACTTTCCCCTATTAAGGCAGCCAAGACACTACATGATTTAAATCCATTTACTTCGCTGGCTATCCCGCATGCGGCAATTGCAGGTGTCTGTTTATTCCTTTCAGGCCTGATTGCGGGCTATTTCGATAATCTGGCAGTCTACCGAAAGGTCGGCCCCCGTCTAAAACAGCACCGCCGCCTAAAACGCTGGATGGGACAGGCACGACTGGACAAGTTTGCCAACTATATTGAAACCAATCTCGGGGCTTTGGCAGGTAACTTCCTGTTCGGGATAATGCTGGGAAGTATGGGAACCATCGGTTTTATTTTAGGCCTGCCGCTGGATATCCGTCATATTGCCTTTGCATCCGCCAATTTCATTCAAGGCTTAATGACAGTAAGCGGCGCACCTGACCTTGGTTTAATCATCGTGTCATTTTTGGGCGTTATGTTGATTGGTCTCACCAACCTGTTTGTCAGCTTTACCCTGACGATTATTGTCGCGTTGCGTGCGCGCCGTGTTCGCTTCTCACAGTGGAAACCCTTGGCTAAATTAGTCATCACCCATTTCCTGACCCGACCAAGTGATTTCTTCTGGCCCCCAAAACAACCTGTTGAAGTGGAAGAGCAAGACACGACAGAGCAAAAAATGAGACATTAATCAAATTTTGTTATGTTTTTTTACTGAACCTTAAAAAACATGAAAATGAAATTATCATAAAATTTCAAGGCTTGACCAGAAGTGTACTCGCAAGTACACTTTCAAACATTCGACAACCATGAACAATGGTTAAGCAAATAATGAGGTTCGCATGCCGCACCTACTGCTTTGTATTGGTTGCTTTTTTTTAGGACTCGGTGTGTTTGGGCTGGTTTATCTCGACACATCGACTTTAGACCTTTTTAGTGTTCAAGCTTTATTTGAACACCGTTCGTTTGCGCTTAACCAGGTAACCATTCTGCTTTCTCGACTGGGTGGAATGCCATTTTTATTATTTTTAACCACTTTTTTGTGTATTTATCAAACTTGGATTAAAAACTATAAGAATGCAATTTTTATCGCTTTAAGTGTGGGTGGAAGTATTGTGATTGGTTGGCTTCTGAAATGGGGCATTGATCGACCAAGACCCTTGGAACTTTATCACTTGATTCAAAGTTATGGCGCATCTTTCCCAAGTGCCCATAGCCTATATGCTGCGACCCTTGCGAATATGTTCATGTTGCTGTACAGCGCGCATAAATACCGTAACAGCATTATTTTAGTATCTACTTTATGGTTTGTTTTCATGGGGATATCTAGAGTTTATGCTGGGGTTCACTATCCAACCGATGTATTGGCAGGTTGGGGAATCGGGCTGATTTGGACTTCGTTGCTTTGGTTTTGGCTGTATCAAGGCAATTTCAGCAACAATTTGTTTTTAGATAAAAAATCTAAATTGAGGTGGAATAATGATGTCAGCTAAGCTTTGGGCTCCTGCCCTCACTGCTTGCGCGTTGGCAACAAGCATTGCGCTTGTTGGTTGTAGCAAAGACCCTAAAGATGCACAGCAAGCTGCTGCTGCTCAAAAAATGCCACCTCCTGAAGTCGGTGTCATTGTTGCCCAACCGCAAAGTGTAGAACAAAGTGTGGAACTTTCTGGGCGGACCTCCGCCTATCAGGTTTCAGAAGTACGTCCACAAACAGGTGGTGTCATTTTAAAGCGCTTATTTGCTGAAGGCAGTTATGTTCAGGCAGGTCAGGCACTTTATGAAATTGACGCCAAGACCAACCGTGCAAGCGCAGACAGCGCCCGCGCGACCTTATTGCGCCAGCAAGCAAACCTAAATGCATTACGCGTTAAAGAAGGGCGTTATCGTCAGTTGGTTGGCACCAATGCGGTTTCCAAACAGGAATATGATGATATTCATGCCCAGGTCCTGTTGGCTGAAGCCGATGTAGCAGCCTCTCAGGCGGCATTGAAAAATGCTGAGATCACTTTGGGCTATTCTACTGTACGTGCGCCAATCTCAGGCCAGTCCAGCCGTTCTTCGGTAACAGCTGGTGCGTTGGTGACAGCGAATCAGGCTGATCCCTTGGTCACGATTCAACAGCTTAACCCGATCTATGTTGATATTAACCAATCCAGTGCCGAAATGTTGCGCCTACGTCAACAGCTCAGTAAAGGCAGCCTGAACAACAGCAACAACACCCGTGTCAAGATTACGCTTGAAGATGGTTCCGACTATCCTGTTGAAGGCCAGTTGGCTTTCTCTGATGCCAGAGTCAATCCAGACACAGGTACAGTGACCTTGCGTGCAGTGTTCTCAAATCCAAACCACCTGTTGTTACCAGGTATGTATGCAACTGCCAAGATTTCACAGGGCATCATTCCAAATGCCTACCTGATTCCACAGGTGGCTGTGTCACGTCTACCAACAGGACAGGCGATTGCCTTGATTGTAAATGCGAAGAATACGGTTGAAGCGCGCCCAATCACAACGGTTGGTGTGAAAGCTCAGGACTGGATTGTCACCGATGGCTTACAGGCGGGTGACAAGATTGTGGTTGATGGTGTTGCCAAGGTTAAGGAAGGCCAGCAAGTTTCTGTAAAACCTTACCAGCCACAGGCAAAAGCACCACAAGGTCAAAATGCTACACCACCAGCCGCCGCTGAACAACAAAAGCAAGCCGATTCAGCAAAAGCTGAACAAAAAGCTACTTCACAAGCTTAAGGGGTAGATTGCATGGCTCAATTTTTTATCCATCGCCCAATTTTTGCATGGGTGATCGCACTGGTCATTATGTTGGCGGGTATTATCACGCTCACAAAAATGCCAGTTGCACAATATCCGACAATTGCCCCCCCCACGGTAACGATTTCTGCAACTTATCCTGGGGCTTCTGCGCAAACCGTTGAAAATACGGTCACCCAAATCATTGAACAACAAATGAATGGTTTGGATGGTTTACGTTACATTTCATCGAATAGTGCGGGTAATGGTCAAGCATCAATTAACTTGAACTTCGCACAAGGTGTCGATCCAGATATCGCCCAAGTACAAGTTCAAAACAAACTGCAATCAGCAACAGCACTGTTACCTGCTGACGTACAACGTCAAGGTGTAAAAGTGACGAAGTCTGGTGCAAGCTTCTTGCAAGTTATTGCATTTTATTCGCCAGATAACAGCCTTTCTGCTTCTGACATTAAAGATTATGTGAACTCAAATATTTCTGAGCCACTGAGTCGTGTGGCAGGTGTAGGTGAACTCCAAGTATTTGGTGGTTCATATGCAATGCGTATCTGGTTAGATCCAGCAAAGCTGACTAGCTTTAACTTGACGCCAAATGATGTTGCAACTGCTATTCGTGCACAAAACTCGCAAGTTGCGGTGGGTCAGCTCGGTGGTGCGCCATCAACTGCAGGCCAAGTTCTTAACGCAACGGTAAATGCACAAACCATGTTGCAAACCCCTGAACAGTTTAAAAACATCTTCCTGAAAAATACCTCAGGTGGTGCACAAGTTCGTTTGGGTGATGTTGCACGTGTCGAACTCGGTTCAGATAACTATCAATTTGACTCAAAGTTCAATGGTAAACCTGCAGGTGGTGTCGCAATCAAACTGGCAACAGGTGCCAACGCATTGGATACTGCTGCTGCGGTTGAAAAACGTTTATCTGAGTTACGTCATAACTATCCGAGCGGTTTAAAAGACAAGCTAGCCTATGACACCACACCATTTATTCGTCTTTCGATTGAAAGTGTTGTGCACACGCTCATTGAAGCGGTTGTCTTGGTATTTATCGTAATGTTCTTGTTCTTACAGAACTGGCGCGCAACGATTATTCCAACATTGGCAGTTCCTGTGGTTGTGTTGGGTACATTTGCCGTGATTAATATCTTCGGCTTCTCAATCAACACCCTCACCATGTTTGCAATGGTACTGGCCATCGGTCTATTGGTGGATGACGCCATTGTCGTGGTCGAGAACGTTGAACGGGTAATGCAGGAAGAACATCTGGAACCTGTCCCTGCGACCGAAAAGTCGATGAGTCAGATTTCAGGCGCCTTAGTCGGTATTACCAGTGTGTTAACAGCGGTATTCGTACCGATGGCGTTCTTTAGTGGAACCACTGGGGTAATTTATCGTCAATTCTCGATCACGCTGGTTACTGCGATGATCTTGTCATTGATCGTAGCACTTACCTTTACCCCTGCCCTATGTGCAACCTTGTTAAAACAGCACGATCCAAACAAGCAGGAAAGCAACAATATTTTCGCGCGTTTCTTCCGTTGGTTTAACCGTAGCTTTGAAAGACTTTCGGAGAAATACCAAGGCGGTGTCAATCGTATGACCCACCACAAGTTATTCTCTGGGGTACTTTATATTGTTGTGATTGCCGCTTTGGTTGGCATTTATAAAGTTTTGCCATCTTCATTCTTACCAGAAGAAGACCAAGGTGTGGTGATGACACTGGTTCAGTTACCACCGAGCGCGAGCTTGGAACGAACCGACAAAGTCATCGATACCATGACAGGCTATTTCTTGAATAAGGAAAAAGAAAATGTAGAGTCAATCTTTACAGTTGCTGGTTTCTCATTCACAGGGGTGGGTCAAAACGCGGGTCTTGCCTTTATTAAATTAAAAGACTGGAGTGAGCGTACGACACCAGAATCACAAATCGGTGCCATCATTCAACGTGGTATGGCATTGAACATGATTGTGAAAGATGCGTCTTACATCATGCCATTGCAGTTACCCGCAATGCCTGAATTGGGTGTCGCTTCTGGTTTCGATATCCAGTTAAAAGATGCCAGCGGTCAAGGGCATGAAAAACTCATTGCTGCTCGTAATGCGATTTTAGGTATGGCATCACAAGACAAACGTCTTGCGGGTGTACGTCCAAATGGTCAAGAAGATACACCACAGTACCAGATCACCATTGATCAAGCGCAAGCAGGTGCAATGGGTGTCAGTATTGCCGATATTAACAGCACCATGAGCATGGCTTGGGGTGGTTCATATATCAATGACTTCGTTGACCGTGGTCGTGTGAAGAAAGTTTATGTCCAAGGTGAAGCGGATACACGCATGATGCCTGAAGACTTGAACAAGTGGTATGTGCGTAACAACAAAGGCGAAATGGTTCCTTTCTCTGGCTTTGCCAAAGGTGAATGGACCTATGGTTCACCACGTCTAGAGCGTTATAACGGCGTATCATCTGTTAACATTCAAGGTACGCCTGCACCGGGTGTCAGCTCTGGTGATGCAATGTTGGCAATGGAAGAAATCATTGGTAAGTTACCTTCTATGGGCTTAACCGGTTTCGACTATGAATGGACAGGTTTATCTTTAGAAGAACGTGATTCTGGTAGCCAAACAGCACCTCTTCTTGTTCTTTCATTATTAATCGTATTCCTGTGTCTTGCTGCACTCTATGAAAGCTGGTCTGTACCTGTTTCGGTATTGCTGGTTGTACCTTTAGGTATCGTCGGTGCATTTGCCTTGACATGGTTAGGTATGCTGATTAAAGGTGATCCAAACTTATCCTTTAACATTTACTTCCAGGTTGCAATTGTTGCCGTAATTGGTCTATCCGCGAAGAATGCGATTTTGATCGTCGAATTTGCGAAAGAATTACAGGAACAAGGCGAAGAACTCTTTGAAGCAACATTACATGCTGCCAAAATGCGTTTACGTCCAATTATCATGACTACACTTGCATTCGGTTTCGGTGTTTTACCGCTCGCCCTAGCAAGCGGTGCTGGCGCAGGTAGCCAACACTCGGTCGGTTATGGTGTACTTGGTGGTGTAATTTCTTCAACACTTTTAGGTATTTTCTTCATCCCTGTATTCTTCGTGTGGATTCGTAGTATCTTTAAGTACAAACCTAAAACTTTAAATACTCAGGAGCATTGATCGTGATGCAAACTGTATGGTCTATTTCCAGTCGTGGCATTGCAATCTCTGCCCTCGCGCTATCTTTGGCTGCCTGCCAAAGCATGCGCGGGCCAGAGCCTGTGGTAAGCTCAGATGTTCCTGAAAGCTTCGCGTCTTACGGCAATGCTTCTGGAACATCAATCGCAGAACAAGGTTACAAAGATTTCTTTGCTGACCAACGTTTGCTGCAAGTGATTGATCTGGCGCTTGCCAATAACCGTGATTTACGTACTGCGGCTTTGAATATCCAAAAAGCACAACAGCAATACCAAATCTCGGAAAACAATCAGTTACCAACGATTGGCGCAAGTGGTAGTGCGGTTCGTCAAGTCACCCCTACTCGTGATCCAAATAACCCATATTCAACCTATCAAGTCGGTTTAGGCCTAACTTCATATGAGTTGGATTTCTGGGGTCGTGTACGTAGCTTGAAAGATGCGGCACTAGACAGCTACCTTGCGACACAAAGTGCGCGTGATGCCACACAAATTAGTTTAATCAGCCAGATCACTCAGACGTGGTTGAATTATTCGTATGCAAGTGCACAGTTGAAACTTGCAAATCAAACCCTCAAGGTACAGCAAGACTCGTTTAACCTGAACAAGAAACGTTTCGATGTGGGCATTGATAGTGAGATTCCATTGCGTCAGGCGCAAATTTCGGTTGAAACCGCACGTAATGATGTTGCCAACTACAAAACACAGATCGCACAAGCACAAAACTTGTTAAATTTACTTGTTGGTCAAACAGTTCCTCAAAACTTATTGCCACAACAGCAAATTTCTCAAATTACCAAACAAAGCGCTTTAAGTGCTGGTTTACCAAGTGACTTGCTCAATAATCGCCCAGATATCAAGGCGGCTGAATATCAACTCAGTGCCGCAGGTGCAAATATTGGTGCAGCCAAAGCACAACTTTACCCGACGATTAGCCTGACAGGTTCGGCAGGTTATGCTTCAACAGATTTGAGCAACCTTTTTAAGGCGGGTAATGCAGCTTGGTCAATTGGGCCAAATATTAGCTTGCCAATCTTCGATTGGGGTACACGTAAAGCCAACATCAAGATTTCAGAGACTGATCAGAAAATTGCCTTGGCAAACTATGAAAAGTCAGTTCAATCTGCTTTCCGTGAAGTGAATGATGCCTTGGCAACCCGTGCCAACATTGGTGATCGTTTAACCGCGCAACGCCGTTTAGTGGATGCAACCAACACTACCTATAAGCTGTCTAACGCCCGTTTCCGTGCAGGTATTGATAGTTATTTAACCGTGTTGGATGCCCAGCGTTCAGCGTATTCGGCTGAGCAAGGTTTACTGCTGTTACAGCAGGCAAACCTGAACAACCAAGTTGAGCTTTACAAAACATTGGGTGGCGGTTTAAAGACCAATACCAGTGATACAGTGACGCCTCAACCCTCTAGTGCTAAAATACATGCTGCACAATAAACCTTAATAAGATGTACTATCTATAGCCATCTCCCGAGATGGCTAGTTTATTTTGAGTCCGACTGAATAATAGTTTAACCCCAAATGATTGGCATATTGTGCCGCTTCGGCACGCGATGAAATTCCCAGTTTACAGGTTATTTCTATCACACCATTAAATAACCATCTCACTTTCAATCAAAATGGCTTGGTATATTCCCAAGCTATATTTATGAGAATTACCTTTTTAAGCTTTTCTCATCCCTCATGTTGTTTTATCTTTAATACAGTATTTTTATTCGAGATCAATATGTTACTCAGCAGCTTGGAATCTGTACCTGGTCATGAAATTTTACGTCAGCTTGATGTGGTGTATGGCAGCACTGTCCGCAGTAAGCACGTGGGTCGCGACCTGATGGCGGGTTTAAAAAATATTGTGGGCGGCGAATTGACAGGTTATACCGAACTTCTTGAGGAATCCCGTCAGGAAGCCACACAACGCATGATCGACAAGGCACGCGGTTTAGGTGCCAATGCGATTGTGGGGATTCGCTTTTCCACATCGAATATTGCCCAAGGCGCGTCCGAACTTTTTGTATATGGTACGGCTGTCGTGGTTCAGCCTGTGGCGCCTAAACTTCCTGATCCATTTGGCGCATAGGCAATATAATGGATGGATTAATTTTTCAGATCGTTATTTTTCTGATTCTTTTTTCAGTCGGTTGGGGTTTTGGTCGTCATATTGAACAAAAACACCTACGCGAACTGGATGAGAAAGAAAGACAACTTGCCCATATCCGCATTGATACCAACCGCTTTGTTGAAACGACTGCAAAAGGTCAACTGGTAAGCAGCAATGTGGTGATCTCACATGATTATTTTAAATATGTGCTTGCCACCATTAAAAACTTCTTTGGTGGTCCTCTTGTCAGCTATGAAAGTTTGGTAGAACGGGCACGGCGTGAGGCAATGGTTCGGCTCAAGCAGGAAGCACACAGGATGGGAGCAAACCAAATCATGGGGGTTCGTCTCAGCACCACTGAACTGGGGATGCAAGGTGGCATGGTTGAAGTGTTTGCTTATGGCACGGCTATTTTAAATGAGTAAAAGGGAGCAAAAGCCCCTTTTACTTCACTTTGGTTTTACGAATCATTTTATACAACAGGCTTGGTGACAAACGGGACACCAATACGCCCAGTTGTTCTTTCTTGCCGCCGACAACTACATATTCCTCACCTGCCATCAAAGCCTCAACAACTCGCTGGGCAAATACATCGGCATCCAAACCATTTTCAATGGCTTCATCCTGATAGCCCTGTGGCTTACCCTCACCATTTAAGGCATTAAAAGAGACATTGGTTTTAACAAAGCCTGGGAAAACCACCGAAACCTCAACCCCATCTTTTGAAACCTCGGCGCGAAGACTGTTTGCCCACATATGAATCGCCGCTTTGGCAGCTGAATAACTGGCGCGATATTGTGTACCCAATAGGCCCGCCACACTGGAGACAAATACCACCCGACCAGACTTTTGTTTGAGGAATGTTGGTAACACAGTCTTGGTAAAGAACACCTGTGAAAAATAATCTACTTCCATGATGGCACGTTCAGTTTGCATGGTGGTGTCCTGAATCAGGGCACGCTGGCTCAGACCTGCATTGTTGATAAGCCAGTCAATTCGCCCTTTGCATGCCAAAACCTGTTCATGCGCATGACGTACCTGGGCTTCATCAGTAATATCAGCGGCAATTGAAACATGACGTTCTGGCTTGAACAAACCGACACGCACAGCTTCCAGTTCATCATAACGGCGTGAAGTCAGCACCACCTGCGCACCCTGCAAGGCACATTCCCTTGCCAGCGCCTTGCCCAAACCAGAAGAAGCCCCTGTAATCCATACCACTTTATTTTCAAGGTTTTTTAGCTTTGCCATATCAATGATCCCCTATGCCTGATGACGCATAAATTTTAAGAAGTAATCCACATAAATGACCGCAACCTGCTGATCCAGTTGAGTGCCTAGTTTTTCCAAACGTTTATAGCCTAGATGTGTGGTCATGTTGATCACGCCATTGAGGGTTTTATCCACCACAAAATTAAACTTCAGGCATTTTTTCGGTTCACGAATTAAATGGGTCACACCGACATCAATCACATCGGTCAGCAGTTTCAACGCATTTACCGTTTCATGACGGTCTCCACCAGCAAGCTTATGGCTTGAGCTTTTCACCTGTTGTGCAAGCTGCTGTTCAATTGGATAGGTCATGTAAACTTTTTCATCTTCAAGCTGAATGGTTTTGGAAAGATATTCCACCACAGGAACCAATCGGTCATTGCCAAAAAATGAAACTGACCACGGCATATATTTGCGAATGGCTTCCAGAATTTGCTGAATCACCTTTTCGGATTCGCCTGTTTGGGAATGATGCTGGTTTTCCTGTAGCAGCACCATAAAAACCTGTTCAATCACTTCACAAGCCATTTCTGACAGGACATTCCCCAAAGCATTTGCCTGACTTTCCTTACTGCCCTGTAATAACTGCGCTCGAATATGCGCAAATCTCGCGTATGTATCCGCATGAATATTTAAAAAAACGGCGGTGTTCATTCTAATTACCCTAATTCTTAGATTGCATAAAATAAGGGCTTGTTCAACAAGCCCTTATTTTTCCATCAAACTGTTTTATATCATTTTTGGCTTTTTACACGCCGAATTTACCATATTCTATTCCGCATCAACATGCATAAATGCCAAAAAATGGTTGACCGTGTGTTGCTTCATTAATTTTTAGTAAAATTGAATAACTCATCTGAACCATCCTCTCATTCATATTTTAATATTGTTATGTTGTTGTTTTATGCATCTACATAGGATAATTATGTGACACAGAACACATAATTCAAGGTTTTATCGTTAAAAAACCAACGCATTTCATCGGCTTTTTTAGATGAAAATCTTGGCGGTTTTTTTGCTACAATAGATCCAATTTTTTATTCAATTTTAATCTTCTGTACTATGACTGACGCTCAATCTGCTCAAAATATTGCAACCACTTACGATCCAACCGAGATCGAAAAGAAATGGTATCAAATCTGGGAACAACAGGGTTACTTCAAACCATCAGGTCAGGGTGAATCATTCTGTATCATGATTCCACCGCCAAACGTGACAGGTAGCCTGCACATGGGGCATGGCTTTAACAATGCCATTATGGATGCCTTGACTCGCTATAACCGTATGATGGGTAAAAACACCTTATGGCAACCAGGCACAGACCATGCGGGGATTGCAACGCAGATGGTGGTCGAGCGTCAACTCGGTTTGCAAGGTGTGACCCGTCATGACTTGGGTCGTGACAAGTTCATCGACAAAGTTTGGGAATGGAAAGAACAATCTGGCGGAACGATTACCAAGCAAATCCGCCGTTTAGGTTCATCTGTGGACTGGTCTCGTGAACGCTTTACCATGGATGATGGTCTATCCAATGCCGTAAAGGAAGTGTTTGTGCGTTTGCACGAAGATGGCTTGATCTATCGTGGCAAGCGTTTGGTGAACTGGGACCCTAAACTGCAAACTGCCCTTTCTGACCTTGAAGTTGAAAGCAAGGAAGAAAAAGGCTCATTGTGGCACTTTAAGTATTTCTTTGAAGATAAATCACTGAAAACCAAAGATGGTAATGACTATCTTGTGGTGGCAACCACACGTCCAGAAACTTTATTAGGCGATACAGCAGTTGCGGTACATCCTGAAGATGAACGTTATGCACACCTGATTGGTAAAAACATTATTCTCCCAATTACAGGTCGCTTAGTACCTGTGGTGGCTGATGAATATGTCGAAAAAGATTTCGGTACTGGCTGCGTGAAAATCACCCCAGCGCATGACTTTAATGACTATGAAGTCGGTAAACGCTGTAACTTAGCCATCATCAACATCTTCAACAAAAATGCCGAAGTGCTGGCTGAGTTTGAATATATCGCCAAAGCGGGTGAGCAAATTTCTCAACTGTTGCCTGCCCCTGCGGACTATATTGGTTTAGAGCGTTTTGCTGCCCGTAAAAAGTTGGTTGAACAAGCGGAAACTGAAGGCTGGTTAGATCAAATCCAACCTTATGACTTGAAAGCGCCACGTGGCGACCGTTCAGGTGTGATTGTTGAACCATTATTGACCGATCAATGGTATGTCAAAATTGCGCCACTTGCTGAACCTGCAATCGAAGCAGTTCAGGATGGTCGTATTAAGTTTGTGCCTGAGCAATATACCAATATGTATATGTCATGGATGCGTGACATTCAGGACTGGTGTATTTCGCGTCAACTGTGGTGGGGCCACCGTATTCCTGCCTGGTATGATGCAGAAGGAAACATATACGTGGGACGCAATGAAGAAGACGTTCGTAGCAAAAACAACATCGCTGCTGATGTAGAACTTAAACAAGACGAAGACGTTTTGGACACATGGTTCTCATCTGCGCTTTGGACGTTCTCAACTTTAGGTTGGACTGGCGATGCACAGAAAGATGCAGCCAATGACTTCCTTAAAACGTTCCACCCGACTGATGTGTTGGTGACAGGTTTTGACATCATCTTCTTCTGGGTTGCCCGTATGATCATGATGACCATGCACTTCATGAAAAATGAAGATGGTTCATCACAAGTTCCATTCAAGACGGTTTACGTTCATGGCTTGGTCCGTGATGGTGAAGGTCAGAAGATGTCGAAGTCCAAGGGCAACGTACTTGATCCGTTAGACTTGATTGACGGTATTGATCTTGAAAGTCTGGTTGCGAAACGTACCACTGGCTTAATGAATCCGAAAGACGCTGCGAAGATTGAGAAATCAACCCGTAAAGAATTTCCAGACGGCATCAATGCCTACGGTACAGATGCAGTTCGTTTTACGTTCTGTGCGCTTGCCAATACGGGTCGTGACATCAAGTTCGATCTAAAACGCGTTGAAGGCTACCGTAATTTCTGTAACAAGATTTGGAACGCGACCCGTTTCGTATTGATGAATGTTGAGGGGCAAACCGTTGGTCAGGAAGCGCGTCCTGATTTATGGGAACTTCCTGAACAATGGATCATCAGCCGTTTACAGAAAGTGGAAGCTGCGGTGCATCAAGCATTTGCCACCTACCGTTTAGACCTTGCGGCGCAAGCAATCTATGACTTTATCTGGAATGAATACTGCGACTGGTATGTCGAACTGACCAAGCCTGTGCTTAATGATGCCAATGTGTCAGAAGAACGTAAGGCAGAAGTTCGCCGTGTGTTACTTGCAGTAATGGAAGCTTCTTTACGTTTGGCACATCCGTTAATGCCGTATTTGACTGAAGAAATCTGGCAAACCCTTGCACCAATGTTGGGCAAAGGTGGCGCAACCATCATGACCGCACAATATCCTGTGCCTGATCAAGCGAAGATCAATGATCAAGCTGAAGCAGATATGCAGTGGTTACAAGGCCTGATTGGTGCGGTACGTAACATTCGTGGTGAAATGGGCTTGGGTAATGCGCGTTTATTGCCTGTATTGCTGCAAAACATTTCTGATACTGAACGTGAGCAAATCACCCGTATTGAAGCATTATTTAAGGCATTGGCTAAAGTTGAAAGCATTACATTCTTGGCTGACGGCGAACAACCGCCATTATCTTCTTCTTCTGTTGTGGGTCATGTGTCTGTATTCGTTCCAATGAAGGGTTTAATTGACCCGAAAGCAGAATTGGGTCGTTTGCAGAAAGACTTGGATAAGGTTCAAAAGCAACATGATCAAATTGCCAATAAGCTTGCCAATGAGGGCTTTGTTGCGAAAGCACCAGCAGCCGTTGTTGATGGTGAAAAAGTCAAATTGGCTGAGTTCGCTGACCAATTAGCGAAGATTAAAGCGAATATGGAGCAAATTGCAAGTTTATAATTATGACTAGCGTATTGAATAAAATATATTCAATACGCTAAACAGAGGTGGTCCCACTTGTTTGAACAACTAAAAGCTTATTTACAGGCTCAAACCACTTTAAAAATTAAATGACCAGCCGAATGCTCTATTTTTAAGTAAGTTTTTTAAACAATCAAAATCCTTATAACTATTTAAACACTGTTCATCTTGTAATAGCTTTCTTCGAATTTCCCTCAAATCATATTGGTACTTCTTAGCCAAATCAGCAGGTTTAAAAGTGTGTTTATAAAAACCTGAGCTTTTCCAATCAAATGAGTAAATAATGTGATCTAACTCCATTTGCAATTGCTCAATTTGATCTTCTAGCAATAGATTATAAGATTTCAAATGTTCATTTGCGATTTTAACTGCTTGTTTTTGATCACCTTGTTCTGTATAAGCACGTAACTTTAATAGCGTAAGTAAATCTTTTTCTTCAAGTGCAGTATTTGCTTGCTGCAAGAGCTCGGTTTTGTCTATACGTTTTTGCTCATCCCGTTCACGATCAGGATGGATCACAGAGGCAATTTTTAAATAAATGCTTTTTAATGACTGCCCTGCCATTTTTTTTGCATCTTCAAGTTGCATTTGCTTCTTTAAAATTTTCTTTTTTTGTTTTTCTGCAAACTTTTGATATGCTTCACGTTCATGATCATTCAGTTGATTTTGAATGAAATCAGCTTCCTCTCGATCAAATTTTTCTTTTACTTTTTGCATAAACTCTTCAAGATTTTCGAGATCAAAATCAAAGTCAATCCAGTCCTCAGACACACCCAATTGATCTGCAAGAATTTCTTTCATCACTTGTTTTTCCATCATTTCATCAACATCATGCTCTGAATGAAAATCATCCTCTGTATCATCTACTTGTGATGTAGGCAAATGATCATGGTCTTCTAAAATTTTATAAAATTGAGCAATGACGATGGTCAATTTATGTTGTTCTTCAGACAGATTGGGATTATTTAAAAGTTGACTCACTAAAATTGAGATTTTTTGATCTAAACGCTCTAAATGGGTTTTAGCAAATTTATGCGATTGTTTATATTGCCAAAGTACCTCTAGTTGACTAAATAAAACTTGGTGCCATTGAGCATATAATGGCAAGAGTTCAACACTTGCATCCTGCTGTACTTTTTGTTGTGCTTGTTGCCACTCAACCAAAGAGAGTTGTAATTTCTCAATTTTTTGAATCTGACGATTAAACTTTTTTTGTTGTGGAGATAAATTTTCAGTTTCTTGATACAAACTTAAATCTAAAATGCTCATGACTTTATTTCAATACAAATGCGATTTGACTCAATATTTTAACAGAAAGCATGCCTACGACCATTTGTTTTAAAAGTAAAATTCTTATCTCATAAAACCCCATGCCCCAACAACATCTCCCCGCCACTCAGCTTTTTCATATACTTTAAACGTTCTTTTTTCCCACTTCAACTGCGGCTTTAAATCAGTACAATCGGCATCTTATACTTACTAGACTCGCCTTACAAAATGTACAATTAAAATGTACATCTAAATAGGACAAATAATATGAACAACATTCCATTTAGCCAAGTCCGAGCCAATCTTGCGCAACTGATACAACAAAGCAAACAAGGTCAACCGATTTTTATTTCACAACGAGGGCAAACCTCTGCGGTGCTCTTATCTTTCAATGACTATCAAAAATTAGGTCATCAGCCACAAAGTCTTATGCAGGCATGATCAGCATGGCATCAACAACATATACAAGATTTACAAAATGAGACTGATGATTTTCAGCCTGAACGCTCACAAGAACAGGGGCGAAATTTTTCATGGTAAATTCTACCCTATCTCATATTAGTTATCTCCTAGATACCAACATCATTTCTGAATTGATCAAGCCACAACCCAATCAGCATGTCATTTCGCAATTTCAACTGTATCAACATGAAATTGCAATTCCGAGCTTAGTTTGGAATGAACTTCGGTTTGGTTGGCTTAAAATGCCTCAAGGGCAAGGTAAAGAAATGATTGGTTCTTTTTTACATGACATTGTCAGTCTGATTCCCATTCTTTCTTATCATGAATCTGCTGCCAAAATTCATGCTGAAATTCGCTTAGAAGCACAACAAAATGGGCTTAATATTCCCTTTGCAGATGGACAGATTGCAGCAATCGCAATGGCTCAAGGCTTAGCTTTAATCACTCGTAATAGCAAAGACTTTCAAAATATTTCAGGTTTAAGGTTGGTCAATTGGTTTAGATAACCCGATTTTTTCCATATTCAGCAACAATTTTGTGCTCTTTTTAAGCAAATCGCACCACTTTTCACCAAAATTACAATTTAAATTCTAAATTGGTGCGTTTTTTGCATTATAAAATTCATCAAATTGAGTTGTTTCACGACAACTTGAGTTTTTAGATTTACTAAATCTATTTTGGTGCAAAAAACGAATCAAATATTTGTATCAAAACCGAATTTAGCACTTTTTTTGAGCACTACTATGCAAAACGTAGATCTATTTTTCTTACTGCTCGGTGCAGTACTGGTATTGGCAATGCATGCTGGCTTTGCATTTTTGGAACTGGGTACAGTACGCCATAAAAACCAGGTCAATGCGCTCAGCAAAATCTTAACTGATTTTGCCATTTCAGCTATTGCCTATTTCTTTGTGGGCTACTGGATTGCATACGGACAGAATTTTTTCCATGCGGGCACTACCTTGGCTGCCGATCATGGCTACAACCTGATGCGCTGTTTCTTCCTGCTCACCTTTGCCGCCGCCATTCCAGCGATTATCTCTGGTGGTATTGCTGAACGTGCCAAAATGCGCTCCCAGGCCATTGCCACGCTGATTCTGGTCGCACTGATCTATCCGTTCTTTGAGGGCATGATCTGGAATGGCAATTATGGCTTGCAGGGTTGGCTGGAAAAAACCTTTGGTGCAGGGTTCCATGACTTTGCAGGCTCAGTCGTTGTACATGCCATGGGTGGAT
Source organism: Acinetobacter sp. CIP 102529 (assembly GCF_000368325.1). Lineage (NCBI taxonomy): Bacteria > Pseudomonadati > Pseudomonadota > Gammaproteobacteria > Moraxellales > Moraxellaceae > Acinetobacter > Acinetobacter sp. CIP 102529. The sequence goes on from NZ_KB849354.1 coordinate 358,839, forward strand.
GGATTGCATTGGCAGCGGTAATCCTGCTGGGTGCTCGAAATGGTCGCTATAAGAATGATGGCCGTGTCAGTGCCCATCCACCATCATCAATTCCATTCCTTGCTTTAGGCTCATGGATTCTGATTATAGGCTGGTTTGGCTTTAACGTGATGAGTGCGCAACGGGTGGAGGCCATCTCTGGTTTGGTGGCAATCAACTCACTGATGGCAATGGTTGGCGGTACATTGGCTGCAAACTTTATGGGTAAAAATGACCCTGGTTTCCTGCACAATGGTCCATTGGCAGGTTTGGTCGCAATCTGTGCGGGTTCGGATATTGTGCATCCTATTGGTGCATTATTCATTGGCGGCGTTGCAGGTGCCCTGTTTGTTTACCTGTTTACTTATACACAAAACAAGCTCAAGGTAGATGATGTACTGGGGGTATGGCCTTTACACGGTGTCTGTGGTGCATTTGGTGGCATCGCTGCGGGTATTTTGGGTCAGCAGGCTTTAGGCGGTTTGGGTGGCGTGTCCATCATTTCCCAAATCATTGGTACAGGCTTAGGTATTATCATTGCGCTGATTGGTGGTTTTGTCGTGTACGGCATCTTAAAGGCGACTTTGGGTATCCGTCTTTCTCAGGAAGATGAATATCGCGGTGCAGACCTTTCCATTCACAAAATTTCGGCAAACTCTGAAGAATCCATATTCTGATGTGGTTTAATGATTAGAAACAAGTATTCCTAAAATTTCCCTTGTATGTGCAGACCTCACTACAAGGGAATAATTTTAAACATAAAAAATTTATTTCAAACATACATTTTAAATGTATTAGCTCGCTCCACATTTATTTTATAAATTTGTATTACCTTATAATATGAATAACATTTTTATTATAATAACTGATGTTACGCACCTAGCCTATATGTTGTAAATTTTCAAAAATTCAACCACAATATATTGTGGTGAAAGTACCCAAAAATACACTTACTGAGTAACATCAGATAATAATAAAAATTATCATTCAAATAAATTTAATTTTTCTTTAAGTTTTGGTTAATTTTATATTAAGTTCCATCATTTTAAATCTCAGTCCAATCTGCGCCATTATTATTTATTCATTATGTTAATGAAATCCCCTTTTCTCTTATGGAACAGTTGCCTACTTATTCTCAGCGGGTTGGTATTGATTTTTGTATTTCCAGTCGCTGGACAGATTGATTTATCTCTTATTCAACCCTGGGTGGATAGCACAGGACATTTCCAATTAAAGGGCGACTGGTATTTAGCCATCCTAAGTCATACTTATGTGAAGAAAATCCTGACAGTGGTCTACATCATCTTTTTTGTACTTTGGTGTTTATCATTTAAGGTTGAGAAACTGAAAGCAAGACGTTGGCAGTATGGCTATATGTTTTGGGTCAGTATGTTATGTACATGCATTATTGGTCTAATGAAAGCACAAGCTTCTCATGCTTGCCCATGGGATATGACCCATAAGACTGTCACAGGTTTTATTTGGGATTATTCCGCAACTGCGGGACACTGCTTTCCAGGTGGACATGCCAGCACAGGCTTTGCCTTGCTCACAGGCTACTTTACCTACCGTTTACAGGACAGAAAACGTGCATGGTTTTATTTATTTGCAGGTTTAACACTGGGTTTTGCGATGGGCTGGGCACAGATGATGCGTGGCGCACACTTCCTCAGCCATAATCTCTGGACAGGCTGGATTTGCCTAACCATTAACTTTGTTCTCTATGCGGTCACTGAAAAATACCACGTATCGCTCCCCGACCGTAATTCCGTACCGCAAGCACAGCTTGATGTGGTAAAGTGAACACCTACTACAAGTAAGTGTTTATAAACATCAGGATGTTTTTTGCTGGCCTATGTCTGACTTTCAAACTTTTTTAGAATCGTCTTTAACCACACAACAGAATTCGATTGAGGCCTACCAACTCAACATCGGCAAGGTCTGGCTTAAAAAGGCTTCCGAGCGTCATGGTTTATGGCTCTACACCCCACTGAAATGGCTGGCAAAAATATTCAACCTCGGTGCAATCATGCCTGTTCCCAACCGAGGGGGATCAATCGCAATTCAGTGTGAATTCAAGCGGATTCAGCAACTCAGAGCATTAGGGGTTTCCACGCCAAATGTGTTGGCAGTTTCGGAAAAAGGCATTTTATTACAGGACATTGGAATACAGCATCAAAGCCAGATTCAGCAACTAGATCAGGCGCTTGCCCGCCGCAAGGAAAATCCTGATGCACAATTTCTACTATTTACCCAGGCAATTCAGTCCATTCAAAGCATACATCAGAAAGGTGGGTATTTAAGTGAAGCCTTTGCACGCAATATTCTAGTCGATGAGCAGAATCAGTTTAGCTTTATTGACTTTGAAACTGATCCACGTGATGTACTCAGCCTGCATGACTGCTTTGTACGTGACTGGTTGCTGTTTATTTTCTCAACGGCCTATCATTTTGAATTTGAACAATTAAATGATGCCAGCCTCATCCTGTACAAAGCGCTGCTTGCTGAGCCGCAAGTCTATAAGGACATTGCCAAGGTTGGAAAACGCCTGAGCTGGGTACTTAATTTCAATGTAAGCAAGGTCGGTAATGATGGAAAACGTATTCAGAAATGTGTGTTGTTTCTGCGCGACCTTAAAGAACACGCTGAAAAGGCATCAGCATAGTTTTCTCTATGCATGATGCTCCAGTTTTTTAGGAAGTTTTACCAGCACCGATAAACCGCCTAAATCCATACTTCTTGATAAAGTGAGTGTGCCACCCAAACGCTGCGTGGCCTTATCCACAATTGAAAGTCCAAGACCGCTGCCCACTTCCAGATGATGATGCACACGGTAAAAACGCTTCAAAACCTTGTCGTATTGGTCTGGATCAATGCCCTGCCCGCTGTCATCAATCTGCACGTAGGCAAAGCCATCGGTATCATCATAAACCGAAATATTGATGATGCCCTGATTCGGAGTGTACTTGATCGCATTATCAATCAGGTTAAAGATAATCGAGTGAACGGTTGGCTCAAGGCTTTGCATTTCAATCAGGTCATTACGCTCAAAGCCCAGATCAATTTCTTTCTCCATTGCCAGATTGACCAGTTGCTCCACGCAGTTCAGTGCCACATCATTCAGGCAAAACCTGGTATTGTGTTCAATCAGGCTTAATCCAACATCCTGTTTCGCCAAGGCCAGCAACTGTGTTACCAAGTGCTGAATACGCGCCAGCCCCTTGCTGAGGTTTTGCAAAGCCTCATGTTCAGGAAACTGGCTAATCAGAATCTTGGTTTGCAGGTTCAAGGCGGTGACAGGCGTCCTGAGTTCGTGTGCCGCATCGGCAATAAACTGTTTCTGTTCGGTCTGTGCGTGCTGGATCCGTTCAAATAAACGGTTCATTTCCTCAATGGTTGGAATCAACTCCTGCGGATATTCGTCACTATCAATTGGTGCCAATCCCTCAGACCCTCGTTGGGTCAGCTCAGTTTTAAAGTCTTCCAGTGGTTTTAGGCTTAAACTGATAATAAAGGCCAGTACAATGATCGCAAATGGCAACATCAGGATATAGGGAATAAACATGCTGCCCGCTAGTTCCCAGGCAAAGCTTTGACGTACCTTTTCCTGCTGGCTAATCTGGATTTGATAGTCTTTTAAGGGAAATACATAAACCCGCCATGTGCCCTGCACAGTATTTTGGGTATAAAAACCCGCCTGTTTTACAGGGGGAACCAGTAAATGGGTTGGGTGCCAAAGGTGGCTTTGATCTTTATATGCCCAAATATCAACCAGTAAATCCTCTTCATGGTAACTGCGGTGCAGTTCTATTTTGCTGGCAATCTTTATGATCGGTTCAACGGCGGAGCGTTCAGCCATATACTGCATCTGGGTATCCAGAATTTCATTGACCTCATGCAGGGCAATTTTATAGGCGGTAAAAATCAGCAAGCATCCAAGCAGGAGACTAAAGACAGATGTTCCCCAAATCAGTCTTTTTTTCAGTGAATATTGCTTCATTTTTTTCATAAATAATCAGGGTTGTCCCAGTCTGTAGCCTAGCCCACGAATGGTTCGAATAAAGTCCTTGCCAAGCTTGGCACGCAAATGGTGGACATACACCTCAATGGTGTTGCTTGTCACCTCACTATCGAAATCATATAGCTTGTCTTCAAGGTTGGCTTTGGAAAAGATTTTATTGGGATGCGTAACCATTGGGATCAGGATGGCCCATTCACGGTTGGACAATTCAATTTGCTGCCCTTTAAAAGTCGCCAAATGCTGTTCCACATCCAGCGTCAACTCACCACTTTTAATTAGCTGTGACTGGTTTTTCAATAAGGCGGTTTCTGAATTTCCACGGCGCAATAGTGCATTGATACGGGCCAGCAATTCATCAAACTCATAAGGCTTGACCAAATAGTCATCCGCACCCTGATTCAGTCCATCCACCCGATTCTGCAACTGGTCGCGTGCCGAAATAATCAGCACAGGAATTGAGGTACGCTGGCGAATCTGTCTGAGAATCTGCATACCATCCATCAGCGGCAGGCCTAAATCCAGCAGAACCAGATCAAAAGACTGTTTGGTCAGCAATGCCAAGCCATCGACCCCATTATTGACTCCCTCCACTTCAAACTGATGATAGCGCAGCAGGGTCATTGTTGACTCTGCAATCATAAAATCATCTTCGATCATCAAGATTTTGGTCATGATTTCATCACACCTTATGGATTAGGACATGCTGCCAGCATATCGTTGTTCGGGTCGATCACCTTGCTTTTGACATCTAGCAGGCTCAGCATGGTCGGGAACAGGTTATCCTGACTCAACTCCTGCCTGCCCTGTTGTGCCAAACACTTGACCTGTTGTTTTGCCTGATTTTTCCAGACAGTGGAGAACCACATCAGCATCGGGATATGGGTTTGTTGCGTTGGTGCAATCGCATAAGGCGCACCATGCAAATAGATACCGCTTTCACCTGTGGACTCTCCATGATCAGATAAATACCACAAAGCAGTTTGGTATTTCGTTGTATTTTTTAATGTTTCAATCAGGCTGTCCAAAACATAATCGGTATAGAGCAAGGTATTGTCATAACTGTTCAGCAATGCATCTCTGCTACAACCCTGAATGGCGTTGGTGTCACAGGTCGGCTTGAACACTTTGAATTGTGCGGGAATACGTTTATAGTAGGCTGGTCCGTGACTGCCCATTTGATGCAGTACAATCAAACGTGGACGATTGTCATCTTGCGGAATTGTGGCTAAATAGGCCTTAAAGCTATCAATCAGAATATCGTCAAAACATTCCTTGTCTTCACACCATTTCTGCTGGAGTGGTTCAGGAATCTTGAATTGATTGACACGGTCACAGGTGCCTTTGCAGCCTGAATTATTATCAATCCAGGTCACCTGATAGCCTGCACGTTGTGCAATATCGAGTAGCCCCTCACGGTGGATAGCCAAACGTTCCTCATACTCTTTACGCGGCATACCTGAAAACATACAGGGAACCGAAACTGCGGTTGCCGTACCACATGAACTGACCTGCGAGAAGTTTAAAATATCCTGTTGTGACAGTTTCGGGTTGGTATTTTTGCCATAACCATTTAAGGAGAAGTTTTCAGCACGTGCTGTCTCACCTACGAACAGAACCATCAGCTTGGGTAAAGATGAATTTTGTGCTTTTTTCATCACCGCATCTTCACCATACACGACTAGCGGTAAATTCTCTTTCGGCGCTTTCTTCTTATAATACGAAGCAAAGGAAGCAATCATGTTCTGCGGCGAAATCATGCCTTTCAGGTCACGGTTTTCACGAAAGATTGCAGCAAAATCAACATAGAAAACAAATAATAGCCCTAACACCATCACCAGAGAGACAACAGAAGCAATGACCTTGTGCAATAGCTGGCGAATGATGGGTTCAGGTTTGATTTTCATCATGAGAATTACAATAATTGGCAGTACTATCATTCCCAAAGTCCATGTCAGCAAATGCCATGACCAAGTATCACGCGCTTCCGCAATATCAGTCTGCATCAAGTTCTGAATTTGGTCAGATGTAATCAGCACACCCAAGGTATTCACTGCATAAGCGGAAAAACCGCCAATAAATACCAATGCAATCGCCAGAGGTTTTGCTGTCCATTTCCAGTTAAAAAGCTGGAAAATAAAGTTATAGGCGGCAACCACAATAATGATTGAAGCGACAACAAATAATCCTGCCTTTACACCATTATATGGTGTCAGCATGCGTATTTTTTCAAAAAAGGCAATATTTAAAAACACACCCAACCAAATTGCCAACAATAGATTAAATACAATTAAAGAAATGGGTTTTATCTTTAATTGTTGAAAAAATGTCATCATTACAGTCTGAACATCAATATCCTGCTTCCTTTTTAATATAAAAATACAAACTTAAAAATGACTTAAATAGAAAAAGACGATCAAGTGATCGTCTTTTTGTTAAAATGATGATATTAATTCTTAGAACTTAAATTCCAGACCTAAACCAGCAACAGGCTGTTTATCCTTTTTACTGGCCTGCTCAAGCGTCAGGTAGCCTGCATAACCATAAGTCTTCACCTGCTTGTTAAATGCATAGTCCACGCCACCAATGATCTGTTTGGCTTCAAAGTCAGCCGTGGTATCCTTAAAGCTGGTGGTGTTCTGGCTATATTGACCTTTTACTGTCCAGTTTTTTGCCTGTGGAATGGTGTATTCCGCACCAAGCAACCAGCCCTTGGCATCATCAATCTTGTCTGCGCCTGCGGTATTGCCAGCCACATTCTCGACCTCAGAGCTTTGGAATAGTGCTTTCAGCGCCAAACCATTCACTGGGTTGACACGGCCAATGGCACGGATGGTGTTTGCCTCGGCAAATATCGCTGGGGCAGCCGTTGGTGAAATTGCCTTGTCAGAGGCATTTAAAAAGCCACGTCCAAGGAATGTGCTTGGAATGGCTTTATCATAGCCAATACCAGCAACCAATAACGGACTTTCAAAGCTTGCTGACGCTGACCATGCATCACCTAAACCACGGCCTGCTGTTTTAACAACACCTGATTTACTGGTATCAATTCCTGTTGCTTCGCCTGTTGCCAATAGGCCACTTACTTTAATGGCTCCGTCCAGTACAGGAACTTTTACTGCTGGTGATTCATAAACAACGACGTTGCTAACACGTGTTTCACCACCAAAAATTCCACCAATGTCGGCCTTATTGGCAACATAGTTGTTAAAAGTATCAACGACACTAGAAAGTTGCTTCAATGGCGTATCATGTACACCAATTTTCACTGTACCCAACTGGACATCTTTTAAACCGACAAAACGGTTACGCTGTGACCAGTCTGTACTGTCACCATCTGCGCTGAAGCCCCATTCAATAGCATAAACGGCACTTAAACGGTCTGTAAGTTTTTCATCACCCTTAACACCAATAAATGAACTGTTTGAACTAATTTCCCAAACATCCTTGTTGGCCTTGGTTGCATTTTTTTCTGGTAGATAGTCAACACTGGCATCAATTTCACCGTAAATGGTCGGTGCTGCAAATGTTGTGGTTGCAAGTAAACCAAACACTGCTGCTGTTACAATTTTGATTTTCATTGTGTACGTCCTAGCTAAATTTGTAACAAATCCTACACATTAACTTTATATGACAAAACGATTAAAATCTTATTAATTTATTCCATTTTCGACTAAAGTTTAATTTTTAGACACTTTTTCAGTACCTTTTAACTCGATTTTTCTTATCTCATCATCCAGATTATTATTTTAACTATCAATCATTTAAGAAAATAAATTTATTTTCTATTTCAATAAAAACACCTTTATTCATAAAACAACTATTTTTTATAAATTACTTCAGTTTTCCATATAAAACATGACTTCAGCACATAAAACCTATTTCAATCGTAGGCCATTTTAGAAAAAATTGTAATAAAACTATATTTTCATCTTGCATTATTTTTCCAAAGGAATATCGGCCATAAACAGAAAATGGCAACCCCACAAATCATGGCTAAATAACGGTAATATCCGAGTACATCCCCTACGATTCCACTGATCAGATACAGCAAACCACTCACTGTCGCCATGACTGACACCTGAAAGGTAAAGTCTGTTCCAGCAAATTGCTTACGGCTATATTGCATCACCAAGGTCAACATCACCACCAACAGCATCGCGGAACAGGCATCTTCAAATGCGTTCACGGCATATAGCCATAACGGTGCAACCTGAACCTGCTGGTCATATGCATATGCAACAAAGGCATAAGCGACCAGACTCAGGATTTTCAACAGGGAAAATATGATCAGACACTGTGCCCGAGAAAAATACTTCAGCAGCACACCTGCACAAGCTGCCCCGATCAGCGCAGCGATGGCACCAAACATGGTGATAAACACGCCAATTTGGGTGAAACTCAATCCCATATCCACCATAAGCGGCTTTAATAATGGCCCTGCCAAACCATCCGCGACCTTGAAGCTGATCAAGACCATTAACCAGCTTTTAAGCGCTTTGGATGAGCTAAAATAATTCAGGTAATTCCTGATGGCCTGTATGAATGAGGGAGCAACCTGTGGATCATCAACGCTTGGCCTTGAATGAAGCGGTTCCCGATAAAATAAAACAGGTAATGTGTTCAGGAAAACCAGTACCGCCAACACAAGAAATGTTGCCTGCCAATGTAGCCAGTCCAGCCCCCAGAGTACCGCTCCACCACCGACAATAAAGCCCAGACGGGAACCGATCACCTGAAAGGTATTGCCCCAATGTTGCTGATCACTTTTAAGCAGGTTCACAGCAAGACCATCTGTGGCAATATCCTGAGTTGCTCCCGTAAGGTTCATGAGCAGCAATAGCACAAAAAAAATGATCAAATAGCTGGGTTGGTCCAGAGACTGAATGGGAAAAAAAGACAAAATGACCAGAATAAACACACTACATAATTGAGTGGGGACAATCCAGCTACGATAATGCCCCAAACGTGACAAGGCATAACGATCCACATAGGCCGCCCAAAAAATCTTGATTGACCACGGCAGCATCAACAACCCAAAGCCACCAATATGTGCCAGAGATACCCCCTGCGCCCTTAAAATCACGGGTAAGGCGTGGGTCATAAAGCCAACGGGAAGTCCCTGTGCCCAATATAGGGAAAACAATAAAATGTAAATCTGTCTGAGACTAGGCACTTTTTCAGTTTCCCTTGGCAAGCTATGGCGAAGCCCAAAGTATCCAATCCTTTCAGTGTCATGGCAATAAAATCTTATTTTTTGCCAATGCAGGCACTGTCATGAGGATTTAAGATGATAGGAGTTGTTCATGATCTATCTTCGCTTATGCCACAAGATTTTCCAGGTTTACCGCCCTTAGTTCCGCAACGTGGCAGAGCGTATAGTCGTGCATTGTGCAGAAAACTTTTCATTGGTCAGGGATGAAAAGTGGCTTTTATCATATTGCCCATGCCGCTGGTGTACCGATTGTGATATTTTCTTTCGATTATGAGCACAAGACCATCTATAGTCTGGGCGCATTCACCACGACAGGACACTACCAGCAAGACCTTGAAAAATTATGAAATGTTATGAGGGCCATTTCTCACCAAAGAATCCACACTAGCTGGCTGAAACCTTACAAAAACTTGTGAAAAAAAACTAGAAAATTAAGGGCAAATCTGCTCTGATGTGCCCATCTTTTTGTACACTTTATCTGTATTTAATATGAAAATTGCTCGACTGTCTTGCCTGGCATTAGTTAGCCTGGCTTTATTTGGTTGTGATCAGACTGCAAAAAAAACACCGCCTACAACAGCAATCAAGGCCCGTGAACCTGTGATCGCACTGGCGTTGGGTGGTGGCGGGGCCAAGGGTTTTGCCCATATTGGTGTGATCAAGGTGCTGGAATCACATGGGATTAAGGCCAAGATTGTGACAGGCACCAGTGCAGGCAGCTTTGTGGGCAGTATCTATGCAAGCGGTCAAACACCTTATCAAATGCAAAACCTTGCCCTAAAGCTGCAAGAGTCTGATCTGCGTGATTTAACCCTCAACAGTCAGGGCATTATTTTAGGTCAGAAACTACAGAACTATGTCAATGCTCAGGTGGGCAATAAACCGATTGAAAAGTTCCCAATCCGTTTTGCTGCGGTTGCAACCCGTTTAGACAATGGCAAAAAGGCTGAATTTATTAAGGGCAATGCAGGTCAGGCAGTGCGTGCATCCTGTAGTATTCCGAACGTTTTTGTACCCACTGTAATTGGCAATACCAAATATGTCGATGGCGGTCTGGTCAGCCCAATTCCAGTAAAAACAGCAAAGGATATGGGTGCTGATCTTGTGATTGCGGTGGATATTTCAGCCCGTCCAACGGGTGACAAACCACTGAGTATGTGGGGATTGCTCGACCAAACCATTAATATTATGGGACAGCAAAGTATTAATGAGGAGCTGAATCAGGCAAACGTCGTGATTCAGCCTAAAGTTGGTCATCTTGGTGTGCTTGATCTTAAATCAAGTAATGAAGCGATTTTAGAGGGTGAAAGAGCGGCTCAGGGTAAAATCGTTGCCATTCAAAAAGCCATTACTGATTTTAAGAAATCCCCTGCTGCATTACAGCCAGCGCCTCGGGCTAAATTCTAAAAAAACAATATTAAGGGGTGGTGTGCATTTCAAAAATGCTTGCTCTATAAGTAAGCTTTCCAGCTCGCATTTTCCCCACATCCTAAAAAAACAATCTTTTTATATTCATAAAGATAATCATCTGCTAGAGTGGGGAAAGTGAATATTTTTTCACCTCCACTCAGTTTAATGATGCGAGCAAATCTATGGAGTTTGTAGTTGAACCTTGGCACTGGTTCGTATTAGGGATTTTACTGATTCTTTCAGAGTTGATTTTGCCTGCTTTTGCCGCATTATGGTTTGGCATAGCAGCAGTCATGGTATGTATTTTACTGTGGCTTTTCCCAATGATGGGCTTTACCACCCAAGTGGTGACCTGGGGAATTTTATCTATTTTATGTACGATACTCTGGTTCAAGTTTATCAAGCCACTCTCGACTGATAAAACCAAGGCAGGATTACCACGGGAAGCCACGATTGGACAAGTGGGTATGGTCATCCGTACTGGGCTTGACCATGATCAGATCATTGTACGCTTTCCAATGCCTGTTTTGGGCTCAGATGAATGGAATTGCCGAACCACAACGGCTGTTCAAGTCGGTGACCGTGTTCGGGTCGTTGATATTCTAGGTAATGATTTAGTGGTCCAACCACATAGTAGTAATATTTCATAACAAAGAGGGTTTTGATATGTCTGCTGGAGCGATTATTGTTTTAGCTCTTTTGGTCTTTATTGGTATAACCATTTTTAAAGGGGTTCGTATTGTTCCCCAGGGTTATAAATGGATTGTACAACGTTTAGGTAAATATCATACTACGTTGAGTCCTGGCCTGAATTTTGTCATTCCATATGTTGATGAAGTGGCTTATAAAATCACCACCAAGGATATTGTGCTGGATATTCCTTCACAGGAAGTGATTACACGCGACAATGCGGTCTTGGTGATGAATGCAGTTGCCTATATCAACCTGACCACACCTGAAAAAGCGGTGTATGGCATTGAAAACTATACATGGGCAATTCAAAACCTTGTTCAAACTTCACTACGTTCCATCGTGGGTGAAATGGACCTGGACGATGCGCTGTCTTCCCGTGACCATATCAAGGCGAAATTAAAAGCCGCGATTTCTGATGATATTTCAGACTGGGGAATCACGCTCAAAACCGTTGAAATTCAGGATATCCAGCCATCTCACACCATGCAGGCTGCAATGGAAGAACAAGCGGCAGCAGAGCGTCAACGTCGTGCTGCTGTAACCAAGGCAGATGGTGAAAAACAGGCAGCTATTTTAAGTGCAGAAGGTCGTCTGGAAGCCTCCCGTCGTGATGCAGAAGCGCAAGTGGTACTTGCTGAAGCCTCACAACGTGCCATTGAAATGGTCACCAGTGCTGTGGGAGATAAAGAAATTCCTGTTGCCTACCTATTGGGTGAACAATATGTGAAAGCCATGCAGGATTTATCCAAATCAAGTAATTCAAAAACAGTGGTATTGCCTGCTGATGTACTGAATGCAATTCGTGGGATTATGGGTAAGCATTAATTTTTAGTTATAAAAAAAACGCCCTATCCCTAAAGATGGTGCGTTTTTTTATTGAGCAAATACCATCTAAGCTGTGTAGTTGATATTTATTGCTCAGCTAATTTCTTAATTTTACGATCAAAAATAAAAGGGCCAAAAGGTAGGATCGCAGCAATCAACCCCATGTTAAAAATACTCAGTGACCATTTCATACGGTGACAAACAACCAGCAAGACCGCTAAAAACAACAAGAACAGTACTCCATGTCCCATACCAATGTATTTGACAAAAACAGGATTATCCCAAATATATTTAATCGGCATCGCAACACCAAGCAATAACAGGAAACTGATTCCCTCAAGCGTACCCACGAAACGTAAAGTTTTAATATTCATTATGATGCTGTTCCTGTCATTAGCTTTTTCGTGCCAGTAAAAACTGTGCAATTGCCACCAGCTCTCTGGCGCCATCACCAAAATAGCCCAATGCTTCAAATGCCTGATCATGTAGGGTTTGCGCATAGGCCTGAGCTTTTTCCAAACCCATTAAGGCTGGATAAGTCGATTTTTGTACCTGCTCATCCTTACCCGCAGTTTTACCCAACGTTTCAGTGCTGGCGGTAATATCCAGAATGTCATCCTGAACCTGAAAAGCCAAACCAATGCTTTGCCCAAACTGGCGCAACTTTGGAATCGCCTGATCCGTACCTGCAAAAATTGTCACTGCACCCATCATAATCGCGGCCTGAATCAAGGCACCTGTTTTATTACGGTGAATATTTTCCAGTTCAGCCTGATCGACCTGTTTGCCTTCAGCCTGTAAATCCAGTACCTGACCACAGACCATTTTTGAACTGGCGGTGGCTAAAATCTGCATTTGCTTCAGTACAATTGTAGCATCAGTTCCCTGCCCCTGTTCATCAAACAAACGGCTTCCCAGAATTTCAAATGCCATGGATTGCAAGATGTCACCTGCCAACAAGGCAGTGTTCTCACCAAATGCAACATGGCAAGTTGGCTGCCCACGACGCAGCAAATCATTATCCATACAGGGTAAGTCATCATGTGCCAATGAGTAGCAGTGGATCAACTCAACCGCAACGGCCGCACGGCGGGCGGCCGCAAAATAAGGGTTGGGTTGCAATGAGGCAGCCGCATAACACAATGCAGGACGAACACGCTTTCCCCCTAGCATCACGGCATGATGCACAGCGGCCTTTAACGGTTCTGGAATGGAGAATGCAGCCAATGCTGTCAATAAATCCTGTTGAATACGTTGTTGAGCTTGTTGTAAAACATCCGCATTAACTTGAGAAATAGATGACACAATTGCCTCTGGAAGCTTGAATGATAAGGATAAAGACAGGACCTGTCAGAATGGCGACATCATACCATTATTTATCTCAGGAAATTGTGTTTGTATTTTTAACTTATTCAAAATAATAAAGCCTCCAAAAGGAGACTCTATCAAGAGATTTACTGGGATAATTTAGAACGTATCACCTGGTACACGCACCCAACCTTCCATTAACACACGTGCGCTACGGCTCATAATGGCTTTTTTCACGGCCCATTTGCCATCAATCAACTCAGCTTGAGCGCCAACACGCAATGTCCCTGATGGATGACCAAAACGAACCGCTTCACGCTCACCACCGCCTGCTGCCAGATTCACCAACGTTCCTGGAATGGCTGCTGCCGTACCAATTGCAACTGCGGCTGTGCCCATCATAGCGTGGTGCAGCTTACCCATCGACAAGGCACGCACCAATAAATCAACATCAGCCGCTTCAACGGTTTTACCACTTGAAGAGGTATAGGCTTTCGGCTGAGAAACAAAGGCAATTTTAGGCGTATGCTGACGGGCAGCCGCTTCAGAAATATCTTTTATTAAGCGCATTTGTAGCGCGCCATAGGCACGGATTTTTTCAAAACGTGCCAAAGCAGCGTTATCACCATTGATATGATCCTGCAATTCTGTACCCTGATAGCCAATATCTTCCGCATTCAGGAAAATGGTTGGAATACCCGCATTGATAAAGGTGGCCTGAAATGTACCAATCTCAGGTACTTCAAGCTGATCCACCACATTGCCTGTAGGGAACATATCACCACCCTCTTCACCATCATCGGCAGGGTCTAAAAATTCAATCTGCACTTCCGCTGCTGGAAAGGTCACGCCATCCAGTTCAAAGTCACCTGTTTCCTGTACCTGACCATTGGTTACTGGCACATGCGCAATAATGGTTTTTTGTATATTTTTCTGCCAGATGCGTACCGTACAAATACCATTTTCAGGAATACGTTCTGCATCAACCAAACCATTGGAAATGGCAAATGAACCGACTGCTGCGGTGAGGTTGCCACAGTTACCACTCCAGTCCACAAATGGCTGGTCAATCGAAACCTGTCCAAATAAATAATCGACATCATGTTCTGGTTGTGCACTTTTTGCCAAAATCACGGTTTTGCTGGTACTTGAAGTTGCACCACCCATGCCATCAATTTGCTTGCCATAAGGGTCTGGACTGCCAATCACACGAAGAAGAAGTTGATCACGTGCCTTTCCTGCCACCTGTGCCGCTTCAGGCAAATCATCCAGCTTGAAAAACACCCCCTTACTTGTACCACCACGCATATAGGTTGCTGGGACTTTGATTTGCGGTACTGAGCTCATGTCAATTTCATCCTTTTATCATGTTTTGGTGCAGCTAGGTTTTGTGTTCAACGTTACTGCACAGCAGTCAAAAATGCCATACGACCAATGGTTTTTTAGGCAAATTATCGTTAGCAAAATATGTTGTTTATATTGGGTATATCAGCATGATTTAACAATAGCACGAAAGCCAACAAACATGGTTAGAAAACAAAGTTGCCTTTCAAGCGTACAAATATAAATCAATATTTATTTTACCACTCATTCAAATATAGGATTTTAAATAACTTTTAAAAACCACTTTACAGTCATAGCCTGCCTGTACTTTTACTAGGCGAAAATCCTGCAATCTATTAGAATAATCCACTTATTCATCGTCGAGCTCAGTCCTTTGAACAACGATTCTTCTCAACTTCAGCGTGGACTAAAAAACCGCCATATCCAGCTCATTGCGATGGGTGGAGCAATTGGTACGGGCTTATTTTTAGGTTCTGCACAGGTGATCCAGTCTGCTGGACCATCCATTATTTTGGGTTATGCGATTGGCGGCTTGATTGCCTTTTTAATCATGCGTCAACTTGGTGAAATGATTGTTGAAGAGCCTGTTGCAGGTTCATTTAGCCATTTCGCCTATCAGTATTGGGGTAAGTTTCCAGGTTTCCTGTCAGGCTGGAACTATTGGGTATTGTATATCCTTGTTGCCATGAGTGAGCTGACGGCGGTCGCCAAATATATCAATTACTGGTGGCCTCATATTGCCGCCTGGCAGTCGGTGCTGTTCTTCTTTGTCGTCATTACTGCCATTAACCTGACCAATGTAAAGTTTTATGGTGAGTCAGAATTCTGGCTTGCCATTATCAAGGTCACGGCCGTGGTTGCCATGATCCTGTTTGGCCTGTTCCTGCTCTTTACCGCAGATGCCAATTCAACCGCCTCATTTAGCAACCTCTGGGCGCATGGTGGATTTTTCCCAAATGGCTTCGATGGCCTGTTCTATATGCTGGCGTTCCTGATGTTTGCCTTTGGTGGGATTGAACTGATTGGTATGGCAGCAGCCGAAGCCAATGATCCAAAGAAAACCATTCCTAAAGCGATCAATCAGGTTGTGTTCCGTATTCTGATTTTCTACATCGGTTCACTCACAATTTTATTATCACTTGTGCCCTGGAATCAGTTAGATTTAGGCGGTCTGGATAAAAGCCCATTTGTGATGATCTTTAGCCAGATGGGAATTGGCTGGGCTGCACATTTACTTAACTTTATTATCCTGACTGCTGCTTTATCAGTCTATAACAGTGGTATGTATGCCAATAGCCGTATGTTGTACGGTCTGGCTGAACAAGGCAATGCGCCTAAAGTGTTTGCCAAGACCAATAAACAGGGTGTGCCTGTACCAGCGGTTTTACTGTCTGCCTTATTGATCTTTGGCTGTGTGTTGTTGAACTACTTTGTTCCAGAAGATGCCCTTGGCCATTTGATGTATGTAGTGGTCGGCGCACTGGTTTTAAACTGGGCGATGATCAGCCTGACCCACCTGAAATTCAAGGCGATGACCAAGACAAAAGGCCTGAAAACCAGCTTCCCTGCGTTATGGTCGCCATTGAGTAACTATTTGGTCTTGGCATTTATTGCTGGGGTGTTGTACATCATGTGGCAGCAGGGCTTTAAGGAATCCGTGCTGATGATTCCAATCTGGATTGTGCTGATGTTTTTACTGTATAAAGTGCTGAATTTAAAAGCCAAGAATTAAACACTTGATCGGTATTGAAAAAGTGATTGTTCTAGCAATCACTTTTTTGTTTATGCTTTTTCATTTACAATCACCGCACTATGCGCCCTTAGCTTAACTGGATAGAGCAGTTGCCTCCTAAGCGACCGACGTGGGTTCGAGTCCCGCAGGGCGCACCATTTTATGGTTTATTTTGATATAAAACATTCCACCCAAAAATAAAACATACATTAAATTCAAATATTTAATTAAAATCAAATCTAATTTAGTCTATAAATTTCCAACTTAATACATATTTTTTTGCGGTAATTTTTACGGTAAGATGTACTACCGCAAAAACTCTTACCGTAAAAAGGCCAAAAATAGTTATACCACTTACAGATACCAAGATTAAAACTATCAAAGCAGACTCTACAAAAGTTCAGAAGCTTGCCGATGGTAATGGTTTATTTTTGATTATCTCTAAGACTGGGGATAAGAGCTGGAGATTTGACTACTCACGCCCCTATACCAAAAAAAGAAATTCCTTAAGCTTTGGTTCCTATCCAACAGTCACTCTAGCTGATGCAAGAATTAGACGTGAAGAAGCCCGTACCCTTCTCTCTCAAAATATCGACCCACATGTTGAAAAAGTTAGAATTGAGAATGAGATATTAAATACGAATAATAATACTTTCCAAAATATTTCAAATGAGTGGATGGCAAAGCAAGACTTTGCTGAATCAACGATTAAAGGGCAACAACGCTTATTAGAAGTAATCAATCAGCATATTGGTAAAATCCCAATACATGAGATTAAAGCCATGGATATCCTGAAGGTTTGTCGAATTTATGAAAAAGAAGGCAAATTAGAAACAGCTTAAAAGGTCAAAGTGAAATGTGGTCAAGTTCTGCGCTACGCGGTTTCTATTGGATTTTGTGAGCGTGATGTTACTCAAGATTTAAAGGGAGCCATCTCCCCTCCCAAAGTGACACATATGGCCGCTTTGGTAGAACCTAAAGATTTTGCCTTACTCTTACGAGACATTGATCATTACGAAGGTTCAGTAATCACTCGATATGCTCTACGTATTGCTCCTCTAGTTTTTGTTCGCCCAGGCGAATTAAGACATGCTAAGTGGCAAGATATCGACCTTCAAAAAGGCTTGTGGAGTTATACCCCTCCAAAAACAAAATCAAAGACAGGTGTCCAGCACATTGTCCCTCTATCAACGCAAGTCATTCATTTGCTTTCAGAACTTGCTCAAATAACAAAAGCTAGAAGTGAGTATGTATTTCCTGCAATCACTTCCAACTTAAAGCCCATGTCAGAAAATACCATTAATCAAGCTTTACGCCGCTTAGGTTATACCAGTGAACAAGCATGTGGACATGGTTTTCGTGCTTCTGCGCGTACAATTTTAGAAGAAGTTTTAGAATTTCCGATTGAATTGATTGAGCAACAGCTTGCCCATCAGGTAAAAGATATGCATGGTCGTGCTTATAACCGTACTAAGCATTTAGAGAAGAGAAAAGAGATGATGCAGAGATGGGCGGATTATTGTGATGAATTGAAGGCTTCGTCATAAAAAATAAACTAATACTAGCTCACTCAAATAAAAAGGCTAATTAACGGGGGCTTTGAGGGGGAGTAAATGAATCAAATCTCGTAATTATTAATGCAATCCTAATAGAATAAAAAAGCTAAGGGGGACTAAGTTCATAATGGATTTATTTTTAAAATCACAAACTTATGATATAAATAATTTATACAAGAATTTACTGACTTTAAATAGCATAACTTATGTACTTATCAAACATAAAACTTTGGAACTTTAGAAAATATGGTGAAGTTGCCACTACATTTGATCTAACAAAACCTAATTTAGACCTTAACTTTACCAAAGGTCTTAATGTGCTAATTGGTGAAAATGATTCTGGAAAAACTGCAATAATAGATGCCATTAAATTGGTTTTAAAAACTCATAGCTACGATTACATCAAGGTAGAAGATAAAGATTTTTTTGATGGCTCTACACGATTTAGAATTGAGCTTGAATTTTGTGGCTTAACTGATGATGAAGCTAAAAATTTTACAGAATGGTTAGGATGGAAAGGTACTGGAGCTGATACCCAAACATTTTTAAAGTTAAATTATGATGTTACGCGTAATAAAAACAAAATTAATCCATCAGATGTAAAGGCTGGTGCAGACTCAGAAGGCTATCTATTAACAGCTGAAGCCAAAGAATATCTGAAAACAACATATTTAAGACCTTTAAGAGATGCTGAAAATGAGTTGATCTCAAAACGAAATTCTCGACTTTCTCAAATTTTATTAGGCGATCCTACTTTTAAAAACAAAGATCAAAATCATGAACTCGTTCATATGTTTGAAGGTCTGAATACAAATTTAAAAAAATATTTTAAAGGAGAGGAAATAAGTTTTATTGATAAAGATGGTAAAAAAACAACTGAAACATATGAAGATGGAAAAATAATTAAAGAGAAAATTGATGGTTACATCAAAAAATTTTATAACGATGAGATTTTTACAGAATTTAATGTTTCATCCACAGAATTAAAAAGCATTTTAGAAAAATTTTCTCTTTTTTTAGAGTCTCAGAGAAATGTAGGTCTAGGTACTTTAAATCGACTTTTTATGGCAGCAGAATTACTTCACTTAAATAAAGAGGATTGGCATGGTTTACGTTTAGGATTGATTGAAGAGTTAGAAGCACATCTGCATCCTCAGGCTCAGATGCAAGTGATTGAAGCATTACAACAACAAAAACAAATTCAACTCATTCTTTCAACCCATAGTCCAAATTTAGCCTCGAAAGTCAAATTAGAAAATTTAATTCTCTGTAATAAAGGCAATGCTTTTCCTTTAGGGAAAGAATACACAATGCTAAAGCCTGATAGTTATAAATATCTAGAAAAATTTCTCGACACCACTAAGTCAAACCTGTTCTTTGCTAAAGGAGTGATTCTAGTAGAGGGATGGGCTGAAGAAATTCTAATTCCAAGTTTCGCTAAAGCTATAGAAATAGATTTAACAGCCAAAGGAATATCTGTCGTAAATATTGGTGGTGTTGGTTTTCAACACTTTGTCGATATTTTTCTTCGAAAGCAAGAACCTCATATGACTATTCCTGTTGCAGTGATTACAGATTCCGATGTAAGAACTTATGAAAAAGTTGGCGAAGACTACAATCCCAAATCTTCTAAAGTACTAGGAAGTGAAATTGCAAATAAACTTAAAGAAATTAATGAAAAATCGAATCAAAATGTTAAATATTATGCTGCTGAGCAATGGACTTTAGAATATTCTATTTTTAAATCCAAAAAACTTACATCCTCATTTCAAATACATGCTAAAGCAATTCATACTAAAACTTCGTGGGATAGTAATTTTGAATTAGAGCTTGCTAAAAAATTAATTAACCAAGGACTAAAAAAAACAGAAATAGCTTATCGTTTAGCACATGATTTAGATGTGGAAATGAAAAAAGAAAAACCTGTTAGAACTATAAATTTACACGAAACAGATTCGACAGACAGTATTTATTATTTAATCGAGGCGATTCGATATGTCACAAACAGTTGAAATCACAGATGAAGATATACGATACGCTGAAAATATTTTATTACCTCAAGGCAAAACTTTTGATGATGAACGACGTAAATTTATCTGTAATTTATCTACGATAGATTTACAAGCAGTTCCTGGCAGTGGAAAAACAACAGCTCTTTTGGCAAAACTATTAATTTTAGAAACTAAGCTCCCTTTATCTGATGGTTCAGGAATTTTAGTTTTATCTCATACCAATGCAGCAGTGGATGAAATTAAAGAAAGAATTCATCAATACTGCCCAAAACTTTTTCGTTATCCTCACTTTATTGGAACAATACAAAGTTTCGTAAATGAATTTTTAGCTATCCCTTATTATCTTTTTAAACTTAAGAAAAAACCTCTACGTATTGATAATGAAATATATGCAGAACAAATAGAATTTGCTCTTTCATACAATACAAAAATAGCTCTTTCAAAACGCAGCATAAATTATATTGATATATTAAGTAATTCATTTATAAGTAATAAACAAATTTTGCAACATTTTTGGAGTAATGACGAAGTAACTATTCCCAAAATTGGTAGCCATACAAATACATATAAAGAATTAGCAACCATAAAAATTAATTTACTAAAAACTGGCATTCTTAGCTTTGGTGATTGCTATGCTTTAGCACAAAAATATCTAAGTAATTATCCAATTATCCACAAAATTATTAATAAAAGATTTCAATATGTATTTATTGATGAAATGCAAGATATGGATACTCACCAATATGAGCTTATTGAAAAGATATTTACAGAAAATAATGATACAAATACTATAATTCAAAGAATTGGAGACAAAAATCAATCTATTTATAATTCAATAAAAGCTGAATCAATTTGGCAAGATAGAGGCAATGTTCTTCACCTTTCAAATAGCCAACGTTTAAGTAGACCAATCGCAAATATTGTTAAAAATTTTGCACTGTATCCAGAACATTGTACGGATATTCAAGGCATGAATGAATGCCAGCTTAAACCACATATATTATTATTTTCAGATTCATCTATTAAGAACGTAATCCCTTATTTTTCTCAACTTGTGCAACAATATAAAGGTTCTGGTGAACTAAACTGTCTTCAAGACAAGCCTCTAGAAATAAAAGTCATAAGTTGGAATACCAATTGGAAAGATGATGAAGATAGCCGCTCTAATCTCACTAAGCTTAGATTAGAAGATTATCACCAAGCTTTTAAAAAAAATGAGCAGAAACCTAAAGAAGACTACAAATGCTTAAAAAGTTATATTCATTTTTATGATAAAAAACATACTACTTTATCTATGATTAGAAAAAATATTTTTCATGCTCTACTTAAGGTTTTAAGAATTGAAAATATTTCGACAAATGAAAATCGTCTTTATACCATTTCAAATTTAATTAACCACTTAAAGGTAAACTCAGAGCTAAATTATTCAGATCTAAACTTAAAAGTATATCAATGTTGTTTAAAAGTAGTTAGAAATGAAAAAAATCAAGCTTTGTCTGACTTACAAACTTATATTCCTGTATTCATTTCTTATTTTAAAGAAAATCATAGGCTTTCTCCAAAATGTAGTGATTTTATCAATAATGATAAAACTGGTCTTGATCAATCTAGTCAAAATCATTCCTCTGTTTCAAATATGATTGAAGAAAATAATCTCAAAATCGAAATAGCCAGTGTCCATTCAGTAAAAGGTCAAACGCATGATGCCACACTATATTTAGAATCATTTTTTAATCAAGGGTATGGAAACTATGAGTCAGAACGTCTTAGAAATCAGTTTTTAGGTATACAAACAATTCCTCAAACTCTTGGAACACAGAAAACTAGCCATGATAAAATTATCCAATCAACAAAAATGGCGTATGTAGGATTTTCGAGAGCAACTCAGCTACTTTGTATAGCAATACACAAAGCTAGATTTGAACAACATCTAAAGACAATAGATCGAGATATATGGGAGATTAAAGATATATCCAGTTAAAAGAATTGATTGTTACAATTAGTGTAATTCATAGAGTTCTATGAATACGAAGAATAGCTTAAAATTTTATTTCATTTTCTACAAAAAATAAGGGAGCCGAAGCTCCCACCTTTTATCGACTCGCCAACTTAGATTCAATCCATTGATTGATTTCCCAAGCTGACCACCCAACACGACCAACTGTTAAATTCGTCTGTTTGGGAAATGTTGGATCATATTGTTTATGACGCTCATCCATAATGTTATAAATCGTTGCACGACTTAGCCCCGTAATTCGCATAACCTCTTTCAAGTTAATAATCTGATTCATCTGAAAGGTTTGACCTGTGAACGCATTCATGATGTTGACTCCTAATCATTGATGCGAGCGGTGATTCGCTCAGATAATAGGGCCGTCCAATAAAATTTTACTGAGTCCAATCTCGTCCACCCCCATCTAATTCACCGCCCTCACACTCCCCTGTAATCCTTTCTGAATATCCTGTACAAAACCATCCTTTTGATTGAATATAGGTTTCGCCTTAGCTTTTGAGTCAGGCTGTGCCTGCTCAGACTCAACAATCTCATCCGCATAAAACTCCTCCACCAAATCCAATCCCTCTTCCGAATTCACCTCAAACCGTGCATTGCCATAACCCTGCCGTGCTATTGCATCCAATGCACTTTGATTAAATCCAGAAGCTTTGCTTTGCTGATCTATATCCTTTGCCATTTGAATGGCTTGTTGCAGATTCACGCCATCACGTAGTGTTAAATCCACGTAATACACAGGTGTACGATAACTTTGTGTGGTGGATTTACCTCTTAAGGTCAATTGCAACGGTAAGCAGGACAATAAGCCATTGGAGGCTGCATGGTAATAACTGAGTCGTGCTGCCAAAGTGCGAATGCTGTTAAAACCTGTGGTTCTAAAGATAAATGTACCCAGTTCATCCGATTCATCTAAATTGACATGTAGCCTTCCATAAGGTTTACAGTTGCCACCTTGTGCCAAAGGACATAAGTCAGGTGATGGACATGGATGTTGTTCAATCCCTTGATTGGTCAGCCGTTGGCAAGTTTCACCATTACCAACACACACTGGACGTCCTGTTTGGCGGTCAAATAAGCTGTACTCTGCACGTAGATTCAATTCAGGATCATTAAAGATCATACGGACTGGTATGGTTCTGAGTTTTTGGTTTTGTGCTTTAACTCGGAGTTGTTCATCAAGCGGATGCTTCACCCATCCTTCTTTGCCTTGGATTTGGCTGGTAATCGTGAACTGGTCATCCTTTTCGGGCAATCGTTTACCGTTCTTTTCGACCACCTTACCGATACTGATACGTCCAAGTATGGGTGGTGTAATCGCTAAACCTTTGATCATGTTAATGTCCTCTATGCTGCTGTATGGTTTGGAACTGTTTTGTGTTGTTTGGTTAAAAATGAAATAGACATAAAACATCCCATGCGCTGAGGCATGGGATGTTTAGGCGGTCTGTTTTAATGTTGAGTGGTTAAAGTTTTGCTTAGGCTAAATCGGTTTCAATCATCATTGCTGTAGATGTTGAAACGCCGTGAACCTAGTTTGCTTTGTGGAAATTGATTCAGATATTCAGGATGCTGTTTAAGTAAAGCCTTGCTATCTAAGCTGATTGAGTCTTTAGACTTCTTCCACGTCACTGAGCCGTTGGTGAATGTTGCACGCTCTGCCTGTTGCATCTTGGCTTGCAATTGATGTTTAAGCAGATCAAATTGTTCTTGATGCTTTTCAATTTGATTGCGTGCTTGAAGCAGTTGCTCAAACTGTTGATTAGCACTTTCGTCTTCGGATAAATCCGTGGAGCTGAGTGGCACATGTTCGGGATAAAGCAGTTGTAAAGCTTTGGCTGCCGATTCACTGGCATCTGCTTCAGGTGGCGTATCCTTTTCCACGCATTCCCAAAAGTAACGTTCAGCATTGATAATGTGTTGAATCACTGATTCAGAGCGAGTGACTTTAAAAATTCGGGTTTCATGTCCACAGATTAAGACGCAGATATGTGCAGCTTGCTTGCCTGTCACTGCCAATTGGTGTTGCACCTGACACAGCACGTATAAAGGCACACCATCACGCCACAGTTTGGCACCATATTCCCCTGCTGTTTTACATTCCAAGATTTGTACATCGGCATCACCTGTTACGGAGTAATCCAAATTGGCGAGCATGAAATGTTTATCAGGTTCAGGATGTTGTAACACTGCATTGACCCGACGGACTTTGTAGTTCGTGTGCATGCTGTAGTATTCAGCCACCAAGGGTTCAAGGCGTTTGCCCCAGTACAGAGGTGCATGCCCTTCACTTTCATCTTCGATGCTTTGTTGAATTCGTCCTGTTTTGATCATCCATAGTTCGAGCATCGACATATAAGGATTGAGCCCACAGGCTGCGGCACAATCACTACTGCCGATGCCTTGTCGACGTACTGCTAACCATTCAGCTTGGCTGAGTTTCTTGGTATCCACAAAGCGTTTGGCTGTAAACAGTTTGGGACGATTAGCATGGGTATTGACGATTGGATTCGGTGTTACATTTAGAGGCATGTTTAGTGCTGTATTCATGATCATTTCCTATTTTGTAAATTTCGGGCATAAAAAAGCCACATCCGAAGATGTGGCTTGCTGTTGTATTTGGGGTGTATTGGTTGGTTAATGAATTGAAGTTAGGCAATTATCCTTAAAGCCTGTTCCAATCCACGTTGTTTTAAGCCTGCTCCTGCACCAAACCAAGCTGAATCAAGTCGATGATCCTGACTCATGGCTCGACGTTCATGGTCAGCAAATTCTGTGATCGAGCACAATAAGCCATAGGCTGTATCTTTGGCTGAACTGAGTTCTGCCCCACGGCCATGCCCATTAAACATGGTCATGACTTTAGACATGGCTCGTCCATTCGGTTCGGTTTTTGTGGTCTCAGCCTGATTGGCAACATTGCGATAGAACTGAATAATGCTGTCATCCTGTTCAGCAATACTCAAGCTGGTATTGTTAAATACAGCATCGAAGTAGGCTGCTGCTTCTTGTTGAGTGACTTTACGCTGACTGAGTTGCTTCATTTCATACATGTGCTCTTCCCATACACGAACGGATATACCCAATTGTTGCTTAATTTTCTCGGCATCAAACTTGGTGCTGTGTGGCACTTTGACCACGCCTGCACTGCTATTCTGTCCTTTTAAAGCAATGGCTAAGGTGTTATTACACACCACACGAATACTGGTGAATTGTGCTGTAGTGGCTAAAGTTCCATCACAAGCGGTGGCAAGAAGAATATAGCCATTACTGACATCTTTACCTTTCAGTGCTGAAGTCTGTCCTGTTCGTGCTAATGCCCAGAATTTCTTGCCACCTTTAAGTACCCCTGCGGTTTCTAATTCAAAGCCTGATTGTTCGGTCAGGTCTTTATAGAAATTTAGGATTTCCATGGGTTGCACCTCTTGATAGCGTTGACTGACTACAGAGAGTGGTGCATGAGTATCGGAACGGTATAGCACTCGTTGTTCTTCATAAGGCATGATGATGCTTTGCCCACGTTCATTCTGTGCCATATAGCTAACATTGGAGGATTCAATGCGCCAGTCCATGCCTGCCTGCTGTGCCCAGACTTCAATTGGTTGGTTTTGCGTGAGCTGGTTGCCTAAGCCATGCCAAGGGGTTTCGCCAACATAGGCCATTTGTTCAAGTTGATGTGCCATAGATTTTGTCCTTATAAACAAAAAGGTTGCTGGACTTCATCCCTTGATTGGAATGAAGTCCAGCAGCCTGATTTAGATTGGTCTTGTGAATATGCTTATTAAGCCTTATGTAATAGGCTCAATAAACGCATTCAATGTATTGATTCATCTTTATGTTATATAAGTGAAATTTCTTTCAATATGCTCATATGCTTCAACGACTCAACTGTATAGTGCGTGGTTCGTATGTAGAATAAATATCGCCTTCAGCCTACTGCGGTGACATCACAATTTCACGCCCATCCTTCAGTACTGCAACCACCTCTCTGACATTCCGTGGATCACAATTTAAGAAGAAACGCATGGATTTCCCGTACAGAATTGGATTGGCACCATCACGGTAATCGGCTCTACAGTTACCACGATTCACCACCACTCGATCCAGTGTAATGCTATCGGATAATGAAATTAAATGTAGATAAGCAGTTTCAACCTCATGCTTTCCACCAAAGACCTGATTCTTGATTTCAATGCGGTATTGCATGGATGCATCGCCTTGGTCGGATGGCGTTTGTTGTGCGTCCTTCTCGGCTTCCTGTCTATTCAGGGTTTCCCATTCATCCCAGCCTTTGGCAATAAACTCTCGTATTTCCGCAACGGGAGTGACTTCCAAATTACTCAGGTAATAACCTGCTGTAGCTGCCGTTTCTTCACTGGGTGATTTTTCTAAAGACTCTAAGTCCTGTAATTCTTTCTCAGTCAGTTTTTCAACTTTGACCGCTGGTTTGGCTTGTTCAGTTTTAACTGCGGTATTCTGTGCTTGTGTTGCTTCTGGTTGCTTTTCACAACCGACTGTGAACATGGCAATGGTTGCCAACATCATGATCTTTTTCATTTTATCTCCTCCCCCTATTCCCCTTATGCTTAGGCATTCACATCAAGGTGCTGGTCTATCCATGCATTGTTGGTAATATTTATCTTTAAAGACTTGTTTGGTTTTTTCGAAAGTTGCCGTCCCACCTCGACCATATTCAAAGGCGTCATGAATCATCGGTCTGAGTTGTTCTCTCAGCTCATCGTTATCGCCTGCAAGCATGTAAGTCGCTTCGGCAAAGCCTCCATAGGTCAAGCGTGCCTGCATCACGCTTTCAGCCACATTAGCTTCTTCTTGACAGGCTTTCTCTTGTTTGGAGCTACAGCCTGTAAGCAAAGCAATTGCGACTATCAGAAGTAATTTATTGTTGAACATGTTCTTACCCCCTGCATTTGCCTACGGTATAACCTCTGGCAAAGTCCAAACGACGTCGGTCTTCATCATTGGTGATCGGTACAGTAAAGAACGGCTTGCCGTATTGTTCACGAATGCTGTCATAGCGACAGCTACAGGCTTCTTCATTTTCCACTGCGGTTTTAATGGCTGTATTTGGATACATGCATTGTTCGATATAGGCTTTACGGTCTTTGGCATCCGTAGATGAACAGGCAGCTAAAACAGGTAAAAGGAATACAGCAAGCATGCTGAATGTTTGAATTTTCATAAAGCTCCCCTCTGGTATTGTTCTGTATTGAAATCAAAATTTAAGACACAACGACGCATACTCCCGAGTCAGGAAGATGTTCGGAAATGAATAAAATGAGACGAATAAATCCCATCAACTGCTTGGTGAAAAATCAGTTGCTTGAAATAGAATTCAGTACAGTAAGGGGATGTTTTGAATGACCATGACGGACTCCTATATGCATAAGAAGTTCTACCGAATCACTGTCAATTGATTATGGTGGCAGAACGAAAAGGGGTTGACAGACTGGGCATATAGAACCAGCACGCGCGAACGCGTCCCCCTCCCGTTCTACCGCAAAGGGGGACGAGAAGGTTTCGCACAAGACTTATACTCAGGAAGAATATAAGTACCTGATACGCTATACGCTTGGTCTGTCAAAACCAACTGACAATGTAGGTCAGCACGCTAAGAATAATGGTGAGGGCAAGCTAAGTCAATTCAGGTGGTTAGGAATACGGCTTGAACTTAAACTTTTATAATACTATTTAATAAAATGTTTGATCTTTATCATAAAGTTGTTAATACTCATACTTCATTTATCTGCAGTATTTAAAGAAGGTAAAGAAAATGAGTCTAGAGCGTTTTAAAGCACAAGCAATTCGAGATCTAAATATTTATGAAGCAACGCCTGCAATCACAAATGAAGAATGGATAGCTTTTGCTAAGCAACTTGTTGCTTCAAATTCAAAAACAATAGCAGAAGCAAAAAACATATTCCTAGAAATGTTTGAAAGTAAAGAAATTATTTTCATTGCATGTGAGAGTGTCGATAACACGGATTTAAATGCTCTATTAATGATGGCGATTCAAATAAGTAAAATTTAAAAATATAATTGTTAACATAAATATTTAAACTACTGTTTTTATGGGGGGGGTAGAATGTCTGACCAAGACTTAGCTTATCATCTACAGATAAAATTCGGATTATCTTATAATGAACCGAACTCATATCAAATATTAGCTATCAAATCGGACATCAACCAAATTGTTAGAAGTGGTAGAACACCAACCCAAGCCGATTGGATAAGGATCATTGGATTTCACTGCAGAACTATTGGGACACATTCTCGATTTGGAGTTGATAATACAGATTTGAATTTTTTACTTTTATTAGCAATCCAAACCAGTAAGTAGCAATATGAATATTAATGATTTTAAGAAAGAAGTTTTTTCTACTTTTCACATCTTTAAAGTATCTCCAGACATAACTGATCAGGAATGGCTAGAGTTCTCAAAAAAACTTGCTCAATTAAAACCTAGAAATAAAGTTGAAGCATCCAAGCTTTTACATAGTTTTTTTCCACGTCATAAATTTACAGTTATGGCATTTGATAGCGTTGATAACACGGATATTAATGCTCTTTTACTTATGGCTATTAATTTAAACAAATGAGTAATAACTCTTACAGCTCTTTCGAAAAAGAGCATGCACAAAATAAAGAGACATATATATCTCTTTTAAAGGATGTAATTTCCAAAACAAATAATAAAACTATTAAGACTGAAGATGTTCTAGAGTACCTAGAAAAAGCGACAAAATACTTCTCAATTGCAGAGAGTTATTCACATAAGATTCTTAATGACAAAGCTGCGCTAAAAGGTTTTGCTGTTAGTAGTTTTGCAGATGATTGCTTTGCAATCTTAGAAACTTATTTACTGCATATTACATTGTTAAAACAATTATTTAACTCTCATATCTCTCATATTGATCTTAGCAAAGCAATTTCGGAGAAAGCACTAACTAACACTCAGAGAATAACAGTACAATATTCAAAAAAAGGGGTTCCTGAATTAAAGCAACGCTTTAAAGATTTAGAACTAAGCACAAATGGCTTTGATACCAAAGCAACAAAAAGTGAGTTTAATCTAAGCATGTCTGATCGTTTATCACTTATTATTGGCGGTGTTGGGCTAGCACTCATACTTATCATTTCTTTATTCATTCCAAGCCCTACTAACTGGCAACAGGTAGTACTAAGAGCTATACTCTCTTTAACTATAGGAATACTTATTTCAACTGTTCCAGGTTTTTTACATATTAATTTAACGGGGAAAATACTTGATAATAGATATAAAATTATAGCAACGGGATCTATCGCTGCATTTGTTATTATTTATATGTTCAACCCAGCATTTGTAAGTTAATTTTTATAGGGCTAACTATTGAGCCCTATAAAAAACTTGGTTGCATATTGCTCTTTCTAAGTAATTCAATATTTTTAGAAATATTAATTTTTTTATCTGCATTTTTCAGGGATAACTCTGACATTTTTTGAGTAATTAATAAGAACTCATCAACATTATAAACACGTTGGAATTTCTTTTCTTGTTGAAGAAAAACTGTAACTTTTTTATTTTGCTTAATAAGCTCAATAATATTCTTTAATGTCCCTGTACTTTTTTTATCCCAAAGCATAACCCCAATGTCTGCATCATTTGCTAAAGCTACATCCTTAGCAGTAAAAAAATCTCTTGTACCAAATTTATAATTTGTAGCTATTGATTTTGTAGACCAATTGCCTAGATTATTTCTTACTATAGTACCACTATGGTAAATAGTGACTTTACTATACGTTTGAATATTAAGATAATTTTGTACAGCTTTATCAATTCCATCAGCATCACCAAGGATAATTTCATATCCTTGGTTGATCATCTTATCAATACGTTTAGTTACTGATTCATCTAGTTTTTTAATACTGATAGAACCAGCAATAAAAATTTTTTTCACTGCTATTTCCAAGTTAATGCTGCTACATATATATCTTTAACTTTAGGATATGAGCTTAACACATTACAAGCAGCCTCCATAGTAGCCCCTGTATCAAATAGATCATCTATAAGTAACACATTCCAACATCCAGCATTTCGAATGCCATCATAGAGTGAAAAACTATTAGCTAAGACTGACTCTTTTTCCTCCCTTGTTTGTAAATCCTTAAGAGAAGTTCCATTTTTTGTTTTATGTAAAATATTAGTAAATACTGGTATATTTAGAGCTTGCCCAAGCCCTTCTGCTAACCCATATACAGGCTGGCGATCACGATTATTAGATGCAGGCATAGGAACAATGAATCCTATCTTTTCACTAAAATGTTCATTTATTACTGAAGATAGAGAGTCAACTAAAGTAGGTATCTGATTCCAATCATTTCTATATTTTAATAAAAATAATGATTGACCTATGTCAGATCTTTTAGTGTCAAACATAGGACGACCATATTCATTTTCACCAAGATATTCACTCTTTAGAACATGCTTATCTAAAACAATTCCTTTTTTCCAAGGACCATTGATTTCCTTAACATTCATATGACTATTGATCTCTAATCAAAACCAGATTGATAACTATGCAAAATACAATTAAAACATAAATTACTAAAAACAATTTAACATAAAATCTACCAGCAAAACATAAATTCAAACCTACATAGAGCATCTAAATTTCGCCCATAGGAAACGAGCCAGATACGGCTCATTTCCTTAGAAACTCCAATTTGCATTTTTAGCTAATAGTATATAACTCTATCCTACTGTATTGAGATGTATAGCCTTGTCCTCAATCAACATGAAGAACAGCCGAAAGCCCTCATACCTTTCACACGAACTCTAAGCCGTTGGTCAATCTTTTTAGCGGTTATACGAGCTAAATAGCTATACACAGCTTTAAGCCTTTCTAATCCTATTGGATCGTCACGACTAATCATACCCAGCCCATTCAAATACTTGTAACGTTGAGCTTCTTGTCTACGTCCTGTATTTACTCGCTGTGTGTCATTCTCTTCTAAATCTTCATCCGCATGTTTACAGGTATGACAATTCCAATAATAACCAAGCCCTTCCGTGATTTTATCCATCCATACCCTACCCACCCATCTAGCAAGCTTGCAGTCATACGTAGATGTAGAACCATCATAGATCAAAAATAAATGAACGTGATAACTGCCTTCTGGTGCCTGCTCTAAACACCAAGCATTCAGTTTCAGGTTTTTAAAACACTTATCCTTATTTGCCATACGGTTACGAAGCCTTTGAACGTGTCGATTAAACATTTCAATATCAACCATATGCTGTTTATCCACGTGATACTTCAAATCCACCCTGACAATAAGATTACGGCTATAACGATGGAATAATCTCTCTACAGCTGTTCGAAGTTTTCCTAATCTCCTCTTAACACCAAACTTATACTGACGAAGATCACTCAGGACTTTTTTCTTATTAACTTGGAATGACCAACTATAAGCATCTAATAACCAATCACTTATTTCTAAAAGAGATGCATATGTGTATTGACCATCTTGAATGTGCTTAAAGCTATAAAACTCATAGCTAGCTAAAAACTCAAATAAACCAACGTAGTCTGCATATACATGATTACAGGAATAAACTTGTTCAAAGGCATCTAGCAATCTAACCAGTTCAGGTAGGTCTTTTCTCTTCAAACCTTTGTTAATAATCCTTTTTGTAAAAGATTCAATTTCAATCAGCAATCTTGGTTCATGGAGAGTGTGTTGGTGAATGTTCATGATGACTAATTCCGTAATATGCTCATCAGATCAG
Source organism: Acinetobacter sp. CIP 102529 (assembly GCF_000368325.1). Lineage (NCBI taxonomy): Bacteria > Pseudomonadati > Pseudomonadota > Gammaproteobacteria > Moraxellales > Moraxellaceae > Acinetobacter > Acinetobacter sp. CIP 102529. The sequence continues at coordinate 390,768 of NZ_KB849354.1, forward strand.
GTGTTTGAGTATTTTTTAATTCTTAATCTTTAGTTATATAATTCATATATATAATATCTACTACAGCTTTTCAGACAAAAAAATGCCCTAGGATTCATTGGAATATAGAAACATTTCAATCTATTTACCTTAGGGAATGTTAGGAAATTGATCATTTTGAGCAAAGCTAAAGTTATTCAACGCTTATGGTCAAATCTCAAGGAGGAATCACATTGAGCATACGTTATCAATCATGATGATTGGCTGCCCTCTGTGGTTGAAATTTTCTTAGATTTTGGTTCCTGTCCTTTCGTATAACGTTTGATTTTCTTACCATTTTCCATATCCACCCATAGTATAAACAAGTCCAAAAAGTAAAAATAAGGTAAATAGTATTTCAGGAAGCTTTTCCGAAGGTCTTTATCAATGGTTTCAATTTTTAAAACCTCATGTCTTAACTCGGCCTTTGGAGCAAAAATATTGCAACTACGCATGCTGTAATGTATTTCATTCGCTGAGTTACTCAGTTTGTTCTTTTCGTTATAGCGTGCGATAAATTTACCCAAATACCGCCTTAGCTTCTCTGGCAAATTGGCATCTTGCAGCTTGGGTTGATATTCAAAAAACAAGGTTAAATCCGCATAAGTTTGTCTGCTCTGCCGCTGTACACAGTCATATTGATCCCAACGCAACAAATAGCCTCTAAGCCAACTTAGTGGTTGTGCTGACTGACCCACTCGTAAGAATTCAGTCAGAATCGATGATTGCTCTGTCTGATTCAAACTTTTGTTTGGGATAGTGAACTCGATACGGATACGCAAGGCATAAACATCTTTGGCTAGCAAATAACGAGTGTACTTGGTGAGTTTTTTTAAATTGCCATCTAAACTTGTTTTAGATTTTATAAAATCGTGATGTGATAGCTCATTCTTTAAAATGCTCATTTTTTCATTAAGTTGAACTATGATTACGTCATTCAATGGCGGAGATTGAAGCTCTTTCAACTTACTCCAATTTGCCTGCAAAAAACTTAAAAAGGACAATACATTTTGAGAACGGAATTGTGCTTTTAACACGTACTGAAAGAGATCTGGCTCATTAAGTAAAGTTTTAAAAATACTCAACCACATCCGACCCAATCGAGTGTGCATTTTTGAATATTCTTCAGGTGAGAAAAAACCAAACAACACTTTGTTCGGAATAATAAATAATTCAGGTTTCACCGCTTTTAGGGTTTCGCAAAACACTTCTATTCGCCCCAACAGATAACCTATCGTTAAATGCCCACCTTCATTGACTGGCAAATATGAATATTCTGAATAAGTAAGGTCAGCGTAGCTCAAATATTGCTGTGCAGGTTTTGCTAAATGTTTTCGATGAGCAAATATCCTTGTATCCTGTTCACTTAGGTCATTGAGGATACAATAGCCTTTGGATAGCGACTCTAAATTCTTAGAAGTAGGTAAAGATGATGATTGCAGAGCCAAACATCCATCTTTTATCCGATGTGGGTTAAAACCTAAATTAAATTTAAAAACCTGTTCTACAGCAAAGAAGTAGCTAAATATCCAGTACCAACTTTCGTTTACGGCTGCTACATCACTTTTTTTGATGAAGCCAACTGCCTTTTTATTAAAGTGTTTGCGAACAACATCATTCCAATTTCTAACAGTGTACTTATCCGACAAAGTAGAAAAAATACCTGCCAACTCTTTCTTGAATTTTAGGATAAATGTATTCTCAGGAAAGTGCTGTGTTTCCTTAAGAATCAAAACAAAATGTAGATTGATGCCAAATTCCTGACTTGGTTCCAGTTTAAACAAGTAATGAATAAGTGTGTTTAATCCATCAACTTTCTGCAAGATCGCTTTTATTTTATCCTCAAAGTCTGAATACAATTTTAGGTAATCATCCTCCCCCTTTGGTTGATCTCGATGAATTGTCACATCGAAGCAAAAGACATAAATCTGCTCATGTTCATCTAAATTTTTTTGAATGTTTGCTCGTACTGCTCCTCACAAACATCTAGGCCCAATTGTTCATCAACAGAAGAGTCTGCTAATACTTTCGGCTTCAATCTTTCTAAGAAATCAAAAAAAATATCCAGCTCATAATCTTTAAATTCGCTTGCTACAAGCGGATGAGAATCAACACACAATCTCATTGCACTTTGCCCTAAGCGCATATTCAAATTTCGTATTAGACCATGATTGCATTGATCAAGCTCATGATTAAAACCTAGATATTGTGAAATTTTTCTAAAGATAAAAAAATCAAAATGATCCCGTTCAGTTAAAACATCACGAGGATATCTCAGACCATTAATCCATTTATTCAGCCCTACACGCTGCCCAACAGTCAAATATGGAAGTTCATCAAGTGTTGGTTCCAGATCATTCTTGAGCACCAGCAACAACTGATCATAGTTTTCCAATAGATCAATTGTCTCTCGAAAAATAACAACTTCATGTTGCTGATTTCTTTTTGACACTCGTTGAAACGACAAAGGATATTTATAGCGAAGCACCTTATACAAATCATTCTTTATTATTCGTTTAAGATAATTGTACTTTTCCATACTAATCCTTTATATTTAGACGACTATAATAAAGTCTTACTTTTATTAATCAGTATTTATTTTACATTAAAATCATTATTTTAATAGATCATTATTCACTATAAAAAATGAATATTAATTAACACCAAAAACAACAATTCTACGTATAAAAACTGGCTATATCCGTTATTGCTTGGAGTAAAGAGTAATGGAGGCCTAAGACCTGAACCAAACTTTCAAAAAGTAAGTGAGTTATGCTTTTAAAGTATGGTAGAGAGCAATCAAGAAATTTGATAAAAGATAGGCTTTGCAATAGATGTGAATTGGCCTGAACAGTTATTATTTACTATTTCTAATTAAAAAAAGTGATTCAGCAATAATGTACCCCTCATTCAATAGAGGTACATGAGTATAAATGAGCTCATTAAACATTACATTCAACTCATTTATTGAGCCGAATATGTGTTATATTTAGCTCACCTTGGAAAGACTCTAAGTGGAGATTAAGATGCAAGATTGGATTTGGCAAAGTGACAACTGGGTAAACTTCACATGGGAAGATGAAATCATCTTACCCAAAACCAGACAAATTCATCAAAAAATTGGAATCCTACTTGGGCAAAGTCAACATGATTTAGCCAAAGAACAATTCACTTTAGATACTCTACTTGCCAATCTTGTAGCGTCATCAGCGATTGAAAATGAGACCTTAAATGTGTATTCATTACGCTCCTCACTTGCTCGTCGTTTGGGTGTTACCCTTGAACAACCTTACCCAAGTTCAGACCGATCTGAAGACTTAACCAACATCATGCTGGATGCGCTTAATAACGTAAAGCAACCACTTACTGTTAAACGTCTTATGCAATGGCACCAATGGCTTTTTAATGACCCTGATTGGACAATGCAGCGTTTACGTATTGGTCAACTCAGAGGTTCAGAACCAATGCAGGTTGTCTCTGGTCGATTGGACTATCCGACCGTTCACTTTGAAGCACCTCCTAGAGAAGGACTAGAAGAACGTTTAGAAGCTTTTATAAATTGGTTTAATCATAGTCTAACCGATGCGTTGCTTGACCCACTACTTCGTGCAGGCATTACTCACTTATGGTTTATCACACTTCACCCTTTTGATGATGGTAACGGTCGTATTACACGTACCCTCACAGACCTTGCATTAGCACAAATGGATGAACAGAGTATACGTTTGTATGCGATGTCCCCCGTTATATTAAATAAACGCAAAAGTTATTATGAAATATTAGAACAAACCCAAAAAAATGATTCCAATATCACCAATTGGCTTGTCTGGTTTTTAGATACTTTAAATGACAGCCTTGAAACGACGCTAAAGCAAATTGATCGAACATTGTTTAAGAGCCAGTTTTGGCATAAATATTCAAACTTAGATCTTCATGAAGGACAACGCAAAGTATTGAATCGTTTATTGGATGGAGGGGAAAATGGTTTTGAACATGGTATCAGTGCCTCACAATATCAAAAGGTTGCTAAAGTCAGTAAAGCAACGGCTACTCGTCACTTATCTGACTTGCTCGGAAAAGAGTGTATAATCAAATTGGAAGGTGGTGGGCGCAATACTCGCTATCAGATCAATACTCAATTATAAATAGAGTACTTTTATTTTTTACGGTATAGTTTGCGGTAAAATCAATTTAATTCATAAATTATAAACTTAAAATTCAATTATATAACATAATAGTTCGAGTCCCGCAGGGCGCACAATCACAATAAACAAATATCTCTGTACACGACAAATTTCACAGAACCCTTATCCTATCAGGATTCTGCTTTCTTAAAATTGCCAAAATTTCCTTAAACTCTTCTTTTTTCCCAAAACCAATTAAATGCTGAATCGCCATTTGAACATAGTCTAAACCATAGCGAAATAAACTCATTGAGAGTCGTCCATGCTTCTTTATTTTTATCGCTTTTTTTGATTATGTTGCCATTCACCCG
>NZ_KB849354.1:396000-424005 GCF_000368325.1 Acinetobacter sp. CIP 102529
GATAAAATGATTGTGGTAAGCACTTGATGGGCAAGGCTTTAGATGCAGAAGAAAGATTGCACGTTTGCTTTAAAATGATCGCAAGCATGATGAGCGAAAAGCACTTTAAATGTGACTTGTTCCATTTTAGAGATTTGTTTAAGATAAGATATAACTCATTGAGATGTGTCATAGTATTCGTCGTTAGAAAACAATTATTGTGACATTATTTCAATGAGTTATCTATTTTTGTCGTGTACAGAGAACAAATATAGAAAAATATATTTAAAAGCCTTTGATATATAACAATTTAACCAAAACAACATGACAAAATATACAATAATAAATAAGGATACCGTTGCAAAAAATGAGGATATATCCAGTTCTATCAACTTTTGTATCCTCATTCGCTATGGCTAAACACATCCCCCCCTAACAGATTCAAAGTGTTCAAGTGCAAAACCAAAAGAGAAAGACTATTCCCTATACGATGGTCATGGGTTAAGCTTCTGTTAAATCACTGCAAATCACAGGGATGACATCATACACCTCAACATTGGCTTGTTCATGCTTGCCGCCCAGTAGCACCAGATACAACGACTTCATTTAAATATCCAAAATAAAAATTATGATTCAAAAAATTAAATTAACCGCAAGGTAAAATAATCTACAATATTTTAGGAGATTCGTGCTTAACACCAGTTATGAGAAGTAGAAATCAACGCTACAGAAAACTTATAAAAAATAGCTAATTGCCGTGTAATAGGGAAAGTAGGCCCAAAAGCAATAATAACAGGATTGCAGATAGCATTTTCCAGAATAAAACAGGGTCCCTATCTACAAATGATTTACGTGCTGGCTGCACAAACAGAGGATTAGAATAATTTAAATCATAAATAAACTCTGAGATGTCCTCATAACGCTGCTCAGGATCAGGTCGAACCGCCTTTTCCAATGCCAGATCAACCCAGATCGGAATATCTTTGCGATATTCAAAGACCGAAAAATAATACAGCTTCCTCAAGTCTTTTCTGGATTTACATTTGGCAATATTGGTCTGGTAAGGTAAATCCCCTGTCAATAAATAATAGGTCAATACGGCAAGCGAATATTGGTCTGATCGGGTTGAAACAGGTTCCAGTAAAAAATATTCAGGTGCCATATAGGCCAACGTTCCCAAGGCAGCATCCTGTGTTTCCCGTTGCATTTCGCGAATGCCTGCAACACGACAAGCCCCAAAATCAATGATTTTTACCGTTCCAAAGCGATCCAGCATAATATTTTCTGGGCGAATATCCTGATGCAACATTTCCAGTCGATGCATTGCCTGTAAACCCTTGGCAACCTGCGCAATAATTTGACGTACTTGATCCAATGCAATCGGTTGTTGCTGATCCAGCATCCATTGCTTTAAGGTCTGTCCCTCAACATAATGCATGGTATGGTAAATATAATGTCGTGGTCGGGTTTGAGGATAGGCGCTCAATACATGAGGACTATGAATCCGCTTGGCAATCCATTCCTCCAGTAAAAACTGTTCAGCCAAATATTGATCATGCTGCACCTCAGAGGCAGGCACTTTGATTACCAGCAACTGTTGCCGATCTATTTCATGTGCCAAATATAAAATACTACGGTGGCTGGTATAGATTTCCCGAAGCAGTTGATAACCATCAAATTGCGTAGGCACATTTAACGCTGGCACAAAAGCCAGTTGTGCATATTCAGGCAAAATATCCTGTGCTTCAATTTGAGGCAGTTTTTGCACTTGAATAATCTGAATGGTCAGGTTATCGGTACTGCCCTGCTGATAGGCATGTTCCACAATGTGCTGAGCAATTTGATCTAAACTGGTATTTGTTTGAGTTAAAAACTGAATGAGTTGCGCTTGGGGACAATATTCATACACCCCATCGGTCATCAAAATAAAAATATCGCCCTCATATAAGGCATAGTTTTGATAATCAATCTCTACCTTGGCATTAACCCCCAAGGCTCGGCTTAAATAGCTTTCTTGTGATGATAACCAAATCCGATGGTCTGTCGTCAATTGTTCCAATTGACCCGATTGCAGCCGATAAATTCGACTATCGCCAATATGGAACAGATGGGCAATCTGCCCTTTCAGCACCATAGCACTCAAGGTACAGACATAACCACGATCTTTATCAAAGCGATACTGGCTCTGTTGAGTCTGTGCGTATAACCAGCCATTGATTGCGGTCAGTACCCGTTCCACCGAGGTTTTGACGGTCCATGTTTCTGGCGTGGAAAAGTAGTCTGATAGCAATCCTGTAACGGCGGTTTGACTGGCAATGTGGCTGACATTGCTGCTGCTAATACCATCCGCCAAGGCAAATGCCATGCCCTTATGCTGCAATAGATAGTTTTGCGGTAAAGTTGCGGCATAAAAGTCCTGATTGAGCTTTTTACGACCTTGATGAGAATATTGCCCCAGTTCAACCTGTAATTGTTGTGTCATTTTTATCTCAGTATTGAACGGGAATCACTCCCTGATCCCCTTATGCCATTCAATAGCAAATCATTAGAAGCTACGTTTTGGTGCTGTTTTAACATGCGTGGTATAGAGCGCAAGACCTGTCAAAGCCAGACCACCCACTAAATTCCCCAATGCAACTGGAATCTCATTCCATAGGAAATAATCCATAATTGAAAAATCACCACCCATCATCATGGCAAATGGGAACAGGAACATATTCACCACAGAATGCTCAAAGCCCATGGCAAAGAACAGCATCACAGGCATCCACATGGCAATGAACTTACCACTCACCGAGGTCGAGATCATCGCACCAATCACCCCCAGTGAAACCATCCAGTTACACAGCATGCCGCGAATGAAAATTGTCATCCAGCCACCAAAGCCATATTCCTTATAGCCAATGGTTCGGTTTTCACCAATATGCGCAATTTTATTACCAATTTCATTTGGTTCAGTGGCAAATCCATAAGTATAAACAGCTGCCATCAACACAGCGACGGTTAATGCACCCGCGAAATTACCTAAAAACACCCAGCCCCAGTGTTTCAGGATTCTTGGAATGGTCACCCCTGGACGCTTGTCGATCCATGCCAATGGCGTTAATACAAAAACGCCCGTTAATAGGTCATAACCCAATAAATACAACATGCAAAATCCCACTGGGAACAACAACGCACCAATAAGTGGCACACCTGTTTGAATCCCAATCGTCACCGCAAATACAGCCGCAATCGCAAGGATTGCCCCTGCCATATAGGCACGAATCATCACATCCCGTGTTGCCATATGCAGTTTTGATTCGCCTGCATCAACAACCTTGACCGCAAACTCGGATGGCGCAATATACGACATAAACAATCCTCTATAGTTTCTTTAAAAATTTTTATAAAAAAAGGGCCTAAAGCATCTTTCAGCTTTAGGCCCCTTTGCCCATAAAAACGTAGTGATTAATTGAAATAGGCATCTTTGCCTGTCTAATTATTTAAAAGCAAATGGCATGCCAGAAATAAAAAAGACCTAAGTATTGATTCACCCAATTTGCGTGCCAGCGCAGTATGGTCTTGCTATCAAACTTGATATTGTCCTGTTCATGCACCCAACCCGTTGCTGTCAATGCATGGTGGTTGGTCCCAATAATCACATCGTAATCATTACGAATCGTATGCTCACGGCGTGGCAATGGACGATAGGTTTCATTTGAAGTCCATTCCGTTACCCCATTATCTTTGGTCCAACGCCCCAAACCTGCATAACATGGAGAGTCATCCACCTGCCATACTGTCTGCAACCATTTCCCTTGTGCATCCTGTTGTTTTAGCTAAATACTTTTCCATTTATAGTTACCAATATAGCTCCACATTTTTGTTGGTTCATATTCCCAATCTTGTCGCACCTCATGTTTGAATTCGCCATAAATTACGTATTCAGCTATAGAGCAGAATATTGCTTATAAATAAGCTTTTAGTTGTTCAAAAAAGTGGGACCACCTCTATAAAAAATCTATTTTTTACAAAAAACCCTTGACCTTACAAAAAATTTTTTTAGTAAAAATGCAAAAATTTGACCTTATCATCTTAGAATAATAGTTTATATTTTTCATCATATTACCAATAAAAACACAGATGTATATTAAATTTTATAGCATTTTTTTGTTAAATTTCATGTAATCAATCGTACTGTGTAGTTCATTTAGAACATTTACTCTTATTTTAATTATGGTATTTTTGTTACATGAAGCTATAGCCAATCATAGTTTCGTCAATACTTAGAATCTTGAAGTTCAAGGAAAGATTTAAAATGAAATTAAAATATCTTAGCACTGCCATGGTCTTAGCGACGCTACCTGCAACTGGAGCTTTTGCAGCAGCACTGGATCGTTCAGGTCAGTCAATGTCTGCTTTTTTCCAACCAGGAAATTATTTTGAAGCTGGTATTTCGGTTCTAGATCCAACAGTAGAAGGTAAAGAAGCTGGCGGAACACCAACTCAACGTAAAATTGGTGACATGGGTGACGATTACATGTTCCCTAGTGCAGCTTTAAAACTTCAACTTACAGATAATATTTCTTTTGGGTTACTTTACGACCAACCTTTTGGTGCAGATGCCAAATACACAGGTGAGAACGTATTTGTTTCAAGCCCAAATGATGGAGTATTAAGTCAAAAGTCTTTATCTGATTTATCAACTAAGTCTATTAGCCAATTAGTAAATGCAGCTGGCGCTTCATTTGGACCAGCTCTTCAACAGGTAACTAATCAGACTGGCGGTAATCCAGCAAACCCAACTCAACAAGAAATTCTGGGCGCATTACAACGGGTTGCTCTTGCAGGTAATGCCACTGTTGCAGGTGGTTTACAAAAACTTCAACAAACGAACGCGGCTTTAACTGCTGCAAAAGCTTATTTAGGTTCAAGTACGGGTTCAAATAGCACACAAGTTGAAGTCGATACTCAAAACATTTCTATGGTTTTTGGTTTCCAACCGAATAAAAACCTAAACTTCTACGCTGGTCCAGTCATTCAAACCATCAAAGGTAATGTGAGCCTTCGTGGTCAAGCTTATAGTGTTTATAACGGTTACGATGCAAAAATCAAAGAAACCACTGGTCTAGGCTGGTTAGCAGGTGCTGCGTATCAAATTCCAGAGATTGCACTTAAAGCATCTCTCACATACCGCTCTGAAATTGATCACGATGCTACAACGACTGAAACTTTATCATTATTAGATTTCCCAGCATTACAAAGCGTACTTGCAGGTCTAGGTGTGACAGCAGCACTTCCTACAAATGGTGCTAAAACAGAAACTAAAATCACTACGCCACAATCTGTAAACCTTGATTTCCAGACAGGTATCATGGCAAATACAGTTGCTTTTGCTAATGTACGCTGGGTAAATTGGAAAGATTTTTCAATCCAACCATATACTTTTGGTCAATTGTCTAAAGCACTTGGTGCTCCTGGTCTAGTTGCTGGCAAACCAAACGGTTTTAACCTGGTTGAATACTCTGATGATCAATGGTCTGTAAACACAGGTATTGGTCGTAAGTTAAATGAACAATGGGCAGGTAACGTGTCTGTGGGTTGGGATTCTGGCGCGGGTAACCCTGTAACGACTTTAGGTCCAACAGAAGGTTATTGGAATGTAGGCTTTGGTGTTCAATATAGTCCTACACCTGCTACATTTATTTCTGGCGGTGTGAAATACTTCTGGTTAGGTGATGCTAAAGCACAAACTAGTGCACAATCTGGTACTAATGAGTATGTAGCTACTTTTGAAGACAATAATGCTATCGCTTACGGTTTAAAGATGGGTTACCGTTTCTAATCAACACGTCGAATAAAAAAGGCCATCATTTGATGGTCTTTTTTTCGCAAAAATTTTTCTGCTCAATGACTAAAATAACGCTTAAACATTTAAGTTGCATTCATAAAGATATTTTCTTCAGCCCTGCTTTACCAAACGATGAATATAAGCTTCTACAACTCAAGTAGTTTTCATGACTTTATCAGTTCATTTATGGACATTTGTAAAAATATTTTGATCAGTAAAAATTATGTTACTTTTCGCGCCATTCTTGTTACAAAGTGATATGAGAGAAACTACCATGAAGCTTCATGCTATTCAAAAGGCACTTTTACTTAGCCTGGTTCCCACCACTTCAGCTTTTGCCGCAGCTTTAGATCGTTCTGGTCAGTCAATCGCACCTTTTTTACAGCCTAATAATTATTTTGAAGCGAGCATCTCCGTTCTTGATCCAAATGTTTCTGGTCAGGACATTTCAAACAATAATACGGGTGACATGGCAAAACATTATTATTCACCAAGCGCCGCTTTCAAGATTCAGGCAACAGAAAAATTTTCTATTGGTCTTATTTATGATCAACCTTATGGTGCTGACGCTGAATATACAGGCAAAAGTAACTTTATCGAAAACCGTCCTGTCCCATTTAAAGGTGGTACATCAGTTACAGTAAAAACTGAAAATTTAAACCTACTTTTCGGTTATCAACCCACCCAAAACTGGAACCTGTATGCAGGTGCTGTTTATCAAACACTGGATGCCAACGTATTACTACGCGGTGCAAGCTACAGTGCCTACAGTGGCTATGACTTCAAGACAGGCCGAGATGAAGCTGTAGGCTGGCTAGCAGGTGTTGCCTATCAAATTCCTGAAATTGCCTTAAAAACCTCACTGACATACCGTACAAAAATCAAGCATGAAATGAATGCCTATGAAAAGCATGCTATTGCGGGTCTGACAGGTAATGCTGGATTCGATGCACTCCTAAATAATATTAATAATTCTCAGGGTGAGACAGAAATCACCACACCACAATCGATCAACCTCGATTTCCAGACAGGTATTATGGCAGACACGGTTGCATTTGCGAACCTACGCTGGGTGAACTGGAAAGACTTCGCTATTCGTCCTTATAAGTTTGGCGCAGCCTCCATCCTCCCTCCTATTGTTGCCTCAACAGGAAAGAAAGATGGTTTTGACCTTGTAGCCTATACTGACGATCAATATTCAATTACCACGGGTGTGGGCCGTAAACTGAATGATCAATGGGCGGGTAATGTCTCTGTAGGCTGGGACTCTGGTGCAGGTAATCCTGTGACTATACTTGGTCCAACGGAAGGTTACTGGAACCTTGGCCTGGGTGTTCAATACAGCCCTACCCCAGCAACGTTCATCGCAGGTGGAGTGAAATATTTCTGGTTAGGTGATGCAAAAGCCCAGTCAGGCTCTCAGTTCAACACACCAGGTTATGTGGCTGACTTTAAAAACAATGATGCAATCGCGTACGGCTTAAAAATTGGTTATAAATTCTAATTTTGACCGATCAAAACAAAGGGCACATCATGTGCCCTTTGTTTTATCCAGTTTTCTGTTATTACCGTTAAAAACAGAAAAATCTCAGCTTTATTCAGGAATATTACGCTGAGATACTGAACGAATCGCCTGCTTTAATGCTTCATAACCATGCAGTGGTGGAAACTGTGGAAATTCAGCAATTACATTGTCTGGCGCATCAAACAGGAAACCGTGATCAGCCTCACCCAGCATGGTTGTGTCGTTATAGGAATCACCAGCAGCAATCACGCGGAAATTCAAACCATGTAATGCTTTTACAGCTTGACGCTTTTGATCTGGTTGACGCAGTTTATAGGCAGTAATCATGCCATTTTCATCGGTCTCAAGTTTATGACAGAAAATTGTTGGCCAGCCTAACTGCTTCATCAATGGATGGGCAAACTCATAGAATGTATCAGATAAAATAATCAGTTGAAAATGAGTACGCACCCATTCCACAAATTCTCTCGCACCTTCAAAAGGCCCCATGTCTGCAATAACGTCCTGAATGTCATTTAAACCCAAACCATGTTGTTTAAGGATGTTTAAACGCTGGGTCATTAATACATCATAATCTGGAATATCACGAGTTGTTGCCTCGAGTTCTTTAATGCCAGTTTTCTTTGCAAAATTAATCCAGATTTCTGGAACCAAAACCCCTTCAAGATCTAGGCAGACGATTTCCATGAATGCTTCCAATGTTGGTTAAAAATTGCTGTATCATACCATTAACATTTTCAATTTTGCGCTGTTGTTGAATAAAACGGTTTTATTCTGCAAGATTAAAACCACAAGCAGGCCAACAGCTTTGCTTATAGTGATTTACAATTGTGCCCAAGCCTATCGCCAGGAACATTCATGACTGTTATTCCTACTATTGACCTTGTAGATGCGCTCGCTGCTGAATACGCAGACAAATCGCCACGAGAAATTTTAGAACTCGCACTTAGCCAGCAAGGTGAGATTGCAATTTCATTTTCGGGTGCGGAAGATGTTGTGCTGATTGATATTGCCTCACGTCTTGGCAAACCCTTTCGTGTGTTTAGTCTGGATACAGGTCGTTTGCATGCGGAAACCTATCAATTTATTGAAACGGTCCGTAAGCACTATAATATCACTATTGAAATCTGCTTCCCTGAATCCGCAGCAGTACAACAACTGGTTAATGAAAAAGGGTTGTTTAGCTTTTTTGAAGATGGGCATCAGGAATGTTGTGGTGTTCGAAAAGTGCAGCCTTTGCGTAAGAAACTTGCCACTTTAGATGGCTGGATTACAGGGCAACGTAAGGACCAGAGTCCAACCCGCAGTGATGTTCCTGTGGTTCAAGCCGATGTCGGTTTCTCTGGCGAGGGCAAACAACTAATTAAATACAACCCGCTTGCCAACTGGAGCAGCGCGGATGTATGGAGTTACATTCGGATGATGGAGATTCCATACAACCCACTGCATGAGCGTGGTTTTATCTCGATTGGTTGTGAACCATGTACTCGCCCTGTACTTCCGAATCAGCATGAACGTGAAGGTCGCTGGTGGTGGGAAGAAGCCACACACAAAGAATGTGGTTTGCATGCAGGCAATCTTAAATAATAGTGCCTAGCAGATTTGGTATATAAAAACCACTGATTCGTCAGTGGTTTTATTTTTTCTGACTCCTCTGTACAAAGTCATATTTTAACCAGACTAAACCGTATATACTTCACACAACGGTTCAATAATTCTAATAAGAATTATAGGGTGTGTTGGATGCGATCTTGCGAGCTATGTTCCATTGCGATATAGCACATTGTTTAGACTATGCACGGCATGATTGAAGTGTCATCAGACCCTACAAGTATCTTATAAAAAAATGCAAGGAGAGGCTATATCTGCTATGCGCCCATTACACCCAATCGATTTCATTTTTCTTTCTTTAGAGAAAAGACAGCAACCTATGCATGTAGGTGGCTTGTTTTTATTTGAGATTCCAGAAAATGCATCGCCTACTTTCGTTCATGACCTAGTTCAAGATATCCGACAATCAAAAAGTATTCCTGTTCCACCATTCAACAACCAGCTCAATGGGCTATTTTGGGGAGAGGATGAAGAGTTCGATATTGACCACCATTTCCGCCATATTGCCTTACCAAACCCAGGCCGTATCCGTGAATTGCTGGTCTATATCTCGCAGCAACATAGCTCACTGCTTGATCGTGCAAAACCACTTTGGACCTGCGATGTGATTGAAGGAATCGAAGGTAATCGTTTTGCGATGTATTTCAAAATTCATCATGCGATGGTCGATGGCGTTGCAGGTATGCGTCTGATTGAAAAATCGCTTTCAAAAGATCCGAATGAAAAGCATGTCGTGCCATTATGGTGTGTCGAAGGAAAGCGTACTAAACGCTTGAAAGCACCTAAAACCCCTGCTGTCAGTAAAATCAGGGGAGTTCTGGATACGATTAAATCCCAGTGTGAAATTGCACCTAAAGTGATGCAGGAACTTTCACAAACACTGTTTAAGGAAATTGGGAAAAACCCTGACTATGTGTCAACATTTCAGGCCCCACCGTCAATTTTAAACCAACGTGTAAGCTCTTCCCGCCGTTTTGCTGCCCAGTCTTTTGAGCTGGAACGTTTCCGTCGTATTGCCAAAACACTGGGCGTTACCCTTAATGATGTGGTATTGGCGGTATGTTCTGGTGCATTACGTGAATATTTGATCAATCAAAATAGTTTGCCGAAAAAACCGTTAATTGCAATGGTGCCTGCTTCATTGCGTACAGATGATTCTGAGTTCAGCAACCGTATCACCATGATTCTGGCAAATTTAGCCACCCATATTGCGGACCCAATTGAACGTTTAGAAATTATTCGCCGTAGTGTGCAGAACTCAAAACAGCGGTTTAGCCGCATGAGTGCAAACGAAATCCTAAACTATAGTGCATTAGTCTATGGGCCAGCAGGTTTAAACATTGCTTCAGGCATGCTTCCAAAACATCAGGCATTTAATCTTGTGATCTCGAATGTACCAGGCCCACGTGAACCTTTATACTGGAATGGTGCGAAACTTGATGCGCTCTACCCTGCATCTATCGTCATGGATGGTCAAGCACTCAACATCACCATGACCAGTTATCTGGACAAGTTGGAAGTCGGTTTAATTGCGTGCCGTAATACTGTACCAAAAATGCAGACACTTCTTACGCATTTAGAGGATGAAATTCAGCGTTTTGAAAAGGCGATTCGGGACTTGCCAGAACAGAAAGTTGCGAATTAAGTTCGCAGAAAAAATTAAGGGGCTTTACATAGCCCCTTATTTTTTAATTGCACGGCAACGTTGTAAAAGCTGATGACAAGCGGAACGAATCATGGCCGTGGTAATCTGAACCTCTTTACCTTGGCTATCAACCATATAGCACGTATTTACGGGATTACTGTCCAAAACATGCTTAAAACCGTGATTCACTAATCTTTCACTGACATTCATAGTTATATACCTCTTATATTTTGCTAAGACACCCAATAGTGCCTATGGCTCATTTTATTGTTCTAGTATTTAAAATTTGTGATCGAAAGTAAAATTTCAGTTGTAACAAGGATTAAGCGAAATATTGTTACAACTTTAGCTTAAAATGATATCGTATTGCTCTTGCGTATACAGATTTTCGACCTGAAATTTAATCACGCGATTAATGAAATGTTCCAGATCCGCCACGGCTGGGGCTTCTGCTGTGAGTAGCCGATCAATGACCGCTGGATGTGCAACGACAGTAAAGCCACCCTTGGAATCAAATGCACGGGCATAGCGCAGGATTTCTCGAAATATTTCGTAACATACTGTCTCCGCCGTCTTCACATAACCACGCCCCTGACAGGTTGGGCATGATTCACACAGTAAATGCTCCAGAGACTCGCGAGTACGTTTGCGGGTCATTTCAACCAGACCAAGTTCCGAAACCTGGGTAATCTTGGTCTTAGCATGATCCCGTTCCAGCATCTTTTCAAACTGGCGCATCACCTCGTCACGGTGTTCGGCTTCCTGCATGTCAATGAAGTCAATAATAATAATCCCACCAAGATTACGCAGACGTAGTTGTCTTGCAATGACCTGTGTGGCTTCCATATTGGTCTTAAACACAGTGTCTTCTAAACTACGACCACCCACATAAGAGCCTGTATTGACATCAATCGTGGTCATGGCTTCGGTCTGGTCAATCATCAGGTAACCACCAGACTTGAGCGCCACCCGAGTCTGCAAGGCTTTCTGTAGATCATCCTCAACGTTATATAAGTCAAACAGTGGTTTTTCACCAGGATAATGAATCAAACGATCATGCATGCTCGGCATAAATTCATCAATAAATTCTTGCAGCTTGCCGTAGATTTCCCGTGAATCGACATAAATTTTGGCAGTTTGTTCACTGGCCAGATCACGCACCACTCGGCGCGGCAAAGGCAATTCCTCAAAGATCAGGGATGGAACAACGGTACTTTGCTGGGTACGTTGAATATATTCCCAAAGCTTGGCGAGATAGCACATGTCCTGCACAATCGCCGCTTCATCCACTCCCTCTGCGGCAGTACGCACAATCACGCTGCCTGGTAACTGGTGTTCGACCTGAATACGCTCAATCATGCTGCGTAAACGGTCACGCTCCTCTTCGGACTCAATGCGCTGGGAAACCCCAATATGCTTGCCAAAAGGCATCATCACCAGATAACGGGATGGGATAGAAAGGTCAGTGCTAAGTCGGGCGCCTTTAGTGCCAAGCATGTCTTTCATGACTTGAACCGTCAGGATTTGCCCAGGATGTAGCAACTCAAAAACGTTGGGAGTTGGCTGTGAACGGGGCCACACCATATCATTGATATGTAAAAAAGCGGTTCTGGACAAACCAATATCAACAAAGGCGGCCTGCATTCCTGGCAGCACCCGCACCACCTTGCCCTTGTAGATATTACCCACTAAACCACGCTTTACCGTACGCTCAACGAATAATTCATTAACCGTTCCATTTTCAATCAAGGCCACACGACATTCCATCGGTGTGACGTTAATCAGCAATTCTTCTGCCATAACCAACTCAAAATTTTATAAAAATTCTTATATCCGAAAGTATCAGCCTGGTAATTTTATACGGAGGCCTTAACGCTTTCTAATAACTGTACTGTCTCATATAAGGGTAAGCCTACAACATTACTGTAACTTCCACGAATCTGTGGAATATATTGCGCCGCAATTCCCTGTATCGCATAGGCACCTGCCTTACCAATAGGTTCGCCAGTAGCCCAGTATTTTTCCATTTCCACATCACTCAAACGTTGGAACTCAACCTGGGTACGCACTACTGTACTCAAGATTTTCGAGCTGCTTGCCACACAAATTCCAGAGTAGACATCATGCCACTGTCCAGAAAGTGCTGACCAAATTTCAAAGGCATGCTGCTTTGACTCTGGCTTTCCAATAATCTTTCCAGCACAACTTAAACTGGTATCCGCTGCAATCACAATCGCTTCTAGGTACTGGTTTAAAACAACCTGAGCCTTGTCCCTTGCCAAGCGTTCAACATACTGTTCAACAGTTTCACCGTCCTGCACAGCCTCATCAACATCTGGACTATAACTATCAAAGTCCAAACCGAGTTGCCTTAACAGCTCCTGCCGACGGGGTGAGCTTGATGCGAGAATTATATGCGCCATTTGTGTAAACAATAATAAACCAGAGGCCACGTCACGATACTGGTCAGCACGGGCTGCCAATGACGCGCAATCGAAAAATGTGTCCCTGCAATGGTCTGGCTAATCCACAGAAAAATGATATGCGTCACAATCGCAATCACCGCAATCACCCATGAGTTTCCAAAAGTCAGGATACGGCGTTCACGAATAAAATAGCGTGTCGCAAAGGCAATAAATACAAAACTCAGTGCATTTAAACCGAAAGGTGCATCCAGCAGCAAATCAACGAACAGTCCCATGCCGAATGCAAACCAGACACCACACCAGACAGGCTGGTAAAGAATCCAGAACAGCATGATCATCAGCATCAATGATGGCCGCCACCCTGAAGCTTCATAGGCAATTGGGTAGACCATCAGGATTGATCCGATCACGATGGAAATGATGATCATCCAAAGCGGGTCTTTACGTTTTTCATAATTCAGCTTAGCGATCGGCATACGGTTGCTCCTGCGCCAAGGATTCAGAGAACAGCACCACCACATGATGACCACTTGCAAGCTGGGCCGCTGGTCTCACATCAATTTCGGCAAACTCACCCGAAGTATGACGGCTCACCTTAGACACCGTTCCCACTAAATAACCTGCTGGAAAATTTTCACCCAAGCCTGAACTGAACACCTTGTCCCCCACCTGAATATTGGCACTGGTAGGTACATACTCCATTTTGAGCTGTCCCAAATCCCCTGTACCCGAGACGATTGCACGCATCCCCGTACGTTCCAAACGCACAGAGAGAGAATGTTCTTTATCAGACAGCAACATCACCCGCGAACTGTGCGGATAGACACTAATCAACTGCCCCATAATGCCTTTATCATCCAGAACAGTCTGGCCCACCTTTAAATGGTCCAGTGAACCACGGTTGATAATGATGATATGACGCAAAGGGTCAGCATCTGTTCCAATCACTTCTGCAATTTGCATACGACCATCAATAATCAATGGCGTATCCAAAAGCCCCCTTAAACGGTTATTTTCCGCAGAGAGTTCTGAAAGTTTTTGGAGTCGAACCTGTGCCTGTAAGAGTTCAGCCTGCATCGCAGTGTTTTCACGGCGCAGTTGGGTTTCAGACTTGGTTTGTTGGTTCAGCCATTCTCGCGACAGTACAGGATAGCTTGCCAGCGCATAAATCGGATTATACGCGGCGTACAGAACATCCCTTGCAGGCTGGATGACATAGGGCATGCGCCAGTCAAAGAAAAGCACCACCAGACATGTAATGACCGCAATGATAAAGGAGCGAAAAGATGGCGGTTGTCTTGAAAAAAGATTCGGTTGCACCGCCTGATCCTTATGGTTTAACCAACGAAAAGCATATCATGGTTTGGATTGTCAAAAAACTCTAAGACTTTACCGCCACCACGGGTGACGCAGGTTAAAGGATCATCAGCAACAATCACAGGTAAACCTGTTTCTTGGGCAAGGAGTTTGTCCAGGTTACGCAGCAATGCACCACCGCCTGTTAAAACAATGCCACGTTCAGCAATATCAGAAGAAAGTTCAGGTGGAGTTTGTTCTAAAGCAGATTTTACAGCGCTGACAATACTTTGTAGTGGATCAGAAATCGCCTGAGTAATTTCATCAGAAGTTACGGTAATCGCACGAGGAACACCCTCAGCTAAATTACGTCCACGCACTTCTATTTGTAGCGTTTTGCCATCAGCAATCGCCATACCCACTTCTTTCTTGATCGTTTCAGCCGTTGTTTCGCCAATCAGGCAACCGTGTGCCTTACGAACATAGTTGATAATCTGTTCATCAAAGACATCACCACCGATACGGAGTGAATCTGCGTAGACACAACCCTGTAATGAAATGATTGCGATCTCGGTCGTACCACCGCCCACATCCACCACCATCGAACCACATGCCTGTTCAACTGGCATACCCGCACCAATTGCGGCAGCCATCGGCTCTTCGATCAAACGCACATCACGCGCGCCCGCATTAAACACAGCCTCACGAATGGCACGGCGTTCAACCAATGTTGATTTACATGGCACACACACCACCACACGCGGTGCTGGTGGAAACAGACGCTTTTCGTGCACCTTGCCAATAAACTGGTTCAACATGGTCTCAGTGACTTCAAAATCAGCAATCACACCGTCTTTCATTGGACGAATTGCTGAAATATTCGCTGGTGTACGGCCTAACATTTGTTTAGCATCAATCCCTACAGCCGCCACAATCTTTTGTGAGCCGCTGTGACGAATGGCCACAACTGTTGGTTCATTTAATATAATGCCACGGCCTGGTGCATAAATAAGGGTATTTGCAGTACCTAGATCAATGGCTAAATCCGGCGAAAACAAGCCAATTAGTCGTTTTAGAATCACGGGGGCGTTCTCAATTAAACTTTGTGTGAATACAAGGTGGCAACTTTAACGAAATGTGATGCTTTGAACAAGTCAATCGCTTATTATAACGCACGATATTTTGCAATTTTTTGATACTGAATTAGGTAAAGTTATGTCTACATCATCAGATGCTCAGCAGACGACGGACTTAAATGCACAAACCGTTTCAGGGATTGCGCATCTTGCCCGTTTATCCCTAGATGAAACGCAATCTGCTGAATATGCTCAAAGTTTAAATAAAATTCTTGGCATGATGGAAAGCTTGAAAAACATTAATACCGATGATGTTGAGCCTTTAAAAAGCCCATTTGACCATCCACAGCCTTTACGCGCCGATGTGGTGAGTGAAAGCAATCACCGTGATGAATATCAGGCGGTCGCCCCTGCAACAGAAGCAGGTCTGTACCTTGTACCTCGCGTAATTGAATAAGATTTATTCGATTAGTCAATATTTTATATTTAGAATGTAAA
Source organism: Acinetobacter sp. CIP 102529 (assembly GCF_000368325.1). Lineage (NCBI taxonomy): Bacteria > Pseudomonadati > Pseudomonadota > Gammaproteobacteria > Moraxellales > Moraxellaceae > Acinetobacter > Acinetobacter sp. CIP 102529. The sequence goes on from NZ_KB849354.1 coordinate 411,890, forward strand.
GAAATTTTTCATATGACAGATTTACATCGCTTATCAATCCGTGAACTTTCCGAGGGCTTAAAACAGGCCCAGTTTTCATCACGTGAATTGACCGAACATTATTTAAAACGTATTGCCCATATTGACCCAAAAGTAAAAAGTTATGTGACGGTGACGGCAGAACAGGCACTTGCTGAAGCTGATGCGGCTGATGCTGCACTCAAAGCAGGTCATGCACATGCACTTGCGGGTATTCCACTTGCGCATAAAGACATTTTTTGTACCCAGGGTATTAAAACCACTGCAGGTTCAAAAATGCTGGATAACTTTATTTCACCTTATGATGCAACTGTGGTTGCCAAAGCCAAGGCTGCAGGTCTTGTGACTTTAGGCAAGGTGAACATGGATGAATTCGCAATGGGTTCAACCTCTGAAAACTCTTACTTCGGTGCAACCTCCAACCCTTGGGCGCTTGATCGTGTTCCAGGAGGGTCGTCTGGTGGTTCCGCAGCGGCTGTTGCAGCTGACCTTGCACCGATTGCCACAGGAACGGATACTGGTGGCTCGATTCGCCAACCTGCTTCATTCTGTGGCTTAACGGGCTTAAAACCGACCTATGGTCGTGTGTCTCGCTTTGGTATGATTGCCTATGCATCATCACTGGATCAGGGCGGTCCAATGGCACGATCAGCAGCAGACTGTGCTTATTTGATGAATGTGATTGCAGGTCATGACAGCAAAGATTCTACTTCAGTAAATAAAGATGTGGACGATTACGTTGCCAAACTAAACGGTACGGCAGTCAAAGGCTTACGCATTGGTATTCCAAAACAGTACTTCAATGTGGCTGGTTTAGATGCAGACGTGAAAGCGCGCGTTGAAGAATCATTGAAAAAGCTTGAAGAGATGGGTGCAATCTTGGTTGAGATTGATCTCAACATGACTGAAGCCTATGTGCCGACTTACTATTTGATCGCCCCTGCGGAAGCATCTTCCAACCTATCACGTTACGATGGTGTTCGTTATGGCTATCGCTGTGACAATCCAAAAGACATTTTAGACCTGTATAAACGCTCACGCTCTGAGGGTTTTGGTGCGGAAGTGCAACGCCGTATCCTGATTGGGACTTATGCCCTTTCTGCGGGTTACTACGATGCGTACTATGTCAAAGCACAAAAAGTACGTCGTTTGATTCAGCAGGATTTCCTTAAAGCATTTGAAAATGTCGATGTGATTGCTGCGCCATCTGCACCAACCACTGCATACAAAATCGGCGCAAACCTCAGTCCGACTGAAATGTATTTAGGCGATATCTACACCCTTGCCGTGAACCTGGCAGGTCTACCCGCCATCAACGCACCTGTAGGTTTTGATAAAGACAGCCTGCCTGTGGGCTTACAGTTGATTGGTAATTACTGGTCAGAATCACAATTGCTTTCGATTGTGCATCAATATCAACAAAACACAGACTGGCATACCAAACGTGCGGCAATTGCTGAGGAGAATGTATAATGACTGAAGCTCAAAAGTTAAAGCTTATTGACGGTTGGGAAGTCGTTATCGGGATCGAGATCCACACTCAGTTGGCGACCAAGTCTAAAATCTTCTCTGGTTCATCGACTGAATTTGGTCAAGACCCAAACACCCAAGCCAGCCTTGTTGATTTGGCCATGCCAGGCGTATTGCCAGTATTGAATGCTGAAGTGGTTGATCTTGCGATTCGCTTTGGTTTGGGCATTGATGCTTACATCGACCAAGCCTCTGTGTTTGCCCGTAAAAACTATTTCTATCCAGATTCGCCAAAAGGCTACCAGATCAGCCAGATGGACAATCCAATTGTGGGCTTGGGTCATATCGACATTCAACTTGAAGATGGTACGGTGAAGCGTATTGGCGTAACTCGTGCCCATCTTGAAGAAGATGCTGGTAAATCCATCCATGACCAATTTGAGGGCATGTCAGGTATCGACTTAAACCGCGCTGGTACGCCATTGCTTGAAATCGTGTCTGAACCTGATATGCGTTCAGTTGAAGAAGCTGTGGCTTATATCAAGGCGATTCATACATTGGTGCGTTGGTTAGGTATTTCTGACGGTAACATGGCCGAAGGTTCATTCCGTGCTGACTGTAACGTGTCTTTGCGTCGTCCAGGTCAGCCATTCGGCACTCGTTGCGAGTTAAAAAACCTCAACTCATTCCGTTTCATTGAGCAAGCGATCAATGTTGAAATTGAACGCCAAATGGAAATTTTGGAATACGGCGGCACAATTGATCAGGAAACCCGTTTGTTCGATCCGAACAAGATGGAAACCCGTTCAATGCGCTCGAAAGAAGAAGCCAACGACTATCGCTACTTCCCTGATCCAGACTTGTTACCAGTGATCATTTCAAATGAACAAATCGAAGCTGCTCGTGTGGCGCTTCCAGAATTGCCTGCTGCACGCCGTGCCCGTTTTATGGCTGACTTTGGCGTAACGGAATATGATGCACATGTACTTACACTTTCTCGTGAAATGGCAGACTTCTACGAGGCTGTTGTAGCTGCTGCTGGCGGTGAGAAGCAAGGTAAAGTTTCAGCAAACTGGGTGATGGGTGAATTCTCAGGCGCTTTAAACAAAGCGGGCCTAGAATTGGCGGACTCTCCAGTTTCTGCTGAGCAGTTGGGTGGCATGATCGCGCGTATTGTGGATAACACCATTAACGGTAAAATTGCCAAGCAGGTGTTTGGATTTATGTGGGAAGCAGAGGGTAAATCTGCGGATGACATTATTGCTGAAAAAGGCTTGAAGCAAGAAACCGATACAGGTGCGATTGAGGCGATTATCAAAGACGTGCTTGCAGCCAATGAAAAAATGGTTGAAGAATACAAGTCTGGTAAGGAAAAAGCCTTTAATGGTCTCGTTGGTCAAGTCATGAAAGCTGCAAAAGGTAAAGCTAATCCAGCTCAAGTAAATGAATTAATGAAGAAATTGATTGGTTAACTTATTAGCCAATTTATTGATTTCATGTTATAAAACCTCGTATTGATACGGGGTTTTATTTTTTAAATAAGGTTTTATCGTCATGCCAATTTTCGATATAAATAATAATTTACAATTACGCACTGTGCAAAAAACCAACTTCCCTTTAGAAAAAGATTTGCAAACTTTAATTGAAAACAACCTAATCACTGTTTTTAACTGCCGTTTTATCGCAAGTGAATTTTCAACGGGTGCAATTCATGCTGGTCGAATTGATACTCTAGCTCTATCTGAAGATAATAATCCTGTCATTATTGAATATAAAAAAGTAGAGTCCTCAGAACTCATAACACAAAGCCTATTTTATCTTCATTGGATTCAAGATCATAAAGGTGATTTTGAAATAGCAGCTCAAAAAGTACTAGGAAACAATATAGAAATTGACTGGTCAGATATTCGGGTCATTTGTATTGCACCAAATTATAAAAAATACGATCTACATGCAGTACAAGTTATGGGAGCAAATATTGAATTATGGCGTTATCAACTTTTTTCAAACCAAAGTTTGTATCTTGAGGAAGTTTTTCATAACACAACATCAAATACGCCAGTAACTCTCAATCAAACAGCGAAAAACCCTGTCATGGTTGCAGCGGGAAAAAAGGCTGCTATTACACGAAATATCGGACAATACACCACAGAGAGCCATCTACAAAATAAATCTAAAGAAGTTATTGAGCTCATGGAAGCATTACAAGATATGATTATGGGTTTTGATGACTCGATTGAGGAAATTCCTAAAAAATACTATATAGCCTATAAAAGCACACAAAATATTTTAACTGTGGAAGTTCGCTTACGAAATTTAAAAATTTATTTAAAATTAAAACCTGAGGATATTCCTGTAAATACTCCAAATTATCGTGATGTTTCCAATATAGGGCATCATGGTATTGGCGATGTCGAGTTTACGATAACCAACCTCAATGAACTGATAGATACCAAACCATTTATAGAGTTAGCCTATAATAGGATTGGCGGTTAATTGTACTCAATCAATGAAAATTCTCGGTAAAAAAATTTACAATTCAGCAAATTTATAATCCTGAATATTGTGAGTAGTTATTGTCATACAGCTAAAAATTAAAGCAGCGAAATGCTGAGTTATTTTTAGCAATTTATTTTAGTTAATGAATAAAAATGAAATAATCACTGCCCCCTTAACACACCCGAAAATCTTATTTTAAGTTGAGATTGGCGTATATATTCAAAATGCTATTTTACAACTGCTTCAATTTGGTCCAGTTCCCATACCCCACCTGCAGCAAGCCCTTTACACATGCCTGTCCACATATCTTTAGTATGTACGAATTTCTGCCCATCCCAAACCCATTCATCACTTGACCAGCAGTCTCCAATTCCCCGTCCTTTTTGTGAGCTACTGATTATCCCATCCCCAACATCGGAGGCATGTTCAGTCACAAAAATTGCTTTTCCTGTTAAAGACTCATCCAGCACCCAAACTCCATACCCCTCATTATATGCTCCACGCCAACATAGGGTCGTTGCCAATACTTTTTTATTGCTTAATTTGTAGAGTTCAATCGACTGAGGTTTTACGCCATCACTGCTATAAACTCCCTCACAAAAACCATCTTGTTTGGGTGTAGGTTGTGCTGCCATCAATGATTTATACACGGACTGATACTGCTTGCTGTTGGGCTGCAAAGTTAGATAAGGTTTGCTGGCTGTTTTAACCTGTTTCACCACCAATTTCGGTTGAGCCGCTAAAACTTTTGCTTCGCTCATTTTCCCTTTTTTGACCAAGGCGCCTGTCGTTCCAACACGTTTCTGAAAATCATCCATTTTCAATAATGTTGCAGTCATACCCGCATCCGAAATATTCCATTGCAGACGGTTATTTTTAAATACAATGTCTGCTTTTCCACTGGCCTGCTGCAACAATCCATTCACCTGTGCTGCGGTCAATCTACCCATAAGTGGAAATTCAGTGCCATCCACCAAAACAGCCCCTAAATCCTTGCCATTGACATAAAAATGAATATTTTTAAGCTGATTTTTAGGAATTTGAGGTTCGGTAAACCCATCACCCAAGGCAAACTCGCCTGTGACTTGCTGAGCTTTGCCCGCCTGACGTGTCAATAGGATTGATGCTGGATAATCATCACTAGATTCATTGTGATAGCCCGCAGCTCGACAGGTTCCTGTATTGCTACAGTAAATTTCCCAATCTTGATGTGAAAATGAAATACCTTTGATTTCTTGTGCGAAGCTAGTAGAACTTAGTGCCATAAAGCAGCAAACTGAAAGTATATTCTTCACTGGTATCATTCTGTATTACTCATATTTATTATCAAACTTGAAAACAGTTTAAAGGGCTGATCTACACTTGTCATATCTCATTTTATTGCAGAAGATATTAGCTTAAAGCAAACTGAGTTTGGTCAAATTTAAAAATGAAAAGAACAATTTTATTTCCCACGATTTTAATGAGTATGTTCTCCTCAGCCATTCATGCTGAGATTACAGTATTTAAAGCAAATTTCCCTCAGTTTTCAAATAGTGCAAAAGAACGAAAAGCAGAAAATCAAATTTACCCTCTCGGTGAAGCTTCTTTTGCAAATGATGTTCGAGTGCCTTTTTACGGGGTAACCGCACTCAACCCTGTGGAAGATGGTTTATTAAAAGACTTTAAATCATGTTCCGCAAAAAGCTGTCATTTCGATTTTAAATTAGATGCTAAACAAGCTGAACAACTCAAGTTATGGGCTATTCCTGAAATAGGAATTGTACTTGTACCTACAGATTGGCAAGACATACAATCAAGTGCAGGAGCGAATGGTACTGGATCTGCCTTAATCATGAGTCCAAATCAGAAACAAGCAATTCAGCTTTATGATTCATCATTTTGTGTAGGTTGCGGCATGCCAAATGCGACGCTTTATTTTCCACATCTTTTAAAACAAAGTGTGGAATATGAATACGGTGGTTATCAAGATCCGCTTAAATTACTGAAGATCGTACACCCTTCAAAACAAATCGCTTTCTTTAGTTATCAAATTCCTAAGCTGAATAACAGAACACATGGCGTAGCCAAATATCAAGATGAAGACACGTTTAACTTTAGAGAAATCAAAGTCACCGTTGATCAATCCCAACAGCATTTAGTTGGAACTATTCTAAATTTTTACAATGCGACTCATTAATCAAATCATGGACACAAAAAAACCTGCTAGTTGCAGGTTTTTTTAATCACACTTATTTTTTTAAAATTGACTCGAAAGCTTTTAAACGTTTATAAATTGAGAGTAATTCAATAATCGTTTTCCAAGAACTGATGAGATATTGAAATGATTCACGAACTTTATCAAAGATGTTACTAATTTGGTTGATCAAGCCTAAAGTCATTTTACCTGCGGCAATTGCAGGAAATAGCACCACCAGACTATATAAAACATCCAGTTGCTTATACCAGATAGCGACAAGGTTAAAATAAGCATAGTGAAAATAAAGTCTAAAATAATTTACACGTACTCGAGCAAATAACTCTTTTAATGTGAGTGGATCAGCACGATTCTCATGGTCTTCACCATAAACCAACTCTTTACGGTAGGCTGCCTCAACCTTTTGATTATTAAATTGTAGGCCTGGTAATTTCTGACCGACGATCATTAACACCACAGTTCCAAAGACCGCCCAGACAATTGCAGCCCATACCAGTGAATGTTCAATCTCACCCACGATTGGAAGCACTGGCACTTTCTCTGAGATTTTAAATAATAACGGCAGGAACGCGATCAGCACCATCACTGACTTAATCAGTTCAACCCCCAAGTCTTCCATAATGGTGGCAAAACGCATGGTATCTTCTTGAATACGTTGCGAAGCCCCTTCGACATGACGAAGCCGATCCCAGTTTGCAGTGTAGTATTCATTCATGGCGGTACGCCAGCGGAACACATAATGGCTGGTAAAGAATGCATTGATTACGGCGAATGTGACGGCAACCATTGCAATATAAAGAAAAGTCAAAGTTCCATTATATAGGTCATTAATATTACCGCCGCCATCGCTTAGCATCTTTTGAATCATGTCCCAGAATGGTCCATACCAAGCATTGATTGCAACACTGACCTGCACCCCAAACCAGATATTAAACAAGATAAATGCTGACCCCCAGACTGACCACTTCTGCCATTTGTGATCAGAAAGGAATCCCCAAAAACCTGCAAATAAGGCGGTTGAAAGGAGAAACCAGAGATAGAACCAAATAAATGCAGGCGACCAGAAACGGCTCACCCCAATTTGCAACTCTGCTTCAGCATAGCCCTTTGGGAATCCCAAATATCCCCCCCATCCATGGCCACCCGTATACCAGAGCAACATATTCAGGGCCATCCATACAACCACTGAAATAAAAAATGGACGTGGGTTGGGAAAAAATGATTTAAACATCGTGCTTAACAATCCTTGTTGTATTGCAATTGACGCAAGTACGTCATGCTATAACCTTAAACTTAACTTTGTCTGATAGAAACTTTGGTAAGTTGTAGTTATTTACATGCTTTTCCAAAATTTTCATAGCATTTTGATGAGTATTTACAATTTGTTTAGGACATCGAAACGATTTTAATGCTGTTACGACTCTCTGTGGCCATATAAACCTTAAGGATGTGCTGGAAAGGTCTTTAAGGCAAAATCTTGCTGATCAGGTTGTACAAGGTTTTTCTTACTTTGAATGGCAAGTTCAATTTCAGAAAGCTTTGACTGAGCCGCATCAATCCCTGCCTGCATAGTCATTTCACGCCCCTTAACATCAAAAATATGGGCCTTTTCACGCAGATCAGGTTGAATCACCACATCGGCATCTTTCAGTTCTTCTTCAGCCAGACGGCCCTGCATAATATTAATGTTCTGGTTAAACAGCCCCCAAACATTGCTGGTTTCAGTATGAATCGGCTGGGCCAGAATATCCACTGCAATCACTACATCCGCTCCCAGTTCACGTGCAACCTGAACAGGCACAGGACTGACCAGCCCACCATCTACATATTCAACATCATGAATTTTGGTGGGTACAAACATGCTGGGGATTGAGGCCGAGGCACGAACCGCCTGTCCAGTATTGCCATAGTTAAAGACTGTTCTGCTGCCATCCTTAAGTTCAGTTGCCACCACATACATTGGAATCTTGAGTTGTTGCAAGGGTGTGTTGCGCACCTGCTGGTTGATGTAATCCTCAACCTTTTTACCATTAAAGAACCCTTTCAAGCTGACATTGACATCACGAACGTCATTGGCTTTCAGCTTTAGGGCAATGTCACGCAACTCAGCGGCGGTTTTGCCGCTGGCATAGATTGAGCCAACGATACTCCCTGCACTAGTGCCTACAATAAAGTCTGGACGAATCCCCTGTTGTTCCAGCACTTGTATCACCCCAATATGGGCATAGCCACGTGCACCACCACTCCCCAAAACCAAAGCGATTACGGGACGTTTTTGCTGTTGTTTGATATAGCTAAAAGGCTGGCTCAGCACCCGTGCCTGGGCATCTTCAATTGCTGGACGTAAATGTGGAGTTGTTTGACAACCTGTTAAAATGATTACTGATAGTCCGAGTATGCATGATTTAAGCCGTTTCATATGCAGTTGTTGCCATATTTACTGTGTTTCCAGCTTAAATTTTAGCTCTTCCCAGCCTGAAATGCTGTATCAGTTTTTTTGCTGCTGTGACTGCCAATCCATAAAAAAGCCCCTCGAAAGGAGCTTTTATCAAGATCACCAGATATCTGAACCAACTTTTTTCTTTAGTTCAGGATATTGATCAATCTTGAACTCTGGTTCCTTAATACCTTTCTTTAACTGAGATGTGTAGTCTTTCAATAAAATCAATGCTATCGGAGTCAGCAATAGAATTGCGATCAGGTTAATAGTTGCCATCAATCCCATCGATAAGTCTGCCATAGACCAAACCAATGGAACGCTAGTGATTGCACCGAAGTACACCATAACCAATACTAAAATACGGAAAACAAGCATGATTTTAGGATTGTTATTGATAAACTGCACATTACTTTCAGCGTAGGCATAGTTACCAATAATCGACGTAAAGGCAAACAGGAACAGAATAATCGCCAGGAAACCACCGCCCCAGCTACCAATTTGGCTCTCCAAAGCTTTCTGGGTCAATGTCACGCCTTCAAAGCCAGCTTCGTGATAGAGACCAGACACCATAATGATGATCGCGGTACATGAACACACCACGAAGGTATCGACAAATACACCTAGCATTTGGACCAGACCCTGATTCACAGGGTGTTTCACATCAGAGGCCGCAGCGGCATTTGGCGCTGACCCCATACCTGCCTCGTTGGAAAACAAGCCACGTTTGATCCCCATCATCATTGCCATAGAAATCATCGCACCGAAGAAACCACCTGCCGCAGCCTCAAACTGAAATGCCTTGCTAAAGATCAATTTAAAGATCTCAGGCAACATCGGCAAGTTGGCTATCGCAATATACAAAGCGACCATGATATAAAGCAATGCCATGAAAGGAACGATACTTTCAGCAACTTTAGCGATACGCTTGATCCCACCAAAGATAATCAATGCCGTCATAATGACCAATGCAATCCCAACCCATGACACTTCGAGATCAAGACCACCAAGCCCCAATACAAAATTGGCTTTATCCCATCCCCAGGCATGTGAGGTCGCACCAATAATCGCATTTGCCTGCACGGCATTAAATACAAAGCCATAAGCCAGAATGAGTGACAGTGCAAAAACAATCCCCAGCCATTTTTGTTTTAAGCCCTGAGTAATATAGTACGCAGGGCCACCACGGAACTGCTTGTTTTGATGGTCTCTCACCTTAAACAACTGGGCAAGCGATGATTCAACAAATGCAGAACTCATACCAAGAAAGGCAGTGACCCACATCCAGAACACGGCACCAGGACCACCAATTGCGATTGCAATCGCAACACCAGCAACATTACCCACGCCCACACGGCTTGCAAGCCCAGTGACAAAAGCCTGAAATGGTGTAATGCCATGTTCATCCTGCGTTTCTTTACGACTGCCTTTCATCACACGGATACTATGCAGGAACAAGCGAAGCTGTACCGCACCCGTAACAAATGTGTAAAATACCCCAACCGCAACCAGTAATACGACCAGGAAATTCCAAAGCGGATCATTCAAGAACTGTACCCACGACATCAGCGTGGCATTTAATTGTTCATTCATCACTTATTCACTTAACAATTTTATGTGCGTCAATCACATATTCAAAAAAATGGATGAATCAAAAAAGCCCCGTATGGGCTTTTGATCTAACTTAGATAAAGAATTTCAAAATTAATTGAATTACTGTTGCATTAATTAAATCAACAAAGAACGCACCACAAAGCGGAACAATTAAAAATGCTTTATGTGATGGTCCATACATGTTGGTAATTGCTTGCATGTTAGCAACAGCTGTTGGCGTTGCTCCCATACCGAAACCACAGTGACCAGCAGCAAGAACTGCTGCATCATAATTTTTGCCCATGACGCGGAAAGTAATAAATGCTGCATACAACGCCATGGTAATGGTTTGTGCACCCAAAATTACAACCAGCGGGCCAGCCAAATCGGCTAACTGCCACAACTTTAATGACAACAATGCCATCGCTAAATAAAGTGACAAAGATGCATTACCAAACACATCAATTGCACGATCAAAAATATCAACCTTTAATATGCTTTCCAGAATGTTGCGCAAAACCACACCACCGCCCAATGCCCAGACAAAAGTTGGCAGCTCAAACCATGTGCCTTTACTATAACCTGTCATGAATTCAGCAAATGCTAGACACGCCGCAAACATACCCAATGTGGTAATCGCATTATCGGCCGTGATTAAACGTACTTGATGCGGATTTTCAAATGGTGCGAGTTCATCAGGGTGTTGATCTAAATGGGTATCACGATTCTTAATCGCAGTGGATGATTGCTCTTGAGCAAGGCTATAACGGTTGATTAATAGTTTTGCAAGTGGCCCACCAATGATGCCGCCGATAATCAAACCAAAAGTTGCACTTGCCATGCCTAGCGCTAATGCACCCTGAATTCCATGTTGGGTTTCAAGGATTTCACCCCATGCACCTGCAGTTCCGTGACCACCTGTCAAGGTAATTGAACCAGCAATCAGGCCAACCAATGGATCAATACCCAACAAGGTTGCCAGACTCATCCCAACCGCATTCTGCACCACAATGAATGAGGCGACACAGACGAGAAAAATGACTAATCCAATACCACCCTCCTTGAGCTTCATAAAGTTTGCACTTAAGCCAATCGAGGCAAAAAAGATCAACATAAAACTGGTTTGCAACTGACTGCTGAAAACAATACTGTAGCCCCAGAGCGAATGCACCAGCAGGGAAACCACTGCTGCCACCAAACCGCCTGCGACAGGTTCAGGAATGTTGTAGCGTCTTAAGAAATCAATTTTGTTGACCAGTAAACGTCCCAATAACAGAACGATCACTGACGAAATTAGCGTGTAGAAACCATTAAAAGTAAATTCCATATTTTATTCCATTTATTCTATTTGTTATGTAGATGAACAAGCGCTGTAACGATGGGGCGAAAGTGCTGTATCTGTTGTTGCCTACGGGCAGCATAGGCATTGTTCATCATGGAAGTTGCAACGGTGATTGCCATGTCCTGAATAAATGGCTTACGGATGAGAGGTAAACTCATGAGAAGCTCCTGTATCTGGTGTATATTTCAACATTTTCCACAGGCATAAAATTGGATAAATTCGATATGCCTGAGCTAGAAAATCCCCCTCACCGTGTCAGCAAGGAAAGCCTAATCAATTTTAAAAAAGGGCGTATTATGCATAAATTTAGAATATTGTGTGTATTTTTTTATTCTAGGGGCAATCACAGCCCCAATATATTAGGACTTACGCACTATTATTTATAGATTCTCTGTGATAGCAGATGATTTTTATCGAGAATAAAGTCATCAATGAAGTTTTTGATAACTGGTCTAAATAATTTCTTCTGCCAACGATATACATTTTCAAAGATCCCCTCAAACTGGTTCTTTTGTATCTCAACGTAGGCCATCAAGGCTGAAAAAATATGATTCAAAATC
>NZ_KB849354.1:424800-434177 GCF_000368325.1 Acinetobacter sp. CIP 102529
TAGGTCGTGAGGTGTGTAGTCTTCACGCTCTAGAAAGCGATTTACACTATCATGCGAGATATTATAAGTCTCGGCAAGTTGTGTGCAGCTAATAGAGTTCGGTTCTGTCATGAGAAAGCCCATATAAATGGGTAATGTACAAGTTGCTGTAGAAGCATGTTTAGTTCGTCTGATCACAGATACTTTATAAACTATTTTAATACTTTTTTGAATCCGTCAATGCGTAAGTCCTATATATATCAATAAATATTAAATCTATTTCATTGTGTTACAAATACATTTAATTTTCACATAAAGAAACAAAATACAAATGAAATACAATACTGGTAGGTCTCATCTACATATCGCTTACTTTTCACTCAAAACTCCAATCTACGACTTAAAAAGTATCTGCAAAAGCTATTTATTACTTTATAGTCTCATTCCATGAGAAAGATCATAAATGATGAGGAATTTTTATGAACACGGAACAAGTCCGCTACGTCGATGATGCCATTACATCGCGCCATTCAGTACGTGCGTTTCTGGATACCCCTGTTGAAACCCAAACCATTAAGGATATTTTGGCGGTTGCCAGCCGAGCACCGTCTGGCACGAATACACAGCCGTGGAAAGTGTATGTGCTGACAGGTAAAAAACGAGCTGAAATGATTAACCGTGTTTGTAATGCACAAATTGAAATGTTTCAAAAGCCAGAACTCGCTGGACAGTATCAGGAAACCTTTGCCTATTATCCTGAAACCTGGATTTCACCTTTTATTGACCGCCGTCGTGAAAATGGCTGGGGACTCTACGGTTTACTAGGAATTCAAAAAGGTGAAAAGGAAAAAATGGCGGCACAGCAATTGCGTAATTACCAGTTGTTTGATGCCCCTGTTGCCCTGTATTTCACCGTGAACAAAGCAATGGGGATTGGTTCAAAAATGGATATTTCCATGATGATCCAGAATGTTATGGTTGCAGCTAAAGCACGCGGTTTGGATACCTGCCCGCAAGCCGCATGGAACCATTTCCATCCAATCGTACTGGATGTGCTTGGCGCACCTGACGATGAAGAACTGGTGTGCACTGTTGCCTTGGGCTATGCAGACCCTGATCACATCGTAAATACATTTATTACGCCTCGTGAGCCTGTGGAAAACTTTACTGTATTTTTAGATGAATAATTCATTTATTGGACAGTATCTCTAGCTGAAGATACTGTCTTGCTGTTTCCCCACCTTAAAAATTGCAAATAGTCCCGCACTGGTAAACATCAACATCATCAATCCCATATTGAGTGATGCTTTCCAAATCAGGAAGTTTAAGATTACCCCGCCCAACAAGCCACAGGCGAATTGCATACTCCCCATAATGGCACTGGCTGTTCCTGCCCTTGCACCCTGTTTCGACATGGCCAAAGCCATTGCATTGGGTCCAGTTAGGCCAATCCCAGAAACAACTAGAAATAAGCCTGACATTAACAGCCAAAGTGGCGCGTGGTTCATCAAGCCAGCACTGACCACAATGCTCACAAAAACACAGGCCAAACTGGCAACCACATACAAGGCCAAGCCAAAATATAAGGGGGTTTTGCGTCCAATACGGTCACTTACAGGCCCATAAATCAGTTGTCCAATCGCAAGTCCTAGAAAATATGCGGGTAAGGTATTGGCAATCATCTGCATACTTACCCCAAACTCATCCGCCATTTGTGGCAGCGCGGGTAAATACATATCAATCGATAATGGACCTAAAGCTGTCAATAAAGCCAGCAATAATATCCATGCTGTTGAATATTGACGCTGACGAGCTTGCTCTGCCTGCATAATACTGTACTTTTCATGTTAATCACGTTTGCAAGCTTAGCATCCTCACTGTATTTGTGCATAATATGAGTGATAAAATCGATAGCATATTAGCCGATAACGCAAGGCATGACTGAAATGTCAACAGACCCTATAAAAAAGGATCAACCTTGAATCCCTGGTTCGGACGTTTAAAACAGGCAACCTACAACACCACGTTTATGTATAACGTGCGTATGCTCATTGCCTTTACAGGCACGGCTTTTGTTCCCTATCTGCTCAATTTTCAACTCGCCACCATTCCACTGACATTGGGTGTGGTTGCCGCAGGTATCAGTGACATTGATGACCGTTTTTCCGTGCGCATCATGAACCTGATTTATACCTATATCGGTTTCTTTATCACTGCGGCATCGGTTCAGTTGCTGTTTCCCTATCCTGCTGTCTTTGCAATCGGGCTGATTGTTTCCTGTATCGGCTGGATTTTACTGGGTTCACTCGGTCGGCGTTATGCCACCATTGCCTATGGCTGTCTGGTGGTTTCGGTCTACTCAATGCTAGGTGTACACCTGTTCGAACAATGGTATCTACAACCAGCCTTATTGGTAGCTGGCGCAGCCTGGTACGGACTGCTTTCCACCATTAGCTTCCTGTTATTTCCTGTTCGTAAATTGCAGGACCAGCTCTCTGCCTCTTATCATGCGCTGGGAAGCTTTTTATTTGCCAAATCCAATCTGTTCGATGTCGATATGACGCCATCAAGCTATCAGCAAAGCATGATTGATCTAGCGTTGGAAAATGGCAAGCTGATCTCCATCTTCAATGACATGCGTATGGCGCTGCTGACCCGCCTCAAGGGTGATCGGGGCCAGAAAGATACACGGCGTAGCTTGCAGTATTATTTTGTTGCGCAGGATATTCATGAGCGAGCGGATTCAGCCCATATCGACTATCAGAAACTGGCCAAGATTTTTCAACACAGCGATATTTTATTCCGATTTCAACGTATCCTGACCATTCAGGGCAAAGCCTGTCAGGACTTGGCGAACTGTATTTTAACCCGTACCCGCTATGTGCATAACAAGCGCTTTAAGCACAGCTTTGAAAACTTAAGGCTGTCGCTGGAAAAGTTGCATGCAGACCAAGTCTATGATCAGGTGCGGATTAATGCCCTTTTTGCGCTTTATCAAAACTTAAAGTCGATTGATGCGCAGCTCCAGAATCTGGAGACTGAACGTAACATGCAACTGATCAATGCCCAGCAGGCGGAAAACCAGCTCAAGGATGATGACCTGAAAGGCTGGAATGACATGATGGTACGGGTCAAGCAGCATCTCACTCCCGAATCGGTGTTATTCCGCCATGCGGTGCGTCTCTCCATTGTGCTGTTTATCGGTTACATCTTCATTCAGTTAACCCATATTGCCTATGGCTACTGGATTCTACTGACTGCCCTGTTTGTCTGTCAGCCAAACTTTAACGCGACCAAACGCCGCCTGTATTTACGAATTGTCGGCACCCTGATTGGAATTATTGTCGGTCTGGCGATTATTTACTTTATTCCGTCACTTCAGGGGCAATTGGTCATGTTGGTGCTCAGTGGCGTTTTATTTTTCGAGTTGCGTAGTAAACAGTATGCCCAGGCAACCGCCTTTATCACCATTCTGGCCTTGATCAACTTTAATCTGGATGGTTCCGCATTTGCCGCAGGTTTGCCACGCCTGATCGACACCATCATTGGCTGTGCACTGGCATGGTTTGGAGTCAGCTTTATCTGGCCCGACTGGAAGTTCCGCCGCCTGCCACGCACCATTCAACGTTCACTGCAAGCCCAATGTAAATATCTGGCGGAAGTGGTAACCCAATATCATGAAGGGCGTAATAATGCCCTGAACTATCGAGTGGTCCGACGGGCGGCACATAATAATGATGCGGAAGTTGCATCACTCATTTCCACCCTTGCAACCGAACCCAATATTGATCCCACCAAGAAAGCACAGGCATTTGAGTTTCTCTGTTTAAGCCATACCTTTCTCAGTTATATCGCGGCCTTGGGTGCGCACCGTGAACGTATTGATGAGCCTGCGATATTAAGCCTGTTGGATCAGGCACTGGATGATATTCAGGGTGCACTGTTACGAGATGAAGTACCTGACCTGTCTTCACAAAATATGCTACAAAGCATACGCGAACGCCTGAGCCGCAATGATGAAAACGACCAGAAATCGCTGATTATTTTGCAGCAGCTCTCCCTGATCCTGAGTATTTTGACCCGTTTAAGTATGTTGAAACAGAGTTTAAGCTATGAACCCCATGAAGATGGGACCGAGTTTGCTTCACTTTAGGGGCTATTGGTATTTTAATCGTCCCTATGATTCGCTATTGGCCTAATATCTTTGCATGCCAATCAATGATAAACTTAACCCAGTTCTAAACTCATTTTTTAAACTATGACCGCCAAAACGCTATACGCTTATACGCTACAACCCGTTCCCTACGAAGTTTCTGAACAAGAACAACGTCAAGCCCAACTTATGATTTGGCGTGGTACCAATAAGTTCAGCCGCAAGGCCTGGCTGATTATGATTGCACTTGTGGTGCTTTCACTGGTTACAGCAGGCCTGATCAAGTATTACTCCACCTACTCAACCGCGATTTGCTGGGTGGTGATCATTGGTGTGGTACTGTTCTACCTCATCAAGAAGTTTGGTCTGGAATGGTATGTGAAACGTAAAATGAACGAATTTCCTGTACAGGAAATCAAGGGGATTCGTTTAGGTGTACAGCCCCACGGGATTGTGATGCGCCAGAAAATGGGACTTCAGGAAGGTACAGCGACCATCGGCTGGAAAGACATTTACGAATGGTACAATACCCCTGATTTTATTTTGGTTAATTTCAAGGTAAAGACACCAAAAGGCGAAGTTCAGCAAGGTGCCTATATCCTGCCAAAACGCATGGATTCAAAGAATTTCTCATTTAATACAGTACGCAAGCACTTAAAAGAGACAGTTGGTGAGGCTAAACCGTTGTAATCGGATACGGTCATCAGCAATATAAAACAACCCAGCCCAAGCTGGGTTTTTTCTTAAAATGGCACTTCCCTCGTTTAGGTTTAAGCCAGATTTAAATCACTTAATTTGAAAATAAGAATCAAAATCAATATTATCTACAAAATCCTTATTCTATTCTTATTATTGGGTTATATTTACAGAAACTTCTTCATCTTTCCATTTTTTCCCATGTTTAAAAAAGTATTCTTCCAAATCCACTGGTTTTTAGGGATTACGGCTGGTTTAATCCTCTCCATCATGGGAGTGACAGGAGCCATTTACTCCTACGATCAACAAATCTTAAAAATGATTAATCAGCAAAGTTATGTGGTACAAGCCGCAACAACTCCCAAGCTGACACCAGCGCAACTTTATCAGCATTTCAACCAGCAACAACCTGAGATTAAGATCAACAGCATCACCCTCTCTGCTGACCCTACCGCATCCTCTACAGTCAATATCAAGAAAGATGGCGAACGGCGTGGCTATAACATGATGGTCAATCCCTATACTGCCGAGGTTCTGCCTGAGATCAAGGGACAGGAGTTTTTTCAGTTTATTCAGCGTTTGCACCGTTATCTAACGATGGGTGATTTTGGCAAACAGTTGACAGGTGCCTCTGCGTTGATGCTGATTTTCTTTGTATTGAGTGGACTTTATCTGCGTTTTCCGAAGAAACACTCTTTTAAACAATGGTTTTTTATCAAGCCCAAGCTGAAAGGCCGTAATTTTATCTGGAATTTACATGCCGTTGTGGGCACTTGGGCGGCGGTGTTCTACCTGTTGTTTGCATGTACAGGCTTATACTGGTCGTATGACTGGTGGCGTGCAGACATGTTCAAGGTGATGGGAGTCGAACAGCCACAACGCAAAGAGCATGACAATGAGGCTGGCCAAGCCAAGCAACCTGAATTATCAAAACAACAGATCAATACAATTCTTGAGCAGACATGGACAAACGTCAATGCACAGATTGGCGGCAAATACTCTGCCCTCACCCTAAATATTCCCAAGCATGATGACGCAAAGCTAGAGCTATCATTCGTTGACCATATTCCACAGCATGAACGTGCACGCAATCAGGCTGTCTATAACTATCAGCAGC
The DNA here is from genome assembly GCF_000368325.1 of Acinetobacter sp. CIP 102529. NCBI lineage: Bacteria > Pseudomonadati > Pseudomonadota > Gammaproteobacteria > Moraxellales > Moraxellaceae > Acinetobacter > Acinetobacter sp. CIP 102529. Next base: position 430,746 of record NZ_KB849354.1, read on the forward strand.
AAAAAATTGAAAAATTAGAATTATATGAAGATAAAAAGCTTAATGAGAAAATCATGAGCAGCATGCTACCTGTGCATCGGGGTAGTTTCTTTGGTTCGACCTACCAGTTTATTGCCTTGCTGGCCTCTCTCAGCATGCCTTTATTCTTTGTGACAGGCTGGATGCTGTACCTCAAACGCCGTCAACAGAAGAAACTGACTTTGGCAGCGCGTCAATCCCAAACATCACAACAGGTCGATCCAAATGCAAAACCATGGTTGATTACTTATGCGTCTCAAACAGGTGTTGCTGAACAGTTGGCTTGGCGCACCGCCACCAGCCTACAGGAGGCACAGCAGCCGACTGTAGTGAAACCCATTCAGCAACTTACCGAGCAGGACTTACAGCAGGCGCAGCAGGTTCTATTCGTGGTCAGCACCTATGGCACAGGTGAAGCACCCGACCTGGCAACAGGGTTCTGTAAAAAGCTCATGCAACAGAGGCCTAACCTCGGTCACATGCAATATGCGGTATTGGCGCTCGGTTCCAGAGAATATCCAGACAGTTACTGTAGTTTTGGCTATGCAGTTGATAAGTGGTTAAAACAATGCAATGCGGAGGCATTTTTCGAGTTAATCGAAGTGGACAATGCAAATGCCAATGACATTCAACGCTGGAATCAAGCCTTGTCTGCGGTGACTCAGCATGAACTGCATGCCATGAATATTGAAAAGGTCTTCGATCAATGGACACTCAGTAAACGCCATGTACTTAATCCAAATAGTTTGGGACAGGCAGCCTATAATATTGAACTGACAGCACCTTATGACATTAGCTGGCATGCGGGAGATATTGCCGAGATTCAACCAGCCAATAGTATGGCTGAGATTGAAGCCTTTCTGGCCAAGCATCAAATTCCTGCCAACATTCAGGTTGCTTCACTCAAACAACCGATTGAACAATGGCTGTGGAATAAAAACCTACGCACTGAGATTCAGCCATTTACCAAGCTTGAGGAACTGCTGCAACAACTTCCTACCCTGCCAACACGGGAATACTCGATTGCCAGCATCCCGTCACAGCAAGTTCTACGATTGGTGGTGCGTCAACAACGTGATGAAAATGGCCAATTAGGACTGGGTTCAGGCTGGCTCACCGAGTTTGCATCCTTAAAGCAAACCATTGCCTTACGCATTCGTAGCAATGAATCTTTCCATTTGATTGACGACAACCGCCCTATTATCTGTATCGGCAATGGTACAGGCATTGCAGGACTAATGGGCCTGTTACAACAGCGTAACCGTCAGGATTACACCGCCAACTGGCTGATCTTTGGTGAACGCCAACGTGAACATGATTTCTTCTATCAGGAAACGATTGAAGCATGGAAAAATATGGGCACGCTCAAACGCCTTGATCTGGCTTTTTCCAGAGATCAGGCGCAGCGCATCTATGTGCAGGATATCGTGCGTGAACAGGCTGATGAGTTAATTAGCTGGCTAGACCAGGGTGCGGTCATTTATGTCTGTGGTAGTATTGATGGCATGGCTTCAGGTGTAGATCAGGCACTTACCGATATCCTAGGTGAAGAAAAAGTGGATGCACTTCGTCAGGCAGGACGTTATCGTCGGGATGTCTATTAACTCGTAGTTCACTTTCCTCCAAGAACAACGGGTGTTTTCACACCCGTTTTTTATACAACAGCATCAAAATTTGCCTTTCGCCTAAATTTGCATACACTTAACACGATTCAAATCGACCACAATTCAAATTATGCAACTCAGTTCATGGCTTCGTCTCTTATTTGCCCTTGTCGGTTCAGTCCTGTTCATTGATGGTGCGGTGCTGATCGCATTTAAAAAGATTCATATTGGGACAGTGCTTCCACTGCTGCTTGGCCTTTTTTTCTGTGTATATGCGTTCTTTTATTATCATATTGAACGTTTCTTTTTCTATCATTTCCGCCTACATTCCATTTGGCGCTTTGGCTGGTTATGCTTCTGGATCTGGTTGATTAGCTTAGGCTATTTTTTTAATTATCTGGCAGAGAACAATGCAAAAACCCAGACCATACCCCCAGTACGGGCAATTATTGTGTTGGGTAGTGGTGTTGAAAATGGGCAGCCATCCGCCACCCTTGCCAAGCGACTTGATCGAGCTGCACCAGTGGCCCTGGCCCAACCTGATGCCAAACTGGTTTTGACAGGAGGTATTGATTTTGGTGAAACCCAAAGTGAGGCTGAGGTGATGTCCAGCTATCTACAGCAGAAGCACCATATTCCCGCCTCGCAAATACTTTTGGAGGATAAGAGCACCAGCACTGAGCTGAATCTTAAAAATAGTCAGCCTTTGTTGCAGGCACAACACATTAATATCCAGCAACCAATTGTAATCGTGACCAGTGATTTCCATACACTGCGGGCGGCCGCAATTGCGCGAAAACAGGGATATCGCCATATTAGCATGCTGGGTGCCACCACACCTTTAGCCACACGTTATAATGCATGGCTAAGGGAGTATTTTGCCTACGCAAGTGGCTGGTTACTGGATGAGTATTGACAGGGTTATCCCTATCAATTTTATCTTATTGCTTATTGATGCAAACGAATGTCCCGTGGCAACGGCAACTGCAACTCAGCAAAAACCTCTGGGCGCTGCAAATAGATCTGATACAGAAAATTCTTAATATCCAATAATAATGAATCAGGGCTAACCAGTAGGTTATTCCCCTCAGGCGTTAGGTCAAGAGAAAGTATGGTGTTATTTTCCTTTAAAAAAGGAATCATCTTTTCAATGAATGCCATCAAGGGCAATTCTTGAACCTCGTAATTGGCCCAATTGTCCTTGATCAGTAACTTTGCCATTCCCTTGTTCTGCCAAATAGACATGGCATGCTGTCCTGTTGGCGTTGCACATAGTGCCCAACCCTCATGATACAGGGCAACCACACGACGCTGGACAATAATATTTTCAATAAACTGGCGATAAAGCTGTTTAGGCGGTGAATTGGATATCGTAGTTTGAGATTTCGACGCAGCCTTGCGTTGATATGGATTTTTCATAATAAATGACTTCAATATTAGAATGATTATCGCGGCACATGATAAATCAAGCTTGAAGTGATTACAATGAATTGATTTTTAAGATGATGGGATATGGTGGGCGCTGACGGGATCGAACCGCCGACATTCTGCTTGTAAGGCAGACGCTCTACCAACTGAGCTAAGCGCCCTGAACGAAGATAAACAAAGCAAAGCTTTGTCCGAGTGCAAGAAAAAAATCTTTAATTTTTCTAATTAACTCTCGTTTCAGAGAAGCAAGTATAAACATACTTGTTAAAACAAACATTTTCTTAAACAGGGAGCCAAGAAAATGGCGCAGCGGACGGGGCTCGAACCCGCGACCCTCGGCGTGACAGGCCGATATTCTAACCAACTGAACTACCGCTGCACT
>NZ_KB849354.1:434187-455323 GCF_000368325.1 Acinetobacter sp. CIP 102529
TGGCGCAGCGGACGGGGCTCGAACCCGCGACCCTCGGCGTGACAGGCCGATATTCTAACCAACTGAACTACCGCTGCACTTGAGTTTTAACGTAAAGGCTTGGTGGGCGCTGACGGGATCGAACCGCCGACATTCTGCTTGTAAGGCAGACGCTCTACCAACTGAGCTAAGCGCCCTTAACGTCTTCATCGTTTGTGAGGTGCATTATAGAGAATCTTCACAGCCTGTCAAACGCTTTTCATGCTCTTTTCGGAAAAAACCGTGTGAATGATTAAAAAATAGGTCATTCTTGATAAAACACAGGATTTTCGTATTTTATTTAGGCACTTATTTACAATCTGGCTGCTTATTTTCCAATGTCTGTTCTGAAATATAGACCAGTGCATGTTCAGGAACAAGCCCGAAAAGCTCGATAATTTCATCATTCTTCATTCGGATACAGCCATGAGACATCGGAATGCCCATCGGTTCCGTATCAGGTGTCCCATGGATGTAGATATATCGTTTAAAGGTATCACAACCCTCCCCCTGATTAAAACCAGCCTCCAAACCATCCAGCCACAAAATTCGCGATAAAATCCAGTCCCTTTGTGGAAACTGTTGTGCAAGCTGTTGATTGTAAATTTCGCCTGTAGGCTGGCGCGCAATAAAGACTGAATATTTTGCAGCGTCATGACCGATCTTTTGGGCAACACGATGCCAGCCTCTTGGGGTTTTACCACTGTTTTCCTGTTCACCAATTCCATTCTTGCCAGAGGAAATCAGATAAAACTTGTTATGTTTCGGCAATCGTAAAGTTTGTTGCGCCAAATCAATCAATATGTCTGCCTGTTCCAATGTATAGGACATTTTCTATCTCTAAATATTTCGGTCTTGCTGATTTATTTGAACATAAAAATGCTGTGCTTTGTGTAATTTTGATTTTTAGAACTTATAGGAGGCTGACCCAATGATTTAGGAAAATGGTGTTCTTTTTGAATCTGCTTTATATATACAAAATATATTCTGCAAGAGCTTCGCTTTTTTAACTTGCCACTCGCAGCATAACTGCTCGCCTTGTTGCGGAGCTTTAATCGCCCCTCAGGGCAAAGCGCTGCTTGGCTTACCCCGCCACTCAAGCGTAGCTCTCGTCTTGCGCCGCTAAAAAAGCTTTGCTTTTTTTAACTTGCCACTTGCAGCATAGCTGCTCGTCTTCTTGCGGAGCTTTAATCGCCCCTCAGGGCAAAGCGATGCTTTGCTTATCCTCGCCACTTGAGCGTAGCTCTCGTCTTGCGCAGCTAAAAAGCTTCGCTTTTTTTAACGCTGCTCAGGTTCAGGACGTAGCCATAACCAGATCGCCACAATCAACATGGTAACATCAGTAAATATCTTGACCCAGAACGGCGCATTGGTAAACAGCATTAAAATCCCACTGAACAGCATCATGATACTGGCAATCCACTTGGCCTTGCGTGGTACAGTCCCATTTTCACGCCAGTTACGCAGTGTGGGACCATATTTGGGATGGTTCAGTAACCATGCATCCATTTGCGGCCAGCCTTTTGATGCCGCCCATGCTGCCAGAATCAGGAAAACTGTTGTTGGCATACCAGGTAGAATTGCTCCAATAATTCCCAATGTGATAAAAATCACCACCAAGCTACGCCAGAACAATGTTTTCATTTAGTAATTAACCGACACGTCAATACAACCGTGCTAGTATAAAGTGTTTTTATTGTTGTTTATCAAACTGAACTTATTATTTCTCGATGATGGGTGACTATGCCTGAGAAGATTGATTCACCCAGCTTTTTTGAACCGTGGTTACAGTTTAAGCAGCCTATTGTTCGGCAGTTGGCCTTTTGCATTGCCAGTCCCAATATCCTGACCAAAATACCCGATGATTTAAAAATTGAAAATTATTTTGAACTTCATTCCAATACCGTTTGGCAAGAGCACTATCAAGCTTATGAGGTGCGGTTGCAACAGTTGGATCAGCAACCTCAACCCTTAATTGAATTTATGGCACGCCTGAAAAGTACCCGTTTAGGTTTGCGTTTTGAATATCTGCTCTGGTTCTGGCTACAGGATGATGATTATCACCCCTACCAGTTATTAGGCCACAGCATCCAGAAAATTGCGGGGGCAGTCACCCTGGGTGAGCTTGATTTCCTGTTACTCAACAAACAGACCCAGGAAATCGAGCATTGGGAAGTCGCATTGAAATATTATTTGGGTGAGAACGAACTCAATTTATCTGAATGGTTCGGTCTAAATCGGCAAGATACCCTACAGCGAAAACTACGGCACTTTACCCAACGCCAGTTTCAGTTTTCCGAGACCAGCCAGTACACAATTCAGCGTAAATTTGCAGTCATGAAAGGACAACTGTATTTACCAGAACATCATTACGCATCATCTATTCCAGAATGGATCAACACATCCAGACGTTTAGGTCAATGGGGAACGATAATCCCTGTACTACCCTACTATCGCCTACAACGGCATGAATGGATTTGCCCTGATCAACATCCATCTACACAAACTGCTGAATGGTGGACCAATGGACTTTATCACAATGCAGACACTGAACCCATGTTTTATATGTTTCGTCAATCCGCCCTGTTATTTAGCTCAACCGCAAGTAAATAACATTTTATAACAAATCTACAATCAAACCATCATGTTCATTTTCCATTTATTTTTTTAGACTCTAATGACATCATAATTAAATTCACACGGAGAAGATGATGAAAAAAATTTTAGTTGCTTCTATCATGGCCGCTTTTGTATTAACTGGTTGTAACACCTTTAAGGGTTTTGGGCAGGATGTTTCCAAAGCAGGCGACAAAGTGACCCAAACTGCTGAAAAAACCCAGAATAAACTGTAGTTCCATAGAACAACGCTCACAAAACCTTATCTACAAACTAGATAAGGTTTATTTTTACATACCTTTCTCAGCAATATTCCCCTATTATATCGGTTCAGATTTCACCAGATTTAGCCACATCTCGCATGAACCATTCCGATACACTTGAACTCAGTTTACAACTCCTACGCCAACCCTCAGTCACGCCTATTGATCATGACTGCCAGAACATCATGGCTGAACGATTGGCCAAGGTGGGTTTTAAGATCGAAAACATGCGTTTTGAAGATGTTGATAATTTATGGGCCCGTCGTGGTACAGAAAGCCCTGTGTTCTGTTTTGCGGGGCATACTGATGTTGTTCCGACTGGACAATTGGATGCATGGAATTCAGACCCGTTTTTGCCTAGCATCCGTGATGGTAAATTATATGGCCGTGGTTCTGCCGACATGAAGACCGCCCTGGCCGCAATGGTGGTCGCCTCGGAGCGTTTTGTCACCAAGCATCCTAACCATAAGGGTTCGATTGCCTTTTTGATTACTTCCGATGAGGAAGGTCCATCCATCAATGGCACGGTTAAAGTTGTTGAAACCCTGGAAGAACGTAATGAGAAAATGACATGGTGTCTGGTTGGCGAGCCTTCAAGTACCCATCAACTTGGTGATATTGTCAAAAATGGCCGCCGTGGCTCTTTAAATGGGGTATTGACCGTACAAGGCAAGCAAGGCCATGTCGCCTACCCTCATCTTGCACAGAATCCAATTCATTTGGCAACCAAAGCACTGGATGAACTGTGTGCAACCACATGGGACAATGGTAACGAATATTTCCCCGCAACCTCATTCCAGATTTCAAATATCCATGCGGGAACAGGTGCAACCAATGTCATTCCAGGCACACTGGAGGTGACCTTTAATTTCCGTTACTCCACTGAAGTAACGGCCGAAATTCTCAAACAACGCGTCATTGAAACACTGGATAAACATCAACTGAATTACAGCATTGACTGGACATTGTCAGGTTTACCATTCCTCACCCCAGTGGGCGAATTGGTGAATGCGGCAAGAACAGCGATTAAAAATGTGACAGGCGTTGAAACTGAACTTTCAACCAGTGGTGGTACCTCTGATGGACGCTTCATTGCACCTACAGGCGCCCAGGTTCTGGAACTTGGGGTGTTAAATGCCACCATCCACCAAATCAATGAGCATGTCAATGTTGATGATCTGGAGCCTCTGGCTGAAATTTATGAACAAATTCTGGAAGAGCTTTTGACTTAATAAATTTTATAGTCATAAAAAAAGGAACTCTGATGAGTTCCTTTTTTATTAGAGACCAAGCTGGGTCTGGATATTTTGCAAATGGGGAACAAAAAATTGCTTTTCGCCCATCTTCACATACTTAAAGACCTTATTGTCATCCACGTCTCGCTCTTCATCTACAATTTCCGAAATACGTACACGGATGGATTCAGGCATTTCATTACAGACCAAGGCAAACCGCTCGGAGACATCATCACCCTCAATAACCAAGGCCACGCCCTGCTTCTCGTTCGGGTCATTCACCGCATAAACGGGAAGCTTTAGGTCATGCCATTCGATGTGGTCAACGTTGGTTTGGGTATCCATTGCTGACAACACGATATTTTGTGGCAACAGCATGGGAACCTTTTGATGGCACTGAATAATATAGGCATCAATGAATCCTGTTGATACCGTAATTAAGTGTTGTAACTCTTGCTGATCAATTTGCCCCAATGCCGAGTTTTCGCCTTTTTTAACCATTATTCATTACCCCTTAGCGCACTGTAAGTAAACTTTCAATATTTTCCAGAAGCGTTTCTTCCTGGAATGGTTTACCCATATATTGATTTACCCCCAGTGACAATGCACGTTCACGGTGCTTCTCGCCTGTACGTGATGTAATCATGATGATTGGCAAGTCGCGATGTATTTCATGGTGTCGAACAAGGTTGGTCACTTCGAAACCATCCATTCGTGGCATCTCAATATCAAGCAGCATCAAGTCTGGCTTGACTGTATCAAGCTGCTCAATTGCATCGACACCATCTTTGGCTGTCACCACATCATAGCCTTGACGTTCCAACAGACGTGACGTCACCTTACGTACAGTCACCGAGTCATCCACAATCATGATCAGGCGGCGCTCATCATAACGCTGTTTGGTATAGGTCTCATCCGCCTGCTTGCTACGTGCTGTTGACTGTGCCTGACGGGCAATATTCTGGCCATCCAGAATCAGACAGACCTGACCATCACCAAGGATGGTAGCACCCGCAATCACACCAATACTTGAGAATTGCTGACCAATCGGTTTTACCACAATCTGGCCACGCGAACCAATCAACTGGTCGACCAGTAATGCAGTGGTCTGCCCTTGAGCACCCTTAATCAGCAACACAGGTAAAGAGTGAACCACACCATTCAAACGTGGAATTGGTTGCCTCGCAACAAACTCGGACAGGTAACGCAGGCGATAGCGTTCCTGATCAATCTTGAAGTAGTCTTCCTGACTGTCAAAGTATTGCTCCAACGCCATTGGCGAGATACGCACAATACGGTCAATCTGTGCAAGTGGGAATGCGAATTGCTGATCACCCGCTTTCACCATCAAGGCGTCACTTACCGCCACGGTTGTTGGTACGCGGATGGTAAATGTGGTTCCCTTACCCAGAACGGAGCTGACACTCACGTGACCACCCAAGGCCTTGATATCGCTCTGTACAACGTCCAGACCGACACCACGGCCAGAAATCTGGGTCACCTGTGCAGCGGTACTGAAACCTGGATGGAAGATAAACTGTAAAACTTCTTCCTGATCAAGTTTTTGATCCGTGGTCATCAAACCTGTCTGAATCGCCTTGTCCTTGATTCGGTTGACATCAATCCCTTTACCATCATCACTGAATGTGACCACGATATCGGTACCCTGACGGCCAATGTCCAGAACAATATGCCCTGTTTCTGGTTTTTTAGCCTGTAAACGCTGCTCACGGTCTTCAATACCGTGGTCAATCGCGTTACGCAGCATGTGTTCAAATGGTGCAACCAGCCTTTCAAGAATACTGCGGTCCAATTCACCTTCGGTATTGTTCACCACCAATTGAGTTGGACGGTTCAGGGTGGAAGCCGTTTGGCGAACAATACGTTGTAAACGTGGTAACAAGCGTGAGAATGGCACCAGACGGGTACGCATCAGGCTTTCCTGAATTTCTGCCTGAATACGCGACTGCTGCAACAGTAGACCTTCAGTATCACGAATCTTCTCAGAAAGTGTGGTTTTAAAGTCAACCAAGTCCGAAGCGGATTCTGCAAGCGATTTTGACAACTGGTTCAACGATGAGTACTGGTCCATCTCCAACGGGTCAAAATCGGCATAACGGGAATTTTCTCCGCCATGTCGTGCAATGATCTGACTTTCCAGCTCACCTTCCATTCGGCGTAGCTGATCAGCCAGACGCTTGATTGCAAGTTCCATTTCCGTCAACGTACCACCCAGCTGGCCCAGGTCCATTTCAATACGTGAACGGTTGATCGCATTTTCCCCTGACAAGTCAATCATCTTCTCGATAACGTCAGCAGAAACACGAATCATTTCATTGTTCTGTTCAATGCGCTCTGTGGTTTCCCACTCACCCAACATGGATGGTGGTTCAGTACCATCACCCTGAACAAACTCCATAGTATATTCAGGCGTAAAGATGTCTGTTGCAGAGAATTTTTGAGGAAGCTGTGCCGCAACATCCACAAATTCCATCTTCTCCAGACTTTGTTTTAAACCATCAAAGTTGGCATATTGACGCTTAAAGATCGCATCATTGAGCCATGCCAGCGCAGTATTAAGCAGATTGTCATAAACGTTTGAGCTGAAATGATGCACACCAAACTGTTCAAAGGCGTTTTCCAGATGGTAGGCAATGATTGCAATCGCATCCATTTCCACCATGCGTGCGCCACCTTTCAAGCTGTGGGCATTACGCTGGAGCTGTAACAGCAAACTACGGTTACCGCGCTGGTCAAACCACTGTTTCAACAAGCCCTGAGCCTGTTCAAGCAGTTCTTCAGCTTCCTCAAGGAATGTCTGTTCCACTAGTGAACGAACATCATCTTCGAGAGAGTGTTCAGAATTTTCCACAGTTTGAAGAGAGGAGGTATCTTCAACCTGTTCTTCTATATCATTGCCACTCAGCTCATCTGCCGCAAGACTTGGTTCTTCAGAAACTTCTTCTTCAACAAGTTGCAACACTTCCAGTCCACTGCTCTCATCTTGATCAGAAAGTGCGGTGATTTCAGTTGCAGGCTCGCTTACAACCAGATCAGCCGAGTGATCCGCTTGTTGAAGTAGCTGTACCACATGCGTTGATGGATAATCGATTTGCTGGTCGCGAATGGTTTGAATACGATCCGCAATATCATCCTGTACCAGACGAATCAAGGCAATCAGCTGTGGTGTTACCTGAATCTGCTGGTTAATCAGCTTCTCGTAAATTGTTTCCAGCTCATGTGCAATCAGGCCGATATGACGCGCCTGAATCATATTTGAACCACCTTTTAGGGTGTGCAAATAACGCATCAGGTTTTTCAGGGCACCCACATTCTGATAGTCTGCTGCCCAAGTACTGAGGTCAGCATCAATTCCCACCAGCAACTCATCTGCCTCTTCAAGGAAGATATCCAACAGGTCAGGATCAAAGTCACTGTTTGATTCGGCTGACTGCAATTGCTTCTTATCGAGTCCAAGCTGGGCTGCCAATACCGTAACATCAACTGCGGTATGTGGAGATTCTGTCTGAACAGGGAGATTAGAAACAGCTTTCTCTTCTTCCACACCAACTGAATCAATCTCTTCATCTGTCTCTTCAAGCTGTTTAACCGCCACAGGTTTGGCTTCGAATGTACCCGTCATCTGATCAAGGTTTGCCAGAACCTGCAAGACATGAGCCGATGGGTAGTCAACCTGCTGGTCGCGAATCGTTTGAATACGATCTGCAATATCATCCTGAACTGAACGAATCACGGTGATAAGCTGTGGTGTTGCCTGTATCTGCTGGTTAATCAGCTTCTCGTAAATTGTTTCCAGCTCATGTGCAATCAGGCCGATATGACGCGCCTGAATCATATTTGAACCACCTTTTAGGGTGTGCAAATAACGCATCAGGTTTTTCAGGGCACCCACATTCTGATAGTCTGCTGCCCAAGTACTGAGGTCAGCATCAATTCCCACCAGTAACTCATCTGCCTCTTCAAGGAAGATATCCAACAGGTCAGGATCGAAGTCACTATTTGCCTCATCTGACTGTAACTGTTGCTTGTCCAGCGCAAACTGTGCTGACAGGTCTGCAATATCAAGACCAGACGCAGAATCTTGGACTGTTTCAGGTACAGTATCCATAACGTCTGTGGATGTTTGTTCCAAGAAGTCAATATTCTGCTGGGTAAATAAACTTAATTCATTCAGGACACTTTCATGTGTCTTGGTTAAGGTGACACGCTGTCCAGCAGCCAAGGTATCGAACAACTGAATAAACTGTTGATGCACCTGATGATACAGCTCAAACGCATAATCAAGATTCAACAGACTCGGTTTAAAAATCAGGTCCTGATAGCTTGAACGCAATAGGCTGGTATATTGATACATCCCAATCGTGGCATGATGATGCGTATGCTGTAACAGAATTTCCGCCTGATGACTTAACAGCTGGATATATTGAGGAAATTCATTTCGGGCACGTTTTTCAAAATCAAATTCCACATCCAGTAAATCATTAATATTTAATTCTAGTAATTCAGAAACCAGCCCCTGTGGTCGTATTGCCTCACCATGTTTTTCTTCTAGCTGGAAGTCATAGCTATCCCATGCCACATTGAATGTGTCATAAATCTCATCCAGTTTCTGTTTCGCGCCCTGCTGCCTTAAGGTATGCAGGTAATCGCGGACAAACTGGGCGTAATGGGTGAGCAATGCGGTTTCATCAGAACTGGAATCCAGTTCATCCTGCAACAAGGTCTTAAACAGGTTTTCAACTTTAGCACTTGCTTCAAATACCTGATCCACATGCGCCATTGAGGAACTACCACGAAGGGTATGTAAAGCCCTGATCAAGGTATTGTAGTGATCATTATTTGGACGTTCGTTCAACAGGAACTGATCAATGGCCCTAAGATGATCTTCTGACTCCTCCAGGAAGATGGCCAAGGTTTCCTTGGCAAGCACTTCATCCTGCTCAGTTTCAATAGTCGCCAAGACAGGCTCAATATCCTGTTGCACCTGATCAGCCGCAATTGTGTCATCAATGGCATCCTCAACACCATCAATCAGCTCAAGACCCGTCTGAACATCATCATGTGTTAAAGTATTTGCAAGGTTTAATAGCTCATAAAGTGCAGGCTCTGGGCTTTGCTGTTGTTGTAATTGCTGCCCCAATAAAACCAGTGGTTTTAGATCAATCAAATGTTTTTGAACCACTTTAAAATCATGTACAAGCCTAAAACGGTAAATATTGAAAACCGCCTGAACATAGCGTTGAATTTCCGTGTTCAGGGAAACCGTTCCTGAAATAACACGGTTTAAAGTGTCTTCAACCGTCCAGGCCAACTCACCAGAGGATTTCGCACCCACCATTCTCCCTGAACCCTTGAGGGTATGGAAGTGGCGGCGCACATCTGTAAGTACATCCTGTTGATGAGGTTGTTCCATCCATTTAACCAATAAAGGTTCTAATTCAGCAAAGATTTCATCCAATTCTTCAATAAAAATCTCAAGAATCTCGGCATCTTGTTCAAGATAGCTATCTTCAGGAAGCGTCATCGTTTCAACTAACGTTTTTAATATTTGTTTCATAGCTGCTTCTTTCGTTTTTATCCACCAGTTGTGGGTAAAAATTACGTGTATCTATCACACAAGATGTCGTTGCATTCCACCACCACCTTGTTGAGATATTCTACATCTCTAAATAGGAAAGACAGCGCCCCACTCTGTCTTTCCTATGCTGCTTACTCAGGTAACTTAAAGTCAGTTACTGATTCACGTAATGATTCAGCCATGTTCGCCAGTTCAGAAACCGAACGTGCTGCATCAAACGTTGCTGTGGTGGTTTGTGAGGTAATTTCCTGTACAACATTCATCGTGGTTGCAATATGACTTGCTGATGCAGACTGAAGTTTCGCTGCATCAGAAATGCTCGCAATCAGTTTTGCCAAGTCACCTGATACCGTTTGAATCTCATCCAGTGCAATACCCGCATCTTTTGCCAGGTTGGCACCACGCACGACCTCGGAAGTCGTTTGTTCCATTGAAATAACGGCTTCGTTGGTATCAGTTTGAATGGTTTTTACCAGTCCTTCAATCTGTTTGGTCGCTGACGCTGAACGTTCCGCTAGACGCTGTACCTCATCGGCTACAACCGCGAAACCACGGCCCGCTTCACCAGCCATAGATGCCTGAATTGCAGCGTTTAAAGCCAGAATGTTCGTCTGGTCGGCAATATCGTTGATCAGAGAAACGATGTTACCAATTTCCTGAGAAGACTCACCCAAACGTTTAATACGTTTTGATGTTTCCTGAATCTGCTCACGAATGTGGTCCATCCCCTCAATCGAACGGTTTACAACTTCCGCACCATTTGATGCAATTTGTACAGAACGCTGTGCCACCTCAGCAGACTCAGATGCGTTTGCAGATACCTGATCAATGGACAATGCCATTTCATTCATCGCCGCTGACGCACCTGCAATTTCTTGCGCCTGATGTTCAGATGCTTCTGCCAACTGGTTAGTAATATCCTGGGTCTTCTGGGTATAGCGTGCAACCTCCTGTGAAGTATCCGTGATTCGGGATACAAGGTCACGCAACTGGTCAATCGCGAAGTTAATCGAATCCGCAATTGCGCCTGTGAAGTCTTCCGATACCGTTGCATAAGAACGCAAGTCACCGTCCGCCAAATCGGCGATTTCATCCAGTAAACGTAAAATCGCGTTTTGGTTACGGTCATATTCATCTTGCAGACGCATTACACGCTCTTTATCCGTATTACTACGTAGAGCAAGTAATTGCAGTGCAGAGAACACCAGTAAGCCCAATGCGGCAATTAACACGATACCTGCAATAACATTACCCCAGCCACTCTCAGCTTTTTTCGACAAGTCATTCAATGAAGTCAATAAGGCATCAGATTGAGAGAAGATTTGTGAAGATGCCTGACGTACACGAACAATCTGGTTCGCGTTTTGTAGAACCGTTGCCGCCGCTGATTTCAAGACAGCGTCATAGTCAGACTTAATACTTTCTAGAGACTCACGTAGATCTGGTGAGGTGATACGGTCAACGCCCAGCTCAGAGCTACCATTGAGCTGTGCATTGAGGTAAACACCAAAGGTTTCAATATCCGCCCCAAAGTCATTCGCAGAAACATTCGAATTATCTGTACCCACCAATACCGAGTTGATTGAGCGTAAAATACGCTCTGCGATGAACACCTGGTTTTTCGTGATAATTACCTGGCTACTTGGCATGTTTTCACGAACCATCTGGTCAACCATCAGGTTATATTCAGCCTGAATTTCGGGAATCGTTTCACTGATCGAGATGTTAGTATCATAAAGCTGGTTAATGATTTTTTGTTGAGATGCGATTAGATCAATGTTCTTGGAAACATTCTCCCAAAGCTCGTTAACCTTTTTATACTCATCAGAACCTTTACCATAGACACTTTCAACGGTTTCAAGGTTTTCAGCAAACTGCTTCTTCGACTCAACCAGACTTTTCATCGCTTCTGGTGTACCAGATGCGGTTGCTTCCGTTGCCTGACGCGAGATCATTTGCGACAACAGACGCAATTCACCCAGACTACGAGTCAATTGGTTGGAACGTGGTACGCTCACAAATAGGTAAATTAAGAGGATGACTGCAAGGGCCAAAGCAATTAAAGCACGATAGATAATCGGTTTGGATTTTTCTGTTTCACCGAACAAACGGGAAAATTGATCCAGTTGCGTTCGGATATTTTCCAGAAACGCTCCGCCTTTCTTCAAACCAGCGCTATCGCCACCATTTTTCTTTTTGAGTTTAAAGCCCATATCAGCTTCTCCCCTGAATACGCGTTTATCTTCCGTAGCGTACAAATTAGTTTATAAATTTTATTGATGCATTCATGTATTGAGGATTTTTCAACAACCGACTCAGTAAAAACACATGCCACTGCTGATTATGCTGGTGAAAGTAACCCTGACAGTAGTCTTTTAACTTACTGTCGAGTTCAGCATTTTGAGAAAAGAAACTTTTCTTGTTAAAGTGCTGAATCCCCAGAACCTGGTCAACAACCAGTCCTACATAATGATCTTGATGGCTAATACATATCACTTTTTGTGTTGGTGAAAACTGACTCCGTTGTCCTGAAATAAACTGACTTAAATCAGAAACTGAAAGCAATCGCCCACGAATATTTGCCAAGCCACGTACCCATGCCTGAGTATTTGGAACAGGGGTATATTTCGGTGGATAGATCACCTCCGAAATTTCCCCCAATGGTGCAACAAAATATTGCCCTAACATCTCAAAAGCGATACCAGACCATCGGCTGACTTCATTCTGAGTTGAAGCATATTGTTTATTGCCCCGCTTGGATAAGCGAAGCAATTCGATAAATCCATTTGCTGCCATACCCTATCCCGTATTGAGTAATGAAAAGGCTCGTATTGGTTAACTTAACAGTTGTTTAATCACATCGATAAGTTGCTGTTCATCAATCGGCTTGGTCAAATAGTCGCAAGCCCCCTGACGTTTACCCCATACGCGGTCTGTCGCCTGGTCTTTCGTACTTACGATCACAACAGGGATATGCTGTGTGTCTTTACCCTTGCTAATCTGGCGTGTTGCCTGAAATCCATTCATTCCAGGCATCACCACATCCATAAGGACCAAATCTGGCAACTCTGCCTGCGCCATGGTAACACCATCCGCCCCATTGGTCGCTTCTAAAACTTCATAACCGTGCTTAGTTAAAATTTCTCTAAAACGAAATGTTTCAGTAGGTGAATCATCTACTATAAGAATACGAGCCATTTTTTCCTCAATCTAATTTTATGCGCTAACGTGGTTACGAATCGCAGTTAACAGCTCATCTTTACTGAATGGCTTAGTTAAATATTCATCCGACCCCACAACACGCCCTTTAGCCTGATCAAACAAACCGTCTTTGCTTGACAACATAATCACTGGAATATTTTGGTAGTTTAAAGAGTTCTTAATCAATGCACAGGTCTGATAACCATCCAGGCGTGGCATCATGATATCAACGAAAATGATATCTGGATTTGCTTCCGCAATTTTTGATAATGCTTCAAAACCATCTACCGCCGTAATGACCTCACAGCCTTCACGTTGCAACAAAGTCTCCGCTGTACGGCGAATCGTTTTTGAATCGTCAATCACCATTACTTTCAAATTTTGAAATTTATCTTCCATATAATTGTCCTGCCCCATCACTCAATACAAATTATGTTTGGTTTAATTTGTTTTATACAGATTATTTGATATTTTTAACATATCTTTACTTGCATTATCAACGAAGCTTTTTGAACCAACTTATCAGTTTTCCCTAATAATAACAAATAGCGCACACTTTTGAACAAATTCCTAAATTTTTTGTATACTAACTATTTTTAATTGTATAAATAGCTACTAATATACAAGTGATTATTATTTAAGAATAAGTGATTTAATTAACTTTTTACGGGGAATGTAATGACTGGTTCGTTAAAGTGCGGTTTCCGCATTGGTCACTTTACAACGATAACTCGTAATTGCATTTGTGCATTGGTTTTAATGTTTCTTTTTTATGGCTCAAGTTTTGCGGCCACAGAGCAACCTCGGGCAGTCTGGTATCGCTACTATGACAAGAATGGCATTGCCAATGTAAGCAGCTCGGTCACTCCAGAACATATCCGTTATGGCTATGAGGCGCTTGACCGCAACATGCAGGTGATCAAGCGCAACCAGCCCTATAATGCCACCCAGGATATTCAACAGTCCACACGCCGCGAATCATTGGCACGTCAGCGCGAACAGGACTTAAAACTTAAACGCGCTTATGGCAACAGCAAGATCGCGACTGCAAAAAGGGACCTGATTCTGGCCAACCTGAAGAAACAGTTGAATTATCAACAACAGCAATTGCAACAACTACAACAGGACAAGATCAGCTTTAAACGTCAGGAAATGGAATATTACCGTAAAGGTGAACCCCTCCCCCCCCAGCTCAAAAACAATTTAGAAAATAACATTAAGAATATTGAGCGCGTGAAAAAAACGGTGGAAAGCTTAAGGAATGCCTACAGCAGAACAGAGATAGAATATGCTGACATTATTAATCGCCTTAGTAAATTTGAACAGAATAACCCCTCCAATATCCCATAACCCCCCTATTCAGCACTTTTTTATTTTCAGATCCTTAATTTTCTTTTTATCATCCTGATCGAATTGCCTCACTTTACTTTTCCCGAAATTCCATGATTCATGGCATAATGCCAAAACTTACAAGTGGAGAGATCTTTTCCGCCACTGTTGCAGCTTTTTCCAATCACACTTAACTTTAGGATTGTTTCCATGCGCGCAAGCCGCTTTTTATTTGCAACGTTAAGAGAAACCCCAAATGATGCTGAAGTCATTTCACACCAGCTCATGTTACGTGCGGGGATGATTCGTAAACTCGCTTCTGGCTTATACTCTTGGTTGCCCATGGGAACGCGTGTTTTAAAGAAAGTGGATGCTATTGTCCGTGAGGAAATGAATCGTTCGGGCGCTTTAGAAGTGTTTATGCCAGTGACCCAGCCTGCGGCGTTGTGGGAGGAGTCTGGACGCTTTGAACAGTATGGCCCAGAACTGTTACGCTTTAAAGATCGTCATGACAATCCTTTTGTACTGGGTCCAACGCACGAAGAAGTCATTACCGATTTGGCACGCAATGAGCTAAAAAGCTATAAGCAGTTGCCTGTCAATTTTTATCAGATTCAAACCAAGTTCCGTGATGAAATTCGCCCACGTTTTGGTGTGATGCGTTCCCGTGAATTCATCATGAAAGATGCTTATTCATTCCATGCAGATCAAGCTTCATTACAACAAACCTATGACGTGATGTACGACACTTACTGCCGTATCTTTACTCGTCTTGGTCTGGATTTCCGCCCTGTTGAAGCGGATACAGGCTCAATTGGCGGTTCAAGTTCGCATGAATTTCATGTACTGGCTTCAAGCGGTGAAGATGATGTGATCTTCTCAACTGAATCTGACTATGCAGCGAACATGGAAAAAGCCGAAGCCATTCTGGTCGGCGAACGTGCGGCACCAGCTCAAGCACTGGCGATTGTTGACACACCAAACCAGAAAACCATTGCAGAGGTTTGCCAGTTCCTGAACGCTGATGCCAAACAATCGGTTAAGGCTTTACTGGTTCAGGGTCAGGTTGATGAACATGGCAACACTCCTGTGATTGCCCTATTCCTGAGAGGCGATCATGAACTGAATGAAATTAAGGCCGAGAAACATCCACTCATTGCTGCTCCACTTAGCTTTGCCACTGAAGAGCAAATCAGTGCACTGGGATTGAAGACTGGTTTTATTGGTCCTCAAGGTTTACTGAAAAAAGGTTTAACCGTAATTGTGGATCGTGCGGCATCGGTATTGTCTGACTTTATTGCAGGTGCAAATGAAGCTGACAAACATGCCACAGGTGTCAACTGGCAACGCGATGCACATTTTACTGAAGTCTATGATCTGCGTAATGTGGTTGAGGGTGATCCATCCCCAGATGGTAAAGGTACACTACTCATCAAACGTGGTATTGAAGTGGGTCATATCTTCCAGTTAGGCACCAAATATTCTGAAGCGCTGGGCTGTAAAGTACTTGGTGAAGATGGCAAGCCATTTACAGTCACCATGGGTTGTTATGGTATTGGTGTGACCCGTGTGGTTGCCGCTGCCATTGAACAGAACTATGACGACAAGGGTATTATCTGGCCTCAGGCCATTGCACCTTTCGAAGTCGCAATTGTACCAATGAATGCGCATAAATCACCACGCACCTTAGAGGCTGCTGAGGCGCTTTATGCAGAGTTACTGGCACTGGGTTATGATGTGTTATTGGATGACCGTAATGAACGTCCAGGCGTGAAATTCTCTGACCTTGAACTGATAGGTATTCCTCACCGTATCGTTATCGGTGAGAAAGGTCTGGATGCAGGCACTTTTGAATACAAGGGTCGCCGTGATGCGGAAGCCAGCAACCTCAGCAAAGATGAGTTGCTTGCAAAATTAGCAGGTTGATAAAACCCTGCCATAATAAGAAAGCCGTTTCGATTTAAACGGCTTTTTTATACTTAGACAGTTAAGTCCTTGATTGTTTCTGATGGACCATTATTTTTAACGGATTCAATACCCTTATCTCGGGACTGCTCACTGGCATAAAATTGGCTATTACCAATGACCTGATGATTTGCCGCTTTCAAGTTAAAGTAAGGTTTACCATTTTTTGATGTCAGTCGTTCATAACGTGCATCATCTGGGCTATTTTTTTGCACTGAAGCAATTCCATTCATTGCGGCTGCCTTGGTTTTATATAGTTCACTGTTTAAAATGGGTTCACCATTCCCCGCCTTTAACACAAAACGATATTGACCATCACTTGCCTGGCTTAGCTCGAACCATCCTGCCATAAAAACCTCTATTTTTGAGTTATTTGTGTTCTTTATCTCATCTCAACAACAATAATAATATAGATCAGGCAACCCGCATTAAAAAAACTATTTTTTGTTCAATTTTGGTAACTTACACATATAAAAAAGGAGCATTTTTATGCTCCTCCATAAACCAATTGCATTAAGCTTTTTTGACAAACTCAGATTTCAGTTTCATGGCACCAATGCCATCAATCTTGCAGTCAATATTATGACCATCACTCGCATCAGTAATCAAACGGATGGTCTTTACTTTCGTACCAACTTTCACTACTGATGAGGAACCTTTAATTTTCAGGTCTTTAACCACTATGACACTGTCACCATCCGCCAACACATTACCATTGGCATCTTTAATAATTTCCTGTTGCTCTGATGCCTGCCCCTCACCCTGTTTCCACTCATGTGAACATTCAGGACAGATGAATAATTCTCCATCTTGATAAGTATATTCTGATTGGCATTGTGGGCAATTTGGAAAAGACATAAAAAATCTCAAAAGCATTATTATGCGAGATAGAATGCTTTTTGCAAAATTTTAGTTTTTATTATTTTTCATCACTCCAGAAAATTTATGTCACTAAAACGTTTATCAATCATTCATTTTATTCATCAGGCATTTCAGCTTCCACCAACAAGCCCAATAAATATAAGGATTCCTGCCATCCATTTCGCCAATGCATCTGGAACCAGGAAAGCTTTAAAGACACGCTCTGCTGGGGCCTTGAACACGCGATTTAATTTAACTGTACCTGTCATTTTTATTTTCCATCATTGTTGATCACTATTGTTATATTTGTCATCACCATGAATCAATCGTTGCGATAGCTTTGGTTGCCCATTCTGTCATAAATAAATAAGCAGAATCTAAAGCTGTTTTTTTGTGAAAAATAGCGCAAAATAAGCCCTTATATTGTAATGAACAGAACTTTGCTTTGGGATTGATTTATGAGTCAGCTTGCTTTTACTGCTTTTAGCTTAAATGGTGTAGATGCACAAAAATTTCTACAAGGTCAGGTGACTGTTCATGTTGAACGCCTGCCAGAAAATGAAAGTCGCTACACCGCTATTTGTGATTTAAAAGGGCGTATTCATTTTGGTGTGTGGATCAAAAGATTAAATCCAGAAAGTTTTGAACTGGTGACAACTCAGGATCAGGCAGAAGAGTTTTCCAGACATATTAAAAAGTTTGGTGCTTTCTCAAAAATGAAACTGGAAGAGGTTGGTCAAGTTTTTCCAAGTTTTATAGGCAACCATACCGAGTTTTCTTCAACAGAAACAGATATAAATGCATGGCAAATACAAGCCATTCAATCTGGACAGGCTTGGATTACCCAAGCAACTGAACATCTGTTCCAGCCCCAGGAACTGCGTCTGCATCAACGAGAGGGTGTGCATTTTGATAAAGGTTGTTATCTAGGACAGGAAATTGTAGCACGCCTATGGTTTAAGGCAAAACCTAAACACTGGTTGCATTTGATTCAAGGCAATGATGCTGTACCCGCTCCTGCAACCCAACTCAGTAAAGATGTAGAAGTCGTTAATAGTATCGCTTTTGAAGATGGTTATTTAGCTTTGGTGATTGCCAAACCGACCGCACTGGAAGAACTTCATTTAACCGTTTTAGATTTACCAGAAGCTTTAAATGGTGACGTGGCGAGGCCTCAATAATTTTTATGCGATAGGATTGCCCAAGATTCAAATGGGCGCTATTGTTCCATCATACTATCTGTTTATTGGTCAACTGGTCGATCCAAAAAACCAAAAAAATCTAACCGAAAAACGTTTAATTGAGTTCAATAAAATTGATGTTAAACAACTGCCATTAGAGCAAGCTATTCGATATGTTAAAGGTGATGTTAAACGTACACTCTATATATTTACAGATCCCGACTGCCCTTATTGTCAGAAACTGGAACAGTATATGACCGCCATTGATAATGTGACTGTCTATTTATTTCCGTTCCCATTAAAAACTCTACATCCTCAGGCAGAAGAAATTGCCAACAAAATCTGGTGTGCTAAAAACCAGTATGAAGCTTGGGAAGATTATATGCTACATCGCAAAGCTCCAAAAAATTCAGGACAATGTTCCACCCCAATTCAAAAGAATTTGATCTTGGGACAAAAACTACAAATTAACGGAACACCCACCCTATTTTTGAAAAATGGTGTCCGTATCGCTGGTATGCCACAAAATGCAGAACAGATTGAACAATTACTAAACTCAGGCAAGCAATCTAAATAAATGAATAAATTAACAGTAGACTGACTATTTCTACATGATGTATTCACATTTTTCTTTATCAGTATTTTGAAATAATTTATATATTTCAAAAAACTACAAAGCTAGAATATATTTACCCATAAATATTGACATACAAAATTTCCATTTACATTTTATGCCAAACTCTTAAACTTACTTGGGTCACAACATTGTTTTCTGCCAACAACAAAGGATTGCGGCAGATTTACATGAAAGGAAAGGAAAGATGAAAAAGTTGCTCATTGCCAACCTAATCATGGTTGCAAGCCATTCGGTATTTGCAGCAGACAATAAAACCTCAGCAGTTCCAGATGTCTTTGCAAAAGCCACTCAACTTTATGAAGCAAAGAATTATCCTGAAGCATTTCAGGAAATGCAGCGCCTAGCAAATACAGGCAATGCCCAGGCAATTTATAATGTGGGTTATATGACCCAAATCGGGCAAGGCACAGTGAAAGATGAAAAAAAAGCTTTGCAATATTATCAGGATGCCTCCAACAAAGGATTTGGTAAGGCCAGCTTTATCTTGGCACAAGCCTATCATAAAGGGAATTTAGGCCTCCCTAAAGATGCTCAAAAATACAAGGAATATTTAGATAAAGCATCTGTACAAGGTTCTGAGGAAGCCTCAGTTGAATTTGCAGATTTGTTGTTTAAACAGGGTAAACCTGAATATGACCAAATTGCAATTCAACGCTTACTGCCTTTGCTACGCAAGGATTATTACCCAGCACAAAATCTTAAAGCAATTTATGATCTTGGTATTGGTGTAAAAAATAAAAATCCAATTATGCAACAACAAGCGGTTGAGAGCCTAAAGGAGCTAGCGAAGAAAGGTTATGCACCATCACTGATGATATTAGGAAATATGTTGGCAAATGGTGGAATTCTTGATCAAAACCTCGAAGAAGCCAGAAATATTTTTGCACGCCTTGCTCAG
Source organism: Acinetobacter sp. CIP 102529 (assembly GCF_000368325.1). Classification (NCBI taxonomy): domain Bacteria; kingdom Pseudomonadati; phylum Pseudomonadota; class Gammaproteobacteria; order Moraxellales; family Moraxellaceae; genus Acinetobacter; species Acinetobacter sp. CIP 102529. Next base: position 453,991 of record NZ_KB849354.1, read on the forward strand.
GCAAATTATCCAAATGCCAAAGAATCATTAGCTCAGGTTGAAGAAGCGATTGCTGCCAAAAAAGCCGCTCCAGCTCAGCCACCTAAAAAATAAATAACCGAGCAGTATCTTATTTCAGGTACTGCTCGTTCTGCTAAAATTGCTTACTTACTCTCATCCCTACACTGAGCTTACGCCCATCAGCAGGTTCAAAAAATGGGCTATTCCCCTCATTAACGATGACTGAACCGATATAATTTTTATTAAACAGGTTATCTACCCGAGAAAAACCATGAATGTTGGTGTTTCAAAGCCTTTGGCATAACTTGCATAGATCAATGCCTGTGGCATGAATTGCCAACTTAAAGCAACGGATGGCAAGATTTCTTCATAAGTTGTTTTACCGCTATTATCACCATTTAGACCAACAATATAATGATCTTTGGATTTGTAATGTACGTTACTGTATCGTATCCCCGTATCTAAACGCATTTTGGGTAGAAATGACCATGGTGCTTGTAGATAAGGATCAATATTCCATAAATTATTTCGCTCATCTCGGCGCAAAGCACCCACAATCCCTTTATCACCCTGATCATTAAAATTTTGGAAACCCTGTCGATCTTCATTCATAGCATCTATAGAAACACCAGCGGTAAATTGGGTTTGAGGAAGTAAATCCTTACCCGTCCAGCGAAAATCAGTTCCATAGTAGCCACGTTTAAAATCAATCACCCCACCCGCCTGATAAGGTGTATTGGGATTTTTTTGAACTATATCAGGAATAGACTGATATTGAATGACTTGCCGCTGTCCGATATAAGCCATGGCATAAAATTCATGTTGATCATTGATTGGCTTTGACCATGTCACACCAGTCTGGATCTGATCAATTTTTTTACGCGCATTATAATCCAGGACATTTTTTGCAACTTGTTTGGGATTGTTCTCCCACTCTGCTCGAGTTAGTCCACCTGGATCAGCAGCATCAATATTGACGTAATTAGTGACCCAGTTAATCTTGCTGCCATCATCCAGATTCCATGTCAGTTTGGCATTATTTAAGGTTTTATTGGCACCGCTATGGTCACGGAAACCATCAGTATCAAAATAAGATGAACTAATGATCTCTGTACACGACAAATTTCACAGAACCCTTATCCTATCAGGATTCTGCTTTCTTAAAATTGCCAAAATTTCCTTAAACTCTTCTTTTTTCCCAAAACCAATTAAATGCTGAATCGCCATTTGAACATAGTCTAAACCATAGCGAAATAAACTCATTGAGAGTCGTCCATGCTTCTTTATTTTTATCGCTTTTTTTTGATTATGTTGCCATTCACCCGTTAAGTAA
>NZ_KB849354.1:456188-505044 GCF_000368325.1 Acinetobacter sp. CIP 102529
AATGATCGCAAGCATGATGAGCGAAAAGCACTTTAAATGTGACTTGTTCCATTTTAGAGATTTGTTTAAGATAAGATATAACTCATTGAGATGTGTCATAGTATTCGTCGTTAGAAAACAATTATTGTGACATTATTTCAATGAGTTATCTATTTTTGTCGTGTACAGAGACTAATGATATAACTCGGCTCATTTTGCTTGTCCGTCCCTCCTTGTAATATCAAACCCGCACGATTTTTATGATGACTTCCTCCAGCATAACTCATTTCAATAGAATCTTTACCTTGCCCTTCTTTGGTCGTTGCCAGAATTGCGCCACCCGATGAGTTTCCGTACAGGGAAGAAAATGGCCCAGTTAGAACTTCAAGATGATCCAAGCTACTCAAGTCAATATTAGAGGTCTGCCCCTGCCCATCAGGCATGGTTGCAGGAATACCATCAGTATATAAACGGATTCCCCTTACCTCAAAAGTAGAACGGGCACCAAAACCACGCATCGAAAGCTGTAAATCCTGCGCGTAGCTCTCTCGGTTGCGTAGCTGGATGCTCGGAATCCCTTTAACCAGTTCAGTCAGGTTGACCTGGGCAGATTGATCTGCTTTAGGGCTTTCAATACGGAAAATTGAAAGCTGGTGTTTCCATATAGGTGGTATTGGTACGGGTTGCCTCGACTTTAATTGGGATAAGTTGCTGTATTGGCTGTGTCTCTATATCAACTTTAGCAGCCCATACCAAGGAGCTATTCAACCCCATACTTACCGCAACACAACCGTATAAAAAATTCAGTTTAATTAAAGGCATAGAAATTCCTTATGGACCTGAAATATAAGAAAGCAATTTTCAAAGACAAGCATGAGTTATTTTAATATTGATCTTATCTCATTGGGATTCACTAAAATGATCAAAAACTAGTATTTATCAACCTTAGCAAATAAAATTAAAGGTCGATATTATTGTAAGTAAAACATTTGCCCTCATTGTATTGTTGTTGAAACAACTTGAGCTCACTATGCCCGAACTTCCAGAAGTTGAAACCACAAAAACCAGTTTACTGCCGCTTTTAGAGCAACGTGTACAAGCTATAAGAGTACACAATCCTAGTTTGCGCTGGCCTATCCCTGATGATCTTGAAAAATTAATTGGTCAACGTTTAATTCAACTCAAACGTCGTTCCAAATATATTTTGGCTGAATTCGAACAAGATCAAATGCTTTGGCATTTAGGCATGTCAGGTAGTTTTCGCTTGTGCCAACCCAGTGACGAATTGCGGAAACATGATCATTTAATTATTGATTTTGAAGATATTCAACTGCGCTATCATGATCCACGTCGTTTTGGCTGTATTCTTTGGCTAGATCAGGACAATCAGTCCAAGCTTATTGACACACTTGGTCCAGAACCTTTAAGTGAAGATTTTAATGCTAATTATTTGTTAAAAAAGTTAAATAAGAAAAATGTTGGTATTAAAATTGCGCTTATGGATAATCATGTGGTGGTGGGGGTAGGCAATATTTACGCAACTGAAAGTCTATTCAATATTGGAGTTCATCCTGCACAACCTGCTTCAACGTTAACCCAGGCACAAGTTGAAAAGTTGGTAATTGAGGTCAAGCGTATCTTGAAACAAGCGATTGATCTTGGCGGTTCCACTTTACGCGACTATAGTAATGCGATGGGTGAAAATGGTTATTTCCAACAAACGCTGCTTGCTTATGGTCGTGCAGGTGAAATGTGTGTCAACTGTGAAACTACGCTGGAAAATTTAAAACTGGGGCAACGTGCCAGTGTATTTTGCCCACAATGCCAGCCCTTAAATAAGAAAGCTTAGGTATTTCCATGTTTGCTCAAGGAGAGCGATTATGCAGACTGCAATTGTTCGACATATTCTGGTCAAAGATAAGGATTTGGCTGAACAACTGAAAAAACGCATTCAATCAGGTGCTGATTTTGCCAAAATTGCCAAGCAATATTCAACCTGCAACTCGGCAAAACGTGGTGGTGAACTCGGTGAAGTGAAAAAAGGGCAGCTTGTTTCTGTGATCGACAAACTGGTTTTTACTGCCGCGGAGAGAGTCTTACACGGTCCAATTAAAAGCCAGTTTGGTTTTCATCTGGTTGAAATTAAATTTCGTATGGAGGGATTGAGATGACCCCAATTAAACTTGAGCCTATAAACTACTCATCACTCAATGCAAAAGCTCAAGAAACGTATAACTTTCATAAAATGGCAGCAATACTCGCTGATTATGGCTATAACTGCTTATGGCTCAATGATGATTGGAACGGTGCAGATTGCATTGCTGTACATATAAGCGGTCTTTCAGATGCCAAAATCCAACTTAAAGGCTGTATTTCATTTGCACAAAAATATCGAGGAAAAAACCTTTATATTGCTTTCTTTGAATTAGGCGATTTATACATTTACCCACACGATCTAGTATTAGACCAAGTAGAAAGTTTTATTGCCGACCAAACATGGTTAGCGAAAGGTACTTATTTTCAAACCAAAATTACCAAAAGATTTGCACAAATAATCGCACCTTATAAAGTTCCTAAAATGAAATAGCCTATCTTTACATTTCCTTCATCACATAAGTCCAAGCTTGGATTTTCTCACCCGAGTCAACGCTCACATCAACGACCACCCTTTCATATTGAAACCCTTCAAAATCATCCAGCATTTGCCAATTTTCTGCCAATTTTTCAGTGCTAAATAAATAGCCTTCAACCAATGAATCTTTATCATTCAGAATAATTGCAGGTAAACCTTTGTCTGGTCCCCAATCTAAAATATGAATTGTGCCGTGTACCGATGCTTTTTGCCAATCTCCACCAATTCTACCCAAAATATGTGCATTTTCTCGGTTTGGGCAAAGTGTGCCATAGACAAATAGTTGGTTCATGATTGCTGTTCCATTCAAATATGCACAATATTTTAAAGTCAAATCTTGCAATTTTCCATGTAAAAGCTTGCGTTCCAAATATGGAATTATCTATTTCCAATAAAAAACGGCATTTTTAAATGCCGTTTTTTATGAAAATAATCAGTACTTATTTTTTCAAAGAGTCTCTAATTTCACGTAATAATTGAATATCTTCAGGTGTAGGCGCTGGTGCTGCTTCTTCTTGTTTACGCATACGGTTCATTACTTTCACCATAAGAAACACAACCCATGCCAAAATAATGAAATTAATAAAGATGGTTAAGAAATTACCATAGGTTAAAACATTGACACCAGCTTTCGTTAATTGATCTAACGACTGTAAATTATTTGGATTGTCTCCTAGCACAATAAACTTCTGCGTAAAATCAACACCCCCACCAGTAATAACTGAAATAAGTGGCATGATGATATCTTTCACTAATGAATCAATAATTTTACCAAATGCACCACCAATGATGACACCAATGGCAAGATCCATCATATTACCTTTGATAGCAAACTCTTTAAATTCTTGAATAATACTCATCTATAACTCTCCAGAGTTGAACTTAATCGCAACCCATTTTTACATTGTTTATTACACAGGTGCGGCTATGGCATGATGTTGATAATTTAATATTTTTATCAAAAAAGAAAGCTATTTCACACTTTAACAACACTTTTTATTTTAATAAAAATATGTGCTTAAGCATCTCTCGGCCATTAAGTCTACGCAATGAAAAAACCGCTAAATAGAATTAGCGGTTTTTTCTTTTTCAGTTAAGAAAAATTATTTATCACGATTACGTTTACGTTCGTTTTCAGTCAAGTAACGCTTACGAATACGAATTGATTTTGGTGTTACTTCAACTAGCTCATCATCTTCAATGAATTCAAGCGCTTGTTCAAGCGTATATTCCAGTGCAGGTGTTAAAGTCAATGCTTCATCAGTACCAGATGCACGGACGTTGGTGAGCTGTTTCGCTTTAGTTGGGTTAACAACCATATCGTCTGAACGGGAGTTAATACCAATGATCATGCCTTCATATACTTCAAGCTGTGGTTTAGCAAATAAACGACCACGGTCTTGAAGTGTAAATAATGCATAGCCCAGGCAAGTACCTTGAACCATAGAGATCAACACACCGTTTTGACGCTTCGCCACAGTACCTGCTTTTGCTGGACCGTAATGTGAGAAGCTTGATGTCATAATCCCTGTACCAGAAGTCATGGTTAAGAATTCAGAACGGAAACCAATCAAACCACGTGAAGGTACAGTCGCTTCAATACGGATACGACCTTTACCATCAACTTCCATATTGGTCATTTCACCTTTACGGAAGCCCATTTGTTCCATAACTGAACCTTGATGCTGTTCTTCAACATCAAACGTTACATTTTCGTATGGCTCTTGTTTTTCACCATCGATTTCTTTCATGATGACTTGTGGACGAGAAACACCCATCTCGAAGCCTTCACGACGCATGTTTTCAATCAATACTGAAAGGTGAAGTTCACCACGACCAGAAACCTTGAAACGGTCTGGACTATCCGTATCTTCAACACGTAATGCCACATTGTGAATCAATTCGCGGTCAAGACGTTCACGAATATTACGTGAAGTCACGAATTTACCTTCTTTACCCGCAAATGGTGAGTTGTTCACCTGGAATGTCATCGAAACTGTAGGTTCATCTACAGACAATGGCGGTAACGCTTCAACATTTTTCGGATCACAAATCGTGTCAGAAATGTTTAATGCATCAATACCTGTAATACAGATGATATCGCCTGCTGATGCAGATTCAACATCAACACGCTCTAAACCGTGGTAACCCATAATTTTAAGGATACGACCGTTACGTGTCTTACCTTCTTTATCAATTACAGTCACTTGGGTGTTTAACTTTACAGAACCACGTTGAATACGACCAACACCGATCACACCTACGAAACTGTTATAGTCAAGTGATGAAATCTGCATCTGGAATGGACCATCAACATCAACGGCTGGTGGTTCTACGATATCTACAATTGTTTGGAACAATGGTGTCATATCATCAGCAAGTTCCTCTGGTGATGGACCTGCAACACCACGAAGACCTGAAGCATAAACGATTGGGAAATCCAATTGCTCATCAGTTGCACCCAAGTTATCAAATAAATCAAATACCTGATCAATAACCCAATCACAACGAGCACTTGGCTTGTCAACTTTGTTAATAATTACGATTGGCTTCAAACCACGTGCGAACGCTTTTTGCGTTACGAAACGAGTTTGTGGCATCGGACCTTCCTGAGAGTCAACCAGAAGCAATACGCAGTCAACCATCGACATTACACGTTCAACTTCACCACCGAAGTCGGCGTGTCCTGGGGTGTCAACGATGTTGATGCGATATTCAGTGTTGGTACGTGCATCTAACCATTTGATTGCAGTGTTTTTTGCAAGAATGGTAATACCACGTTCAGACTCAAGCGCGTTAGAATCCATAACACGTTCAATCTCGCCTGCGCGATCACCAAGAGCACCTGATTGTTGTAAAAGTTTGTCTACAAGAGTCGTTTTACCATGATCGACGTGCGCAATAATGGCAATGTTACGGAGAGTTTTAATATCTGACATGTAAAATTCGATACGCTTTAAATTTGAGGGCAAATTATACAGAAGAATCCTAAACTTTAGTAGTGACAGTTTATTGACAGAGTACTTTTTTTCTGACGAAACGTTACAGAATCGTTGGTAAAGTAGGCCAACTCTATTAGAATATTCCACTAATGCTTATCGCTTTTTTATACTCCCATGCCAAATTCCCAACCTCAACAACAGCTTGATCTGGTCTATGGACTCAATGATCAACCGAAACCTTTTGTTGCATTTTTAGCCGCATTACAGCATCTTTTGGCAATCCTAGTGCCTATCGTAACCCCAGGGTTATTGATCTGTCTGGCACTTGGCGTGTCCCGCGAAGACACCAACATGATCCTGTCCATGTCATTGATTATTTCAGGGATTGCGACCTTTTTACAGTGCAAAAAAGTTGGACCATTTGGTGCAGGATTGCTGATTGTGCAAGGGACCAGCTTCAATTTTATTGGTCCGATCATTGGGATTGGCAGTGCCATGGTTGCAGCAGGGACATCCGTTGAACAGGTGATGGCAGCTATTTTTGGGGTGGTAATTGCGGGTTCATTCATCGAAATGGGTGTCTCCAGAATTCTACCCTGGGTTAAAAAGCTGATTACTCCACTTGTGACAGGCATTGTGGTTTTGCTGATTGGCTTAACCTTGATTAAAGAAGGTTTGATCAGCATGGGCGGTGGTTATACTGCGATGCAGGACAATACCTTTGCCAATGCAGATAACCTGATCATGTCCTGTACTGTGCTGGGAATTATTATTCTACTCAATCGTATCCGTATAATTTGGGTGAAAAGTTCAGCAATTTTAATTGCTTTGGTCATTGGTTATATCCTTGCTGGATTTATGGGACATTTAAACTTTTCTGTGTTGCAGGATGCGCCACTGATCCAGATTCCCATCCCAATGCACTTTGGATTAAGCTTTTCATGGAGCCTGTTTATTCCAATGGCATTTATCTATTTGGTCACTTCACTGGAAGCGATTGGTGATGTGACCGCCACCAGTAAAATTTCCAATCAGCCTGTTGATGGTCCAATCTGGATGCAACGAATTAAGGGTGGTGTATTGGTCAATGGTGCGAACTCATTTCTGGCGGGTATTTTCAATACATTCCCAAGTTCTGTGTTTGCTCAAAACAATGGTGTCATTCAACTGACAGGGGTCGCAAGCCGTTATGTCGGGATCTGGATTGCCATGCTGCTAATTATTTTGGGACTATTCCCTGCTGTTGCAGCGGTCATTCAGGCTGTACCCCAAGCTGTGCTCGGTGGTGCGGTAATGGTGATGTTCGGTGCTGTTGCTGCGTCTGGAATCAATATCCTTGCCAGCATCCAGTTAGACCGCCGCGCTTTGCTGATTATTGCGATTTCACTTGCATTAGGTTTAGGTGTAGCACAAGTTCCACAAATCCTTGAACATCTTCCTGAATTATTCAAAAACATTTTCAGCTCAGGTGTTGCAACGGGTGGTATTGCCGCGTTGATTTTAAATATTGTTTTACCTGAAACTCAAAAATAGTCTTTTAACCATCGTAATTGCCCAGTTTCACCACTGGGCTTTGTTTTTGATGAGAGATCAAAATGGATCCACGTAGTGAAGTCGTTTTACGACAACAAGATTATTTAAATGGGCAAGTTTTACTGATTAATGCGCCCAACGACCAACTCGCCAAAAATTTACCTAGTCAAGTACAAGCGTCTGTCTGGACTTGGAATTATGCTGATCATCAAGGTTTTCAAAGCGGTGGTATAAATTCATATTTTTCAGTTGAGTTTCCACAAGCAAGTTTTGATCAGGTTGTTATTTTCGTTCCAAAATCTAAAGAGTTATTGAATTATATTCTTCATGTCGTGGTTAGCCAGTTAACACTCGGTCAAAGCGTATTTTTAGTAGGTGAAAAAAAAGGCGGTGTTGAACGTGCTGCAAAACAGCTGTTGCAGTATGGCAAAGCTTTCAAACTTGACAGCGCACGTCATTGTCAACTTTGGCACATGAAAATTGAAAAGACTGAAATACACAAACCACTTGACCATTGGTTAAAAAACTATATTGTGCAAGTCAATCAAGAACAGCTCGAAATCTGTGCTTTACCGGGTGTATTTAGTCAAGACCATTTAGATGTCGGTACAGCCGTACTATTGCCTTACCTGAATCAAATAAAATCAGGCAAGATTGCCGACTTTGGTTGCGGTGCTGGAATTATTAGTGCTTATTTAGCCAAACTTAATCCAAACCAGCACATTTTTGCACTTGATGTTGATGCATTTGCATTACGCTCCACTGAACTGACCTTTCAACGAAACGGTTTAAATTTAACACAGCTACATCTACAGCCTGTCACAGGTTTTGTTGATGCACCTAAAGATCTAGATGCCATCGTCAGTAATCCACCTTTTCATCAAGGTATTCATACCAATTACGATGCAAGTGAAGAACTCTGCCAATTGGCGAAAAAGCATCTGAAAAGCTCAGGTGAACTATGGATCGTGGCTAATCGTTTTCTAAATTATCCACCTCTGATTGAGCAGAGCTTTGGTCAATGTCTTGTGAAAGCAGATCAACAGGGATTCAAGGTGTTATATGCCTGTGCAAACAGGGTCAGCTGATACTTTATCTATGGTTGCGGCAGAGAATATTTTTTAGGCGGTATAAGGCATGGGTGATGAAATTTAGTGATTCTAAATGAATCAGCCATAACGCTATAGCGGCAAAAAATATTCCTGCCCCGAAGGGTTATGGTTGAAATTCCCTCACTCTTCGTTATGAAACTTAGTAATAGAGTCGCTATTACTTTCGTTTCATGCCTTGATTGATGAAATTTCAGCCTATAACGCAACCCATATATAAAGTGTCAACAGACCCTTATACAGTTTAAGGAATTTTTATGAGCGATACATCTGCTCCCCAGCATCTCCAGCGTAAGCTTGGGGCACGCCACCTAAATATGATTGCCATTGGCGGTTCAATTGGCACAGGCATTCCTTGCTTCGGGTTCTACCATTGCCACCGCAGGTCCAGGTGGTGCGTTATTGGCATATGCTTTAATTGGTATCATGATTTATTTTCTGATGACCAGTCTGGGAGAACTCGCCACCCATAACCCAAGCTCTGGTGCATTCTTTACCTATGGCAGCCGCTATGTCGAAGAGGGTTTTGGTTTCGCACTGGGTTGGAACTACTGGTATAACTGGGCAATTACTGTTGCTTTTGAATTGGTTGCGGTACAGTTCATTATGAAATTCTGGTTTCCTGAGATTGCAGGTTTTTACTGGAGTGCCATTTTCCTTGCCGTGATTTTTGGCATTAATGCCATGACCGTCAAAGGCTTTGGTGAAAGCGAATTCTGGTTTTCCATGATTAAAGTGGTTGCGATTATCGTCTTTATCATCATTGGGATTGCCATGATTGTAAAAATCATGCTTACACCTGATGTATCGGTATGGAGCAACTGGACCAAGGGGGATGCGCCTTTTGTGGGGGGGCTGCAAGCCCTGGTCGGGGTCGCCATGATTGCGGGATTCTCTTTTCAGGGCACTGAAATGGTGGGCGTTGCCGCAGGTGAATCCAAAGACCCAAAGAAAACCATTCCATTGGCGATTAAACAGATTTTCTGGCGGATTTTGCTGTTCTATATCCTGTGTATTTTTATCATTGGTACATTGGTCAGCTATGATAATCCACTGTTATTACATGCAGCCGAAAGTGAAAATATTGCCCTGTCACCCTTTACCTTACTGTACGAAAAAGCGGGCTTGGCCTTTGCCGCAGGCTTAATGAATGCGGTGATTCTGAGTGCGATTTTATCTGCGGGTAACTCTGGGATGTACTCCTCTACCCGCATGCTGTTTGATATGGCAAAAGAGGGGCGTGCGCCAAAATGGTTTTCCAAACTGGATACTCGTGGCGTTCCCATGAATGCCTTGTATGCAACCACAGCCGTTGCGGCGCTCTGTTTCCTGACCACTTTTATTGGCGAGCAACAGGTTTTTAACTGGTTGTTGAATATGTCAGGCATGTGCGGATTTATCGTCTGGCTCGGCATTGCCATTTCACACTACCGTTTCCGCAAAGGCTATACAGCACAGGGCTTTGACATCCTCCCCGACCTAAAGGACGGGGATTCCTACTGCTAGATGGCAATGTCCTGCCACGAAACAGATACTATAGTTCTCTGCTTCTTATTCCAATGTAGTCCTACCTTTCGGATTGCAAAGAGTGCACGGATTACAATGGGGAAAACTGTTTTTTTCGTGTTGTATCAGTCTGCTGACTAAAAATATACAACGTAATTATCATAGCACATGGATTACTAGATTCAAATGTTTTTAGCAATCCTAGCTAATCCCCACAAGGGGGACTAGCGGATTGCAGCCTTATATCCTCGGGCTAAACCCCGAGGTTTTACGGCTATTCGGATAAAATCATAGACCTTGCCTACCGTGCCAAGTTCTTCCCATTCGCACCTTGGTTTGCATTTATTCTTTGTTCAGTCATTATTTTAGGTCAAAATTATCAGGCAGTTCTGGGTGGCAAAATTGACTGGTTAGGCTTACTTTCAACCTATATCAGCATTCCATTATTCCTGATCATTTGGTTAGGCTATAAATGGAAACATAAAACCAAACTGATTGCCTACAAAGACATGAATGTGAAAGAGGGCGAATAAAAAACCATTTTTTACTTGACCATTATGAAAATTTGAGTAAAATTCACGCTCATATTTTCAACGGCACTATTTTATAGGAGGACAACATCATGCCATTACTACAAGGAATAACTTACTAAGGTTTGGCACGTTGTCGTCTCACGGACAAGTGACAAATCTGCTGATCACTTGTCCGAATGCTTTATTAGACCTGGCATTCGCTAGGTTTTTTTACGCCTATTCGGACAGAAAAATTAAAATGACCGAGATAAGAAAATGGGCATACAAAAAATTCTCAATGCAGAAGCGCATTATGGCGTTCCAGTGAAAATATTCACCAACGACATTGATAGCGACAGTATTGAACAACTCAAGAAAATGGCCCAACTGCAATTTATTTATTCACATATTGCTGTCATGCCAGACGTGCATGTGGGTAAGGGTGCAACCGTTGGCAGCGTGATTCCAACCAAAAACGCGATTATTCCTGCGGCGGTAGGTGTGGATATTGGTTGTGGCATGAATGCAGTTCGACTCAACCTCAAGGCATCCCAATTACCAGACAATCTTGCACCGTTACGGCATGCAATTGAACGCAAGGTGCCTGTCGGCTTTGAATTGCACAAGCAAATCAAAGCCAAGGCTTCCAGCATTATTCCATTGGAAAAACGCTTGCAGCCGATCATTCAAAAACATCCAGGCTTGGTTCGGATGTTGCGAAAGTTTGATGCAACCTGGCAAAAACAACTCGGTACTTTAGGTGGTGGCAACCATTTTATTGAGCTATGTCTGGATGAAAATCAGGATGTCTGGATCATGCTGCATTCAGGTAGTCGCGGCTTGGGTAATGTGATTGGCACCTATTTTATCGAACTGGCAAAGAAAGAAGCACAGCACCGTTTTGGTCATGTCCCTGACAAGGATTTAAGCTACTTTGCTGAGGGTTCAGCCAGTTTCAATGACTATGTGGAAGCAGTGGAATGGGCACAAAACTATGCTTTTGAGAATCGTCGGGAAATGATGCGACTAATTCTGGAAGCCATTCGCCCACTTCTCCCCCCCTTTCAAATGACTAAAGAAGCGATTAATTGCCACCATAACTATGTCAGTCGGGAGAATCATTTTGGCGAAGATTTATTAATTACCCGTAAAGGCGCTATTCGGGCAGGTCAGGATGAACTCGGTATCATCCCAGGTTCAATGGGTGCTCGCTCTTATATTGTTAAGGGCAAGGCAAATCCTGAATCATTCTGTTCATGCTCACATGGTGCGGGACGGAAAATGAGTCGCAACAAGGCAAAACTCTTGTTTAGTCAAGATGATTTGATTCAACAAACCCAAGGGATTGAATGTCGTAAAGATGCAGGGGTGATTGATGAAATTCCAAGTGCATACAAAGACATTGATCAGGTCATGGCAAACCAGTCTGACTTGATTGAAATTGTACATACACTCAAACAAATTTTATGTATTAAAGGCTAAGACGATGAAACTTAAAGATATGCCAAAAATTAAGGCTCGCAATCCTGTTGCACTCTCTCCCTTACTTCACAAGGGAGGCATTCATGAAAGCGAAAAACCGAAAGCCCAACATCGTAAGGAACGTAAAGATACCAAAAAGTTCCTGAACAAAACTGCTTGGCTCTAGTAAAAAAGCGGCTCAATTGAGCCGCCCTTTCATATCATCAAGACTCAATTACTGAGCTTGTTGACCTGGTTGTACAACAACAGTACGGCTACCAGTGATCGCAGCGAATACGCGACGGTTCATAGCACGACCTTCTTTAGTCTTGTTGTCTGCAATCGGTTGATCCCAAGCGAAGCCTTGAGTTGATAAACGAGATGCATCAACATTGTATTCATTCACAAGTGCAGACTTAACAGAGTTGGCACGAGCTAAAGATAAACGTTCGTTCAACTTACGTGGACCCGTGTTGTCTGTGTGACCTTCAATGCGAGCAGTTGCGTTCGGGAATTCACCCAATTTCTCTGCTACTTTCGCAATTTCAGACTTGTACTGCGGCTTGATGTCTGACTTGTTGGTATCAAAGAACACACGAAGTTCCATGTTAAGGTCTTCAGTCATCTCTTGTGGCTGTGGCTGAACTGGTACTGGTGTAGGTTCAACTGGAGCAACTTCAACTACTGGTGCAGCAGGCTTCAAATGACCACCTAAAACCACGTTTAAACCAGCAAGCGCAGTGTAGCTCCAAAATTTCTCATCGAAATCATAAGTACCACGAGCTTCGGTACGAAGGGACAAGGCATCATTTAAACGCCAGAAAGCACCGATACCAGCATTACCTAGAGTACCTTCTTCTTTCAAACCACGACCAACACGACCTAACTCTGCTTCATTAGCATCAGTAAAAGAGTATTTGTAATGACCAGCACCTAACAATACATATGGCTTGATTTTGCTGTCATAGTTTTTAGTGATCAAATCAGAAGTAACATAGAAGTTACCGTTGATTTGTTGTTGCTTATATTCAGAGTTAGCAGCAAGGCTGTCAACATCACCTTTAACTTGGTTATATTCAACTTCGAAACCTAACCAAGGTGTTAATTCAATACCCAATGCAGCACCAACAAATAAATCATCCTGCAACTCAGCAGAGCTTGTTAATTTGTCATTGTTGTGTTGGGTATCATACTTTGTATAACCAAGCATTAATGGAGTAACTGTCACACCCGCATTAGCAGCAGCTAAAGGAGCAGCAACAAGCATAGCAAGTGCAATACGACTCAGTTTCATGGATATCCTCCAGAGATAAAAATTATTTAAGCTTGCTCTAGTAATTTTTTGAACACTGATGACTTATTCTACCTGTCTCAGTCATTCATTTCACGTTGAATCATACAAACACTTGAGAAATTTTCCAAGCATTTAGCAATATTTAGCCCTCGACTCTCGAAAGATATTATCCCCCACTCAAGATAGCAGCTAAGTAAATTTTCATGCAACGTTGTTCTAGCGCATGAAGTCTATCATTTTTTAATCAAAAATCAAAAACTTTTCAATAAGACTAAACAATTCCAACATTTCTTTCAAATATAGAACAAGACTTTTTCTGCTCGTTTTATTAATGATTCACTTATGTAACGTGAATTCGGTTTAAGCAGATTTTAATTCAATCGGTTTTTTAAAATCTGCTGAATCCCAGACTTATATCCATTTACAAACATCAAAGCATATAATGTTAAAGCAGCAAATATTGTAGTCAGTAGCCCTATTTTTGATCTGTGGCGAGTATGTTCAAGATCAAACTGGCTTTTCATCAGATGAGAGCTTCAATCATTCCTCGTTTTCTTAATACTGCACTATCAAAAGCATCCAGGGATTGGGGTTTCATATTTCTTTTTACTCGTGTGAGGAGTTGAACACCGACTTCCGCAAGACGAGATCTCCAATTCTTACCCACATAGCCACGATCACCAAACAATTTACCTGTGAGTTGTGAATGTTCAATTAGATCGGGCAATACTTTACGATCATCTACGTTACCCGTTGTAATACAATAAGAAATTAAGCGTCCGATATGATCACAAATCAAATGAATCTTAAAACCATAAAACCAGCCGACAGAAGTTTTCCCCCGAGTTGCACTATCGGCAAATACACGATTAATCTTGCCACAAGTGAGCATGTATTGCTCAACCTGCTCTGAAATATCAGTGCAGAAATCATCAATTAGGCAGAAAAGTGTTGTAAGCGGTGTGTCGATAGGCATTTTGAGATCATTGTTTTTTGTCATGATTAAATTTTGACTTAAATGCCTATCCTTTTACAACTTCCTTATCCCGAATTCACGTTTTTTTAGAAAGTGTGTTGAAGAAACTGGTCCGCTTCAACCACAAAAGTTAATCGACGACTCACTTCAGATTTCAGTATCTAAGCAAGCTAAACTGCTGAAAGTCTCCCGTGGTTGTTATATTATCGCCCAAAACCTGCGAGTGCATCAGATCTGAAGCTGATGCGCTGTATGGATGAATTACATATGCAATATCCTTTTGCAGGTAGCCGTATGATGCGTGATTTGTTGAATCGTCAAGGACATCATATAGGACGACGTCATACACGTACTTTAATGAAGAAAATGGGCATTAATGCGTTATATCGTAAACCAAATCCAAGTCAGGCCAATCAAGCTCAGCGTAAATATCCATATCTGCTCAAAGGATTGAGTATTCAGCGGAGTAATCAAGTGTGGTCTACGGATATAACATATATCCCAATGGCAAAAGGCTTTGTTTATTTATGTGCTGTGATTGATTGGCATAGCCGCAAGGTACTTGCGCATAGGGTATCGATGAGTATGGAGATGGATTTTTGTATTTCGGCTTTAAATGAAGCGATTAAAAAATATGGCCGACCTGAAATCTTTAATACAGACCAAGGCAGTTAGTTCACCAGTGATGCATTTATTGATGTATTGAAAACAAATGACATTCAAATCAGCATGGATGGTAAACTTGCGCAGTATACTGCTCATGGATTGATAATGTGATGGTTGAACGGTTATGGAGAAGCGTTAAATATGAGCAGGTGTATCTCAAAGCCTACAGCAATGTTTTGGATGCGAAGAAGCAATTAAACGCATATTTTGAATTTTATAATGTGAAACGACCTTATTCGAGTCTGGACAAAATGACTCCAGATGAGTTTTACTATGACCAGCTACCACAACAAAATAAGCTAGCTTAACTAGAGCAGAATATCACTTATAAATAAGCTTTTAGTTGTTCAAACATGTGGGACCACCTCTGTCTGGTTATTTGTAGTCATAAATTTAAGTCCCCACTTGTTTTTAAGTGGGGACTAAATTAAGGCTTAAAGGCTTATAGGACGAATTCATAAGGTGTGTTCATCGGACGCTTACTTTTATGTGCTCAATTTGAGTGAATTTCGAACAGAATTTACAAGAATATTTTGTTTTGAGACACACTCTTTGGAGCTTTAACCCTGATCTGATAACAAGGCCACTTGCTGTACATAGTTGACAAATTTGCGTTTAGAGGCCTCAAGCTCCTCCTCACTGACCTGCTGCTTGATATCCCGATGAATACGCAGTACATGCTGGCGTAGGGTATGACGTTCAGAGGCGTTAAACACCTTGCTGAACTCGTTAATAATTGGATCACCCTGATCAATCATTCGGTCTACCCAACGCATCAGTTGCATTTGTTTCTTCGCGCCCTGCTGCGGCGTTAAATAGGATAAAATGATGCTTTCATCCTCATTGCGAAGCAACTTGCCCACACGCTGGAACTGGCGACGACGTGCCTCAAATGAGCTGATCTTCTGCACTTCAAGCAATGCGTCAATTAGGCGCTCATCGACAGGAAGTTTTTGAATCTGCTTTGGATTGAGTTGAGCCAGTTGCTCACCCAAGGCTGCCATACGCTGAACCGCCTTTTTTTGCTCGGTTCGACTCGCACGCCCTTCTAATGACTCAAAATCTTCATCGGTATAACGCTGGGGTCCACGTGCCACTATTACTCTGCCTCGTAAAATTTTGCTGCGAACAGCGTTTGAATTTCTTCCAGTGCCTTGTCTTCATCGGCACCGTCAATCACCAGTCTTAGTGTGGTGCCCTTACCCGCACCCAGCATCAACAATGACATAATATTCTTTGCATCAACCAGCTTGTCGCCCTTGCCAATTTGTATGGAGGAACGAAACCTAGTGGTCACCTCGATCAGTTTACCAGATGCACGTGCGTGTAAGCCGAGTTTATTAATTACATCAATTGTTGTGTCTATCATGACCAGTGCTTCATTTCTCTATGTAAGATTTGGACAGTCCATTTTGCCTCAAGGGCCTGCTTGAGTCTATCCACAATATAAACCGAACGGTGCTGCCCACCCGTACATCCCACTGAAATGGTCATGTAATGGCGATGCCCCTCTGCGAAAGCGGGCAACCACTTTTCCAGAAAGCGATAGATATCTTCAAACATCTCGTTGGTTTGCTGACTACCCTCTAAAAAGCGGCGCACAGGTTCATCCAAACCTGAAAAACGGCGCAGTTCCAAATCCCAGTGTGGATTAGGCAGATGACGTACGTCAAACACATAATCCGCATCCAGCGGAATGCCATGCTTATAGCCAAATGATTGCAGTATCACGATCAACTTGTCCGACTGACCCAGTTTGGACAGCAGGATATGCTTTAAATCATGGACACTTTTATCTGTGGTATCGATATGCACGGTGGAACGGAACTGGATCGGAATCAGAAGCTGTTTTTCTTCCTGTATGCACTGCAACAGGCTGTTAAAACGGTTTGCCAGCGGATGCGGCCTACGTGAGGCGCTAAAGCGGGAAACCAGATCCTGATCCTGGGTAGTCAGGTAAATGATATCGACCGTACCGTGTTTTTGCAATTGTTCAAAAACATGGTCAAACTCCTGCATATCGGCACGGGTGCTACGGATATCAACGCCCAGAGCCAACTGCTCAAGATTATTCTCATAATCCAGTTTCGACACAATTTCAGGCAACAACGCCAAAGGCAGGTTATCTATACAGTAATAGCCCAAGTCTTCAAGCACCTGTAATGCAGAGGATTTTCCTGAGCCTGATTGTCCTGTCACGATAAGAATACGCTTCATGACGTTTACCCTTTTTATTTTCTAGTTTTAAGTTTTAAAGTCGACCTGTAGGTTATCAATCAAACGTGTTGTACCCAGTTTTGCCGCAACAAATAAAACCACATTTCGATCAAACTGCGCAATTGGCTGTAAATTTGTTTGACGGGCCTCCACATAATCGACAACAAAGCCTGCCTGTGTCAATTGGTTAGAGATACTTTCCAGTACCTGCGCAAGTGCCTGCCCCTCATGCAGTTGCTGTTCGGCTTGCTTGAGCAGTTGGTAAATCGTGGGTGCAATCGCGCGTTGCTGTTCAGATAAATAACCATTACGGGAACTTAAAGCCAAGCCATCTTCAGCACGGACAATAGGCACACCAATCACTTCCAGTGGCATGTTCAGGTCCTGCACCAACTGGCGAATGACCGCCAGCTGCTGGTAGTCCTTTTGCCCAAAGAACGCGAAATCAGGCTGTACGATGTTAAACAGTTTGGTCACCACAACAGCAACCCCATCAAAATGACCTGGACGTGATTTACCACACAGGTCATCGGTAATTTGACCGACACTGATATTGGTCAAGCGTGGCTGTGTGCCATACATCTGCTCTACAGAGGGTGCAAAAATAATGTCGCAATCCACATCCGCCAGTAAACGGCTATCCTGCTCCAAAGTACGTGGATAACTGTCAAAGTCTTCACCCGCGCCAAACTGAATCGGATTGACAAAAATGCTGACCACCACCACATCACAGATTTTCTTTGCGGCACGCACCAAGGTCAGGTGACCTTCATGCAGGTTGCCCATGGTGGGTACAAAACCAATCAGCTTTTTTGTGCTTCGTGCAGGAGCAAGTGATGCGGTCAAGCCTTGTATGGTGGTTTCTGTTTTCATGGATTACAGCTCAACTTGAAAAGTATGTTCTTTTGCAGGGAAAGACTGGTCCTGAACAGCGGCATGATAGGCCTTAAAGGAATCCAGAATTGCGGTTTCACCAGACTGTTCTTTTATGAAGTTACGCACAAAACGCGCAACGCGACCAAAAGTTAAACCCAGCATGTCTTGTACAACCAAGACTTGTCCATCAGTTTCATTGCCCGCGCCAATCCCAATCACAGGGGTATTTGGAAATAGTTCAGCGATTTCCTTGCCTAACTGAGCTGGAACACACTCTAATAATAATACCGCAGCACCTGCATCAACCACAGCTTGGCAATCCGCAATTAATTGATCTGCTGCTTCACGCGTTCGTGCTTGAAGTTTATAGCCACCGAATACGTGTACTGATTGTGGTGTTAAACCCAAATGCACGCAGACAGGAATACCATTACGTGTCAAAACTTGGACTAATTCACTTAACCAAGCACCGCCTTCAATCTTGACCATTTGTGCGCCTACTTGCATCACGGCTTTAGCATTTTTTAAACCATCTTCAAGCGTTGCATAACTCATAAATGGTAGATCAGTCATAATTAAAGCGTGCGAATTACCACGACGTACGGCTGCTGTATGGTAAGCCATGTCTTCAACTGTCACAGGAAGTGTGGAATCTCTTCCTTGAATCGCCATTCCTAGAGAATCACCGATTAAAATCGTATCAATTTCAGCCAATTCCATCGCTTTCGCCATACTTGCATCGTAACAGGTAAGGCATGAGAACTTGCGTCCCTCGGCTTTAAACTTTCTTAAGTCACTTAGACTAATCATGATGATGTCCTCTACAGGCGTTTCCAGAACGAAACAGTCTTAAGCGTTTGCCCAAGACTGGTCTGCGATTACAGTCAAGCTTGCTTGCTGCACCAGTTCTAAATCTTTTAATGGATGGCCATTTAACTGTAAATGAGCATCTAAATCTAATAATGGAATCACGACAAAATCACGTTCTAAAATACCAATGTGTGGTACAGTCAAACGTTCATTTTGAATCTGCTCTTGACCATAAATCAATAGATCCAAATCAAGCGTGCGCTCTCCCCATCGCCTTAAACGAATACGACCTGCTTCTTGCTCAAATTGTTGTAATTGATCCAGTAAGGCTAAAGGCTCAAGTGCTGTATCCAGTTGCACGACCGCATTTAAATAATTAGGTTGATCCTGTGGACCCATCGGTAGGCTTTGATAAAGTCGGGAAACCTGAACTGGTCCCAAACCTGCCAACCTGGCAACTGCTTCACGCAAAATCTGCTGCGAATCACCCAGGTTACTTCCCAACCCAATATAGGTACGAATGGTCATTGCGTTGGCCCAAAAACCACTTGGCTTAAATCACGTTTTACCCGTTTGCGCTTGAGAATTGGATGATCAGCACCAACCTGGCTGGAATCACCTGAAGCCTTTTCCATAAAACGGGGGGTGGACTCATCCGACCTGACACGTTCTTTTCTGCCACGAAGACTTTTCGGCTCAGGCACATTGACCAAAGGCTCAATTTCTGTCACTTTAGGCTCATCAACAACCTCAGTGGCCTTACGGCGTGTTTTACTACGTTGACGGTTGTATTGACGAATTGCGACTTCTTTCTGATCGATTGACATTTCTTGGTAAGCTTCCCACCACATGCCCATGCCCTCGGTACTGCTATCACCCGATTTTTCACGCAGCAGCAGGAAGTCAAAGCCTGCACGGAAACGCGCATGTCCAGCCAAGGCTTCGATCTGCTGTGGTTTTGGATTAAGCAAACGGGTTTGCATTTCCCATACTTCACGAATAAAAGTTTCAGCAAACCGCGGAATAATGGTGCGGGTTGCCTGACGTTTCAACACATCAAGCCCAGCCTGTGCACGGGCCTCCGCTGGCACCACACCTTTATTTAGATAAAAATCGCAGCGCTCTAAAAATGGCTTCCATAGCAACACCGCATAGAAAAAAGCAGGGTTGATGGTCTTACCAATTTGAATTCGTTGATCAGTATTTTTAGCTGCACGTTCGATGAAAGCTGTTAGATTTGGTGGAATTTCAGCAAACAACTGTTTCCAAACACCAAACTCAATCAGCATTGGTAAAACCTGGGTCAGGTGTCCCATGGTAAATAATTTTTGTGACTCGTCATATAAACGGTGCGGTGAAACATCCCGCAGCAACTGCGTCATCTCAACACTGAAAACATCAAGAATGGATTGATCAATCTGGAAATTCAGTTTTGCGGCAAAACGCAAGGCCCGCAGCATGCGTACAGGGTCTTCCTCAAAGCGCTGGGCAGGCTCCCCCAGAAAACGCAGCGTACGGGTTTTAATATCATCAACCGCATGGCAAAAATCGAGTACGATGCCTTTACGGGGCTGATAATACAGGGTATTGATCGAAAAATCTCGACGAGCAAAATCCTGCTCAATCGTTCCCCAATTATTGTCACGAAGAATCATTCCAGATGCACTGGCCACCGCTTTTTTCGGAGGTGCACGGAAAGTCGCCACCTCAATCAGCTCACGGCCTGAGTAGACATGCGCCAACTCAAAACGCCGTCCAATAATTCGGCAACGTCGCCCAAAAACTTCTTTCACCTGAGCTGGGGTAGCATTGGTGACTGCGTCAAAATCCTTTGGATTAAGACCTAACATCATATCGCGAACACTGCCACCCACAATATATGCCTCATAGCCAGCTTTGTTCAGGCTATCAATCACATCGAGAATTGAGGGAGGAAGTTGAGCTGTGGACAGACCACATTTTGACGCGCGCAAGGTTTGCAAAAGACAGTGTCTCCTACGTCAGGACGTAAATAACAATTTGTCGCTAATCATAGCTCCAACCCACACAAAGGGCAATTTATTCTGTTGAAGTTTCAACAGATCATGCCTCTTTATTAGCGACACCATTTCAGAATTTCCCTTAAAGCATCAGCCGTGCCTTGTTTTTTTCCAGCAACTTTGGCCCAATCCCTTTCACATTCACCAATTCATCTATGGTTTTAAATCCGCCATTCTTTTGGCGATATTCCACAATGGCCTGTGCCTTTTTCTCACCTACACCATTCAGGGTCTGTAACTGCTGTACATTTGCCTGATTGAGGCTAATTTTATCACCCTGCTGATTTACAGAAGATGAAACAGGCTTTGAGCTGGTTTGCTGTGTTGGACGTGATAGATAATAATTGTTGTTAGGCTGTTTCGCCAACTGCTGATCCCGTGCCTGCTGCTGGGCTTTCCATTGGCCATAAGACTGGTCAAACTGCTGCGCATGCAGATGAGAAAGGCACCCCACACATAAAAGAATCAATAAAACAGCGTTATATTTGCTGCACGGATGTGGCAAGGTCATTGGTTTGCTCCTCAAGTTTTAATTGTCGTTTTGCTTGCTCCCAAAGTTCATCCATTTCTGCCAAACTCATTTCCTGCAAGTCTTTGTGTTGTCGTTGTGCCTGTTGTTCAATAAAAGCAAAGCGGCTTCTAAATTTATGAATTGTCGCCAACAAGGCGGTCTCACTCGACAGCCCAAGTTTACGTCCTACATTAATTAAAGAAAATAGACAGTCGCCAAATTCTTCTTGTATTTTATCGACTTCCTGCGTTGCAATTACCTCCTGTAATTCTTCCAGTTCTTCGTCCAGCTTTGCATAGGCATCTTTTACCGTTTCAAAATCGAATCCAAGCTGGGCTGCTTTGTTCTGAATCTCATGTGCCTGTACCAAGGCGGGTGCATGCTTGACTTCATCCAGACGTGACTGTGGTTTACCCTGCTTTTCCTGCTGCTTGATCTGTTTCCATAATTCGCTGACCTGCTCAGGGTTTAGGTTTTGATCGTGTTCCGACTGAAACACGTGCGGATGACGGCGGATCAGTTTTTCACTAATCGCATCGACCACATCATGAAAATTAAATGCACCCTGCTCACTGTACATTTGCGACTGGAACACCACCTGTAGCAATAGGTCACCCAGCTCATTGCGGATTTGATCTACATCGCCCTCCCGAATGGCCGCCTCCACCTCATAGGCTTCCTCAATCGCATAACGGGTCAGGCTTTCAGGTGTTTGCTGCTGATCCCATGGACATTTTTGTCTTAACTCCTGCATGATTGCCAATAACTTTTCCATGATGATCTCCAAACTAGATACAGCGAAATTGTTGCAGCAGCAAACTGCTTATGCGTAATATGCGCCCATTAAAGAAATATGATAAAGCAAGGGAAAGCAATGCAACATAGCGTATTTATTAGCGGCGCAGCACAGGGAATTGGTGCTGAAATCGCGCGTTTATTTCACAACCACGGCATAAAAAGGGGCCTCAACCCTGGTTAAAGCCCCTTGCCACTCTTTGATACCGAATTCATCAAATACATGATATGTCTGCTGATCAACCTCCATCACCGCATCTAAATATTACCCTTTGGTTGATATTAACTTTTCGCGGGGTATCACAGATCATCCTGTCATGAATCTGCCGAAATTAGTTGCCTTGAACCAAACGTCTGGCACTGATAATGCCTGGCTGCTGCTCCAAACGCGCCAACAAACGGGACAATTGCGCCAAACCTTTGACTTCAATCAGCAGTTTCATGTTGGCAATACCATCCGCCTCAGAAATGGTATTGACCTGACGAATATTGATTTGGTCTGAGAAAATCACCTGGGTTAGGTCCTTAAGCAAGCCACGACGATCATAGGCTTCAACCACAATTTGCACACTCTGACCACGGGTTGGTTGCATTTCCCAGTCCGCCTCAACCGCACGCTCAGGTTCCTGTGTGGTCATACGGATATAATCAGGACAGACAATCTTGTGGATACTCACCCCACGGTTCAAGGTGATGTAACCACCAATTGACTCACCATGTACAGGCTGGCAACACTGTGCAATATGCAGTTCCACATTGTCCAGACCATCAATCAGGATACCATGTGCAGACAAGGTATGGCTGGCACGTGGATTCAGGGCAGGTTTCAACACCAGCTCAGGCTCATCTTGATCCAAGTGCATCTGACGATTCACTTGATTCATCAAGGCATGCAAACTGATATCACCACTGACCAAAGCAACTAAAACATCATCGCCTGATTTCAGATTAAAGTGAGATGAATAGTCTTTAAGATCGATACTTTTAGGGTGAATTGCTAAGCGTGCTAACTCTTTATTGAGTAACTCACGCCCCACCTCAACATTCTTACTACGATCTTGTTGTCTAAACCAATGCCGCAACTTGTCACGCGCACGAGCAGTTTTAATATAACCTAAAGAGTTCACCAACCAATCACGGTTCGGTTCACGATCTTTTTTGGTTAAAATCTCAACCTGTTCACCCGTTTTCAGCGTATAAGTTAATGGCACATAACGTTGATTGACACGTGCCGCATAACACTTATTACCTACCTCAGTATGTACATGGTAAGCAAAATCTAAAACCGTTGAACCTCGTGGTAATTCCTTAATATCACCATCACGACTAAATACATAAATCTTTTCAAAATTTTCAAAATCTTGAATTTGATCTATGTCATTTGACTCTTCATCTTCGCCATGTGGCGTTGTTTCAGTACGCTCTTGATAATGTTCCAATACCGCACGTAAAGAATGTAGACGATGATTAAATGAATGATCGGTATTTTTTGCACCTTCTTTATAATTAAAATGCGAACAAACGCCCAGTTCAGCTTCGTTATGCATTTCAAAGGTACGAATTTGTACTTCTAAAGATTTATTTTCAGCAATCACAGCAGTATGTAATGAGCGATAACCGTTGGCTTTTGGATTGGTGACATAGTCATCAAACTGGTTCGGGATATGACGCCACAACTGATGCACAATACCTAAAGCGTGATAACAGTCTGGTACACCTTTTACCAATACACGCACTGCACGAATATCATAAAGCTGATCAAAACTCAGATTTTTACTTTTCATTTTTCGATAAATCGAATAAATGTGCTTCACTCGTCCAGTGATTTCCGCCTGAATATGATGCATACCCAGTTCAGTCTTTAGCTTATCAATCACAAACTGAATATATTGCTCTCGCTCTAAACGCTTTTCATTCAGCAACGACGCAATTTCTTTATAACGCTCAGGCGCCAAGTAACGGAAAGCGAGATCTTCTAATTCCCATTTTAACTGTGCAATACCTAATCGATGTGCAAGCGGTGAATAGATCGTTAAAATCTCGCGTGCAACGCGTTCTTGACGTTCTTTACTTGCAGTGGCTAATTCACGTAAAGCATAAGTACGTTCAGCCAATTTGATCAAAACGACGCGTACATCTTCTGTCACTGAGATCAGCATTTTATAAATGCCGTTTAAGTGCTCACGCTGATTGTTATTAAAATGATCTTCTAAACGCTTATTTTTTTCAATCAATTCAGAGAGCTTACCCATCGCAAGCGTGCCTTGTACAAGACCAAGCACCTGTTCGCCAAATTGTTGTTGAATATCTTCTAAAGTAATTAAACCTTCGCGCACACTTCGATACAACACTGCCGCTGACAATGTATCTTCATCAACATGTAAATGCGCCAAAATATCAGCCATACCAATACCTGTACTAAAAGTATTGGTACGATGATGAACCGTGGTTTCTAATTCTTTTGCCAAGGTCAGCTCTGCAACTTTTTGAAGTTGCTTTAGCTCTGCCCCATCCAAAATATCACGCACTCGATCTAGCCAAGAGACCAGACCACTTTGCGCTTCAGCGGCATGTTCTACAGTCGTTTCCTCTGACAACTCATGGAGTCGTCCAGGTAACTGCTCACGTACTGTGACCATACCATTCTCCTCTGGATATGTAACTCATTCTCTAATCGTTTATTTCTTGGGTCTTTTCAAATTGCTCAATTTTTTCAAACAAGGCAATTGATTCAACATGCTCAGTATGGGTAAACATATCCATTACTGCCGCTTTTTTAAGTTGATAACCATATTGTGCCAGTACACCTGCATCCCTTGCCAGTGTTGATGGATTACAGGAAACATAAACGATTCTTTTTGCTCCAAAATTAGGTACATATTGCATAACCTCAAATGCACCTGATCGCGGAGGATCAATTAATAATGCATCAAATCCCTGTTTTGCCCAAGAATGATGCGAAAAGTCTTTTGTTAAATCTTGTGAAAAAAACAGCGCCTGAGACAATTGATTTGCTTTCGCATTTTCAGTTGCCCGTTGTACCATCTCATCACTTGCTTCAACACCAACGACCTGACCTGTCTCACCAACACAACGTGCTAAAGGTAAGGAAAAATTACCCAATCCACAAAATAGGTCGAGCACTCTCTCTCCTTTCTGTAAATCTAGCAATTCACATGCCAACTGAATCATCTTTGCATTTACACCGCTATTCACCTGAGTAAAATCTAAAGGTGAAAATGCAAATTTAACTGCAAACTCATCCAGACTGTAGTGCAAACGCATAGGTGCTTGAGTATCATCAACACGATGCAAACTATCTGCGCCTTTCGGTTGCAAATACAACTGCCAATCCTTCAGTAACGCAAATTGACGTAATTGGTTGACATCCGAAATATTTAATTCATCTAAATGACGAATCAGCAATGCAACCTCGCTATCTCCCATCGCCAATTCTATATGACCAATATGGGCCTTGCCTGTTAGACTTTCGAGTAGTTTTCTCAACTCTACTAAACTTTCGGACAAATGCTGATCAAGAACATGACACTGCTGAATCGGTGTTAAATGATTACTGTGATGCTCACGAAAGCCCATCACCAAACGATTTTGTTTAGCAATATAGCGAACGCCGACTCGAGCACGACGACGATAATCTATTTTTTCAGAGCGGATTGGATCTAACCATTGCTCTGGTTGTAAACCAGCAAAATGTTGTAAATGTGACTTTAATACATTCTGTTTTAATAAAATCTGTTCATCTGGATGAATATGTTGCAAGCTACAGCCACCACACACCCCAAAATGTGGACAAATCGGATCGACTCGTCCCACAGCCGCATCACTTTCTAGCTTAACCATATCCGCTTCTTCTAAACGCGAAGTTTGATTGCTAATCTTGGCTTGTACTGTTTCACCCACGAGCGCATAACGAATAAAAACCTTCTTACCGTGCTTTTCTTTTGGATGATCAGGATGCGTGCCATAATGCGCAATCCCTCGCCCCTCATGAGAAAAAGCTTCGATTTGAAAGGTATATGTTGGATATTGAGCTGGGCGCTGTTTCGCTTTATGTTTCAAAAGATCAACCTAGTTTTTTGGCGCAAACGTATTTGCGGTGAATACAGTATATTGCGATGTCTGCCGCCATACCTGTAAAAATTCTGTTTGTTGTGTCTGTGTCTGTAAATAATCGGCTGTCGCCTGAATCCATTGCTGGTGCTCCTGTAGATTCAATTGACCCTTTAGTAATAGCCAGCGCAGATAGACCAGCCATGTGTTGAGCACATCACCTTCACAATAACTGGTCAGTTTTAACCATTGTTCAGTATGTACATACTCTGGCACATGATAACCCGTTTCACCACGCTTTCCAGGGAATCCCAACAGACAGGCAATGTCATCCAGCTTCTGGAAATTACGCCCATTAAACATCGCCATCACATCCATCAGATCAACATGGCGATGATGGTAACGGTTCTGGTAATTGTTAAAGCGCTTCTGGTTATCAATTTCACCCTGATCAAACAGGCTTGGCGCAGAAAGTCCATGATACATGGCACGGAACAGAATCACGGGCAGGTCAAACTGCGAGCCATTCCAGCTCACCAGCGTCGGCTGCTTCTTGTCAAAAATGGACAGGAATTTTGTCAGCATTTCAGCTTCTGAACTTTGCTCCTGACTAAATGAAAACAGGCGAAAGCCCTTTTCATCAAGCCATAAACCTGAAATACAGACAATTTCATGCAAGGGCAAACGCTGAAAATCGCTGCCTGATTCCTGACGGCGGATTTTGGTCAATGCCTGTTCCACATCGGTTTCAGGCAAATCAAGATGATAAAGATGAGCACCAGCCTTTAAGTCAGTCAGTGTTTCAATATCAAAAACTAAAATTGGAAAACGCAAGCTCATCATTCAATGTAATCAGTTAGGTCTAATCTTCATCTTGAACTGAAAACAGCCCTGTTGACAAGTAACGATCACCACGGTCACAGATAATGCACACAATCACGGCATCAGGTGTTTCCTCAGCAATTTTGAGTGATGCCCACACTGCCCCACCAGAAGAGGTGCCCGCACTGATGCCTTCCGTACGTGCCAGTTTACGCATGGTCTGTTCCGCTGCAAGCTGTGGAATATCAAAGATACGGTCCACACGGCTACGGTCAAAAATGGTCGGCAGATATGCTTCAGGCCAACGGCGAATTCCCGCAATGCTCGCCCCATCTTCGGGTTGTAAACCGACAATCTGAATGTCTGGATTTTGTTCTTTTAAATATTTTGAAACACCCATGATGGTGCCTGTGGTGCCCATTGAGCTGACAAAATGGGTGATTTTTCCAGCTGTCTGTTTCCAGATTTCAGGGCCTGTGGTGAGGTAATGCGCCTCAACATTATCTGGATTGTCAAACTGGTTCAGGACAAAGCCCTTGCCATCCGCCTGCATTTGCGTGGCAAGGTCACGCGCACCTTCCATACCCTGCTGCTGCGTCACCTCAATCAGTTCAGCACCATAGGCCAGCATGGCATCCTTACGTTCCTGACTCATGTTATTTGGCATGATCAGCTTCATTTTATAACCACGCATGGCTGCAACCATGGCTAAAGCAATGCCAGTGTTACCGCTAGTGGCTTCAATTAAAGTATCACCAGGTTGAATTTGTCCACGCTTCTCTGCTTGGACAATCATGTTATAAGCAGGGCGATCTTTGACTGAGCCAGCAGGATTATTACCTTCTAATTTCGCTAATACGGTAGCTTGAGTATGACTTGCTAAACGTTGCAAACGCACTAAAGGGGTTTTACCAACATAATAGTCTAGTAAAAATTCATCTGCTAAAAAATCAGTTTGCGTATTCGTCATGATCGACACCGATATTAAGGTGGCGCCTATTGTATGAAAAAAATGGAACTACTGCACCTTTTCACTATTCTTTTTATTGGCTAGCCCGTACCTCTGTTTGCCACAAAGCATGCTAAGATATTGCACAGAATGATAAATCTGACCGCATTATGTCAAATTTCAATAAAACCCTGTCAAAACGCTTACGGCTCAATCATGCTTATGGACAACTGATTGCCCTCATTCTGGTGCCAATCGCAATTTTGACAGGGGTGGGAATTTTCTGGGTTTTATCTGAAACGACCAATGCGGCCAAACAGCAGCAACGCTCCGATGCCTCCGCCATTCTGGCACGCTACCACCAGACCGCAAATGATCTACTGCAACTGGTACAGCAACATCCTGACCAATATGACCGCGCCCAGAACATCATGCAGAAGATGTTTGATGAACGAAACCTGCAACGGGCGGCCCTGATTGACAACGAGGGGCAGACCTACTTAAGCGTGGGCTACCAGAACAATCGCTTCTGGCCAACTTTCCCTGACAACAGTAATTTCTTTGGCCCGATTCCACACAACCACAACAGTATTTATGGTGCCAAACTGGATAGCAGCAAGCCCGATTCAGTCTGGTTAGTGATTGAACTGGACAATCAGCCACTGGAACTGACCCGTTATAAAATCCTGCTTTCACTGGTAGCGACAGGGCTGATCACCCTGATGATTTTACTATTTTGCCTGAATGTTTTTTCACGGCGCTGGCTGGCACCACTGTATGAAATCCGTATGCAGATGCAGCGCCTGAATGCCGATACACTGGATCAGCATATTGTGGTGAACAGTACAGGCGAGTTACGCCTGCTCCAGCGAGACATTGCCAATGTGGTTAAACGTCTGCATTTTAGTTTTCTGGAACTTAAAGAACATACCGAACAAACTGAGGAAGACTTACGCCGCACACTGGATACGCTGGAAGTTCAGAACATTACCTATCGTCAGGCACGCGATCAGGCGATTTCATCAAATCAATCCAAGTCCGTCTTTTTAGCGAATATCAGCCATGAACTTAGAACACCTCTCAACAGTATTGACGGTTTTATTCACCTCTTACTTCGTCAGCAAAACTTAACTAATGAACAGAACCTGTATCTTCAAACTATTCGTAAATCTTCAGCTCACCTTTTAGCACTCATTAATGATGTCCTCGATTTTTCTAAAATTGATGCGGGCAAATTAGAGCTTGAAACAGCGCCATTTGATTTGGAAGAAGCTATTTTTGATGTGATGGACATGCTTTCGCCCTTGGCCGCACAAAAGCATATCAATATGGCGTTTTATTATGCCGAGAACATCCCACAGCATGTGGTTGGTGATGCGCTACGTTTCAAGCAAATTCTGACCAACCTGATTTCCAACGCCATCAAGTTTACCCCTGATGGTGAGATCATTGTCCGTGTCCGCATGGAAGATGAGGACATTGGACAATGCCTACTGCATTTTAGTGTGCAGGACAGTGGTATTGGTCTCAGTGGTACCGACCGTAAAAAACTATTTGAATCATTCTCTCAAGGCGATGCTTCCGTTACTCGTCAATTTGGTGGTACAGGATTAGGCTTAGCAATTTCCAAACAACTTGTTCATCTGATGCATGGTCAAATTGGCTTTGAAGACAACCAAGAACGTGCCCCGACAGAAAAAGGTTCAACCTTTTGGTTTACGGCTTCATTTAAAGTGGATGAACAAGATGAATTTGTTGAGCATCCACATTTTGATCATTTACAAGTGGTCTCTTACCTTGCCCATCCTGCCACGGCAAGTGTGCTTCGTTCATATTTAGAAAACTACCGTGTCTCACATATCGAAACACAATCAATTTTGGATTTATTCAGTCGTCTGAACCATTTAAATCAGCAAGAGAATACATGGCTCATTGTCGATCACAGTGGTGACACAGAAGCACTACTCAAAGAAATTCGTCAGCGTTACCAAGGAAACTTAGCCGTTTACGGTTATCAAATGAGCCTTGAGCCAAACATGCTGAATGAATACCGTGCCCGTCCACTGTATCAGCCCTTAAGCCGCCGTGAACTGGTGCAGTTGCTGGGCAATCAGCCTGTGTTTGAACAGGAATCTGAGGATTTCAATGGTCAGGGTTTACACGTATTGGCGGTTGACGACCATCTTCCCAATCTGATTGTGCTTGAAGCACTGTTGGGTGAACTGAATGTCACCACCACCAAGGCATTAAGTGGCCAGAAAGCGATTGACATGATTCAGCAGCGGATTGAACAAAAGCTGCCACCCTTTGACCTTGTGTTTATGGATATCCAGATGCCTGTCATGTCTGGAATTGATACCACCCGAGCCATTCGCTCGCTTGAGTCAACGCTGGATATAGGCATGCAACTTCCGATTATTGCACTGACCGCACATGCACTGGCCGATGAAAAACAGAAATTGCTAAAAGTGGGTATGAATGATTATGTGACCAAGCCAATCCAGATGGAACAGATCATTCAAATCCTGACCCATTGGACCAAAAATAACTTCTCTTCTCAGCCTGTCAATACTGAGCAGAAGCACCCGACAGAATCAATTGATCCACAGATTTTAAACTGGCAGCAAAGCATTCAACTCGCTGCGAATAAAGAAGAATTGGCACAAGACTTATTAAATATGTTGGTGGATAGTTTTGATACTGAACTCACCGAAATGCAGCAACTGATTGAACTGGGGGATTTTCCCCAGCTTGAGCATGTGCTACACCGTCTGTATGGTGCAACACGTTACGTTGGCACCCCAGCGTTACAAAAGGTTTCAGGGGAATTTGAGCAATTTGTTTCAACCCTGCGTAAAGAGCGCCGCAAAGCAGATGATGCCTTTATACGGGAAACCAACCATCGTTTTAATGAGTTGAACTTTGCGATTGATCAGGTGAGACAGGCCGCCAGCCTGATTTTACATTCCCACGATACCTAGGGTCTGCTGGCATCTACAAGATGCTGGTCATCACCGCTATTTGTGACTGTGGTGTCATGTTTTAGCTAAAAGACTCATGTTATGCTGCCCATCATTGAACACAATAAGAGTAAGGCAAATGGCACTGTTACGAGTTGAAAAGAACCATGGAATTGCAACGGTTTACCTTAACCGTCCAGAAAAACGCAACGCCATGAGTTTTGCGTTATTAAAAGAGCTGGTGGCAACTGCAAAGAAAATTGAAAAAGACCGTTCGATTCGTTGCGTCATTTTAACGGGTGAGGCACAGGTATTTAGTGCGGGTATTGACCTATCTGACCTGAACAACCCTAAAAATACCGCATTTGCCGCATGGGAACTGATCAAGCCAGGTCAAAGCCTGTTTCAGAAAGCATTCCTGATTTGGCAAAACCTGCCAATTCCAGTGATTGCGGCCATTGAGGGCTATTGCTTTGGGGCGGGCATGCAGCTTGCACTTGCTGCGGATATCCGTATTGCAACGCCAACCACCCAAATGTCAATTATGGAAAGCCGCTGGGGACTGGTTCCAGATATGGGCTTGACTCGCTCGCTCAAAGGTTTAATTGGTGTTGATTTAGCAAAAGAACTGACCTTGACCGCACGTGTCTTTGATGCAGAATACGCCAAAGAAATTGGTTTGGTCACACATCTGGACAACAATCCGTTGGCAAAGGCCAATGTGATTGCACAGGAAATCCTACAACGTTCACCAGATGCCATTATGGCAGCCAAACGCGTTTTAGATGCTATGGAACATCAACCTGAAAAGTCGCTCCGTTTAGAAAAACTTTGGCAGCTTAAGCTGTTATTAGGTAAAAATAGTAGCCTTGCACGCAAGAAAGACAAGAATCCTGAGATTCAGTTCTTACCGCGTCAGTATAAGTAATTACAGTTTGGATAAATTCACATGCGTGTTGATCAACAAACACCCATCGCTTTTTTAGGTATGGGGTTAATGGGAAGTCGAATGACAACCCGATTATTACAGGCGGGTTATACGGTGGCGGTTTGGAACCGTAGCCCTCATGCATGTGAGCCACTTATTCAACAGGGCGCGGTAACTTTAGCTTTGGAAAATATTGGAAATTATCCCGTTATCCTCACCTGTCTGGCTGATGATCAGGCTGTTCAAAGCGTTTTTGCCCAAATCCAGCCTTATTTACAAGCCAGGCAAGTCATTGTTGATTTCTCCAGTTTATCCGTTTCAGCAACTCAGCAACTGGCGCAATCCGCCCAACAGCAACAAGTGACTTGGATTGATTCCCCTGTTTCAGGTGGAACAATCGGTGCTGAACAAGGAAGTCTGGTTATTTTTGCAGGTGGAGATGCGCACGTCATCCAAGCACTCGAGCCTATTTATAAGGTCTTATGCCAACGTGTGACCCGTATGGGTGAAACAGGGACTGGACAAGCCACCAAAATTTGTAATCAATTAATTGTTGCAGCAAATAGCACGTTGATCGCAGAAGCGGTTGCATTAGCGAGCCAAGCAGGTGTAGATACTAACTTGCTTGCCCCTGCTCTCGCGGGCGGTTTTGCAGATTCTAAACCATTTCAAATTTTAGCTCCTCGTATGGCAACCCATACTTTCGAGCCTGTGCAATGGAAAGTACAGACCTTATCCAAAGACCTTAACAATGCATTAAAACTTGCACATAGTTTTAACTTAAATATACCTGTTGCACAAAAAGCTCTACTACAGTTACAAGCCCACCAAGAAAACGGCTTTGCTGATAATGATTTAGCGACTATTATTCAATATATAGAGCAATAATAATTGATTGAAGGAGATTGAATATGAGCCATCTTGCAGTCAATTTGTCTATGATTTTTAAGGAAGTCCCTTTGATTGAGCGTTTTGCTTTAGCTCATACACATGGCTTCCAACATATCGAAATTCAGTTTCCATATGAATTAGAAATTTTTGATATTCAAACTCAGCTTGAACAATACGATCTCTCACTTTGCCTCATTAATGTGCCTGCTGGCGATTTAATGCAGGGCGGTAATGGCCTAGCAGGTATTCCTGGAAAAGAAATTGAATTTCATCATGCCCTTATGCTTGCAATTCGTTATGCAAAGGCCTTGAATGTTCCTCGAGTCAATATTCTAGCTGGTAAACAGCCTCAAGATGCTGACCTCTTACCCTGTTTAAATACCTTAGCAAGCAATCTCAAACTGGCCTGCCACATGCTGACAGAGCAAGGGATTGAACCTGTTTTTGAAATGATCAACGGCACCGACATGCCACGCTTTTTGGTGCAGAATATTGCACAGGCACAGGAAATGCTGGAGGCTATCAACCATCCCGCACTGAAAATGCAATACGACTGCTACCATATGGCCATGATGGGTGAAGATGTTTTGACTGGTTTGCAAGAAAATTTGCATCAAATTGGTCATATTCAATTTGCTGATTGTCCAAGCCGACACGAACCTGACACAGGAAATATTCCCTATAAGCAAATTTTTGACTGGTTACGTCAAAGTGACTATCGAGGTTATATTGGTGCAGAATACCGACCAAAAACTCAATCAGATCAATCTTTTGCATGGAAAGAAAAGTACTTTTCCAATGACGTGAATACATAAACTGTTACTGCTGAAATTTGAATTTTATAGAGAAAAACGGTATATTTGACGATGAGCAATTGTCAGGAAAATATACCCTCTATGAATTTAGAACCATCGCCCAGCGCTTCTAATTCTCACGACCTAAAAACCAAAACAGCAAACAAAGATGTACATGCTTGTTTAAAAGTTGTACATGAAGCCCTTACTGATATAAAAGCCAAAGATATTCTAGAACTTGATGTAAGTTCTATTAGTAATATTGCCGATGCAATTGTGATTGCAAGTGGCACCTCAACCCGTCATGTTAAAGCCCTTGCGGACAATGTTGCTGATGAAGCACGTAAAGCAGGTTTTCGCCCAATTGGTGTTGAGGGTGAAAGAGACGCTGAATGGATCCTCATTGACCTTGGTTTCGTTGTGGTACACGTGATGTTGCCAACAGCCCGTAAATTCTATGACCTTGAAAGTTTATGGCGCGCACCTGAATCCGTTGCCTAAAGCTTAAGAAAAGCGACCAATAAGGTCGCTTTTTTCATTCCTACAACAACTGGCTTAAGTCGACTGCTGGATAATGCTGTTTTATTTCATGCTTAATCTGTGCATACAGTTGATCCGCCTTGCCTGGACCATAAAAACTACAGTAGATCGCATACAGCGTTGTAATCATAACCGCATAAGCCTCTTTCGGCATTTGCATCAAGCACTGCTTCTCTGAACCTGCAATATACCAATATCCAGCAAGTAAACGATGTTTCTTCATTTTGCCCTGAATTTCTGCCACAAAATCCAGATAATCAGGTTGACTGACACCTTTTAACACGCCCATCACAAAGTCATGGAACGCCTGAAACAGGTCCAGTGTTCCAGGGCTTGCCTCGACAGCCACAACCTCTTTATCCGTTTTTACCTTGAGGCGCTCCTGCTTCTCAACCACCGAAATTTCATGCAATACCCGCCGCAACATCTCCTTGCGTTGCACCCGCAGGTCGTCACTGGTACAAATTTCACTGAGAAAACGATTTAATACAAAGGATGGCTGGTGACCATATTCACTTTCCCAGTACTGTAAAACCCGCTGCAATACGGAATCTGGCAAGAACTGTGCAAGCCCCTTTTCCACTGCCAGCCTTTTTTGTTCAATGCTTAATTTAGCCATAACAATCACCTCCCTTAATGGCGATGAGTGATATTTTCGGTTTCAAAAGTGACATCCCTCTGAAACTCTGGGTATGACAATTCAGCATGTTCAGTATAATCCAGCCCCCGTTGTTCATGTTGCGGGGAAACCCTTAAGCCACCGAGAACCTTGTCGAGCACCTTAAACATGATAAACGCGGCACCAAAGCCCCAGACAAATGCGGCCCCCACACCCAAAGTCTGAACTGAGATCACATCAAGGTTAAACGGTTTTTCCAGAAAGAAGACACCTGCGGCAATGGTTCCCCATGCTCCACACACCCCATGTACTGCAACAGCATCCACCACATCATCCAGCCGCATCTTTTCAATCAACAAAGGTATAAAAGTCATCAGCAAACCTGCTATAGCGCCTGTGATTACAGCGAATAGCGGTGACATGGTGGCACAACCCGCCGTGATTGAAACCAGACCACCCAGTGATGCATTTATGGTGCTACGCATAAGAATTGCCTTGGATTGAAGCAGTGCCAGCACCATGTAGGTTGCGGCTGCGGCACAGGCTGCCAAGTGGGTGTTGAGTGCTATACGCCCAATGCTTACACTTGCGGCAACAGTAGATGCGGCATTAAACCCAAACCACGCAAACCATAGCACAAAGCCACCCAATGCCACCAAGGGCAGATTATGTCCTGCCAAAAAATGACTTTGCCCCTTACGGCCAAAGCGTCCCAAACGTGGTCCCAACACAATAATGCCTGCGAGTGCCACCCATCCACCAATTGAATGCACCACAGTTGAACCAGCAAAATCAATAAACCCCAAAGCTTTCAGCCAGCCATCACCACCGAACAGGCCGCCCCATGCCCAGCTACCAAATACAGGGTAAATGATGCCACTTACAAAAACCGCACTGACCACATAAGCCACAAAATGTATTCGCTCTGCCATGGCACCGCTGGCAATCGTGGTGGCTGTCGCCGCAAACATCATCTGAAAGAACAACAGGTTCCAGTGCCAGTCATCCAGTTGATCTGGCATGAAATGACTGAGTCCGATCCACCCTGTTTGATTCAGGCCAAACATCAGGCCAAAGCCAAACAGCCAAAAAATAAGTCCTCCAATACAGGTATCCATATAGTTCTTCATGAGTACATTCACGGTATTCTTACTACGAACAGATCCGCTTTCGATTAAAGCAAATCCTGCTTGCATAAAGAAAACTAAAATTCCTCCAACGACCACCCACACGCTATCCAGAGAAATACGGATTTCCTGAATATTTGTCGTGGTTTCAGCAGATGCATGGGAGGTGAGAGATAGTAAAAACAGCAATACTAAAATTATACTTTTCATAGAATTCCCCTAAAAAATCATCTAATCCAATGCAAAAAAAATGCCAAAATAAATTATTTTTTCCTTTTAATAATTCATCGATTTATATTTATTCATCATAAAAAAATGATCTAAACTAAATACTTAATATCCAAACCTTTATACACCTTTTATCAACAACAATCTCTTCTTCCATTTCAAATTTGACATGACAAGTTGTCAAAATTAACGCACTATAGGACCTGCTTTAAAATTCATCAAATAAAAAGCATTATTGGAGTAGATGAAGTGAAAATTCTAATTACAGGTGCAAATACAGGTATTGGTTTTGCCACAGCGGAAGAGTTGGTAAAGCAGGGACAACATGTCATTCTTGCCTGCCGTAATCCGCAAAAAGCGCAAATTGCACAAGATAAATTGCGTGCATTGGGTCAGGGGCAGGTTGATTTGGTTTCCCTCGATTTAAACAGCCTTGAATCAACCCGAAAAGCAGCGGATGAAATTGCAGACCGCTACGGTAGTCTTGATGTCCTGATTAACAACGCAGGACTATTTGCCAAGACCAAGCAGCTGACGCAAGATGGTTTTGAACAACAGTTTGGTGTGAATTATCTAGGCCATTTTCTACTGACACATAAGCTGATTCCTGTCTTGGAACAGGCACCAAAAGCTCGCATCATCCACCTTGCTTCAATTGCACATTGGGCAGGTTCAATCAAACCGAATAAGTTCCGTGCTGAGGGTTTTTATAATCCCCTGTTCTATTATGGTCAATCTAAGTTAGCGAATCTTTTATTCAGTAATGCTTTAGCTGAACGTATGGCGAATAGCACCATTACCAACAACTCACTACATCCAGGGGGTGTTGCCTCTGATATTTATCGCGAACTGCCAAAACCTGTTTATGAAGTGATGAAAATTGGTTTAGTGCCGACCTCAGTTCCTGCAAAGTTGATTACGCAAATGGCGACTGGAGATGATTGGGCAAAGCGTAATGGAGAATATGTCAGTGCACACATGCCAGACTGGAAATCACCACATGCTAAAAACCAGCAACTTGCCCGTGATCTTTATACACAATCCATGAATCTTGTAGAAAAATACCTTTAATAAATATGCGCTAACAAAAAAGCCACCTAACGGTGGCTTCTTCAATCCTGATGAGGTCAGATTAGTGACCACCACCATTGATTGCTTTTGTCATATCTTCAACAACTTTCTTCGCATCACCGAAGATCATCATGGTTTTTTCATTGTAGAACAAATCATTGTCTAAGCCAGCATAACCTGTTGCCATAGAACGCTTGATCACCATAATGGTACGAGCTTTGTGAGCTTCAAGAATCGGCATACCATAGATTGGTGAACTTGGATCATCTTTCGCCGCTGGGTTAACAACGTCATTCGCACCGATTACCAGTACCACGTCAGTTGCTGGGAAGTCAGAGTTGATCTCATCCATTTCCAAGATGTCTTCATACGCGACATCAGCTTCAGCTAACAATACGTTCATGTGACCAGGCATACGACCCGCAACTGGGTGAATCGCAAAGCGAACTTTTACGCCCTGTTCTTTTAAGATTTCACATAATTCTTTAACTGCATTCTGTGCACGACCTTGCGCCATACCATAACCTGGTACAATCACAACACTGTCTGCATTTGACATCAAGAAACCTGCGTCATCTGCTGAACCAGAACGATAGTTACGTTGAACTTGTTCGCCTTTGTCCGCTGTAGCAACTGCTGCACCACCCATTGCACCACCAAACAATACGTTGATGATTGAACGGTTCATCGCCTTACACATAATGTAAGAAAGAATCGCACCAGAAGAACCTACAAGTGAACCCGCAACGATTAACATATTGTTTTCTAGTGTGAAACCAATACCAGCTGCAGCCCAACCAGAGAATGAGTTAAGAAGCGATACCACAACTGGCATATCACCGCCACCAACTGGCGCAATCCAAACCCAACCAAATGCAAGTGCAAGTGCTGTCATCGCCCAGAAAGCAGTCATGTTATTCGTCAAGAAGAACATAATGCCTGCCGCAAGCATTGCAGCAAAGATAAGCGCTTGAACAGGTTTAACCCATGCACCAGAAATCGTTTTTGCCCATTTTTTAGCAGCTAATTTACCGTAAGCAAATACTGATGCTGTAAATGTAATCGCACCAACGAAGCAACCTACAAACAATTCAAATAAATGAACTTTGCTCATATGAGCATGCTGTACGCCAGCAGCAGTCAAAGCAGCTTCATTTTCAGCAAACAATGCTGTTAATTGGTTGTTGTGTAAAATCGCTGCAATCGCAATTAATACCGCAGCCAAACCAACTAATGAGTGCATTAAAGCCACTGTTTCAGGCATTTGTGTCATCGGAACAGTTCGCGCACGAGCGATACCAACCACACCACCCAATACCATCGCACCAACGATCATCCAAACAACTGGATGTTCTGCAACAAAGAATGTTGTCACTACAGCAATCGCCATAGCGATCATGCCGTAACGGTTACCTGCGATTGCAGTTTTAGGACCTGACAAACCACGCAAAGTTAAGATAAAAAGGACGGCACCAATCAGGTAGAACCAATCCGCATAGTCTCGAATAAATTCCATCTATTAGCCCTCTTTTTTCTTTTGCTTCGGCTTGAACATTTCAAGCATACGAGCAGTTACAGCGAAGCCACCAAAAATGTTGATACTTGCCAAGAACACAGCAATCGCACCCAAGATGCTTACAACATTTACGCTTTGGAAAGCTACATTGGCATCAACACCAATCACAGGCATACCCACGGTTTGGATCATTGCCCCAACGATAATGATTGAAGACAATGCGTTCGTTACCGCCATAAGTGGTGTATGTAACGCAGGTGTTACTCCCCAAACTACGTAGTAACCTACGAAGATGGCAAGGACGAAAATTGTAATCGTTTCAACCATGAGAACTCTCCTTAACCGCGCTTGAGCAGTACTTGACCGCCATGAGTCACGAGTAACGCTTTTTGGATTTCATCTTCTTGATTGATCGCAAAGTTTTTGTCTTTGTCGAATAATGTTTCAAGGAAGTTAAAAACGTTACGTGCATACAATGCAGATGCTTCAGTTGCAACTGTGCCTGGAATGTTTGGAATACCCAAAATTTTCACGCCATTTTCAGTAACAACAGTTTCGCCTTCTTTAGAACCTTCAACGTTACCGCCCGTTTCAACTGCCATATCTAAAATAACAGAACCCGGTTTCATCTTGGCAACAGTTTCAGCTTTGATCAGACGCGGAGCATTACGACCTGGAATCAATGCAGTGGTGATTACGATGTCAGCATTTGAGACAGCTTTATCTACAATCGCAGCTTGATCTTTGATGTATTGCTCACCCGGCTGCCAACCATAACCGCTTTTCGCAGCTTCAGCAGCACGTTGTTTTTCTTCATCGGACATTGGTACGTCTAACCATTTACCGCCTAAAGACTCAACTTGTTCTTTAGCCGTTGGACGTAAGTCAGTTGCTTCCACAACTGCACCTAAACGTTTTGCAGTCGCAATCGCTTGAAGACCAGCAACACCAACACCCATGATCACGACACGCGCAGGTTTTACGGTACCCGCAGCAGTCATTAACATTGGGAACATACGTTGATATTCAGCCGCAGCTAGCAATACAGATTTATAACCTGCCAAGTTTGCCTGAGAAGAAAGTACATCCATGTTTTGTGCGCGTGAAAGCGTACGAGGAAGTAACTCTAAAGCAAAAGCAGACACTTGCTGAGCAGCAAACTGGTCCAGTTCTGGATTGCGGTAAGGGTCAAACATTGCAACCACAGTCGTATTCGCCGCAAGCTTTTGAATTTCTTCACCCTTAGGGGCACGTACCTTCAAAATAATTTGGCTACCTGTATATGCATCGTCTGTAATGGTTGCGCCAACTTGTTCATAAGCACTGTCAATATAGGCTGCTTTAACACCAGCGCCACGTTGAATGACAATGCTATGACCTGCATTAATCAACTTCTTAACTGTTTCTGGTGTTGCCGCTACACGACTTTCACCTGCAACAGTTTCGGTTGGGATTCCGATCTGCATGAGCGTTCCTCAAGCTAGTTTTTCTTAAGTAAACATCGCGGATAGCAATGTTTCCCCCAGGAGTATTCTTTGTAGAATTTTGGATTCTAATGGAACTTTTTTAAAATTCCACCCACTATTTATTTAATAAATACCCATATTCTGAACTGATGATTCATATTGATATTGAAACCTTGTATGCTCATGATGTTAAGCTTTTGATAAAGCCAAGCTATTTCACCATGCATATACAATATAAAAATTTCATTCTCTCAGTATCTATCCGTTCATTTATATGCCTTGTGCGTTGTTTTCATTCAATGCCAAAGCGGTATAGATTAAATAACCCCATGTTTTATCGAGCATCATAGATAGAATACACAGCAACTCTTTAAACATTGTTCATATTCAGGCTTGGCTAAAACGGGTCTATGGACTGAAACCGCATCATAATCGTGCAGCTCTGTAGAGAAATTGGCTTACATAAACTTTTATTGGTTTTTTCGGCGACTATTTATTTCGCAAAGTACAAGGCCTATTTCAAGACATCAAAGTAGGTGTTATCAATAAATCTGAATTGTATGAATGTCATCCCTCAGAAAAACTAAAAAGAAATGTAAAAACTTGAATCGGCATTTTTTCAAGTGATATTTATGTAAATTTTTATGATCAAAATAGATTTAACGCACAATATTGGTGCAAAAATCATTCTATTTCATTCATCATTTTATTTTTCTGATTCAGCAACAGTAAAATTTCCTGAAAATACGTCCCCATTGATCATTCTGCCAGACAATCATCAGGATTTCTCAGTGGACATTGTTCTAGTGATAGGCAACCACAGCCAATGGTTATAGCCATGTTGTTATTGTGGAACCCAATATGCGTATCATCCATATTGCAGGTCAGAGAGAAGAAAACAAAAATGGTGAACTTTCCATTTTTTGACCAACAGGTACAACAAGTCTTTTATAATATTCAACATGCTTTAATCGCCCCTCAGGCACAACTTTCAGATATAGCCGTTTTGCGTATGCTGATTGTTGACCATGATTCTGAAAAACTTCAGGTATTGGCAGGCATCATGCAAAGTTTGTGGAAAAATCATGCATTTCCTGTATGCACATTGATTCCTGTTTCTAGATTGGCATGAGCAGGAATGCTCGTTGAAATTAAAGCAACCGCATATACTGCATAAACCCGTGATAGAGAAAATTATGTCAGCCCCTCAAGATATTAGTCAAAATAAGGCCTTACTCTGGTTTATGGCTGCGGCGTGCGGTCTATGTGCAGGTGCCAA
Source organism: Acinetobacter sp. CIP 102529 (assembly GCF_000368325.1). Taxonomy (NCBI): domain Bacteria; kingdom Pseudomonadati; phylum Pseudomonadota; class Gammaproteobacteria; order Moraxellales; family Moraxellaceae; genus Acinetobacter; species Acinetobacter sp. CIP 102529. The sequence goes on from NZ_KB849354.1 coordinate 497,308, forward strand.
CTATTATAGCCAGCCACTGATCCACTCCATTCAGCAGTATTTTGCCGTAACAGAAAGCAAGGCTGCCCTGACCGTCACTTTTGCACAGGTTTCCTATGCCTTGGGTTTGCTATTTATTGTACCAATGGGCGATGTGGTCAATAAGACCAAGTTTATTCCCCTACTCATGACTTTATGCGCTATGGGTCTGTTCCTGAGTGCATTCTCAATGAACCTGCCAATGTTATGGGTTGGAACACTACTGGTTGGGTTATTTTCCGTTTCGGCCCAAGTGCTGATTCCCCTCGCCACCATGACAGTACAGCCTGAAAAAACAGGCGAAGTTGTTGGCTTTCTCATGAGTGGTTTATTGGTGGGTATCTTGCTTTCGACCAGTCTAGCAGGATTGTTCTCCAACCTGTTTCACTGGAAAGTCATTTATGTGGTCAGTGGAGTCTTGATGCTGATATTGGCTTATGCGCTTAAAAGCCGCTTGCCTTACGTCATGCGCATGAAAATGAATTATGGGCAAATCTTTGTTTCGATGGCCCAACTCTTGAAGCAGGAAAAGCGCCTATTATTACGGGCACTTGCAGGTGGATTTGCCTTTGCGGCGGTCAGTATCCTGTATTCCACCATCGCGCTTCTGCTAAGCTCGGCCCATCATTTACCTGACCTAGTGATTGGGATGGTGAGTCTGGTGGGTATTTTTGGTGCCTTATCCACCCAGTATATTGGCCGATATGCTGATCAGGGCTACACCAGGCAACTGACCTGGATGGGCTGTGCCTTATTCATTATCAGCTGGATTTGCTTCTATTACGGGCAAACATTCCTCATCAGCTATATTGTTGGCTTTGCCCTGATCCAGTTGGCTTTGGCATTGGTACACACCAGCAACCAGAGCATTATTTTCCGCTTACGACCTGATGCAAAGTCACGTATCAATGCGATCTATATGACCGCTTATTTTATTGGAGGTGCCTGTGGTTCCGCACTTGGCATTTTTGCATGGAATCATGGCGGTTGGACCATGACCTGTTTGGCAGGCCTATGTCTGGTTCTTGCGTGTATGCTGTTTAGTTTACTGGATAACCTCTGAGAACTCGTGGTTTTCCGCCTGCTGTTACTGATGCAGAAATCATCACTATGCAAATAGTAGGTGAATTTCTTGGTTTAGATACAGACAAAAATATTTGGATGTATTTCAAAAACAATTGGTTAGAGTGGTTTCAAAAATTAGGATCTTATTCACCAGACTTCACTAATTCCTGATAGCGATAAAATGTATCTCTTGACACACCCATCACTTTGCATGCTCTAGATACATTCTGAAGCTCTTCAGCTAAATTGAGCAGACCTACTTTGTGTTTAATAATTTGATTGTTAGTATGCAACATAAGAAAGTTACCTTTGTTTGATTAAGATTTCGACACCTTTATCAAAACGGGTAACTTTCTCTTTTTCAAGAAGAATGTACGATCAAGTCTGAACTAATACAAAACTTTCTTTAATCCTCTTTCCCTCTGAACTCCAATTCAAGTAATGATCATTGGTGAATTAACCTCAAAACTCGTATAATGCTGCCCTTTGCTTGCCTATCCAGATCCGAGAGCCTTTTATGCAATCACTTGAGTCATTAAAGCCACGCATTTCCGTTGCCCCGATGATGGATTGGACAACAAGATAAAATAATCCATTAATTTACAGCAACTTAAAATAAAAAAAATAAGTTAAGGTGTAAATTTGGAGTAAACTTTATTTTTATGTATCAAAACATAAATCTTCAATATTTTCACTCCCCAATAGATTATTCACAGTTACAAGAGCTGTATCAGATAGTGTTTGAGTAGCTAACACAGCTAGCCTCGTCATTGGGCAAGAAATGGAAACATAAAAAAGATTACGTGCTCTATAAAAAACCTTTCGTATTTGCTTTAGTCAATTTTTTAGTCTCAAGTAACTCTAAAAGCTGTGGCCACTTATAGTGATTCCAGCCACCACCTAAGACCACTAATACATTCTCAAACTCAGCCCCCTTTACACTATGCTGCGTTGCAAAAGGAGTCTGTTTTTCAATAAACTTTGTAACCTCGATAACTTCCTTATATTCGATTTCTCTTAATTTATTATAACGTTGTAGTGTTGAAGACCATTCCTCTTTAGGTGTATCTATAAATGAAAGAAGCTCCTCCTCCCTTCTAATTATTCGATCTGGTGGTAATGGCCGTTTTGTAGTCTTTAAATGATCTATCACTTGACCAATAGTTCCTTCAGTCCTTAACTTTAGTAATTGATCCTAGCCAAATAAGCAGCTATTTGATCTACAGTTGCTCTTGCTGTTCTAGAAACCCCAATGAGTGTTGCGGATGCCATGCCTGTCCATTCCCCATAGCCAACCAACCAAAGGTTATTTATTTTTACTGAGCGCCCATCATTCACAGTAACTGTCTGATCAGGCTCTACCACATCAAGACTTCTTAAGTGAGTCAATGAAGCTTTGAACCCTGTACACCAAATCACAGCATCTACTGCTTGTCTTGTACCATCAGCCCAAACAACGGAATGCTCCTCAAATGAGGTAAAAGGCTCTCTACTATGTAGTACGCCACGTTCGCGGGCCTCTTTGACACTGTCTATCATGACAATATCACCCAGACCACCAACGGGTTGATCAATCACACGACCTTCCTGTTGGGCTTTTAAACGTTCAGTTGCCCGAAGAAATAAAACACGCCCATCAACATCATCCGATAAAAATTGAGGTGGTGTTACTGTGACCCAAGTGGTATCTGCAACTTTTGAGACTTCGGCAAGAATTTGTGCCCCTGAGTTACCACCACCAACTACAATCACTTTCTTGTTGATAAAAGGCTCTGGATTTACATAATGTGCTGAATGCGTTTGTAATCCTTCAAATCGTTCATATCCTTCATAATGGGGAATATAAGGCTGACTCCATGTCCCAGTAGCACTGACCACCGCTTTAGCTCGCCAATATTGATCGCCAGCATACACATCTAAATAGCCATCTTTTTGTTCTATATGGTCGACATGAATTGGTCGAATAATTGGAAATTGATATCGTTGCTCGTATGCTGACAAGTAGCCAATCACTTCATTTCGCGTTGGGTAAGTCTGCTCAGTTGTGGGCATCATCCAACCTGACAATGAACTCCAAGTATTTGGAGAAAAAAGACGAAGAGATTCCCAAGCATGTGACCATGCACCACCTGCCTGAGATTGGTCATCTAAAATAATAAATGGAATTTTCTTACGTTTGAGGAAATAAGCTGTGGCAAGGGCTGCCTGACCACCACCAATAATGATTACATCGACTTCAGTTTGTAATTGAGTCAAAGCTTCTCTCCTATTATTTATAGTCATAATCAAAATAACGCCCAGTCTACTCAACAGACTGGGCGTATTTTATAAAATTTTCAAGCGTTTAAATGAGCCTTTCAATTGCTCAATTGATCAAGATACTTTTCTGCATCCAAAGCTGCCATACAGCCTGAGCCTGCCGAAGTGATTGCTTGGCGATAAATGCTGTCAGCAACGTCACCCGCAGCAAATACTCCTGCCACAGAAGTTGCTGTTGCATTGCCTGAAGTACCACTTTGTACTTGAATGTAGCCTTCACGTAGGTTGAGTTGACCGTCAAACATACCTGTATTCGGTTTGTGACCAATAGCAACAAATAAGCCCTGTACTTCAACATCTTGTATAGTTTGGTCCAAAGTTGATTTCAAGCGAACTGATGTGACACCAGTATTATCACCTATGACCTCATCAACTTGATTGTTCCAAAGAATGCTAATTTTGCCATCTTTTTCTTTGGCAAAAAGATGATCCTGTAGAATTTTCTCTGAACGTAAACTGTCTCTACGGTGAACTAAGGTGACATGCTCAGCAATATTAGAAAGATAAAGTGCTTCTTCAACTGCTGTGTTACCACCACCCACGACCATGACTTTTTGGTTCTTATAGAAGAAACCATCACAAGTTGCACATGCACTGACACCTTGACCCATGAATTTAGCTTCAGATTCAAGACCCAAGTATTGTGCTGTCGCACCTGTTGCAATAATCAGTGCATCACAAGTAAATTCTTCCATGTCGCCTTTTAGCACAAATGGACGGACGCTTAAATCAACTTCATTGATGTGGTCATACACAATCTCTGTACCAAAGCGTTCAGCATGGGCTTGCATTCTTTCCATAAGTGCAGGACCAGTTAAACCTTCTGGGTCGCCCGGCCAGTTATCTACCTCAGTGGTCGTTGTTAATTGACCACCAAGTTGTATACCCGCTATCAATGTAGGTTTTAAGTTTGCACGTGCTGCATACACAGCAGCGCTATAACCCGCAGGCCCTGAACCTAAGATCACTAATTTAGAATGTCTCTTTTGCATTTCTGATCACCTAAAGTTTATAAGCTACGTTGATTGACCCGCTTAGATAATTCTTCTGCCGACTCTTTTCGCTCTGAATAACGATCTGTGAGGTACTAACTTTGTCCACGAGTGAGCAAGGTGAACTTATATAGTTCTTCCATTACATCGACAATTCGATCATAGAAGGATGAAGGTTTCATCCGTCCATCTTCTTCAAACTCTAAAAAAGCTTTTGGAATAGATGATTGATTTGGAATGGTGATCATGCGCATCCAACGGCCTAAAATACGCATCTGGTTTAAGCTGTTAAAGGACTGCGAACCGCCACTAACCTGCATCAATGCCAAAGTTTTTCCTTGCGTTGCTCGAATTGCACCGCCTGCCAATGGTATCCAGTCAATTTGTGATTTGAAAATTGAACTCATGGAGCCATGACGTTCAGGTGAGCACCACACCATTCCTTCAGCCCAAGCGAGTAAATCATGCAACTCTTTCACCTTTGGATGTTCTGTGTCTGCATCTTCGGGTAAGGGTAGGCCTTTTGGATGAAAGATTTTTACTTCAGCGCCAAACTGCTCCAAAATACGTCCTGCTTCCATCACCGCCAATCGGCTGTATGAGCGCTCACGGTTTGAACCATACAGCAGCAAAATACGCGGTGGATGATCCAGCTCTTTAGCTTGTACTTTTTCTAAAGTCGGTTGATCGAGAAGATTCATATCTACATTTGGGAGAGTCATAGAAATTACACCTCTGCTTTAAAAAACTTTTTTCTGAGCCACAAAGACACACTGACTAAAGCAATCAACACTGGTACTTCAACCAGTGGACCAATTACAGTAGTAAACGCCACAGGTGAAGCTAAACCAAAAGTTGCAATCGCTACAGCCAACGCCAATTCAAAGTTATTCCCCGCAGCAGTAAAGGAAATTGCTGTAGTTTTAGGGTAATCATTGCCCATCCATTTGCTCATAAAGAAGCTGATGAAGAACATCACAATAAAGTAAATGGTCAATGGAATGGCAATACGTAAAACATCCAGTGGTAAACTCACCACATCATTTCCTTTGAGGCTAAACATCGCCACAATCGTGAACAACAAAGCAAGCAAACTCAGTGGGCTAATTTTTGGTAAGAAGACATTTTGATACCAATCCAAACCTTTCGCTCGAACCAGAATAAATCGTGTCATAAAGCCAAGGAAGAACGGAATCCCTAAATACACGAATACCGCATGAGTAATCGTCCAGAAATCCACATTGATCACTTGCCCTGCAACACCAAAATAAGGTGGTAAGAAGGTCAAGAACAACCAAGCATAGGTACTGAAAAATAAAATTTGGAAGATACTGTTAAAAGCCACCAATGCAGCAACATATTGGTTATCCCCACAGGCCAAACCGTTCCACACCAAGACCATCGCAATACAACGAGCCAGTCCTATCAGGATTAAGCCTGTCATATACTCTGGATAGCTATGTAGAAAAACAATGGCTAAGGCAAACATCAATACTGGTGCTATCACCCAGTTCTGTACTAAGGACAAAGTTAAGGTTTTTTTGTCTTTAAACACTTGTGGTAGCGCTGCATAATCCACTTTAGCTAATGGTGGATACATCATCAGAATCAAACCAATCGCAATTGGAATATTGACGGAATCCACACTCATTTTATCCAATGCCACTGAGGCTTGTGGAAAGAACACACCGATCGCTATTCCCAACCCCATTGCAATGAAAATCCATAGCGTGAGATTACGATCTAAAAAGGATAATCTTTGTTGAGCCATAATTTTCTCATTCAATATCTGAGATGTGATTGATTGCAGCAATCAATTCAGGACGAGACATATGTGCTGTATTCAATGCAAATAAAGCATCTAAACGACGATTGATATGGTCTACAGTCACTTGGAATGCCTGTAATTTTTCTTCTTTAGGTAAGTCTAAGTGTGATGGATCAGCCAAACCCCAATGTGCCTTGATCGCTCCGCCTAAATAAAGCGGACACGCTTCTTGTGCTGCTGAATCACAAACCGTAATCACCACGTCAGGTTGATATTGTTCACAATCATCAATGGTTTTACTCCACAAACCATCTGTTGAAAGACCAAGATTTTCTAAAGTTTCTATGGTCAATGGATGTACTTGCCCTGATGGCTTACTACCTGCACTGTATGCTTTCCAACCCTCAGGGGCACGACTATTAAAAAGCACTTCGGACAAAATGCTACGGCAACTATTTCCAGTACACAAAAAAAGGAATTTCATATTGTTCTACTCGCAATAACTATTAATTTGTTGAAATGATGGAGCAACTTTTGGCTGTAAATCAGCATTTTTAAGGGTGTTAAGTATGTCTAGGCACCAAATGGGTAAATTAGGATTGAGACTGTAATAGACCCATTGCCCTTGACGTCGATCTTGTAAGAGCCCCGAAGAACGCAGTAAGGCTAAATGCCGTGAAATCTTAGGTTGGCTCAGCTGTAATTTTTCAGTCAAATCACAGACACACTGTTCATTATTCCCAAGAACCAACATGACAATGTTGAATCGAGTTTCATCAGCCAAACATTTAAAGAAATTGATTTGATCCATATTTTTACCCACTCAAACATATGGATATATCAATATTCACATATATCCATGAAATTTTTATTTCAATCGCTGCCCATTTGCATCCAGCACTTGTTCACCATCTTCTTTAGTGAAAGCACCCTTTTGTGGGAGTGGCAGAATTTCTAAAACCAGTTCTGACGGGCGACTTAAACGAGTTCCTAGTTCAGTCACCACGAATGGGCGGTTAATCAAAATTGGATACTGAAGCATAAAGTTAAGCAGTTTCTCATCCCTCCAAACCTCAAGGTCTAACTCTAGATCACGATAAGGATCAACATTCTTACGGATGGCCTCTCTCACAGTTAAACCTGCATCCGCAATCAGCTGAATGAGCTCACTTTTAGATGGAGGATTTTTAAGATATTCGATCACTTCAGGTTCAATGTTGGCATTACGAATTAACGCCAACGTATTGCGTGATGTACCACATTCAGGGTTGTGATAAATCTTAACTTTTGGAATAGCAGTCATTTGCTCAAACTCAATTGAATCTTTATATATACTTATATACGAATAAACATATATATGCAACTCCGTATATTTTTATATAAGGGCTAAAAAAATTAGCCCCCCTAGAAAGTCTAAAAACTCTGTACACGACAAAAATAGATAACTCATTGAAATAATGTCACAATAATTGTTTTCTAACGACGAATACTATGACACATCTCAATGAGTTATATCTTATCTTAAACAAATCTCTAAAATGGAACAAGTCACATTTAAAGTGCTTTTCGCTCATC
>NZ_KB849354.1:505880-507575 GCF_000368325.1 Acinetobacter sp. CIP 102529
GCTATAAGCTTCTGTTGGTGTTACTTAACGGGTGAATGGCAACATAATCAAAAAAAAGCGATAAAAATAAAGAAGCATGGACGACTCTCAATGAGTTTATTTCGCTATGGTTTAGACTATGTTCAAATGGCGATTCAGCATTTAATTGGTTTTGGGAAAAAAGAAGAGTTTAAGGAAATTTTGGCAATTTTAAGAAAGCAGAATCCTGATAGGATAAGGGTTCTGTGAAATTTGTCGTGTACAGAGGTCTAAAAATATAAATTTACTTCAAAGCTTGATCCAAATTTTCTAAATTCAAAACTATCGAACTCACTACGCTTCTATCGAACTCTACTCGATCCTGCTCTTCATGAACTCCCTTATTAAGATATCTCCATTCTCGACACTCCCCGCTAATCCCTAACAAAGCTTCTAATGGTTTAAAAACACTTTCTTTTTGAGCATGAACAAAATCTTTTTTTTCAATTCTAGTTTTCAATTGTTCAGTAAGATTTCTTAACTCTATTGAAGAGGTAGCAGATCGTAATTTTAAACTCAAATTTCCATCACCATGCTTACTTACATACTTCCAAACTTTCCCTTTAGTTATTGCTTCTAAAGCTTGTCTTGACTTTGTTAAAGCATCACGAATTTCATTTTGATTAATGTGCTCTCTAGCAGCAACAATATAATTACGAGGTGCACAATTAAAATTAATATTGATATGCGGCTCACCCAATCTTGGTAGAAAACTAAATGATTTTGTTAACTTCACTCGTTCCACTGAAAGTAGATTGTGAATATCTTTGAAGAATTCTTCCCCATGGCAAGTTAATAATATTTGCTTATTAGCAAAGAACTTATCTTCAAAGAGTGTTTTTCGGATTGCTTCACGATGTTCATCATCTATGGCATTAACAGGGTCATCAAAAATCAATAATGGTGACTCTTCTTTAAGATTTTTTGCCAATAAAATTGCTAGTCCTAAACATCGAATATGCCCCTCACTAAGTATATGCAGCGCATCAAAAAAAACTTCTGGATTGCTTTTAAATGCAATTTCCATTCTCTGATTCTGGTTTATTGGTAGTCTTACTTCTGCTAGCAATTCACTATCCGTATCGTTTCGATTAAAAGCATTGTAAAGATCAATAATCACTCCTCCTAAATCTTTAACTAAACGCAGAGGTAATTCATTGCAGTATGTTTCCAACTTTTTAACAAAGTCAGCATAAGCGTTGGATATAATCTTATTTCGACTAACTATTAATTTTTCAGTTTCAACATCTGTAATAAGCTGCTCATTTTGTTCTTCAAATGTACTAATCATGGACTGAGCGATACTTATAGCCTGAGTCGCTGATTGTCTACGTGTTTGAAGTATAGTTAAGAGGTGGTCCCACTTGTTTGAACAACTAAAAGCGTATTTATAAGTGATATTCCGCTCTAGTTAAGCCACCTTGTTTTGTTGGGGTAGCTGATCATAGTAAAACTCATTTAGCCTTGCGAAGCAGTGCTTCTCATGTCTAGACTCGAATGAGGTCGTTTCAAATTATAAAACTCAAAATATGCACTTAATTGCTTTTTCGCATCTGTGACACTGCTATAAGCTTTGAGATACACCTCTTCATATTTAACGCTCCGCCATAATCGTTCAACCATCACATTATCTACCCATCGACCTTTACCATCCATACTGATTTGAATGCCATTTGA
>NZ_KB849354.1:508035-608543 GCF_000368325.1 Acinetobacter sp. CIP 102529
CCTTTGAGCAGATATGGATATTTACGGTGAGCTTGATTAGCCTGGCTTAAATTTGGTTTGCAATATAACGCCTGAATACCCATTTTCTTCATTAAAGTACGTGTATGACGTCGTCCTATATGATGCCCTTGACGATTCAACAAATCACGCATCATACGACTGCCTGCAAAAGGATATTGCATATGTAATTCATCAATACATCGCATCAGCTTCAGATCTGATGAGCTAACAGGTTTTGGGCGATAATAATAACAACCACGGGAGACTTTCAGCAGCTTAGCTTGTTTAGATACTGAAATCTGAAGTGAGTCGTCGATTAACTTTTGTGGTTGAAGCGGCCCAGTTTCTTCAACACACCTTCTAAAAAATCAATTTCTAATGCCTGCTCACCGATTTTTGCATGTAACTTTTTAAGATCAATGGGGGGTTCTGATGGAGCTTTTGATTGATCGAAAGCTTGCGAGGAAGCTGAGATCAATTGATTTTTCCAGTCAATAATTTGGTTTTGATGAACATCAAATTCAGCACTCAATTCAGCAAGTGTTTTTTCTGCTTTAATCGCAGCAAGTGCTACCTTAGCTTTAAAATCATTTGAATGATTTCTTCTTGGTCTACGTGCCATAAAATACTCCATATATTGATGTTTATAACATCATTTGAGGAGCAGAATATCACTTATAGGAGTTGTTCAAATTTACGGATCCATCTCTGTTATTTCTTTTACAAAATCACGACACATCAAAAGCTCTTTAGCCTTAATTACTCTCACCTCTTCTTCTTGTTTTATTTTTAGATCACATGCCTCAAGAGCTTGAACTTGCACCTCAATATTCATCCAAATGGTTGTACCATCAGGTAGCATTTCTGTTAAGTACCCCCACCACTCAGAAGATGTTTTTTCGCTTGTAAATGATCTATATGCCTCCAAGCAATTTTCTTTTTGATAAAAAGATAAACAAGTTTGGATAATCTGAGAAAGAGCTGTTAAGGAATCTTGGATTTGCTTTTGTAAAAATTGAATTTTATTCTGTATACCTGCCAACTCTTGCAACTTCAACAACTCATCTCTAGCATAAATATAAGGATTAACAGTAGTCTGACCTAGGGGTGTTTGACAAGCTGGACACTGATTTGGATTACCATCCTGTAATTCAATAATTGCATTATAAAGTTGTTTAAATGAGACCTGATAACTTGCTTGTGCTAGTTTCCCCTCTTCAATTATTAAAGCTGAATGCAACTCAGTTATTTTCTGCTTTAATGCATTTAATACACTTTGAGAAAGGTTACTTTTAGTACCTAAAGGCGACTGAAGATATGTTTCAAGTATTTGTACACGCCCTGAGACAGCTTCATTACCATTTAGCTCAATTACCATTTGATCAAAACTTATATTCTCTTTATATCGAGTAGCTAAATTTATCTCCTCTGATTGAATGTCGCTTAGCAGTTGCGTGTGTATTTTAATCTGTTGTTCACTACCTAATAATTGTGAACGCTTTTCACCAAGCTCTTTAGACTTTTCTCCAATAATATCAATATATCTACCATCCATATCAGGAGTAAAATTTTTGACAAACTCCGTGAAAGACTCTAATCCAAATAACGTAGAAATTAGTTCTGTTTGTTTAGATGGAACTTGGGCTGCAATACGTGAAAAATTATCTATACGATTCTTTTCAACAAAACAGAATCTATATATTTGCTCATCAGGCTGAACACTTAAGATGTTATTTTGGCTATCTTCAGCCTGAAGAATAGGTGCTAAGAATCGATTAACATGAGCATTCTTTAGATACTCAACTTGGTTACGGAAACGTTTATTTTCAGCATCTTCGACATTACCTAATAAGCAGTATTCTAAAGCCTCACAAAAACTTGATTTTCCTGTTCCATTAGGACCATATATCAATACTAAGTTACTATCTAAATCAAAATGCTCTGGTTTAGAAAATCCTCGAAATGGGCCTACAGTCATACTTTTAATTTTTGCAATTTTCGCTTTCGGCTCTCCCAATGTCGCAGGTAAAGGACTGATTTCTGAACCAACACGTTCCCATTTTAACTGAGCAAACGATACTATTTTTTTTATCCGTTGCCCCTGAGCAGTCTTTAATGGAATTAACTCATCCAAATTTTCTAAAACAAGGTTTGCTATCTTACGTATCTCTACAGAGTCAGTATTATTCAAAGTCTGTAAAAAATTTAAATATTCCACCCGAACCATAAAACCCCCATCTAAATAAATTATAATATTCAAAATGTTAAATCTTTTTTAGAATATCTTTTAACGTACATAAGCTTAATCTTACATTTATAGATTAAGAAAATTTAAAATACAAGGCATCAACAGATGCCTCCTACTTTAGTTCAAAGCTTGTACCGATTGCTGTAGGCCTTTCTGAATATCTTGCATCTGAAGAAAGTCTGGAACTTGTTGCTGTGATTTATTTTCTTCTGGGTAAAACTCTTCAATTTTATCCAATCCCTCCTCTACATCTACTTCAAACCGTGTATTGCCATAGCCTTGCCGTGCCATCTGATCTAAAGCTGCCTGATTAAATCCACACAGCTTACTTTTCTGATCAATCTCTTTCGCCGTTTGAATCGCCTCTTGTAAATGAACACCCTCACGTAACGTCAAATCCACGTAATAGACTGGGGTTCGATAGCTTTGTGTGGTGGACTTTCCTCGAAGTGTTAACTGTAAAGGCAGACATGACAATAAACCATTCGATGCTGCATGGTAATAACTCAGTCTCGCTGCCAAGGTTCGAATGCTGTTAAAGCCTGTTGTTCTAAAAACGAAAGTCCCAAACTCATCCGATTCATCAAGATTCACATACAGACGACCATAGGGCTTACACAATCTACCTTGTGCCAATGGACATAGATCAGGTGAAGGACAGGGGTGATGTTCAACCCCTTGATTGGTTAAGCGCTGACAAGTTTCACCATTGCCTATACACACGGGGCGCCCTGTTTGTCGATCAAATAGACTGTACTCTGCCCTTAGATTCAGTTCAGGATCATTGAAGATCATCCGGACGGGTATGCTTCGCAGTTTTTGATTGGGTGCTTTGGCCCGCAGCTGTTCATCCAGTGGGTGCTTCACCCAACCACTGTCCTTATTTTGGATTTGGCTGGTAATGGTAAATTGATCATCCTTTTCAGGCAGACGTTTGCCGTTCTTTTCCACAACTTTGCCGATACTGATTCTGCCAAGTATTGGCGGTGTGATTGCTAGACCTTTAATCATGGTCCTTTCCTCTTATCTTTAAATAAATTGCTGTATTGATTAAAAATGAAATGGGCATAAAAAATCCCATGTGCTGAGGCATGGGATTTCTAGGCTGGTTGGATATTTTGCTTAGGCTAAATTACTTTCAACCATCATTGGTATAGATGTTAAAACGCCGTGAACCTGTTTTACTTTGCGGGAATTGGCTGAGGTATTCAGGGTGTGATTTCAGCAAAGCCTTGGCATCTAAGCTGATTGAATCCTTAGCCTTTTTCCACGTCACTGAGCCTGCTTTAAAAGTGGCACGCTCCGCCTGCTGCATCTTGGCTTGCAGCTGGTGCTTCAGCAGATCAAACTGCTCCTGATGCTTGTCGATTTGATTACGTGCCTGAATCAGCTGTTCAAACTGCTGGTTGGCCTGCTCATCCCCAGATAAGTCTGCAGTGCTCAATGGCACATGTTCGGGATACAGCTGCTGTAAAGCCTTGGCTGCCGATGCGCTGGCATCTGCATCAGGCGGTGTATCCTTCTCGACACATTCCCAGAAGTAACGTTCTGCATTCACAATATGCTGAATGACCGATTCACTGCGGGTCACTTTAAAAATCTGCGTTTCATGTCCGCAGAGCAGTACACAGATATGCGCTGCTTTCTTTCCCGTTACGGCCAATTGATGCTGTACCTGACACAGCACATATAACGGCACACCATCCCACCACAGCTTGGCGCCATGTTCACCAGCAGTTTTGCATTCCAGAATCTGCACATCTGCATCACCCACTACGGAATAATCTAAGTTAGCTAACATGAAATGCTTGTCTGGGTCAGGATGCTGCAGCACAGCATTCACGCGGCGGACTTTATAGTTGGTATGCATGCTGTAGTATTCAGCAACAAGCGGTTCAAGTCGCTTGCCCCAATATAAAGGCGCATGGCCTTCGCTTTCATCTTCGATGGATTGCTTGATCCTACCTGTTTTGATCATCCACAGTTCCAGCATCGACATATAAGGATTGAGTCCGCAAGCTGCAGCACAGTCACTGCTGCCGATACCTTGCCTGCGTACTTCCAGCCATTCGGCTTGGCTCATATTTTTGGTTTCTACAAAGCGTTTGGCGGTAATAAGTTTAGGTGACCTGAATCCTATAGGTTGTTTAGATGCTGCAGATGGATTTGATAAATTATTCATTGTGAATTCCTCAATTTTAAATTTTTGGCATAAAAAAACCACATCCGAAGATATGGTCTGATATTTCTAAATGAATCTATTTTAAAATGAGACGACTGCTAAATGGCGCTTTAGGTTTTCTTCAGAAACGCCAGCTATTACAATTTCTAAAATGTCTGCATTTAATTGAAGACCTTGATTAAAGGAATAGCCAAAATTACCTTTTATCGTTTCTACTAAAACATCGAAAGATTTCTTATCTTTCATTTTTAATAAAAAACTTTCATCCCCTAATTTCTTAATTGAAATGATACTCACTGTACTCTCCGTTTTACTATTTATCTTGCAAATAGTTAGTGGAGCTTAGAAATCAGAATTTCAATAAGAAGTGTTCAAATAATTGTAAATACACAGATTAGGACAACATCAGTAGCGCCTGTTCCAGTCCACGTTGTTTTAAGCCTGCCCCTGCTCCAAACCATGCTGAATCCAGCCGGTGATCCTGACTCATGGCTCGACGTTCATGATCTGCAAATTCCGTGATACTGCACAGCAACCCATAAGCCGTATCTTTGGCTGAGCTGAGTTCTGCCCCTCGGCCATGCCCGTTAAACATAGTCATGACTTTCGACATGGCTCGGCCATTCGGTTCAACCTTGTCTTTGCTTTGTGATTTACTGGCTACATTGCGGTAGAACTGGATAATGCCTTCATCCTGCTGCATTGGACTGAGGCTGGTATTGTTAAATACCGCGTCAAAATAAGCAGCCGCTTCTTGTTGAGTGACTTTACGTTGACTGAGTTGCTTCATTTCATACATGTGTTCATCCCATTGCCGTACTGAGATTCCCAACTGCTGTTTGATCTTATCTGCATCAAAACGGGTACTGTGTGGGACTTTGACCACGCCTGCACTGCTGTTCTGTCCTTTTAGGGCAATGGCTAAAGTGTTGTTGCACACTACGCGGATTGAAGTAAATTGCGCTGTGGTCGCCAGCGTTCCGTCACAGCCCGTTGCCAACAATATATAGCCATTACTAACATCTTTACCTTTGAGTGCCGCGCTTTGTCCTGTTCTGGCTAAAGCCCAGAATTTCTTTCCGCCTTTCAATACGCCTGCGGTTTCCAGTTCAAAGCCTGATTGCTCTGTTAAATCTCGGTAGAACTCCAACACCTCTGCAGGCTGCACTTCCTGATAACGCTGACTGACCACCGATAGAGGTGCATGGGTATCCGAGCGATAAAGTACGCGCTGTTCTTCATAAGGCATGATGATGTTTTGCCCGCGTTCATTTTGCGCCATATAGCTGACATCAGAAGATTCAATGCGCCAGTCCATGCCGGCCTGCTGTGCCCATACTTCAATCGGCTGATTATGCGTAAGCTGGTTGCCGAGGCCATGCCAAGGGGTGTCACCGACATAAGCCATTTGTTCAATTTGATGCGCCATGTTTATATTTCCTATAAATGTATGTTGAAATTCATGTTGTTGATTAAATGTGTTTAAGGTTTGTGGCTTGAGCTTTATGATTTTTTGACCCAAACAAAATGCTGCTGACAGTCCTGACAAATATATTGATCTTCATTGCGATAATATTTTTCGTAGCAGAATTGGCTGACAACCACCAGCACACCGCCAATCACTACACCTACAGCAGCACCTGCCGCAGGTGAAAAGCCGACCTTCTTAGCAAGTCTTGCTCCCAGCACAGCCATTTGTGCAGGTGAGATATTGCGCTGAAGCTGTTCAAAGTAATTTGCGTTTGATTTGCCAGATGCGGTTTGTCTGACATTGCCCGACTTGCAGTAGGGACATTGAATGATGGACACGGTATATTCCTTGTCAGATGTACCCTGACAAAAGCTAAAGTGAAGGCATAAAAAAACCGCATCCCTTTAGGACACGGTTTAGTCAGTTCTAGATTAATGTTTAGATTAAATACGCTTAGTTAAAGCTGTAGCTCGCTGTTCCCTGCTGTGTTTCAACATCAACACGCACAACATTATCGTAACCGCAGCCGGTTAATTTCAGCCTTAAACGCAAGCCCATTTTAAAATGCTGCGGGTATTCCAGTGATCTGCGGTAGCCTTCATAACTGCATTCACCATTGTTGATTAAAACGTTGGTGACATCGATGGGATCTGGGCTGTTGGAACGAATGGTGATGACATGCGCCACTTGGTTTTGTGCATACCAGTTGCTGGTATCTTCTACATTCATTTCAACACTAAAAGTATTGGGATCAAGGCTGGAGTCGCACCCGTACAGCATCATGCCTGCAGCAGCCGTTACTGCCAGCAGGATCGATTTAAAATATTTATTCATAGCAATCATCCTCAGCAGTAGTTGTAGCTGACGCCGTAATCACCGGTCTCTAAATCAATACTGATCAGATGAATTTCACAATCTGTACCATTATCAAATTTATAAACGTAGTAACGGTTGCCCGCCTGCTCTGACTCTAATGCGCCGTGTTCCTGCAAGCTAAAGCCGCTCACGGGTTTACCCGTATCTTTCGCAGCTTTGGCAAAAACCAGCTGCTGATACTTGTCTATATTTTTTTGCTCAAATTCAGGCAGGTCTGCATAAGGAAGCATGGACAGCAAGGTATCTGCAGCTTTCAAATTTTGATCAAACTCAAAGCTCAGCAATTCAGGTTCATGCTGCGCCGAACTTGAGCCCTTGCTGCCAGCAGTCAATTCCTCTACATCAATGCCATCAACTTCCGCAGCAGGAATGCCTTCCGAAGCAGCAGCTTCTGACGCTGGAATATCACTCGTGCCAGCTGCAGCTGTTTGCACAGGTTTCTGAACGCTGGAATTGGCACTGAAAAAATAGAATCCGGATACGATAATAAGCGTCAAAGCCAGAATAGCTGCCAAACCCAAAATGGTTTTTTGGTTCATCTCAAATCTCCTGTACTTTAGTTCGGTACAGAGACTTGGCCATTATTGGCGTTATAGTGGACAACGCGCGGACAGCCGCCCTGAAAGTTCACCGTGAAATTACGCCAGCCGCGGTTGCCCGGATTGGTTTTATACATGCACTGATACACGCCTCCACCTAAATTTCGAGCCTGCACAAAATAGGATTCACTGGCTTGCGCAAACCAGCCTGCCTGCGCCCATGACGCGCCTGCAAGAAGTGATGAAATCAGGGCAGTTTTTAGGAAAGTTTTTAACATAGTCATTTTCTCTTTTTACAGGCATCACCGGTCTTCAGCAGATCCGGTGTCCCCCATGCAATCTTTGTTGGAATGAATATCTAAGTTTTTGAATTTTTTATAGACGATAAAGCGTACAGATCTACTTAGCTCAAAACAGCATTAGAGATTCATCTTCATATCGGTAATATGTATTTGAAAAAGTTTTATTCTTAAAAAGCTATAAACACAGCTATGCACAGCACGCGGGCCTAATGACCCATCGGCACAAATACTGAAAAAGAGAAAAATAAGGGATGATATTGATGTAAGCGCATGGCGTACTCCTTTGTTTTAAAAGAATTCTGCCAATTCACTGCTAATATGATGGTGGCAGAACGAAGAAGGGTTAGCAGACTGGTAACAAAGAAACCAGCACGCGCAAGCGCGTCCCCCCTCCGCCCTACCGCAAAGAAAGGGGGACGAACGGGTCCACAACATGCAAAATCAGATTTCGCATATTGTCTTTGTTAATGGGTCTGCTAAAACCCGCTGACGATGTAGGTCAGCAGGCTAAGGATAATCTGCACGGTGTAGAGCGTCAAGCAAGTGCTGGAATGCAATATGAATTTTCAGCGCCGTACTGGGGCTCCATCAAACCATTTAAATCCTTTCGGGTAGATGCAGATTCTACTCGGAAGCCCAAACTGACCCGTTTGATTCTCCGGCATGCTATTTAATGCACCCAAAGGACAGCCCGCTTCTTCTTGCATGATCCGGTCAATCCGCAGCGCGTTTTGTGCATCAGCATCGGAAAGCTGATGATGCATTTCTGGATAAACGCATGTGCCCAAATATCCAGTCGCTCTCATCCAGTGCTCTCTGATCTCATTGCAATATCCCAAAGGGTCAGAATAGAGTGATCGGTTAAAGCTCAGATAAAAGTGAATCACATAGCGCTGCTGAACATCATCACGCACAATCCGATAAAAACGATAGACCACCTGCGTTCGATACCAAAATACTGTGGGTAAACTATTTTGGAAATTTGATAAAAATCGCTCTAACTGTCGCAAATCGATAATTTCATTTCCACCGTCATTTAGACTTAGTTCCAGTTTTAAATCCGCTGCATCAGGATAGATCTGGTTTGTATTACGGTAGGATTCTCTCAACTTTTCAGTCCGCTTCTCGTAGCGCTCAGCGCGCACAACAGACACAATCCAAGACACTGTTTTCAATAAATTTCATCAATTCTTGTTCTACATTTACCGTAAAAACTACCGCAAAATAGATCTGTACAATACCCGAAAATTTCTTAGATTCAGTGATTGAAAGGGATGATCCTTACGTATATCAGCAAACAATATATCAGATTCCCTGAATAACTAATTAAGTATAAAAATTATCACGTCAAATTTATTTGTTATAAAATATACAAAATTTGTAGAGTTTATAACATGAATATAAGCATCCTCATTTCTAGCCTTTCCACACAAAACTCTTCTGCTCGAATGAGAATTTGGCGTTCCATCAAAAGCTGTGGCGCAGAAACTCTGCGTGATGGTGTCTATGTGCTACCTAATGAACAAAAGCAGCGCTTTGACCCCATTATTGACGAGCATCAAAGTGCCGATGGCATTGCCTATCTATTCGATTCCGTTAGCAACAATAATTTAGACTTAATTCAACTATTTAATAGAAAAAGTGAATACTCTGAATTTTTGCTACAACTGAATGAAATAGAGAGTTCACTGAATGTTGAGCAAAAAAATGAACATTTAAAAAGCATTAGAAAATTAAGAAAGCAACTTTCATCTCTCATCGATATTGATTTCTTTCCTAATGAATTACAAAACACAGCCTTAAACGCGATATCAAAACTCGAACTTAAAATTCATCACCTAGGGGAATCAAATGAGCCCTCTTCTATAAATAGTGATCTACCTTCTCTTAATCTTCATGACTTCCAATCTAAAACTTGGGCTACGCGAAAACGACCTTGGGTGGATCGTTTAGCTTGTACGTGGCTCATTCAAAAATTTATTGATAAAGACCCTACTTTTATTTGGCTACAAGATATTAAAGATTGTCCAGCAGATGCTTATGGTTTTGATTTTGACGGTGCAACGTTTACCCATGTTGGTGAGCTTGTGTCATTCGAAGTACTTTTACACAGCTTTAATTTAGCCGATAAATCACTTCTGAAAATCGCTGAAATTGTCCATTACCTAGATATTGGCGGAAATGAGCCACCAGAAGCACTTGGGCTAGAAAAAATATTACAAGGACTAAGAAGCAGTATTCATGCTGATCAACAGTTGGTGGAATTATCCAATCACATTTTTGATGGTCTATATACCAATTTTAAAGGCGAGAATTCATGAATCAATTGCAAGAAAACGATTTCGAGCCCAATCCAGAGGTTAGCTTTAAAGAGGCCATACTGTTTTGGTTAAAACTCGGATTTATCAGCTTTGGCGGGCCTGCAGGCCAAATCTCTGTCATGCACCAAGAATTGGTAGAACAAAAAAAATGGATCTCTGAAAAGCGATTTATGCATGCGCTCAATTACTGCATGTTGCTTCCGGGGCCTGAAGCACAACAATTAGCAACCTATATTGGCTGGCTAATGCACAAAACAAAAGGCGGTATCATAGCCGGACTATTTTTCATTTTACCTTCCCTTTTTATTCTCATCGGTCTTTCATGGGTCTATGCAAAATTTGGAAATGTACCTGTCATTGCAGGGCTTTTTTATGGCATTAAACCTGCTGTCACCGCTATCGTCTTTCATGCAACCTATCGTATTGGCAGTAAGTCACTGAAGAATAAATATATGTATGCTATTGCATGTGCCGCATTTATTCTCATTTTTGCCTTTAATGTTCCGTTCCCCCTTATTGTGCTGCTGGCTGCTTTAAGTGGTTATCTCTTAAGTAAATTTGACCCAAAATTATTCACTAGCAATGTTCACGCATCAAGTCTCAAAGACTACGGGAAAGCAATTATTGATGATGATACGCCCACACCTGAACATGCCATTTTCAAATGGTCTCGCTTGATTAAATTGCTGGTTGTTGCAATTATTTTGTGGTGTCTCCCTATAGCATTACTGACAGTAGCTTATGGCTGGTCTCACGCTTATACACAAATGGCTTGGTTTTTCACTAAAGCAGCCTTAATGACATTTGGTGGAGCTTATGCGGTTTTACCTTATGTATATCAAGGTGCTGTTAACTTCTATGAGTGGCTTAAACCAACCCAAATGATCGATGGTTTAGCGTTGGGTGAAAGCACACCCGGCCCACTCATTATGGTCGTTGCTTTCGTTGGGTTTATGGGCGGGTACAACCTTGACCTATTAGGGCCTGAACATAAGTTTTTAGCTGGTGCTTTTGGAGCAACAATTGTTACTTGGTTCACCTTCCTATTTTCGTTTGTGTTTATTCTCGGTGGAGCACCCGTAATCGAATCCACTCACAATCAAATCAAATTTACTGCACCACTGACAGCAATTACCGCAGCCGTTGTCGGCGTAATTCTTAATTTGGCCCTCTTCTTTGCTTACCATGTACTATGGCCAAAAGGGTTTGAGGGGCAATTTGACTACATAGCTGCAGTAATAACCATACTCGCTTGTATTGCTCTCTTTAAATTCAATCAAAGTGTATTAAGAGTCATCGGTGCTGCTGCAATTTTAGGGCTTATCATTAAACTAAGCATATAAAAAAAGAGCAGCTCAAATGAGCTGCTCCTTTTTATCTATTTTTATACTGCAGCTTGGAGTCTAGAACTTGTATTAATTTCTACTGAAACGTGCACAATTTCCTCATGAATAGATAAGGCTTTTCTGACTTCATCTGCCGTGATATTTAAACTGCTTACATCTAGTGACAAGATACAAGAAAACTTACCTTTACCTACCTTCCATACATGAATATCAGTAATTACGATTCGGCTATCTAAGTCATCAATGACTTCCTGAATTTCTTGAACAACTGGATGTTCCATTTCAGCATCCAGTAAAGTTTTGCCTGTCTCGCGAATAAGCCCCCAAGACCAATGTGCGACTAGAAATGCACCTACAATACCCAAAACTGCATCTAAGAAATCCCAGCCAAAAAATTTACCTGCAAATAATGCAATGATCGCTAATACAGAAGTCACAGCATCTGCAACGACATGTAAGAAAGCCGCTTTCTGGTTTAAATCATGTTCATGATGCCCATCTTCATCATGGTGATGGTGTCCATGATCATGATGGTGATCATGTTCGTGGTGATGATGCCCACTATCGTGTAGTAACCAAGCACAAATAAAGTTCACAGCAAGACCAATCACTGCAATTGATATTGCTTCGTTATAGTGAATATTGACGGGATTAAATAGGCGCTCCACCGATTGTATTCCCATAAACAATGCCACAACCATGAGTAAGATCGCACTAGAGTATCCAGCTAAAATTTCTATCTTCCATGTACCAAAACAGAATCGCTGATCTTGTGAATATTTACGTGCCATTCGGTATGCAAAATATGCTAAGCCCAATGCCAGCATATGTGAACTCATGTGCCAGCCATCTGCAAGTAAAGCCATCGAATTAAAGAACCAACCTCCAAAAATTTCAAAGACCATCATGACGCCCGTCAGGATTGTCGCAATTAAAATTTTCTTCTGCGCTAGC
Source organism: Acinetobacter sp. CIP 102529 (assembly GCF_000368325.1). Lineage (NCBI taxonomy): Bacteria > Pseudomonadati > Pseudomonadota > Gammaproteobacteria > Moraxellales > Moraxellaceae > Acinetobacter > Acinetobacter sp. CIP 102529. The sequence continues at coordinate 520,275 of NZ_KB849354.1, forward strand.
GGATTTCCTTCATCGAATTGATGCGTATGGTTGCTTTTAACATTACTTAGATATTGCATTTTTTTATGCCATCAATAATACTCCCCTACAGTATATTTAGTTTGGACAGAAATGCTATGTCTCATTTGCATCAAGACAAAAAAATTTTAAATCGGGTTAAGCGTATTCAAGGACAAATCAACGCCGTTGAGCAGAGTTTGGCCGACCCTAACAAATCATGCATAGAAGTACTGCAACAGGTCGCTGCAGTCCGTGGTGCTGTGAATGGATTAATGAATCAATTGATTGAAGCACATCTAAAAGAGCATGTAATCAAAGATAAAGATGCGATTAATAAAGAAGAGTTAAAAGAGTTTTTAGCATTACTCAGCCGCTATCAATAAAATGACATGATAAAAAATCTCTTTTCAATTTTTATAGACTTGATATGATGAGTACATCTTTATTGCTTAATAGTTTATATGCGACCCCGAATACGTAAGTTTTTAACTTCTCTTTATTCAACTCCAGATTCAAAAGCGCTCGAAATAAAGTTCAATTTAAGTCATCACTGTGACTTTGAACTTTTTAAAAGGTTTAAAAAAACCAACTGCCAAAGCATAAAAAATGCGATTCACAGTATCCTTTATGAGCGAGGCTATACAACTGCCGAAATCTCCGTATTAACAAACTAATTTTTAAAGTTAGCCTCATACTTTGTATGGGGCTTTTGCATTAATGATTACATTACTATTTTATTTCAACTCATAAAAAAGAGGTCTTTTGACCTCTTGTAGACTTTAATGACAGTGGTAATCACCTGTTTTGCTGTTAGTATGGCAACCTTGTTTATTTGTACCACCCGAATGCGCATTTGTATAAGTTACAAACATTCCCAGCACACAAACTAAAACTATTTTTTTCATTTTTGTATCTTCCCCGAGTTGAATAAAACTTTTAGATTATAGAATAACCAAGTTCCTTTTTTTTATTAGAATATATTTCAAGCAACCTCTAAATAGATCATGTAAACAACGATATATCTTAAAAATTTAGCCGTGAAAACCAAAATTATAAATGTAGTAAATTTTTCCTTTAAAACTCCACTGACTAACGTAATTGGATCACCAATCACAGGCACCCAACTGAGTAATAACATGGGTGAACCATACTTTGCATATAAGATTTGAGCCTTTAATAAATGCTTCTCTGATACTGGAAACCAACGCTTGTCTTTATAGACTTCTAGCTTGATACCCAACCACCAGTTCACACAAGAACCAAGTACATTCCCAACTGTTGCTACAAGTATGAGCAACAGCTCAGAATGCCGACCTAACAGAAAAAAGCCTGCTAACACTGTCTCAGATTGCAGGGGCAATAGTGTTGCTGCACCAAAGGCACTTAAAAATAATAAAACATAGGCCATCATTTATTTCGGCCATCTTTGATGGTTTTCATCTATCACATAGTCATGTGAATGCTTTCCATCATGGTTGTGACTGAGTAGATGTTCATGATCCACAGGTAAATCATCATGTGAATGTACGATTACGGATTCATCTTGTTTTGGCCAAATCATAAAGGCAATACTCATTGCTACTAGAGCAATGACCGCCATAGGCACAAATGTAAAGAGTGTTCCAAAATTGGTACTCAGCCAACCCACTAAAGGGTAAGCTATCAACCAGCATGCGTGTGAAAAAGCGAACTGCGCGGCAAATAATGAAGTTCTATTTTCACTAGATGCAGATTTACGAATTAACCGACCTGTAGGTGTTTGAGATACTGAGTAACCTATTCCCAAGACAAACCATAAAACTAATAGTCCGTTGTATGAGTTAATAAAAAACCCACAGAATAAGCCAACGACTAATACAGCTGTGCCGCTCAGCATCACAGCTCGATCGTTAAATTTATCCAGAACATTAGGCAATATAAATGCCGAGAGCATAGACCCTAAGCCAAACAAGCCAAAGGCCCAAGTGGAGGCATGTTCATTTAGCTTAAAGGTTGATTGAACGAGTACAACCGTATTTACAATCACTACAGCACTGGCTGACGCAATCGCAAGGTTTAACGCTAGGAGTGCCTTTAAACGCGGAGTATTAAAATAAATTTTTGTCCCCTGCTTTATTCTGTAATACACCCCTTTAAATACAGGTACTTTAGCAGCAGGCAATTTTGCACTGACAACAAAAAGTGCTGAACCAATAAAGCCAATGACTGTGCCTAAAAATAGATTGTGATAGCTTATAAATCCAAGTAAAAATCCTGCCAACATTGGGCTAATAATATTCTCTAAATCATAAGCCAAACGAGAAAGAGACAAGGCATTGGTATAATCTTTTTCTTCAGGCAATACATCAGGAATCATGGCCTGAAAAGTAGGTGTGAATGCAGCTGATGCAGATTGCAGAATAAAAATTAGAATATAGATTTGCCAAATTTGGGTCACAAAAGGCAGGCATAAAGCAGTTAAAGCACGGATGATATCCAACCCCACTAAAACTTTTTTACGTGGCAGCCTTTCTGCAAAGGCTGAAGCAATAGGTGCTACCCCAATATAAGCAATCATCTTTATCGCCAATGCTATGCCTAAGACCTGAGCAGCCTCCCCTTTAGCAATATCATACGCCTGTAAAGCCAAAGCAATCGTAATCAGCCCAGTTCCAATAAGCGCAATGACTTGAGCTAAGAACAAATGCCTATACGTTGTATTTTTTAAAACTTCTAGCATTTTTGGGCCCCCTTTTAGAACCTATTTTTTATTTCAAAAATCAATGCCAATTAAAATCTCCTTGGATTTTATTCCAAGGAGATTTTTTTAAAGCTTAAAAGACTTTCTTCATATCACTGAATTGGCCTTCAACTTCCAATGTCACTGAAACAGGACTTTCAGTTCTATTACGCCAGAACCAGCCGTGTTTACCATCAAAAGCTGCTGTTAATGTACCTGTTTGCTGAGTTTCATTACGTCCTTTGCCATAACCATGGTAAAAGCCCTTAGGAGCGCTCACTGGATCACCATGCGTGTCATAATTTAGACCACCGCCTGATGTTGTCCATTTAAAATTCACGCTAGCACTTTCCGGCATCGCCAACTTAATTTCAGTGGCTTGTCCGGGCTTCAACTCAACTGTCATCTGTTGCTTTTGAATTGCAGGCATTAGCATTTTTTCTGCTTCACCAATTGGCATAGATGATTGAATATTAGGGTCACTTGCAGCTTCACTCGATATCGTGTTTGAAACTGCCTCTCCCATACCATTTTCAGACTCTTGAGCCAAAGATTGCTTAATTTCACCCATCGTTGTTAAGCCTAGAACTTTACCAACCCCAGTAGGATCAATATTGTATTCAGCTGGCATAACAACTGTAACTAAGACAACTGCAGCACTCACTGCAGCGATAATGGTTGATTTAACAAGTTTCTTTGCAGAAGGTAATTCAACATCTTGTGGAATTTGAGCGTTGTACATATTTGAAAATCCTTATTGAGTAACGAAGCCAGTAAGCTGAAAGCCCACAAGTAAAAAGCCAAGGAACATTAAAAAAACGTTGCTTTGATAAGCTGTTTTGAAGAAATACGGCGTTTTTCGCCACATTGTCATCAACAGCAAAATCATCGCTAAAGCCATAAATTGACCAAGCTCTACCCCGACATTAAATGCAATGAGGTTTGCCAATAGACCATCTGCCGAAACTTCATACTCTTGAATTTTTACCGCTAAACCGAAGCCATGAATCAGACCAAAAATTAACGTCGCTGCTTTAGTGTTGGGCTGGAAACCAAACCAACGCTGATATGCACCTAAATTATCCAAAGCTTTATAAACAATAGAAAAACCAATAATTGCATCAATAATGTATGCATTCATGGAAATGTTGTAATACACCCCAATCAGCATTGTCACAGAGTGACCAATCGCAAAAAGGCTGACATATAAGCCAATATCTTTCATGCGATATAAGAAAAAGATAATCCCGACGAGGAACAGCAAATGGTCATAACCTGTAACCATGTGCTTTGCACCAAGGTAAATAAAGGGAATGATGTGTACCCCATAAATTTCTTGAATATAGCCTTTGTCACCTTCTGCCACGCCATGGGCAAAAAGTGCAGGACTCATCAAAACAGCACTTAAAGTAATCAATAACTTTAAAAATGCCTTGAGTCTCACCCATTGTGGAAAAATAAATTGCATGTAAATCAAACTCCAAAGTTAACTAAAAAGAAAAGTTTCTAGCGATGTTTTGGGAGGTTTGAAAATACGACTGATCATGAGATAGAGATAATTTTTCACTCTATCCAGGATCAAAATAAAGGCTAAAGTAAATAACAAAGTCATCGATTGACCAGACTGATATTCACCAAAATGCTCATGAAAATTATCATGATGAATATGGTTTTGCTTTTGATGCACATCATGAAAATGTACACTTTCAAACTCATAAACCGCATGTTCTTGGTATGCAGTCTCTGCATTGTGCGTATTAAAATGCAGGCATAGTGCAAGACTGATGATGCAGACGAACCACATCATCAAATTTCTAAACTTTCTATCTCTCACTATGCCTATCATTGTTTCACCTAGGCTTCTTGCTGCTCAGAAAAATCATCTGATTGCTTTTTACGTCCTTGGTTAAACCAAACGTATAGCGTAGGCAAAATAATCAACGTCAATAAGGTCGAAGATAAGATTCCGCCAATCACAACAGTCGCAATTGGTCGTTGCACTTCAGAGCCAATCCCAACATTCAATGCCATAGGGATGAAACCTAAAGATGCCACTAAAGCCGTAATTAATACTGGGCGAAGTCGTTCCAATGCACCGTGTCTAACAGCTTCGAGTAGTCCTTCACCTTGATCTCTAAATCTCTGGATTGCAGACACTAGAACTAAGCCATTCAGTACAGCTACACCCGACAGTGCAATAAAACCAACGGCTGCAGAGATAGAGAATGGGATATCACGTAAGGCTAAGGCAATCACACCGCCCGTTAAGGCAAATGGCACACCCGTAAAGACCAGCACGCTATTTCTGACATTTCCTAATGCCATATAGATCATGGCAAAAATTAAGATCAAAGCGAGAGGTACAACAATCATTAGACGATTTGAAGCTGATTCCATTTGTTCAAATGTACCGCCCCATGTCAGCCAATAGCCTTCAGGTAATTTAAAGTCAGCATTCAACTTAGTCTGTGCTTCTTCGATATAGCTACCAATATCTGTACCACGGACGTTCGCTGTAATCACAATTCGGCGTTTACCGTTTTCACGTGAAATTTGGTTTGGACCCTGAACATTTTTCAATTCGATCAGTTCAGATAAAAGTACGCTTGAACCATCAGGCAAATTCACTGGAACTTGATAAAGCTTTTCTAAATCCGTAACAGAGTTTTGGTCCATTCGAACCACAATATCGAACTTACGATCTCCCTCAAAAACCTTACCTGCTGTTTGCCCCGTAATCAGACTGGATACTTGCTTTTGTACATCTTCAGCATCAAGACCGTAGTTGGCGATCATGTCTTTTTTAAGTTCAACAGAGACCATTGGAAGCCCACTCATCTGTTCAACTTTTAAGTCGGCTGTTCCATTCACACCTTCTAAAATTTTCGCTGCAGCATTTGCAGATTCAAGCAACTGATCTAAATCATCACCATAAATCTTCACTGCAACATCTGTACGGACACCTGAAATCAGTTCGTTAAAACGCATTTGAATCGGCTGAGTGAACTCATAGTTGTTGCCATAAACGCCTTTTGCCACACGTTCAATATCGGCAACGATAGCTGATTTTTCCTTGTCAGGATTCGGCCATTCGCTACGTGGTTTCAATATCACAAAATTATCAGCGACGTTTGGTGGAACTGGGTCAGTCGCAATTTCAGCTGTCCCCACTTTGGCAAACATGGTTTTCACTTCAGGAATTTTGACGATTTCTTTTTCAAGCGCATACTGCATTTCAACAGCTTGAGTTAAAGAAGTTCCAGGAATTCGAAGTGCATGTAATGCCACATCACCTTCATCTAATGAGGGAATAAATTCGGAACCTAAACGAGTTGAAAGACTCGCACTGAATACAAAGAAAATTGCTACGAACGCGATCAGCTTATAACGATGACTCAAAGACCAATCTAAAATTGGGCTATAAACTTTCTTAATGAAATGAACAATCTTCGATTCCTCTTCCTTAATTTCGCCTGTCGTGACCAAAGCCACCATTGCAGGAACAAAAGTAATCGAAAGAACCATTGCAGCCACGAGAGCCATAACAACTGTAGCTGCCATCGGTGTAAACATCTTGCCTTCAACACCAGTAAGCGTCATGACAGGCAGATACACTAAGATAATGATCAATTGACCATAAAGAATCGCTTTTCGAGATTCTCTAGTTGCTTCAAATACGGTAATAAAACGTTCTTTACGCGTCAGAATCCGACCCAACTCTTTTTGCTTCATCGCTAATTTTGCAAGTGAAGCTTCAACAATAACGACAGCACCATCGACAATGATCCCGAAATCTAGCGCCCCTAAACTCATTAAGTTTGCACTTATTCGTTGATTCACCATGCCAGTAATGGTCATGAGCATAGATAAAGGAATCACCATCGCAGTGATGAGCGCTGCACGGAAATGTCCAAGGAATAAGAAGAGAACAACAATAACGAGGATTGCACCTTCAAGAAGGTTTTTCTTTACTGTGTCTATCGTTGCATCAACCAAAGTTGTACGGTTATAAACGGCTTTCGCCTCAACACCGTCTGGCAATGACTCTTGGACTTTTTGTAACTTTTGATCTACTGCGTGAGCAACATTTCGCGAGTTTTCAGCAATCAGCATAAATGCAGTACCTAGGACAATTTCTTGCCCATCTTTAGTTGCTGCACCTGTACGTAGCTCGTGACCAATTGATATTTTTGCCACATCCTTCAATCGAAGAATGTAACCGCTACTTGCCGTAATCGGGATATTTTGAATTTGCTCAATTGAGTTAATTTGAGAATCCGAGCGAATCAAATACTGCTCACCATTCTTCTCAATATAACCAGACCCTTTGTTCATGCTATTTTTAGAAATAGCATCCAAGATATCCTGCTGATCTAAGCCAATGCTGCGTAAATATGCATAATCCGGCTGTACCACGAATTGTTTTAAATAACCGCCAATGGTATTGATTTCATTCACACCTTCAACATTTCGAAGCTGTGGTTTAATCACCCAATCTTGCAAGGTTCTTAATTCAGTCGGTGATAATGGGTTTGGATTATCTTTTGCGTTCTCAACGGTGTACATAAAGATTTCGCCAAGCCCTGTTGAAACAGGTCCCATTGAAGTCGATATGCCACCCGGAAGTGTTGATGTGACTCCTTGCAACTTTTCATTCACAAGTTGTCGAGCAAAATAGATATCCGTGCCTTCCTTGAAAATCGCCGTAACCTGAGATAAACCATATCTCGATACAGAACGTGTGTATTCCAGATTAGGAATACCAGCCAAAGCCGTTTCAATTGGATAGGTCACTTGTGACTCCATCTCCATTGGAGATAAGCCTTGCGCTTCACTATTGATTTGGACTTGTACATTGGTAATGTCAGGTACAGCATCAATCGGCAGTTTAAAATAGTTATAAACGCCAAATGCACCGATAAACAGAAAGACAATCAGTACAAGCCATCGATTCTTGATCGAGAGCTTAACAATTTGATCAAACATAGTCGCTACCCCTTAGTGATCATGAGTAGCGCCAGATTTACCCAGCTCTGCTTTTAATAAATAGGAATTGCCTGCTGCATACACCTGACCTGCTTTAAGACCAGATTTCACCTCAACAAAACCGTTATATTTATCGCCTAGTTCTAAAGGACGTGCTTCAAAGTCATTTCCTACACGGATAAATACCACATCCCAATCACGGAAGTTTTGTAATGCATCTTCACGCACAACCATGGCTTTCGTGCTTTGATTTTCAAATATTTGTGCGGTAACAAGCTGACCAGAACGCCATTTAAACTGGTTCGCAATTTCAATAAAGACTTGAGCAGTACGTGTTTTCGGATCAATCACATCACTAATGTATTTAATCTTACCCAGTGCTTCCTCCGTACTTTCCTGTACTTGAGGTTTAACGGTTACTTTTGCATTTGGATTAATTGCATTCAGCTTATCAGCCGGCACATTGACCACTGCAAGCAACTGTGAGGTATTGGCAATTTTAAAGAGTGGTGAAGCTGGTGTTACATTTGAACCAACCGCAGCAAGCACTTGTAAAACTGTGCCCGACATTGCTGCTCTTACCTCAATCGTTCCATTACCTGAACCACCGTAAGAGCTGATTAAGCTATTCAGCTCATTAGCACGAGTCTGTGCATCATCGTATTCACGTTTTGCATTGATATAGTCAATTTCAGGCGATACACGTTTTTGAAATAATGCGCGTTCCTGTTCCATTTTTTTGCGAGAAAACTGCAAATTATCCAAAGCAATAGATCGCTCAGCATTTAAACGGATCAGATCTTGGCTTTGAACAGTCGCTAACAGATCACCTTGGCTGACTTTATCACCAATCGTTCGATAAGTTTTGATTAGTGTTCCGCTTGCTTTAGGTGTAATAAAACTTTCAAAATTATCGGGAAATTTAAGCTCGCCTTTGAGCTCAAGCGCATTCTCAAAAGTCATAGGTTCAACTTTAAGAAGTTCTAAACCGCTGCTTTTGATACTGCTATCCAGCATCGTTACACGGCCTTCTTTGGTATCCCATTTCCAGCTGTGTTTCTTGCCTTGATAATCAACATTTATCACCATCAAGAACGAATGCGGTTCATAAACAATTTCATCGCCAATCAAGTAATCACTTTCAGGTTTGAAGCGAATGGTTTGCTCAGCATCTAAACGCTTAATAAAAATATTCGCGTTAATCTCACTCGGCTTTAAAGGCTGATCTTTGTAGTAGCCATAGACACGTAAATGCGGCTCTACACCTTCTTCAAAAATTTTTACCTCTGCCGAAAAGTCTCCATCACGATATAAGCGACCACCATGTGGACCTTTTTCATCACCTGCGACAGCAGCTTTTTCTTCGATAGCTTCACCATGTGCTGAAGACGTCTGTGATTTGTTTCCTGTTTTATACCAAGCCAGAGCACACAACATGACAAGTAAAGCTATAACGCCTGTAGCAATTACTGTATTCTTTGGTTTATTCATATTCTCTGCCCTTATTCTTGATCTAAATTCGTTACATAATTTCGTTCAACTTCTGCAATCTGATTTTGCAAAGCCAACCACAGATCAAATCGAGCGAGATGTTTGTCTAACCAAACTTGTTTAATGCTATTAAATTCCAATAATGAAATTTTTCCTGCCTGATAACCCATTTCTGCAATGCGTAAACTTTCTTTTGTTGCAGGTAAAACAGATTGGTCATATTGCTTGATTGCATCAATCAAACTGGATACCTCAATAGATTTGTTATCCAATTCAATCTTTGAATTTCGATTGATTAATTCTGAACGAGTTTCAGCATTGGTTTGCTGTGCTTGAGCGAGTGCAATATTTCCACTGTTGCGATTGAATATCGAAAGCGGAATAGAAGTGGAAACCAAAAAAACTTTGTCATCTGTTTCTTGATAATTACGTACACCAACGCCAAGCGTGATATCAGGAACCGCTTCTTTTCTTGCTAATTCAAATTGAGTTTTTGCCTGCTGCTTTTTTAGTAAAGCCTGCTTTTCAGATAAGCTAACCTTGTCAGTGAAGTTAATCGTTAAAGGAACATCTATAGCATTGGCTGGCAAATCAAAAGCAAATTTTGAACAGAGATTTTTCTGAAACTGAACCTTTTTCAGCTCATTTTGATAACGTAACTTGGACTCAGCAGATAAAGCTGAATTAAGCTGAACATCAGATGGAATCACACGTCCATACTTTAGCTTTTCATTTAAAACTGTTGCTTGTCTTGCACTCAGCTTGCTCTCTGCAGCATAAATTTCTGCTCGCTGAGCAGCTGCATACCAATTAGACATACAGATTCGAAAATCAGCTTTTAACTCTGCTTGTCGTTGAGTAATCTCAAATTGGTTATTATTTCCTTGCAAACCTGCCAATTGCTTACGCAAAGCGAGTTTATTATTCAACGGAATTTCTTGGGACAAACCCATGAATGCAGTTGGGCCATCCAAATCTTTCAGCTTAGAATTACCCAAATTATCCAATTCGACATTGAAAGTTGGATTGTTCATCCGACCAGCATATTTTTGATTTACATCATAAGCTTGCTGAGATTGCTGCAAACTTTTTAGAACTGAATCATTTGCAATAGCTTGCTGCTGTAACTGTGCATAATTTGTTCCTGCTAATAACTGAGGAGCAATGATGACTAAGCCACAGGCGAAAATTACCTGACTTTTTTTAGACATGACTATACCTATACAAAAAATGAAAAATATTTTTGTATAGTTAAATCAATTCCTTAGAACAATGAGAGTTTTGGTAAATGCGTAGGTATTACAAAGAAAGGGAATCCTTTTCCTAAGCTTAAAAGAACGAATTGGGCGTTCAAATAAACCTAAAAATAAGAGGATTAAAGGTAAAGCAAAACTAAGGAAAAAGACTGGATCAATTGAGAAATGATCATCAGCTTGAATTGGTTTTACTGAATGATGAAATGCGGGTTCATCATAACTTGTCCAGTTATGATTTTTTTTATCTTGATCTGCTGTATTCAGAACTTCATCATGATGAACTAATGACCATTGGCTAGAATCTTCTGTTTCTACAGAAATACTCAGTTCATGATGATGATCTAGATTTTTTGCTATTACAGGCGCCCACGTATAAATCCCCGTCGTTGTTATAGCAAACAAAAACAGGACTGATACGAGAATAAGCTTAAAAAACTTATTAGCCAACATAGCAAGTCAGATCAAAATGAAACGTGAAAAGAATACTGAATAGCTTCTAGGAAGTAAATCCTATATGAAAATATATCTCAAATTTACAAGCTATCTCTTTATCAATGGATAGCTTATGGGAAATGAAGCTTTATTTAGTTATTTTCTGGAACTGTACTAAAAGGATTTAAGCTGTACCTAGTTTGAGCTAGTACAAAGTAAGCTTACTTATCTTAGAGGTGGTGGCAATTGAACTCATCCAAAATCTCCAATGAAATCTAGTCATTAAATGTGTGATTCATAGACATCATTTCAATATAATTGGTGTCTATGAACAGAGAAATTCAACAAAGACTCGTATGGGTTAAATTATTTGAAGAGACCAATGATGCTGGCCTAGTCTGTCGGAGATGTGGCATTTCTAGACCAACATTACGCAAGTGGTGGAAACGATATTCTGAGCAAGGTATTGATGGATTAAGTAGTCAGAGTAAACGCCCATTAAAATCTCCAAATACTAAAATCAATGCTGAGCTAGAGGCCTTAATATTGGAAATGCGCTCGGCTAAAATCTGGGTGCTCGACGTTTGCAAACAGAATTGATGAGAAGGATAATCTGGGCAATGTAGAGCATCAAGCAAGTGGAGGACTCTGATATAAATTTTCAGCGTCGTACAGGTGCTCCATCAAACCATTTAAAACCTTTGGGGTAGATGCAGATTCTATTCGCAAGTCCATGCCTTCCTGTTTGATTTTCAGGCATGCTATTTAATGCACTCAGCGGACATTGGACGTCTTCTTGAATAATTCGATCAATCCGAAACATCTGTTCAGCATCAACCACACTATTTTGATCTGTCAGACTAAGGCAACTGCAGGTACCCATATAATTCGTGACCTGGGCCCAGCAACGCTCTATGACACTGCAATAAAATAATGGATCAGCATAGAGTGATCGGTTAAAGCTCAGATAAAAGTGGATCACATACCGCTGCTGAACATCATCCCGTACAATTTGATAAAAGCGGTAAATGGCTTGTGTTCTATACCAATACTCAGCTGCTAGACTTTTTTGGAAATTTGATAAAAATCGCTCTAACTGTCGCAAATCGATAATTTCATTTCCACCGTCATTTAGACTTAGTTCCAGTTTTAAATCCGCTGCATCAGGATAGATCTGGCTTGTATTACGGTAGGATTCTCTCAACTTTTCAGTCCGCTTTTCGTAGCACTCATTCAGCTTATGCATTTCTTCAGTTAAGCTGGTGCTTTCAAACAGCACTCTCAGCCGCTTTACGATCTTATCGATATAAAAACCAGCGCTTCTTTGCGCCGTGACCTCAAAGAACCGAATCTGCTCTTCCTGTAATACACTGCAGTAAGCCTGAAAGAACTTGTCTGCCCAAAAGGAAAAAGACAAATGCTCATGAATGCCAACAGCCATCATCCTGCGCCATGCTGAAAAATAACCAGACAGTTTCCGCTTGAACTCCTGATCTATATTTTTTTGATGAGCATCGTAATCAGTACCTTCTGGAATTGGAGCAAAGCGAATCGTTTGGTAATGCTCTAAAACGTCTTGTTCTAATCGGGGTGCTGTAACAAACTCTAACTCTGAATGGCTCATGTATTGTCCTATGAATCAATTGATTTCATAGAACTGGCATGTTCATAATTTTTTAAACCAAATCTCCTCTTCCAGCTTTGCTAAAGCGGTCTGCGCATCCCATTCTTTGATTCTTCTATTTTCTTCTGTATCAGGTATTGGGCGACCATGATGCTGATAATCCCCCTTATAAAACGTTTTACGCCCTCGTGGTTTAACCAATAACGACTGCTCGTATTTATCAGGGTCACTGAGATAAGCAACTGCACCCAAAGCATTGTTGCCTTGTTCGGGTGTCGTTCGACGAATATCTCCAATACCTAAACGACCTTGCTTCTCGTAGTTCTCTTTATTCGCTGTCGTGTTGATGTTCCGCCCAAAACCCTTATCGAATGTGATTTCCTTCCACTTATCGATCACTCCCTCAGCAATTTTATAATCACTCTTATGCTTCGATCTATTAATCACCAATGTTAAATGAGCATGAAAGCCTTTGGTTATACCCTGCTCCAGTGCGATCGCATAGGTCAAAAGTGCATCAAAATATCCATTCTTATCAGTGATCAAATCACGTAGTTTTCCGATATGCTGATAGAAGTCATTTACAGTAATTTCACTCATGCTGTCCTTGCTATAGCTCAAATCCACTCTGATCACTAGAACCGAATAATACCCCTTAATTGCACCTTCGAACTCCTCAAGTAATGCCACTCGATTCAATTCTTTCCGCCTCGCAAAGCTTTTGATCTCATCACGTATCAGCCCTCGATGCGCATGTAATATCCGTCTTAATGCCTTAATTTCCCCTATTGAAAGCCCTGTCAGATATTCAGCAAAGCTAAGCATGCCACGTTGGCTATTGACGTATTCAGTGACTGCAATAAATGCCCGAATCGATGCTGCATACTCAAGCCCTTCTTGTTTAAACGCTTCAAATGCACACCATAAGCGTTCGAGATTGAAAATGAACGCTTCATTCGGCATATCAAAATTAAGACATACATCCACAAAGGTATGAATGGCATACATCACCCCTGCCTGATGATCTAAATCGGATTGCAACACGTTGAACTTCCTTAACTATGATTAACGTCATAGTTAAGCAATCGACTTATTTTTTTAAATAGTGTTTTTATCTAGAGTAAGAACAAGTCATCCACTATTCGCATATATCGAATAGTGCTCTCATCCTGCATGGCTATACTCAATAGCATCGTCCACATTGGGATATCTATTCAGCTTGTATGACATATCAAACTGTTCTTATAGGTATGAGTAATAGTGATTGTATTGATATATCGAGTATTTATAGTTCTATACGCTACAGTCATTAATCTATTATTAGTATTAATCTATATATTAATAATAGATAAAACCGTCTTAGCGTAAAAGCAATAACCATAGCCCAGCCGATCAGTAGGATTTCTAGACCTTCGGCTAAGCTCGGCTTTTTATATATTTTAGCGTTACGATAGTTAAGTCAGAAAAATGGTTTTTCAAAAAAAACTTAGCGCAAAAAACTATTCGAATAATGACAAACAGTGATGATGCAGCAGTCCGTAATCTTTAAGTTCTGCCAGTGTTGGTGAAGTTTCTGTTATTTGCTGTGTAGGAAAATCAAAGCGAGTTCCATCCTGAAAGGGTTCTTGAAACGCCAATTCACTTAAGAAATACCTGTTAGTTTCCGCATGCTGATCAGGGACAAAGCAACAGCTGTATGTATTCTGTATAAATGACCGAGGTAAAATCCTAAAAGGCGTCACTATTTCAGTTGCATTTACCAACACCCTTTCCAAACTACTTTTAGTTGCACTGAGTTTTTGGTCAATATCAGAATGTTTCCGCATACATTGCTGAAAAAAATAAATTTGGTTATATGCAATTAGATCCATAAGGGCCATTAAAAACTGATGAATTCTGGACTGCTCAGCATTTAACTTGAAGGTGATCATTGATTCAATTTTATCAGACTCATTTTTTAGCGTCATATCCTCTTTGATTGTTTTGATTTGAGTCGCTTGCAATGAATACGGATAGAGAAAGTCTGTGCACCCTAAACGCTCAAAGCTTTCATCATCGATTACTACTGGGTTAGCTTCTTTCAGCATTTTAAAAAGCGATTTATTCTGACTGTATATCTGGCAGCACCACTGTTCAAGCAAGCTTTGAAAAAGACCTAAGCGGTTGTTCATCCCGCTGAGTTTAGTATGCTGGATAGATGCTAAATGACCCAAAACCGCCTCATCCTTCAAAATATATTCATGCGGCTTTAAATAAAACGTCGCTGATAATGGGTTCTCTGGATGTAACCGCTTTAGCTCGACATAATGATCATATAACTTCATTATTTCCTGCTGTTGTAACACAACATAATTTGCATAACCTACAGCATCACGAGACCGAAGAATAAACGGTTTCATCCAGCACAAAGGATCATGTAACAGATAATAGTTTTTGCAATTCAACACCTTCGAGCCAGCATCTGAATCTTCACTTTTAGTGTTTGACAACAAGTCGCTCTTTGGATTCAGCATGGTAAAAATAGAGGCCACTTTCTGAACTTCAAAAACATGCGGCTGGGGGTACTTCAAAATATAAAATTTGCCGAAGATCGCAGCATCCCCCCAAAACCTATGCGAAAGGGTTAAAGCGTATATTGGAGACTCTGTTTGAATAAAACTATTTCGAATTGCGCCATCCGCTTGGCAGCGGATAAATCCGTTTTTTTTAAGCTGCTGTATAGCACGATAAATAGATTGCTTGTTTAAACCCGTGGCTCGCTCAATTTCACCAATTCCACACCCTATAACAATCCCAAACGAGTCTGCACCGTAAAGCAACCGTAATAAAACAAGATAACTTCGATAATCAAGATAGCAGTCGATCTCTATTTTTTTAGGTGAATTGCTAATACTTATGCCATCACTCTTTATAAATAAAGTCTGAATTAATTTTAATAAAGGGATCTGCCTAACCATACGCTTATTACTATTTTCTAACCATTCAATAGACGTGGCTGAATCAAGCCTTATATAAGTAAGATTAAGTTGTAAATGACGAACTCTAGACCTTTTTCCAGTTTCAGGAAAATCTATTTTTAATATTCCCTGTTGTTCCAACTCATTCAATACACCCCGTAATTTTTTAACCTGTATGCCGATCACTTTTGATAATTCACCGAGTGGCAATGATGTACTTCCGACTCCAAAATTTCTGATAAACGTGATTAATGCCCAAAAAGCATAGGCTGAAATTTGCCCCTCCACCCTTTGATAGAAAGCCATAAATAGCGCCAAAAAGCGCTGTTCAGAATCGTGGATACTCATGCTAAAAAATCCCACTCATCAAGTTCTTATTTGTGTATAAGTATTTTACAGTAATACTGATAGGCACGAAATGATAATTAAAATTTAATTTTTTAACAGTTACTATATAATTAATATTTACTTAATATTTAATTACTGATATATAAATGTTAATTAAATATTTATGAATTTTAAAATGGTACGACCACATTTAACCTTAGATAAATGGTTATCGACTGATACGGACTTAAAAAAAAATTTCTTGGATCAAGAGAGCTACATGAAGGAAAGTCTATTAACTAGGCTTGATAAACCTGGCCAAAAGATTGTTTACACATCTACAAATCACCCCCAACCTAGATCAAATGAGAATTTAATATCAGATTCTCTAGAAAATCTGGCTAGGCCATCCCACATAAACGAAATATTTACAAACCCTCTCATATGTGAGACAACAAATTTTATTATTGAAACTAATGATGAACATTTTTCAATTTTAAAAAAGAAATTCCTTTTATTTAAATACCACTCTGAGAAAAAGAAAGCCAACCGTATCACCAAACAAATCACAATGGACGAAAATATATTAAAACAACTTGAGAAAATTAAAAAAAATTGTAAGTTTAAAAGTCTAGATAACTGCTTAGAATTTTTAATTGATGCACATAATTTTAAATTAAGTGAAAAAGATAAAATAATATCAAGACTCAAAAAAGAACAGAATTCAAATCATGATTCTAATTTAAAGCAAGAATTGAAATTAAAGGATGAAAAAATTACAGAACTCGAAAAAGAACTCGTGCACCAAAAAAATATCATCCACGTAAACATGAGCAAATCTGCAAAAGAATTTGAGGAATACCTAATTCAATTGGCTACAAATCAAACCATTGAATTAGAGAAAATTAAAGCTTTTTTAGGCGAGATTAACGAAGCAGATCAACAAAGCATTAACCAAACTCTTGCACCCGAAGCACTTAGCGAAATTGAAGCTCAATTGAGAAATGAATGCGCAAAACAAAAGCAATTTTTAACAATCAAAAATCAACCAAATACCAATTATGCTTTAGGGTTTGATCAGCATCATCAATATGGCAATACCGTACAAAATGACGATGAAGTTGTACCAGCTCAAACCTGAGCTAACAGTTACTCTTTTCTAGGAGCAAGCAGCAATAGTACACCTCATCCACTTGCTGCCTAAGAACGAGCCCCCTCATCAGCTTAATGATATTCATAATTGAACTTGGATAATCTCTTTCAATAAATCAGGACGACGCCTTAAGTGATTGACCAGCACTTCATCGCAATATGCTGTATTAAATGGGAGTTGCTTTTGCTGTGGAAAATACCGCTCTGGATGCTGTAGAAACTGTTCCCATTTTTTATTTTCATTCTGTAATTCCCTGATCTGGTTTAGATAGGTTCTATCCTGAATTTTAAATGACACACCAAAATCATCATCTTCACAGGTGTCTTTATTTTCGTTATTTTTTCTGGCTTCTGTTAAATCTAAAATTTTCTGTTTATTTGTCTCTAATCTGCTTTGAACCCATTGCAAATCAAACTCTCTAAACTTGATTTGCAGCGTGGGTAAAATCAGTTGTACTGCCTGCGAAACATTTTTAAATCTGCCATTTTTTTGAGCATAACCAGTTAATTCTGAATAAAATATTTCAAGCTTTTTATGCAACAGCGGCGCATATCGTTTTCTTATATTCAAAATTCCATTGATTCTACGCTTCAAACTCGGGTTACAGGTGTAGACTCTACCGCCTTCATCAACAACCAACTCAATATATTTATTTAATATTTCAGAATATTTCTCATTAATCTGCTGCTGTCTATAATCACGAATCCCCTCTATTACCGTATTAATTTGACCAAGCAAATTCAGCAAGTCCTGTACCGAATACGTTTCACCAAAGAACTGCTTTTGGCTATGCTCTACCATCAGTTCAACCAAAAATTCGCGTTCTGACGCTTCAAACTCAGTCTTTGGGTCAGGATCGCTTATTATTTTATGTTCTCTTAAAAAACGTCCAGCATGATCCAAAAAGCAATTCAGAATTTCATCCTGCAATTGCTCAAAATCAAGAAGTATGCAATTTTTCATTTATGAATCTAAATAATAGTTTTCAATATGTTATACCACAACTCTAGTAAAATATTATTTCTAATTATTAGTATTACATAAAGACCTACATCAAAAAAATAAGATTAAGACATAGGGATGGTCAGCCTTACTTCAAAGGTGACCCATTCAAATTAAAAAAGTTTTATGTATGGAATACCACTTCATGAATTGCTTTCAAATTAATACTACCGAACTACTTTTTATAAAGTATCGTTCTATGACCGTTGAACTAATGACAGTAGTTTCTGACTATTACCCCCACCTCAGCAAAGCCGAAGCACTGAGAAAAGCGAATAATCAACAATTCCCTTTCTCAGTATTCAAAATAGATAAAAGTAAACGTGCTCCATTTTTGGTACACATTAAGGATCTTGCTGCTGTCTTGGATAAGCAATATTCAGAGGCATCCAAAGATTTTGCTACGTTTCATCGATGAGGCGTAGCACCTCCTCCAACTGTAATATATTTCTTCTCGCTTTCACTGATACATAACGCTGTAAACTCCCCCAAGAATCGTGCAAACTTACTTTCTGAATTTCAGGAATAGTAAAACTCTGTTCAGCTAATCGAGTACAGCCTTCATGTCTCAAGTCATGAAATCGTAAATCTTTAATCCCCAAAATTTTACAAGCTTCTCTAAACTCTTTACCCAAACTTTTGGGATTCAAAGGCAATAACAAATTTTCATTATGTCCAAGCTTTAGCATCCGTTCTCGAACTTCTGAATATTTCAGTCTTTTGATCAGCTCCTTACAAGGATCAAGTACATCAAATGACTTATGATTACCTTTAGAACCATTAGGATTCTTTAAATCATGCACTTTCCACGTTGAATGATGTGGGTCATAATCTCGAAGATACAATCGTGTTAATTCAGCTTCACGTCTGCATGAGAAAATTGCAAACCACATAATCAAATGCATTGGGTATTTAGAGCCATAACGATTTAGCTTCCATCGTTCTGCAAAATACTTCGTCAATGCAATCAATTCATCTCTCGAAGGCAGTCGGTCTCTTTTTTGACTGGAGGATATTTGACGTGTTTTTCTTAACTGAGCAGTAGCCTTATCAAAGCTATTTAAATCAATACCCATTTCCCACATAACAGCAGCATGAGAAAGAACACCTCTGATATGTAAAAGCTCATGTTGCAGTGTACTAGTCGCAATAGGTTCAAGATCGAGGTACGGAATTCCACCCTTCCTTAAAGCCACATGCTCGGCCAAATGTACTGATTTTATTTTTGTGATAATATTGCGCGCAATTGGTAGCTTCTTAATTAAGAGCAGAGAATAGCGTTTCGTCCTTCCGTACTCGCTCCCGACTTCATCCAAATATTTATCTATGGCATCTGATAAGGTCAGATCAATCAACTTTTCTTTGCCAAGCAAAATATCAGGATTTTCTTGAATTTCGACTTCTCGTTTCTTAATCCAGTTTTCAGCTAATTTCTTTGAGTGAAATGTTTTACTTTCAGAAAAAGCAGGAAAGCCCTTTCGAGTGATTCGAATCGCAGCACGATAGTTAACTTTACCATCTGCACCTTTCCTTGCTGTAATTGACCCCATAATTTACACCAAAAGCTATTTTTTCTATTATGGTGTAAAATTTGGTGTAAATGCAAACGGATTCACCCACCTAAACACAGGTTCAAACAAATTCTCGCAGGTTGCAGAATATAGATTAAAGGTATGATTTTTAATGACTATTAACAAAAACATTGAAAACACTCAATCTCCGAGAATCAGCGTAGCCCCGATGATGGATTGGACAACCAAAGACTACCGTTTTTTTGCCCGCCTATTTAATCCAAATGTCGTTTTATATACCGAGATGGTCACTACAGGTGCGATCATTTATGGTGGCGCCAACCGCCATTTGGACTTCAACAAGGAAGAGCATCCCATTGTGTTGCAGCTCGGTGGCTCAAATCCACAAGAGCTAGCTACCTGTACCAAAATGGCTGAAGACTGGGGTTATAACGAAGTTAATCTGAATGTCGGATGCCCAAGTGACCGTGTCCAGAACAATAAGATTGGTGCATGTTTAATGGCTGAACCAGACTTGGTGGCTGAATGTATTCATAGTATGCAAAAAGCAGTGTCGATTCCTGTCACCGTGAAACATAGGATCGGAATTGATGACATGCAGTCTTATGAAGAAATGCTGCATTTTGTTGACACTGTTGCGGCAACGGGCTGTACTCACTTTATCGTGCATGCGCGGATTGCCATTTTGCAGGGCCTGTCTCCAAAAGAGAACCGTGAAGTACCACCCTTACGTTATGAAGATGTCTATCGTCTCAAGCAGGAACGTCCTCACCTGACCATTGAAATCAATGGTGGCATCAAAACCTTTACAGAAACGCAGCAACATTTACAGCATGTCGATGGGGTGATGATTGGCCGTGAAGCCTACCACAATCCTTATTTACTGGCTGAAATAGGCCAGTTATGGAATCTTGAGGCCCCAAATCGTTTTGATATTATGCAGCAGATGATGCCGTATATTCACCAGCGAGTAGCTGAGGGCGCACCACTTTCAATTATCACACGTCATATTCTGGGATTATTCCAGAACTTGCCAGGCGCACGTAAATGGCGTCAGGCACTGAGTGGTGGCAATGCAAAAACCATTACCGATATTGAAAATGCCATTCAGAATATTCAGGCAGCCATGCAACGTACTGAAGACTACATAAAAGAACATCAATCTTGATTGATGTTCCAAAAAATGTGACACAAATCACATCAAGAAATATCATTTTACAAATATTAAGATTCAAATTGATGGAAATATAAGCTATTTAAAATTAAGAAAATCTTCAAAAAGTTTTCTTAAATAATTTATTATAAAAACCCCAAATTGTTATATTATTACATTACATTTTAGTTTTTTTAAAATTTATCGCTTACTATGTGCCGCGTACGGATTCTGGCACACGTTCAGTTGTTTTGAAAATGCGGTAGAGATTTACAATGATTTATGATGTACCTTCAGTTGACCACAGCATAATATATCCACCAGCACATCAACTGATTATTCCTTATCGGGAGATGCCAAGGCTGCCATCAACGCCAACCATTGATGTAAGCAAGTTTTCTGAAAAGTTAACCACGCGTGCGTCCTATCGTAGCTCATCCCAGTGCGCCAAATTCGTTAGGATCGCCCTGCAATCTGCGGGCGCCAATATTGTTCAGCATCCTGTCGCCGCATCAGACTGGGGCCGTACCTTGCAGCAGATTGGTTATCAAAAAATCACACCTGAGTTTAATAATCCACAACCAGGTGACATTTATATTATTCATCGCACCAAAAAACATCGTTATGGACATATTGCAGGTTTTACAGGTTCGCAATGGGTTTCTGATTTTAAACAAACCAGCTATGACGTGTACAAAGATCCCAATGTCACCTACAGCTATTACCGCCTGGCACCACAATATCCGCAGGCTTAATTTATTGGGCTGTTTAAGCCCTGATTTTATCCAGCTTCTTCATGACTTCAGCCACCGCAACCATTGCAAAGCTTGAAGTCACCACCACCGCCGATCCATAGCCACCACAGCGCAAACCTGCAGTTGCACAAACATCAGCGCTTGAAAATGGATTGTCGATGGAGTAAATGCAGGTAATTCCAAACTTGTCTTTCGGCTTTTTACAAATGCCTTTGGAACGTAGTTGTGTGCGTAGTTTGGCAAGCATTGGGTCCTGTTCTGTTTTGGATAAGTCCGCCACTCGAATCTTGAGCGGGTCAAGTTTTCCACCTGCACCGCCTGACACAATCAACGGGATTTTGTTAAAACGGCAGTACAGCATCAAAGCCAACTTAGCTTTGACATCATCAATACAGTCTAAAACGATGGTTGGGACAGGATCCAGAATCTCTTTGACATTCTCAGGTGTGAGATAGTCATCAATCACATTGACTTTCATTCGTGGATTGATTTGACGGCAACGTTCCGCCATCACCTCAATTTTTTCCTGTCCAAGTGTCGAGCTCATTGCAGGCAGTTGACGGTTGATGTTGGATGCGGCAACCACATCCATATCCACCAGCGTCAGCTCACCAATGCCTGTACGTGCCAGTGCCTCAACCGCCCAGCTTCCCACACCACCAATACCAATCACCATGACATGGCTTTGCTCGTAGTGTGCAAATGCATTTTCTCCATAAATTTTGGCCACGCCAGCAAAACGGCGGTCATATTCATCATTTTGGAGATCGGTCATGTGCTCATCTAACTTCAAAAAATCATGGTTATTTTACCTGAATCGTGATCTGGATTAAATCGCATCAAGGCTCACTGAATCATGAAAGATTAAAGGCCTGTAAAGTACAGGGCTTTAGCCTCCCAGTTTGGCGATTTCATTTGTTTGTTATGAAGTGCTTTTTCACTCTAAGCCAGTTTAAGAAATGATGTGTTCCCTTTTAGTTATCTTATTTTTAATGGGATTATTGTTATTATTGTAAATGCAAGGCTGCCAATGAGTTTTGCCATAATTGCTCGGCAAGCTGGTCTTGTGGTTGCCCAAGGGTTTGCGCCAAACTATCTAAAACATAAGGCAGATTCACAGGCGTATTTCTCGTACGGTGCTCAGTTGAGGTCTGGCAACATAAAGGTGTCATATCAGGGCAATCGGTTTCAATCACCAGACGTTCAGCGCCAATCGCCTGTACCACCTGATGCAACTTTTTGGCATTTGGATTGGTGATTTGCCCCGTCACACCGATTTTAAAACCCAGTTTGACTAAGGCTTTAGCTTCCTCCACACCACCACTAAAGGCGTGCGCAATACCACCAAGCTTGAATTTCTGCGCCTTTAAAATGGCAAGGGTTTCCGCATGTGCTTTACGGATATGCAGTAGTACAGGTTTTTGATAATGCGTTGCCAATTCAAGTTGGGCATTAAAATAATGCTGTTGTTTGGCAAATGCGTCTGGCCGTTTATGTTGCTTTAAAAAGGTATCCAACCCAATCTCGCCCACGGCGACACAATCATGCTGCTTTAACACCTGCTCCAGTCGTTGTAGATGTGCCTGTTGATGTTGCTCAATATAAAAAGGATGTAAACCAGGTGCGAGATAGGATTGCGGGACATTTTCCCAGTCTTGTAACTGTTGGTGGGTCTGAATGAGTTCATCAAAGCGGGATTCAATAAAACCGATGAGAACCAAAGCCTCTACCCCAACCTGTTTCGCCTGTACAGCCAAATGTTGCCGATCATGGTCAAAATCGGCAACATCAAAATGGGTATGGGTATCAAATAGTTGCATCATTTTATTAAAAATCCCACTTTATAAAAGAGGGATTTAAGGAGATTTATTTGCCACAGGCGTAGATGCTGCTGGTGCTTCCACCTTTGGCAAATATTCAGGTTTTAACACACCCTGTAATTTGTTAAATGGAATCACCAGACGTGGCAGACCGACCACATAAGGACCAATTTCATATTCAGCATATTGCAGAATTAAGCCCTGCTCTCCCAACAGGAAGTTGTCAGTGACCTTAAACGGCCAGGCCTGTTCATATTCTTCAGGGTTATTGGCAAGTTTGGTGTCTACAATCCAGACCTTGAATGCATCATGTGCCAGCTTGTCCAACGTTGCCTTTTGTTTTGGCAAGAGCAGGTCGTTCAATTGCACCTGTTTTTGATTGGTCAGGTCAAAGTTATAGTAGCGTTGCGAGGTTGAACCATGTGCGCCACCCAAATAACTGCTGCTATTCAACACAACCGTTGCCAGTGTGCCCTTAGACTGTAAAATCTTTGGTTTAATCATCAAACTGATTTGATGACTGCTGCTCAATGCTTTCAGTTCTTCATCAATCTTGATAAATAAATTGGCATACAACTGTGCCTGCGCGTCCAGATTTTGCTTTTGCTCAGCGGTCTGTACGCTAGAGGCGGCGGTATCCTGATCGACAATTTCAAGCATCTTGCCGAGTTGACTCAGTATTTCCTGATCAAGTAACTGGTCAATAAACGGAAAGTTACTCTGCAAGCGTTCAACGCTAAAATCTGGACAGGTATTGCCCTTACACTCAGGCAAACTTACCTGCACCTTGACCGTTTCACCACGCAAGGTCGGCTCAGTCTGTGTCTGTACAACAGGCTGCTCTTGTGGCTTGTCCTCTGGCTGCTTAGGTTCTGATTTTGGCTGGCATGCGGCAAGTAGAATTGCACACGCCAGAACGCTAGATTTATAAAATGTTTTCATCGAAGAACCTGCAAGCATTGTGATTACACAAGATTTTTAAATGCTAGCGGACTTCACCGCAAACCGCTAGTGATACATGCAATTCCTATACGCTTGTTACAAAGATTAGAACATTTGTTGATAAATATCAGGCTGTAGCATCTGTTTACTCTGTTCGGTGCTTAAATAAATATCCAGTTGTGGTGCATCCTTACTAATTTCATTGGCACGGTAATGCACGCCAATGCCCTCACCATCGAAGAACCAGTCAGCCTGTCCCCAATACAGCTTTTTCGGCACCTGTTTTTTGACTTCTGGGGATTGTTTATCAATCCATTGTTGATAGTGTGCCTGAATAATGTCATTCAGTGCATTTTGCTGATTCTTCTGAATCACATCCAACACGCTGAGGCTTTTTTGTAGTTTACGGTCTGCAACAAAGAAATAGAAACGGTCCTTGACCGCAATATCTTCTTGCTGGGCATTTACCCCCACTTGCAGCAACACATACTGATTTCGCTGTGATGCAATACGAGTATTCAAATGCAGCTCGTAGGCCTTGTTTTTTGAATATTTATCCTGCCATTCATCTGACTTTTTCACATAGGCGTTGATGGCCTGTTGCAAGGTCAGGTTTTTATTCTGTTCAATCTGTTGCTGGATTACGTTGGCCTGATTTTTTGCAATCCATGTATTCAGCCATTGATCCTGAGTTTTAATGGTTTGAATGTCGACATCAATACAGTTTTTCTTTTCACAAAATGGCAAGGCATAATCCGCCTTGGCCTCCTGCATATTGAGATAGGGTAAAACCTCAGCTTTCTCACCTGCTGCAGTATGCTGTTCAGTTGCCTGTGCTGAATCAGTTTCATTTTTCTTTGGATGATCACATGCCGTTAAAGCCATCATTCCAATCATTAAACTAACAGCAAAAAGTGGTTTTAAAGTATTCATCTCATCATGCCTTATTTTTAGTTCGTGCAATTAAAAACAGCCTCTAATTAGAAGCTGTTTTTATATATTTTAGTGTTCCCGTGTGTTACGGAACTGAATATCTGGCCAGCGTTCCTGCATCAACTGCAAGTTGACACGGCTTGGCGCCAAATAAGTAAGGTGCCCACCACCATCAACCGAGAGTTGATCATGGGCTTTTTTCTTAAATTCATTCAGAATCTTTTCATCATCACAATGAATCCATCGCACGGTATGTACATTTACAGGCTCATAAATACAGTCCACCTTATATTCTTCTTTTAGACGATACGCAACCACATCAAACTGTAACACACCCACCGCACCCACAATCAGGTCATTGTTGATTTGTGGCATAAACACCTGTGTCGCGCCCTCTTCCGACAGCTCTTTCAGGCCTTTCTGCAATTGCTTGGACTTTAACGGATCACGTAAACGCACACGGCGGAACATTTCAGGGGCGAAGTGTGGAATCCCCGTAAAATGCAGGTTTTCACCACTGGTAAAGGTATCGCCAATCTGGATGGTGCCGTGGTTATGTAGACCAATAATGTCCCCAGGCCAGGCTTCTTCCAAATGCTCACGCTCACCCGCCAGGAATGTCAGGGCATCACTGATACGGACGTCTTTACCGATACGCACATGATTCATTTTCAAGCCTTTTTCATATTTACCTGAGCAAATACGCATAAAGGCAATACGGTCACGGTGTTTCGGGTCCATGTTGGCCTGAATTTTAAACACGAAGCCTGTAAAACCCTCTTCATTGGCATCGACAGTACGTTCCTGAGTTGGATGCGCCTTAGGTTCTGGTGCCCAGTTGATAAAGGCATCCAGCACATGGTCAACCGCAAAGTTACCCAATGCCGTACCGAACAGCACAGGGGTTTGCTTGCCTTGCAGAAACAGCTCGCGATCTAATGGTTCATTTGCCATCTGTACCAGCTCAAGTGACTCCTCAAAAGAGGCCCAGGCCAATTCGCCGACTTTTTCACGAATATCCGCATGGTCATAACCATCACGCACTTCAATATCAGTAATGGTTGAACCAAAACCTGCTTTATACACATAAAACTTTTCTTCGATCAGGTTAAACACCCCAGCGAAGTCACGACCTGTACCAAGCGGCCAAGTGATCGGCACACATTTGATTTTGAGAACGTTTTCAATTTCATCCAACAGCTCTAAAGGCTCACGGATTTCACGGTCCATTTTGTTGACGAATGAAATGATGGGTGTGTCACGCATGCGACACACTTCCATCAGTTTAATGGTACGTTCCTCAACGCCTTTTGCACCATCAATCACCATTAAGGCAGAATCCACGGCAGTTAAGGTACGGTAGGTATCTTCCGAGAAGTCTTCGTGTCCTGGGGTATCCAGCAGGTTGATGGTGTGCTTTTTATAGGGAAACTGCATCACCGAGGTGGTAATCGAAATACCACGTTCCTTTTCCATTTCCATCCAGTCGGATGTTGCGGAACGGTCAGACTTACGGCTTTTCACCATTCCCGCAACCTGAATGGCCTTACCCCATAACAGCAGTTTCTCGGTCATGGTGGTCTTACCCGCATCGGGGTGGGAAATAATCGCAAAGGTGCGTCGCTGGGCAACCTGTGCCGCTAGTTCATCTTTAAAACTCATGAGAAAAATCTACAATATGTACACAGTTATGTACACATTTCTAAATATGTACTAAAACTGAAAAAGTGGGAATTCAAAATTGGCGTAATTGTAGCAGATTTAGAGTTATATAGGCATAGTGGGTCATCCAGTCGCTCATATGGGTTTGAGCCATCTAGTTTTATACACTCAATCTATATCTTTGCTTTGGACTTTTTGGTTTGTCTGAAATTGTACGTTCAATCAACCCTGCCTCTATAGCTGGATTAAGGTAATCCTGTTGGATAGTGGGATAAGCCCAGTAAAGACATTACTTCTATCAAACTATACTCTTCTTGCCCCATAACTGAAACAAAGCATTGAACATGATCACCAGCTTGTACGGTAGCTTGATCGGTATCATGTACGGTGACTTGATCGGTTGCTGATGAATTCTAAAATGACATCAAAAATTATTTTTCAATCCAAGCCCTTAATAAGGAGCAGAACAACCTACTCCTTAACCTTATATCAACTTGTCCAAGCATTCGATAACATTTCAGCCTGCTTCATAACTAACTCAATAGCCTCTGCCGCTTTGTCAGGTGGATACTTCCAACGCTGTAAAGTACGTCGTACCAAGATTTTAAGCTGGGCACGTACACTATCTCGAACTTGCCAATCCACAGTCGTTGATTTGCGCAACTTCTCGGTAATCTCTCGGGCAATTTGCTTGAGCGTATCATCACCCAATTCACGCACCGCACTTTCATTATTTGCTAAAGCATCATAGAAAGCGATTTCATCAGGGTTCAAACCTAGCGACGCTTCACGTTCCATTTCAGCTTGAAAGTCTTTCGCCATTTGTATCAGTTCTTCAATGACTTGAGAGGTTTCAATCGCACGGTTATTATATTTCCTTAGAGTTTCCTGCAAACGATCTGAAAAACGTTTTTCTTGTACGAGATTATTCCGCGTTTTTGCCTTGATACCATCATTCAATAATTTTTCTAATAATTCGACTGCCAAGTTACGATATGGCATTTGTCGAACATCTTCTAAAAATTCATCTGACAGTAAACCAATATTTGGTTTATCTAAACCACAAAGTGCAAATACATCTGCTACACCATCAGCAAGGACAGCATTATCCAAAATTTGTTTAAGCGTACTATCCTTTTCAGCTTGCGATAATTTACGATCCACAGAAGTATGTTTACTGATCACGGCCTTAATGGCTGAATAAAATGCAATTTCCTTATGTAATGTCTTGGTTTCATCCAAGGTACCGCACAATGAAAAGGCTTTATTAATTGTAAGTACTAAATCTAAAAAGCGTTTTTTGCCATCTTTCAAACTCAACACATAGTTGGCTGCTGGGATAATTAGTCGATGTGCTTGTGTTTCATAACTGCTTAAATCCAACCCAGCTTGGTCATTGGTCTTGGCAAACATCCCACGAATGGCATCCATTTTCTCAGCAAGCACGGCATAGGCTTCTTCAGCACGTAATGTTGGCTCACCTTTCCCTTTGGCATCGGTATAGGTTTTTAATGCCTGCTTTAACTCATTGGCAATCCCAATATAGTCAACGACCAAACCACCTTGCTTGTCTTTAAAGACACGGTTGACTCGTGCAATGGCCTGCATGAGGTTATGACCTTTCATTGGTTTGTCGATATACATGGTATGGGTACACGGTGCATCAAAACCTGTCAGCCACATATCCCGTACAATCACCAACTGTAACGGGTCATTCACATCTTTAAAGCGTTTCTCAAAGCGTTTTTTAGTTTGCTTATTATAGATATGGGGTTGCAATAACGGTTTATCCGATGCTGAACCTGTCATCACAATTTTGATTTTGCCTTTTTTCGGGTCATCATCATGCCAATCTGGGCGCAGAGCAATAATTTCATTATACAAATGCACGCAGATTTCACGACTCATGGTCACAATCATGCCTTTGCCTGCTGTGGCTTCAGTACGGGCTTCAAAATGTGTTACCAAATCCGCAGCAATCTGTTTCAGGCGTGGGGTCGCACCCACTAATTTTTCTAAGCGACTCCATTCACCCTTGGTCTTCTCACGACTACCGACATCTTCTTCATCTTCCACCACCTCATCAACTTGATCAGAGAGTTCCTCAATTTCAGCCTTATTAATATCCAATTTTGCCAAGCGGGATTCATAATAGATTGGTACAGTTGCACCGTCCTCGACCGCATCTTGAATATCGTAAATCGAAACATAATCGCCAAAGACAGCTCGGGTGTCTTTGTCTTCACTGGAAATTGGCGTACCCGTAAAACCAATAAAAGCTGCATTCTTTAAAGCATCACGCATGTGCTTGGCATAGCCAAATTTATAAGTCCCATCATTAGACAGTTTGGCTTTGAGTCCATATTGGCTACGGTGGGCTTCATCAGACATCACCACAATATTGTGCCGACCATTCAGCAATGGATGTTCAGTTTCTCCATCAAGCAAAGCAAACTTTTGTACCGTGGTAAAAATAATTCCGCCTGATTCACGTTCAGCAAGGAGTTGTCTTAGCTCATCACGATTATTGGCTTGTACTGGCGTTTGTTTTAATAATTCCTGTGCCTGACTAAAGGTTTCAAAGAGTTGTCCATCTAGGTCATTACGATCAGTCACAATCAATAAGGTAGGATTCTGCATTGCAGGTTGTTGAAGCAGCTTCCCAGCATAGCAACACATCGAGATACTTTTGCCTGAACCTTGGGTATGCCAAACCACCCCTGCTTTTTTATCCCCTGTAGGATTCGATGCGGCAATAGTCGACTGAACAGCTTCACGCACTGCATGGAACTGGTGATAACCCGCAATTTTTTTAATGGTAGCGCCTGCGGCTTGTTGAGATCCACCATCAGTTTCAAATAGCACAAAGAAACGGATGTAATCGAGGAATAACCCACGATCAAAAAAGCCTCGAATAACCGTTTCGAGTTCCCATTCTAACTGTGGTTTATCATCTTCATTTTTAATGGTACGCCACGGCAAAAAGCGTTCCTGATTCGCCGTCAGTGAACCGACACGGGCTGTTACACCATCACTGACTACCAATGCTTCGTTAAAAACAAATAGATCGGGGATTTCTTCTTTGTAGGTTTGTAGTTGATTAAACGCATCCCAAATATCTGCATTTTCATCGGTGGGGCTTTTTAACTCTAATACCGCAAACGGAATACCATTGATAAAGCAGATAATGTCAGGCCGTCTTGGCTGCTTTGTTCCTTGGATGGTAAATTGATTAATGGCAACAAAGCGATTTTGGTAAATATGATTAAAATCGACCAAAAATGCATGGTCATTGACCCAGTCATCTTCTTTTTTATAACTGACGGGCACACCTTCCAGTAACATGTGGTGAAAAGCACGATTATTGGTGATTAAGTCCAGACTTTCAGGTTTACTCAGTTTCTGTAAAACCTGCTCAAAACAGCTCACTGGCAAATGTGGATTTAAGCGTTCAAAAGCGGTCTGTAAGTCTGCTTCAATCAGAACTTGTTTATAGTCTTTGCGTAAAGGGTTACTGCTGTCAGGGGCAATATCGACACCATGAACGACTTCCCAACCATTTTCAGCAAACCAATCTAGGCAGAGGTTTTCAAGTTGTGTTTCGTTCATAAAAATTCCGTTCCACAAGATGTTCCACTTGACATAGTTGTGCACTATACATTACTATTCTAACCAATATGACCGATGCCCCTGCTTATGTACGCATCGGTTTTCATTTTCTAATCTGCCATAATTCCCATTCTTGCCAATCTTCTTGAGCTATCCCAAAGTCTCCTAAAGTAATCATACCATTGCCTATCTGTGGAAACTCTGCCAATAACTGCTTAAAACGTTCTGACCAAGTCGAGTTTGGACAAATCCTCTTTAAAAGATGTTGAATAATGCAAAAATAAAAAAATGGGCGAGCATTATTCATAGGTTGCCAATTATCAACCTGTGGTGATAATTCTAAAATGTTAATATTCCATAATCGACTATGATGGGCTGCAACATTACGTACAAAGTTTAGACTTCTCAGCCATTTTGCAAATATTTCACCGCTTTTTATATTATACTTTTCAGCAATACATTGTTGATCTTGGTATTTAAGCCCTGAATACATACGAGATAATAAACCAAAATCCCAAATTTCGATTGCAACCCATACAGGAACACATCCCTCATAATGCTTTTTGTGATGTTCAATAAAAGGTTCTCGGCGTGCTTGGTAAAGTAGGGCATTATATTTTTCTAACCAAACTGCATGTTCTGTTTTACCTGCATTTTTACCGTTCTTTATTAATTTTTTAGTAAAATTACCATGTAAGCAGTCCGCAATCTGATGAGCATTACTATCTCTTTTCCCCAATAAATGAGCAACATCTACCCGAACTGCCAGCTCAATACGTTCAAGAGCATCTAAAGCAAGAAGACGCAACTTTTTATCAAAAATATATAAATCGACAATATTTTCAAAATTACTTTGTTGAACAAATTCATTTTTTCGAATGGGTTTATTTTGTGCTTTAGATGCCTGTACATCTATCTGACGAAAAGGATACCAGTAACCACTTAAACGATAATAGCCCACACGCTCTAGATAATTTAAAGCCTTAGCATTATCTGTGACAATCATACCCCGACTTTCTAAAAGCTGTAATTGTTGGGTATAAGATTTCCATTGCTTTAATGGTTTAGCCATCTATCCCCTCACCCTGCAAACCTGACACATCCAACTCACCCGATAACAACTTTGGTAATAAAGCATCTCTAAGATTTATCAAAATCTGATTTTCGATTTTTATACTATTTTGTTTTGAATAAAATTTCCTTACTTTTTCTGAATATAGCTTCCTTAAAGCTACTGAAGAGGTAACAATCTGAAAATCCATAATTGCTTTTTTATCACCTCTAGGCATTTTTGAACCTTTAGATGAAGCCATCATTCTGTCAAAAAAACTGTCTTGGTAAATTAAATTATATAAATATTCTTCCGTACCTTTTTCTAAGACATCAAAGTTCAATACATCATTAGAATGCCCACCATCGAAAAAAGAAAACCAAATTTTCTTAAAATAAGGTCGGATATTGGAAACCAAAATATTCCCTTGCCTAAACGCTGGAACACTATTTGCCTTTGGTAATGAACTTGCTTTTTCGATCCCCTTTTTTTCAGGTAACATATTTTCTGTAGAGATATAATTTTCAAGATTTAGGTCATTTAATAAAATCTTATTAGAGCTATATTTGGCAATATCTTTAAGTTGCTGTAATTCCCATCCCCTCGGCACTTCCCCCAATTCACTTTCGACCAACTCATCAGGAAATAGCGCAGCAGTCGCTTGTAATTCCGCAAAATCTTCCTTTGTCAATTGATCAAGCTCAGCTTCACTTTTACCACTAATCGCACACATCGCAGCAAGCTCAGGATCGCTCCCTTCTTGTTTTGCTGCAATTTTGGCACGTACAGGTTCAAAGTCGATAAACCAACTTTTAAAAATGGCTTGGGCGATGGATTCTAAAGTTTGGTTGATTTGGTTATTTTGTTCAATTTTACAATCTAGTGAATCTAATACTTTAACAATATTATCTTGATAAGCTTGACTAGGTAATTCAATTACAATCTTACTAAAATGACCCTTATTTAAAATAGGTGTTGCAGAACCACCTGCGATACTCTTCAATTCTTCCTGTTTTAAACTTAAGACATAATAAATGTATTGCGGATTATTTTTACTAGTATCAACAATAATAGTATTTATTTGTTGATTAGTTACAGAATCATTTTTTAAAAGTATAACTTTCCCCATATCAGAACCAATACATGAAACAGCTACACTATCTTTAGGAACAAGATAGCTTTTCACTGCTTTTATTCCTGCTTGAGATAAATAACGCTCAGTGGTTTCTATCCACCGTCTACCATCCATGTCTTTAGGTGTTACAAATGGAGTTCCAGATGTACTAAATGCTCCCATAACATTAGAAGAAGGTGTTTTACCTGTCACTATTTGACCAATTTCTTCCAACATGAATTTTTGGAAAATTACACTCACACTTCACCCCCAAATTCTTTCTTAACCACCCAATAGCCACGAGTTCCACCTACACGTTCAATACAGCCTGCATCTTTTAAATGATTCAGATGCTTTTGTAAGGCAGATTGGTTAATACCAAGTTGTTCTGCCAAAGAACGATAAGAAACTTTCGGATTAGCCCGAATTAAAACTAAAATTTCCTGTTGGCGTTCGGTGAGTTGGCTTGCTTCGATTGCACCACCTAAGTCTTCGATTACACCACTTGAATCATCAATTGCACCACCGATTGCACCACTTTCAGACTCAATCACAGGACGATATAGCTTCACATCAAAAAAATCATTAGTTTCTAAAAATTCAGGTGTTGGCAAATTCTCTGCTTCACACATCTGCTTGATCCGTTGCAGACCACTGCCCCAATGCTCAATATAACCTAGCTCTCGAAACACACGAGCCAAAACCCGATTCCGAATTTCCGAACGTCCCTGCAACAAATCCGCTTCGGTTAAACCATTGGGCAAGCCACCAGGGGAGACGATATTGACCAAGTCATCATACACAGCGACCTTGATATTACGCCCAAAGTTACTGTAATCCCGATGTACATAGGCATTGACTAAGGCTTCACGGATAGCATTTTCTGGAATTTCTAAATAGTCATAACGCTTTAAGCCACGAATTTCAGCACGTAAAGACAAATGATTTTTAATAAAAATTTCGGCTTGTTCAATTTGAGAAAACAAGTCACCTGTGTATTCTTTACGGTCTAAAAACACACTCATATTTGTGCCTTTAAATCGGGCGCATTGGGTCATCACATGCTCATATTGACCGAGCAAGATCAATAAACCATGACTGGCATAACGCTGTCCTTGCTCTTCAATCACCAGTTTCAGATTCAACATCTTTTCTAAAGTCAGTGTTTTATCAGCAGCTTTGAACGCTTCTTCCAAGACCGTTAAATTGAGCTTTTCCAAAGGGTATTGATAATTGGCTAAGGCATCAAAACTGATATTTAGCCTTTGCAATTCCAGTTGTTGAATATGCTCAGGCGATGCCACACGGTTACTTGCACCTAGACGGATATATGTGCCTTGCTCACGTCCTACTGGTTTAAGGTAATACGGAAATAAACTACCTCGTGCGACTTCCACAACCAATAGCTCAACACCATCTATGTTCTCAATATAAATTTGTGCGGCAAGTTGTGGGGCACACAACTCATAAATCATGGAGGTGATTTTATCTTGCAACTCGAAAATATCATCTTGAATCCCAACCAACTGCCGATCATCAGTGACTCCAACAATCAACTTACCGCCACTACTATTAGCAAAGGCAATTAATGTCTTGGCGATCTGCTGTCCTTTCGGTAACTGCTGTTTAAACTCTAGCGTTTTGCTTTCGCCTTTTTGAATCTCAAGCAGCAACGGTTGATCAAAACTCATAACCCAAACCTTTTAAATTCTTTTTGATTTCACTTTCCAGTACAGCACTTTCAGCAAATTGCTGTTTCAATTGTCCTGTTAAGCGTGCCATCTTCTCGGCAAAAGGTTCTCCATCATCTTCCTGTTCGACTGCACCCACATAACGCCCTGGGGTCAGTACATAGTCATGCTTTTGAATATCTTTTAACTCAGCCGAGAAACAAAAGCCTTTTTCATCTTGATACGCTTCGCCTTCAAAGTTTTCACCTTGTTGCCAAGCATGTAAAGCATTGGTGATTTTAGCAATATCCGCATCGGTAAAGTCACGTAGTACACGATCTTTCATATAGCCCAAGTTGCGAGCATCAATAAACAAAGTCTTGCCTTCACGATTGGCTTTCTTTTTATCCAGGGACAAACCATTCTTTTTGTCCTTGGTCAAAAACCAAATACAGGCAGGGATTTGCGTATTGGTAAACAGTTGCCCTGGTAATGCGACAATACATTCCACCAGATCGGCTTCAATCAGATTTTTACGGATTTCACCCTCATTATTGGTATTGGAACTCATCGAACCATTGGCAAGCAAAAGTGCCATACTACCCGTTGGTGATAGATGGTGCAGCATGTGCTGCATCCAGGCAAAGTTGGCATTGCCCTGTGGCGGTGTGCCATATTTCCAACGTACATCACTTTCCAGTGAAGCATGCCACCAATCCTTAATATTGAACGGTGGATTTGCCATGACGAAATCAGCACGCAAGTCTGGATGCTGATCATCTAAAAATGTATCGGCATTCTTTTTACCAAAGTTAAAATCAATGCCACGAATTGCCATATTCATGGCAGCAAGTTTCCATGTGGTTGGATTACTTTCTTGTCCGTAAATCGAAATATGCTTTTTCTGTTCAGATGCTTTGTAGTGCTTTTCCTGTGCATGTTGTTCGATGAACTTTTCACTGGAAACAAAGAAACCGCCTGAACCCATTGCAGGGTCATAGACTCGACCTTTATAAGGTTGCAGCATTTCTACAATCAAGGTCACGATACTTTTAGGTGTGTAATATTGTCCGCCTTGTTTTCCTTCAGCTAACGCAAACTGCCCTAAAAAGTATTCGTAGACATGCCCGAGAATGTCTTTACTGTGCAGACTCAGTTTTTCGCCATTATATTCAGGTTTGGTAAAACTCGTGTCCGAAAAAGTATTGATCAAATCCAACAGTTTGTCATTATCAAGCTGGTACTGTCCTATACGATTCAGAATACCTTTTAATTTAGGATTGGCTTTCTCAATTTCATCAAAAGCATTATCAACTAACCAAGAGATAGAACGCAGTTTGACATCTTGCCAAATAATCGAGCCAATGGCTAAAGCGGCTGTATTTTGTAATGTTGCCCAACGTGCTGCTTTGGGCACCCAAAACACATTTTTTTCTTGATAATAATCAATAATTTCTAATTCATCAGCGATTGCTTGTTGATATTCCTCTTCTGTGTCGTATTGATCACGAGGCATGTAATAGATGTTGTGATCATCCGCCTGAGCAAATAAATCTTTAAGTTCAGACTGACGTTCATCAAAAGCATCTGATACATATTTTAGGAAAATCAGCCCAAGCACAATATGCTTGTAGTTGGCAGCGTCTAAGCTGCTACGTAATTTATCAGCGGCTTTCCAAAGCTTATCATCTAAGTCATTTAGAAACTTTTGTTCCAATGAGTTCATTCTTTATCCTCAATCAATGATCAACCGCTGTGGTTTTATACTTAATGTTCAATAGTTTATTACGTTAGCACAGTTAAGACAGAATCATTTATGGCAAATCCATGCCTTGGAAAATGTAACGCTCACCAATCCACGTACAGGGCAAACCATCTTACGGGATGTTTGATGAAATAGTTGACATCCTCCCCGACCTAAAGGACGGGGATTCCTACTGCTAGACGCTCATGTCCGAGCGCAAGAATATTCAGTGCGGAATTTACATCCCGATCATGGAGCGTACCGCACTCCATACACTGCCATTCTCTTATTCCTAAGCCTGCTCTACCTTTCGGACTACTGGAGCGTGAGCCACAGCACGAGCAAGTTTGGGTGGTATACGATTCATTGACTTCTTCATACCATACCCCTGCGTTCTCGCATTTATACTTGAGCATGGTTCTTAGTGTTGTCCAACTTGCATCTAGCACTGATTTAGCTAATTTAGTTTGTGCGAGTGCTTTGGCATTCACATTGCCAACGAAGATTGCTGCATGTTCATTCACCAGTTTATGACTGAATTGATGCAACATGTTTTGACGTATATTTTTAATCTTGGCGTGAATCGCTTTGACGCGTTTCTTATTTCTTGCACGTTGAGCTATGCCAAGTTTTTGTTCATATTGGCGATAGATTTTAGGAGCTTTGAGCTTTATACCATCTGAACAAGTAGCTAAGTCTTTTAATCCCAAATCTATACCAATTGAGGTTTGACCTTTCGATTTAACTGGTTTTGCATGATCAACCACTAAACAGACATACCAACGCCCACGACTATCTTCTACAAATGAGCCTGTTTTGACGTTGTATTTTGATAGTCCGTAACTATCCCATAGTTTGAATTGATGTTTGCCATATTGAACATAGCCATTAGCATATTTGATTGCAACTTTTTTGAATGGTATCCAGCCCAATGAACGCCTAGCTGATTTTTTATTGCTGACTCGCCATTTCAGTTTTGCTTTTTTGAATTGCTTTCTGCGTGTAATGAGTTCTTCTGTTATGGCTTGAATGGTTTGACTATGCAAATTGCATTCTTTCGATGTGCCTTTTGTGTATTTAGCAATATCGTATGCTGAAAAGAATTGTTGTTTGCGTTGTAGATGCTTGAAACACAAATCATTGACATAATTCCAAACAAAGTTTACCTCCAACGCTAGTTGGTCTAGCACCTTGCAATGTTTGTCTTTTATGCGTAATTTGAGTGTCTTCATACAATTATTTTAACCGTATTTTTCTTAATAGTGATTATAGCAAAAGTATTTAAAACGACATTTCATGTCGTATGGCTTACGCCAGTCGCTTATATCGTCGGGCTAAACCCCGAGGTTTTACGCTCCAATGGATAAATTCCTTTTCGTATCAGGAAGCGTTTTAAACCTGAAACCGTAAGGTGCAATCTACAAATACAAGGATTGCACCCATAACTTTTAGCTCACTAGGCAGCAACCGCCCTGGCACGCGCGGCATGCAACTTTTTATAACTGTCAATCAGGCGTAAGTGTCGATCTAGCCCCTCCAGTTTCATACTGGTTGGGGTGAGACCATAGAAACGGACACTGCCATCTACCGATCCAAGTACCGCGTCCATTCGTTCATCACCAAACATACGGCGGAAGTTAATTAGATAATCATCCAATTCCAGCTCATCATCCAGAATCACCTCCAGCACCACATTCATGCACTGATAGAATAAGCCTCGCTCAGCCGTGTTGGTGTTGTATTGCAGGAACTGCCCGACCAATTCTTTTGCTTCTTCAAATTGCTCTAAAGCAAGATAAATCAACAGTTTTAACTCAAGAATGGTCAGTTGCCCCCACACGGTATTGTCATCAAATTCGATACCAATCAAGGTGGCGATTTCGGTGTAGTCATCCAGCTCACATTCCTCCAGACGCTCAACCAAGGCCTCAAGGCTGTCATTATCCAGACGATGCAGGTTTAAGATATCTTCACGGAATAACAGTGCCTTGTTGGTGTTGTCCCAGATCAGGTCTTCTACCAGATAAATCTCGGAATAGTCAGGCACCAAGATACGGCAGGCGGTTGCACCTAAATGTTCATACACCGCCATGTAGACTTCTTTGCCCATCTGCTCAAGAATGGCAAACAGTTCTTCCGCTTCTTCCACATTGCTGTTTTGACCCTGGTGGGTAAAGTCCCACTCGACAAAATCGAAATCAGCTTTGGAGCTAAAAAAGCGCCATGACACCAAACCGCTGGAATCAATAAAGTGTTCCACAAAGTTGTTTGGTTCAGTCACCGCATTACTTTGGAACGTTGGCTGTGGTAAATCATTGAGACCCTCAAAACTGCGCCCCTGCAACAACTCAGTCAGGCTACGTTCCAACGCAATTTCAAAACTTGGATGCGCACCGAATGAAGCAAAGACTCCGCCTGTACGTGGATTCATCAGCGTCACACACATCACAGGGAACTGACCACCAAGCGAGGCATCTTTCACCAGCACAGGGAAGCCCTGTTCCTCCAGCCCCTTGATGCCAGCCAGAATTGCTGGATATTTTTCCAGAACCTGTTGCGGTACATCTGGTAGCGTCATTTCGCCCTCCAGAATCTCACGTTTCACTGCACGTTCAAAGATTTCAGAAAGACACTGTACCTGTGCCTCAGCCAAAGTGTTGCCTGCACTCATGCCGTTACTGAGATAGAGATTTTCAATCAGATTGGACGGGAAATACACCACTTCACCATCCGACTGCCGTACGAATGGCAATGAACAGATGCCTCGCTCGGTATTACCTGAGTTGGTGTCATATAAATGCGTGCCCAGCAATTCATCGTCGGGGTTATAAATCTCAAGGCAGTATTCATCCAGAATTTCTACTGGCAATTCACCATTCGGGCCTGGCTGGAACCATTTTTCATCAGGATAATGCACAAACTCAGCATTGGCGATTTCCTCTCCCCAAAACTGGTCGTTATAGAAGAAGTTACAGTTTAAACGCTCAATAAATTCGCCCAGTGCCGATGCCAAGGCACTTTCCTTGGTTGAACCCTTGCCATTGGTAAAACACATCGGCGATTGTGCATCACGAATATGCAGTGACCAGACATTCGGAACAATATTACGCCATGATGCAATTTCAATCTTCATGCCCAAGCCAGCCAAAATGCTAGACATATTGGCAATGGTCTGTTCTAAAGGTAAATCCTTGCCCTGAATATAAGTACTGCTTTCCGAAGTCAGGCTTGGCATCAGCAATGCCTGTGCATCAGCATCAATACTTTCAACTTCTTCAATAATAAATTCAGGGCCTGTCTGGATCACTTTCTTCACGGTACAACGGTCAATCGAGCGTAGAATCCCCTGACGGTCTTTTTCAGAAATGTCAGCAGGCAACTCGACCTGAATCTTAAAAATCTGTTTGTAGCGGTTTTCAGGGTCAACAATATTGTTTTGTGACAGGCGGATATTGTCGGTTGAAATATCCCGCGCCGCACAATACACTTTTACAAAGTAGGCAGCACATAACGCCGATGAAGCCAGAAAATAGTCGAATGGTCCTGGCGCTGAACCATCGCCTTTATAGCGGATCGGTTGATCTGCAATTACTGTAAAATCATCGAACTTGGCTTCCTGACGAAGATTGTCGAGATAATTAACCTTGATTTCCATGCTGGTACCTAATACCTCTTATGTACCAGCATCGGCACATAAGCGTGTAAATATGAATAGAATAACGATCTGAAATGGACTTAAACAGAATATAAATGAGGCTCATCACGATCAATGAGCACTCATGATAAGCCAAGATAATATATGCCGCATTATAGAGGGATTTGCCTGAATTGATAATGTTTGTCCGTGTTTCCAATCGACATACAACCAGCCCATTCAAGCCTAGTCATAATAATGATTGCGCTTTTTAGAAAACTTATCCAGTTGATTTAAAAAGCCCTCAAAATAACTCTTGTCTTTATCTTCAGTGCGATAGCCTGCATAGAGTGTGCGTCGGAGACCTTTGGGTGAGACACAATCCAGACGGCGCGAAGTGACCCAGCCTTTTTGCTCATATTCATTTACCACCCAGTCAGGGAGTGCCGAAATCCCCCGCCCGCTGGCAACCAATTGGATCAACATTTGTGTTAGTTCCGTTGTGCGGATTTCTTTAGGGTGTAAATTGGCTGGAATAAATAGTTTCGCCATAATGTCCAAACGGTGTTTATCCACGGGATAAGTCACCAAGGTTTGCTCCGCCAACTCCTGTACCGTAATCTTTTCCATCCGAACCAAAGGATGAGTGTTGGACAAAACCAGTCTGGATTCATATTCAAAAATTGGAAAATACTCAATGCCTTTTAAAGCAATTGGGTCCGCGGTAATCAACAAGTCAAATTCCGCATTCTGTAATAACTCGTGTGGATTGGACTCAAAACCAGAGACAAAATCCAGATCAACATCTGGATATTGCTGGCGGTATTGATTCAACAACGGCATCAGCCAGTCAAAGCAACTATGACATTCCGAAGAGAAGATAATTCTGCCTGTTTGCCCGTGCACAATACGGGCAATATCGGTATGTGCAATCTGGATCTGCGGTAACACATCATCCGCCAGCTTTAACAGGCGCAAACCAACATGGGAAAATGAGACAGGTCGGCTACGGCGATTCACAACCTCCACGCCAAACCATTGATCCAGCTCTTTTAATTGATGAGAAATCGCAGAGGGTGTTAAATACAGGTCAGTTGCCGCTGCAACCAATGAACCGTGTTCGCGCAAGGCGGTTAATGTCTTTAAATGACGAAGTTCTAACATACTAATAAACCAGTAAAACATGCCTTAGCTTGTTTCAGTACAATTGAGCAGACAATATTTATATAGACAAAATTGAATTAAATTCATCTATTATAAAACCAGATTATTTAAAATTAGGCAAAATGTGGCTGCCCTTGCAATACCAAACTATCAATCTTAACAGGCCTGCCAAGCAAGTATCCCTGTAATTGATTACAGCCTAAATTTTTAAGAATATCCGCTTGTTGCTGTGTTTCCACTCCCTCAGCCGTGACAATCAAACCTAATTTTGCAGCAAGATGAATAATACTTTCTAAAATCGCCTCTTCTTTGGAATTGGGTTGTAAATCCATGAGGAAACCACGGTCAATTTTGAGTTCATCGACAGGTAAATCTTTTAAATACAGGAAGCTTGAGTAACCCGTTCCAAAGTCATCTATTGCGATTCGAATACCGAGCTTACGCAGGCGTTTCAGGGTACGAATACTTGAATCAATGTGATGCATTGCAGTTGATTCAGTAATCTCCAGGATCAGGTTGTGAGGTTGGATTTGATATTTTTCCAATAGTTGTTCAAGGACACTGAATAATTTCTTATTTTCAAACTGTAATGCTGACAGATTCACTGCAATTGGATAAAACGGGTTCTTGCTCTGCTCCCATTTCTGAATTTGTTGACAGGCTTGTTCCAGCGCCCAATATCCCATAGGAATAATTAAACCCGTTTTTTCAGCACTTTCAATAAACATTTGTGGCGTAAGCAGCCCCAAAGCTGGATGCTTCCAGCGAATCAGGGCCTCAACACCACAGACTTCATAGTTCGCGGTAAATTTTGGCTGGTAAAACAAGACAAACTGCTGCTCATCAACGGCCTTATATAAATCATTGATCAGTTTGGACTGGCTGCGTACATCTTGCTGATCGCTCATGGACTGGAACACGGTATAGGTATTACGCCCCTGATCTTTTGACACCAGCATGGCAACATCGGCATTAATCAACAAATCCTGAATATTGGTGCCATGTTCAGGATACATCGCAATCCCAAGGCTCGCGGATATGTTTATGTCTTTGCTGGCAATTAAATAAGTTCCCTGAATAAAATGCAGAATTTCTTCGGCAAGCTGTATTGCCTCGTTGATATCGGTATTTTCAGATATCAGGACAAATTCATCGCCACCTATACGGAATAACTTATGGCTTTGATTTAGCTTATTGTGTAGACGATTGGCCATCTGGACCAACAACTGATCCCCAATATGATGCCCAAAAGCATCATTCACCGACTTAAAACCATCCAGGTCAATATATAAAAAGGCAGCCTTTTGCTCATGCAAGCGATGATGGCTAAACACAACCTCTGCATACTCGGTTAAATACATACGGTTAGGCAGCTTGGTTAGGGCATCATGCAGAGACTGAATCTCAAGCTCTTTATTTATAAAAGTGAGTTGTTGATTACGCTCTTCCAGTCTAGATTCTAAAACCGCAACAGCAAAACCTGCGACAAACACCAGACTGGTAATAAAGATGATTGTGAACAACAATACACTTTGCTCTGTCTGTGCTGCATTCAAGGCCTTAATAATACTTGCATCAAAATAGGTTGCCGCCATACCTGTGTAATGCATACCGACAATACTCAGCGCCATTAACACCGCAACAATGGCTTTTAGCCCAATCCGATACCTGACTGCTGACTTATATTTAAAGATAAAGAAGAAACTTAGACCAGCCCCACTGATTGCAATTAAAACTGAGCAAATAACCAATAAGGGATCATAATGCATCTGATAATGTTCAACTGTCAGAGCCATCATGCCTGTATAATGCA
The DNA here is from genome assembly GCF_000368325.1 of Acinetobacter sp. CIP 102529. Lineage (NCBI taxonomy): Bacteria > Pseudomonadati > Pseudomonadota > Gammaproteobacteria > Moraxellales > Moraxellaceae > Acinetobacter > Acinetobacter sp. CIP 102529. The sequence goes on from NZ_KB849354.1 coordinate 562,818, forward strand.
TACCCGCTATACCCAAGCCCATAAACACAGCACCAAGAATCAGGCGAGGCAAAGGCAAGGTTGGACGTGAAGTCAGCCACACCGCAAAAATAGAGGCAATTGTACCCCCCATATAGGAAAGCGTCGTTAACCCCAGATCAAAATGATAGCTTTCTGGCAAATGAATCGCTAGCATTCCCACAAAATGCATTGCCCATATCGCCAACCCCAGGATTAAGCCACTCGCAACCAGAATGCTTTTTTCAAACTTTTTATAAGCGGTCTTGAAAACCAGCTCTTCCATTGAAAATGCGGCATAGCATGTTGCCACCGCAACCAGAATGGAAACGATGACCAATGTACTATCGTAATCAACGTGTACCATAAAGGAATTCCATGATTATCCATGACTTTTTTATTTGCCGAGCAAATTGCCTAGGCTCAGAACGATCTTTCACACTCAAAAAAAGATACGAATAGCAGTCATAATCTTTCCTTAACAATAACATCATATAACATAAGGTCAAGTCTTTTTCATTTTATAAATCAATAGAATAAAAACATATAATTACTCCAAACCTATAAAAAGACTTGCTTTTTTTTATTGCACTTTTCACCGAAAGACCAATTTATTTTTGCTAAGTGTTTTTCTTATTTAAGTAGCTACTTCTTATTTGTTTTAAACTGCCCTATGAACTTAAGTCTGATTGCAGTTTTTTTGTTTTTCTCGTGCACTAAGCACGATATAAAATGCTTATCAGAGACACATATAAACTTTTTTAATTTTTATACTATTATAACTCTGTTATCAGCAGCATTAAAAACCTCGTTTACCAACAAGAGGGTTCTTTTAACTCAGAGATAAAACTGAGCTTTCTCTTTTTCTACGATTTTGTTTGCTTCAACACTTATTAGGGTATCCTGCGCAAGGAGCAACGAAATAGAAAAGCATGTGAAGCATCACTTCGTAAGACCAATACGTAAGATTGGAGCTATACCTCACCAATGCGCAACATTAGGATGATCCAATAAAAAAGCCCCTGTACAAACAAGGGCTTTTAAAGATTAAACTAAAATTTAGTTCTTCTCTTTATCAACGATTTTGTTTGCTTGAATCCAAGGCATCATTGCACGAAGTTTATTACCTGTTACTTCGATACCGTGTGCAGCATTTTGACGACGGCGAGCAGTCATAGATGGGTAGTTCAACGCACCTTCCTGAATGAACATTTTCGCATATTCACCAGACTGGATACGTTTCAACGCGTTACGCATTGCTTCACGAGACTGTTCGTTGATTACTTCAGTACCAGTCACATATTCACCGTACTCAGCATTGTTAGAAACTGAGTAGTTCATGTCAGCAATACCGCCTTCGAACATTAAGTCAACGATTAACTTAAGTTCATGTAAGCATTCGAAGTAAGCCATTTCTGGTGCATAACCCGCTTCAACCAAAGTTTCGAAGCCCATTTTAACCAATTCAACAGCACCACCACAAAGAACTGCTTGCTCACCGAATAAATCAGTTTCAGTTTCTTCACGGAAAGAAGTTTCGATAATACCTGTACGACCACCACCTACACCTGAAGCGTAAGAAAGCGCTACATTACGTGCATTACCAGAAGCATCTTGGTGAATTGCGATTAAGTCAGGAACACCTGAACCACGTTGATATTCAGAACGTACAGTGTGACCTGGTGCTTTTGGAGCAACCATGATTACGTCTAAATCTTTACGTGGAACAACTTGGTTATAAAGAATAGAAAAACCATGAGCAAATGCTAAGGTTGCGCCTTCTTTGATATTTGGCTCAATCACATCACGATAAAGTTGAGATTGGAACTCATCTGGAGTCAAAATCATCACTAAGTCAGCTTGAGCAACAGCTGCTGGAACTTCAGATACTTTAAGACCTGAATTTTCAGCTTTTTTCCAAGATGCTGAACCAGCACGTAAACCAACAGTTACGTCAACGCCAGAATCTTTCAAGTTAAGTGCATGAGCATGACCTTGTGAACCATAACCAATGATTGCAACTTTTTTGCCTTGGATGATTGATAAGTCACAGTCTTTATCGTAAAAAATTTGCATCTGTTTTCTCCATTAGAATCTTTAACTTCCCTCCCATTTTCAAGGGGAGGGTTAGGGTGGGGTCGACATAACCCCCTCTAACGTGGCAATACCACTCAGGGGGAGAACTATATTTAAACTGTTAAAACCTTTTCACCACGTGCGATGCCCGATACACCTGAACGCACAACCTCAAGGATGGTATTCTCTGCAAGTGCATCAATAAAACCATCAATCTTATCGGTCGTACCTGCGATCTGAATCGTATAAGTCGTCGGTGTTACATCAACGATTTGAGCACGGAAAATATCAGCTGTACGCTTAATTTCCGCACGAGCGGCACCTAAAGCTTTCACTTTAATCAACATAAGCTCGCGCTCAATATGTGCACCTTCTGACAAATCAACCACCTTAACCACTTCAACCAATTTATTCAGTTGTTTTGTGATTTGCTCGATTTTGTGATCATCGCCATAGGTTGTCAGCGTCAAACGAGATAAAGTTTCATCTTCAGTTGGCGCAACGTTTAAAGTCTCAATGTTGTAACCACGTTGAGAGAATAAACCGACCAAACGAGAAAGCGCGCCTGCTTCATTTTCTACAAGTACAGAGATAATGTGTCTCATGCCGTGCGCTCCCCTTTACCTAACCACATATCTTTCATCGACTGACCTGCAATCAACATTGGATAAACATGTTCTGTACGATCAACCATGACATTAATGAATACACATTTATCATTAATTGCCATTGCTTCAGCCAGTTTAGATTCCAATTCATCTGCATGATTGATTTGAATACCTACGTGACCATAAGCTTCCATCAATTTTGCAAAATCAGGTAAAGAATCTACATAAGAGCTTGAATGACGCCCTTCATAGTTCATGTCTTGCCACTGCTTCACCATGCCTAAAGCTTGGTTATTCAAGCAAAGAATTTTCACATTTAAGCCATATTGCTTACATGTTGATAATTCTTGGATACACATCTGAATTGATGCTTCACCTGTGATACACACTACTTGTTGATCTGGGAATGCAAGCTTCGCTGCCATTGCATACGGCAAACCAACACCCATGGTGCCTAGACCACCAGAGTTAATCCATTGGCGTGGACGTTTGTATTTGTAGTAGTTTGCACCAAACATTTGGTGCTGACCTACGTCAGATGTGATGATCGCTTCACCATTGGTCACACGATCAAGCGCTTCCACCACTTGTTGTGGTTTCATTTCACCATTTTGAGCCGCTTCATAGCGTAAGCCATGAACTTTACGCCACTCATTAATCTGAGACCACCATTCAGCAATTGCTTCAGGATTTGGCTTAGACACATTCATCTGTTTAAGCTGAGCTAACATTTCTTGAAGAACTGGCTCAACCGCACCAACGATAGGAATGTGCGCCATGATGGTTTTAGAAATGGTCGCTGGATCTACATCAATATGAATAACTTTCGCATTCAAACAGAATTTCGCAGGGTTATTGGTTACACGGTCATCGAAACGTGCACCAATGGCCAAAATCACGTCTGCATTGTGCATCGTCATATTGGCTTCATAGGTACCATGCATCCCTAACATGCCTACAAACTGTGGATCATTGCCAGGGAAAGCACCTAAGCCCATCAAGGTATTGGTTACTGGATAACCCAATAGATGTGCAAGTTCAGTCAATAATGCAGAAGCATTACCCTGAACAACACCACCACCCGTATAGATAATTGGGCGTTTAGCGGTAATCAGTTCATCAATCGCCTTACGGATTTGACCTGAATGTCCACGTGAAGGCGGTTGATATGAGCGCATCTTCACTTTTTCAGGATATTCGTAGGCAAATTTATCCGTAGGGTTGGTTGCATCCTTAGGAATATCAACCACAACTGGACCTGGACGGCCAGAAGACGCGATATAGAATGCTTTCTTGATAATTGCAGGAATTTCGCTGGCATGACGAACCTGGAAACTGTGTTTTACAATTGGACGGGAAATTCCGACCATGTCCGTTTCCTGGAATGCATCTTCACCAATTAAATGAGTTGCAACCTGTCCAGACAAAATCACCATTGGGATCGAGTCCATATACGCTGTTGCGATAGGAGTCACAGTATTTGTCGCACCTGGACCAGAAGTCACAAGAACAACACCAGTTTTCCCTGTTACGCGCGAGTAAGCATCTGCCATGTGGCCAGCAGCTTGCTCATGACGTACAAGGTAATGATTGATTTTGTCTTGTTGAAAAAGCGCATCATAAATATGTAAAACTGCGCCGCCTGGATAACCAAAAACATGCTCTACGCCTTCGTCCGCAAGCGCACGAACGAGCATTTCACCACCAGATAAAAGTTCCAACGTGATTCACCCTAGTATTTGCACAGTTTATAGGAGACATAAACCGTGTTTCATTCATTAACTTATGCACTTTTTTAAGTGTGCGTATTCTACTCGTTTTTGCTGCAATAGGAAAAATTTTCTGACTCATCAGCCGTATAAGCTGTTTTTACATCTCGAATCAAAATATGCTGGGATAAGCATATTTCAAAAAATCATTCTCTCGGCTAGAAAGAATGTCCATTGCAAGCCATGACATTTATTCGAAGGGTGATCAAATAAGCGCATATAAAACTAAAGCAAGCATTTTTGTTGCTTTCATACACAAAGTCAAGAATAAAGGAAAGGTTTTTCTATAATATTTTTTAGCTGTTGTTTTTTTAGGCTTATTCAAGGTTGTGGTTTAGTCTATTGAAACGTCCATTTATCAAAAATTCATTTTCTTTTTACATAAAACGATGCATTGTAAATTGCATCCTGAATACACTTTGATCGAATATAGACAGAATTCTCTTGGAGAGATCAAACATGAAACCATCTTATTTAAAAACGGGCTTATATACGATTGCTACAACAGCACTGTTGTTTTGTTCAACTCAAAACCATGCTCAACAGTACTACAAATGGGTCGATGCAAATGGATCGACCCACTACACCACCACACCTCCACCTAAAGGTACAAAACGTTTAAACAAAGTTTCAACCTATGGTGGAAATCAGCCGACACAAGCACCAGCCACAACAGCAAATCAGGCCCCACAGCAAGCCCAGAATGCTCCGCAACATGTATCACAAGTAGCAAATGTGGCGGTTGAAGCGACTGCAACAACCTCACCTCCTGCTCAGGCACCATCTGCACCATCACATTCAGACCGATAAAGTAGCCTAAATAGATCAAGGCGGTATCTAACCGCCTTGAAGATAAAATCCCAATCTAAAAACTGACATTTCACCCAGTTTTGCGCTATGCTGTGCAGCAATCTTAATCTTAATTTTTGTTGTATCGCATATCCCTATGACGACTTCTCACATTGACACCGAATATCAAGCAAGTGCCATTGAGCCCCAAGTTCAACAAGACTGGGACAATCGCAAAGTTTTCAAAGTTGCCGACACTGTAGAGGGCAAACATCGCTATATCCTGTCGATGTTCCCTTATCCAAGTGGCAAACTGCATATGGGGCATGTGCGTAACTACACCATTGGCGATGTGATTAGCCGTTTTTATCGTTTAAAAGGCGAAACTGTATTGCAACCAATGGGTTGGGATGCCTTTGGTTTACCTGCTGAAAATGCTGCCATTGCGCATCAAGTTGCGCCAGCAAAATGGACTTTTGAAAACATCGCCTATATGCGTGACCAATTAAAAAAATTGGGCTTGTCGGTCGATTGGGATCGTGAATTTGCGACTTGTACCCCAGAGTATTATCACTGGGAACAATGGTTATTCGTACAGCTTTATAAGAAAGGCTTGATCTACCGTAAGCTGTCAACAGTGAACTGGGATCCTGTAGACCAGACTGTGTTGGCCAACGAGCAAGTTGAAAATGGTCGTGGCTGGCGTTCGGGTGCATTGGTAGAAAAACGCGACATCCCAATGTACTACTTCCGCATCACCGACTACGCACAAGAGTTGCTGGATGATCTAGACACCTTGCAGGATGGCTGGCCACAACAAGTGTTGACCATGCAACGCAATTGGATCGGCCGCTCTACGGGAATGGAAATTACTTTCCCATCTGCAAATACAGAAATTTATGCTGATGGCTTAACCGTTTACACAACGCGTGCTGATACCTTAATGGGTGTGACTTATGTTGCTGTTGCAGCAGAGCACCCTCTTGCGCTTAAAGCAGCAGAAAACAATCCTGAATTGGCTGCATTTATCGAAGAATGTCGTATGGGATCAGTGGCTGAAGCTGATTTAGCGACTGCCGAAAAGAAAGGCATGGCAACAGGTTTATTCGTGAAGCATCCAGTGACAGGTGAAGAACTTCCTGTTTGGATTGCCAACTATGTGTTGATGTCTTACGGTTCAGGTGCGGTGATGGCTGTGCCTGCCCACGATGAACGCGACTTTGAGTTTGCCAACAAATTTAACCTGCCAATCAAACAAGTCATTGATGCCAAAGGCACGGATGACGCTGATTTTTCTGCAACCGTATGGCAGGAATGGTATAGTTCAAAAGAAGGTAAACTCGTCAATTCGGGTGAGTTCGACGGTTTAGTATTCCAAGCAGCGTTTGATGCTTTCCTTGCAAAATTAGAACCACAGCACTTAGCAAATGCTAAGGTTCAATTCCGTTTACGTGACTGGGGTGTATCTCGTCAGCGTTACTGGGGTTGTCCAATTCCAATGATCAACTGTAACAGCTGTGGTCAAGTCCCAGTGCCAGAAGATCAATTGCCAGTGGTATTACCAACTGATGTGGTTCCAGATGGTTCTGGTAACCCATTGAATAGGATGCCTGAATTCTATGAAACTAAGTGTCCAAGCTGTGGCGGCGATGCGCGTCGTGAAACAGACACCTTGGATACCTTTGTAGAATCATCTTGGTATTATGCGCGTTATGCATCTCCAGACTTTACTGACGGAATGGTTAAACCAGAAGCGGCGCAAAGCTGGCTTCCTGTGAATCAATATATCGGTGGTGTAGAGCACGCAATTTTGCACTTACTTTATGCACGTTTCTTCCATAAGTTGATGCGTGATGAGGGTGTTGTTCAGGGCAACGAACCATTTACCAACTTGTTGACACAGGGCATGGTTTTGGCGGATACGTTCTACCGTGAAGCTGAAAATGGCAAAAAAACTTGGTTCAACCCTGCCGACATTATTTTAGAAAAAGATGAAAAAGGCCGTGTGCTTTCAGCAAAATATTCAGGTGATGGTCAGGATGTGGTTATCGGTGGACAAGAAAAAATGTCCAAGTCGAAAAACAACGGCATTGACCCGCAGGCGATTATCGACCAGTACGGCGCAGATACCGCCCGTGTGTTTATGATGTTTGCTGCCCCACCTGACCAGTCTTTGGAATGGTCAGATGCAGGGGTTGAAGGTGCCAACCGCTTCCTAAAACGTGTATGGCGTTTGGCTACTAGTTTCCTTGAAAAAGGCAATCAGACGAGTGCAATTGATAGCGCAAATCTTTCTAAAGATGCACAGGATCTACGCCGTAAAACCCATGAAACGATTCAGAAAGTGGGTGATGACATTGAACGTCGTCACGCCTTTAACACTGCCATTGCCGCATTAATGGAATTGTTGAATGCAACCAACAAGTTTGAAGCCAAGGATGATCACGATGTTGCGGTTGAACGTGAAGCAATCACAACCTTGCTGACATTACTTGCACCATTTGCACCACATTTAAGCCAGACCCTGTTAGCTCAGTTTGGTATTGATTTAACCTCGGCTGAATTCCCTCAGGTGGACGAGTCAGCCTTGACCCGCAATACGCAAACGATTGTTGTACAGGTGAATGGCAAGCTTCGTGGTAAGCTGGAAGTTGCTGTTGATATTTCCAAAGAAGATTTATTGGCACAGGCAAAAGCCTTGGCAGAAGTTCAGCAATTCCTGACAGGTCCAACCAAGAAAGAAATTGTTGTGCCAAACAAATTGGTGAATTTAGTCGTTTAAACTGTAGGGGCGTATTGTATACGCCCTCATTGTCTATGAGGGATATTTATGCACTTAGCGCAACGTCTCGCTGCTATTGTTTTAACTTTGGGTCTAAGTGCTGGCTTAGTCGGTTGTGGTTTTCATCTCAAGGGAAGCAACCCAGCTGCAACGCCATTGGTCTACAATAAACTCACCCTGGTTCTACCTGACAATACCGATGAGCTTGAAAATCGTTTAAGTATCTACCTCAGTGCAACGGGTGTGCAGCTCAGCAATGCCAATGATGCCTATGTATTGCGTATTCTGGATTACACCCCTCGCCGCCAGTTGTTGAATGGTAAATTGACAGAGGTGCTACTGCGTTTAACGGTGACTTTTCAGATTGAGGACCATCAGGGTCGCAAGATGACTGAACCACGTACCTTAACAGCTTCCCGTAGCTATCAATATGATGTGGCAACCGTCAACACTGACAACCAGCAAGAAGCCTATCTCAACCGTATTGTGATTGATGATCTGGCACAACAATTGACGCGTCAAATTGCCGCAAACCGCTTGCCTAAAGCTCAACCCTAAGCTGTCATTATGAAGCTGGATTATGTTCAAGCCCTAAAGCGTGTCCATGAAGCCCGTGGTGCATGGATTATGCACGGTCAGGAACCCCTGCTTGAACAAAACCTGCTGGATGCCTTTCGCAAAAGCTGGCAACAGCAGGAAGTTGAGCGGCAACGCTACGATATTGGCAACGTGAATGACTGGAAAAATGTCTTTAATGCGCTGAATAGTTTGTCATTATTTTCACAACAGCTTGCGATTGAAGTGCATGGCAATATCAAGCCAGATGCCAACGGTCTAAAACAGCTTAAAAATTATATTCAGCATAATGAACACAACTTACTCCTGATTGTTTTACCCAAACAGGACAGCAGCAGTTTAAAGACAGCCTTTTTTCAGACCGTGGAAGCCAATGGTGTGGTGGTTGCGCTAACCGCCACCTACCCGCAGGATCGGCAACGTATCCTAGGCATTGAGGCAGAAAAACTAGGGATTCAACTCAACAATGATGCATGGCAATGGCTGATGCAGCACCATGAACATAATTTACTGGCTGCAAAAAACAGCCTGATGCGGGTTGCGGACACATTTCCAGATCTTAAGCAAATTCAGACTGAACAACTGTATGCCTGTTTACAGGATCAATCCCGTTATACTACTTATGATTTAAGTGATGCCTTGTTGGCAGGCAACCTAGCACAGTCGGTCAAGATTTATCAGTACCTGATTGCGGCTGGCGAGCCTGACAGCCTGATTTTATGGACACTCAGCAAGGAAATGCGTCTATTGATGCAGTTGTTTGAGCAACCACACAATGCCCTACAGCTTGGTATCTGGAACACCAAGGTTTCACAATATCAACAGGCGTTACGGCGCTTGAATCCACGCCAGTTTCTGACCTGGTCTGATTTACTGTTGCGTATTGATGCCGCCATTAAAGGTATGTCGAAAGAAAAGCCTGAATATTTGATGTTGCAGGCTGTTGGGGAATTGTGTGGAAAAAGACTATTTCCCAACACAACTTAATAATTTGGTGTCCCCTCAATTAAATACTGATCATTTTTTTTGGAGAAATTGAAAGTGAAAGACAAGGTTTCGCTATTATTCAAAGTAATATTTGCATTACATCTTAATAAATAACCTTGTCTTGCTTTTTTCTGCTTTTTTTCAATGATCACGGCTTTTAAATGATATGTTTGAGCATAAGAACTTTCATCAAAAGATTGCTTCATTGAGGTTTTAATACGGTCATTCTGACAATCTTTTAAATCATATTCCGATAAAATCACTACATTCGCAACATTAAGCAGAGAGGTGAATCAGGAAATTTGAACAACAGCTATAAGTGATATTTTGCTCCCCAAATGATGTTATAAACATCGATATACTGCTCATGGATTGATAATGTGATGGTTGAACGGTTATGGAGAAGCGTTAAATATGAAGAGGTGTATCTCAAAGCCTACAGCAATGTTTTGGATGCGAAGAAGCAATTAAACGCATATTTTGAATTTTGTAATTTGAAACGGCCTCATTCGAGTCTGGACAAAATGACTCCAGATGAGTTTTTCTATTCCAGCTACCACAACAAAATAAGGTAGCTTAACTAGAGCAGAATATCACTTATAAATAAGCTTTTAGTTGTTCAAACAAGTGGAACCATCTCTCAAAGTATTTATCAGATTTTTATGCAATAAATCCTCCATAAAATAGCAAATAATTCTCATTATAGATTAAAAACATCCACGCTTTCTTCTCATTTCACTTTTATACTAGCCCAAGTTTCTCATTTTTGACCTGTGGCCATGCAAAAAACAAGTTCTAAAAAAATACCATTCAGTAAAATAATAATAATCGCTATCGGTGTAGCGATTATTGCAGCCGTTGCATGGTTTTTCTTTAAACCTAAAGATCAAGCGCCTCAGTACATTAGTGCCGAAGTCAGCAAAGGTGATATTGAAGATTCAGTGCTGGCAACAGGTGTACTTGAGGCCACCAAAATGGTGAGTGTCGGTGCGCAAGTTTCAGGTCAGGTGAAAAAGATGTATGTGCAGTTGGGCGATCAGGTTAAACAGGGCCGATTGATTGCCCAGATTGACTCCATTCGTCAGGAGAATGAGCTTAAAACCGCCGAAGCCAACATTAAAAACCAACAGGCACAACTGGCAGTGCAACAGGCCAACTTAGCCAAGGTTGAAGCTGAATATAAACGTCAACAGGCAATGTTTAGTCAGGATGCCACCTCACGCGCTGAACTTGAGGCGGCATTGGCAAACTATAAAACGGCACAGGCCCAGATTGCCTCGATTAATGCACAGATTGAACAATCGCGTTTGAGCCTTGCAACCACAAAGGAAAACCTGGGTTATACCCGTATTGTTGCACCGATGGATGGAACCATTGTGGCGATTGTCACGGAAGAAGGCCAGACGGTAAATGCCAATCAGTCTGCACCAACCATTGTGAAGCTGGCAAAACTGGATACCATGACCATCAAGGCACAGATTTCAGAAGCCGATGTGATGAAAGTTGAACAGGGCCAAACCGTTTATTTCACTACATTAGGTAATAGTGATAAAAAACATTATGCAAAACTGCGTCAGGTTGAACCAGCACCAAATTCCATTAATACAGAAACAACCAGTGGCAGTTCATCTTCTTCAAGTTCAGCCGTGTACTACAATGCCCTGTTTGATGTCCCAAATGAAGATGGCAAACTGCGTATTGACATGACTGCACAGGTCTACATTGTGTTAAATGAGGCAAAAAATGTACTGACCATTCCAGCGGCAGCGATCCAAAGCCAGCGTGCAAATCGTAAGGACAGTTCAGCCAATGCTAATAAATCCAGCGATCAGGCGAAAAAATCAGGTGCTGAAACAACCCAGCATCCGAAACGTCTGGATTTAACTGAGGATGACAAGGCCCTGATTGCACAAGGCAAGGCTTCAATAGCAATGGTTCGGGTACTACAGGCTGATGGTACAGCCCAGCCGCAACCTGTGCTGATTGGCCTGAACAACCGTGTCACAGCGCAAGTACTTAGAGGTTTGAAGCAAGGCGATCAAGTGGTGATTGCAGATGCAACTGATAGCTCAAACGAATCAGCAAAACGTAGCAATCAACGTGTAATGAGAATGTAATATGACCCGAGATCAAATACATTCATCACAGCCACTGCTTAAAATCAGCAACCTCACCCGTGAGTTTCCCGCAGGTGAGGGTACAGTCCAGATTCTCAAAGGTATCAATCTAAAGATTTATGCAGGTGAGCTGGTTGCCATCGTCGGTCAGTCAGGTTCTGGTAAATCCACCCTAATGAATATTCTGGGCTGTCTGGATAAACCAACAGCAGGTAGCTATCAGGTCAATGGTCGGGAAACCCGCCAGTTAGAGCCTGATGAACTGGCACAACTACGCCGTGAATATTTTGGTTTTATTTTCCAGCGTTATCACTTACTCGGTGATTTGAGCGCTTCTGGTAACGTTGAAGTCCCTGCAATTTATGCAGGGGTCGATAGTCATCTTCGCCAACAGCGTTCTGCTGAGCTACTCTCAGAACTCGGACTCGAAGAACGTTTACACCATCGCCCAAGCCAACTTTCTGGTGGTCAGCAACAACGTGTTTCAATCGCCCGTGCCTTGATGAATGGCGGTGATGTGATTCTTGCCGATGAGCCAACAGGAGCATTGGATAAGAATAGCGGTATTGAAGTGATGCGTATTTTGCGTGAACTCAATGCTAAAGGTCATACCATCATCTTAGTGACACATGATCTCAATGTAGCAAAAAACGCGACCCGTATTATTGAAATCAGTGACGGTAATATTATTTCAGACCGTGCCAATACACCTGAAAATGCAGATTCAGATTTAGAACATCCAACCCTGCAACGCACACCACAAAAGAAAACCTCGGCTTGGCGTTCTTTCTTTGACCGTCTCGGTGAAGCATTCCGTATGGCACTGCTGGCCATGAATGCCCACCGCATGCGGACTTTCCTGACAATGCTCGGGATTATTATCGGGATCGCATCCGTGGTCTCGGTGGTTGCACTGGGCAATGGTTCGCAAAAGCAGATTCTGGCAAATATCAGCAGTCTCGGCACCAACACTATTACTATATATCAGGGACGTGGCTTTGGCGATAACTCACGTGCCTCACAAGTCAAAACCCTAGTGCCTGCTGATGCAGAAGCCTTGGCAGAACAACCCTATGTGGATGGAGTCAGTCCCTCTGCCAACACCAGCGTCACCTTGCGTTATAAGGATACCGAAGCATCGGCAACCGTAAATGGTGTCAGTGCAGATTTCTTCTATGTCCGTGGCATGACATTTAAATCAGGACAGGCTTTTGACAAAAATAGTGTTACTCAGCGTGCCCAAGACGTGGTGATTGATACCAATACGGAAAAAACTTTCTTTGCTGATGGGACCAACCCTGTTGGTCAAGTGTTGTTGTTGGGCAGTGTACCCAGCCGTATTATTGGCGTGATTGATGCTCAACAAGGCTTTATGGGCAACTCTGACAGCTTGAATGTTTACTTGCCTTATTCGACAGTCATGAGCCGTATGCTGGGGCAGTCTAATGTACGCAGCATTATTGTTCGTATCAAAGATGAATATCCAAGTAGTGCCGCTGAAAATGCCATTTTGACTCTACTTGAACAACGTCACGGCGCACAGGACGTATTTACCCAAAACTCCGACAGTATTCGGGAAACCATTCAGCAAACCACAGCCACTATGACCCTGCTGATTTCAGCGATTGCGGTGATTTCTCTGGTGGTCGGTGGTATTGGCGTGATGAACATTATGCTGGTTTCTGTGACCGAACGAACCCAAGAGATTGGCGTACGTATGGCCGTTGGCGCTCGACAAAGTGACATTTTGCAGCAATTTCTGATTGAAGCAATTTTAGTCTGCTTATTGGGTGGTGTGCTGGGTGTGCTGCTTTCTCTGGGTATTGGACAGATCATCGGACACTTCGCCAAAGGCATCATTGAAATGAGTTATTCGACCACCTCAATCGTAGCGGCCTTTGTCTGCTCAAGCATGATTGGTATTGTATTTGGCTTCTTGCCAGCACGAAATGCGGCACAACTCGATCCAGTTGCTGCTTTAGCGAGAGAATAAATTCAAGCCCACTAGGACTGATCAAAAAATATGATACTCGGAAACGTCATCCGCAATTGTTTGAGACAGGACTCCGTTAATAAAGTATTGTTTCTGCGATTCATTAGCTTAAGTGACGGTAGTCAACGAGTTTTGCGGTGAGCAGCGATAGCTGCGCAAGATGGTTGCCCTTGCGGAGCTTCGCTCCTCATCCCGAAAGAAAAGTAGGTCAAGCCGACGGCTTACTCTGTAATACGATGAGAACTCGGCAAGACACCGCCCTGTTTCTATAAAGGACACCTGAAATGAAAAAGCTTAGTCTTGCGTTATGTTTAAGTAGCTCTCTAGTTGGCTGTTCTGCTGTGGTGAAAACCCCCTATAACGCCCCAACCGTCCAAGTGCCACAACAGTTTCAGTATGATGCGCAAAAAAATAAGAATGTGAATCTAACTGATCAGTGGTGGACACTGTTTAATGATACCCAACTGAATCAATTGGTCGATCAGGTTCTCGCTAAAAATAGTGATTTAAGCGTTGCAGGGATTACCCTTAAACAAGCTCGTTTACAGGCAGGTTTGGCTGAAAATAAACAAGGCATTCGTACCAGTTCGAGTGTTTCCACAGGTCATAACTATGACCTCCGTTCAGGCGATGGTTCTGACCGTGGTTTATCGACCAGTGTTGGGGTCAGTTATGAACTGGATTTATTCGGTAAATTGATGAATCAAACTGAAGCGAGCCGCTGGGAAGCCTTAGCCAGTGAGCAAGACTTACAAGCCACTGCACAAAGCCTTGTGGGCACAACGGCAAAATTATATTGGCAATTGGGCTATTTGAATGAACGCTACCAAACCATTCAGCAAAACTTAGCTTCTACTCAAAAAATTTATTCATTGGTGCAATCACAATACAAAGCGGGTGCGGTTTCAGGTTTAGATTTAACTCAAGCGGAACAATCGGTGCAAAGCCAAAAAGCAAGTTTAAGCCAAATTGAGCAGCTTCGTGTTGAAGCGCGTACTGCGATTGCTGTATTGCTACATATGCCTGTACAGCAACTGAATATTCAGGAACCCGCACAGTTACCGCGCAATCCCCTACCGAATATCGCGGTTGGACTCCCTGCTGATATTTTATCGCGTCGTCCAGACTTACAAGCTTCTGAATTACGCCTACGCAAAACCTTAGCAAATAAAGATGCGACCAAAGCCAGCTATTATCCATCCATCAATTTAACGGGAAATCTAGGTTCTTCTAGCACCTCTTTAACACAACTGTTAAAGAACCCTACTTTAACTTTAGGTGCAAGCCTGAGCCTACCTTTTCTTCAATATAATGATATGAAGAAAGATATTGCGATTAGTGATCTTGAGTATGAAAAAGCCATTATTCAATATCGCCAAACGCTGTACCAAGCTTTTGCCGATGTGGAAAATGCCTTGTCGAATCGCACTCAACTGAATCAGCAAGTACAACTGCAACAACGTAATGTCGAGTTAGCTAATAAAACTGAGCGACTTACCGAAGTACGTTATCGTAACGGTGCAATCGCATTAAAGAACTTACTAGATGCGCAAGCGACTACACGTAATGCACGACTGAGCTTGGTGGAAACCAAGCAGAATCAATACAATGCCTATGTGACCTTAATGCAGGCTTTGGGTGGGAGTCCTGTGAAAGAATTACCTGAACAATAGCATTGAGCGTGCTCTTGTTTTAATGATTATTCCTTTCAACTTCTAGTTAATTTTTAATGGGTTGATCGCTTTTGATTTAATCTCACATTGTTTGTGTGTTGATGCAAATATTGCTATTTTATATGCTTATCAAAATATAGTTACATCCAATAGGATTCAAATTGGTTATATGGCATTTTCATTTTGGTTATGCGGCAGACTTGCCGTATAACTGTAGTTAGCGCCTATCAAGCAAAGGTGGAACACATGAAATTCCTCATTTGTTATGAGTGCAGAACCGGAAATGGTTTATTTTCCGGTCAGGTTGAGTTCGAGTCAGCGCAAGAACCAACAACGACAGATCAAGCGGTCATTGAGGCAGCCCTTAAAGACTCAGTGAGATTTCATGCCTCAGGAGCGGGAGGATTGTCGATCACGTCGGTATCATTGGTCGCGCATTAAATGCATTAGAAACATGGAGAGATCATGGAAGTAGTCATATTGACTGTAATTGCAATCATCGCCGCATTCGCTTTCCTAATGAAACGAGGAGTAAAGGCCGTTCAGGCTTACGTGTATCTTGCGGCCAGACTTGATGGGAAAAGTGAGGCGGAAGCAAACGATATTGCTCTAAGGCTAGACACACATAGTGCAGGTCATTTGAATGATGCCATGCGCTTATTTTGTCAGCACTGCTATGGCGGTCGGCAATTGGCAATGATATCGGGCGCTAGACTTGATGGATTTAAAGGTTAGGCAGTACGGCGCTAACCTGTCGGTCAACCGGACCTGCCTCCGGCAGGCCGGTTACCTTTAACGTTAGATTACTTTTATGTCACATCTAGAGTCACTTATCGTTGAATACCTTGATTGGCAAGGCTATCTCGTTCGCAGAAATACTAAAGTCGGACGATTGAAGCATGGTGGATGGGAAATGGAACTTGATGTCATAGGCTTCAATCCCCACTGCGGTGATCTTGTTCACTATGAACCATCTGTAGATGCCCATACTTGGGAAACTAGAGAAATGAGATACAAGAAGAAATTTGATGCCGCTAGAAAGCTCATCTTCTTGGAGGTTTTTTCTTGGCTACCGCCAGAAACACCACTACGTCAAATTGCCGTATTCCCATCACACCCGAAAGATAGGCACACTATTGCTGGCGCTCAGATTTTATCCATTGATGAGCTAATGGCAGAGATTCGCTCAAAAATTATTGGGTGTGGCGTCATGAGGAGCAACGCAATATCTGAGAATTATCCACTCCTGCGTGTGCTGCAACTATCGCACTGTGGGTACAACAAAGTAATCTAACAACTCATTTAAGGCGGACGCTTCGCGCCGCCTTAACCCCAACTTTATAATTTGAAGATCTCACAATCTTGAAAAACAAAGCCGCTATAAAAGCGGCTTTGTCAAAAAATTTGGATAAATCTAATCACTCATCACCCAACATCGACTGGCTCATACCAACAGTATTAAACCCTGCATCGACATATAAAATTTCACCCGTAATACCCGAAGCCCACGGCGAACAAAGGAATAATGCTGCATTGCCCACTTCTTCTATCGTGACATTACGTTTTAACGGCGCAACTTTTTCATTGGCATCCAACATTTTACGGAATGATTTGATACCAGAAGCTGCCAATGTACGGATTGGACCCGCAGAGATCGCATTCACACGAATCCCCTCTTTACCCAAGCTTAGCGCTAAATAACGAACACCCGCTTCTAAAGATGCTTTGGCCATACCCATAACGTTATAGTTTGGCATCACACGCTCAGAACCTTGATAAGTCAAAGTCAATAAACAACCCTTACGTGCTTGTAATAATGGTTTTGCCGCACGAGCCATCGCGACAAAACTATAGGCACTAATATCATGTGCAATTTTAAAACCCTCACGATCCGTTACGTCGGTAAAGTCACCATCTAGCGTATGTGCAGGTGCAAAACCAATCGAATGCACAACACCATCTAAACCATCCCAGTGTTTTGCCAACTCAACAAAAGTATTGTCAATTTCTGCATCAATTGCCACATCGCAAGGGAAAACAAGGCTTGAACCAAATTGTGCTGCAAAATCATCGACTCGTTTTTTTAGTTTTTCATTGGGGTAAGTAAATGCCAACTCTGCACCCTCACGATGCAGTGCCGCAGCAATTCCATAAGCAATGGATAATTTACTGGCAATTCCTGCAATTAAAAACCGTTTACCCGCTAAAAGCCCTTGCGACATAATCTTCTCACTCGAAAAATTTTCCCACCATGATGCCAATATTTCATCAATTACGGAATTGCATCATTGTTCATTTTTACATGCTTGCATAAAAAAAATCGCTCTCAATTAGAAAGCGATTTGTATTTTATATTCATTGAAGCTTAATCATCACCTTGAATCAGGCTTAACAAACGCATAAATGAATAATACATCCAAACCAAAGTTGCCAATAAGGCAATACCACAGACCCATTCAAATGCTTTCGGTGCGCCTTGCGCCGTCGCACTTTCAATTAGATCGAAGTCTAAAATCAAATTTAACGATGCAATCACCGCTACAAATGCAGCAAAGCCAATGCCTAACCAGTTACTTTCAAAAATAAATGGAATGCTTGAACCAAATGCTAAACGCAAGATGATTTGCACCACAAACACCAATGCAATTGCCACAGAGGCAGAAATTACCACGGCTTTGAATTTTTCAGTGGCGCGAATAATTTGCATTTTATACAAGGCAAATAACACCAAAGTGGTGACAAAAGTCGCCAACAAGGCTTGTAAAGGTACACCAGGAAATTTCAATTGGAATATAAACGAAATGCCGCCTAAAAATGCCCCTTCAAATAAAGCATAAGGAATGGCTAAAGCAGGGGCTGTTTTTGTTTTAAATGTCGTGATCAAGGCCAGAATAAAACTACCCACAGCCCCGACAATCGCGGCCGCATAGGCAATGGACAGGTTTGCAGTGATGGCACAATAGAAAAACAATGCGATACCTAAAACAGCGGCAATCACAGTTAAAAGCACTGACTTCTGAATTGCCCCCTGAATGGTCATTGGTTCAGCCAAATCGCTGTAGCTTTCCACCCGGGTTAAAATAGGATTATGACTTTGCATGTACACTCTCTTTTTATAGTTGGCAATAAAAAACCGAGTTTAAGCGATTTTTTGATCAGGCCCAAATCTTTTATTCACATAAAAAAAGGGGCTTATGCCCCTTAATTTATTTATTCATAATAAAAAAGTATTCACGGTAATATTTTAATTCAGCAATCGAATCACGAATATCATCCATTGCCAAGTGTGAAGCATTTTTCTTGAGACCACTCATGATTTCAGGTCTCCAGCGCTTCGCCAGTTCCTTGACTGAAGATACATCCAGATTGCGGTAATGAAAAAACTGTTCCAGTTCAGGCATTAAACGATGCAGGAAACGGCGATCCTGACAAATCGAGTTGCCACACATGGGTGATGATTTTGGATTGACCCATTTTTTCAGAAATTCCAGCGTTTGCTGCTCTACGTCCTGAGCGGTGAGTTTACTGCGGCGCACCCGTTCAATCAGTCCCGACTGTCCATGCTGCTTGGTATTCCACTCATCCATTGCGTTCAGGATTAGGTCAGATTGATGTACAGCCAAAACAGGCCCTTCAGCCAAAATATTTAAATGGTCATCTGTAACAATGGTTGCGATTTCAATGATCTTGTCGTTATCGGTATCAAGGCCTGTCATTTCCAGGTCAATCCAGATTAATCGTGTATCAGGGGTACTGCTCATGAATGCTGATTCTAAAGTGCTTAAAAACACCAATAGTAGCAAATTAATTACATCTTGGCTGTAATTCCATAGCGGCTTCATGCTATTTTTGCGGTCTTCAACATGTGGATTTTCTGGGATATGAATGGCTTTAATTCGTAAGCGTCGTTTAACCGAGCAACAGCAGCGCCGTATTGAAAAACAGCATAAATCGCGTCAGGATGATATTGACACGTCGCAGGATTTAGATGGGCTGGTTGTTCAGCATTATGGCCGTCAACTCGAAGTACAAGCCCTGTCCATACCTGAACAGCACCCTGAAAAACCACAGGTGGCAGAGGGCGAACCTGAACCATTCTGGAAACCGATTGAACTGGACAGTATTTGGCGCTGTCATACCCGTACCAACCTGGAGTTGCTGGTGACGGGTGACCGTGTGAAATGGCAGGCCGACCCAAATACAGGCCTGGGGATTATCACTGCGATTTATCCAAGACAATCATTATTGACCCGCCCAGACCGCTACCACAAGGTAAAACCCGTTGCCGCCAATATCAGCCTGATTGTGATTGTGTTCGCACCACTGCCAGAACCCGCACCAACACTGATTGACCGTTATCTGGTCGCCTGTGCCGATGCCAACATTCCCGCCTTGCTGGTACTGAACAAATCAGACCTGCTCACTGAAAATGATCCGATCCTGACCATGCTCAGTGAATATGAAACCCTGGGCTATGAAACTCTGATCTGTCATGCAAAAGGTGATTTATCCGCACTTTCAGCACGAATCGACAATGAAACGGTTGCATTTGTTGGTCAGTCAGGCGTGGGTAAAAGCTCATTGATTAACACCATTGTTCCAGATGCGGCACAGAAGACCAATGTCATTTCCGAAAACTCGGCACTGGGACAACACACCACCACCTCAACCCGTTTGATTAAATTTGGAACAAACGGCGCACTGATTGACTCCCCAGGAATCCGTGAATTTGGTCTGTGGCATTTGAGCCTGGAAAAGGTGCGAACAGGTTTTCCTGAGATTGAAACCCATCTGGGTCATTGCCAGTTCCGTAACTGCACCCATAGCCATGAGAAAAATTGTGCCTTAAAACAGGCAGTTGATGCAGGTGAGATTTTACCAAGACGTTTGGACAGCTATCTACGCCTAATGGATGAAATTCAGGAAGCCCAGCAAAAAAGTTAGTTTTCTTGGGTTTTTACCCTTGAACTAACATTTTTGATCACCATAGAGATAAGTTATACTCAGGGTCAATTTTGATTTTAACTTTAGGTGACTTGTGGAACGCTGGTTAGAGTTTATGGGGAACCACCCCTTTTTGTTTGGTACGCTCGGCGTGCTCATCGTGCTGTTCTTCATTTTAGAGGGTCAGCGCAATGGTCGTAAAATTTCACCACAATCACTCGGTATTTTGGTCAAGGCAAAAAATGCCATGCTGATTGACCTTCGTGATGCGAAAGATTTCCGTGATGGTCACATCAGCGGTAGCCGCAACATTCCATACAGCCAAATCACAACTCATGTTGATGAATTAAAAGCAAGTGACCGTCCATTGGTGTTTATTTGCAACCTAGGGCAAGTTGCAGGCTCCGCATTGCAGAAAGTCGGCCATGCCGACAGCTACCGTCTAGATGGTGGTGTCAGCAATTGGAAAGCCCAGGGCTTACCCTTAGTTAAAAGCAAAACCAAAGCTTAAGGAGAAATAAAATGACCGATACCAACGTCACCATTTATTCAACGCTTTCTTGCCCATATTGTGTGAGAGCAAAACAGCTCCTTGAGCGTAAGGGTGTTGCCTATAAGGAAATTAACCTTTCCAATGAGGCGCCTGAAGTTCGTATTGAGTTAATGCAACGTACCAATCACCGTACCGTGCCTCAAATTTTTATCAAAGACCAGTTTATCGGTGGTTTTGACCAACTTTATGCCTTAGAGCGTGAAGGGAAACTCGACCAATTATTAGCTTAACAACACTCCACGATTTAAGGAAAAACAATGAGCGAAGAACAAGTTCAACCACAACTCGCGTTAGAACGTATTTACACCAAAGATATTTCTTTTGAAGTTCCAGGGGCACAGGTATTTACCAAGCAGTGGCAGCCAGAACTCAACATCAATTTATCTTCTGCGGCAGAAAAGATTGATCCAAATCATTATGAAGTTTCTTTAAAAGTTGTGGTTCAGGCCACCAATGAAAGTGAGACCGCATTCATTGTTGATGTGACCCAGTCAGGGATTTTCCTGGTTGATGGCGTGGAGGAAGATCGTCTTCCGTACGTTCTGGGTGCTTACTGCCCGAATATCCTGTTCCCGTTCTTGCGTGAAGCAGTGAATGATCTAGTGACCAAGGGTAGCTTTCCACAATTGTTGCTTACCCCAATTAACTTTGATGCTGAATTTGAAGCCAATATGCAGCGTCTACAAGCTGAAGGTGATGCCCAAGGTCAGGCATAACACTTTAAGCGCGCAAAAAACCACAGCACCTGCTGTGGTTTTTTATTATTTTATAATGAGAACGATATGGATAAGATAAAATGAGAACAAATAATGTCCACAGTACCATATACCCTTTGCCAGCAGGTATTTCCTGAGCTTGCCACAAGCCTTGTCCCTCGTAAGCTACATGATTTTTATCAATTTATTGAATGGGTTAATAGCCCATACTCAAACATCCAATATGTCGAATTAAAACAATATTATGACAATGGCACAGATGAATGCCACCAACTATAACAGGCCAAGGTAGATATTGAACAGTTGAACAACCGTATTGAGGAGCAAATAGAACAACTTTTTGCTGAAGATGATAATTCAGACTTAGATGCTCAAAATGAGCCTGATGTTAGGGAATATATCTATGCCATCCACTTTGACAACATCTATGCGGTTGCAGAACAACATGGGCTGGCACTGTTATTAATCTCGAATGAAAACCCTTACTGGATGCTGGTGCCAGATCAGGCTGAACAAATTAATCGCCTGATCGAGGCATTTAACCAGACTTTTACGGACGTTGAGCTTTATCACTATGTTTAAGGCCACTGATGATGCTATTCAACAATCGTTCTAAAGGTCAGGTTGATACGGGCAGTCGACACTTTCTTGGTGGGTGGCAAACGGTGCAGCCAGTGGCTTTGTGTGGTGTCTTTCATCACCAGTAGACTGCCATGTTCCAGATACAGCTCCACCTTTTCCTTGCTTTGTTTATGTTTAAAGGCAAATCTCCGTTCCGCACCAAAACTGAGTGATGCAATCGCGCTATTTTTCTTCAAGTCGGTTTCATCATCACTGTGCCAGGACATTCCCTCCTCACCTGTATGGTAAAGATTCAGTAGACATGAATTAAAGCGCTCACCTGTCAACTGCTGCACCCGTTGCCTTAACTCAAGCAGTTCAACCGTCCACGGCAAGGCGTATCTGTTGACATTGGAGTAGGTATATTCATACCCCTGATCGCCATACCATGCCACTTTTCTTTTGGTGGTGATCTGCCGACCAAAGATAATGGCCTGATCATTTTCCCAAGCAATATTTTGCATCAACTTTTCAAAATAATCATCAGCGACCATTTCCTGTATGACTTTGCCATAATACTGCACCGTTCCATCATAGGGTAAATGGTTATGCCTTGGGTCAGCTTCAATATCAAACAATTGCATGCGTCTGTGCTCCCTCCCAGCCAATCATCGCTGTTTTCCTTAGGATTCCCCATTCATAGCCACCCAAAAGACCCGTGGACCGAATCACCCGATGACATGGAATCAGGAAAGCCACGGGATTACTGCCAATCGCTGTGCCCACCGCACGGGCTGCCTTGGCATGGTCTATATTTTGCGCAATCTGCCCATAGGTGGAAAGCTGCCCCATTGGAATCCGAAGCAGGCTTTGCCAGACTTTCAGTTGAAAATCGGTTGCTTTTAGATGTAGTTTAATTTCAGGCAGTTTTTCCCAGTCTTTTTGAAAGAAAGCCAGCGCATTAGTCTGAAATTCATCTATTTGCTCAACAAGCTGAGCTTTAGGAAACTGTAATTTCAATTGCTGCAAGGCCTCCGCCTGATCTTCCACAAAGCTTAATGCGCAGATGCCTTTATGTGTGGAAGCAACCAGCACCTCACCGAACAAGGTTTCAGCAAAGGAATAATGAATTATTAAATCTTGTCCGCCCTGTTTATATTCGGCTGGGGTCATGCCCTCAATCTGGATAAACAGGTCATGCAAACGACTGGTACTGGAAAGTCCTGTCTCAAAGGTCGCATCCAGCACACTGCCCTGTTGTTTTAAAATATTTTTGGCATATTCAACACTGGTGTATTGCAGGAATTTTTTAGGGCTGGTTCCCACCCAATCGGTAAACAAACGCTGGAAATGTGCTGGGCTTAAATGAATATGTGCTGCCACTTCACCCAGTTGTGGCTGCTGCTGAAAATTTTGCTGGATATAGGCAATCGCTTGAGCAATACGATCATAAGTACGCTGCTGTTGCATTTCTCTATCCTCTAATTGCTGCTGTCTCTCCACACTAACAAGCTTCTTGCGCCAAGAAAATCCGAAAGATGCTATTCATTTATCAACTTCTTATTCTGCTCTTTTTTATAGCTGCATTTTTATGGCAATGGTTGGCACATCCATTTGCTTATATCAGCTCAAATTTAAAAAAAAGAGGGCGTAAACACACGCCCTCCCAGGCTTTTTATAAACGACGACGCAACGCATCGGCAATAGACTCAACCAATTGTTGTGAGATTTCCTGTTTTGAGGCTTTTTCCAGTTCACGCTTATTCATGTGATAGGACTGGGCAAAGAACACCGTCATGGCGTTTTCATCAGATGCAAAACCAATATCAGGGCGCGACACATCATTACAGGCGATCATATCCAGCTTTTTCGCGACCAGTTTGCCTGCGGCATATTCCTCAACATTCTGGGTTTCAGCAGCAAAACCGACCATAAATGGGCGCTGCTGTTGCTGAGCAATGGTCGCCACAATATCGGGGTTTTTCACCAAGGATACTGCAAGCTCGTCACCCGCTTTCTTGATTTTATGCTCTGCAACCTGTGCCACACGGTAGTCCGCCACCGCAGCCGTGGCAATAAAGATGTCACAGCCCTGTTGCAACTGGTTCATGCTGACATCCAGCATTTGCATGGCTGAACTGACATTGATACGTTGCACACCATTTGGAGTATCCAGACTGACAGGCCCTGCCACCAGAGTCACTTTTGCCCCTGCGGCATAACAGGCTGCCGCCAAGGCAAAGCCCATTTTTCCAGTGCTGTGGTTGGAAATATAACGTACAGGATCAATCGCTTCGCGGGTCGGGCCAGCGGTAATGGTGACACGTTTACCCGCCAATAAACCAAACTTTTCTGCAATAGCACGCTGGGCTTTATGGAAATAGGCCGCCACCTGACGCGCCAAGTCCTCAGGTTCAGGCATACGCCCCAACCCAACATCACCACACGCCTGCTCACCTGCATCTGGCATAATCACATGCACACCGTCTTCTACCAGTGTTTGCAAGTTGCGCTGTGTCGCCTTGGCTGCCCACATTTGCTGGTTCATGGCAGGCGCAACCCAGACAGGTGCTTTGGTGGCTAAATATAAAGTACTCAGCAAATCGTCCGCCAAGCCATTGGCAAACTTGGCAATGCTGTCACAGCTTGCAGGCGCAACCAGAATCAAATCTGCCCAGCGTGCCAGCTCAATATGCCCCATGCCTGCTTCGGCTTCTGGGTCAAGCAGTTCAGTATGCACTGGATTACCTGAAAGGGCCTGAAAAGTAAGCGGGGTAATAAAAGCCTGTGCGCCCTGTGTCATCACTACACGGACATCAAAGCCATAATCTTTTAGACGACGAACCAGAATGGCACTTTTATAAGCAGCAATGCCACCCGTAACCGCCAATATAATGTTTTTATGAGGAATAACACTAAGATCGAAGCTCACAAACAGGATACCTTGCTGTTGCAGTGGCGCTCACAATAGCATTAAATACGGTCATACCCAAGCCATGCGCTCGGAAAAACATACACTACAATAAAATGAACGTGAATATTCACCATGAATCAATCCATAAAACAGTCCATCAAGGCATGGCCAGAACAAGAACGACCACGGGAACGCTTATTATCACAGGGGGCGCAGAGTTTATCCGATGCTGAGTTACTGGCGATTTTCCTGCGCTCAGGCTCCAGACAGCACTCAGCGGTTGAGCTTGCCCGTATTCTGATCCAGCATTTCGGTGGACTCAACCCAATTTTTGATGCATCACTTGAAGAACTTTCCCAGTTTAACGGCATTGCCGATACCAAATACGCACAACTGATGGCGGTAAAGGAACTTGGACGGCGTTATCTGAATAATTACTTTCACCAGCAACGGCTTTGCCTAGATACATCTACATTGGTGCTTGACTATCTACGCTATGAACTGCAAGGTGAAAAACAGGAAGTGTTTGCGGTGCTGTGTCTGGATGCTGAGCTCAGGAAACTGCATTTTAAGAAACTGTTTTTTGGATCACAGCATAGTTGCAGTGTATCCATTAACCAGACCTTGCGTTATGTGCTTCAGCAACAGGCCTGCCAAATCGTGATTGCACATAATCATCCTTATGGCATTGCCCAGCCCTCACCCGAAGACATTTATCTCACCCAGCAATTGAAACAAGCCTGCCAGTTACTTGAAATCCAGTTGCTTGATCACTTTATTATTTCACCTGAAAACCATTTTTCCTTTTCTGAGCAACAACTACTCAAACCTGTCCGAATCAAACAATCTGGTCTTGACAAAGCCTAGAGCAAACAGGAACATCAGCAGATAAAATTAATGATTCAAACAACATGATTGTCCGTGACCAGCCAAGTATTTTTAAGGTTTTATTTTCATGGCGTGGGACGATTTTACCCAAAATTTTACCCTCTCTTGGTTTTGTCATGTTGATCTCCGCCATTATTGGTGGAATTGAATATATTGATCTATACCGCTTCCCTGAAATCCCCCTTGTCGGCTTTACCCTGATTGGTGTTGTGCTTTCAATCTTCCTTGGTTTTAAAAATACCGCATGCTATGACCGCTGGTGGGAAGCACGTAAACTTTGGGGCGTTTTGATTGCCACATCACGACACTTTGACCGCGATTGCCGAATCTTGACCCAGGCACGGCGTGAACGTGTGATTCAGCATGTGATTGTATTTGCCAATGTGTTACGCGACCGTTTACGCCATCAAACCGCCAACCCAACTGAACTGACAGAAACCAGTGGTTTAAGCCAGCAGGCGCTTAACCAGCTTTACCAGCAGCACAATGCGCCACAATATACCCTGAGCCTGATCCAGTGGGAGCTGTTACAGGCCCTGAAAGATGGGGAAATCTCCGATATTATTTATACGCAGATGAATCACCATGTCGCGGCCTTAAGTGAAATGCATACGGGTTGTGATCGGATTGCCAATACTCCCATTCCTTTTGCCTATTCAGTTTTGCTGAACCGAACCGTTTATTTCTTCTGCTTTATGTTGCCTTTTAGCCTGGGTTCTTTACTGGGTTTGGTGACACCCCTCTTGGTTGGAATTTTGGCTTATACCTTTCTAGGCCTCGATGCCTTAAGTACAGAAATTGAAGAGCCTTTCGGTACTCAGAGTAATGACCTGCCACTGGATGCAATGGTACGTACCATTGAAATTGAATTATTGAGTACCTTAGGTCGTCCAACACCACCACCGATTCAGGCACATGATCATAATCTGTTGTAAATTATAATTTTTTCACTTATGTGGTCAATATAAAAAGTGTCGATATAACAATATTCAAAAAGTTGAAATCGGCACTTCTCAAACAGAGACACGATTGTGCATTTGGCTTAAACAACAAAATTTTCAAATACCAGTGGATGAAAACCAACTTAAGCTGATGGAAACAATTTTCTTCACCAAGCTTTTAATGTTCTCACAAAAGCAATACCTGACCATTAAGAACCAGCAGACTCAAGATATTATTTGGCAGTCGTAGTATAGAACAATGGAAATCCATGAGGCATCCAATGCGCTTTCCATAACAGAATCATGAAGAATATAATTGATCAAAAATATTTCTAACTTTTTCATTCCATTATCATCTAAAACTTTCCCACACCCCTTTTTGTCCATCAGCAACTTTTGGGGTATTACCAAGCTTAATCCACGGCATGTTGTCTCCATGAAAATCGCTGCCAATTGAAACCGCTAAACCATATTCCTGAATCATCCGATCCACCATGTGTCGCGTAGAAAGCGCTTCACTACTGCCAGGAAGCTCAACCGCATCACCACCAAACTCAGCAAATAACTGAATCAAATAACGGATATTGGTTGCAGACAAATCATAACGGGTCGGATGTGCCAATACCGCAAAGCCCTGGCTGGCATGAATCACATCAATGGTCTCTTTTAAACCTACCCCATCAAATTTGACAAAAGCCTTTTTGCCCTCTTTCAGGAAACGGTCAAATGCCTGTTGAGGACGAGCGACAACATTTTTTTCAACCAAAGTTTTGGCAATATGGGTTCGCGTCACCCGATCTGCCTGACCATCCACTTTTGCCAATACATCTGGATAAATATCAAAACCGATACATTTTTCCAATAACTCACAAATCAGTTTTGCCCGCTCAGCCCGCACTTTTTTCTGATTTTCCAGCATTGCCTTGATAGGAACCTCATCCTGCATATTCAATGCAACGATATGCACCCCATAACTCTTTTTAGTGCTGGGACGTGACCACTGACTAGAAATTTCCACACCAGAAATAATTTGAATATCATGATCTTGAGCATAATCTCTCGCCCTTGCCACACCGTCCATCGTGTCATGGTCGGTCAGGGCTAAGGTCTGGATTTTTAAGTCAACCGCAGCCTGTACCAATTGTTCAGGAGACAAGGTACCGTCTGAAATGAAACTATGCGTATGTAAATCGACACCGAACATGGTTTGTATTATGCTATCTGACCTATTTCACCACTGTACTGTAACATGAAAGCGTTGCTCGACTACCTCCCACTGATTATCTTCTTTTATTTTTATAAAACCACCGATCCCAAAGATAGTCACCATCCATTACTGGAGCTTGTGGGCAGTGCAGGAAATACTGATCAAAACCATATTCTGGTTGCGACCTGTGCGCTACTGATCTCGACCCTTGTGGTCTATGGTTGCCTGTTCTTTTTCCAGAAGTTCAAACTGGAAAAAATGCAGTGGTTTATCGTTGTCATGTCAGTGGTTTTTGGTGGAATTACACTGGCATTCAGTGATGTGACCTATATCAAAATGAAAGCGGTCATTATCAATATCGGGATTGGAATAGGTTTTCTGGTTACGCCCCTGTTTAACAAAGAACGTGAACCGATTATTAAAAAACTTTTGGGTTCGTTGCTTGAACTGACACCAAAAGGCTGGATGCGTCTAAACTGGGCATGGTGTGGGCAGTTCTTCTTGTTGGCGTCACTGCATTTCTTCTTTGGCTTTGTATTTATGCAGGGAAAATACTGGGGCGAATTCACGGCTTTCGGCGATATTATCGTTTCTATCAGTTACCTTGCTGTTATACTGATTTGCTTAAGAAAGCATTTTAAAGCCACTGACTAACCTGAATCATTTGAGCGACTACTATGCCATATTTTGTCCTGACCTGTACTGATCACGAAGGTACCTTAGAAAAACGTTTAGCAATTCGCCCCCAGCATGTAGAGCGTCTACAAAAGCTGGATGATGAGGGTCGCTTAATTGCTGCGGGTGCGCATCCAAAAGACCCGAATGATCCACAGGCTGGATTTTTAGGCAGCACCATCATTGTTGAATTTGAGAGTCGTGAAGCACTGGATGCATGGATTCAGGAAGAGCCATTTTTAAAAGAAGGGATTTACGCAAAGATTGAAGTAAAACCTTTCAACAAAGCTTTTCCAAAAGGGTAAGTCATGCAAGTTGCCATTAAAAGTCTATTCGCTTTTTGTTTATTCAGCTCAAGCGTATGGGCCGTTGAACCTCCATCTCCCACACCAGCAGTACAACCGAAATCATCTGTTACAGCCACTGCTACAAATGTGACTGGCACGGCAGCAAAGCCTCTGACGGCTGAACAAATTGCCAAGGCAAAACAGCAACAAGAAGCCAAAGTCAAAGCATTGGTTCAAGATCAAGCCAATCGCCTAAAACAACTTGAAAATGCCAATCTTGAAGCGCTCTCGCAAAATCAAGAATTACAACTCAAAAATGACAATCTTACTGTTCAGGTGCAGGTTCTACAAAGTGAACGCAGTGCCCAAATGTTCCTTTATGGCGCGATGACCATTGCGGTCGGGGTAATTCTAGGTTTCTTTATTGCCAGTTATGTTCACACTAAACGCCGCCGTCAGTGGTAAAACACGATTTCTTTATTTATGTCTCACTCATCAAAATTGCAAACTGCTGAATTAGACTGGGAAATAGTCGATGACATCGAAATTCCTATTTCTAAGCAATTCGGTGATGTTTACTTCTCTAAAGACAATGGTTTGCTTGAAACCCGACATGTATTTTTAAATGGCAATGATTTAACCGAACGCCTTTCTCAATTACATGATTATCAATATTTTTGTGTAGGTGAAACTGGTTTTGGTACAGGACTCAATATTTTGACCCTGTGGCAACTCTGGCAACAAGTTCGCTTAGATAATCACAGCCATTTACATGTTGTCAGCGTTGAAAAATTTCCATTAAATAAAGCTGATTTGATCCGTGCACTGAATGTTTGGACTGAACTCAAACCTTTAGCAGAAAAACTGATTCAGCAATATCCCTTGCCAATTGCAGGTTGTCATCGCTTAAGTTTTCCTGAAGAGCGTTTTAGTATTGATTTATGGCTAGGTGATGCTCAGGATATTTTTCCAACGATTCCCAAAACCCAAACAGTGAATGCATGGTTTTTGGACGGTTTTGCCCCATCTTGTAATCCAGATATGTGGCAAGCAAATGTCTTAGATCATATGGTGCGTTTATCTGATTTTGGAACAACTTTCGCATCCTTTAGTGTCGCAGGTGTACTCAAACGTGGGCTTAAACAACACGGCATCCAAATCAGCCGTCCACGAGGTTTTGGTCATAAACGAGAAATGCTCAAGGCGATTTGGCTAGATACCTCCCAAACTGAAACCCAGTCGCAAGATTCAGAAACAACTATTGCAGCTCCACCAAAGTCCGAAACATCAAAGCAACGTAAAATCGCCATCATTGGCGCAGGAATCGCAGGTTTAAGCTCAGCGTGGGCATTTGCTCAACGAGGACATCAAGTTACGATCTACGAGCAAAATGAGCCACTTTCAGGTGCATCTGGCAATCCACTGGCGTTGCTCAATCCAAAACTATGCCCAATTGAACAGGCGCATGAACACTTGATGACCTTGAGTTGGCAACATGCCTTGAATTTTTATCCCAGATTCAAGGCTTTTAGATCCATTCAGGTTCAACAGATTGCCTTAAAAAATGCGGATGAATTGTTAGGTCTGGTTGAGCAATATCCTGAAAAAGTATTATCTGCAAATACAAAGCAAACAGACAACTCTATTCCGCAGACTGAGTTTTCAAGCATAACCTTAAATCAGGCAGGTGCAGTTTCCCCTCATCAGTTACGTGATGAGATTTTACAACATGCTAATATTCGAATAGAAAAAGTAAAAATTTCTCGATTAGAGTCGACTGATAGCCAAGTTACACTCTGGCAAGACCAACAAATAATTGCCATAACGGATCATGCGATTGTCTGTTGTGCTAAACAAAGTGCTGAGTTATTTGAAAATTATCCTGTCCTAAAACCAATTCGAGGACAAGTCAGCTGGGTTGAGAATAGCCAGCGGCCTTTAGCACTGGATCAGGCTTATAGTTATGGCGGCTATTGCATGCAACTGGATACTGCTCAATTGATTCTAGGCGCATCTTTTTATCCTAATCGGGATGATGCAGAAGTGCTAACAGAAGACCATGTGCATAACTACGAACTTATCCACAATGTCTTTCCAAAATATGCGCAAGGACTTCCCTCTGTAGATACTTGGCAAGGAAGAGCATCGGTTCGCGCACAAAGTTTAGATTATTTCCCCTTAGTTGGGAAAATACAAAATCTTGGTCAAATCTATACTTTTGCTGGTTTAGGATCGAAAGGTTTCTTATTTGCGCCATTATGTAGTGAAATCTTGGCAGCATTAATTTTAGGTGAACTTTGCCCAGTTCCTCAAAGTTTATTGGATAAATTAAATCCTCAAAGATTTGAAAAGAAATTAAAAGCTAAAAAACCTTATTATTCTGGGTAAATTATTATTTTTGTTGTTCATTCTTTAAATTTGCCAAAATATCCAAGTATTTTGGCAAATTTAACTGATCTATGCGCCCTGTTCTAAAGCTAAGCCAGCATCACGTGCTGCACGAGTACCTCCCATCAATACAACATATTCACGAGAATCATCTAAACCGTCTAAAAGCTCTGCTGCGCGTGGTGCTTTACTACCACCACCACATAGAATATAAATCGGCTGATCCGCTGCAACCTGAGTCAAACTATCCGCAGTTAATTCAGCAATTGGACGATTCAACGCCCCTTTGACGTGTGCCTCTGCATAAGCTTTGGCATCTCGGACATCCCAAATGACTGCGCCTTCTGGGAACTCAAATGTTGTAATTTCTTGTTTACGGATCATTGTGCACTCCTTTGATGTAAACAACACTTGGCAAATGAAGAAAACACCCTTAGCATCTCAAATATTCTTTCCCTTTGTAAAGGTCTAACCATGCCTTCTTTTGATATTGTTTCTGAATTAGAGTTATTTGAAGTCAATCACGCTGTACAAAATACAGAAAAAGAGATTGCAACACGTTTTGACTTCCGTGGACAAGACGTTTCAATTGAGTTAAATGAAAAAAATAAAGAAATCAAAATCTCAACTGAAAGTGACTTCCAATGTGAACAAGTCTATACCATGCTTGAAAATCACTTCTATAAACGTAAGATTGATGTACAAGCTTTAGATCCACAAAAAGCCACTGCTTCTGGTAAAAATGTGGTCCAAGTGATCAAGCTGAAAGATGGACTTGACTCAGATACCGCAAAAAAAATTAATAAAGCCATTAAAGAAAGTGGCATCAAGGTGCAATCTTCTATCCAAGGAGACAAAATCCGTGTCACTGATAAAAAGCGTGATACTTTGCAACAGGTCATGAACTTTTTACGTGAACAGCAATTTGGTCTACCGCTTCAATTTAATAATTTCAAAGACTAAGCAATAGGTTCACTATGGCAAAAGATAACCGTCTTTATACGCTGGTTAAAACCACTTCTAAATTTCCAAAAGGTATTCGCAGTACATTATGGAGCAAAGCCTTTGGACGAGTTGTTCCAATGGTGGGCACTGCAAACATTCGCTATTTGGAAGTCGATAAAGACCATGTCACTGTGCGCATTGAAAACCAACGTAATATGCAAAATCATATTAAAGGGGTTCACGCAGCAGCAATGGCCTTACTCGCTGAAACGGCAACGGGTTTCCTAACAGGTCTACATATTCCTGATGATCGGATTTTGTTGATCAAATCACTGCACGTAGACTATTTAAAGGTTGCGCAAGGTGGTTTAACAGCAACAGCAACTTTATCAGCCGATCAACAAAAGTTTATCGCTGACAATGAAAAAGGCGAGTTATTGATTCCTGTGACCGTTATTGATGATTCTGGTAACGAGCCGATCCAATGCCAAATGCTTTGGGCATGGTTACCAAAACGTAAAAAATAATCTTAGATTTTAAAATAAAGCCCAATTCAATTTGGGCTTTATTGTTTTATCAGCTTGCTAAAAAATCTTGCTTAATTTGTTCTGAGATTTGTCGTTTATTACCATTCACATCCACAGCAACAAATGTAAAAACACCTTGAGTAATTCGAATCGGTTCACGTGAATTGTCGTGACTATTCCATACCTCGATTTGCACCTGTACGGAAGTATTGCCGACTTTCAAAATTTTAGTATAGCAACTAATCACATTTCCAACCTTAACAGGCACAAGGAAAGTCATTTCATTAATCGCAATTGTTGCACATCGTCCCTTACTCAAACGCTCAACATGAATCGCTCCTGCGAGATCCATCTGTGAAACAATCCATCCTCCAAATACATCACCACTCCAGTTTGTATCTGCTGGCATAGCAATATTCTGCAAGGATAAAACCCCTTCTGGATGATTTGAACGTTCAGTCATGTTAATGTCCTTGATGGTGCTGTAATTGCTGATTTAACCATTGCTGTAGCTCTGGTGTACGTAATGCACCACTTATTCTGGCCAATTCAGTCGTCTTATTCATTAAGACTAAAGTCGGAATACTGCGGACATTAAATGCAGCACTTAAACGTGGATTTGCCTCGGTATCAATCTTGGCAAAAACCACATACGGATTTTGCTTTGCCGCCTGGGCAAAATGGGGAGCCATCATCTTACAAGGTCCACACCACTCTGCCCATAAATCGATCAGCACAGGTAAATCAGTATTGGCAATAAACTGACTAAAGTTTTGTTCATTGAGTTCAATTGGCGCTAACGTTAATAAGGGTTGATGGCATTGCCCACAGTTGGGATGAACTGCTAATTTTTCTTCAGGTACACGATTTTTTGCACCACAGGATGCACAGACAATAATCATTTACATCACTCCGATATGTTGATGTAAAAATTCTAATTGGGTTGTGACTGCTTTTTCAAACCATGAACCGTGATAAACCTCAAAATGTTTCATATCCCACTCATGATAGCTTACAAATGGTGCAATATTGGTCGCAGCTTCACGACTGGATGCAATTGGAATCAAAGAATCATGTTTCGCAGCAATAAACAAAACAGGAATATTAATTTTGCGTACAAATTGAATTGGACGATAGCGCATTAAATTAAAAAATACACGTGCAGGAACTTCACCACTCCAATAATAGTCAGGATTTACAATCGAATGATAACCATAATAACTATCGGAGGTCGGTAAAAAGCATAGTTTATGTTGATCTACAACTGGCAAAGTTTTAGGTACTAAACCCATCTTAGACCCCATGTAATCCTGACTAGAACGCTTTAAAGCCTCTGGATAACGTTGTAATGGGTATAATTTTGCTGTTTCAGCGCCATCTACATAAGGTACTTGTACCATCACGGCCTGAATATTTTTAAGGTCAGTGGCTAAACTAAGCGCATATCCACCGCTTAGAGAAGTTCCCCATAAAATAATACGTCGACTATCAATTAATTTACAATTCGAAGCATATTGAACAATGGTTTTCCAGTCATCCAGTTGAGCACCAAGTGAAACCAATTCACGCGGTTTTCCTGTGCTCCCCCCCCAATAACGATAGTCAAACAGGATAACGGCATAACCTGCCTGTGCAAAACGCTGTGCATACTGAACCAGTTTGAATTGACGTAAACCAGCAAATCCGTGTGCCATAAGAATTACAGCAGGTTTAATATTGGTCTTTGGTAGGTAGAAATCTGCTGCTATGGTTTCTTCGCCACTAGGAACATACAACGGCTCAACTGTGTAGGTGTGCATGCGCGCTCCAATGTTTTATCTTATGACTTATCATCATTTATTTACTATAGACATTTAAACTCAAGATCAAGCTTAATGCTATGATAGAGCATAAAATGTTTTGTTTGTTTTGGGAGTGACAAGATGTCAGAAAATGTTGGTTTTGCAGGTCAAATCGGCCCTGAGCATGTAGATCAAGTTGTCGAAAAAGGCTTTAAATCTATTATCAATAATCGTCCAGACATGGAAGGTGGTTCTGAACAACCTACAAGCGCACAGATTGAAGAGTCAGCACGTAATGCAGGTTTGGATTATGTGCATCAACCAGTTGTTGCAGGTCAGATTACAGAGCTGGATGTTCGCACATTTGCTAATCACTATAACGAATTGCCAAAGCCAATCCTGATGTTCTGCCGCACAGGTAATCGTTCTAACAACCTATATCAGCTAGCAAAGCAAATGGATTTGTTGGAGGATTAATAAAAAATCTTCAAATAAAAATGGAAGCTCGAAAGCTTCCATTTTTTTCATTCAGGCATTATGGACAAGTGAATGATGTACCATAAGGACTAACTTCATTTGGTGAATATGTACCATCACTAGAATAATCACTTGCTAGTGAAGCTAGACCTAAACTATAAGTCGTACGATTTGGTAATGATGCAACAGTTGCTGATGCTCCTACCTGCACTGTTAACCACTGTGCATAGATTTTTGGATAACGCATGGCAAAGTCAAACTTACCATTAGCATCAGTGGTAAATGTATTTTGCTCAGCACCAGACTGGCTCACAAACGTCACCACTTTCACAGGCGTATTATTCGCTCCCACAGCCGTACCTGCTGGGCTTGCCACACAAGCATGTATACTGTTGGTTGTAGTACTTGCCATATAATCATCCGTTAAATCACTTGGTGTACCATTGTTATTCATTGGTCTACCATTAGCATCCAGATAAATATTAGGAGCTGACAAATTATAATACTCTTGATTACCAAACACCCATTTCTCTGCTGGATCAGAACCAGCTTTCGGAGCCAATGCCCATAAGTTCCGTCCTTTGATATACGTCAGTGGTGTAGAATCTAAAGTGACGACTTGATTAGCTAATGGCTTACCATCAAAATCAACCACACTCACAGACATATTCTTGGTGTAATAAACTCCATCACTTGAAGATGCGACTTCTGTTGGATTGACACCAATTACAATTGAAGCAACAGGTGCTTGTACTGCAGCCTGTACGATATCAATCATTGAGATTTGTGTGGCATCGGCATAGCCTGTTTCATTAAAGCGTGCTGTCAAATGCAAATCATCATTAACGAATTCGGTAGCTGTATAATTTCGGCGTGCATTTTCATCTACCTTGATTTTAAACACAGCCTGACCATTCGCATCAGTGGTTAAACCTGAAGCACCAACAATAACAGCACCATTGCGAGCAAAATCAGTAAGACCTAGCGTAATATATTTTCCAGAAACACCACCACCATTCGTATCAAGTAAAGTCACAGTAACATCTGCTGTGTCATCACGTACACTCATGGTTGGTTTTGCTGCAATACGTAAAGAATATCGAGCAGGTTGTACTGTTGGTGTACCTGAATTATCAACTGTTGCAATACGATAGATCTGGGTAGCTTTTCCACCAATTTCATCCGTATTCGTTGCTGTTAACTCAATACCACTTGCAAGCAACAACTGTTTATCAACCGTTGTTTCATCAATTGCAACAGAGAAGAAAGCATTACCATTTGAATCCGTTTTGACTGCAAGTGGTTCACCACTTGTATTGACTGGACTACTAGAACCAGGATTACCAATAATTAATCCACCTGCATTATTTGCGGCAAGTATGACTTCCTGATTGCGTACAGGTTGATTAGCTCGATCCAACAACGTCACCGTCACAATTGAACGATCACCATTCACATCCATGGCTGACTTACTGACATTACTAAATACAAGATGGTAATTACTGCTGGCTTCATTCACATTAAAGTGAACTGTTTGGGTACGAACAACCCCATTTGGTAAAGTAATTGAAGCACGAACAGTAACACCATTTGCCAATAAGTCCGTATATTGTTTGCCAGTAATTTTAGTTAATTTCAGCGCGACTTTTGCATTACCACTCGCATCTGTTGTAACAACAGATGTTGCCTGACCATTAATCGTGACACCATTTAATGCAGAATCAACAACAGTGAAAGTAACAGGATAATTCTTAACACCAGCCGCAGTATTATCAACTAATTTAGCAAATACTTCAGAAGTATCGCCACTTGCCAATAAATCAGCTTTGGTTTTATCCATTGTTAAATTCATCGCTTCTGTTGGCACAGAAACATTCACTCTACCAACTTGTGTAACAACAGGCTGCGTCGTACTGTTATTATTATAGGTTGAAACAGCATAGGTAATACCTTTTTCAACCAATAGTTGATCAATACTATCACCATTCTCGACTGTCACAGTAAAATAAGCGATACCATTCGCATTGGTTGTCGCGCTAGTCTTATCCACTTTGACTCGTGAACTTAAACCTCCTGCCAAACCAAAATCAATTTCTTTATTTGCTAAAGGATTGCCATTCGCATCTTCAGCCTTAACAGCTAAAATGCTTGTACCACCTAAAACTGAAATTACTGGCTCTGACAATGTTGTGGTTAATGCTACAACATCTTTTGCAACTGGGGCTTTCACCATCACCTGAATGGTTTGACTCAGTACAGAACCATCAGCCTGTACAACAGATGCAGCAAGTGTAATACCATTAGCAACCAAATTTTCAATCATTTGATCATTGCCAGCTTTTACGTTTACTGTAAAGGTTGCATTGCCATTTACATCTGTCTTTTTACTTGCACCACCCACAAAGGTTACACCATTTGCAGTCGCTGCGGCATTTAAACCAAAACCAACCTGTTTATTTTGAAGCGGATTACCATCTTTATCAAAAACTTTTGCTGTAAATGTAAAAGTATCATTATCAGCAGTGACAATACCTTTGGAAGTAATTAATTCCAAACGCTGTGCATCCTTAGCTGCTTCCAAATCATCCGTCACAAACTGCAATACGGTTGTTTGTGTTACCGTTGTACCTGCATCAGTGGTGTAGATTGCTCTTGCTTGAACACCCGCCAATAAGCCTTTAATTTGTTCAGCACTTAAATTTGCTGGAGCTGTATAAGTGATCGTAAAGCTTGCTGAACCGTCAGTGCCAGTTGTTTGAGCTGGGCTAACATTAATTGTCAAACCTGCTGGAACATTACTTAAAACTAATTTAACCAGCTTACCTGCAAGCACTTTACCCTTGCTATTAAAGGCTTTTACTGTAAGAGTTGCAGTATTACTACCTGTTGTTTTAATTGCACCAGTTACATTGTCTAAGGTCAAATAACTTAATTCTGATAATGTTGCCGCAGAACTCACCGTAATTTGTGTCTTTTGCGTTACACTACCTGTGCCGTCACCTTGAATCGCTAATGCACTAATACCAATACCTGATGCCACTAAAGCATCTACCGCTTCTTTTGTCGTAGTTTTTACTTCCAAGACAGCGATTGCCTGACCATTCGCATTGGTTTCAACAACAGTTGATCCACCGATAACACCTTCAAAATTAACACTATTTTTAATGACGTTATTATCAACACTCCAGTTATCAATCGCTAAAGTCACTTGACGGTTTTTAATCAAATTACCATCTTTGTCTTTTAAGGTGACTGTGGTCAAAACTGTTTGAGGTGTGCTGGTATCCATTACCAAGCTAGGTTTTTCAACGACCAAATCCATACGTTGAATATTGACTTGATCAATAGCAAATTGTTGCGTCATGTTTTGCGTTGTATTAATACCTTTATTATTGGTATACGTTGCAATCACTTGAACCCCTGACAATAAGCCCTGGATCTGTTCAGGTGTTAAAACTTTTGCTGCATTATAAGTCACCGTAAATGTTGCTTCACCATTGCCATTTGTTGGTTTGCTTGCCATATCAAGTTTAATATCTAAACCTGTTGGCACATTATTAAGGCCTAACTGAATCGTTTTACCACTTAAAGCTGTACCTGTACTATTAAACGCTTTAACGATAATGGTTGAAGTACCGCCAGTTGTCGCAATCAGTCCAGAACTGTTCACAGTCATATAACCAACTGCTTCAGAGCTAATGCTTACTTTGGTATTTTGTGTAACTGTCCCACTACCATCAGATTGTACTGCGGAAGCAGTGATACCAATTCCCGATGCCATTAAGGCATTCACTGCATTTTCAGTTGTTGGATTGACATTTAAATCAATAATCGCCTGACCGTTGGCATTCGTTGAAACTACAACAAGGCCACCTGTCGCACCTGCGAAGCTCACGCCATTTTGGACAGCTTCTGCATTCAACGCCAAGGTCACTTGACGATTCTTGATCACCTGACCATTTTGGTCTTTGAGCGTAACCGTAGTTTTAACCGTTTGTGCAGCTGTAGTATTCACAACCAATGCGGCTTTATCAACCACCAAGTCCATACGCTGGATATTTGCCTGATCAACGTAGAACTGCAACATGGTGCTCTGTGTGATATTTTTGTTGGTGCTGGTGGTATAGACCGCATTGGCTTGAATACCAGCCAGCAATGCCTTGATCTGTTCAGCTGTTAAATTAGTTGGTGCAGTATAAGTCACGATAAACTGTGCTGTACCATCCAGAGCAGTTGTTTGAGTTGCAGTATCAACTTTAACATCCAAACCAACTGGCACGTTATTCAGACTTAACTTAACCGCTTTACCACCTAGTGCCTTACCATCACTATTCAATGTTTTAACAGTAATTGTTGATGTACCACCTGCGGTACCAATCGCATTGTTACTTTCAGTAATTAGGGACGCCACTTCATTTTGAGATGCTTCTGACAAAATATTGACTTTAACATTTTGGGTGATGGTACCACTGCCATCTGCCTGAATGGCTGATGCACCAATACCAATTCCTGATGCAACCAGAGCATCCACTGCCGCTTGAGAGGTTGGATTGATACTTAAAATAATTTCCGCTTGACCATTTGCATCAGTTGAAACCGCAATTAAACCACCAGCAGCAGCAGCGAAGCTCACGCCATTTTGGACAGCTTCTGCATTCAGGGCCAAGGTCACTTGACGGTTTTTAATGGCCTGACCATCGCGATCTTTCAAGGTGACTGTGGTTTTAACGGTTTGTGCCGCTGTGGTATTCATCACTAAAGCTGATTTATCAACCACCAAGTCCATACGTTGAATATTGACTTGATCCGCATAGAACTGGATGACGGTATTTTGTGTAATTGCCTTATTTGCGCTAGTCGTGTAGGTTGCACTTGCCTGAATACCAGCCAGCAACGCCTTGATCTGTTCAGGGGTTA
This sequence comes from Acinetobacter sp. CIP 102529, assembly GCF_000368325.1. NCBI lineage: Bacteria > Pseudomonadati > Pseudomonadota > Gammaproteobacteria > Moraxellales > Moraxellaceae > Acinetobacter > Acinetobacter sp. CIP 102529. The sequence goes on from NZ_KB849354.1 coordinate 602,906, forward strand.
AACTGGTAGAGGCATTATAAGTCACATTAAATTTAGCACTACCTGTTGCATCTGTTGTTTGGCTGGCTTGATCAACTTGAATATTGACACCTGCTGGTACATTATTCAGGCTTAATTTAACCGCTTTACCACTCAGTGCTTTATTGTCTGCACTAAAGGCTTTCACCGTAATAATCGATGAACCACCTGTTGTGGCAATCGTGTTATTACTCTCAGAGGTTAAATAACCCACTTCATTTTGAGATGCCTCAGATAACACATTGATTTTTAAGCTTTGCGTCACTGTGCCTGAACCATCACCTTGTACTGCCGCAGCACGGATACCGATCCCCGAGGCAACAAGCGCATCAACTGCTTTCTGAGTATCTGGATGAACTTCCAGTGTCACCACTGCCTGACCATTGGCATCTGTTGAAACAACAGTTGAACCACCAATCACGCCTTTAAAATTCACACTTGTAAATAGGATGTTGTTATCTGTACCTAGATCATCCAGTGATACTGTCACTTGACGGTTTTTAATCAGATTACCATCTTTATCTTTTAAGGTGACGGTTGTTAATAACTCCTGTGATGTCGTAGTGTTTACGACTAAAGCCAAGCCTTTTTCAACCACCAAGTCCATACGCTGAATATTCACTTGATCAGCATAGAACTGTAGCATAGTACTCTGAGTAGTATTCTTGCCTGCACTATTGGTATACGTTGCAAGGGCTTGAATGCCTGCTAATAATGCCTTGATCTGTTCAGGTGTTAAAACTGTTGGTGCCGTATAGGTCACGTTAAACTGAGCTGTACCATCCGCAGCCGTTGTTTTCGTTGCGGCATCAACCTTAACATCCAGACCTGCTGGGACATTGTTTAGGTTCAATTTAACTGTTTTACCGCCTAAGGCTGTGCCATCACTATTAAAAGCTTTAACGGTAATGGTTGACGTTCCGCCTGTTGTGGCAATTGTACGGTCACTATCACTAGTCAAATATGCAACTTCACCTTGTGTGGCCGCAGATAAAATATTGACTTTAATATTTTGGGTGATGGTACCACTGCCATCCGCCTGAATGGCTGATGCGCCAATACCAATTCCTGATGCAACCAGAGCATCCACTGCCGCTTGAGTTGTTGGTTTGACATTTAAATCAATAATCGCTTGACCATTTGCATCAGTTGAAACCGCAATTAAACCACCAGCAGCAGCGAAGCTCACGCCATTTTGGACAGCTTCTGCATTCAGGGCCAAGGTCACTTGACGGTTTTTAATGGCCTGACCATCGCGATCTTTCAAGGTGACTGTGGTTTTAACGGTTTGTGCCGCTGTGGTATTCACAACCAAGGCTGATTTATCAACCACCAAGTCCATACGCTGGATATTCATCTGATCAACAGCAAATTGTAACATGGTACTTTGAGTAACATTTGTACCTGCATCAGATGTATAAGTAGCAGCTGCTTGAACGCCTGCCAATAAACCTTTGATCTGATCAGCCGTTAAACTTGTTGGCGCAATATAAGTCACGACAAACTGTGCTGTACCATCTGCACCTGTGGTTTTAGTAGCTGCATCAGCCTGAATTTTCAAACCTGCTGGTACATTATTCAGGTTCAATTTAACTGCTTTACCACTTAAAGCTATTCCATTCGCACTGAATGCTTTAACTGTAATCTTGGTTGAACCGCCTGTTGTCGAAATCGTATTATCACTGTCCGTGGTTAAATAACTGACTTCATTTAAAGCTGCCTGAGACAAAATACTAACCTTAGTACTTTGAACAATATTACTGCCATCCGCTTGTAAAGCAGATGCACCAATGCCAAGACCTGAAGCAATTAACGCAGCAACTGCATTACCATCTTTGGGTTGAACCGTTAAATCAACTGTAAATTGACCACTTGCATTGGTCACCACAGTCATTGAACCACCTATTGCGCCATTAATACTCACGCCATTTTGCAAGGCTTCTGGATTAATTGCCACAGTGACTTGACGGTTCTGAATCACATTTCCAGCATCATCTTTTAGCGTTCCAGTTGCTTTGACAGTTTGCGCAACCCCAGCTTTCACAACCAAGACAGGTTGGTCAACAACCAAATCCATGCGCTGAATATTTACTTCTGTTTCAAAATAAGTCAACTTAACTGTTTGTGAAACACTATTTCCATACTTCGCGTCAATCACTAAACCATCTTGTAATAATTTTGCTTGATCTACCTTGGAAAGATTTGTTGGCTCATACACTACTGTAAATTTCACTTCACCAGCAGCATTTGTGGTCAGTACAGCCCCTTCCTTAATACGAATTCCTTTCGATTGCGATAAGCTTAATGCAATATCTTTATTCGTAAGCGCAATACCACTACTATTATACGCCTTAACTGTCACTATTCTTTCAGCATTGTTGGCAACATTAATTGCATCAAGTTGCTCAATCGCTAAATAAGCAACATCAACAGTTCCCTGATTTGAAGCCACAACCATGACTTTTGCTGTTTGCGAAACATTTGTATTATCTACAGATGCAGTAACTAACAAGCCAGCATCGACTAAAGCCTTTACTGCATCTGTATTAGGCGCAGCCAACTGTACTGTAAACTTCGCCTCACCATTAACAGTGAGTTCTGTTGGTTTAACAAGTTTTACTCCATTATTTTTTGCCACATCAGAAAGCGTTAAATTAATTTTACGTCCATTAATTGGCTGACCATTCTCATCAATCGCTTTGACTGAAACTTCAAACATATCATTTGAAGCAACCACAACGCCTTTACCTAAAGAAATAGCAAGTTGTTTTACCTCAACATTATCACTTTGCTCATAATAACGCACATAGGAAGTTTGAGTGATTGCAGCGCCAGTTGTTGGTTGATATTTTGCAGTAAGTAAAACCCCTTTTGTCTTAAGCTCATTTAATACAGCAGAATCTAAAGTACGGCCATCATATTCAACAATGAAAGCTGCCTCACCTTGAGCATTAGTTTTCGCTTTAGAACCATTTTTAATTGTTAAGCCATAAGCCTGAGCCTGATCAATATTTAGTGTAATATCCTGATCTGTAAGTACACCACCATTTTGATCGACAGCTCGAACGGTAACTGTTGTCTGCCCGCCTTTTACATTAATCATTGAATTTGGATTAATACTTAAATAACTCACATCAACCGCTTGTAATGGTGCGGCCTCGACCATAATTTGTGTGTTTTGCTTAACAGTTGAACCATCTGCCAGCGTCGTACTCACAGCAACTGCAATACCTGATTTTACTAAATTATCAATAGATTGCTGATTAAAGGCATCTACATTTAAAGTAAATATTGCATAACCACTAGCATCTGTTTGTTTAACTACTGCTTTATCACCACCGACTGATACACCATTCTCGGTAACCGCTGGAGCTAAACCAAGTGTGATTGATTTATTTGCAACAAAACTACCATCAGCACTGATAGCACGTACTTTCACCTGAACAGTATCATTTTTTGCTGAAACAACACCTTTCGTTGGAGTCAACTCTATACGTTGTACATCTTTTTCCAATACTGCATTTTTATTAGTAAAATTAATTCGGGTGGTTTGGGTTAATGTATTACTATTAACGGTGTTATAACTTGCAACAACAGTTACACCATTTGCAAGTAAATTATTCAGTTCATTAGCAGAAACACTAGCCTTATTGAATTTTAAAGTAAAAGCCGCCTGACCATTTGCATCAGTTGTTATTTTAGAACCATTTGTAATCGTCAGCCCATTATTTTGACTGTTTGGCACAGTTAAATTAATTTGTTTATTTGCAACAGTTCCACCTTTTGCATCTTTAGCAGTGACTGTAACAGTTGCTTCACCATTATCGACATCAATTGTATTTGAACCAATCGCCATCAAATAAGATACATCTTCCGTTGCTACAGAAACAACGGTTATCTTACTGACCTGAGATGAAACAGTACCATCCGCTGAAGTTGCTGTAATATTGATCCCATTATTCACCAACAATTGACCAGTTGGATTTAAACTATTTGCTTCAGTTTTAATTGTAAAAATAGCCTTACCATTTTCATCTGTTTTTACAGTGGCATTCGCTAATTTTGCTCCATATTCAACGGCTGCATCATCCAGCTTTAAAGTAATATCCTTACCTGCAACAACCAAGCCCTCAGGGTTTTTTGCAATAACCTCTACGTTAATTGTACCACCAATCGCATCTATCTTATTATTTGCTGAGGTAGACAATGTCAAACTGCTCATTGTATTCTTAACTGAAATGACTTGAGCTGTAGAAATTTGGGTTTTAATAGCTCCAGATTGTTCTGTCAAAGTCGCTTCAAGTGCAATACCTGATGCAATTAATGCTGCTCGATCAGCTTCTTTACCTTTTGGTAGTACTAGAGTGAATACAACATAGCCTTCATTATCAGTTACTGCACTAGAGGCACCTTTAATTGTTACATTATTATTCTTAAAATCTTTTACCGTAAGCGATACATTCTCATTTGGAACACCACCACCATTATTGTCTAACACACGAACACGTACAGCCCCTTCACTACCAGATACTTGTAAAGGTGTAATATCATCAAACTTTAGTTCATATTGACTCTGAACAACTGTTCCAGCACCTGTAACCGTTGCTTTACTTTGATTTTGAATTTTTGTACCCACAATTGTAGTGGTAAATAGTAACTCCGTCAGCGCTTTATTTGAACCATCAAGGGTAACTGTAAATTTAACTGTACCATCATCACCTGTTGTTTTTGTAGAAGCATCACTTGTAGCTCCATTAGTAGCACTATCTTTAATATTTAAATTAATTTCTTTTCCTGAAACCCCTCCACCGTCTTTGTCTACTGCTTTTGCAATAATTTCAACGGTATCTCCTGTAGCTTTTAAAGTACTTTTACTTAATTGAATTGTAACTCCTGCAACTTCTTTTACAGTGCCTGAATCATTAGGATTATTTGTGTTTGTATTAGAGTTTGTATCCCCATAATACCCACCACCACCACCACAGGCAGCAAGAGCAAGGGAAGTTGTTAATACCGTAGTATTTACCCCAATTTTCTTTAAATTTTTCAAATATGCCATATCAGTAATATCCATCTTATTTAATATAATAGTCTTACAATAGAATTAAGACTTTTGTACAAAAATTTACTCGAAATAATATATTTTATCAATTCGTAATACCACTTTTATCGTCAAAAAAGTGAACTATTTGGCAAAAAAATATTTAAATTTTTTTGTTACTTATAATGCAAAAATATTGTTCAATAAATACCAAGACAAGGAAACTGTGATTTTATAATTCTCATTCCTACTTGATTTTGAGATAAATACTTGAGTTAAAATAGAAATAAAAAACCTCCCAACATTGGTTGGGAGGTTTAGTATTTAAAAGCTGGCGATGACTTACTCTCACATGGCAAACGCCACACTACCATCAGCGCGAAGAGGTTTCACTTCTGAGTTCGGGAAGGGATCAGGTGGTTCACTCTTGCTATTGTCGCCAGCAAACTGTTGTGGTGTTTTGGGGTCTTATTGATCATGTTGTGTTTTCACTTCATGTCTGCCTTACTTACGAACCAAAGAGTTATTAACGGATTAGATATTGAGTCTAACTTTGTGTTCAGCATTTTAACTAGTTTT
>NZ_KB849355.1:0-21880 GCF_000368325.1 Acinetobacter sp. CIP 102529
CTGCAGGATCTAAAGAAGCAGTAAATGGTGGTCAGCTTGATGCAGTAAAAGCGATAGCCAATACAGGCTGGAAACTGACGACAGATAAAACTGGTACGGGTGCAGTGGCAGGTAGTTCAGTTGAACAGATCACGCCAGATGAAACAGTAACGTTTATCGCTGGTGACAACATTGCGGTTGAACAGGCAGGGAACAAGGTCACTGTAGCAACGAAGAAAGATGTGGTATTTGACAGGGTGACATCGACAGATATATTAGGTAATACATCTATTCTGAGTGCAACAGGCATAATTACACAAGACAAGGATGGAAAAAAATCTGCATCATTAAGTAATACGGGTTTATTTGTAGCTGAAATGAATGCAACTGGAAATACCTTGAGCAGCAGTAGTCTTGAAGCAGGTAAATTGACTGTAAAAGGCACTAACACACTGGTGCTAGATTCAGTGAAAGGTACATTGACTGGTTTGAGTAATAAGACACTTGGAAGTGGTGATTTTGCATCTCAAGGCCGCGCAGCGACTGAAGAGCAGCTGAACCGGGCGCAAAGTAATGTCGCATCTATTTTAGGCGGTAATGCAGCCAATAACGGTGGCCTGCTCAGCATGTCGAATATTGGTGGTACTGGTGAAAGTACTATTGATGATGCAATCAAATCAGTCAATCAAGTGGCTAATAATGCCAATAAAGGCTGGAATGTTAGCACCAATGGCGGTACAGCAAACAATGTGAAGCCAAACGATACTGTTGATTTCAGTAATAAAGATGGCAATGTCACAGTTTCAAATCAGGGCAATAACATTACTGTCGATTTAAACAAAGATATTGATTTGGGTGCAGCTGGTAGTGTAACGACCGGAGACACCAAAATTGATAATAATGGTTTAACGATTGCGGGTGGTCCAAGCGTAACCAAAAATGGTATCGATGCGGGCAAACAAAAAGTGACCAATGTTGCTGACGGTAAAATTACTGCCGATTCTCAAGATGCTGTGAATGGTGGTCAAATTCACGACATGATGGGTGCTGGTGCTTATGACACCAATGGAAATCTCAGTAATATTGGTGGTACAGGTCAAAGCAATATTAACGATGCTATTGCAGCAGTAAACAAAACCGCAGTTCAATCTAAATCGACTGTGACTGAAGGCAGCAATATCAAAGTTGTGAGCAATTCAAATGCAGATGGCAGTACTAATTATACGGTGTCAACAGCTGATGATATTACGCTGAACAGTGTTACAGCGAAGGATATTAATGCAGGTACTGTAACGACTGATAAGGTGGTTGCTGGCAATACCACTGTTGATAGCAGTGGCTTGAGCATTAAAAATGGTCCATCTGTGACCGCTTCCGGTATTGATGCAGGCAGTAAAGTAGTGAGTAATGTCAGCAATGGCGTGCAAAACAGCGATGCTGTGAATATGGGGCAGTTGTCTCAATACCTAGGCGGCGGTGCTGGCTATAACAACATCACGCAAAGTTTTGATGCGCCAAATTATCAAGTCAATGGTGGTTCTTATAACAATGTCGGTGATGCATTAGGTGCGCTAAATCAGGCCGATCAGGCATTGGGTAACCGTATTACAAATTTGGGTGATCAGTTACAACAAGCATTCTACTCAACAAATCAACGTATTGATGATGTTGAGAAAAAAGCCAATGCAGGTATTGCTGCGGCAATGGCATTAGAAAATGCACCGTACATTCCAGGTAAATACACTTATGCGGCAGGTGCTGCCTATCATGGCGGTGAAAATGCAATTGGTTTGACTTTACGTAAAACTGCGGATAACGGTCGCTGGTCATTGACTGGTGGTGTTGCTGCCGGTTCATCAGGTGATCCAAGTGTACGTGTTGGTATCAGTGGTGTAATTGATTAATGCATGGTGGGGAAAGAGCATGGTGGCTCTTTCCCACTTGTTTTTTAAATTTAATCAAGAATTGAGATGACAATGAAAACTTTATTAAAAACAATTGTAAGCTGTGTATTTTTAACTGGTGTGTTGAGTGGTCTAACACATGCAAAAGAGCAGATTAATTTACAGATGGCTGATGAGTCCGTTTCTTTTCCAGAAGTGAAAAAAAGTTACCTAGATCAAGTTCACCGTTATGAATATGATCAGGTACTGCGTCTGGAAAATGGCTTAACCAAAGACCAAATTCGTTATATTTTGGGCCATCCACATTTTAGCGAAGGCGTGTTTGGGGTTCGTGAATGGAACTATGTATTGGATATCCGTGTGCCTGAAACCCAGCAATACAAACGCTGCCAGTTACGTATCGACTTTGATAAAGACTACTTGGCCAAGGCATATTATTGGAAGGGTGAAGCCTGTCAGGGCTTGGCGCAATATGGTGCCAACAATCAACCTGTAGATAAAAATGCATTGGTTGTTGGAGGACTGAATGCCCAAGTTGCACAAGCTAGCGTACTATTCGCCTTTGACCGTTATGATGAGTCTGCGATTAACCGTGACTTTAGCCGCGTGGAAGAAATTGCAGAGGCCATTAAGCAGTCCGGCAGCCAGCGGGTTACTGTGACGGGTTATGCCGATAAATTGGGTAACTTTAACTATAACCAGGTTTTATCTGCACAGCGTGCGAATACCGTGGCTTATTTGCTAGCTCAACTGGGGATTGATCCGAATTACATTAAAGTCGATGCCAATGGAACAACCCGAATTTATAAAGAGTGTGAAGGTCAAACCAAATCTACTTCAACTGTGGAATGTTTAGCACCAAATCGCCGAGTAAATGTTAATTGGTAATAAGAATTAATGGAGTATATTGTGCTGATAAAGTAACTATATACTCTTTTTCCTTAAAATTAAGAGGTTTAGAAAGTAAAAATGATTTTAACCAAGGCAGTTTAAGCAAATTAAGATACAAACTAGGTAATCCTCCCATAAATAACCGAAGTTAAGAGTAGAGGTTAAGCAGCCATTAGAGGAGGCCTTCCTTTGTTGGCCTGGTGTGGTCTTTCATGATTGTAATGCCACAGCCAATTTGCTGCATAATCTTGTACTTCATCCAAAGTATCAAATGAAATATATGGCTCAACGGGCAAAAGCTAGTCCTCTGAGAATCAGCTTTCATATTGCATCCATTAGTATTCTGAATATTTAAAGATTCACTTCATTGGATTCAGCAGGTAATTTACCCAAGCATTTTGAAAATTTACTGGAAAAGCCAAGAAATACATTTTACCTGAGAGAAGAGCGAGAAGTTGCCCTAGGGTTGTGAAGGGAAAACCGCAGAAATACCCAAGAGAATACCAGTCAATTTCTTAACTGACTGGCATTAGGCCGTGTCGAGGTATTTCAATTAATGCCATTTCGCACTTGTTGTAAAATCCAATCCTCATATTCTTGTAGTGTTTCTTGTAGCATATCCATAGGTCGTACGATGTAGTGCCTTTCAACTAATGCACTTGGTTTATGACCTGATATCTGTGCTAAAGATCCTTCATTGATTTTTGCCCAAATAGCTAACGTTTTATATGATCTCCTCAATCCATGGGGAGTAAGTTCAATATTTAGTTTTTTACATATTTTCTCGGCTTTGTTGCACAAAGATTTGAAATGCAAAGCGCCCCTAATTGAGCCAAATTTAAGGCGTAACTTGGGTAAGTGGTCGACCTAATTCCGTAAATCTGTTAAGGACTGCTACACGTGCATGGATCTCATTCACTTGGCTATCAAAACTCCTTGCACTGAGTTTATCTCCTAATAATTTGATGCAATGCATCTTAGTTTCAACCAAACTTCGACGATGATAGCCTGACCATTTTTTCCATAGTGTCCTGCCTAAACGTTTAATTGTTCTAAGTAATTCATTTCGCTCTAGCGAGCTACTCTTTGTATCTTTCCATTGTTTCGCATTTTTTCTAGGTGGAATCACCGCATGCGCTTGCCGATCTGCAATGACCTGACGGCATTGCTTGGTGTCATAAGCTCCATCGGTATAAACAGAGTTAATCTGCTCATCTTGTGGAATCTGATTAAGTAAATCACCAAGCACCTGTGAATCACTGACATTATTGGTTGTAAGCTGAACTGCTCGTATTTGTAGGGTTTTAGCATCTATACCAATATGAAGTTTACGCCATTGGCGACGATATTCAGCTCCATGTTTCTTGCGTTTCCATTCGCCCTCACCTAGAAACTTCATGCCTGTAGAGTCTACGAGTAGATGCAGCCCATCGCTACGTTTTTGGTAGCTGATTGCAATATCAATATGCTTTTGTCTTCTACAAAGCGTACTGTAATCTGGTGCGGTCCAATTTAATCCGCAAAGTTTAATCAGACTTTGCACAAAGCCAGTGACCATACGTAAAGATAGACGGAATAAGGATTTAATCATTAAGCAGCTGAACTGTACCGGGTTTGTCGGAGACTTTTTTATTTAAGTTAGGCCACCTAGCTTAACGGGTTAGTCTTATCATAGTAGACCAATAAATAATCTCTTAAATAGGCTGTCTGATGTTTTTAAAATGCCATAACGCCCGGAGCTTTCTTTCCAAATTCTTTTAATTTATTCAGCATGATGCAAATCATGTAGATCTCGCTTTGTTTGATGTTCCCTTGCGAAGCGAAGCTTCCCATCAACTAGATCTAGGGGTAATACCCCCATTTTTAATTAAATTAATAGGTAGAAGCTGCGATCGGTACAATCTTACAATTCGCCTCAACGCCATATAGGTCTTTATTGTTATGGATGAAATCCAGCATTATTTGTGTGGGCGTTCGAGCTCCACCTGGGCGAAAAAAGTGGATGCTTTACGGAGAATTTCATTCGCACGTTGCACTTCTTTATTTTCACGTTCGGGCTGTTTAATACGTTCTTGATATGGAAGTTGCTGTACTTTAATTGAATTTTGTTGATCTAAATATTTTTGATACCAAACTCGTAAAGTTTCAGGAGTGCAACCAATTTTAGGCACAATCGCAGCCCAATTCGATGGATAATCTTTTTCAAATTCAATCAATAATTGAACCGCTCTATCTCTGATTTCAGGGGTATATTTAGGTTTTTTCATCGGATCACTACGCTTCGCTACGTCTTGCGAAGCAATGCGTCTCATCTCAGAAAGTTTGGTCTCCGACAAACCCGGTACGGTTCACTTTGTAAAAGCTATTTAGTGCAATAAATTGATATTATGCTCAATCCTATTTTGGATCATTTGGATAGTCTCTGCTTGAATTTGTCCAGGTAATAGATCATGAGCGATATTGCTGAATCGGATTGCAACCTTACAAATCGAACTAATAATTTCATCGACTTCTTGGGCAGAAAGTTCCGCTTCCTGAGTACCAAGTTTTACAAGAGCTTGTCGAGGAATATCCAGTGCCTCACCCATGATATCCATTTGATGATATCCACCTGGCCCTTCACAGAAAGTAACATCATAGGCAGGGGATAGTTTCCATTGCCCATTTTGGGACATCAGAAATGAAAAGTTTTTGCAATGATCATCTCGATTATTGAAGACTACATTGAAAACAGCTCGCTTGAATGCAATTGCTTTTTCGCGAACATCATTGGTGCAAAAGTGTGCAGCGCGAAGAAAGTTACTGTAGTCTAAACTCCCTGGTGATTTAAAATCAGCTCCGGTGAAGGCCGCTAAACTTTGCATAGGGATACGCATGCCATCGTGGCGGTCAAATCTCTTTGATGCAAATGCGGTTAATCCATTCGGAAGAGTAAAATATTGAGTGTCAGGGGTATCAATATGACAATGACGCAAACATTCTGCATAAACAGCTTCAATTGCACAAACTTCAGGATGCTCTTGCTGAGCGGGAAATTTGATCAGCCAAGCTTCATGTTGATGTGAGCTAACTGTTGAGAATTCGTTGGTGACAGGATCACGATAGATGAGCGCTTTTGGCCTTGCACCTTGTGGAGATCCACCCATAATTAATAAATGCTGTAAAAATTCTGCACCTTCTCCTTTGAGAACTTCCTGAACTTCTTGAGCGAGTTTAATCAGTGGGATATTTTCAGTTAATGCGAACTCAGTTGCTGAAGGTTCAAAGGATAATGCTCCCATCGCATGTGTATTAATATACGTGAGTCTTTCTAATGGCCCAATCCGCGCAGGATTGAATCCATTTTTTTTAAATAAGCGATCCATAAGAAGCATGCCCCAACCATCGGGCAAGGCATCATATGTAGGACCTGGCAATCCCATTTGATGTGCAGGAAAGTTCGTTCTTAATGAGTCACCTTTTAACGGAAGTAGGTAAGAGGAAAGTTCTAAACCTTTACTGATCGCTTCTGGACTGTATTCAAAGGCGATTAATGGCCGACCTGTGATTGCGGTTGAGGAGACCAGTGTACCCCAAAGCCAATATTCACCCCATCCATTGTAGTAAACATTAAGTTTTTTGAGCATGGACTTATTTCCTTTTGATACGTTGGCGAGCCGTATTGCTCTCATAGCGGAGAATGTCATTTACACTGTTTAAATGAGGTTTAAAGAGTTCCTCTAATTCTTTTAATCGGCCTAATACCATGGCAACACGTACTAAATTTTCAAATGAAACATTTCGACCAGCTTCCAGATTAGATACTGTATTCACACTAACACCAGCACGTGTAGCGACGTCTGCCTGAGTCATTTCCAGATAAAGTCGTTCTTTGCGAAGCCTTTCACATAATGAAGTAACAACCTCTTCAGGTTTTTTGAATTTTAAATCCATAATATTGTATCTTATGTCTATATATATGTATTAAACCACAAAATAATGGAGTTATTAACTTTGCTCGTTAATCGGTAATGAGGTGATTTATGGGCTGATTAGATCCTATTAGATTAAAGAAGTCCAATTAGATATTTAAAATCTAAAGGAATCTAATACGTAAGCGTCCGCTGAACCCCATAGCTATTTTTTAATTCGATTCAGGTTTCCAGCGGTGTGGCAGTAATTCTTCTATTTGGGTCACTTTATGTGTGGGCAACCTTTTCAGCACATCACTTAAATAGGCATACGGATCAAGCCCATTCAGCTTTGCTGACTGTATTATTGACGGAATTAGGCCAGACATATACATCTTGAGAAGAAGAGGGGATTCTTATACCTCGCATTTGAATTATTGGAGAGGACTATCACTTTCAAATTTTTCTGTAATACTTTGCTTATCTTAAAGTTTAGCCTGAAGCCCTTCCACCAATTGTAAAACAGAGGTCAATCCCTGAGGGTTCTGAATCTGTTCTATTGGAATACCACTCAACAATTTATTGGGTAACATTCATAAAATGTTGCATCCATTTAGCCTCTCCACCTGTTAGAGCATCTAATGATATCGCAATACGAATTAAAATAATTGCGAGTTCTCCCAGACTTGAATCGGGATCTAACTCAAGCGAATTTAAAGTTTCCACTGAATCTAAATTGAGAACGATAGCAAGCTGGTCCTGTGTCAAACAGAGGTGGATCAGGAAATTTGAACAACAGCTATAAGTGATATTTTGCTCCCCAAATGATGTTATAAACATCGATATAAGGAGTATTTTATGGCACGTAGACCAAGAAGAAATCATTCAAATGATTTTAAAGCTAAGGTAGCACTTGCTGCGATTAAAGCAGAAAAAACACTTGCTGAATTGAGTGCTGAGTTTGATGTTCATCAAAACCAAATTATTGACTGGAAAAATCAATTGATCTCAGCTTCCTCGCAAGCTTTCGATCAATCAAAAGCTCCAACAGAACCACCCATCGATCTAAAAAAACTACATGCAAAAATCGGTGAGCAGGCATTAGAAATTGATTTTTTAGAAGGTGTGTTGAAGAAACTGGGCCGCTTCAACCACAAAAGTTAATCGACGACTCACTTCAGATTTCAGTATCTAAACAAGCTAAGCTGCTGAAAGTCTCCCGTGGTTGTTATTATTATCGCCCAAAACCTGTGAGTGCATCAGATCTGAAGCTGATGCGATGTATTGATGAATTACATATGCAATATCCTTTTGCAGGCAGTCGTATGATGCGTGATTTGTTGAATCGTCAAGGACATCATATAGGACGACGTCATACACGTACTTTAATGAAGAAAATGGGTATTCAGGCGTTATATTGCAAACCAAATTTAAGCCAGGCTAATCAAGCTCACCGTAAATATCCATATCTGCTCAAAGGATTGGCTATTCAGCGCAGTAATCAAGTGTGGTCTACGGATATAACGTATATCCCTATGGCAAAAGGTTTTGTTTATTTATGTGCTGTGATTGATTGGCATAGCCGCAAGGTACTTGCGCATAGGGTATCGATTAGTATGGAGGTGGATTTTTGTATTTCGGCTTTAAATGAAGCGATTGAAAAATATGGTCGACCTGAAATATTTAATACAGACCAAGGCAGCCAGTTTACCAGTGATGCATTTATTGATGTATTGAAATCAAATGGCATTCAAATCAGTATGGATGGTAAAGGTCGATGGGTAGATAATGTGATGGTTGAACGATTATGGCGGAGCGTTAAATATGAAGAGGTGTATCTCAAAGCTTATAGCAGTGTCACAGATGCGAAAAAGCAATTGAGTGCATATTTTGAATTTTATAATTTGAAACGGCCTCATTCGAGTCTGGACAAAATGACCCCAGATGAGTTTTACTATGACCAGCTACCACAACAAAATAAGGTAGCTTAACTAGAGCAGAATATCACTTATAAATAAGCTTTTAGTTGTTCAAACATGTGGGACCACCTCTAACTAAGTTATTTTGCAGCTGATAAAACAGATTTAGCCAATACCTTTTTTGTTTTGCAATTTTTTCTGATGTTTTACGCATAACTGATCTCTGTTTCAGAGGTTACTGATACATAGAATTTATACTATTTTCTTATTGTTTCTTAGATATCCAATTTTTGCTAAAGATATATTAAATGTGGCTTTAGATAAGGAAGCAACGGTTAAATTATTTAACCGCATGTAGTGATTTTTAGACCTTCAACTTGCAGTTCAAGAGATCGAGGTCTGCCAATACAAGCTAGATGTAAGCAAAATTTAAATGCAGCAAGAGCATGACCATCTTTTACTGAGTAGAGTTGTAGACGAGGAAATTCCTCTTGAGTCGTAGGATGATCTGTTGTGCTCGATTTAGCCAGCTTTACTAATAAAGGTTGTTTCTTTTTATCTAACAATTGTACCAAGTCTTGTCCAAGTAAATGCCAAAATTGATGGGGAAATAAAGCCTTAACTTGGGAGTAAAAATGTTCGAGTTGATCGATATCCTTCCAGCGATAATGGATACCGGTATGTGAAGCAGTCACTCGATTTAAAAATACATTCAGGACGTATGCAATTTGTGTTGGTTTTTTACGAGCTATTTTCTGTAGATGTTCAAAAAAATAAGTCACTGCATGAAGCTCTTCAGCGCTATCAAGCATTGCTGGTTTTAAGTGGGTTGAGCTACCAATACTAAATAAACGTGGATTCCCTTTTTTTGATTTAATGTTTGCTAAATTTAGAGCATTTTCATACCAATAATTGACGAGTTCTTCTGGCAAGCACATACGTTGAGCTGTACTTTTAGGATCTTTAGTAGTCTCCAATATATTGAGCGTTTCATAGAAGCGTTGAAGTGAAATTTTAGAATCTTCTGTTCCAACAAAAAAAACAAAAAAAATCATGGGATTGATCTATTTGTAATGACAGTTCATCTAAAATGTCAGTAGCATTACTTTGAAGCCATTTTGTTTGATCGTTCAATAATATAGTTGCTAGAACGGACTGGTTTTTTTCAAAATTAAAGTCTTTTTCACCATTTGTTATTTGCAAATTTTTAAACGTTGCATTGTGTCCCATAATTTTTTTAGCCAATTCATTAGGCATATCTGGATGATGTTTCAGTAGTTTTTGACCAGCAATGAGATAATTTAAGTGAATATAACTTTTGAAAGTTTCAACGGGTTCTATATGTCCTAAAAGGTGTGCGATAACAAACCAATGGTTTTGTCCATGTTGATTTTGAAGTAGCTCAGCTCGAATTTTTTGATATTCGTTTTCGCTATAGTCGGTTAGCTTTTGCACAAGTGGTGCATATTCACAGTTCAGTAAAAGCGATAAATGATTCGCTGTAGTGTGACGAAAAGAGTGAAAGGAGTAATGATGCCCTTTAAAGACCTGATTTAATATCAGTTTTAGGGGTGCGGTGACAGTGTGTTTATTCAGTTTTTTATTTTCATTCAAGTTGCTGAATAAATATAAACTTTTCTTATTCTCTAAACGTTTTTCAACAACAAAATCGCTAAAGAATTGGTACTCATCATCTTTTAGCAAAGCGTATGCAGGCACAATCCGTTCCGCACTATCAGTTTTGAGCAGATGTTGATTCCCTTGTTTTTTTGAACCATAAGGTTGAACCCAGATTGAAAATTGATTTAAACCCTCGATATCTTTTACACGTAACCCGAGTATTTCGTTAATACGCATACCAGTACGGTAAGCCAAAATATAAATAATTTTTAATAATTTATAGTGATGGTCTGAGATGGATTGGTCATGTAAGAGCTGATTTAACTTCTTTAATATGACCTGGAAGGCTGTGTGACCTATGATGCGTGCCCGTGGTCGACTTTGCGATGCAATAAATTCAAGTTCGAAATCTTCTGCTTGAAAAACAATTTGTTGAAAGGTATGAAAGCGTTTCAACATGTGGATTGTTTGGTCTTTAGATTTTTTAAACTCAGGTTGATCTACTTCATCAGCAAGTCGTGTATTGCTAATGATTTGTTGATAGATTTTGTTCAGCAGATCATTAATGTCATCGTCGGCATCGATGTATTGTAAGGCATGAGTTAAAAACGGTTCTGCGATCCGGGTGTAATATGTATAGATTGAACTATCTGCGAGTTTTTGATTGTCTTGAAATGCCTTCGTGTACTGAGTTGTATCAAAATCAAAGGTGGCTGATAATTTTTTTATTTGCTCTGAACTTGGTCGATAGAGACTGATGAGCCACAAAATAATACGTTTAGAAAACTCATTAAACTGCTCTTGGTGACGCAGGCAAAAATCAATTATGAGTTTAGCAGTGCCTTGGTCCGTTGATGTGCGCATAATTTTCAGCAAGTTTTTATGAATAAATATCACATTCTCTACTGCTTCAGACGTATTGAGATCTGGTAGGACTTTGGCTGTAGAAGAGACATTTCGTTCGATTTCAGCACTTAATTGAGTTTTAAATTTTGGGAATGCAAAGTTTTCAAACTCATGTTCTGATAAACCACACGTGAGAGTGTTTTCTAACAAACATTGTGAAAGGGCAGGATCAACATCTGCATTCTGCAGTTGTAGCCAATTAAAATTGGCGTAGTCACGTAAAAACTTAAAAGTCTTGTTGGTGTATGGATGTTTTATTTTTTGAAAAATGAGGTGCAGATACGCATTCACGTCTAGACTGATGTCACGAATTTGTCTTGTATTGAAGTGAATGAGCCAGAGTCGTGTGAGTTGATCTGGGATAAAATTACGTGATTTTCGAATTGTTTTTTCATCAACAAATAGATCGCCATAGCTTGGAGAAAGTGGCTCTAAAAAGATGATATTAAAATCGAAAATTTTTTGGATTTTTTCAGGGTTTTTTAAATGTTCGAGCAAAGCATTTAATGAAGCTATTTGATTTAATCCACCGTATAACATTGAGCAAAGCAGAATATTCCCAATAATTTCATCATCAGAAAAAGCGGAACTATCTTGAGCAAGAATCCAGTAATCCCACAGTTTTTCGAGGATGATGTCAATTTCATGACCGGCTTGGATCCAATCTAGGGTGAAAATTGGTTCATCGCGTTTCATCTCAAAGGTGAGATAAGGTAGTGGGAGGTCTAGGTTATTACTTTTATTGAGGTCTTCGATATATGTTCGGAAGAATTCATGAGCATATTTTTTCCAGGCAAGATTCGGTGCTTTACGTTTAATAAACTCATAAATTGCAGGATAAGCTTGAATTAAGTCTTCATTTGAGAATTTTTGCTCATCAAAGTACTGTCGGAGCTCTTGTTCTGCATCAGCTCGTAGGTTCTTTTCTAATTCATTACGTTGAAGTTGACGTCTATCTTCAGCATAGCGTTTTTTTGGGATTTTTTTATTGAATGATGACATGAACTTCAATCCCGCTAATTTTAAATTGATCTTTCATTTGCTCTAAAACATTCGCAATTTTAGAAAATTGAGATAGTGATAAACTGGAAAAAGGATGTGCTGCTTCTTGTTGCATGAGCTCATGTCCAAAGAGAGCTAAAATCTCAGGTTCGGTAATTTTATGAGTCAAAAATGCACGAGCTGTATGGCGATGCCAATTTGCATGATCAAGTCCTAATTCAGGATGGAAATTTTTGACTGTAGAAGGACTTAGTGGTTTCCACTCATCATCTTGGATGATTCCCAAAAAGGGCAGCTTACTTGCTTCTATTTGTTGTATAACACCATTTAAAGCTGGATGACTCATCATGATTTGAGTCGAAAAATATTCTAAAAATTTAAGGAATTTTTTTATCTCTTCAACTAAAAATGAACAAAGTGGGATTAGACGTCCGAATCCATTGCGGCCGCCTACTTCTTTGTCAGAAACCATCAAAATTTGGCGTTTTAAATTAAAGTTTTTAAGAAATCCAGGGAATTCAGCAACGGGGCGTGCTGCTGTAAAAAGAAGGAGGATATGCCACATCCATATGTTGTAGTGGTTGTATATAGCAATCAGATCGTCTTCAGCTTGTGAAAAAATGTTAAACTTCAATACAGCAAAAATCTCTGTAATGATCTGTGGTTTTGGAGCTTTACGACTACCAAAATGAATTATTGAATCAGGGGGCGAAGGTACACAACTTTCATATGTGCTTGCTATATCTGCACAAAGTGATTTTAGAATATCAACATATTGTGCATGTAATCGTGGAATATTCTGATGACAATAAGAAATAGATGATGACTGATTGGCATCAATCCCTGTGATTAAATCTGCGAGTTGTTTATTCCCTGTTTTAGCAAGAACCATATGATGCAGTAGAGAACTCACTTTTACGACAGACAGTTTTGGAATCAATAATTCTTGTCTTAATTTGCGTAAATATTGCTGTATATCATCGAAACTAACCGAATCCATTTTGCGGAGATCCTCAATGAATAGATTCGGGATTGGAATGTCTAAATAGATCGTCTGATTAAGCAAGCTTTTTGAATACTCAAAATCACGGTTCTCAAATACATTAAATTTACTGCTTAAGAAGAACTGATCATTTTTATGGATCAATTTTTGGCGGTTATTTAAGTTTTTAGCTCGCTTGCTTTGTATATATAGCCACTCATTCACACTGTTGCCTGTTAAAAATGCGAGCATCAGGATCAAAGCACTTTTATTTTGATGTTCAGAGTAGTCCACATGAAGTCTTTTCAGTAGATGGTTCACGCTAGATGGATTCGGAAAAAAACTACTCGACGTGAGTAAATGTTCTTTGCGTTGAATATGTTTTGCAACAAGCGGTAGAACATAGCTTTGACTCGTTTCTGAATGTGCTGCGAGTGGTGTGACGTCAGTTGGATTGACAACAATTTGCCGATTAATCGGCTCATCGATTAAGGTTTCTATATTCAGTGCTTTAGATTTAGCCCCTTTTTTGATTTCGATACTTTCTTCAATGAATTGTTCTTCATCAAGAAACTGATGCTGAAGCTGCGTATCGATACTTGCACGTGCAATCTTCGCTTTGTTTTTTAAAATGTAGTTAAAAGTAATCCGAATATCATTGAGTAGATTGCGATCAAACTCAGGCAATTCATCCGTATCTAATGTGATCAGATGTTGAATAAATTGTTCTAAGCTCTGTGTTGGATCTTGAAGATAGGTACTCCAGAGACGTTGATACTCTTCTGTATTTTGATATTTTTTTTCAGTATCTAAATTTTTATTTGCAGTTCTAAAACGTTGGAATAAGCGCTTTACTGTATTGAAGTGTTCGGCGTGCGCTTGTTTAAAAAGATCTGGCTTGAGCTCAGGAAGAGCAATTAAATAAATTGCTGCTTTTAAGACTAGAATATTCCAGGTTAAGGCATTTTCTTCTGACTTTGCTAATTGTGCAATTGAGTTCACATACCAAGTAACGGGTGTTGCACTAACAGTATGTTTTCGAGAGGAGACCAAGGCAGCGGGTCTAGCAACAACAGAATTGGTTTGTAGATCAAAATCTAATAGATCGAGATTCAGCCCTTCTAGATATTGATCGGTTGGTTGCGAAACTAATACATCAGCAATATATTGAATATGTTCTGCACGGTTGAGCTGCTCATCACCAAACAGTTTTTCTAGTGTCTGTTTTAAGGATACTCGTGGAATATCAGCAGCATTTTGACGGCTTGGGTTAGATTCTGACATTATGCTTTCCATAGCTGATCTGGAGTGAGAACGAAGTCAGGATTGTTTAGAAGCTGTTGCACAATTCCACTGATTTGTTGCAGTTGATCAAAAGTCTTCTGTCTTTTCCGGTTTATAACTTTATTTCGATAATTCAGCTGATTTCGTGTGAATGAGAGTCGTTTTGATAGCAGGTCTAAGCTCATAGTACGGTGAGGTTTGAAAGAATTTTCTTTGTTTAAAGTAAGGATAACTTCGGGTGAAATATGGGCATTGATCAGCGACTGCATTTTTGCAGGATTCATTCGATCCAGATTATGATGATAAGCGGATAGAAATTTCATAAACTCCAAACTTGCCTCTTTTTTTAATAGCTCAATTTTGTCCTCATCTTGAGGAAAAGAATGGACGAGTAAGTTGATATTCTTAGGTGTGTTCTTAGACCAATATAAGTGCCACTGACAGGCATTCGCGATGGTATAGCCAGATCTATTAGGGTCTTTCCAGACACGGATTTCAGGGTAAGAAGTAAATATTGATAGATCAGCTTTTAAGGATTTGAAAGCCTCTTGATAGCAAAGATAAATTCCAAAAAAATCAGGGTGTATACTGATTTGAATTTTATTAAAATTTTTGCACAACAATTTTTTAGGTGCGCCAAATTTTTCATTGAAATCAAAAGCCGTTTCCATAGTCCTTCATAAGTGTAAAAAATAATCAATTGAATATTCTTAGGACTTACGCATTGACGGATTCAAAAAAGTATTAAAATAGTTTATAAAGTATCTGTGATCAGACGAACTAAACATGCTTCTACAGCAACTTGTACATTACCCATTTATATGGGCTTTCTCATGACAGAACCGAACTCTATTAGCTGCACACAACTTGCCGAGACTTATAATATCTCGCATGATAGTGTAAATCGCTTTCTAGAGCGTGAAGACTACACACCTCACGACCTATATCAAGAAGCAATTCAACATATTGATAATAATAAACTTATAGTCAGTATTGATGATACTGTTTTAGATAAACCATATAGTCAACATATGGACTTAGTTAGCTATTTTTGGTCAGGCAAACACCACCGATCCGTCAAGGGGATTAATCTCATTACCTTGTATGCGACAGATCAGAATGGTCAAAATATTCCAATTAATTTCCGAATTTATGACAAATCTGAGGGTAAAACCAAGAATGATTACTTTATGGATATGTTAAGTGAAGTACTCAGTTGGGGTGCAAAGATTCAATTTATTACAGGTGATAGTTGGTATTCATCGACTGGAAATCTAAAAACCATAAGAAAACATGGTATTCGATTTATGTTTGGTATCGACTGTAACCGTAAGGTTTCCCCAGAGAAAGGACAATGGTTTCAACTGCGTTTATTGCCGAATTTCCATCAGGGTCAAGTGGTCTGGCTCAAAGATTTTGGCTTTGTACAATTATTTAAGACTCAGTTAAAAGAACAGCAGAGGTTTTATATTGTGTATCAAGATGAAGATGATTTATTGTCCTTTGAGGGTTTTCATGAATTACATTCAAGTCATTGGAAAATAGAACAATATCACCGAGTGATTAAACAGGTTTGTCATATTGAAAAGTTTCAAGTAAGACGGTCTAAACTGATTTTGAATCATATTTTTTCAGCCTTGATGGCCTACGTTGAGATACAAAAGAACCAGTTTGAGGGGATCTTTGAAAATGTATATCATTGGCAGAAGAAATTATTTAGACCAATGATCAAAAACTTCATTGATGACTTTATTCTCGATAAAAATCATCTGCTACCACAGAGAGTCTATAAATAACAGTGCGTAAGTCCTAATTCTTATAATTTTTTGAAATATTAAACAAGATCGATCTGCCCTATATTTTGTGTATATTTACAATCTATATACAATATATTGTGATTTTTATATTTTTATGAGTGGGATCACAACTTATAGCAATGCTATTTATTTTAAAATTTATAAGCTCTTAAGATGGAAATTAAACAACTGAAACAGATAGAAGTCGTTACAGATGTTGTATGTGATGTATGCAACCAATCAACGAAACTGGAGTTTGGCACTTTATCGGCGCATTGGGGCTATGGTTCTAAGCATGACGGTGAAAGATATGAATTGCAGTTATGTGAGAAATGTTTCTTTTATGCCTTGGCGACATTAAGAAAAGAGCGAGCAGATGAGTTTATGTTTGATGAAAATTTTGACCCTTCAACACTAGATGGGTTTGGGTTGAAGTGAACCTATCATCGCGATAGGTTCTAAGAATCCAAAAATATACTGATCCAAATTCAAGCCGGTAGTTTCATTTTTAATGGCGAATAAGGGATTCAGGAAAAATATTGTTCTTTGCTTCGAGGTCACTGAGTTCGGAAAAGGCCTGAATACCGCCTGCGGCTTTAATTCCATCTAAAGCGACAGATAGAGCTTCCTGATCTGACGGGAATGTTTCATCCCATACAGTAGAAGTACCACTTTGGTTCACCACTTCCAGTGTCCAGTCACTATCAGGTAATCGATAAATTAGAATTTCAATTTGCTCATTATCCTCTTGTAAAACTTGAGATAAGGGAGAGTCGATTAAATCATTTTCATCATATTCCAGAGTATTGTCATTATCAGACATTAGCGGCAGCCTTTATTGTATTTAACATCCGTCCATAGTAATGAATGAATTAAATTTTGCCTAGCAGTGGATATTATGGGATACAAAGAATGGCTAAATTCAAAAAATAATTGCTCCGACAATAAAACAAAATAATCCAAAAATTACCCAAATCCAGACATTCGATTTGGGTTGCTCGGTATCTGATGTATAGAACGGTTGTTGCTCCTGAATAGGATTCTCTTGGTTGCCAGCTCTGTTCTTATAGGTGTGGTGCTTGGAATAGGATAGGCCTGTGCCTGGAATACCAACGCTGGTTCGGGTGCCTTTTTTGCCAATATTTAAAGAAGCACCAGGTTTGCCAATGCTTGCACTGCTGATGCCTTTATGCGTCAGATTGATTTTTAATCCAGGTAATATTTTAATACTCTTGCGAAATCTGAAGCCCATTTTTTTTCCATTTAAAAGAACCAGTTTGGTTTCTATCTCAGTTGTCCGGATACAGTGAAATAAGAGTTTGATTCATTCATAGGACTGATCATTTGACTTATCTAGTGAAATATCAGTATGTTCTTTAACAGGCACTGTTGCAAATAACCACGAATGGTAAGCTGAAGACTGTTTTAGCTAAAGGTGCAGCATATGAATCCTTTCCATGGTCGGCATTTTCAGGGCGAAATCATTCTTTGGGCTGTGCGCTGGTATTGTAAATATGGCATTAGCTATCGTGAACTGCAGGAAATGCTGGCCGAACGGGGTGTGAATGTTGATCACAGTACAATTTATCGTTGGGTTCAGCGTTATGCTCCAGAAATGGAAAAACGCTTACGCTGGTATTGGCGTAATCCTACAGATTTACATTCATGGCATATGGATGAGACTTATATCAAAGTGAAGGGGCGATGGACTTACCTGTATCGTGCAGTTGATCAACATGGTCATACGATTGACTTTTACCTTTCCGCTAGACGGAACAGTAAATCAGCCTATTGTTTTTTAGGAAAGATCTTCAATACGGTGAAAAAATGGCAAATTCCACAAGTGATCAACACGGATAAAGCACCCACATATGGACGTGCTTTATCACGGTTAAAACGGGAAGGTAAATGTCCACCAGACCTTGAGCACAGGCAGATTAAGTATAAAAATAACGTGATTGAATGTGATCATGGCAAGCTAAAGCGGATCATCAGGGCCACATTAGGATTCAAATCTATGAAGACGGCTTATGCCACAATTAAAGGTATTGAAGTCATGCGTGCACTACGTAAAGGACAAGCATCGTCATTTTATTATGGTCAGCCTCAGGGTGAAGTGTGTCTAATCAACAGGGTTTTCGGTCTCTAAGTACTTTTTAAAGGGAACATCATCGACTCAAATCTCTATTTGCAACAGTGCCTTCTTCAGACACAAACAAATATGATCAAAATAGAGTGATTACTCTATAAAATAATAAAATCAATTACTTAAATCATATTTTATTTTAAAAAAATACAAATGTGTATTAAAAATAACCATTACTTACATTTTTTTGATTACAAAATATAATGAGTAAATTGCTTCCCATTTCATACATTTTTCATATATAAAAAGTCATACTATTTTTAAGGTTTTTCTAAATCACATTTTATACTTCATAGTTTTTAACATCATTATTAAAGGTGAACCATGCAAAAGAAGAAGCGCACCCCATTAGACGCACAACAGTCCCATCTTTGGATTATTGGTGGTGGTATCGCAGGTATGGCTGCTGCTGCATTTGCAATCCGTGATGCCAAAGTCCCTGCCAAAAATATCCATATTTTAGAAGAACTCGATATTTCAGGTGGTTCGATGGATGGTGGACATACACCGCATGCCGCGCAAGCTTGGGTAACACGTGGTGGGCGAATGCTGACCGATGAAACTTATTTGTGCCTATGGGACTTATTTTCCAGTATTCCATCTTTGGAAAATCCAGACATTTCGGTGCGTGAAGAATGTCGTGAGTTTAATGAAAAAGTGAAAACCCACGCCAATGCACGGTTGATTGATGCCGAACATGTCATTGCGGATGCAGCAAAGCTTGGTCTGAATACGCTACATCGTGCACAGATGCTGCGCCTATTAGCTTCAAAAGAAGAAAAAATTGGCAGTCGCCGCATTGATGAGTTTTTTGATGAAACCTTTTTTGAAACCAATTTCTGGCGCATGTGGCGCACGACTTTCGCTTTTCAAAAATGGCACAGTGCAGCAGAGTTAAGACGCTATTTCTTGCGTTTTATTCAAGAATTGCCACGCATTCATACCTTAGCGGGTGTGAAACGTACCAAGTACAACCAATATGACTCGATGATTCTGCCCCTACAGCGTTGGTTAGTCGCACAAGGCGTCGATGTGCGTTTTGGACACTATGTCACAGATGCAGACTTCATTACCAATGCTGAAACTCAAGAACGCTACGCTTCACGCCTATATGTACAATTGCCTGAAGGCTCAGAGCAAATTAATCTGAAAGCCAATGATTTAGCTATTTTCACTTTAGGCTCTATTACAGCAGACTCACGTTATGGCGGTAATCATGACGTGCCTGCCCTTATTCGTCATCGAGAAGATCATGGCTGGACGCTTTGGGAAACGCTGGCACAAAAAGCCCCAGACTTTGGCCGTCCAATGACTTTTTATGGCAATGTCGATGAACATAAGTGGGAGTCTTTCACTCTGACCATGAAAGATGACGTGCTACTTAAACGTATTATTGACTATACAGGCAATGAACCAGGCACAGGCGCACTCATGACTTGGTATGAGTCGGGTTGGCATTTATCCATCGTGGTTCCTGCACAGCCACACTTTGCCGACTTACCTGAAGGTTTATATACCTTATGGGGCTACGGTTTCCAAATTGACCATATAGGCGATTACATCAAAAAACCAATGTCCGAAGCCACGGGGCAAGAAATCCTAACAGAACTGATTAAACAGCTCGGTTTTGACGACATTTTAGATCATGTTTTGGCAACGACTGATGTTACTACCGCCATGATGCCATACGCCTCTGCCCTATTCGCCTGCCGTAAACCGGGGGATCGTCCACAGGTAATTCCACAAGGCTCACAAAACTTTGCTTTCCTTGGACAGTTTGTGGAAATTGAAGATGACGTGGTCTTTACTGTGGAATATTCAGTTCGTGGGGCGATGCTTGCCATTTATGAATTTTTTGGGGTGGAACGTGAAATCCCTGAAATTTACAACGGTCTACTTGATCCCAAAGTGGGTTTAAAAGCTTTAGAAACAGTGTTCCACTAAGTTTTTAATATATAGCGATAAGAGCACCTTTATGTCGCCACTATTACATAGTTTAATTTAAGCAACGTTTGGATACACGAGTGTGGCAGGGATGCCACACGTTATCCATCATAATAGGGATGTTATGTATGGGTAACAAAGGCTTTTGCTTTCTTTTGGCTTATCAAAAGTAAGGGTATTGCCTACACAAACACCTTTTATACTTTATTGAAAGTTGAGGCCGTGTACGCACTGGTTTACCGTTAACATCAATATAAGGAATATAAAATGAAAGCAGCTCGTTTTTATGACCGAGGGGATATTCGAATTGAAGATATCCCTGAACCGAAAGTACTTCCAGGCACAGTTGGAATTCAAGTTGCGTGGTGTGGTATTTGCGGTACAGATTTACATGAATTCATGGAAGGTCCTATTTTTATTCCACCTTGTGGTCACCCACACCCAATTTCGGGAGAATCTGCACCTGTAACAATGGGACATGAATTTTCAGGCGTGGTTTATGCAGTTGGAGAGGGTGTAGATGATATCCAAATTGGGCAACATGTCGTAGTTGAACCCTACATCATTGCTGACGATGTGCCGACTGGCCCCAATGATAAGTATCATTTATCAAAAAATATGAACTTTATTGGTTTAGGCGGACGCGGTGGTGGTCTTTCTGAAAAAATTGCAGTTCAGCGGCGTTGGGTACATCCTATTTCAAATGATATTCCTTTAGACCAAGCAGCATTGATAGAACCTTTATCTGTCGGTCATCATGCCTATGTCAGAAGTGGCGCAAAAGCTGGCGATATCGCACTGGTTGGTGGAGCAGGCCCAATAGGCTTACTTTTATCTGCTATTTTAAAGGCTAAAGGTCTCACGGTCATCATTACTGAACTGAGTGCAAAACGTAAAGAAAAAGCGATAGAAGCGGGTGTTGCCGATTATGTACTAGACCCATCTAAGGTTGATGTAGTTGCTGAGGTAATGAAAATTACAGAAGACCGCGGTGTAGATGTCGCTTTTGAATGTAGTAGTGTCAATAAAGTCATGGATACACTCGTTGCAGCAATGAAACCAACTGGTGTAGTCGTTATCGTTTCTATTTGGAGCCATCCTGCCACAATTAATGTGCATAGTGTGGTGATGAAAGAGCTAGATATTCGTGGCACGATTGCTTATGTAAATGATCATCAGGAAACTATCCGTTTGGTTGAGCAAGGTAAGATTAATCTAGAACCTTTTATTACCCAACGGATTGCATTAGATGATCTTGTTTCTAAAGGCTTTGAAACATTGATTCATAATAATGAGTCTGCTGTAAAAATTATTGTTCATCCGTAGTAACGCCTAATTTGAACGACTAATTTGAATAAACTAGAAATAAACTCTATGTAGCTATTTCTAATATCTTTCTCTGTACACGACAAAAATAGATAACTCATTGAAATAATGTCACAATAATTGTTTTCTAACGACGAATACTATGACACATCTCAATGAGTTATATCTTATCTTAAACAAATCTCTAAAATGGAACAAGTCACATTTAAAGTGCTTTTCGCTCATCATGCTTGCGATCATTTTAAAGCAAACGTGCAATCTTTCTTCTGCATCTAAAGCCTTGCCCATCAA
>NZ_KB849355.1:22855-42251 GCF_000368325.1 Acinetobacter sp. CIP 102529
TTTAATTGGTTTTGGGAAAAAAGAAGAGTTTAAGGAAATTTTGGCAATTTTAAGAAAGCAGAATCCTGATAGGATAAGGGTTCTGTGAAATTTGTCGTGTACAGAGGAAATTATTACAAAACTAGATTAGTTCTATATAACAACTAATCTAGTTGCATATCATACCTCGAGGCCTAACTCTTTGAGAACCCCAGCATACTTTCTGACAAACCGACATCTTGTAGTTCAATCAGAAGCCTTTTCTCTAGATCAGCATAGCTTTCCCCTACTGCAGCTTTTTTGCTTGCAAATGGATCATGGTGAGCTAGCTTGTTAGCAAAGAATTGAATCTGTTTATCTGTCAATTTCTTAGGTTTATTATGCGTAATTGCATCCACAGGTTGCTTAGGTTTGAATGAAAAAGAGAAACCACTAATCGTACGCCCTACTTTGTGTTGTTCGTAAGAAGCTGTGATATCAGTCAGTTCATTGATCTGGTTTAATGCTATATCTAGTACTCGAACCTTAAAGTTCGCCATTGTCAACGGCATTCTAAAATTGACCCCTTTTACCTTACAAATGGCAAAGTAAAATTGACCCCTTTGATCTCGTATTAAATTTCAACATGGGGCTGAATCCCAATTCTTTTTTTATCCTTCAAACGATAACTCTCACCCGATATTTGTACCACATGACAGTGATGCAGCAACCGATCTAACATCGCAGCGGTCAACGTATTCATCGATAACCAGTAAATCAAAGCTAGAAAAGTGCTTGATCACTTCATTTTCAGAATGGGCAGTATCAGCCCATGTGTCCATCATTCTTTGGGCAATATCTGCACTGGTCGTGTAGCGTGCAGATCGTCTAGTATTGTGCAGAATGTTACGAATGACTGATGCACTCAGATGTGTTTTACCAATACCTGGTGTCCCGATGAGCAAAAGGTTTGGATGCAGATTTGAAATAATCTGTTGTGCAAAGGCTTGGCATAGTTGGATGGCATTGTCTTGTTGGGGACATGAAATCACATAATTTTTAAAACCACAGTCTAGATAGCGTTTATTTAGACCTGAATTTTTGATTTTTTGTTGTAGTAAGCACTGTTGTAATTCAGCTTCATAAGCGATCTGCGATTGATGTATAGTTTCTTTTGCACATAATTTGCAGAGCTTATGACCAGCAATTTCCATTACAGGTATTTGGTGTATAGGGCATACTGTTTTCGTTGCTTCTGTTGGAATTTGGAGTGTTTTAAACAAAGGATTCATGTTTATTCTCCTAAATCCATTTTGAATTTTTAAAAATATAAATCTTTTCTTCTCTCCAAAAGATCATCATCTTTTTATTGGAGATCACCGATGTCGACAGGTTTCCAAACGAAAAACTCTTATTTGTTTTCTACCTTTTAATTGGTGTAAAAGGGCTAAGGTCATCAATTAGATGACCTTAGTTTTTTGATTTATGTGTAAGCAAGATTGGTTAAGTAAAGGCGGGCTTTCATTGCCAAATTTGCATAATTGGCTTGCCCATCATCCAATTGTCGTTGTAACCAAAGCCTTAAAGCCTGATGATCATTAAAACATTTGTTGACGTTGAGCATGAAAGCGAGGTTGTGCAGTTTGGGAATTTGAAACTCCTCAATCAGCTCACGTGCAATTGCATCAACTTCCTGTGACACCACAACCCCACCAAAGAATGATTTAGTCATATTCATTCTCCATCTCATTGAGCTTTTCTAGCATCAGCTCAAAAGCACTGCCATCACGACGGGTAATATTAGGAACATAGCGACTGTAAACACGAAACAGCATTTCAGTCGTAGAATGTCCTAGTTGTTTGGCAATCCATTCCGGATTTTCACCAGCTGAGAGCCACAATGTCGCTGCAGTATGCCGTGTTTGATATGCACGACGACTTTTCAAACCTAAAAATCTTAATAATGGATGCCATACGCGTCGATTCACTAAGCGATAGTCCAATGGGTTGCCATTTCGCATAGAAAAAACGAATTCAGAGCGGTTCTTGACCATTTTCTTTTGTTCTAAGAGTGCTTGATACACACGCTCACTCATTTGAATGCCACGGTCTGATCCAAAGGTTTTGGTATCACCAAGTTTGCCGTTGACTAATGCTTCTTTGATATAGATCTCACGCCGTTGAAAATTCACGTTTTGCCAACGTAGACCATCGATTTCACTGGTACGCATACCTGTGAAGAAGCGAACGGTGTAGTACGGTTTAAAGTCATCACGCACAGTCTCTATGATCTTTTGCACCTCTTGTAGGGTAAAAGGTGTAACGTCAATGCGACTTTCCTTGAGATTCTTAATATTTTTATAAGGCGAAACAAAGTTGTATCGTTCCGCTGCTTCATTAAGTATCATACGTAAAGGTGTCATGATCTGATTGATTCGGGATGCCTTCAGGCTTGCTTGTTTTAAACCGTAATTCACTTTGCCGAGAGAGGAACGGAATTCAAGCAAGTCTGGCTTCTTTATCTGATCTAAGCACTGATGGCCTAATGCAGGGATCAAATAATTATTTAAAATAATCAGTACCTTTTCCTGGTAGGAACTGCGCCATTCAATTTTTTTCTCATCAAACCAAATATGCGCAAAATCCTTAAATAGGGGTGTTGATGAGCTCAGTACAGCTTTACGTTGCTGTATCTCACTAAACTGTGCAACTCGTTTGCTTTTAGGAAAATACTTTGCATACTCGAAAGTCCCTAAAGTAATTTCTGCTTCAAGCTGTTCTAAACGTTTCTTTAAAAGTTTACGGTTTTGGGCCGTATCTTCGAGATTGGTTGTTTCTCTGCACCGTACACCTTGATAGCGGAAGTCGACAACGAGCTTTCCATAACGTTCTTGAATATTCGCCATATGCAGGACTCCTTATTGCAAAGTGGTTAGCCCTAGGCTGGTGAATTTCAACATATCTTCTTCGATACGTTCCCATACAAACAAAATTTTGCGTCCACCGAATGGGCGGATGTAATGAATGCCCTCAAGGAAAATACTGTCCTTAAGTTGGTTACGGATGGTACGTGGGTCGTAATGAATTTTTTCAGCCAACTGTTGGGCTGTCATATAGGTGTATGTCATAATGATATTCCTGTAAAACTTCATCGGATGTGGAGATAAATTACATCCTTGAAGATAAATTAACTCTAAAATTGCTCAAATGCAATGAAAAAGTAATCGGATTAGAGGAATTTATTGTGATTATTTGTAAACTTCCAACTCTTTTGGCTGAAAGAAGGATGAGGGTAGCAGATCTTATCCGTGGTACTGGTATTAATAAAACCACATTGCATAAGCTTTATAATGGAGATTTGACACGAATAGATTTTGATACTATTGATCGGGTATGTGATTTTTTAGATATACAGGTTGGGGAGTTATTTATATTTGAGCGGACTAATGATTTGTTAGCGCAGTCAAATAATAGAGATACCGATGATGAATAATAAAATAGATAATCAATAATTTTTTGTGTAATTACATGATAGGGGCTTGGTCATACAGATTCGGCCAACTTAGAAAGTAGCGCGTAAAAAAATAGAGTCACTTTTTGGTCACCATTTGGTCACCAATTTTAAATGTAATGTTCTGTTAACTTGCTTTTTTAAGTATCAGAAATTCTGATAAATAATAATACTATTTAAAATCAACAAAAAAAGCCCCAATCTTTCGACTGAGGCTTTTAAAATTCTGGAGCGGGAAACGAGACTCGAACTCGCGACCCCAACCTTGGCAAGGTTATGCTCTACCAACTGAGCTATTCCCGCAATAGTTCGCATTATAGAGAGTTTAATCAAACTGTCAACTCTCTATGTTGCTAAGTGTTGATTTAATCAGCACGTCGCCAAATAGTTCCCTGACGGGTATCCTCAAGCACAACACCCTGATCCAATAAAGACTGTCGAATGGCATCTGCCTGAGCAAAGTCTTTGGCTTTTTTAGCATCAACACGTTGCTGGATAAAGTTTTCAATTTCTGTGTCAGAAAGGGAGAGTGCTTCCTGACCAATATCCGATTTTAAAAACTCATCTACATCATGCTGAACCAAGCCAAGAATATTGGTTAAATAGCGTAAGGTTGAGTAGAGGACAGTTGCCTGTTCAGCAGTTTCTTCCTTAACAGCACGGTTTAACTCTTTATTTAGCTCAAATAAAACTGCCATTGTTTCCGCAGTATTAAAGTCATCCCGCATTGCGGCATTAAAACGTTTAACAAAACCTTGCTCTAAAGTCTCAACTGTTTTTTGCCCATACATTTGCTGGTAGGCTTTAAATGAATGATAAAAACGGCTGAGTGCGGTTTTCGCCTCTTTCAAGGCAAAGTCAGAGAAGTTGACTGGACTACGGTAGTGTGATGACACAATAAAGTAACGGATCACTTCTGGATGGAATTTTTCCATTACATCACGAATGGTAAAGAAGTTGCCTAAGGACTTCGACATTTTCTCACCATCGACATTAATGAAACCCACATGCATCCAGTAATTCACATACTGTTCGCCTGTTGAAGCCTCACTTTGGGCAATTTCATTTTCATGGTGTGGGAACATCAGGTCCGAACCACCACCATGAATATCGAAATGATTACCCAGACAGCAGGTGGACATCGCTGAACATTCAATATGCCAGCCTGGACGGCCATTGCCCCAAGGTGAAGCCCATGCAGGTTCATTTTCCTTGGCGTGTTTCCAAAGGACAAAATCAAAAGGATGTTTCTTTTCAACTTCGACATCGACACGTTCAGATGCGCCCGCCTGCATATCCTCAAGCTTACGGCCCGACAAGCGACCGTATTTGTCAAACTTGGTCACTTCAAAATAAACATCACCGTTGGCAGCAGGGTAGGCTGTGCCATTATCCACCAGCGTAGCAATCATGCTTTGCATCTGGTCAATATATTCGGTCGCTTTGGGTGCTTCATCGGGTAGCACACAGCCAAGGTTGGCTGCATCCTCATTCATTGCATCAATAAAGCGTGCAGTGAGTTGCTGGATGGTTTCACCATTTTCATTGGCACGGGCAATGATCTTGTCATCAATATCAGTGATATTACGGATATAGCGAACTTTCCAGCCCTGACTACGCAAAAAGCGAATGATGTAGTCAAATGCAACCATAACCCGAGCGTGTCCAATATGACAATAATCGTAAACCGTCATACCACAGACATACATATCGATTTGTCCCTCTTTGCGTGGCACAAATTCAACTTTTTTACGTTGCTCAGAATTATATAGAACAAAAGGTTGCATAAGGGTTTTCAAACACTCTACAAAAATCGTTATTCATCATAACGTATGCATTGTATTTCATAAAGTTATCGGGCAAAAAATAATGGACCAGATCAATTTTAATGATTATGTTGTTTGGGATGGGGTGTTATCCCTGTTCTTGAAACATGGGTTGTAGTGTGTAGCGATCAGCGTCTGGAGTTTGCGGTTCATTGATCTTTATTTTTCTCCATTTTCCCAAAAATCTTACACATTTTAGAAACGTGTATAACTTCTAGTTATGCTAGAATCTCGATCATTCTTTTGATTACAATCATCTACCTCCAGTAGATCGCATATTATTTTGAGTTAAACCTGCATGTCACAAACGATAAATTTCCAAAAAAGTGCGCTGGAAACTTTGCGCATTGAACAACAAGCGATAGAAGTACTTGCAACACAAATTGATGAACGCTTTGACCGCGCCTGTGAAGTGATTTTGCAATGCAAGGGGCGTGTGGTTGTTACAGGAATGGGTAAATCTGGTCATATTGGCCGCAAAATGGCGGCAACCTTTGCCTCCACAGGTACACCCTCATTCTTTATGCATCCTGGTGAGGCAGGGCATGGTGATCTGGGCATGCTGGTGCGCGGTGATGTACTGATTGCAATTTCAAACTCGGGCAAGAGTGATGAAATTATGATGCTGATGCCACTGATTAAACACTTGGAAGTGCCTTTAATCACCATTAGCCGTGATGACAAGGGACCAATGCCACAGAATGCTGATATTGCCCTGACGCTGGGTGCGGCAGATGAAGCATGCCCACTGGGATTGGCGCCTACATCAAGTACCACCGCAACACTGGTTCTAGGGGATGCTTTAGCGGTTGCGTTGCTGGAAGCACGAGGCTTTACCGCAGATGATTTTGCCCGTTCCCATCCTGCGGGTGCGCTGGGTAAGCGTTTGCTTCTGCATGTGAAACATTTAATGCACACAGGTGCAGAGTTGCCAAAGGTAACCCCTGATACGCCGATGAATAAAACCCTGTTTGAGATTACCGAAAAGCGTCTGGGTTTAACCACGGTGGTGGATGAAAATGACATTCTGTTAGGTATTTTCACCGATGGTGACTTACGTCGTATGATTGACCATCAACAGGGTTTTGACATTAACCTGCCTGTTTCTGCGGTGATGACCAAAAACCCGATGACAATTTCGCAGGAAGTTCGTGCTGTCAAAGTGTTGGAAAAAATGAATGAGAAAAAGATTAACCAATTTGTTGTTGTTGATGATGCCCATAAGGTAATTGGGGTAATTAGCATGCATGATCTGATTGAAGCGGGAGTGAGTTAAGTCATGGCATCGTATGCACTTTTAGAGCAAGCGCGTCATTTACAGGCACTGGTGCTGGATGTGGATGGTATTCTAAGCGATGGTTTTGTGACCTTGACCAACTCAGGTGATGAAGTCAAGTCTTTCGATATCCGTGATGGCTTGGGAATGAAGTTGGTGCAGCAGGCAGGCATGAAAGTGATTATCATCACTGGACGTAAAAGCCAGATTGTTGAAAAGCGCATGTCTGACTTGGGTGTGGATCTGGTGTTTCAGGGACGTGAGGATAAGGGTGTGGCATTGCGTGAAGCCTGTGCACAGCTCAATATCCTGCCTGAGGACTGTGTCTATATGGGCGATGACTGGCCTGACCTGTCTGCGTTTGCAATTGCAGGTATGAGCATTACCGTGCCCAATGGCCATGAGGAAGTGCGTCGCCGTGCAAATCTGGTCACCCAAGCGATGGGTGGACGTGGGGCAGTACGTGAGGCCTGTGATATGTTGCTGATGGCAAAAGGTGTTTACCAAGAGCTACTTGCAAAATACCTGACTGTACCACATTAATATCAGTATTAAACTCCCCCAAGGTTAGGGCACCCTGTTTATGGATACCAAGGTTTTATATGTTGTTGCTGTAATTGTTGCTGCGATCAGTGGCGGCTATTACTATTACAGCGGCAAGGCAAAAAAGCTGGAAGTTGATTCAGCTAAAAATATGACATATTCAGCACAGGGCGTTCATCTTACGCAAACAGATGAGCAGGGGAATTTATATATTCGTGCCGAAATCAAGCAGTTGCAACAGGATATGCAACAGAAAACATCACAGCTTGATCAGCTCAATGCGGTGATGTACAAACAGGGCAAGCCTGATGCGACCTTTTTTGCCAAACAGGCAAATGGTTACGATGACAATAGCAAAGTAGTCCTGACTGGAGACGTGGTTGCGACACAATTATCTGAACAGGGTAAAATGGAGTTTCATACGGATGAACTCACAGGCTATCCGAAAACCAGACAACTGGAAACGCAGCATCAGGTCATTGTGCAGTCACCAACGGCTGAGTTTGTGAGTCAGGGACTAAAAGCAGACCTCAATCAGGGTCAATATGAATTTTTCAAAGTTCGAGGAAAGTATGCGCCAAAACCTTAATACCCAGTATCGTTCATCTTTCCTGAAACAGGTGGCTTGTGTTGCGGTGGTTGCACTCTCTTCTGCCTCAAGTTTTGCTTTACCGTCAGACCGTAACCAACCACTTTCTCTGGCGGCTGAAAACGCGACTTATAATAGTAAAACGGGTATTACCACTTATACGGGCAATGTGGTGATCGAACAGGGCACCATGAAGCTTCAGGCGGACTCACTGGTTGCCACACTGAACAGTAAAAACGAGATTCAGACCATTACCGCCAAAGGCAAACCTGCCAAGTTCCAGCAGCAAATAGAAGCCAACAAGGGGTTGGCACGCGGTGAGGCGCAGAATATTGTCTACAACGCAGACACAGGGATTATCACGTTGACTGGTAATGCCTATCTCTATCAGGATGGTTCCAGTATTCGCGGCAACAGGTTGAAATACAGTATGAACAAGGGCGATGTTGAGGCGCAGGGTTCATCATCTAATCGTATTCAGATTATCATTCCACCATCAAGTTCAAAAAGCTTTCCAGGGGCACGTGATTAATGGAACAGTCAGGTCAGCAACCACAGACATTGTGCATTAAGTATTTGGCGAAAAATTATAGCAAGCGCTGGGTTGTGAAAGATGTTTCTTTTACCATGCAAAGTGGTCAGATTGTCGGACTGCTTGGGCCGAATGGTGCGGGAAAAACCACCAGCTTCTATATGGTTGTTGGTCTGGTGCGTATGGACAAGGGCGAGATTCACCTCGATGACCTTGACCTGTCCGATCTGGCTATGCATGAGCGGGCGCGTAAGGGAATTGGCTATTTACCTCAGGAAGCGTCTATCTTTAGAAAGCTGACCATTGCTGAAAATATTATGGCAATTTTGGAGACACGTAAGGGCCTGAATAAGCAGCAGCGCCAGCAACGCCTGACTGAGCTTTTGAATGATTTTAAGATCAATCATATTAAGGATTCACTGGGTATGAGTGTTTCTGGTGGTGAACGCCGTCGGGCTGAAATTGCACGTGCATTGGCTGCCGATCCAAAATTTATGCTGCTGGATGAGCCATTTGCAGGGGTTGACCCGATTTCCGTGGGTGATATTAAGGATATTATCCAAACCCTAAAAGAACGTGGGATTGGGGTGTTGATTACCGACCATAATGTGCGTGAGACTTTGGCCATTTGTGAAAAGGCTTATATCGTGAGTGAAGGATCGGTGATTGCTGAAGGCACTCCACAGGAAATTCTGGATAATGAGCAGGTGCGTAAAGTGTATTTGGGTGACGATTTTGTGGTTTAAATTTGAACAGTTGTTTATATCCTAAAGAACTTGCGGGTTCTTTTTTATAAGTTATCATTAAAAAGTAAACATGTATTCTTTTCCGAATTGGAGATACCTCTCTCATCTACAAAAATTGATATAATTTCTTTTTTGCTTTTATCTAGATTTTTATGCCATTCACCATTGCTCATACGATTACTTTTGAAGAAGAAATTAAAAAAAGTCGTTTTCAGGCGATTGCTGCGGTTGTTGAAAATGAACAACAGGTCAAAGCCTTTTTAGAGCAGACTAAAGATACATCAACCACCCATCAATGCTGGGCATGGAAGATTGGACACCATGTACGCTTTAATGATGATGATGAACCCTCTGGAACAGCAGGTCGTCCTATTCTGGCAACCATAGAGGGCAATGATTTAACCAATGTGATTGTCATGGTTAACCGTTGGTATGGCGGAATCAAGCTGGGCACAGGTGGACTGGTACGGGCTTATGGTGGCTGTGCTGGACAATGTTTGCTATTGGCTGAGAAAATTGAGCTAATTGAGAAAAAAGCAATACAGTTTGCCTGCCTGTTTAATGAATGGGCGATTATCCAGTATGAGTTGATGCAGCAACAGATTGAATATCAGG
This sequence comes from Acinetobacter sp. CIP 102529, assembly GCF_000368325.1. Classification (NCBI taxonomy): domain Bacteria; kingdom Pseudomonadati; phylum Pseudomonadota; class Gammaproteobacteria; order Moraxellales; family Moraxellaceae; genus Acinetobacter; species Acinetobacter sp. CIP 102529. Next base: position 32,452 of record NZ_KB849355.1, read on the forward strand.
AAAGCTATACTGAAAATGGGGTGATGATTGAGGCGCGTGTACAAGTTCAGCAAATTGAACCACTCAGGCATAAACTTCAGGACCTGACGAGAGGACGTGAGCAGGTTAAGATTGTTGAGGAATCTGTAGATGACTGATCCATTATTAAAGTATCGGGAGCAGCATAAACATCGTTTAAATTATATGCCTTGGCTATATTGGTCATTGAAACCCAAACATCGGGAATGGGCGGAACAATGGCAGGCGGAATATCAAGCCTACCTGCTGGAAATGGAAACGGTAGAGATTGGAGAGAACTGTTTCATTTCTCCTTTAGCCCATATTTTTGCAGAGCGTGGTCGTAAGATCAGCATTGGTGACAACACCTTTATTGCGGCGGATTGTACTTTGCATGGACCGTTGCAGATTGGCAATGAGGTAGCAATTAACCACCACTGTATTTTAGATGGTGGACGTGCAGGCATTAAACTGCATGATCAGGTGCGTATCGCAGCGTATAGCCATTTATATGCTTTCGATCATGGTATGGATTTAGAACGTCCGATTTACCAACAGGCAGTGACTTCAAAAGGCATTGAGATTGGACAGGATGTTTGGCTGGGGGCGCATGTTGGGATTAAAGATGGTGTAAAAATAGGAGATCATGCCGTCATTGGAATGAACAGTATGGTGACTAAAGACATTGAAAAGCATGCCATTGTTGCAGGTAATCCAGCTCGCTTGATCCGTTATCGAAAATAAGAAAATAGCATGAAAAAGTTCAGAAGATTCGATACATAAATTTAACCTATCCTGGTTTTATCTGTGTTAAGTTAAAAACAAGTACAAGACCTAAGGTGTTAGACCTAAAGAGAGGCGAACATGAACCGTGTCATTGCATGTATTGATTCTTCACCTTGTATCGAGGCGGTCGCTGAAGCAGCCGCATGGGTGGCGAAGCAAACGCAAAGAGAATTAGTACTGTTGCAAATCCTAGACTATTATCCAGCAAGCTATCATTTAGGTGAAATCAGCGGTGTCATTGGTTTTGAAAGTAATGCCATGCTGCTTAAGGAGCTGGCCGAACTTGAGCAAAAGCAAAGTGAACTCGCACTCGACTACAGTAATAACTTACTAAAACATATTTCTGAACTGATTGAAAAACAATATGGTTTAACCAGTACCAAGATTCAGGAAAAAGGCGATTTTCTTGAACAGAGCTTTAATATTTTAAAAGAGAATGATGTTGTCATTATTGGGCGTGTGGGCGAACGGGCGGCTGAAAAGAATAAGCCGATTGGCAGTAACGTAGAAAACTTTATTCGTGGTGCAAACTGTACAGTGATTACGGTAGGCGAGAATTTTGAAGCACCAAGACGTTTTATCTTTGCCTATGAATATTCACCGACCTGTCAAAAAATGCTGCAACGCATTGCCCAAAGTGATTTATTGAAAACACTGCAATGTCACTTACTTTATGTTGGTGATCATCCTGAAATGCTGACCGAACCTGAAAAGTATTTAAAGGATGCTGGTATAGAGGTTGTACCTGTCTACCGTTATGGAGATGTGGCACAAAATATTCTGGAATATCAGGCAGAGCATAAGATTCAGTTGATTGTGCTGGGGGCTTTCAGCCACAGTAAAATCCATCAATTCTTTTTGGGTAGCATCACCACCACAATTTTCCGTAATGCCAATGTGCCTTTGCTTGTGGCTAAGTAATTCATTTTTATAAGAGGGTCTATTACACTTCAGCCATGCATTGCGTTATAGGCTAAAATGACTCAAACAAGGCATGAAACGCAGGCAATGGCGTGACCCTTGTCAAGTTTCATAACGAATTTTGTGGATATTTTAGCCATAACCCTACGGGACAGGAGCATTTTTTGTCGTTACTGCGTTATGTCTTGTTCATTTAGAATGACTAAATTTCACAATACATGCCTTGTTCCGCCTAAAAAATGATCGCTGTCGCAAGCATCTGTGAAGTGTTAATAGACCCTCTACTAGTTATCCGCAAATACTGTGGATAACTATATGGAAAAACATTGTGTATAAATATAAGTAATTGATATTAAATAATTAAAAATTTCAGGTTGTTTTTTAATCTCTATTTCACAATCGCAATTGCAAAACCATCATGGCCTTTTGACCCAACAGTTTGTAGGGCTGTGCAGGATAAAAGCTTTGGATGATCTTTTAATGCCGTAAAAGCATCCCGAATACCTTCAATGCTTGGTTTTTTATTGTTTTCATCCAGAATTGCACCTGCACGAATGACATTATCCAGTACGATAATGGTGCCCGAATGGGACAGTTGTAAACTTAACTCCAGATATTCAGGATAACTTTGTTTGTCGGCATCAATAAAAATAAAATCAAAAGCTTCGCTGCCATCAGCAATAAGCTGTTTCATCACATCTGCACCACGACCTTTTTTCAGTTCGATCGTGGTGGGCATATTGGCATAATCAATGTTTTCCTGCGCCAAGATGACGTGGGTATCACGTCCTTCAACGGTCAGTAGATAACCATCTTCGGGTAAGGCCTTTGCCAGCCAAATGGTGCTATAAGCCGCAAAAGTTCCCAGTTCCAACACGCGCTTGCACTGATTCATCTGAATCAGCATTTGTAAAAACATACCTTGATTGGGTGCAACAGCCAGATGATTAGAAAAACCCTGCTGATCGGTATTGTCTAATGCATGTAGAAGTTTTGGGTCAGTGGGAATTAAATGTGAATTGATATATTCATCAATGTCTGTCCACATCTGTTGCATAATCAGGTTTACCTATAAATCTGTTAGCTGCATTTTAAACATTTATATCTAGAGTGCAATTTGATTAGGGATAAATGAGAAATCAAAGTTTATTTATGTTTAATGATTGAACATATTATATGTAGTGGAACTCACCACGATGATCCATAAAATGATCTTTGCTTGTATCAATAAAATTAAACGAAATAAAATGCTTGACTGAGGTAAGTTACAATTACAAACCATCAATTAAATAAAAATGCTTCTTTAAAGAAAGCATTTTTCTGACGCTAAAAATTACACATTGAACTGTTGCGGGTTAGGTCAGGCCCCCATGTTCGATAACCCTGTGTGTCAATATGGATTTGCCCTGAGCTATATAGACCAATACCCAGATTGAGACCTTGACCATGCTGTGCCCAGAACTGGCAAAGCTTGAATTTGCTTTGCTCAATAAAAGCATAATCCTGTGGTTGAGGAAATTCAGGACCAATACGGAAATCAATGGCTGAGTTGAATAAATGTCTGGACGAGCTGGCTCCGCCAGCGCATTGATTCAGGGGAAGATCACGGTAAACCGAAGTCACTTCAAAATCTGTCAGGATTTTGGCTGCAATCAGGTACTTAAACACTCGCAAGGTTGAAAGTGAGTTGTTCCATAACTCGCGGTTAGGCACCATATATTCAGAGCGCCCACATTTTTGCCAATCCCGTGCGGTACGCAGTAATTCAAAACTTGGAATAATATGTGCCAGATTGTTGCGTGTTAAAAACTGCTCATATTCACGAACGCGTGCATAGTTCTCGCCCTGATTGAGCCAGATGCGATAAGAGGCAGGTTCAATCTTATTGGGAATAGGGCGGGTAATGGTGACCTGTTCCTGGGGAATATAAATTCTTTTTCCGATGTTGTTATTCTGGGTCACTTTGGTGGTCGAGCTGACACAACCCACCATCATCACAGGGATGATAAAAAATGAAAAAAGGCCCTGTAATTTATTTTGCATCATAAAAAAGCAAGTTCACAAACGATAGGTGTATCATTTTAATGCAAAATAGCACATGAATAATGATGCAATTGCAAAGAAATGTGTGATTCAGGTATAAAAAAGACCAGTAGAAACTGGTCTTTTTAATTATTTTTCTAAATACTGAAGTTTGTTTGGCTTACCGTTCCATTCTTCACGATCAGCGGGTTGTTCACCAATTTGAGTGATGTTATTACCTGCCCATTTTTCTGATAATTCAGCATTCAATTCAATAAACACTTCCTGACCTTCTGGTAGTTCATCTTCCGAGAAAATCGCATTTGCTGGACATTCAGGTTCACACAATGCACAGTCAATACATTCATCTGGATTGATCACAAGGAAGTTTGGCCCCTCATAGAAGCAGTCTACAGGACAAACTTCAACACAATCTTGATACTTACATTTAATACAATTTTCGGTGACAACAAAGGTCATGGCGGCAGCTACCTAAAAAATATGGTTTTCATTTTGAATAGCGTATTTTAGGCAAAAAAGACCGATAGAAACAATTCCTTTTATTGATATTTATTATTCGTATCAATGAAATGGACTTATTTATATGACTTTTGTTGATAATAAGTCTCAACAACAAGGTTAATCGACTTATTTATGCTTTTTCTTTAGCCCACCATCACCATCTTGTTTATTGACCGTTGCCCAGGCTATACGTTCAGCATCTTAGCGCCCTTGATCCAGTTCGTTTTCCTCAATATGCTTCGCCTATCTTTTATGTTTTGCTGTGTAGGCAGATTTATCTCCACGTGACATTTTGATGGATTAGCTCTCAACTGTTTGAGCTGTCTTAGATAATGCCTTTAATTGATAAAGCTGTTCCAGTGCCTGACGTGGGGTTAATTCATCGACATCAATGTTTTGTAACAACTCCAGTGCAGGTGAATGGGCTTGCACTTCAATGATGCGTTCAACAAAGTGAGTTTCGATTTTATTGTCAATTGCACTGAATAAATCAGTCTGTACAGTATTTTGCAAATGCTGGTGCTGTTGCTTTTCCAGAATCTTTAAACGTTTTTGTGCTTCTTTAATCACGTTGGCTGGAATGCCTGCCAGTTTTGCCACCTGCAAACCGTGACTCTGACTCGCTGGGCCATGTTGAACCTTATGCAGCAAGATTAGATTGCCGTTTAATTCCTGCGCCGTAACATGATAGTTATCAATACCTGCTTCACCACCCAGTTCAGTTAATTCAAAATAATGTGTTGCAAACAGGCACAGGCATTTCACACGTTTGGTCAAGTCAAGCACACATGCCCAAGCTAAAGAGAGACCATCATAAGTACTCGTACCACGACCCACTTCATCCATCAGCACCAAAGATTGACTGGTTGCATGATGTAAAATTTGTGAGGTTTCAGTCATTTCCACCATAAAAGTAGATTTGCCTGTAGAAAGGTCATCAGCAGAACCAATACGGGTAAAGATACGGTCAATCGAACCTAATTTTGCTGATTTGGCAGGAACAAAACTGCCGCAGTAGGCAAGTAGACTAATCAGTGCTGTTTGACGCATGAACGTTGATTTACCACCCATGTTTGGCCCCGTGATAATGGCCATACGATGCTGGGAATCAAGGAATGTATCATTTGGTGTAAAAGGTGTCTTATTTAAGGCTTCAACCACAGGATGGCGACCACCCTGAATTTTGATACTGGTTTCTGGGGTAAATTCAGGTCGAGCCCAGTTATTGAGACGTGCCTGATGGGCAAAATTGGCGAGAACATCAATATGGGCAATTGCTGCACTCATCATTTGTAGATGGGCAATATTTTGGCGTAACTCATCCAGCAATGATTCAAATAGGAGTTTTTCACGCGCTAATGCACGGGATTCGCTCGAAAGTACCTTGTCCTCAAAGCTCTTGAGCTCTGGAGTGATATAACGCTCGGCATTTTTTAAGGTTTGACGGCGAATATAATCGGCAGGTGCCTGCTCGGCCTGAACGCGTGTCAACTCAATATAATAACCACTGACACGGTTATAGCCGATTTTTAGGGTATTGATGCCTGTCCGTTGACGTTCCTTAATCTCAAGGTCAATCAGGAACTGCCCAGCATGATCACGAATTTTGCGTAACTCATCCAGCTCATCATCATAACCCTCAGCAATGACATTACCATCACGCAACAGCACAGGTGGGTTCTCAACAATCGCCGCCATTAAATGTTGGTGTAGGCTCTTAAAATCGCCAAGTTCCTGATCAAGTTGAGTCAATAATCTGGATTGCTGTGTTTTTAAAACAGGTGTTAAAGCGTGTCGTAAAAATGGAATTTGTGCACATGCTTGACGCAGTTGAACTAAATCGCGTGGACGTGCACTACCCAGAGCAACACGGCTCAGTACCCGTTCAATATCACCAATTTCTTTTAATACTAAACGTACAGGAGACTCATGAAACCCTTTTAATAATTGCTCTGAGGCATCTAATCGAGCATCTAATATAGCAGTATCACGAATCGGCTGCATCAGCGTTCGGCTTAGTAAACGACCACCCATTGCGGTTTGGCAGTCATTAATCAGTTGAAACAGTGATGTGCCATGATCAAACAAAGGCTCAATAATTTCCAGATTTCGGCGTGTAATTGGGTCAAGTGCAATAAAGTCGGTACTTTGCTCAATCTGAATGGAGCGAATATGCGGCAAGGCTGTTTTTTGGGTTTCTTTGGCATAATGGATTAATGCCGCCGCCGCTGCTTTTGCCAGTGGAATTGGGTCCAATCCAAAACCTGACAAGGTCGAAACTGCAAACTGGTCACATAAGGTCTTTTGTGCATTATTTAAGTTAAAATCAACGTTTGGACGTTTGGTAATTGGACATTCCAGATTTTTCTTAATCTGTTCAATAATGTTTTGATCAATCAGGTCTTCGTCAATCAGGATTTCACTTGGCATCAAACGGGCCAGTTCAATGGGAAGCTGTTCAGGCTTGTAGTCCTGTTGTTGAACTTTAAAAATACCTGCACTTAAATCGAGTAGGGCAAAACCAATCTTATTTTGCTGAATACATAAAGCAACGAGATTTGAAGACTGATAACTGCTAAGTAATGCATCATCAGTCAAAGTTCCTGGTGTTAGAATACGGACTACTTTACGTTCCATTGGTGCTTTACCGCGAGAGCCTGCACTCTCGCCCTCGCCAACCTGTTCACAAATGGCAACTGTACGGCCAGCTTTAACCAAACGGGCAAGATATCCCTCTGCGGCATGATAGGGTACGCCCGCCATTGGGATTGGTTCGCCGTTGGTTTTACCACGATGGGTCAGTGTAATGCCTAATAGTTTGGCTGCTAAATGCGCATCTTCAAAGAATAGTTCATAAAAGTCACCCATACGGTAGAACAATAGCGCATGTGGATAGTCTGTTTTGACTTTGAGGTATTGCTGCATCATTGGTGTGTGGTTGGAAAAGTCTGCTATGCTATTATTATCTTTCATTGGTATTAAATCCTTTGTTTTCAATGTGTTTAATAGTGTATAACATAAACAGAGTATCCGAGGGTTTTGGATGAAATCTAAGCAAATACAGCCTAAGCCAAAACATTAGTGTAGGTTTTAGTGTGGGTTGTTTTAGTTTAAACTAGCCATCATTCCTTATCAATATTGGAAAATGGACAGCTTGAAAGGATAACAAATAATTCAATCTTCTTGTGAGGTTTAAAGTGGTTCGCTCAATAGATCAACAAACGACAATAAAAAAAGCACTTTCAGCGAAAGCCATTGAGAAGATGAAAGTGGGTGATCCTGACAAGGCTGATGTCGGTGAGTACACAGGATTACGGGTACATTGTGGTAGAACGGGAATGAAGACTTTTTTCTACCGTTATCGTAGTCCTGTGGATGATTCCATCAAACAATACAAGATCGGAAATTTCCCCCAAGTTACACTGGCAGAGGCAAGGATAGAACTCACTCGTTTAAAAGCTGAACGAAATCAGGGGATTTGTCCAAAATATAAAAAAGAACAAGAAAAGCTTCAGCAACAGATTGAACACGAGCTTGCACAAAAAGATATGTCTCAACTCACTGTACACCAAATGATAGAGATGTATTTGACTGAGGTGATTGAAGATCACTGGATTACTGATCCTCGAACAGGTGAACGAAAAAAAGTTTTGGGTGTGCGTAAGCCAAAAGGTCAATCTGAAACACGACGAACCCTGTATGGAGATGCTGTACGGGTTTTGGGTAATCGTATTGCTTTGGAAGTGACCCGAAAAGATGTGGTGGCTTTAACCAAGGAAATTATTGATCGTGGTTCTAATGTGCAGGCTGGACGAGTATTGTCCGAGTTGACGTTGGCGTATGAATATGCCATTGGCTTGGAGCGATTTCCAGCCAATTTTGCTAATCCTGCTCTATTAGCCAAAATGAGTATCAAGCAGTCAAGACTGAAAGTAACCTGTAAAAAGGGCACACGGGTTTTAAATGATCAGGAATTAAAACGTGTATTGGCCTGGCTGCCCACATCAGGATTTACTACCCATCAAAAACATATCCTTTATTTAACGCTATGGACAGGTTGCCGTACTGGAGAATTGTGTGATGCTCAATGGAGGGATTTTGATTTGGATCAAGGAACATGGCATCTGAAAGCTTCAAAAAATAGCACTGAGCGTTATGTTCAATTATCAAGGCAATGTGTCAATTTTTTACGGAATCTATATAAACCAGATCAGGAATATTTGTTTGCTTCGTCTCGAACAGGGTTGCCCATCCAACAAAAGTCCCTAACAGAAATAAAGTGGCAAATGAAAAATCCAGATAAAGTTAAGACTAATTTTCGTCCTGAACAGCTTTGGCTAACAGATATTGATGACTGGAATCCGCATGATTTACGCCGAACAGTGAGAACAGGTTTATCCAGATTAGGCTGTTCTACAGATATTGCAGAAGCAGTTTTGGGACATTCCAAAAAGGGAATTGAGGGAACATACAACCTACATAATTATGAAGCCGAATGTGCAGAGTGGTTGCAGAAGTGGGCGGATTATCTGGATGAAATTATAAATAATAAGGCTCTAGACTAGGGTCTGTTGAGAATTACCGAGAGTTAATTACACTCGCGCACAATTGAGGGTGTAAATAATTCTGTGTAAATACAGGAGGGTGTAAATAATTCTGTGTAAATACAGTTTTAAAAATACTTGGTTACACGCTCTTCAAACATGATACTAAAGCGATTCATGGCAGCTTTTCAGCCAGAAAATTTGCTGAACTCATTAAACAGAACTGCGTAAAACGTTGACCTATGACCGTGGACGTGAGATGGCAGAACATAAAATACTTGAAGAAGATTTAGGCATAGATGTATATTTCTGTGACCCACATTCACCATGGCAAAAAGGCACATGCGAAAATATGAATGGTTTAATTAGGCAATATTTACCTAAAGGGATTGATTTAAATCAGGCGGATCAGCATTATTTAAATCAAGTTGCCATGTCACTGAATACTCGTCCTAGAAAAGCGTTAGATTGGCTTACACCATTAGAGTAATTTGCTCAGCTTGTTGATTATCATAAGGCTTTTGAAACTGTCGAACATCATGTTAGAATTCGCCAACTGTCCAGAAAATAGAACAATTATAGTATCTAGGACTTACGCACTGTTATTTATAGACTCTCTGTGGTAGCAGATGATTTTTATCGAGAATAAAGTCATCAATGAAGTTTTTGATCATTGGTCTAAATAATTTCTTCTGCCAATGATATACATTTTCAAAGATCCCCTCAAACTGGTTCTTTTGTATCTCGACGTAGGCCATCAAGGCTGAAAAAATATGATTCAAAATCAGTTTAGACCGTCTTACTTGAAACTTTTCAATATGACAAACCTGTTTAATCACTCGGTGATATTGTTCTATTTTCCAATGACTTGAATGTAATTCATGAAAACCCTCAAAGGACAATAAATCATCTTCATCTTGATACACAATATAAAACCTCTGCTGTTCTTTTAACTGAGTCTTAAATAATTGTACAAAGCCAAAATCTTTGAGCCAGACCACTTGACCC
>NZ_KB849355.1:42421-86034 GCF_000368325.1 Acinetobacter sp. CIP 102529
TTAGATACTGAAATCTGAAGTGAGTCGTCGATTAACTTTTGTGGTTGAAGCGGCCCAGTTTCTTCAACACACCTTCTAAAAAATCAATTTCTAATGCCTGCTCACCGATTTTTGCATGTAGTTTTTTTAGATCGATGGGTGGTTCTGTTGGAGCTTTTGATTGATCGAAAGCTTGCGAGGAAGCTGAGATCAATTGATTTTTCCAGTCAATAATTTGGTTTTGATGAACATCAAACTCAGCACTCAATTCAGCAAGTGTTTTTTCTGCTTTAATCGCAGCAAGTGCTACCTTAGCTTTAAAATCATTTGAATGATTTCTTCTTGGTCTACGTGCCATAAAATACTCCTTATATCGATGTTTATAACATCATTTGGGGAGCAAAATATCACTTATAGCTGTTGTTCAAATTTCCTGATCCACCTCTCTGATCTGTCGCATACAAGGTAATGAGATTAATCCCCTTGACGGATCGGTGGTGTTTGCCTGACCAAAAATAGCTAACTAAGTCCATATGTTGACTATATGGTTTATCTAAAACAGTATCATCAGTACTGACTATAAGTTTATTATTATCAATATGTTGAATTGCTTCTTGATATAGGTCGTGAGGTGTGTAGTCTTCACGCTCTAGAAAGCGATTTACACTATCATGCGAGATATTATAAGTCTCGGCAAGTTGTGTGCAGCTAATAGAGTTCGGTTCTGTCATGAGAAAGCCCATATAAATGGGTAATGTACAAGTTGCTGTAGAAGCATGTTTAGTTCGTCTGATCACAGATACTTTATAAACTATTTTAATACTTTTTTGAATCCGTCAATGCGTAAGTCCTAGTATCTTGAAATAGGCCTTTCTTGTAAGAAAGGCCATAATGCTTATTAACGGCGTTTGTTATACACCGCCATCGCAGCTGGCAGGTTTTTACGCATATCGCCAATACGCTGTGTATTCGATGGGTGTGTTGACAAGAATGAAGCACCGCCCGCACCATCTAAACGATTCATTTTTTCCCAGAGACTAATGGCTGCATTTGGGTTATAGCCCGCTTTTGCCATCAGCATTAAACCGCCATAATCGGCACGGCTTTCAAGATTGCGCGAATAAGGCAGACCAATACCAATTTGACTGCCCAAATTAATTGCGGCATTGCCTAGATCGCCGATATTGGTACCCGCATAAGACGTACCAATGCCAATCGCAAGGTTGGTCAGTGCCTGCGCACCAATCTTACTCTTTGCATGTTCTTCAAGTGCATGGGTCATTTCATGGCCCATGATTGCTGCAATTTCATCATTACTCAAATTTAGCTTGTTGACAATACCTGTGTAGAACACCACTTTACCGCCTGGTGCCACATAGGCATTGACGCTATCAGACTTTAATACCGCCAGTTGCCAGTCAAAACGTTGACCTGTTTGATTGAGTTGATCAGCATAAGGTTTCAGGCGCAGGAACACACTATTAATACGTTGATAGGTACTTGAACTGGTATCCAACTGGTTTTTGGCACGTGCTTCCTGAGTCATTTTTGCAAAACTTTGTGCAGATTGCGCATTCAGGGTTGCGCTGTCTGCACCCGCCATATCTGCAAATGAGGCACAGCCTGAAATGGTCATTACAGTGATCGCACAAAAGCTTAAAGCCAATTTTTTCATACTTATTTGCTCCAAATCAGTATTTTATGAATATCGTCATGATTAAGGAGGATTATAAAAAAATGTTTATAACGCTTTACATTCCGAATGGCTCTATAATCATTGTAATTATGTAATCACTATTTTGTCATATTGCATGAATTTTCACATAAATTGATAAAATTAAAGCCAGTGTTTTTGCACTGGCTTTGATAGTGAGACAGAAGCCTGATGAAATCAATCTTCGTCGTCAAACTCCTCTTCAGAAAAAGCATTTTCTTCTAAAGACGTATCAAAAATTAAAATGGCCTTACCCTCAGTCTGGATCATGCCCTGATCTTCAAGCGTTTTAAGCACACGGCCAACCATTTCACGTGAACAGCCCACGATACGGCCAATTTCCTGACGGGTAATACGAATCTGACGACCATTTGGTAAAATCATTGCCTCAGGTTGAGCAGATAAATCAATTAAGCAACGAGCAATACGACCAGACACATCAATGAACGCAAGGTCAGTCATTTTACGTGTGGTGTTCTTGAGACGGCGTACCAACTGGGCAAATACTGCATAGCTTAGGTCAGGGTATTGCTTGCTTAACTCATGGAAATTGTCGTAGGAAATTTCAGCAATCTCACATACATCTCGGGTACGTACTTCTGCGGTACGTTGAGGATTCTTTTCAAAAAGACCCATTTCACCAAAGAAGTCGCCTGGGTTGAGGTAGGCGACAACAATTTCACGCTCATCATCTTCACGTAATATAATTGACACTGAACCTTTTAAAATTAAATACAGTGATTTTGATTCAGTTCCAGCATCAATAATCGTGGTGCGTTTAGGGTATCTGTTAATATGAGCACGTTTTAGCAAAGCCTTTACTGACTCAGGCAGTTGGCCTGGAGATAAAGCATCAGTGCTAAGTTGTGAAAAATTTGAAGTCATGCTTAAAATTTCCGAATTTGGATGAAACCGATCGCACAGGCTTTGTTAAAGCCTTTTCTACACAGAAGAGATGAAATTCCTTATCAACTCATTTTATGTTAGTGTACAAGAACTAGGTAAATTTATAACGTTTTTTGGGTAGTTGCAATGCAAACAAGTGTACATTGGTTAGAGAATGTTGCTTTTGAAGCGAAATCGGAAAGTGGCCACAGTGTGGTGATGGATGGTTCCGCAGAATATGGAGGTGAAAACCGTGGTCCACGTCCTATGGAATTGATTTTAATGGGACTTGGTGGTTGTGCTTCGTTTGATATTGTGACCATTTTAAAGAAATCCCGTCAAGATGTCACAGATGTTGTATGTCACTTAAAAGCCGAAAGGGCAGATGCAATCCCAGCCGTGTTTACAAAAATCCATCTACACTTCATTGTGACAGGTAAAGCGGTAAAAGCCAAGCAGGTTGAAAAGGCAGTTGAACTGTCAGCGGAAAAATACTGTTCAGCAAGTAAAATGCTTTCGGATGGTGGGGTGGAAATTACCCATGACTTTGAAATTATTGAAGTGGATAATGCCTGATTGTTAAATATTTCTAAAAAGTGATCTATTGCCATAGATTACTTTTTTATAAGTTTATGTTTTTACTTTATGAACAATTGTGGATCTACCCGAGCATTGTTCAGGCTCATTCCCCAATGTAGGTGCGCGCCCGTCACACGCCTAGTTTTCCCGACCAGTCCAAATTGTTCACCCTGACGAATATGCTGTCCTTTTTCCACATAAAAGTACAATAAAGGTTCTGTGCAAATTGGAAAAGACCGAAAATTTATACAAAACATACTTGAAATATATTATTTATAGACCCATATTGTTACTGAGTGTTATCCATATTTTGTTTTATAAGATTTTGGAAAAACATATAAATTTTATTTGAAAATCTAAAAACTGTTCGCATCTTAGTGATAAGTTAAAAATTTGTTGTGAGGAATAACAAGAATGCGCTTTGAAAAATTTACAAACCGCCTACAGCAAGCACTCTCAGATGCACAGTCACTGGCAATAGGCAAGGACCATACCGCAATTGCAGGGATTCATATCCTTATGACATTGCTGGAAGAACCTGCTAACCAGAGTCTGTTGCAGCAAGCAGGGGCTGATTTACCCACCTTAATGCAAAAACTGAATCAGGCATTAAATGATGCTGCAACGATTAGTAATCCGACGGGTGACGTCAATTTAAATCCAGAAGCGGTACGCATTTTAAATTTAGCTGATAGTTATGCACAAAAAGCAGGGGATGAATTTTTATCCACTGATTGGGTGCTATTGGCATTGGCTGAACAGGGTGAAACCAAAAAAATTATTGAAAGCTCAGGTGCAACTGCACAGAAATTACGTGCAGTCATTGAAAAAATTAGAGGAACAGAAAAAGTGACCACCAATAACCATGAAGATCAACGTGACTCACTCAGTAAATATACCATTGATTTAACCGAGCGTGCCTTGGCAGGCAAGCTAGACCCTGTGATTGGGCGTGATGATGAAATCCGCCGTACCATTCAGGTGTTGTCACGCCGTACCAAAAATAACCCTGTGCTGATTGGTGAACCTGGGGTCGGTAAAACCGCGATTGTAGAGGGCTTGGCACAACGCATCGTCAATGGTGAGGTGCCTGAAAGCTTAAAGAATAAACGTGTGCTTTCACTGGACTTGGGTTCGTTGCTAGCGGGTGCAAAATATCGTGGTGAGTTTGAGGAACGCTTAAAAGCGGTGCTGAAAGACCTTGCCAAACATGAAGGCGAAATCATCTTGTTTATTGATGAGCTGCATACCCTTGTAGGCGCGGGTAAGGGCGATGGCGCAATGGACGCAGGTAACATGCTTAAACCTGCGTTGGCGCGTGGTGAACTACGCTGTGTTGGTGCTACCACTCTAGATGAATATCGCCAGTATATTGAGAAAGATGCAGCGCTTGAGCGTCGTTTCCAGAAAGTGTTGGTGGATGAGCCAAGTGTGGAAGATACCATTGCGATTTTGCGTGGTCTTAAAGAGAAATATGCAACCCATCACGGTGTACAAATTTTGGATTCCGCGATTATTGGGGCGGCGAAAATGTCACATCGTTACATCACTGACCGTCAGTTGCCAGATAAAGCGATTGACCTGATTGATGAGGCGGCTTCACGGATTAAAATGGAGATCGACTCTAAGCCAGAGGCACTGGATAAGCTTGATCGCCGTCTCATCCAGTTGAAAATGCAGTTGGAAGCGGTGAAAAAAGATGAAGATGCAGGCAGTAAGGCTGAAGTCAATCATCTTGAGCAGCAAATTGCTGAAAAGCAGAAAGAGTACAATGATCTGGAAGAAATCTGGAAAGCTGAAAAAACACTGGTTGAGGGTGATAAAAAAGCCCAGATCGAATTGGATCAAGCACGGGTTGCTTTGGAAAAAGCCAAACGTGAGGGTGATTTGGCGGAAGCAGCACGCCTACAATATGGTGTGATTCCAGAGTTACAAAAGCGTCTGGAACAGGCGGAAGTTGCTGAGGAAAATGAGGAACCTAAACTCATTCGTACCAAAGTGACCGAGAATGAGATTGCTGAGGTGGTCAGTGCGGCAACAGGTATTCCTGTAACGAAAATGTTGCAGGGCGAACGTGAAAAACTGCTCCAGATGGAAGAATTTCTGCATAAACGTGTGGTGGGTCAGGATGAGGCGGTGGTGGCGGTTTCCAATGCGGTACGCCGTTCACGCGCAGGTTTGTCTGACCCGAACCGCCCAAGTGGATCATTCCTGTTCCTTGGCCCGACAGGTGTGGGTAAAACCGAGTTGACCAAGGCATTGGCTAACTTCCTGTTTGACAGTGATGATGCCATGATTCGGATTGATATGTCTGAGTTTATGGAAAAGCACTCGGTGAGCCGTTTAGTTGGTGCGCCTCCAGGCTATGTGGGCTATGAAGAGGGTGGTGTTTTAACCGAAGCGGTACGCCGTAAACCATACAGCGTGGTGTTGTTTGACGAGGTGGAGAAAGCGCATCCAGATGTGTTCAATATCTTGCTACAGGTGTTGGATGATGGTCGCTTGACGGATTCACAAGGCCGCGTGGTGGACTTTAAAAACACGGTCATCGTGATGACCTCGAACTTGGGTTCACAAGATGTACGAGAACTGGGTGAGGGGGCCACTGATGATGAGATTCGGGCAGTGGTGATGAATGCGGTTAGCCAGCATTTCCGTCCAGAGTTTATCAACCGTATTGATGAGGTGGTGATTTTCCATCCACTGCAAAAAGACCAGATTCGTGCTATTGCGGATATTCAACTGGAACGTTTACGTTCCCGCCTCAATGAGCGTGATATAGGCTTGACTGTGGATGACACGGCATTTGATCTATTGATTGAGGCTGGCTTTGACCCTGTGTATGGTGCACGTCCGTTAAAACGTGCAATTCAGCAACAGGTGGAAAATACTCTGGCGCAGAAGATTTTATCTGGTGAGTTCCAGCCTGGAGATAACATCCTGATAAAAGCTGAGGATGGTCATTTGGTGTTTGAGAAACTCAAGTTGAGCTAGGCAAAAAATTTAACGGCCAATGTGTAAAAAGATGGTGATGCCAATCACCATCTTTTTTTATATGAGTGCAACTGGTCAGATTTTTTGGGGAAAAGTACCAATAACATTGCGGCTTGATGAAAAACTTGATAGTTTCAGAACAAATAAGAAAAAAATTCAGGATGAATTGCAATGGAAAATAAGCAACATCATTACACGGACCGCTGTGTAATTTTGTTTATGATCGCTTTATCTTCAATGGGGCATGCTGCACAACCATTGAATGAAGTAAATCTGGCACTACAAACAGGCGTGCTGAATAACGCATTGCCGAGCATCATTGTAAAAGCCCAGCAGGATGTATTAAAGCCAGAGGAAGAACGCTGGCGTGCACAACGTGTACTAAGCGATCAAAATCTCCGTGATGTACGGATTAAAATTCTATCAGAAAGCGTTTTATCACCTTATCAAGAGCAGAAAAGAAACACTGTTTCGGATGGGCGAGATAAAAAAGCTGCAACCATTAAACCTCATGCAGTCGCTCCAGATCGTTTGATGATTTATGAGTTTAATTCAGATAATGTACACACCTATGAGTTTTCTGATACCTATAATACTGCTGGCAATCAGGTAGATATTGAGGGGCGTGTTACAGGTACCGTGACTTTAAATAAGAAATAATACAATTTATTCGAGAATTTATTTTTTCTGTACATGATATAATACTCAAAATTTTAAACTGATAAGTGAAGCCACCATTCGAGTTAAGACAAAATGGTGGCTTGTTTTCAGTTTCAAAGTTGTTGGTGTTTTATTTTCCAGGCACGATGAATTTTTTGATTACGTTTGAAATCTAGTCCAATGGTTTCAGAGGTAATTTCTTCAACATCGTATAGGGCTTCAAGTTCCTCATCCAATTCGAAACCTCTATAGTTATTTGAAAAATATAGTGTTCCCTCACTGTTTAGACGGTTCATTGCCCGTTTAAGCAGTGAAACATGGTCACGCTGTACATCAAATGTTCCATAGAATTTCTTTGAGTTTGAGAAAGTCGGTGGATCAATAAAGATCAGGTCATATTGCTCATGACCCTCTTTTAACCATTCAAAACAGTCACTGGCAAAAAACATATGCTGTTCATCTGCATGGTCTACGGTTAAGCCATTCAGTACAAAGTTTTCTTTAGACCAACTCAGATAGGTGTTGGATAAGTCAACACTGGTGGTACTGGCTGCGCCACCCAATGCGGCATGCAAGCTTGCAGTTGAGGTATAGCTATACAGGTTCAGGAAATGCTTGCCACGCGCTTCCTTGGCGATTCGAAGACGAATCTGGCGATGGTCTAAAAATAGACCTGTATCCAAGTAATCGGTTAAGTTGACTAAAATTTTGGCATCACCTTCCTGAACGATAAAGCGTTTAGAGGCGGTACTTTGTTTGGTGTATTGATTGGTACCTGTCTGTTTTGCACGGGTTTTAATAAATATGGCATCACGTTGTAAGCCAGTCACAGCACGGATTGCGGCAAGTGCAAGGTTAAAACGTTTTTTGGCTTTTTCAGGATCAATGGTTTTAGGTGGCGCATATTCCTGAACATGCAATCTATCCCCATATAAATCAACGGCAACGTTGAAGTCAGGCAAGTCGGCATCATACAGACGTAGACAGTAGATATTTTCTTTAACTGCCCATTTTTTTAAGGCCTGCATGTTTTTTTGCAAACGGTTGGTAAAATCCTCAGCACCCTCGATTTTTTCAAACTGTTGTGGTTGCCATGTTGCCAAAAAGGGTTGGGTGACAGTTGCTGGCTTGATGGTGCCAAAACGCACGTAGATTGGTAATTTACCATTCATTAAACGTAAGGTTTGTGGGTCGTTAAATGCCAGTACATCTGCCTGTTCAACCTGTGCGGCAATAATTGCGGCACGCTGGTTTGGAAAATTCTTCTGTAATAGAGCCGATAAACCCAGATATAAAGAGCGGTTTGATGCTTTATCTCCCAAACGTTCCCCATAAGGAGGATTGGTCACAATAAAGGCTTTCTTGCCCTCGGCATGAAAGTCATCCCAGTCCGCTAAGGTACGTTCTTCAATCTGGATTTGGTCAAGCAGTTTTTCAAAACCCGCAGCAATGATATTTTGGCGGGTGGCCTTGACTGCTTCCCAGTCTGCATCGTAAGCATAGAATTTAGGTAAAGCCTGTTCCAAAGCTTTTTCATGGCGTTCCGCTGCTTCAGCCTTAAGTGATAACCAGAGATCACGGTCATGCCCATGCCAGCCATTAAAACCAAAACGTCGAACTAGGCCTGGCGCACGATCTGTTAAAATCATGAGGGCTTCAATGATGAATGTGCCTGAACCGCACATTGGGTCAAGAATAATATCGGGTTGATATTGTGCTAATTGAGCTTTTTGTAGAATTGCCGCTGCCAGATTTTCTTTAATTGGCGCATCGGTCATAAAACGGCGATAGCCACGTTTATGCAGAGAATCACCAGATAAATCCAGACAGTAGGTGTGTTCAGTTTTACCTGCCAACACATAAAGTGTAATTTCAGGCTGCTTGATATCAATACTTGGGCGTTTACCCACTGCTTCCATAAAGGAATCTACAACGCCATCTTTAACCCGTAAGGTGGCAAACTGGGTATTGACCTTAATTTCACGTTCAACATGCAGGCGCACTGCAAAGGTGCTTTGTGGAGCAAAAATTAAAGACCAGTCAAAACTGATTGCACCCTCATAGAGTTCTTCCGCCACATCACGGGCATCATGCGAATGTTCCAACTCATGTCTATGAATGGGCAAAACGACTCGTGAGGCAAGGCGTGACCACATACAGACCCGATACGCCTGTTCCAGTGTGTCCTTAAAAATCAAACGTCCCGCAAAACGTTGAATGTCATGAATACCAAAGCTTTCCAATTCTTGTTGTAATAAGGTTTCCAGTCCATCCGCACAGGTCACCCAATATTCTGTTAGACGTGGTTTAGCGTTCATTCAATGTTCCAAAGCGGTTTTAGCAATCGGCTATTTTAACTGATTTTTACCTGTTCTGTCGGCGCATATTTGTGTGATCGTCAGCTTTATCATCTATTAAGAGGTTTTTTTAAAGTGATCTGATGTTTGTTTATAATTTCTGCACGTGGGGCAGGGCATTTTTTACTTCATTTTAATAATTGGTACAGATTTTGCATTTCTTTAGATAAATTATCGTTAAATACTTCTCCCAACGATGTGAGGACGTTATGAAAGAAAGCATGAATAATGAAGTGATGGTCAGTGCCGAGGCTTTTGCAACCGCAACCCAAATGTATGTCCGTTTAAGACGGGTATCCAGTCGCGTGATTGACGTGATGTACTTGGTGCATAACAAGGAATATGCACAACATATTGTGGATATTGCCCTGGCAACACAGGATGCCGAGCTGGCCCATTATGTTGAGCGCTTGCGTCCGTTAATTGACCTATATCCTGAGCCAGCTCTCGCCTTGGTTGAAACTAAGGTGGAAGCTGAGAAAGAACAGCCTGTTGAGGAAAATGACTACTATTCAATAGAGGTGACTGACGAAGAGATTTATCAGGCACAGGTTCATCATCACTATATTGGTGCGCTGCGCTAGCCGAATCTGTTGCAACTCTCTCATTTAATGCAACATAACGGTGAAAAGTTGTTCTGCGAAAATACAAGAATTGGGCTACACTATGCAGGTTTTGGTGATTCGACCCATAGGAATCCATTATGCATATTGCAGCCCTGCATCAACCGAGTCAGGTTCAACTGAATCAGCAAGGAAATTTAAAACACTTTTTAACCATTGAGGGCCTTTCAAGGGAAAGCCTGACCAAGATTTTAGATACAGCACAAAGCTTTTTAGATGACAATAATAACCTGATCAACCGTCCCTTATTAGAGGGTTTGACGGTGATGAATCTTTTCTTTGAAAACTCGACCCGTACCCGAACCACCTTTGAGGCTGCGGCAAAACGTTTATCTGCAAATGTCCTGAATATTGACATTGCACGCTCAAGTACTTCAAAAGGTGAAACGCTGCGGGATACGCTTTGGAATCTGGAGGCGATGGCGGCCGATATTTTTGTGGTACGTCATTCATCTTCAGGTGCCGCACATTTTATTGCCAAAGATATCTGCCCTAAAGTTGCCATTATTAATGCGGGTGATGGTCGCCATGCACATCCGACCCAAGCAATGCTGGACATGCTGACCATTCGCCGTGAAACCAAGAAACCATTTGAACAACTCAGTGTGGCCATTATCGGTGATATTAAACATTCACGGGTGGCACGTTCAGACGTTGCGGCATTACAAACGCTGGGCTGTAAGGATATTCGTGTGATTGCGCCGAATACCTTGCTACCTGTGGGTTTTGATGAGTATGGTGATCATGTGCGTTTATTTAACCAGATGGATGCAGGCGTGACAGACTGTGATGTGATTATTGCCTTGCGTATCCAGAACGAGCGGATTGATTCACCTGCCTTAGCGTCACAGTCTGAATTTTATAAAATGTACGGACTTAACAAAGAACGTCTGGCTTTGGCAAAACCTGATTGTATCGTGATGCACCCAGGGCCGATGAACCGTGGTGTTGAAATTGATTCCAGCATTGCCGATGGTGACCAGTCCGTGATTCTCAAGCAGGTCACCAACGGGATTGCGGTTCGTATGGCTGTATTGGCACTTGCAATGCAAGGACAATTACAGGAACAGGGTTTAATTGATGTGATTGCACTGTAAGGGATAGCTCACATGAGTATTGTAAAAATTGAAAATGTCCGTGTGCTCGATCCAATTCAAAAAACTGATCTGGTTAAAACAGTTTTTATTGAAAACGGAAAATTGGTTGAAGCCGTTGATCAGGTGGATGAAAGCATTGATGGGCAGGGTAAATGGTTGATGCCAACCATGGTGGACTTGTGTGCGCGTTTGCGTGAACCAGGTCAGCAGCAGCATGGCACCTTGAAGTCGGAAGGCAAGGCAGCCCGTGCCAATGGGATTCTGCATGTGATTACCCCACCAGATTCAAAGCCAATTGTGCAGGATAATGGTGCCTTGATTCATGGTCTCATTGAAAAGGCACAACTCGATGGCGGTATCTATTTGCAGATCATTGGCGCACAGACCCAGGGTTTAAATGGAAAACAGCCAGCCAATATGGCGGGTTTAAAAAAAGGTGGTTGTACAGCCGTTTCCAATGCCAATGCAGCCTTTGAAAATGATGATGTGGTGATTCGTACCCTTGAGTATGCTGCTGGTTTGGGGCTGACGGTGGTGTTCTATGCGGAAGAACCGCAAATTGCCAAAGATGGTTGTGCGCATGAGGGCTTTATTGCCTCACGTCAGGGCCTGCCAATGATTCCTGCGATTGCAGAAACAGTGGCGATTGCCAAGTATCTACTGATGATTGAAGCGACAGGTGTTAGGGCTCATTTTGGCCTGTTGTCCTGTGGCGCGTCTGTGGAGTTGATCCGAGCTGCCAAGGCCAAAGGATTGCCTGTGACTGCCGATGTCGCCATGCATCAGTTACATTTAACTGAACAACTAACAGATGGTTTTAATGCACTTG
This sequence comes from Acinetobacter sp. CIP 102529, assembly GCF_000368325.1. Taxonomy (NCBI): domain Bacteria; kingdom Pseudomonadati; phylum Pseudomonadota; class Gammaproteobacteria; order Moraxellales; family Moraxellaceae; genus Acinetobacter; species Acinetobacter sp. CIP 102529. Next base: position 54,139 of record NZ_KB849355.1, read on the forward strand.
CGCATGTGCGTCCACCGCTGCGTTCCGAACAGGACAAGGCATTATTGCGTCAGGGTGTGAAAGAGGGCGTGATTGATGCGATCTGTACCCATCATGAACCATTAAGCAGTTCTGCGAAAATGGCACCTTTTGCCGAAACACAGTCTGGAATCACCGCTTTTGATACTTATGTGGCACTGGGTGTGCAACTGGTAAACGAGGGTGTATTTGAGCCACTGGAATGGGTGGAAAAAGTCACTTCGATTCCTGCACAGGTGGCGAATATGTCACAGCGCTGGCAACAGGAGGCAGGCTGGGTGCTGGTTGATCCATCATTGCAATGGGTAGTTTCCAAAGCCTCAATTCTTTCCCAGGGGAAAAACACCCCATTGATTGGACAGCAACTGACAGGTAAGGTGATTGGTATATTTGCCTGATAATTATCATAAAAGGCAGAATAAGTTGACTGCACCTTATTCTGCTTTGTAAAATGTGATGTAAGTGTTGTATTGAAAGTTTATAGAACAGATTAAAACTAAGAAAAATTCATTAAAGTAATAACAAATATCTAAGGCTCGGCTAATACGATAAAGCGGTTGAATGGAAATTGGAGTAAAGTATATGTCTATAAATCCAATCGAGTTACTTAAACAGAAAGTTTCATCGGTCATCGTCAATGACCAAACTTGCCTGGTCAATGAAAAAAATGCCATCTTATCAAGATTCTACCCAATTCTCTTAAGTCGTTTTTTAGCAAATCCAGAACTGATTGATCAACTTAAGGAAAAGCTAAGGCCTTGTCTATCTGATTTACTGGAAAATAATAATCAGGTGATCAATTCATTGCTTATACATCTTGCCGCTGGAAAACTTTCAGTTACAGAAGTAGAGACCACCTTAAATCGAGCAATTCCTAAAAGCTTGGCTGTGCTTTCAGCTGAGGTTGGCCATGAGGCCATCTATATTATTCATTATCTTAGGGAGCATAGTGTGTCGATTCAGGCACTGTTGCCTGTTTGGAGTGCCGAGGTGCTTTTACCTTTAAATCAGCTTAAATTAAACGAACCTGAACAGTCAGAAGAACCCTTGCCAGAAATGCCACCTGAGCCTCATAGGCATCATCGAATTTTCCCATTTTTTGCCCTGTTTGTTGCCAGTTTTTCACTCATTTGGTTATACCAGTTAGTGAGGTGAAAGATGGGGACATGTGATTCACTGGCAGATAATGCAACAGAAGAGTGGCGTTTTAAAAACCGCAGTATTGAATTTTCAGTAAGCCCTTAACCAGTTATTTAAGCAATGCTTGAAAAGCGTTATGGCGACATAACTTTTTTTATTTTGACCATTTACTTTAGCTATTTAATTATAAATAGGACTGTTTAAAGTAAAATAAAGAAAAAACTCGAAAATATGCTTTTAAATTGAGTAGAATACGCCAGAAAAAAACAAGACAAGAGGGTGATTCTAAATGAACAGGTTTTTTATATTTACAACTTTGACAACGACAATGTTATTGGTGGGTTGTAATAAATTAAAGCCAACTGAGAAAGCCGAAGACACCGCAACGGCTGCTTCCGAGTGGAGCTGTACCAATCAGGAAAATCTCAACCATATTCAGGCGGCGTTGAAAAAAGAATAGGGGCTGTAGTAGATTAGCAGAAGTGCTACTCTATGAAAATGAAGATAAATCGTTGTAAATTAGATAAAAATACCCAAAGAAAGCTTGTCGAGTTCTTTGTTGCTGAGGTAACAGCTAGAACTGCGGCCAATTTGCTGGATATTCAGCCTAATACTGCGGCACTATTTTATAGAAAAATACGTGAAATAATCATGTACCACCTTGACCAAACTGCCGATGATATTTTTGAGGGAGAGGTTGAGTTAGATGAAAGCTACTTTGGTGGCACTCGTAAGGGAAAGCGTGGGCGTGGTGCTGGTGGAAAAGTGGCTGTATTTGGTATACTAAAGCGCGGTGGTATGGTTTATGTCAAGGTTGTCCCTGATACCAAGTCTGATACATTAATGCCTGTTATTACACGTAAAGTAGCGCCTGATAGTGTGGTTTATACTGATAGCTATCGAAGCTACAATGTGCTTGATGTTAATTGTTTTTATCATGAGCGAATTAACCATTCTAAAGATTTTGCAAAAGGTCGAAATCATATTAATGGTGTAGAAAATTTCTGGAATCAAGCTAAACGCATCCTAAGGAAGTACAATGGGATTGACCGAAATGCCTTTCCATTGTTTATTAAAGAATGTGAGTTTAGATTTAACTATGGGAGTCCAAAACAACAGCTCGAAATACTGTTGGATTGGACGGGTATTTGACCTTATCTACTACAGCCCCAAAGAATATTTAAAACAGATTGACCGTAGTTTAAGACAAAGTGACTACCAGTCTGACTATGACATTCTTGATAAAATCAACAAGGGACTCAAGTTTGAAATTACCAATGTGCGTACTTTAGAGGCTGAGAGTGGGGAAGCATCAACAACCAAATTAAACTGCGAAAGCCAGTTGGTGATTTCTTTCCCGAAAGGCTTACAGAAACGTGCAGAAAATGCCTATTTTGAAGAACAAAAATATCAGGGTGATGGGGAGTGTGAAGAGAGTTGTAAGCCATATACCCTGAATGATCATTTTTCCGATAGCGAATATCCACTAAGTCTTGAAGATGACCAATTAAAAGGCGAGTTCTTGTATGACCTCACCAAAACGGATAAAGATGGTTTGGTCTTTAATATCCCAAGTCAGAACTCTGTGATTGAGGGTGTGGTGTTTATGGCAACAAGGGCGGTGCAGTATGTTGCTTATTTAAAGGAAAATCAGCGGATTGAAAAAGAAGGGGCAGCATATCAACAAGAGTATGATGCCAATGAGTCTGCTCAAACTGACTTGGCACAAAAAGCTATGGATGTGCGTAAAAAAGAGTTAGATGCTGAAAAAGCCAAACAGGTTGAGCGTTTAAATCAAGCTTGGGATCAATTTACGCCTGAGCAAAAAGCACAGTTGCAGCAAGACCAGTCCGACTGGTTTGAAAAACGCGATGTGGACTGTAAGGTGCTGTCACAAAAGAGTGTCTATGATATTGCTGAAAAAGATATGGAAACCTATCAAAAGCAGGCACGGTACTGGAATGATGCAATGCGTCAGCAGAATCAGGATATGCAATATACGCAATGTTTCACCAAGCGTACGGTTGAGCGTGTGGTTTACTTGAATAATGTGTTTAATTAACAGGTCTTTTTTAACTTTTAAACGGGTTGATTGAGATTTCTGCATAAAATCGAGCTATCCATAGCTCGATTTTATTTCTTGTATTTCATTTTGCTATGCTTGAGCAAATTTCCTGATAGAGAGCTGCTATGAAAATCACCCTCATTGGTTCTGGGCGTGTGGCAACCCATTTGGCGTTGGCATTACAGAACCAACATCAGATTGTACAGGTCTTTAGCCCTAAGCTGGCCCATGCGCAAAAGTTGGCGCAGCAGCTTGATGCACAGGCAATCGACAGTCCCTGCCAGCTTGATCCACAGGTTGATCTAGTAATTGTTGCAGTAAGTGATCAGGCCATTTCCCAAGTCATTTATTCAATTACTGGATATTTACCACAAAATTTGATCGTTCATACCTCTGGTAGTACCAGCCTAGCAGTCATTGAGCACACACATTCGCGGGCAGGTGTATTTTATCCACTGCAAACCTTTAGCTTTGAGCGTGAAGTGAACTGGCTGGAAACGCCATTGTTTGTGGAAGCAACTGAGCAGCAAGACTTGGAAGCTTTAACACAATTGGCAAATAGCCTAAGTAGCCAAGTTTATCAATACAGTTCCAAGCAGCGTCAGACCCTGCATCTGGCGGCAGTGTTTGCATGTAATTTCAGTAATTATTGTTATGACATGGCCCAGCAGATTGTTGAGGCTGAACAAGTTGATTTTAGCCTGCTTTATCCCCTGATTCTGGAAACTGCGGACAAGGCCACAAAGCATGATCCGAAAACCATGCAAACTGGGCCTGCCATGCGGGGTGACCAGAATATTCTACAGATGCATGGTCAGTTGCTGGCTGAGGCAGATCGTAAGGATTTACAGAATATCTATGTATTGCTGAGTGAGGGGATTTTTAAACACCACCAAATCAATGGATGAGTTAAGCTTTATGAATAAGCCTGTCATCTAGGCTGAGGCGTTTGGATATTCCAGAATGCATTAATGCAATCGAACATATTCAGCATAGTAAATGTTGCCTTTTCATGTTCAATCTAAAGCGAATTTTAGATAAAAATAGCTCAGATGAGGACGGTCGCATGGACAATTCAGAGCAAAAAAAGCATAAACAAGAGAATAATGGCTACGCTCAGCAGTGTTGTATGCATTATTGGCAACGATTTCTGCACCAACCAGTATGACAATTGAGATGGCAAAAAGGTCAATCTCACTTTGGCAAGTTTCTGCCGTGGCAATGGTTTTGTTTTATATACTGAATAAATCTTAAACATTTGTTTTTGAGCTGATACCTAAAACAAAATGATATGTGTAGGATAAGCGAACTGAACTCATCCATTCCGAAAAATTATGAATATATCTTTAAGACCACAACCTGTGATCAATAATCTTTCAGGTGAGAATGCCCTGTTTATTGTGTTGGGCATCAATACCAATCCTGATCACTCAGAAATTATTGACTTTTTGGCCAATTTCTCCGCTTTGGTACGTAGTCTGACCAACCGTTTTCCGCAGGGAAATTTCAGTGCTTCTGTAGGGATTGGTTCGCATGCCTGGGACCTTTTATTTCCCGAAATGAATAAGCCTAAGGAGCTTGTGCCGTTTCAGGAACTCAAGGGACCTCGACATACAGCGGTTGCAACCACAGGAGACCTGTTTTTTCATATTCGTGCCAACCAAATGGCGATTTGCTATGAACTGGCTTCCATTCTGCATGATCAGTTAAAGGAACATACCTATCCGATCAGCGAAACCAAGGGTTTTAGATACTTTGATGGTCGTGCCATTCTTGGTTTTGTGGATGGTACGGAAAATCCTGAACATGAAATTGCCAAGGATATTGCCTATGTCGGACAGGAAGATGTCGAGTTCCTTGGTGGTAGTTATGTCTTTATCCAGAAATATTTGCATAACATGGAGATATGGAAAAGCCTGACCACTGAAGAACAGGAAAAAGTGATTGGTCGAAAGAAATATGATGATGTTGAACTGGGTGATGATGTGAAGCCCCAAAATGCGCATAATGTGGTGAGTAAGGCACATGATGCAGAGGGCAACGAGTTAAAAATTCTAAGGGCCAATATGCCATTCTCCAATCCAACCGAGGGGGAATATGGCACGTTCTTTATCGGTTATTCGCGCTCATTCAATATTACCAAGACCATGCTGGAAAATATGTTTCTCGGTAAGGGAAATGGTCACATTGATCGTTTACTCGATTTTAGTACCGCCGTTTCAGGTAGCCTGTTCTTTGTACCTACCTTTGATTTTCTAGATGATTTGGGTGACTAAAGCATATTGCATTTGGTGTAGGGACAGACGGTAATCTGTCCGCTATGAATTAAATTCTGATGTTAATTGATTTTCTTAAACAGGAAATCATTAATTTTATGGCCAGACTCAATACCACGGCGCTCGAATTTGGTAACTGGTCGCCAGTCAGGGCGAGGGTAGCTTTGACCTTTACCTGCCACATTTTCCAGATTCGGGCGATTATCCAGAACGTCCAGCATCCATTCCGCATAGGGTTCCCAATCGGTTGCCGCGTGGAATGTACCACCCAACTCCAGCTTTTGTTCAACCAACTGCATGCGCTCATGGATAACGAAACGACGCTTGAAGTGACGCTTTTTCTGCCACGGATCAGGGAAATAGAGTTGTACACAGTTAATGCTATTGTCAGGCATTTCACGAAGTACCTGAATTGCATCTGCATCCAGTACCCGTAAATTCTTTAATCCCGCCATACCTGCTTCATAAACACATTGTGCGATACCAGGAACGTGCACCTCAATACCGACAAAATTACGTTCAGGATTGGCCTTTGCCATAAGCACCAGTGAGCGGCCCATACCAAAACCAATTTCCACAGTCAGTGGGCGTTCTGGCTGTTCAAAGTGCTGACGCAGGTCGCCAACAGGATATTCCAGAATTAAGCCACGATAATCTTCGAGCGCAGTGCGTTGAGATGTGTTGAGTGGAGCTGAACGACGCATAAACGTCACAATTTCACGATGCTCAGGTAAATTGTCAAGTTCCGTAATTTGCGTTTCTAACTGATCGTTTGACATGATTCTGGGGATATAAATTATAGAAATGCCGTATTGTAAGTGTTCAGTTGATCAAGTCAAATTTTTAGTGAGATTTTGACATGGTATCGTCACGTTTAGCGCTTAACATCGGGATAGAATTTTTATAAACAGCACATCAATGGCAACTTAAAATGCGTGAAAAGTACAAAAACATACTTTTTTGCAAATCAGTAACAAACAAAGCTTGAAAGTTTGGATGAAGCATTTTAAAACATTAATGTTAAATAACAAGGATCAAACATGAAGTTGTATTATTCACCAGGTGCCTGCTCATTGGCGGCCCATATTATTTTAAATGAAATAAATGTAGATTTTGATTTAGAACGGGTAGATTTAAAAACACATAAAACTTCAAAAGGTGCAGACTATTACGAAATCAATCCAAAAGGTTATGTTCCTGCATTGGAAATCAACCCAGGTTTGATCTTAACTGAAAATGTAGCCATTTTACCGTTTCTGGCACAGCACGATCCAAAACAGGACTTGATCCCTCCATCAGGCATGGGGCGTGCAAAGGTGCTTGAATGGCTGGGTTATCTTAACTCAGAGCTGCATGATGCCTATGCGGTATTTTTCACGGGCAAATTGACCGATGATGAAAAAAACAGGGCCTATACTGAAGTTGATCGTTTATTGAAATATATTGACAACTATCTGGCTGAATCAGAGTGTGATTATCTGGTGGATGATAATTTTGGTCCAGCAGATGCCTATTTGTTTGTCATTACAAACTGGTCAAATCATATCGAACATGATTTAACGCCATATCCAAATATTGTTGCCTTGCGCAACAAGGTCGCTGAGCGTCAGTCTGTACAAATTGCCATGCGTGATGAGGGCTTATTGGCTTAATTCCACTATACGCATAAAAAAAGCCTCTGTGACCAGAGGCTTTTTACATCAACAAATCTTATTGTTGAGCTTTTTCTTTCACATCAGCAGCGCCTGACTCTACCGCACCAGCAACTTTTGCGGTTGCATCACGGGCAGCAGCCTCAGTTTTTGCAGCAGCTTCCGCAGTCGCATTCGCAGTATGATCGGCAGCAGCATCAATTTGATCACCCGCATTATCAACTGCGGTCGCAACATTGTCAGTTGCTGTTGCTGTTGCGTCTTTGATGTCAGCACCAGCCTGTTCAGCAGCGTTTTCTAAATGTTCACCCGTAGTTGCACCTGTTTCAGGCGCTTTATCTTTATTACAGCCCACAAGTGCAACAGTAGCAGCGAGACCTAATGTAACAAGTAATTTATTCATTTTTCGTTCCTTTTCGTTGTGGCATCCAATAGGATATGGATAGCCAAAATATAAACATAAAAACGTTGACGAATAAAGTTGAAAATTTGTTGATAACTTGTAAAAACACGCACTTACATTTGAAAAATGTAAGTGCGTGCACAAGTTTTATGTTGGGTTTACACCCCAGAGCGAATCATGTAGTCAAAAGCAGACAATGAAGCCTTGGCTCCCTCACCAGTCGCGATGATGATTTGCTTATAAGGCACGGTGGTACAGTCACCCGCAGCAAATACACCTTTTACATTGGTTTCGTTACGGTCATTGATCACAATCTCACCACGATTGCTGAGTTCAACCGCACTGTTCTTCAGGAAATCGGTGTTTGGCAACAAGCCAATCTGTACGAAGATTCCTGCAAGCTCAACTGTATGCTCAACATCAGTCGCGCGATCTTTGTATTTTAATGCCGTCACTTGTGAACCATCACCAACGACTTCGGTACTGAGTGCATTCAAGATCACGGTGGTATTTGGCAAGCTGTTTAATTTGTCTTGCAATACTTGATCTGCGCGAAGCTTGGTATCAAACTCAACCAACGTCACATGCTCAACAATCCCTGCAAGGTCAATCGCTGCTTCTACACCTGAGTTACCCCCACCAATCACCGCAACACGTTTGCCTTTGAATAATGGGCCATCACAGTGTGGGCAATACGCCACACCACGGGTACGGTATTCTGCTTCACCTGGTACATTCATTTCTCTCCAACGTGCACCTGTTGAAAGAATAATGGTTTTCGATTCAAGCTTAGCGCCATTTTCCAATTCAACTTCAACCAGACCATTGGCGGTTTGATCTGCACCTGTGATCTTGCTGACACGTTGCAAATTCATGATGTCCACACCGTACTCACGTACATGCGCTTCCATATCTTGAGCAAACTTTGGACCTACGGTTTTTTGAACCGTGGTGAAGTTTTCAATGTCCATGGTATCCATGACCTGACCACCAAAGCGTTCAGCCACGATGCCTGTTTTGATACCTTTACGTGCCGCATAGATTGCCGCAGTACCACCCGCAGGGCCACCACCAATCACCAATACATCAAAAGCATCTTTAGCATTGAGGGCTGCGGCATCTTTCTCGGCTGAGTTGGTATCTAACTTGGCAACGATTTCTTCCAAAGTCATACGACCTTGTCCAATATGTTCATTGTCTTGAAACACCATCGGTACGGCCAAGATTTTGCGTTCTTCAACTTCTTCCTGGAAGAAACCACCATCAATCATGGTCGCAGTTGCATTCGGATTATAGATTGCAATCAAGTTCAAGGCTTGAACCACATCTGGACAGTTATGGCAGCTTAATGAAACAAACACGTCAAAGTTTGCTTTTAAGTTTAAGCCTTTGATCTGGTTCAAGACTTCATCAGATACTTTAGGGGCATAGCCAGATACCTGCAACAATGCCAGGATCAAAGAAGTAAACTCATGTCCCATTGGTAAGCCAGCAAAGAACACACGTGGTTGTTCGCCTGCTTTAGCTACACCGAAACTAGGACGGCGAGCGTTTGAACCGTCAAAACGCGCCGTAACCTGGTCAGAAAGTTCTGCAATTTCAGTCACGAGTTCTTTGATTTTTGCGGCTTTATCTGATTCATCTAAAGCTGCAACCAACTCGATTGGGCTTTCCAAACGTTCTAAATAGGCTTTTAACTGGGTTTTAATATTTTGGTCTAACATGTAAATCTCCAAATTCTCAGCAGTTCAAGTCAGCTTAATTTATTCAATGAAGCCATAGTACGAAAAAATAATGAATAGGTAAAACAGTATGTTCTTATAGATTTGATCGGATTTTTGAATTTAAGATAAAATATCAATATTTTGAAGATTTTTCTATCTAAAAATTTGAATATATTAAAAATTGTTATATAACTGCAATCATTTCATGGCATAACCTAAAGGAAAATAGCATGACATTACAGCGCGGCATATACCAACACTATAAGGGACAACTCTATCAGGTATTCAATGTAGCCCGCCATAGTGAAACTGAAGAAGAACTGGTGGTGTATCAATGCTTATATGGAGATTACTCGATGTGGGTACGTCCACTCGGCATGTTTACTGAAACAGTTGAGCTTGAGAATGGACAGGTGGTTCCACGTTTTAAATTAATCCAAGAGACTTAATCTGCCTGTTGGGTGTTCGCTCGGGACAGGCGATAGTGCTGTGGACTACATCCCATTACCTTATTAAATGCACGAGTAAAGTTGGCAGGGTTAGAATAGCCTAATTCGTAAGCAATATGGGTGATGGTAAAATTTGAATTTTCTAATAAATCAATTGCTCGCTCAGTACTAATTTTTTGTTTCAAAGCTTGAAATTCAACTCCTTGTTGCTGCAAATAACGTTGTAAAGTTTTAGTGGAAATATTTAGAACTTTAGCGCATTCGGTTAATGTTGGAATCTGATTGGCCTGTCGCAGCATCATGCTGACCCATTCAGCAATTTCACCTTGATGATAAATCTTCTGGATTTGTTCCTGACAGCGCTGCTCAACCACCTTTAAGCTATGAGCATCCGCCAAAGGTAAGGGTAGTGCCAGTTGTTGCTGATCAATAACAACGCGTATACCTGATATCCATGTGTAATTAAAATGAAAATTTGCTTTAACGAGGTGTATATAGCGTTCAGCATAAACAGGCTCGGGTATACTTAAATAAATTTGGTAACGTTGTAATTGTTGTCCTGCAAGTTCTAATAAGCTGTAATAAAATCCAACGGCAATTGCTTCAATATGAAATGCTAAACATTGCTTATTCATTTGCAAGATGGGTTCAAGTAATAACTCAACCTTATGTTGATGAGTTGGAAATTGAATCGATAGCTTAAAGCTAGGCATAATTAGCCGAAAATATTGTGCGATTAATCTCAAAGCATGTTTTAAATTTGGACTGGTCATTAATGCATATCCAACCAAACTATGCGAACTGAGTTTTAGATTTTTACCGAGTTCAAAAGCCAAATCTTCTGTATTAGGTAGGCTCAGGCCAAGTGCAATAAATTGTTCAATTTGTTGAATTGATAAAAGCTCAGTTTTAGAAAGTTCGTTATGAAATGCTTTTAATACCTCATTATCATATTGATGAGTACCAATCAGAATTTCGATCAACCGCAAATAATAACGAGACGGAATAACAGGGATTTGCTGTTTTTGCACAATAAAAATCCAGTAAAGTCTTAAAATGATAATATCAAGTCTTAAAATGATAATATAGAGTGACTGTAAAAGAACACAATCAATTCAAGCAAAACATTTTGTGTTTGATTGAGGAGTTTCTAATGAATATGCATACTCAACTGGATGTAGAGCAAGCAACAACAACTTTTAAAGATAAAAAACGTCATTTGTGGTTATTGGGTTTGGCAGTACCGACTATTGCAATGAGTGGTTTAGCGGGTTATCAATTTGGACCGAAAAAAACCAAAAAATTCTTTGCCTCTTTTGGTCCATTATTTATTCATGGTGTTATTCCTGCATTGGATAAGTTAATTGGTGAGGACACAGAAAATCCGCCACTTGATGCGATTGCAGATTTAGAAGCTGATCCATATTACGCACGAATTGTTAAACTTTTTATTCCATTGCAATATGCAACCAATATTTACGGCACCTATTTGGCAAGTCGTAAAGGTACATCACTTGCAGATCAAGCGTTATTGGGTACGTTGGTAGGGATGGTGAATGGTATTGCCATCAATACGGCGCATGAATTGAGCCATAAAAGTGGTCGTCTCGAACATTATTTATCACATTTGGCATTAGCTCCATCGGGCTATAATCATTTCCGTATTGAGCATCCATATGGTCATCACCGCCGTGTTGCAACGCCAGAAGATCCAGCATCATCTCGACTTGGTGAAACTTTCTGGAAATTTTTACCGCGTACAGTGATTGGTAGTTTCAAATCGGCGATCGAAATTGAGAAAAATCGTTTAGAGCGTAAAAAATTACCGTTCTTCTGTAAAGAGAATGAATTGATTCATGGTTGGGCGATGTCTGCTGTGTACCATGCTGCTATGTTTAGCAAATTTGGAGTGCGTTCAGTACCGTTCCAAGTGACACAGGCTGCTTATGCGATTACTTTGTTTGAATCAGTGAATTATATTGAGCATTATGGTTTAAAACGTGAAAAGAAAGCGAATGGTCAATATGAGCGTACTTTACCTGAGCATAGTTGGAACAATAATAATGTAGTGACGAACTTGTTCTTGTATCAATTACAGCGTCATTCAGATCATCATGCAAATCCAACACGTAGCTTTCAAACTCTACGTCATTTTGAAGATGCGCCACAGTTACCAGGGGGCTATGGAGCGATGATTTTACCAGCCTTTATTCCCTCATGGTGGTCAAAAATTATGGATGATCGAGTTGTAGAGCATTACAAAGGCAATATGGAGAAAATTAATATTCATCCAGACGCAAAAGAAAAAATATTAGAGAAGTATGCTGAACAAGTTGAAGTCGAAGCTGCTTAATAAATTTAAATAAAAAAACCAGCCTTAACGTAGGCTGGTTTCTTTATTTATGAGGCTAAAAGATAAAGTCGTTTAAAATGAAGATCAAACTCAAGGTATTTATGAACAAAAGCAGTCTTATCGGTTGTGCGTAGCAAATTGTCATACACAAATTCTGGAACAGGATGATAAAGCTCGGCTGTGCCATTGCTGTAAAAAATTTTTAAATAGCGTGAAGAAATATCATATTTCCAAGAGGTTACAACAACAGTTTTTTCCATATATTTGCCCCCATTTTAGTTTGATTATTTAGTACATACAAAAAACTCTTTATGTTTCATAATTTGACATTACTCCATTTAATGCAGGCTCACAATTGATAAATGAATTTCGTTATAAATTTATAAGTATAAGAATTGTAAAAATTTTGCTATCAAGCTGGGGGAGAGCGGATAAGAAATTTATATAAAGGCAGATAAAAAGAAACCACCCTAAAAAGAGTGGCTTCTGACGAGGTTGTTCAATCTAAAGAATTAGATTTTACCCACTAGGTCGATAGATGGAGCAAGAGTTGCTTCACCTTCTTTCCATTTAGCAGGGCAAACTTCGCCTGGGTGGCTTGCTACGAATTGAGCAGCCTTAAGTTTACGTAAAGTTTCTGATACATCACGAGCAATAGCATTGTCATGAATTTCAGCAGTTTTGATTACGCCTTCAGGGTTGATGATGAACGTACCACGTAAAGCTAAACCAGCTTCTTCGATATGCACATCAAAAGCACGTGTTAATTGATGTGTAGGATCACCAACTAATGGGAATTGAGCTTTACCTACAGCAGGAGAAGTTTCGTGCCATACTTTGTGAGAGAAATGAGTATCAGTTGTTACGATATAAACTTCTGCACCAGCTTTTTGGAATTCTGCATAGTTCTCAGCAGCATCTTCAACTTCTGTTGGACAGTTGAATGTAAATGCGGCAGGCATGAAAATAAGAACAGACCATTTACCTTTAAGATCAGCGTCAGTGACTTGAATGAATTCACCGTTACGGAATGCATCAGCTTTAAATGGTTTAACTTCAGTATTAATTAAGCTCATCATTGTCTCCATGATTGAGGTTTTATTGAAAGGCTAATGCCTTACTTGTTTACGAGGTCAAGAATAAATAATTTTTAGTTATTGGGGAAATAGTATTTTTACATGACTAAAATCGGAAAATTGAATGAATCAATATAAAACGATTTTCACCCTAAGATATAAGCTTATTTGACTCCAACAAGATGAAGTAAATATGACGAATACCTAAACTAACTTGTATAACAACATGCGGTCTATAGTATTAAAATTCAAGGGTAAAATTGAAAAAATCTAAAAATATATAAAAACAAAGATATATAGCTAAATTCTAAAAATATAACGCCAATCTCAACTTAAAATATTTGAATTTTATAATTTGAAACGACCTCATTCGAGTCTGGACAAAATGACTCCAGATGAGTTTTACTATGACCAGCGACCACAACAAAATAAGGTAGCTTAACTAGGGCAGAATATCACTTATAAATAAGCTTTTAGTTGTTCAAACAAGTGGGACCACCTCTTGCCGCAGGCGTTGACATTATTCGGGTGGGGATGTTCCTTAATGCCAAATATGGGATTCTGTTAACATGTTAGTTCAGCTTTAAATAGTCCTAAACATATCTGATCTTTAGGATGTATGATTTAGCTAAACTTAATAATAAGCCCAAACAGGATTTGGGCTTATTAGGTTGAGTTAAGGTTTATATAAACCATGATCAACAAGGTGCTGGCGCAGGATTCGTCGCAATTCCAGAATTGCTTCTGGCGTTTCCTGAATCGAGTGGCCGCCATGAATGATTTTTTCAGAAACAGCACCATCTAAATGGGCGCTTTTATAAGGCACAATCCCGTCAGTAATTACATTAGGGTCGTCACTCTTGGTGATGTTGCCCATAATTGAATGGAACACCAGACCTTTTTCTGGTGGAATATTGGCAGTCAATTCCATGAACTTGGACTTTTTGCTCAAGTCACTTGGACCATTCTGAATCACGTCATTGGTTAGGGTTTTTACGAAATCATTCAGGTCAACATCATCACTGGTCAAGGTATCTGCCAATGTGGTAAGGAATGTTGCAGGCAGGCGAATAATCTTACGTGCAGCCAGAGTAAACCAGCGATCCGCATAATCTGTCCCACGATGTGGTGCGGCCAGGAAAATGGCACGGTCAAAGTTGGTGATCGGTTTCATTTTCAGCCGTTCACCAATCACGGGATGCTTTCTCAAGCGGGTCTGTTGGCGATTGTTCATCATCGCCAGGGCCTGTTTGGAAATGTCGGCATCACTGACCAGTAAACGACTAATAATTCCGCCCATACTATGTCCAATCAAAACAGCGTCTTTCGCAGCCACATCTTTAGGATTGACGGTGGAAAAGGCTTGCTTGAGCAGGGCATAAATCTGGAAACGGCTTTCCAGAATCGGCATGTTGGTTGAATAAAAAACTTGCCACACCTGATAATGTTCACGTAGTACAGCATCCCCCATAATGTCGTTGGTCACGGCAATCCATGCTTCAGGGCTACTGGCCAGACCATGCACCAGTACAATGATCTTCTTGTTGGGATTGTAGGGTTCCAGCATATAGAGATGCGGCATGGTTAAATGCTGGTCACGGTCAATCAGCGTTAGGTATGCTGCCGCACGCAGATTATTTTCAGCCAGCCATAAACCATAGGGTGCGGAAAAATTGGCAGCTAATGAATACGGCTGGCCTGCGATATTGACTTTGTCAATGCTATACGGGTCATAGACCTTAATCTCAAATTCAGGGCTGGTTAAAACATCATTCACTGAAGCGGTTGGTTTTTTCGGCTGGGCAATGATGGTTGCCGCCAGATAACGGGCCTTGTGAATGTTTGGATTAGTACCTTTTGGATAATGATAGGTTAAAGGGTCAAGAATATATTTATTGTCATGCTGTGATGCATCACCAGAGGGAAATACCGCAACAAAGTCGGAGCCGAAACCGTCACGGCGGTTAATGGCCCTTAAACCAGAGAAATTCATGTTATAGCTTGAAATAAACTTCTCAAGCTTCATGTCCTGTAACCGTTGATAGGACTGAATATCAACGGTATAGGTGCTGTTAGCAATCTTAATGGTTGGGGTGATATTGGTGGTGGGGTTTCTTAGACTATGCACATTGACCAATTGGGTCAGCGCCTGATTGTAAAAATCCCGAACCTGAACCTGTCGGTTATCAAAAATCCGTTCCTGTGGCTTTCGGGAGGTTTTAAATAAATAGGCATAACTATAGCGGATACTTTTATCCAGATTTTCCAGTTGTTGGTCTAGACAGTTCTCATAATTTTTCTGGATAATTTTCTGGTCATCTTCAGACTTATGTTTGGTCAGCTTACTTATTTTACATTCAGATGAATCTGAAAGTGCCATGGATTTGGCCAGATAAAGTTCACTTGCTGTTGAGAGTAACTGTTCATCCAATATTTGTGGAATTTTATGTAGGTCGGCAACACATTCATTCGGTGTCTGTGAACAGACTCTGGCTTCCTTGCCCGACATGGACAGGACATTGAGGCTGGCTTCACTTAATTTTTTCTGGGTTAAAATACTGTTACGTTCATTGGCAATGGTGACATCAATCGCCTGTTGTTTAAGGCTGACTACCTGACAACCGCTCATGACCATCGTGCTCAGCAGGGTAATAACAAATAGGCGACAATTTGGAGTAAATGCTAGCATCGGAATTCAGCAAATTAAGTACGAAGATTAGAGCTATAATACGAAAAACGGTTGCTTTTTCAATCGGTATAAAAAAATAGACTGCTTAGAGCAGTCTATTTTTACAAAAAATCTGGATCAGTTTAGCACTTGCCATACATTCCAGCGTTTACCAGATTCCACTTCGCTAATAAGGCGGTCAGCCACTTCAGCTTCATCTGGATATTTCACTTTATAGTTCTTTAAGGTCTGGATGGCATTTTTCTTTTGTTCTAACCAAAGAAAGTTGTTTGCGGCAGAAAGATAGGCTTCCTGTACACCACCTTTAATGGCCTTGTCTAAATATGGAATTGCCTCACGCTGACCGCCGCCTTCAGACAAACCAAACCCAAACCAGAAGTTGGTTTCAGGGTCATTTGGACTGATCGCCAGAATACGCTGTGCATAATTCAGGGATTTGGTGGTGTACGCTGTTCCGAGGTCCATATTGCGTGCCATCACACTGGCTTTAAAGGCACGGGTCAACACATCCAGTGATGCATTTGGCTGTTCGGCTAGAGCATCCAGCTTTTGTGTAGTTTCTTTTAATTTAGCTTCGTAACCTTTACGTTCCTGACGGTCAGGGAAACGTGGTGGATAGTGACGGGCCTTGCCTTCAACCAGTTGCAGGAAATCATCAATTTCAGTCACATCAACTTCATTATCGCCTGCAAGCACGGCATATTTCATGCTGCGCTGTTTGCTGTTGACCGTTGGCACAATCAGTTTGTTCACTTCAAGTGTGGTTGATTTTGATGGGTCATTCTGTAGGCTTACCACCATTTTGGTCACAGGCTGTGCTGTTGCATCCTTAATTGCAAGCTCAAAACTTGGTGGCGCATCATAATTAACTGGATTCAAAGCATAAAAAGGTGGTGTTGGGTCTGGTTCTTTAAAAACAAAAGGCTGGGGTGCTGCTGCCACTTCCTTTTTTACAACAGGTGGGGTACCACATGCAGTTAAAACTGAAGTTGAAAGTACAAGTAATGCCAAAGGCTTAAAATTCATGCTTTATATCCATTAATTTTAGTGAATTAACTAGGTCGGTCGTTGGTTTTACTAGTCTAGGAAAAGCAAAACCAACTTGCAACGAGAAGCTTGTTACATTTCTTTATAAATAAGGCCTATTGATACCTATCTCTTATTATGTGGCAGATGTTTTGGTTTGGGCTTCACATTCACGCCTAACTTCCTCAATAATTTTTAGCTCTTCCTTGCTAAAAGGTTGAGTGGTTGCTTTCTGACCTTTATAGGTCGGGTCAAGTAAAGAAAGACGCTGGCATAGAACATTCATGCGCTTTTCATTTTGCTGCATTCGATCCAGTAACACCCGAATACCTTCCAGTAAAGGGTCTGTTTGCTCCTGAGTGGTGGCATAAGGCTGGAAACCGATGCTTTCAGCATAATCACGGCGGCGTGCTTCATCCTGCTCAATCTGGGTTTTATCCTTGAAAATGTATCGTGCAGGGTTGCCAACGGCGGTTACGCCCTCAGGAACTTCCTTGGTTACCACCGCATTTGAACCGACTTTTGCACCTTTATGGACGGTAAAGGGACCGAGGATTTTAGCACCTGCGCCCACCACCACACCATCTTCAAGCGTGGGGTGGCGCTTGCCTTTATTCCAAGTGGTACCGCCAAGCGTAACACCATGATAAAGCGTGACATCATCACCAATTTCGGCAGTTTCACCAATCACCACACCCATGCCATGATCGATAAAAAAACGTTTGCCAATTTTTGCGCCAGGATGGATTTCAATACCTGTGGCAAATCGGCTAAAAGAGGAAAGCAGGCGGGCGCAGCCTTTGTATTCTTTTTTCCATAGTTCATGTGCCATACGATGCATGATTAACGCATGAATCCCTGGATAGGTGGTGAGGACTTCCAGCGTATTGCGTGCAGCAGGATCACGTGCAAATACAGCCTGAATGTCTTCTTTAAGCTGTTTAATCATTGGAATGATCCTCCGTTGTTTTTTTCCATGAACCATTGGCTAAGGCCTGTACGCGGCTAAAGATTCCACGTAACAAATGATATTCCATACGATCTAATTGTATCCTTCCGAATAAACGGCGCAAGCGTAACGGCAGTAAACGGGGATTAGTTGGGTCTAAAAACTCAATTTCAGTCAGCATTTTTTCCAAATGGGGATAAAACTCTTGCATTTGCTGCTGCGTGACCAAAGGCTCATCCCACTGCATGCTTTGTTGTTGCTTGAGCTGCATGTGGTCATCAGGTGTTTGCGTAGCGGGTGCATTTTGTTCAAGGGAAGCCATACGCAGTTCATAGCATACCACCTGAATTGCCTGCGCTACATTTAACACACCATACTCAGGATTGACTGGAATGGTCAGGTGGTAATTGGCAAGGGCCAATTCTTCATTGGTGAGTCCACGGTCTTCACGGCCAAACACAATCGCGATATTTTGTTGTTGGCTGGCTGCCTGCAAGGCTTCTTTAGCCGCAGGGCGAACATCGAGTAGTGGCCACGGAATGGTTCGGCTGCGGGCACTGGTTCCAAAAACCAGATGGCAGTGCTGAATGGCCTGTTCCAGCGTTTCCACAATTTCAATCTGCTCAATTAAATCCTGTGCGCCTGCAGCAAGGGCATCAATGTCAGGATGCGGATATGTCTTTGGTGCAACAAGCACAAGCTTGGAAAGTCCCATGGTTTTCATGGCACGTAAGGCACTGCCGATATTGGCGGGTAGCGTGGTGTTCACCATCACAATACGCACATGATCCAAATGTTTGGACACTTGATTTTGGTCAAACAGGTTCATAGATTATCCAAAATTAAGAATATTGGGAGACTTCGGCTTGATAGAGGTCTAAAGCTTCGTCCATTGACATATTGTCAGGAGGTGGCGCAACAACCGCAACTTTTGGCGTTTCAACCACTTTGGCAGCTTTAGACTTGACCTGATATTCGATGTAAATCGCATCCTTGCCGAAATAGTCACGCAGTTTAGCGAGTAGCTCGTCAAGTGGGGCAACTTTCCATTGTGCGCCCAGCAGCAGTTCAGCGCTTGCAAAACTTTGCTCAAGCTGGATTTTCACCCCAATATGCTGACACATATCAATGTTGCAGTAAGGCAAAAGCATGCCTTGCAGATCTTTTGCCAAAGATTTACCCATCAGGTCATGTGCCAGGCGAATCTGAATGTTCTGTGCCCGTTTTTGCCGTATTTCATTTAAATTAAATGCCTTGCTTAAACGTGCCATCGGGCGGTCAAAGCCCTCACGTTCATAAATCTCACCCTCAATCACCACCACCTGTTCCAGTTTGATAATGTCTTTATGGCGCTGGAAACGTTCATGATTGCAGCTGATTTCAACACGGGCAGTGCCATCATCCAGGGTAATCATAATACGGTTCGGGAAGTTGGCAATATCCACCACCAGACCCGCAAAAATGCTGGTGACACCCCGTCTTGTTGGCGTCAGTTCGTTTAGTTTTACAGAAACAAATTGCTTGAGTTCAGCACGATAGATATCAATCGGGTGACCTGTTAAATACAGGCCCAGCGTATCTTTTTCACCTTTTAAACGGACTTCATCTGACCACGGTTTGACAGGTTTGGCTGGTTTACGCTGAACTTCCTCAACCTCACCAAACAGGTCCATAATTCCCGTTTCACGGTTGCTACGTGCCTGTTCAGCCGCCTGGACCGCTTCTGGAAGCTGTGCCATCAGGCTGGAACGTTCAATGCCCAGACAATCCAGCGCACCTGCACGGATCAAGGCTTCAAGTGTGCGTTTATTGATTTTTTTCAGGTCAATACGATGGCAGAAATCAAACAGGTCTTTATACGGGCCTTCCTTGATCCGTGAATCAATCACCGACTGCATTGCCTGTTCGCCCACACCCTTGATTGCACCCAACCCATAAACAATGGTGCGTTCATCACTGGCATGGAAATGGTATAGCGACATATTGACAGAGGGTGGCAACACGTCGAGTTTGTTGTTACGGCAGTCATCGATCAGGAATACAATGCTGTCAGTGTTCTGCATTTCCGATGACAATACCGCCGCCATAAATTCGGCAGGGTAATGTGCCTTTAACCATGCTGTATGATAGGCAACCAGTGCATAGGCTGCGGCGTGTGATTTGTTAAAACCATAGCCAGCAAACTTTTCCATATAGTCAAAGATATGGTTCGCGGTTGCCTCATTAATATCTTTCTTGGCAGCACCTTCAATAAAGATCTGGCGCTGTTTGACCATTTCCTCGGGTTTCTTTTTACCCATGGCGCGACGCAGCAGGTCCGCGCCACCCAGCGTATAGCCTGCACAGAACTGTGCTGCCTGCATGACCTGTTCCTGATACACCATGATGCCATAAGTGGGTTCCAATACACTTTCAAGCAATGGATGCAGATATTCAAACTCGCCACCATGCATACGGTGGATAAAGTCTGGAATCAGGTCCATCGGGCCAGGACGGTATAGGGAAACGAAAGCAATAATTTCTTCAAACTTGCTCGGTCTGGCTTCCTTGAGCATCTTTTTCATGCCCACGGATTCAAACTGGAATACCGCAGTGGTGTTTGCCTCGGCAAAAACCAGATAGGCATCTTTGTCATCCAGTTCAACATTGGCAATGTCGAGTGGGGTATCTGACTTGATTCTTTTATTAATATTCTGAACGGCATCTTCAATAACGGTCAGGTTACGCAAACCTAAGAAGTCAAATTTAACCAGACCTGCAGCTTCAACGTCATCTTTATCATATTGTGCAACGCGGTTAGTGCCATCAGCATCACATAGCACCGCGGAATAATCAGTAATTTTACCTGGTGCAATGACCACACCACCCGCATGCTTGCCTGTGTTACGGGTAATGCCCTCAAGCTTGAGCGCCATTTCCCAGATTTCGGCGGCATCATCATGATCTGGGTTGGATGGATTGGTGACGATATCCTTGAGCTGCGGCTCCATTTCAATCGCTTGCTTTAAATCCACACCCAGCGGTTTGGTTGGCACCATTTTGGAAATACGGTCAGCCAGACCATAAGACTTGCCCAGTACACGGGCAACATCACGAATCGCACCTTTGGCTGCCATAGTACCGAATGTTGCAATCTGTGAAACCGCTTCACGACCATAATGCTGTGCCACATACTCAATTACACGGTCACGGCCTGCAATGCAGAAATCCACGTCAAAATCGGGCATGGAGACACGTTCTGGGTTAAGGAAACGTTCAAACAGTAGATCATAACGCAGTGGGTCAAGGTCGGTAATCTTTAAGCTATAAGCAACCAGTGAACCTGCACCTGAACCACGACCAGGCCCCACAGGTACGCCATTATTTTTTGCCCACTGGATAAAGTCCATGACGATCAGGAAGTAGCCTGGGAATCCCATTTTCAGGATAATGTCGACTTCATACTTGATTCGCTCATCGTAGGGCTGGCGAACCTCTGCCCAGTCTTCACCACGTTTTTCAACTGGGTAAAGATGATTTAGACGTTCTTCCAGACCTGTACGCGACAAATGCTCAAAATAGGTGTCAATGGTATAGCCATCTGGAATTGGGAAGTCAGGTAGGAAATAAGTACCCAACTGTAAGCTGACATTGCAGCGTTTCGCAATCTCGTAGGTGTTTTCCAGGGCACTTGGAATGTCTGAAAATAGTTCAGACATTTGCTCGGCCGTTTTAAAATATTGTTCAGGGCTGTAGGGTTTGGGGCGTTTGTCGTCACTTAGGACATAACCATCGGCAATACATACACGGGCTTCATGCGCCTCAAAATCGTCCTGCTCAATAAAATGCACATCGTTGTGTGCCACCACACCAATTTGATATTTTGCGGCAAGTTTTGCAGCCTGTAGGATAAAATCCTCTTCGCCAACACGTTCGGTACGGGTCAGGGCTAAATAAACACGGTCGCCAAATTCCTCAATCCACGCTTCCAGTAACGGTTCAGCTTTCTGTGGGTTGGATGAGCAGAGCATCTTGCCAACATCACTGTGCTGACCCAGCAGAATGATCAGGTCTTGCGCCTGTTCGAGTATCCATTCTTTTTGTATGCAGGGTGTGCTGAGTTGTTGTCCCTCAATAAAACCACGCGACACAATCTCAGTTAAATTCCGCCATCCCTTGTTACTCATGGCAAGCAAGGTTGCGCGATGTTCAGCATCATTCAGGCGAATGACACTGCCCATAATAGGCTTGATGCCTTTACCCAGACATGCGCCGTAAAATTTTATCGCCGCATGCAGGTTGGACAAATCGGTGATGGCAAGCGCAGGCATTTCTTCTGCAGCAGCAACTTTGACCAAATCGGGTATGCGAACAATCGATTCGGTAATCGAAAATTCTGTATGTATACCGAGATGAACAAACTGCATAGTCAAGACGATCCTTTTTCAAACCAAGGCATAGTTTAGCATGCAAACTTATAATGACATGCTTAATATTTTGGCAAACTGTATGTCTATCTTGTTATTTGGGTTAAATTTGAAAAATAATTTTTTATTTTTATATGCTTATAAATCAAAAGCTAAGATGAATATATTTGTGGTTGGAATGTGATTGCTCAAATTTTATCTGTTTATGAATGGTGCTGGTTTCCAGCCTTGCTGGTGGGTGGGGGCAGTTAAAAATAGTGGAAACTTGTATGACATGGAGCGTTTTCAAGATTGAAAGGCAGCTTTTTGGCTGCTTTCAACCTTGATAAATAGAATGGAACTAAATGGTTCAGTTCAACTATTTGAGTAGGTTGCTAAAAATGATATTGCACCCAGATCAATCCAGAAAGAAATCTTTTTGTAGTTGTGTATGACCATCAACACAAGCATATTTAGAAAAATCCGTAATGCCAATTCTGGCTAAGGCCTGTTCATCGGTGAGGCTTTGTCCCGTAAGTTCACCTTTGGCGGTGGTATAAATCGCATAAGCCGCATCTGCCATAATTTCAGGTTTACGACTGACCTGTAAGGTATTTTCCTCACCTAGGTTTTTCGAAACAGCTGCCGTTGCAATATAGGTCTCAGGCCAAAGCGTGTTACAGGAAATTCCATAATGCTGAAATTCCTCTGCCATACCTAAAGTCAGAATTGTCATACCATACTTAGACAAGGCATAAGGCGAGAGCATGCCTAACCATTTAGGTGACATATTTACAGGTGGCGATAAGCTTAAAATATGCGGATGTTGTGCTTGTTTGAGATAGGGCAAAGCGGCCTGCGCACAAATAAAGGTTGCACGGTGGTTAATGGTTTGGATCAGGTCATATTGTTTTAAGGAAGTGGCTTCGACACCTGTGAGTGCAATTGCACCTGCATTGTTTATTAATACATCAATACCACCAAAGTTCCTGGCTGCTTGTTGCATGGCAGCATGAATCTGCTGTTCATCTCGCACATCTAAAAGTATGGGCAGAGCTTTGCCGCCAGCAGCATCAATCTCTTCGGCGACGCTATAAATCGTGCCCGTTAATTTCGCTGTTTCCACTTCAGTTTTTGCTGCAATGACAACATTTGCCCCAGCTTGTGCTGCTTTCAGCGCAATGGCTCTGCCAATTCCTCGGCTGCCACCAGTAATAAAAATAGTTTTTCCTTGCATATTACTCATGTAGATGTCCTATATTCGAGTTGTTATAAAAGCTGATTTAAATCATAAAAGGATGTGCAAATTTTTCTGGATTGTATAGCTGTCGTTGTTTGGCAATTTCAACAATGCGATGGCGTAACTGACGTTTGATTACGGCATAGGTTTGGCGATGCTTTTGTGACATCTCTTCAGCAAACTTAAATACTTCATTATTTAATGATTCGGCAGGGTGAATTTGATGAACCACATGTGCGTCTAAGCACTCAATCCCTGTCATGGATTTACCCGTTAATGACATCTCCCAGATCGCATGTTGATTGGGAATGAGCTGCACAATCTCTGCAATACAGTCAGTGAAAGGAATAGTGAGTTTGACTTCGGGAAAGCAAAAACGTCCTTTATCTGCCCGCATCAAGCGAAAATCACATGCAGATGCCAAGATTGCACCACCAGCATAAGCATTGCCGTTAATTTCCGCAATGACAGGTAGATTAAGCAAAGCCAAGCGCAGCAGCATATTTTCCAGTTGTAAGGTAAAGGCTTTTTTATCTTGCATGGATTGTTGCATTAACCATGCGAGGTCTAAGCCATTGCAAAATGTTTTGGGATGGTCGCTTTGAATGACTAGGCAAGCATTGTGCGAATCACGTTCGATTTCATCAAAGATCTCGATATATTCATTTAGCACATCTTGATTTAAGGCATTGTCCTGATCGCCATTGGTTAAGGTGAGAACATAAATAGACTGCTGTTGATCAAGCGTCATGGTGGTCATTGAAGCGCTTCCTCATTCTGCGATGGTTGATTGATTGCAGTCATTATTTCGAATAAAACACTCGCACAATAGGTGTGACTATGCCATATTGATGATCATTTTAGGACAGGGGATGTGCGATGCGAGATCCTTTTGGATTGTTTCAAGAAACCATCTCGGTTTCTTATGCACATCTATTATTAGAAATTGTGCATGATTATGCGATTGATACTGAAACAGTTTTGGCTGGTACAGGATTAATGCTCACAGAAATGAAACAAGCCGATGCCAAAATGAGTGCGCATCAATGGTCAAAGCTGGTGGTGAATGCTTTAAGGCTGACGGGAAATCCGCGTCTGGGCATTGAATATGGTTTTAAATTACGTCCCACTTCGCATGGAGCCTTAGGTTTTGCATTTCTGAGTTGTACGGATGTTGAAACTGCATTAACGCTGTGCCAACAGTATTTCTGTACACGAATCCAGAACTTTACCCCTGAATCGTATATTGATGAAGACTTTGTCTATGTCTATTTGGATGGTGTACATCCGGTTAAATTTGGCAATGAGCAGCAATCTGATCAATTACGACACTTTCTGATTGAGAGTTTGCTGTTTGGCGCAATTCATTTTCTTGGTGTATTTTCTAAAAAAATTGTTGAACGTTGTGAGGTCTTTGTCGATTGGTCCGATGCACAGAATTATAAACGTATCGATCTCTCCCAAATCAAGATTCATTTTAATCAGCAACGCAATGGTTTGCGTTTTCCCAAGCAATATCTGCATTGTAAAAATCCCAATGCTGATCAAGTCGCATTCCAGCAGGCATTATTATATTGCGAAAATGACAAACTTAAATTAGTCAAAGAAACAACGCGGGATCTGCAAAAAAGTATTAAATCTGAACTACTTTATAACTCAAGCAATGGTTATCCAACACTTCCTTTAATTGCGCAACGCTTGAATATGTCTGAACGAACCATCAAGCGACATTTACAGGCACAAGGAACGACGTTCTTGCAGATTTTGGCTGAGGTACGTTTTAGTCAAGCCAGGAAGTTACTGCAACAACCACAATATACTATTCAGAACGTTGCAGATCTGGTGGGTTATGAAGAAGCCACCAATTTTATTCGCGCTTTTAAAAAGATGTTTGGGGAAACACCGAGTCAGTATCGGAAAAGCTATTTGTCCAAAGCCACTTCATCCGACATCACCAACTGAATCGTTTTAATAAAAAGTTTTAGCGAATGCTGAATCTGTTCGGTCCATTCGAAAGAACAATTCATACGAATAAAATGTTGATGTGAGGGCAACACATTAAATAAGGGGCTTGGTGCAACGCCTACCTGTTGTTGAATCAGCTGTTCATAGACTTGCATACTGCTGACTTTGTCTGGCAACTGAATCCAGAGAAAATAGCCACTTGGATAGTTATATACCTTACAGTCTTTCGGTAGATGTTGTTTGAGATATTGAAAGAATTGTTTTTTATTCTTTTCCAAAGCCCGTCTAAGCGTTCTCAGATGCTTTTCATAATGATGATGGGAGAGAAACTCCACCAGCGCATTCTGGATCAGCGCATTGGCTGAAATGGTGCTCATCAATTGCAAATGCTGAATATGTTCGGAAAATTTGCCAGCATAGACCCATCCCATACGGAACCCCGAACCCAAGGTTTTGGAAAAAGAAGAGCAGTGCAACACCAGATTTTGCTGATCAAAATACTTCATGGGTAGCGGCTTTTGATTGCCATAAAACAGTTCTTCATAGACATCATCTTCGATCAAATGAATTTGATGTTCATGCAACAGCTTGGCGATTTTATATTTGATCTCATCACTGACCGTAAATCCAATCGGGTTATGGGCGTTTAGCATAAACCAGCAGACCTTAATTGGGTAATTCTTGATGACTTGCTCAAAGGCTTCAATATCGAAGCCATGCTGTGGGTGCTCAGGAAGAGTAATTACCTTTAAACCCAAGCGTTCCGCAGCCTGCCATGCACCATAAAAGATGGTTTGCTGTAGTAAAATATAATCGCCAGGCTGGGTAATCGCTTGCAGTGAAAGATTCAAAGCCTCTAAGCCACCAGATGTAATGACAATGTCATCTGCATCAGTTGGAATGCCTTGCATACAATAGCGTTGAGCAATCAGTTTTCTGAGTGCTAAATTCCCAGGCGGTAGGTTGCTGGTCTGATCATAACTATGTCGATTACGGGAAAGCTGTCCCATGATCTGAATCAGTTTGGGTGGATAGAGTAACTGACTATCTGGAAATGCAGAGCCTAGTAGGCTGACCTGTTTGGATTGAATCGACTTGAGGTATTTAAACACTAGTGAGTTAATTTCAACTTTGGGATTTAAAGAGACCACCGAATAGGCCTGTGGAATCTGAATATGATTCTGTTCAGCCACAAAATAACCCGACTTTTCCTTTGAATAAATCAGTCCCTGCGCTTCCAGCTCCTGATAGGCATTCATGACTGTGATGAGGCTCAAGCCTGAGCGTTGTACCTGTTCACGTAAAGATGGCAGTTTGCTGTGCGGTTCCCATGTCCCGTTTTGGATGAGAAGTTTCAGGCTATGCGCTAACTGTTCTGCTTTATACATAAGGTACTGAATCCAAAATGAGAACCTGTTTATGAGTATTGTGAGTAATTTATCTAATTTTATAACAGATGGGATGGAAATAAATCATCTGTTATATTTTTTTAGACAGCCTCTGTAGCTATTCAGCGATTGATATGTTCTACAAAATAACACCAAGAATGGTACGGCTTGTTAAATAATATACAAAACGTACAGATCAATCAGAAGACAATGGTTTGGCTGAAAGGTGTATAGGGCGATGTTTGTAACTAAAGAACTTAATGCGATAACCCAGCTTTTTCAGGATGGCGAGGTTTCGCAAGCAGTACAAGAACAGCTACATCTTGACTATGTAAATCTTGAAGCAACCTTGTTACGAGGCAAGGTATTAAGAGACTTTTCTAAAGAAAAAGTCGCTTATATTGTGCAAGCAAAAATAGAGGAAAATGACAATAATCTTGGGTATTTGTTTGCCCCATTTATTATTGCCAATTTAAATCAGCCCGTGATTTATACAACACCGATTTCAACCGCTGTTTTGGCGATCCTGAATCAATATTATCAGGCTGAGAAAAGTGTCAATTTAAAAATTGAAGAAGTGCTCCAAAGCCTAAAGCTTTATGTGGATTTGGTTGAACAGCCTAAAAAAGAAGCTGATTTTCTGTTTCGAGCTTTGGTTAAAGCCCTCTGTCGAACAGATATTTCCCATCTTTTCTTGATTACACATTTACCTGTAAATCAGGATCAAATTCAAATCTTGCAGGATTATTTGCAGATAAAAATTGACGTGATTTGCTGCGATACAACAGAACGTAGTGTTAATGATAAATTGATTAATACCCGAAAATTATTGTTTAAAAACAAAGATGAGTTTCATAAAACGATTTGTACTTTGTTTTCGAACCTGAATGCGCAACTGGTGGCACAGATTGGCCAGTTTAGCCAAAAACAGGCCACTCATTTAATTGAAGATATGTTTTATTCAGAACACATTTTTGAAAAGTTGTCGGTCTATGCTGAATATATGCAAACCCGTATTCAAAATGGTGCCAGTTACAGGGCATTATCCATGATGTAGATGATGCAGTATTGAATTTTAGTATTTAAATAGGAGCAGACGATATGTCTAAAGAGCAAGCAAAATTTCCATATCTCACCGTTGGAATCAGTATTTTATTAGGCTGTTTGTTTTTAGTCTTCTTCTTTCTTGCTGTTAGCAATGAGCCTGATTATATGCCATCGCAACAGAAGCAGAATACGACACAGATGCAAAAATCAATTCAACAGCATTAATCATTTAGGTGTCTAAAGCCGCAAAAGCCTAGAACATCTAGGCTTTTTGATTTCCACCATTTTATTTTAATGGCTGAGATTTTCTAAAAAACGTTGGATAATTTTTTGTGCCTGATTTTCCAATTGGGCTGCATAAAGCAGATTATCCTGTCTTAACTGGGGAATAGACAAATTGGCATGACGTATTTCGCAGGTATGACCAATCAACCATTTCTCAAAGCTGTTTTGATTCACTTCCAGATGAAACTGTAAGGCTAAAATCTGCTTTCCGATCGCAAAGGCTTGATGAGGATAAATAGCTGAACTCGCTAGCAAGGCTGCATTGTCTGGCAGGTCAAATGTATCACCATGCCAGTGCAACACATGGGTATCTTCAAGCGCTGCCAGAATATTTTCAGCAACAGGCTGAATGTCCAGTTTGCCCCAGCCAATCTCTTTTTGGTGTCCAGCATAGACTTTGGCACCCAGTGCATGAGCAATTAACTGCGCCCCCAGACAAATACCAATGGTGGGTTTATTGGCTGCCAAACGCTGTTTAAGCAACGCAATCTCATCAATCAGGAAAGGGTAGTCCTCAGTTTCATAAACACCAATTGGCCCACCGAGGATGATGGTTAAACCCTCATAATTGAGGGCTGGGCTGAGGTCGTCAACACCCGCTTCGAAATAACGGACGCGGAAGCCAAGTTGATAAAAAGCATCTTCCAGAGAACCTAAATCCTCAAAGGCAAGATGTTGAATTGCATAAACTGTTTTAGGTAATGAAACTGCCATCGTATTCATGGTTTATCAGGTCACTATATTGGAAGTGAGTTAAGGCATTTTTTGCTCAAGCCAGGCAAATAAATCCTGGTATACTTTTTCCCGTACTGGTGGGGCCGAAAGTACCAGATCATGCAAGCCGTTGTGTACTGATAAAGTCTGTATATCACCTTTCATTTTTTTGGCATTATTGGTCATGTCTTTGACATCAAGAATGACGTCGCTTTGCTGGGCATCAATTCCCCATTTTTTAGGGTATTTGGATTGATGTGAATGCATGATCAGGGTTGGAATATTCAGTGTAATCCCTTTATGGATTTCTTTTTGCGCTTCATGGATGGCATGCACAAAGCACAGTTGTACAAATGGCATGGATTCAGGTTTCCATTCCAGATTAAACTCCCATTCACCATGAAATTTTTTATGCAAACTTGGTACATACCACGGGTTTAGGCCACTTGGAAACTTGGCATTTGGGAAACGCTTGCCAAATTCACTCAGCAATGGAATTCCCACTTTTTTCTCAATGATGCTCTTAAAGAAATCATAAAATGGACTATTTGCCCATAACGCCTTAACCAGACGATGGTCAGGATAATGTGCTGCATATAGGGTTGTGATCAAGCCACCTGTTGAATGTCCAGCAAGCAAAACCTGATTATGGTTTTCCTGACCGATGATCTCCAGTGACTTGCTGATTTCAGCATCATATTCACGTAAATCCCGCACGTAATACAGGGTTTGATGCGGTAATTTGGAACGCCCATATTTTCTAAGGTCAAGTGCGTAGAAGTCATAGCCATGCTGGTTGAACTGTTCAGCCATTTCTTTTTGAAAGAAATAATCGGTAAAGCCATGAACATACAACACAGCCTTTTTGGTGGCCTGAGCAGCTTTTTTTCTAACCAATGTGGCAACAACTTTCCCATCATAATCATCAGCAAAGTTCAGGGTCAGTTGCTGATAACCATTCCCTAGGATATCTGGTTGATAAGTATAAAAATTTGAAGTATTCATTTTTGATATAAAGTCTAAATTCATTCATCAACACATTAAATGAAAACATCTGGATGTCAATGGCAATCTGAGATATGAATGGTTTTCCAGATCGGTTTAGGTTTTTATTTTTGAGAAAAAATCGGTAAGCTATGGGTTGCTACTTTTACCTGATGAAATTATGAAACAAGAGACTGCACTGAAATTATTGAAAGCTGGAGAAAATGTTTTTTTAACGGGTTCAGCAGGTGCAGGAAAAACCTATACGCTTAATCAATATATCAATTACCTCAAGGCACGTAAGGTGCCTGTTGCTATTACTGCATCTACAGGGATTGCCGCAACGCACATGAACGGGATGACCATTCATACCTGGGCGGGTATTGGAATTAAAGACAGTTTGAGTGATGATGATCTCAAGCGTATGAAAGAGCGAAAATATTTAAAAGAGCATCTGGAAAATGCGCAGGTTCTCATCATTGATGAAATCTCAATGCTGCATGCCAAGCAGCTGAATCTGGTCAATCAGGTATTAAAATACTTTAAAGAGAGTGATGAGGCGTTTGGCGGTATTCAGGTCATTGTCGCTGGCGATTTTTTCCAGTTGCCACCAGTCGGGCGTAATGGTGAAGCCAATCGGGATAAATTCTGCTTTATGTCTGAGGCTTGGGTGGAGGCGAAATTTCGGGTGTGTTATCTCACCGAACAACACCGTCAGGATGATGAAATCCTCAACCAGATTTTAAATGCGATTCGGGCGCAGAGTATTCAGGCCGAACATATTCGAGCGTTACAGCAATCACGCCAGCACGATATTGGTGAAACCTTTACCCGTTTATATACCCATAATATGGATGTAGATAATATTAACTATCAACGTCTCAATGAGATTGACAATGAAAGCCATCAGTTTAATGCGGTGCTGGATGGTAATGAAAAGCTGATTGAAACATTGAAATCGTCTGTACGTGCGCCTGAAGAACTGACCCTAAAAAAGCATGCCAAGGTAATGTTTGTGAAAAACAACTTTGACCTTGGCTATATCAATGGCAGCTTGGGAGAAGTGATTGGTTTTGAGGAAGATGATCAGAACGGTATTTTGCCTAAAGTAAAATTGACCGATGGTACAACTTTATTGGTTGAGCCAGAAACTTGGTCGATTGAAAATGAGGCAGGCAAGGTGATTGCCAGTTTTCAGCAGATTCCCTTACGTTTAGCCTGGGCAATCACCATCCATAAAAGTCAGGGCATGACACTGGAAGCCGCAGAAATCAACCTGACCCATACCTTTGAAAAAGGTCAGGGCTATGTGGCTTTGTCGCGGTTAAAGTCCCTGAATGGTTTAAAACTACTGGGTTTTAATGATCAGGCTTTAGAGTTGGATAGTCTGGCCATTAAGGCGGATCGCCGTTTTCAGGAACTTTCTACTGAAGCCGAAGTCAATTTTGAAAACGTTGATTTAACCACACAGCAAAATGCATTTATCCGTCATTGTGGTGGTACGCTAAATCCGACTGAAATTAGCCGTAATGAGAAAAAGCTCAGCAAAGGTGGAAAGCAAAGTTATGCCACCGCGACTCTGGATGAAACCAAGGCACTGTTTGAAGAGGGTTATGATATTGAAGATATTGCCAGTGAAAGAGGGCTGACTCCTGCAACCATCATCAATCATTTGGCACGCTTGCACAAAGAACAGAATCAGGATATTTCAGTGGCCCATCCTGGCGATGAAGTAGTGGAAGAGGTGCGCAAAATCTATAAGAAATTGCAAAAACGCCAAAATCCTGAACATTTCACTGAAGATGGCTCAATCAAGCTGCGTCCAATTGTAGAGGCAACCAGTCCACGTATGGCTTATGATCAAGTGCGTTTAGCCCTGTTGTTTATTGAATAGGATGAATAAATGCCATACCTGATTCAAGGCAATGATTTAGACATTATTTAATGGCTTTTATTCATGCCAAATAGGGTTTTATCCATTGGAGCGTAAAACCTCGGGGTTTAGCCCGAGGATATAAGCGACTGGCGTAAGCCATACGACATGAAATGTCGTTTTAAATACTTTTGC
>NZ_KB849355.1:87269-90277 GCF_000368325.1 Acinetobacter sp. CIP 102529
ATGGAGTGCGGTACGCTCCATGATCGGGATGTAAATTCCGCACTGAATATTCTTGCGCTCGGACATGAGCGTCTAGCAGGAGGAATCCCCGTCCTTTAGGTCGGGGAGGATGTCAATCCAATATTTCTATATCCACATATTGCTGAATCAGATTTTCATCAAGCATGTGCACATAATCCATAAACATGACATTAAAGCTGCCTACGGTTTGTGCCTGATCATAGGCAAGCTTTCCCGCAATTGCGAAATGGGTATGTGAGGCAAGTGCTGCAATGAGTGGGGAACTGACCGCACTATATGCCGCCGTTAATGCTCCCAGGGCACAGCCTGTTGCGGTAATTTTAGGCTGCAAATGACTCCCGCCGTTCACCTTAATCACAGCATCAAGCTGTCTGGAAATGAGGTAGTCCGATTCACCTGAAATTGCAATACATTCAGCATGCTGTAATAGGCTTTTTGCCTGGGCATAGACATCCTGACTATCGAGGGTGCTGTCCACACCTTTTGATTGTACCTGGCTGCCTGCAAGCGTACTGATTTCAGAGGCATTGCCCCGAATAATGGTTGGTTTAAAGTGCAGAAGCTGGTCAACCGTTTCACTCCGCCATTTTAAAACCGCACCATAACCCACTGGATCAAGCACCCACGGCACTTGATGTTGTTGCGCTGTTTGTGCCGAAATCAGCATAGCCTGAGTTTGTTCAGTCGTCGGTGTTCCGATATTGATACTTAAGGCTGAACTGATTTGCGTAAAACTTTCCGCCTCAAATGGGTTGTCAATCATGGCAGGGGACGCGCCAGCCGCCAGCAGGATATTAGCCACATAATTATTGGCAACACTATTGGTCATGCACTGAACCAAAGGCGTTTGTCGCTGTAGTTCATGCCATGCCTGAATAATCTGTTCGATCAGTTGTTGTTTTGATGACATCGCAAATCCTTATAAGCTTTAACGTGTGAAATAGTGGTCTTGATGCTTGCAATGGCGACAGATCAGCGAGACATAATCCTTGGCATCATAATCCACCACCAGATCATTTGAACCACAATACATGCAACGTTTTACAGAATAAAAACTGAGGCGCGGTTCAATTTTACGCCACGATTTCCACACAGGTTGTATGAAGATATGCTCATCATAACCAAGAAACTTAAACAGTAGAATCTCGCTCATTTTACTAAACGGAATATTATGTGGTCTTGGTAAGGTGGAGGTTTCCCAGCGTTCAGTCAAGGCACGTTCCCGATACTGTTCCAGTGTCTTTTTGAGCAGGTTGGTGTTGATAAACTTGTCATTTCGGGGCTGCAATGCCTTTTGTTTGTACAGATATTCCAGTGCGGTCTGGATTAAGTAGTAAATTTGTCCTACCGCAAGGCTTTCCATCAAGCGATAACAAAAGCCCTGAAAATGTCGATTTCCTGCAATCTGGATGCCCCAGGTACGGCAGTAAAACTGCATAAACTGAACAATTTCCTGATATAGAACAAGGTAAAGAGTATCTTTCACTTCATCCGTGGTCTGGAATGGAATACCCAAACTCAGGTTTTCATAAAACCAGTGGCGCAGTTGCTGTGTGATGCTAAAAAGACTTGGGTCAGCATAACCATCCAGACGAACATTCAAGTAATAATGCTCGGTTTCAATGCCTGAATCCTGCGGTTTTAAAATGCCTACTTTTAGCAGTTCCTGAACAAGATGGTTCTGAAATAGGTAATTCGGCGTAATTTCGTGATATTTGCAATTTTTCCAATGAATGAGTTCGTCATGTTGGACATCCTCACGCGCATACTGATCTAGTAGGCTGAGCAGGAATAACTTGTTGAGAAAACTGAGCTGATCAAGGCTGTAAATGACTTCATCTTTTACCTTGTTTTTACGCTGTTCCTGCAAGCGCGTTTGTTGGGTCTGTTTTTTGCGTTGTGCTGTACAGGAGGCACAATGACAATTTAGGTTGCTGTCTGACTTAAAAACGCGATGCTGGCAGTGGCTACATTCATGAAATTGCAGTTCATGTGTGTATTGTTCCGCATCAATCCAGTACATGGAAGCATGGCACAGTGGACAGTGGCTACTTTCATCTAACTGTTTTTGTAGAATCTGTAACTCCATTGATGCCTAACCCATATTTATAAAAAAAAGATTATACATGCTGGACCAAGACAATCATGCAAAGTTTGTATCGTTAAAAGTAGTTCAACATGAGACCTGATAGCGAGAACTGTAGCTAAAAATTAATTTTATGACCTTATACCAATAAGCCACGTATGGGACTTGAGGTATTAACTGGATTGGTGGAAGACCCGAAACGCCCCAATAACTACATAGATGGAGACATCCTTGAAAGCAAAACAGGTAAAACCTATAAAGGTAAAGCACGTCTAAGCCCAGATGGCAAGCGTCTTTTTATCCATTGGAGCGTAAAACCTCGGGGTTTAGCCCGAGGATATAAGCGACTGGCGTAAGCCATTAATGCGGTGTTTGCTGTTGTTGAATATACTGCTTAATAATCCCAATAGGCGCACCTGCGCATGATGCAGCGAAGTAACTAGGCGACCACAAGGCATTACCCCATAATTTGCTTTTAATTTCAGGGTGTTTGGTTCGTAAAATTCGACTAGATGCACCTTTCAAGCTATTTACCAAACTAGAAATAGCGACTTTAGGCGGATAATTGACGAGCAAATGTACATGGTCATGTTCACCGTCAAACTCTACCAACTCAGCTTCAAAGTCCAAGCATACACGCTCAAATACTTCACGCATCGTTTCAAGCATTGCTTTAGTAAAAACATCACGCTGATATTTAGCTACAAAGACTAAATGAACGTGCATATTAAAAACACAGTGGCGACCTGTTCTAATCTCTTGACTATTACTCATAGACCAAATATATTTTAAGTATGAAAACACTTAAATTACGCATAAAAGACAAACATTGCAAGGTGCTAAATCAGATGGCATCTGAGGTGAATTTTGTCTGGAATTACGTGAATGATTTGTGTTTTAA
>NZ_KB849355.1:90832-234814 GCF_000368325.1 Acinetobacter sp. CIP 102529
ATGGAGTGCGGTACGCTCCATGATCGGGATGTAAATTCCGCACTGAATATTCTTGCGCTCGGACATGAGCGTCTAGCAGTAGGAATCCCCGTCCTTTAGGTCGGGGAGGATGTCAAGCATGGTTATGTTGGGATTTCTGCTTTAGGTCGTACAGTGGTATGGACTAGGACGGATAGTGCGTCGTCCTAGTGGTTTATTTCTAAATATGTGAACCAGTTAAAATTCACTCTCATTTTAGACAGTCAAATATACATTTACCTTGTTGACTGTCTTCAAACATTAGAATAGATATATATAAATGAGATGGACCTGTTTTGCATTATGGAGCGTTTTATGCAAAAAAACTCACTCATGAATGGAATCATGGGAATTTCTTTGGCGGTGTTCTCAACTGGTGCTTTTGCTGTAACACCTGAAAGGTATTGGAAAAGCATTGACGACCGTACAGGCGAGCAGCTTTCATTTGTCGAAATAAAAAAGAAACCTGATACGACTTATACAGCAACCATTGTCTACCGTTATTCTGTTCTAGGTGGTGAGAATATACTGACCAACTGTGTTAAGTGCCCTGAAGTTTTCAAAAATAAACCCATTCTGGGTCTTCAGATCGCCTAGGGGTTAAAAGAAGACCCAAAGAACCCAAATCACTATATTGACGGTCGTGTTTTAGAGCCTAAAACAGGAAATATCTATGAAGGTAAGGCACAACTCAGTGCTGATGGCAAGCGTATACGTATGCGTGGTTATATGGGAATCTCTGTTTTGGGGCGTACCGTGGTCTGGATTCGGACGGAACATGCAAATCCATAAAACTTCGAACTGGGGCGTCAAAGTGAGTTGATTTAAAAATGTGATAAGTTATATAAAATTGGTTGTATAAAGATAAATGTGTTTCTTTTTAAATGACGGGATTAATTATGCTAAATCGTGTGTTCATAAAAGGCATCGTGGGATGCTCTATTGCTTGCGCAAGCCTAACAACTTTTGCAGCCTCTATCGAAGGTTACTGGAAAAGTATTGAAGAACGTACAGGTGAACAACTGTCAATTGTTGAAATCCGTAAAGGAAACGATGGCAGATATCATGGAAAAATCGTTTATCGTTATCCGAACTCGCATGGTATTGCACTGACCAACTGCACCAAATGTCCAGCACCTTATACTAATAAACCCATTCTGGGTTTGGAGATTTTATCTGGATTTAGGGAAGATCCAAATAAGGCAAATGCTTATATTGATGGTCGAGTACTGGAACCTACATCTGGGAGAATTTATAAAGGTAAGGCTGTGGTGACTGGTGAAGGTAAACGCCTGCGCATGCGTGGTTATATGGGGGTGTCTGCATTGGGTCGTACCGTAGTCTGGATTCGTACAGATAAGGCAAACCCTTAATCTTATTTAAAAAAACCTCGAACCATTGGGATTCGAGGTTTTTTATTGGGTCAACTAAACGGGGCACGGTAGATTTTCGTCTTCCTCACCGATTTTTTTCGCGGCAATGAGTGCCTGCACTTTTTTGCTTGGTACTTTTTCTTTTCCAAGCACATCATAGGTATTCACGATATTGGTAACTTCTAAGGCGCTAAGATCAATACCCTCCGCTGATAAGAATACTGAAATCACATGATGATCAATGCCCGCGGCAGCAAGATCATGGATTGCCTTAATATTTTCTAGACGATACAAATGTGCTTTTAATTCCATAACAGTAGCCCTCGCTTGTTATTTTATATACCTACATTGGCATATATCATTAAGCAATAACCATGCACAAAATGTAAAAGTCTGGAAAAAAATGTAAATTGAGCGATGAAATGCAATTGCTTATGTAGTTTTTATTTAAGAATAGAAACCTATGTTGTAATTTTGTC
This sequence comes from Acinetobacter sp. CIP 102529, assembly GCF_000368325.1. Lineage (NCBI taxonomy): Bacteria > Pseudomonadati > Pseudomonadota > Gammaproteobacteria > Moraxellales > Moraxellaceae > Acinetobacter > Acinetobacter sp. CIP 102529. The sequence goes on from NZ_KB849355.1 coordinate 92,703, forward strand.
TAAACTATCAGCATATTGACTCAATTTGATTTGAAAATGACAGAGTTTAGCTCAATAAAATTGTTAAAACTCATACGGGGTCTTAAAGACAGGCGGTATCAGTTGGCGTATGATCAAGTCATTACGAGTCTTGCCAACAAGACCATCAAAAAGACATGACCAAAGATAAGGAATACTGATGAACATTGCGGCACGACCTCCTGTACAGGCAGATCAAACCATTTATTTAAAAGATTATCAAAAACCCGCTTTTCTGGTTGAGTCGATTCATTTGGACATTCAGGTCTATGATGATCACACCATTGTTGATTCAACATTGGTTATGAAACGTCAGGCAGCGGGTGAGCTGGTATTGTTGGGTCGTGATCTGGAGTTACAATCCATTCAAATGAATGGACAGTTGTTGAATGCTGGTCAATATCAACTGGACAGTGAGCAGTTGGTGATCACCGATGCACCAGATCAGGTCATTTTGAAAATTCAAGTGGTGATTCACCCTGAGTCAAATACGCAACTGGAAGGTTTATACAAAGCGGGTGATTTATTCGTGACTCAGAATGAGCCCGAAGGTTTCCGTAAAATTACATTCTATCCAGACCGTCCAGATGTGTTGGCGGAGTTTACCACCCGTGTTGAAGCGGATAAAAAATATCCAGTATTACTTGCAAATGGTAACTTATTGGAAACAGGTGAAGTGGGAGAGGGGCGCCATTTTGCCATCTGGCAAGACCCGACCAAGAAGCCAAGCTATTTATTTGCCTGTGTGATTGGTGATTTAGCGGTACTGAAAGATCGCTATACCACGTCTGAGGGACGTGATGTTGCTCTGGAAATTTATGCGATTGAAAAAGATATTCCAAAATGCCATATCGCGATGGAAGCACTAAAGCATTCAATGCGCTGGGACGAAGAACACTATGGTCGCCCGTATGATCTCGATAACTACATGATTGTGGCAGTGAGCCAGTTCAATATGGGCGCAATGGAAAATAAAGGTTTAAATATCTTTAATACGTCTTGTGTGCTTGCTGATGAGGAATACACCACTGATGCAGCCATTATGCGAGTGCAGTCGGTGATTGCCCATGAATATTTCCATAACTGGACAGGCAACCGTATTACCTGCCGTGACTGGTTCCAGTTGTGTCTAAAGGAAGGTTTGACAGTTTTCCGTGACCAGTCTTTCTCTGAGGATTTACAGTCTGCGGCAGTCCAACGTATTGATGATGTAGCGGTGTTGAAGTCACATCAATTTCCTGAAGATGCAGGTCCATTATCACATCCACCACGTCCAGATCATTTTGTTGAAATCAATAATTTCTATACTGCAACGGTTTATGAAAAAGGTGCAGAAATTAACCGCATGATGGCGACTTTGCTGGGCAAGGAAAAATACCGTAAAGGAACGGACGAATATTTTCGTCGTCATGATGGTCAGGCGGTGACGGTGGAAGACTGGGTTGCCGCATTAAGCGCAGGGTCAGATGTGGATTTAACCAATTTCTTAACATGGTATAACCAGCCAGGTACACCAAAACTGGAAGCCAGAGGTGAATATGATGCGGTTGCACAGACCTATCGTTTAAGCTTCAAACAAAGCCTAAAAGCACATCCTAAATATCCAAATTTAAAAGCAGTGCCAATTCCTGTGGCCTTGGCTTTATTTAATGCCAATACAGGTGAGCAATATACTTTGCATAGCCCTGATCTGTTTGTGGATGATGTTAAAGATGGGGTGTATTTATTTGATCAGGATGAGGCGAGTATTGAATTTACAGGTGTGACTACACAACCTGTTGCATCGTTATTGCGTAATTTCTCTGCACCTGTCAATCTGGTGTTTGACTATTCAGATGAAGATCTTGCTTTCCTGATTCAGCATGAAACCAACGGTTTTAACCAATGGCAAGCCACACAAAACTTGCTGGAACGTATTCTTTTAGAAGAGCATAAGGTCGATGCCTATATTCAGGCGATTAAAAATACCTTGCCTGAATTGGTCAATAAAGATCCTTTGCTTGCTTCACGCCTGTTTGATGTACCAAGTGAAAACTATTTAGGTAGTCGTATTGATCAAGACTATGAGCCTGAATTGATTCGTGAGAAACGCGAAGCAGTGTTGGATCGGTTGGCTCGTGAGTTGGGTTCATTCTGGAAAGACACCTATCTATCTTTAGACCCAGAGATGCAAAAAGAGTTTTCTTTGGCGATGGGGGTGCGGGCGCTTAAAAATATCATGCTAAATATGCTGGCACGTCAGGGCGATGAGTCGGTATTTGATTTGGCTTATGCGCAGTATCAAAACACGGGCAATATGTCTGAACGTTTGGGGGCATTGCGTGTGCTGGTCTGCAATGATGCACCACAGGCTCAAGATGTTTTGGATGACTTCTATAATCGTTTTAAGGATGAAGCCTTGTCGCTGGATCAGTGGTTTAGCATTCAAGCATCCAATCCGAATGCGACTGAAGAAACCATCAAATATTTGACCCAGCATGTAGATTATGATTTGGGAACACCGAATCGTATCCGTGCAGTGAGTGGCGGTTTGTCAAATAACCCAGTGAATACGTGGAGCTTTGGTGTCGATCATTTTATTGAGCTTGCCGCTTATTTGGATGAGAAAAACCCAATTTTAGGTTCCCGTTTATTACAGGTACTTTCTCGCTGGTACACTTTGGCTGAGCCACAACGCAGTCAGGTACAGCAGGCATTGAAGGCGTTGCAACCGAAAGTGAAATCTAAGAATGTATCTGAAACCTTGAGCAGTATGCTAAACATTGAATAACACATTATTTTCGTCAGAAAGGATGCTGTCACAGCATCCTTTTTTATATGTTCTGGATTATCATTAGCTCACAGAAAGGATACTCATATTGTGGTGATACATGGCTTTGCGTCGCAAAACACCAGCGGATCGGTTGTTTTATGCCATTTTAGGATTGTCGTTGGCCCTTATTGCGGTCATCTATTGTGCGGTAAATCAGCCCAGTAGCCATTTACGCTTTGAAGTCAAAGAACGCCAAAAAATTTCGGTATTTGACGGGGAGCGATTGATATTACAGGATGTGGATTCAGTTGCGATTTCATCAGCAGGTGGGCAGAACCGAATACAGCTAAACGCAAATGACTTTACTGAAGATCCCCATTTTGTTGCAACCTATCCTGAGATGCAGCAATTTTTTATCAAGCAGAGCCAAGTTCATCAACTGATGAGCCAGCATCAGCACATATTTTTGCAGTCAGGCGATCATTCAAGCTCAACGCCATATCCTGTCAATATTCAGCCTAAACGAACACTTCGGGATTTACCTTTTGAGTTCTGGTTTCAGCTTGCTGTCAGTTCGATTGGGTTTTTACTCGGCTGTTGGATTTGGGCATTGCGTCCCAATGAAATCGCCCCGCGTGTTTTTGCCTTACTCAATGCGGCCTATCCAGTATTCGCCTTTTCCGCAGCCATCTATAGCACCCGTGATCTGGCTTTAAATGCCGAATTATTTCGGGTACTGGTCGCAATCAATACGGGTGGTGCATTGCTATATGGCTGTGCATTAATCAGTCTATTCCTGGTGTACCCAAAGCAGTTGATCAGAACCCAATGGTTGTGGGCAATACCGATATTTTTCTCTGGTTGGTGGTTGCTCGATACCTTATTTCTATTACCTGAACCAAGCATGGGGGGAGACTTACCCGTTACCTTACAAATGCTGAGCGCAATTTTATGTATGGTTTGGCAATGGCGGGCAAACCGACATGATCCACGGGCAAAAGTGGCATTGCGCTGGTTTGCCTTATGGATTCTGGTTAGTAGCGGCGCATTTGTATTTTTGGTTCAGAGCACCCAGCTACTTGATATTCAGCTGAATATGTCACAAGCCTATTCGTTCGGTTTCTTCCTGTTTGTGACCATTGGTATTGCGATTGGCTTAAAACGCTATCAGTTATTTAGTCTGGACCGTTGGGCATTCGGAATTCTGTACTGGCTGGCAGGAGCGATTTTACTGGTGTTGCTGGATGCCTTTCTGGTGATGATGTTAAGCCCACTTATGTCACTCAGTCTGGCTATCCTGATCTGTGGTCTGATTTGGCTGCCTGTCCGTGGCTGGCTACAGGCACGGCTGTTACAACGTAAAAAATTATCCGACAGCGAACTGTTTGAGCGAATCTTGCAGGTCAGCTTTGCGGTGAATGAGCAGGAACGCCAGTTACAGTGGAAAGCCTTGTTGAATGACCTGTTTCAGCCATTAAACCTTGAAATAAGTGAACACGAAAATAATAGCCAAATTGAAGATAATGGACTGGTGATGTATACCCCACAGGTGGCAGGACTGGCAGCGATGCGTCTCAGCTATCCGCAGCAAGGCCGCCGTTTGTTTAATGCCTATGACCAGCAACTGGTTCAGAATTTATTACCGTTTTTAGCTCAGGCAGTCGAGAGTCGGGTTGCCTATGACAATGGTGTGCGTGAGGAAAGACACCGTATCGCCCGCGACTTGCACGATGACCTGGGGGCAAAACTATTATCAGGTCTGTATCAGAACGATGTGGATCAAGCCAAGCAGGCCATTCGTCAGGCGATTGCTGAAATGCGTACCATCGTCAATGGTCTGTTGGGTACGGGTGTTGAGTTAAATATGGTTTTGTAGGAGTTTGAGCATGAGGTTGTGACCCGCCTGCAAAGTTGTGGGATAGAACTGAATTGGCAACAAAATCTTGGAGATGTACCCATCACCTTAAGTTATGCACAATACAGGCATTATATTTCTGTGCTTCGGGAAATCATCAGTAATATAATGAAGTATGCCAATGCCCAGAGTGTAATCATTGAGATTAGCTTGGTTGATTCACAACTGGTTTCTGTCATTTGTGATGATGGTAATGGTTTTGATGGTGAAACTAATCAGTCTGAGGGGAATGGGCTTAAAAACCTGAGGGAACGTGCAACTGAACTTTCAGCAACCTTGCATTTCCAAAGTCTGCCAGAGGTAAAAGGTTCAAGGGTTGAGTTGATCTTCCCATTATAGCGACTTTGGCAAAAAGCAATGGATGGTCAATATATAAATGGGTATAAACATGATTCGAACGGCATTGATTTTAGAAGATATACTGGAAGTCAATGCATGGATCAAACAGATGTTACTTGAAACCTTTGCAGGCATTCGTATCCAGCAGGTTTATAGTGTAAAGGAAGCAAAGCAGTCATTATTGTCACAACATTATGATCTGGCCTTGATTGATCTTTCCTTGCCTGATGGAAAGGGAACAGAGGTGATTGACTGGCTGGCACAACATTCTGTCAATACCCTGAGTGTGGTGGTAACAATTTTTGAAGATGACCAATATCTGTTTGAGGCCATTTGTCATGGTGCAAAAGGGTACTTGCTGAAAGACCTTGAACCCACTATATTTCAGCAGCATTTGAAAAACCTGATTGCTGGAATCCATGCCTTTTCCCCAAGCATGACGCAGAAACTACTCAATTATGTCAAAACACATGAACAGCTTAAGCAGCAAAAGCAACAGGCCATACAGTCGCTGACTTTAACCAATCGGGAAAAACAGGTGCTTGTTTATATTGCCAAGGGGCATCAGGTGGCTGAAATCGCCTACGAATTAAAATTATCTGGCCATACCATAAATGGCTATATCAAGACAATTTATCAGAAATTGCATATCTCCTCCCGTGCTGAAGCGGCACTGCTGGCACAGCAATATGGTTTAATTTGAGAGGTTTTGTTCTGCTAGGGCTTTCTTCTCTAGCCATGTCACGACATCTTCATTTTTGACACGGTCATAAATATCTTCAACTGAAATGCTTAAACCAATTGAGTTCAGTGTAATGTGATCTCCCAAATAGTAGAAATGAGATTGCCAGTTTTGACTACGACATACTACTTCAATCTCGGCAATACCCTGTTCAATCAGGATATATTCCTGTAGGGTCGGAATCTGTAGATACTTTTCACGTTTGATCACACGGTCAATCTGGCGCGTGGATTTAGACAATACCTCAACAATAATGGTCGGTGTTTCTGTAAAAACACTGTCATCTGCTAAATCTGAACAATCAACCAGTACATCAGGATAGAAATAACAGCTATCTACTTTAACTTTCATATCTCCGCTATAAGGCTGGCAGGTTTTTCCCTTTAAGTGTTGGTGTAATGCAGAGGAAATGTTGAGGGTAATTCTGTTATGCGCCGCTTTTGCCCCAGCCATTGCATAGACTTCGCCATGAATATATTCATGTTTAATATCAGTTAGCAATTCGCCATCAAGATAATCCTGTTCACTGACTGAAAGTGGGTAGGCATGATGAGGTGACATGGCAATAACTCATAATGATATAAATACAGCCTATACCTTAGCGTGTATGAAGAAGTATCACAACTCATTGAATATTCACATTGTAAACAAGTTTTTGAAGTCAAAATAGATTTTAGGCTATCCCCCCCTGAACTGGGGATACGCAGAAAACCCTAAAAACGTTACTGTCATCACGAAAGGGATGAAATAACGAATGGGGTTCGTATGTTAAAAAAAGTTTATTGAGTGCTTGTATTGCTGCCAGTGTTTTACTTACAGCATGTCATGATGACGATGATCAGCACAGTAATACATCTCCAACACCGACCACAACCTACAGTAATTTAGCTGGAACAGCAGCTGTTGGGGCAGCGATTAAAAATGCCAGTGTCACAGCGAGTTGTAAAGATGGCACTGGGTTTAAAAATGAGGTTAAAACCAATGAACAGGGGGAATGGTCAGGCCAGGTGGATAGCACTAAACTACCTTGTGCATTGGAAGTGAAAGCATCAGATACCCAAACCTTGCATGGTTACGCTGCAAAAGCGGGTAATGTCAATATCACGCCATTTACTGATCTTGCTCTGGCTTTGGCAAGCTCACAAACGCCAAGTGACTGGTTTAAAACCTATCAACCGATTTTAGAAACCACACTTAAAACTGCGGTAGATAATTTAACTAAACAACTCAGAGCAGATGGTTATGTATTACCAGAAAACTTTGACCTATTAACAACTAAATTTGCAATTGATGATGCATTTGATAAGGCTCTGGATGCTTTTGCGGCATCATTGGCTGCCAATCAAGCAACAATTAAAGACTACGCTGCCCTGATTGAGAAAGTAAAAGCAGGAGATGTGGCAGCAGTTCCTGATTTCGTTCCTGTAACTCCTGCCCCAGTAACAGAAACCTGTGCCAGCAAGAAACTACCTGTAGGCAAACTCAGTGATTTGACGAGCTATAGCGGTGATTACAGTGATAAAGGTACAGTGGTCTTGAATCTGGATGCAGCGACAGGAAAAGTTATTGCAAAAGGCACAACTGCAACCATTGCAGAAGTTTGCGGTGCAAACGTTCAGCAAAATGGGACAAATTATTATGTAATTACTGACAAGGGATATGTGACCCTATTTAAAGAGAATGCAGGTAAATATTCTGCGGAAAGTGCAGATTTTACAGGTTTTTATCCGAATAGCCGTAAAACCTCGGGGTTTAGCCCGAGGATATAAGGCTGCAATCCGCTAGTCCCCCTTGTGGGGATTAGCTAGGATTGCTAAAAACATTTGAATCTAGTAATCCATGTGCTATGATAATTACGTTGTATATTTTTAGTCAGCAGACTGATACAACACGAAAAAAACAGTTTTCCCCATTGTAATCCGTGCACTCTTTGCAATCCGAAAGGTAGGACTACATTGGAATAAGAAGCAGAGAACTATAGTATCTGTTTCGTGGCAGGACATTGCCATCTAGCAGTAGGAATCCCCGTCCTTTAGGTCGGGGAGGATGTCAAGGTGAAAAGACCACAGCCTCTCCACAACTTTGTGAATCAAATGGTGCGGATGATAAGCTTGGCTTTAAGAATGCCCCGCATGATTTCTGTAGCTTTAGTAAGGTGAGTTCGGTTGTAATTAAATCACCTGATATTTATACATTTTTTAATGCTGATAAAAAAGAAAATGTAAAAATCACGGTTGAAAATACAGTCGTAAAAACTGTTCAGGTTGAAAATAATCAATATGCGTGGGCATGTGGTGTGGGAACAAATCCTGCCTGTAATGGTGTTACCGTAAAAGATGGACAGATCAATTCAAAACCTGCAAAAAGCTTCTATTTTAATAATACTGTATTAAAAGCAGTCAGTGGGACAACGCAAGATCTAACAGTTAAAAATAATAGTCTGTTGATGCATTTAGATAACAGTCAGCAGACTACACCGACACCTGCTACAAGCTGTGCAAAGAGTACTAATCAATGGGGTTGTATCACCATTACTGGATTAGCTTCGCCATTGATATTCGAACATAACTCAGCTGTATGGGCGACACCAAGAGTTGGGCAGTTTAACGCATCTAATCAAACTGTAAATGTACAGTTCGCCCATAAAGCAAATTCACCACTAGAGGATGGTATAACGATTACCAAAGCTAATGCGACTGCTACTTATATCTCATTTGCACTAGGTTCAATAACTTGGTATCAATGTGGAACATATGCTTCGGAAACTTCTGTATGCCCTGGATTAAGTTTGGACACAGCAAACCGTACATTAACATTTAAAGATGTAAAACTTTCTCAACAAGCTGATCCAACGAAAATATTAACTGCTAATGGTATACTGAAATTTTAAAAATTCACTCTAATCTTAGCTGGGGCATCTATTGATGCCCTTTTTTATTTGACAATTAATATTGTCAAAAATGATATAAAAGCGATTTAAAAAAATGGATAGCTGAAATGGAAATAAAAACAATCACATTACCGACACGTCAAATTGAAGTTGAAGTGTATGCACCTGCATCAAGCTCCGAAAAAGCACCAGCCATATTACTGCTGCATGAGTTATTCGGCATTCTCGATGTTTACCGTGAAGATGCCCAAGACTTGGCTGATCGGGGCTATTTGGTTTATGTGCCTAATTTATTTAGTGGTGGTGCAGTCAAATATTGTATTCGTGCTATGGTGAGTAAGGCAGGACGTATCAATGCAGCCGACAGTGAAGTTAATCAGGAAATTCATGTATTACTCGATGCATTAAAGGCAGACCCAAGATCGAATGGTCGGTTAGGCATGTTAGGGCAGTGTTTAACAGGGGGTTATGTGATTCAGATGGCCAAGCGTGAGGATATGCTGGCACCTGTGGTTTATCATCATTCACTGGGTATTCAAGGTGCGGGTGTACCGAAAAAAGAACCTCTGGATAACATTCGCATTTTGCAGGGACATTGGTCAAACGTTGATCCATTCTGTCCAGCAACCAAGCGCAACAAATTGATTCAGGAACTGGGTGATCGGGTTGAAGCCTATACCTATAACATGCCACATGGTTTCCGCAGTGTCAGTCGGGGCCTACCTGAAGCAAAGGTAGTTTGGCAACGTACGATTGATTTCTTTGAGCGAGAATTAAAACAAAACACAATATAAATCATTGGAACAACAGGTTATTATTTACTGAAATTCATTTATAGAAATAAAAAAGTGAGGGGAATATATGTCTCAGCAATACGCATACGCGGGCTTCTGGATACGTTTCGGTGCTGCGATTATTGATTCAATCATTGTGATGGTTGCCATGATTCCATTAACCATGATTTTTGATGGTGGCAATACCACAGTTGCCTCTGATGGTTTTTCATCATTCCAATTTATGTCTACGGCAGACTGGATTTGGCAAATTCTCGCCGCAGTCTTTTATATTTTTTGCTGGATTAAATTTGCAGGAACACCGGGTAAGCGTCTGCTTCGATTAAAAGTGTTGGATGAAAAAACGGGTGAAAATGTGACTGTCGGGCAGGCTATCATTCGATACATTGGTTATATCCCAGCAACATTAGTCTTTTTTATTGGTTTAATCTGGGTGGCATTTGATGCGAAGAAACAAGGCTGGCACGACAAAATGGCAAAAACTGTAGTGGTAAGAGAGCTTTAATTTAGAGCGAAATTTTATCATGTAATAAAAAATTCATACGATAGGGCTTGTGAATCAATTCGCATGTCCTATAATGCCGTTGAGTTTATTCACGGAGATCCTAAATGGGAAGTTGTTCGAGGTTCGGGTTTAATAAAGGATTAAGCCAAAGCGAATACTGAGCAAGTGAGCTATTTAGGTCGGCTGTCTTGCAATGAGATAGCTTTGCTAAAAATTATCTAAACCCTCCTATAAAATTTTGCTGTATCCACAAAATTTATTGTATTGACTGCATCCTGTTTAGTTTCTCACCTAAAATGGGGAGAAGCCCATGTTTTTTCATGCTTCCATTCAATGGCTTGCTGTTCTTAACGTATTTATTTTATGTGGATTATTGCTGACTCAAAAGAGTAAGGCGGGTCCACTCATCAACACCGATGATGTTTCTATTACAGCAGCGCAGCAGTGTCAGCTAGAAAGTACTTATAGCTATAACAAAGACGGCACTTGGTCTTATCAAGTTGTACCTGCCTGTAATCTCAATCAAAATTTAGAAGTATCTTTGGGCTATCACTCAAGTAAAGATCAAGATCAGATTCATGGCTTTTCGGTTCAAGCGAAAAGCATTTTAAAGCCAATGGAGAATGACTGGGGCGTTGCTAGTAGTTTACAGCTATCCCGTGATGATGTTGCTCATCATGGGGATTTAAACTGGTTTTTGAATGTTCCTGTCAGTTTTCAACTTTTAGATCAACGTTTAGCATTGGATACCAATCTCGGTTATCAACAGACCCATGAGCGCCTCGTTCGCTGGGGAATTGCTTCAACTTATACGGTGACTGAGCATGTCGGTGTAACAGTTGAAACATATAATCAAGATCGCCAAGCGCCATTTTTCCAGACAGCGTTGCAATATAGTTTGATTCCCAATGTACTTACTTTAGAAGCTTCCTTCGGCGATCGTCTACATCGTTTAAAACAACATTGGTTTGGACTCGGTTTAAGTTATACGCCGTCATCATAATCAGTTTAAATTCAGTTGATCCATCATTGAATCATTGATAAGAATATAGGTGTAAGATGCAATTAAAGTTTTTACAAAATATTGATTTATCAAATATTGCTGACACCTTGATCAGCCTGTCCGTTGCTTTTATTCTCGGCGCATTAATTGGCTTTGAACGTCAGTACCGACAACGCACGGCAGGACTCAGAACCAATGTTTTGGTGGCTGTCGGTGCTGCAATTTTTGTCGATATTGCTACCAATTTAACGGGTGCAGAAGGTGCAGTCCGCGTGATTGCCTATGTGGTTTCAGGTATTGGTTTCTTGGGTGCGGGTGTGATTATGCGCCAAGAAGGGAATATTCATGGTTTAAACACGGCGGCAACTCTCTGGTGCTCAGCCGCCGTGGGAGCTTCTGCGGGTTCAGACCTTATTATTGAAGCAATACTGGCAACGGCTTTTATCTTGGCAGCCAATACGCTGTTAAGACCGATTGTTCATGCCATTGATCGTCGTCCAATTGATGACGATACCGAGGTTTTACATGTCATCTATATTATTTGTGACCGTAGTCAGAGTAAGGTGGTGATGGATGAATTGAATTTAACCTTGCAACACCATAATTATCCTGCCAAAGATATTGAAGTAACACCTTTTGGTGACAAAGAGGTCGAAATTGAAGTCACTTTAATTGCTACGTCAATTGATGCAGAAGAAGCGCAGCATATTACTAATCATCTGAATGCCATGCCGCAAATTCGACAGGCATTTTGGGATAAAAATACCATCAATTAAGCCATTAGAAATTGTTTCTATATCATGGCATTGGGATACATTGTCTCATTAATGATATATAAAATGTCTATTGTTTCACATAAAATGACGCCAGCTTGATAACAATGAGAACAGTATGAGTTCAGAAGCACATTCAATCAGTTTAATTGCGCCAGTGGTCTTGCTTGCCGCTGCTGTAATTGCCGTTCCAATTTTTAAACGTATTGGCTTAGGTTCCGTCCTTGGTTATTTAATTGCAGGCCTGATTATTGGCCCATTTGGCTTTGCATTTTTCCACGACTCCACATCAATTTTACATATTGCAGAATTAGGGGTTGTCATGTACCTGTTTGTGATTGGTCTGGAAATGCAGCCTTCACATTTATGGGGACTCAGACGCGAAATCTTTGGCCTGGGGACATTGCAGATTGTAGCCTGTGCGACCGCATTAACAGGCGTGGGGCTATTATTTGGCTTCACATGGCAGGTGGCTTTTATTGGGGCGGCTTGTTTTGTACTCACTTCAACAGCAATTGTGATGCAGTTACTGGGAGATCGGGGTGATATTGCCCAGCCACAGGGCCAGAAGATTGTTGCCATTTTATTGTTTGAAGATTTATTGATTGTTCCTTTACTTGCAATTGTTGCTTTCATGGCACCGAATCATGTGGTTGAAAGTACCTCGGCGCGTTTAGAAAATATTGGTATTGGTTTAATTGCAATTGCAGGTTTAATCGCCGCAGGTTATTGGTTGCTGAATCCTCTGTTTAGATTTCTGGCGGCTGCAAAGGCGCGGGAAGTCATGACCGCAGCAGCGTTACTGGTTGTGCTGGGTGCTGCATTGCTGATGCAGGTCAGTGGTTTGTCTATGGCAATGGGTGCTTTTCTTGCAGGTGTGTTGTTGTCTGAATCAACATTCAGGCATCAAATTGAAGCGGATATAGAACCATTCCGAGGGTTGTTACTGGGTTTGTTTTTCCTCGGTGTTGGGATGTCGCTCGATTTGTCCGTGGTTGCCCAAAACTGGCAGCTTATTCTCAGTGGTGTGTTGGCGATGATGTTCGCCAAGGCACTGATGATCTATATCGTTGCCCGCATTACCAAAAGTTCACATACCGAAGCACTGGATCGTGCATTGCTGATGGCCCAGGGTGGTGAATTTGCCTTTGTGTTGTTTGCTGCGGCTCTCAGTGCCCAGGTGATTGATAATACAATCAAGTCGAACCTGACCGCAATTATCGTGCTTTCAATGGTGTTGACACCTATTCTGGGGATTGTATTCAAGCGATTTACTCAAACCAAGGACGAAATTAATTTAGACAATGTCAATGTTGCCGATGGACTCAGTGGTAGTGTTCTGATGATTGGTTTTGGCCGTTTTGGGCAGGTGACCAGTCAATTATTACTGGCAAGAGGCGTTGATGTCACCATTATTGATAATGACATTGACATGATTCAAAACGCGGAAAAATTCGGTTTTAAAATCTATTATGGTGACGGTTGCCGTCTGGATATTCTGCATGCTTCGGGGGCGGCTACGGCGCAGGCAATCGTGGTGTGTGTCGATAGTAAAGAAACCACCAATCGAATTGTGGAGCTGGTGACGCATGAATTTCCACTGGCCAAGCTGCTGGTACGTTCCTATGACCGCGAACACTCACTTTATTTAGTCAAGCAAAAAGTGGATTATATGATTCGTGAAACCTTTGAATCAGCAATCAAGTTTGGCGGCGTGATTTTGCAAGAACTGGGTGTCGATGAAGATGAGGTTCAGCGCATTGCCGATGAAATTCGTGAGCGTGATGATGAGCGTTTTGAAACAGAAATCGCTGCGGATGACGTTTATGCAGGTGTGGGTCTGCAATATACCAATGCCCATCCACGTCCAACTGCACCATTAATTCGACCTAAACAGGCTGGACGGATTTTAAACGATGAAGAGGCGCAGAAAGATTTGGATGAAAAATAACGGTTAACCAATTCATTTCTTAAATAAGCCTTAGGATACTAAGGCTTATTTTTTAGTTTCAACCTGAATAGGATCAAAACAAAAATACCTAAGATCAATCCCCAAAAAGCGGAACCAATCCCCCAGAACTGCACACCAGAAGCACTACATAAAAAAGTCAGCAAGGCTGCTTCACGTTCTTCTACATTGGCAAAAGCAAGTGCAACGTTATGGCTAATGGTTGCAAACAGGGCAACACCCGTCCAGCCGACCAGTTGATTGACATGCGGTTGATAGCCATAACTCTTGATCATGGCAATCCCAGGCAAGTTCTGTGAGGTCATATTAATCACAAACAGCGGTAAAGCCAGACCGAGTAAGGCAGACCATGAAAATGCAGGTTGCATCCAGACAGGTTGTGCCAAAGACCATGTGATGGAATGCAATTGAAACTCGATAAAGAATGGGCAAATCATCGCTCCTAAAATCACGGTGAGTACGATGCTGTAACGCGGAAACAGTCTTTTTGAGACCAGATAAATCAGCAGCATACTCAGGATAAAACCCAGATAAGTTTGCATACTGCTAAAAATCTGTATGCCAAATTTTAATAAAATTCCTGCAAGCATCGCACACGTGAGGCTTTGCGGAATATGCGCCATTAACTTTTGGAAAATGCCTGAAAATCCAACGATTGCGATTGCGACGCCACACATTAAGAAAGCACCAATTGCTTCATACAAATCATAATGGCCTGTAGAAGCGATAATCAACGCAATCCCAGGGGTCGACCATGCTGTTGCCACGGGATATTTATATTTCCATGACAGGATTAAGCCTGATAGACCAATTGCCAAACCCAGTGCCCAAAACCATGAGCTGATTTGTGCAGTATTTGCCCCTAAAGATTGTGCGCCTTGAATCACCAAGACCGCAGAAACGCTAATCCCAATCAGGAAAGTAATAAAGCCAGCAAATACCGCAGGAATGGAAAAATCTTGAATAAGGCGTTGCATCAATGCATCTATAGTTGATTAAAATTTGTTGAAAAGTATATCGTTAATATTCGCTAAATCGTAGTTCTAAAATGATTGAATAAATTGATCATTTGATCAAAAGTAGCATTAAGCCAGCGTTGAGGTTGCGAGTTTAACACCAAAACCAAAAAACAGGATGCCAACCAGACAAATACCACTTGCTGCCAGTTTAAGGTTATGTTTAAAAAAAGCTGCCAATTTAATACCAGAAAAGATCAAGGCGGTTAAATAACTAAAACTGATCAATTGCAGAATAATCGCCAGAATTAAAAAACTTAATGCAGGATAGGCATAGTCTGGTTTGACGAACTGCACAAAGAAAGACAGAAAAAATAGGATGGCTTTGGGATTAAGCAAGCTGATACTCAGTGCTGTACGGTAGGGGTGAACTTGATCTAATTGAGGTAAATCAGGCAGTTCAGCATGCTGTTGTGGTGTGTTCCATGTTTGATAAGCGCCCTGTAATAATTTAAAACCTAAATAGGCTAAGTAGGCACCCCCGATTATTTTTAAAATCACAAATAAAATTGGAAAAGCTTGTAACAGGGATGCTGCTCCAAAAATAGTCAGCAGGATTAAAATAGAATCGCCTGTTAATACGCCCAATGCACCCCAAAAACCTGTTTGGATCCCATAACGTGAGGCAACCGACATTACATATAACGAGTTGGGGCCAGGTAATAAGATAATCAACACTGTACCAATGATGTAAGTGGTTAAATCTGTGATACCAAAC
This sequence comes from Acinetobacter sp. CIP 102529, assembly GCF_000368325.1. Classification (NCBI taxonomy): domain Bacteria; kingdom Pseudomonadati; phylum Pseudomonadota; class Gammaproteobacteria; order Moraxellales; family Moraxellaceae; genus Acinetobacter; species Acinetobacter sp. CIP 102529. The sequence goes on from NZ_KB849355.1 coordinate 108,137, forward strand.
ACAATCAACTCATTAAAAAACCGATTCTTGCTATAGTAACAAAAATCGGTTTTTTATAGTTGAAAAATCGACTAATTAAGGCTGGATTTCAGCATCAATACCAAATGATTGGCGTAGTAATAAACTGAGCTGGTCACGCGCCTTGATAAAGCCATCAATACCGCTTTGCAGTAACTGGAAAGCCATCAAGTCGTGTTCAAGTTCTGCCTTAAAGCTTTCTTTGCTTTGGGCAGGACGTTCAATTTTTTCTGCCTGTTGTGCTGCTTCGGTACTGAGCTGAGCTGTAACCGTTTGCTGATCCTGTTCCAGTTGCGCCAATAAATTTGGCGCAATCGTCAATAAATCACAACCTGCCAAGCCTAAAACTTGCGCTGTGGTGCGGAAGCTTGCACCCATGACCTGGGTTGGAATCCCATGTTGTTTGTAGTAGTTATAGATTTTCTTAACTGACAGCACTCCAGGGTCTTTTTCAATTGGATATTGATCAACGCCCTCAGCTTTTTTATACCAGTCCAGAATACGACCAACAAATGGGGAAATCAGTGTGACTTTGGCATCAGCACAGGCTTGGGCTTGATGTAGACCAAACAACAAAGTCAGGTTACATGGAATTCCCTCAGCTTCCAGCACTTTAGCTGCCTGAATCCCTTCCCATGTTGACGCAATCTTGATCAGGATGCGTGACTGTTCAATGCCATAGCCCTGATAAAGCTTGGAGAGTTCACGTGCCTTGGCAATCGTCGCTTCGGTATCATAAGACAGTGAGGCATCTACCTCAGTTGATACACGGCCATCAATCAGCTTTAAAATTTCAACACCAAATTTCACAGTTAAAATATCAATGGTGCGTTCAATCAGTTCATCACCCTGATAATTTTCCTGTTTTGCCTGAGTATAGGCATCTTCAATCAGTTCCTTGCTTTCGGGTTGTTCAGCAGCAGCCGTGATCAGTGATGGATTGGTAGTGGCATCCAAAGGGCGAAATTTTTCAATTGCTTCCAGATCACTACTATCGGCAACCACAGTGGTTAAATTCTTTAATTGATGTAATGCAGATTCAGTCATTGCTATAGATTTCTTGCTAAACAATATTATTGGTAACTTCTGTTATAGCACAATCTGCGTGAAAGCAAAGCATGGCTTTGATTGTAGATAGAGATTTATCTGTTTGCTTTTTATTATTTGTTATTGAGTTGGCGTTGTGTGCGGATATGCTCAATTAAGAAGCGTGCTGCTGCACCCAAGTCGCTTTCACGACTCCAGACCAAATCCACATAATATTCAAATTTGGGGGTAAAATCATAAAGTTCCATGATTTTAAATTTTTTCTTTAAGTCAGGATTTTCATTAAACATTTCCAGCGGTAAAACCCCCCAACCCAGATTCCTAACAATCATCATACAGGCGGAGTGATGATTATCAGTACGCCAGTAATCTTTGGAAAATAACAGCTCAGGTTTAATGGTATGGTCTCTGCAAATCAACTATTTTGCAGCGGTTCGTTTGACATTAGGTCTGTTGCCACATTTTCTGGAAAATGGTGGAGGACATGTGATTAATATCTCGACCATGTGCACCCATGTTCCGATGTCATCTAAAACAACGATTTATAAACATATGCAAATGCGGGATACCTCTACCGCAGCAGGATGGATTGTCAAGGCAGTACAGCAAAAGTCCTATCGTATCACCAGTACCAGTGGTGCAATTGCCAATGCCTTGCTGAATACTGCACCTGCTACGGTTATGAATTTAACCCGCCCCTTATTTCGCTTGATGGACCGCCAGTTAGAGAAAAAATGAAAAGATAAATCCAGTTAGTCTTCTTCCTGGATTTATATCCACATAAAAAACATCATGCTAAACTAAGTCAATTGTCCTTTAAATTGCACGATTTTCTCTATGTTTCAACAAGAAATCTCTCAATTAAATCTACAACAATTCAAAGCAGGCGAAAAACGCTGGATTGGTTCATTGCTTGGATCATCAGCTGCATTATTATTTAAAGAAATAGCCACGCAAAGTTCCAGTCTCTATGTGATTGTTGCAAGCAATAACCAGCATCTTGCGCAATTAGAAAGTGAACTTGAATTCTATGGCATCAAGCCTACCATTTTCCCTGACTGGGAAATTTTGCCTTATGACCGTTTGTCACCGCATCAGGATATTGTGTCAGAACGTTTGGCTATTCTGTCCCATATGCCACAAAAGGGCATTTTACTGATTTCGGCAAGTACACTTGCTCAAAGGGTTGCACCATATTCATGGGTTGTGGGCGAGCATTTTGATATTAAGGTGGGACAGAAACTTGATCTGGAAGCTCAAAAAAAGCAGTTGGTACAAGCAGGCTATCGGTTGGTTGATACGGTGTATGATCATGGTGAATTTGCGGTTCGTGGCAGCATCATGGATATTTACGCCTCTGGACAAGATCAACCGATTCGAATTGACTTATTTGATGATGAAATTGAGAGTCTGAAATTCTTCGATCCAGAAACGCAGCGCACCACTGAATCCTTAAAAAACTTTACTGTTTTACCTGCTAAAGAGTTTCCATTAAAAGAGGGGCGTTCGACTTTTAGAGATCGTTATGCGGAAAGTTTTCCCACTGCCAATCCTAAGAAAAATCCAATTTATCAGGATGTCCTAGAGGGCATTGCGACCCCAGGTCTGGAATTTTACCTACCATTATTCTTTGATAAAAAGCTGATGGAAACACAAAGCATCCTCACAACCTACTTACCAAAGAATTGCGTTGTCATTACAAATAATGAAGTTGAAGATGAACTCATCAACTTCTGGAAGGAAGTGGTTCGTCGTTATGAGGATCGTCGTCATAACATTGATCAACCGATTCTTCCTCCCGAGGAATTATTTTTAATGCCACATCATGTGTTACAGGCATTAAATCAATTTCCACGAATTCTGGCCTCAGCAGAAGCATTTGAAGCCAAAGCAGGTGTACTCAATCTTGCTGCTGAGCAGCCACCCAAACTTGCGGTTGATCCTAAAAAGCAACAGCCTTTTGAGGTGGTGAAACATTATGTTGATCAAGCTAAACATCCTATTTTATTGGTTGCGGAAAGTGCAGGTCGCCGTGAAACTTTAAAAGATGCTTTGCGGGCGGTATTAGGTGAAATTCAAACCGTAGAGAGTTTTGCCCAGTTCCAGAAAGATCAGTTACAGGTTGCCATTACCAGCGCGCCTTTAGATCGGGGCTTGTTGCTAACGAATCAACTTTCGGTGATTTCTGAAAATCAGCTCTATGAACATCGTGTGGTACAACGTCGCCGTAAACGTCAACAGGAAGTGTCGGAAGAATTCCTGATACGTAGTCTGACGGAACTGAGTATTGGTGCACCTGTGGTACATATTGATCATGGTGTTGGACGTTATGCAGGCTTGACGACGCTGGAAATTGATCAGCAGGATCACGAATTCTTACAGCTTGACTATGCTGATGGTGCAAAAGTTTATGTGCCTGTGACCAATTTACACCTGATTAGCCGTTATAGTGGCGGTGATCCCGATCTTGCACCATTACATAAACTGGGTACGGATACATGGAGCAAGGCCAAGCGTAAAGCACTGGAACAAATCCATGATGTTGCGGCTGAGTTGCTGCATATACAGGCACGTCGTCAGTCCAAGCCAGGCTTTGCATTTGAAATGGACCATACCGCTTATATGCAATTTGCCAGTGGCTTTGCTTATGAGGAAACACTTGACCAAGCCAATGCGATTGAAGCGACCCTACATGATATGCAACTGGCCAAGCCAATGGATCGTCTAGTCTGTGGTGATGTGGGCTTTGGTAAAACAGAGGTGGCGATGCGTGCCGCTTTTGTCGCTGTGCAAAATGGTAAACAGGTTGCCGTACTGGTTCCAACTACGCTATTGGCGCAGCAGCATTATGAATCGTTTAAAGACCGTTTTGCTGATACGGCCGTTCGTATTGAAGTATTGTCCCGTTTTGGCAGTAATAAAACTCATCTCAAAACTATTGAGGATTTGGCCGAGGGCAAAGTGGATATCGTGGTGGGAACACACAAGATTCTTCAGGAAAATATTCAGTTTAAAAACCTTGGTTTAATGATTGTAGATGAAGAACATCGTTTTGGGGTGCGGGATAAAGAGCGTATTAAAGCCTTACGTGCCGATGTGGATATGTTGACTTTAACCGCAACTCCAATTCCCCGTACCTTGAATATGGCATTCTCTGGAATGCGGGATTTATCGATTATTGCGACACCGCCTGCACGGCGTTTGGCAGTGAAAACCTTTGTACAGGAACATACCGATGACTCGATTAAAGAAGCAATTTTACGTGAATTGCTGCGTGGGGGTCAGGTCTATTTGCTGCATAATGAAGTGGAAACCATTGAAAGGGCAGCTGAAACGATCCGTCATCTAGTGCCAGAAGCACGGGTGGCTGTGGCACATGGGCAAATGCGTGAACGTGAACTGGAACAGGTGATGCAGCAGTTCTACCATAAAGATTACAACGTTCTGGTGTGTTCAACTATTATTGAAACAGGAATTGATGTTCCAAATGCCAATACCATTATCATTGAACGTGCAGATAAACTGGGTCTTGCCCAGTTACATCAATTGCGTGGTCGTGTCGGGCGCTCGCATCACCAAGCTTATGCGTATTTACTTGTACCATCTATTAAAGGCTTAAAAGGTGATGCTGAAAAACGCCTGGATGCCATTCAGCGTGCCTCAACTTTAGGGGCAGGTTTTATGCTAGCAACCGAAGACTTGGAAATTCGTGGTGCGGGCGAATTACTGGGCGAGCAACAAAGTGGTTCAATGCAAGCCATTGGTTATAGCTTGTATATGGAAATGCTAGAAAAAGCCACCAAAGCTATTCAGAAAGGCAAGACCCCGAACTTTGATGCACCATTGTCATTGACGGCTGAAATCAACCTGCACATGCCAGCCCTGATTCCAGATGATTATCTGGGGGATGTACATCAACGTTTATTATTTTATAAACGTATCAGTAATACCGATACTCAGGAGAAACTCGATAACATCCGTATGGAGTTGATTGACCGTTTTGGTATTCCGCCCCAGCCTGTAAAGCAACTGTTTAGTGTGCACCAGATTCGTTTAAGGGCAGAGCAACTGGGCATTACCAAAGTGGATATCAATAGCAATGATGGCTACATTGAATTTTCGCCCGATACACCTGTGCAGGCGATCAGCATTATTCAGCTTATGCAGAAAAATCCGACCTACTACCGTATGGAGGGTGGGCAGCGCTTGAAAGTGATGGTGCAACTGGCTGAATATGACAAACGTATCCAGTTTATCGTTGAGCTACTGAATAAATTGGTGGGTGAATTGCATAGTTAGTTGAAAAATGGATTGATGTTTAATTAAGCGAATATAGGTTTGTCGGTGAAAAATAACCATTTTTTGATCGGATGTTGCGCCAATAAATGAGGAAAATCATTGTTATTTGTAATCAAACAGGTGACTAATAATATTCACATCAAAACTGATGTGATAGTATTGATCATCATTATTCTGCATCATTTATAAAGATATGTTTAGTTTGCATCCACAACTTGCTCAAGATACATTTTTTGTAGGCGACTTCCCGCTTTCAACATGTCGTTTAATGAATGATATGCAATTTCCCTGGTTGATCCTTGTACCACGTGTGCCAGGCATTACAGAACTATATGAACTCAGCCAGGCAGATCAGGAACAGTTTCTACGTGAGTCAAGCTGGTTATCCAGCCAGCTCGCCCGTGTATTCCGTGCCGATAAGATGAATGTTGCCGCTCTAGGAAATCTAGTTCCACAACTGCATTTTCATCATGTTGTGCGCTATCAGAATGATGTGGCATGGCCTAAACCTGTGTGGGGTACACCAGCTGTGCCTTATAGCAATGATGTATTGGCACATATGCGCCAGACCCTAATGCTTGCATTGCGTGGTCAGGGTGACATGCCATTTGACTGGCGCATGGACTGAGCCAGAAAGAAAATAGAATAAAAGCCGTATTCTATAATAAGAAAAGGAGGATGGAGTGCCACTAGATAGGTTAATTGATAAAGAGCCTAGACAGTTCGCTTACTTTCATCGATTGATGGGATATTCGATCTTGTCGCTGATTTTGGTTATCTATACTTTTACCTCTACCAGTGCTAGCTATCAACTCTATATCCTCCCTTTGTTATTGGTCTATTTCCTGTTCTGTCCTAAACTGGAAAAGTGGCTGCAATATAAATATGACAAAGTCATTGAAAAGAATGTTGTCTTTGCCTGTGAAGCCATCATTGTTGCCATTGTTCTTGCGGGCCTGCATTTAAGTCTTGTCCCTACGTTTACCATTTTATTTGCTTTATTGTATGTTGGTCTAAATAACAAGATTTCCCTGCCAATTGGCTGCCTGATTGGGCTGATTGGTGTGGTGGTTTTTTATTTCTGTACTTTTTTTATCTTTAATGCCGAAGAATACTTTGAGCCAACCAATCCTGAACTGACCGTTGTGAGCTTGCTTGGTCTGATGATGTTTATTGTGATTGGTAACTACTATCAGCATCGTCGTCTCAATATTCTGGGACAGCAACGCCAGCATTACCATAATCAAATGACACGCTATATTGCATTTGCCAACCAGCTCAGTCGTTATGCACCACTGCAGTTGTGGCAATCGATTATGCGGGGTGAGACTGAGGCAAAAATTGAATATAAACGTAAAAAATTAACGGTTTTCTTCTCAGATATTCAAGGTTTTACCGAACTCTCAGAAACACTTATTCCAGATGATCTAGCTTTCCTGCTTAATGATTATCTTAGTCACATGACTGAAATTGCCAAGCAGTATGAGGCAACCGTGGATAAGTTCATGGGAGATGCGATCCTGATTTTCTTTGGTGACCCAAACTCACAGGGTGTGGAGCAGGATGCTAAATCCTGTATGGAAATGGCAATTTCCATGCGCCAGCAAATGAAACTTTTGCGTGAACGCTGGAAGAAAATGGGCTATCCAGCCCTGCACATCCGCATGGGAATCAGTACAGGTTATTGCCACGTTGGGAACTATGGTGCTTCACACCGTATGGCCTATACCATTGTAGGGCGTGATGTAAATCTGGCAGCGCGTTTACAGTCTGCGGCTGAAGTGGATGAAATACTAATTGCGGATGACACACATCAGTTGATTAAAAATGAATTTCTATGTGTGCCTAAAGTACCAATTTACTTAAAAGGCATTCAGGGGCCCGTAAAAACTTGGCAGGTGATGGAAAAATTCACTGGCAAGAAATCAGATACCCAAAAATGGTTTGATTTTGAGTACAAAGGTTTTCATTTGGTACTTAATTTAGAGGAAGTACAAAATTATGAATATCCTGAACTGGTTGAAATTCTTGAAAAAATGATAGACCGAATTAAAAAGCAACAGAAAATTACCAATGCACAGGGAATTCCAAAACTGACGTTGGATGATGAGATTAGACAATAACCCAGATTTATTCTTGAATAAAAAAACTCCTCTAATAAAGAGGAGTTTTTTTATGGATAAAGCTTAGTGATTTTCCGAAGCATGATTAATCGTATATTTCGGAATTTCAATTTCTAAGTCTTCATCAACGATCTCAACCTGACATGACAGGCGAGAGTCAGGCTCTAAACCCCATGCACGATCAAGTAGATCTGCTTCAACATCGTTCATTTCTTCAAGGCTATCGAATCCTTTACGAACAATCACGTGGCAAGTCGTACATGCTGCAGACATGTCGCAAGCATGTTCAATTTTAATGCCTTGTTTTAATAAACTTTGGCATAAATTGGCATTTTGTTCGACTTCAAATTCTGCACCTTCTGGGCAAATTTGTGCATGAGGAAGAACTTTAATACGTGGCATATTGATCACCTATACCTTTAGTTTGAGTTTGACCAATCTTCAAGTTTCGTACCTTTTAAGGCATGGTCAATATGTCGATTCATACGCAACGCGGCAAAGGCATCACTGTGAATTTTAAGCTGTTGAACAGCCTGTTCAATTGCTGCAAGCTCATCGGTTTTAAGGCGAGCTTTTAACGCTTCAGCAGCAAGAATTAGATCTCGTGCTTGTTGCTGAGAGAGTAAGTCAGTATCTGCTTTTAACGCTTGTTCTAAAGCTTCCAACTCACGTTGTGCTTCCACTTTTGTTTCTTGCAGATGGCGCAATTGTTTGTCTTCTTCAGCATGTTGGAAACCTTCAACCAAGAGGCGTTCAGTATCCGCTGCAGATAGACCATAAGATGGTTTGATATCAATTTGCGCTTGAACACCAGAAGTGGTTTCTTTCGCAGATACTGTCAGTAAGCCATCCGCATCAACTTGGAAGGTCACTTCAATACGTGCTTGACCCGCAGTCATTGGTGGGATGCCATGTAAAACAAAGCGACCCAATGAACGACAATGCTCGACTAAATCACGTTCACCTTGTACCACATGAATCAACATCGCGGTTTGGCCATCTTGATAAGTGGTAAATTCTTGACGGCGAGCGACTGGAATTGCTGTGTTTCGTGAAATCAAACGTTCAACCAATCCACCCATGGTTTCTAGACCAAGAGAAAGTGGCGTGACATCAAGCAGTAATGAACCATCTTGACTGTTGCCAATGAGCTGGTTGGCGGTAATAGATGCGCCAATTGCAACGACTTCATCAGGATTGATCGTACAGAGTGGTTCACGTTCAAATAATTCGCGTACAGCTTTTTGTACGGCATATGAACGTGTTGAACCACCTACTAAAACCACATGTTCGATTTCATCGAGTTCAAGTTTAGCATCACGCAGTACACGTTTACATACACTCATGGTTTTATCGAGTGCAACTTGAATAATCGATTCAAAGGTCGGACGATCTAAAGTGAGACGATCATCCAGTAATTTTAATTCAGCAGCTTCATGATCTGTTAAGTATTCTTTGGCTTGACGCGCTGCCACAATAAAAACAGCATATTCTTCATCGCTTAAAGTTTCGATATTAAGCTGTTTTTTTGCCCATTTTACGATTAAGCGGTCAAGGTCATCACCACCAAGCGCGGTATGTCCACCAGTCGCAAGAACTTCAAAAACACCTTGTGAGAAACGTAGGATGGAGACGTCAAAAGTACCGCCCCCTAAATCGTAAATCACATAATTACGGTCTGTACTGAGATTGGTATCTTGGTCTAATCCATAGGCAACCGCGGCAGCCGTTGGTTCATTCAACAAACGTAAAACATTCAAACCTGCAAGTTGAGCAGCATCACGTGTCGCTTGGCGTTGTGCTTCATCAAAATATGCTGGAACAGTGATCACTGCACCGTTGATAGGGTTGTTGAGGCTTGCTTCGGCACGATCTTTTAACTGCTTTAAAATGTCTGCAGAAATTTCGACAGGCGTTTTACGACCAGCAGCAGTTTGAAATGCTGGCATCTCATTTTCTGCACCAACAAGTGTATACGGATGCTGAAATTTGATATCTGCTTGCGAGCGACCCATAAAACGTTTTACTGAAACAACAGTATTTTTGGGGTCAGTCATCATAAACGGCTTGGCTTCATAACCAAACGTCGTTGAATCTTTTGCGTAATGAACAATCGACGGTAGTAATACACGATCTTTGTCATCTTGCAGAACTTTCGGTTTTCCCGATAGCACTGTCGCCACTAAAGAGTGGGTTGTCCCTAAGTCAATGCCGATCGCAATACGATGTTGATGCGGAGCAGTAGATTGACCTGGTTCAGCAATTTGCAAAAGTGCCATGCGTGCGGTATCCCTTGAAAATATTTGGTAACAGCGGATTAAAAATCATCATCGAGATCGAAGCCATCTTCTTCGTCCAACATACGATCTTCGGCTTTATCAATATCATTCATGACACGTTGAAAAAAACGTAGTTTACGAACGGTATCACGAGCCTCAGCCCAGTCTTCTTCAGCAAAATCAATTTTAAATTCACGAACTAACCCGTCAATCCATTGCTGAACTTCAACTTTTAAGGTGCGAAGTTGCTCGGTAGAGGTGGCTTCGTCAAGCTGTTCACGCATTTCGAGTGCAGATTGTAAAAATTCAAAATCGCTAATGGACTGATCCAAGTGATGATCTTGTTTTTTTAAGCCAAGTAAATACGCCGCACGACTATCAACTTGTGAGAGTACTTTATACGCTTGATTGATTTCACTCGACTTGATCAATGCTTGATCTTTGTCAGTGGCTTTATCGGGATGATATTGCTGTTGCAAACTTAAAAATTGTTTTTTTAAAGCTGCTAAATCTATATCGAGTGCTTCTGGTAATTGGAACAACTCAAAATGATTCATGGGAGATGAATTCCGCTATTAATAAATACGTTAAAACAGTGCGGAACACACTGTTTTGACGAAAAGAAAGAGGGTGTTGCTAGTTAGACGGTAAATGATTCACCGCAACCACATTCACCTTTTTGGTTAGGGTTGTTAAATTCAAAGCCTTCATTCAAACCATTTTTCACATAATCCATCTCTAAACCATTGAGATAAACAAGGCTTTTAGGGTCAACAAAAACTTTAACACCGAGTTGCTCAAACACTTGATCATGTGTATCGATATCATCGACAAACTCAAGTACATAGGCCAACCCAGAACAACCCGAAGTTTTCACACCAATACGAATGCCTTCACCCTTACCGCGGTTTTGCAGGTAATTGCTGATGTGAGTCGCAGCATTTTCAGTTAAATGGATCATGAAAACTCCAATATTATTTCGGTCATCACACAGCTTTCGCTTTCTTACCACGATAGTCTTCAATCGCAGCTTTAATTGCATCTTCAGCCAAGACAGAGCAGTGTACTTTTACTGGTGGAAGTGCAAGTTCAGTCGCGATATCAATGTTTTTGATCGCTTGAGCTTCATCAAGCGTTTTACCTTTTAACCATTCGGTTACCAGTGAACTTGATGCGATTGCAGAACCACAGCCATAAGTCTTGAAGCGAGCTTCTTCAATTACGCCATTGTCATCGACTTGAATTTGTAAACGCATCACGTCGCCACATGCAGGTGCGCCGACCATACCTGTACCTACGTTTTCTGCATTTTTGTCTAATACACCAACATTACGAGGGTTTTCGTAATGATCAATTACCTTTTCACTATAAGCCATGTCGCTTCTCCAAACCTCGGGGTCAGCCTAATATTAATATGAGGGTTAAAACACTGTTTTCAATGAAGAGTTCAATTCAAACTCCAATGAATTAGTGTTCAGCCCATTCAACTGTTGAAAGGTCGATACCTTCTTTATACATATCCCAAAGCGGAGAAAGTTCACGTAATTTCTCAACAGCAGCTTTGGTAATTGTTAACACATGATCAATATCTGCTTCAGTTGTATATTTACCAAAACTAAAACGAATTGAACTATGTGCTAATTCATCGGATAAACCTAAAGCACGTAATACATATGACGGCTCTAATGTTGCAGATGTACATGCTGAACCACTTGATACTGCAAGATCTTTTAACGCCATCATTAATGATTCACCTTCAACGAAGTTAAAGCTGACATTAAGATAGTTTGCAACGTTCTCAGTCGGATGACCATTCAAGAACACTTGCTCAAGGTCTTGTTGGAAGCCATTCCAAAGTTTGTCACGTAGGTGGCGAAGACGCTCTTGTTCTGCTTGCATGGTTTTTCCAGCAATTTCGAAAGCTTCACCCATACCTACAATTTGATGAGTTGCTAAAGTACCAGAACGCATACCGCGCTCATGACCACCACCATGCATTTGTGCTTTTAAGCGAACACGTGGGCTACGGCGGACAAATAGAGCACCAATTCCTTTAGGGCCATAAATTTTATGACCAGAGAAGCTCATTAAATCAATTTTCATGGTTGAAAGATCGATTTCAACTTTACCAGCTGCCTGTGCAGCATCAACGTGTAAGAATGTTTTATTCGCACGTGTTAGCTCGCCAATAGCTGCTACGTCAGTAATCGTACCGATTTCATTGTTCACCATCATGAGCGATACAAGAATGGTATCTGGACGTAAAGCTGCTTTCACCATTTCAGGCGTAATTAAACCTGTACGTGGTTCGGGTTCTAAATAAGTAATTTCAAAACCTTGTTCTTCTAGCTCGCGGCAAGTATCTAACACAGCTTTGTGTTCGATTTTACTGGTAATGATGTGTTTGCCTTTTGAACCGTAGAATTGGGCAATTCCTTTAAGTGCCAGGTTGTCAGATTCAGTTGCACCTGAAGTCCAGACGATTTCACGAGGATCAGCCTTGATCAGATTGGCCACTTGCTCACGGGCATATTCAACTTTTTCTTCAGCCTGCCAGCCATAAGCATGTGAGCGTGAGGCAGGGTTACCAAAAGTCCCTTCGAAAGTTAAGCATTCCATCATACGTTCTGCAACTTCAGGAAGTAATGGTGTTGTTGCTGCATAATCAAGATAAATTGGGCGTTTCATGTCAAATACCTGTAACCGATAGAAAGGCTGAATCGAGACTTACTGAATTCTGGCGAATGGCAACAGTTTGAACGTTGTCACGGGAAATCAGGTCAGCAAGATTGATTTTTGCAAGATAATCGGCAATATGGTGGGAGAGTTCTTGCCATAAGTCATGCGTTAAGCACATTGCACCATTTTGGCAGTTGCCTTTGTGGTCACAACGAGTCGCATCGACCGTTTCATTTACAGCTTCAATAATTTCTAGTACGGTGATTTCACTGGCATGTCGTGCAAGGTGATAACCACCATTTGCACCACGAACACTTGAAACTAACCCGTGACGCTTAAGTTTTGCAAATAACTGTTCCAAATAAGCGACTGAAATGGATTGGCGAGCTGCTATTTCCGCAAGCGTGATTGTTTGTTCAGTTGGCTGCAAAGCTAAATCAAGTAGAGCAGTCACTGCGTAACGACCACGAGTTGTAAGACGCATAATTCGATACACATGATTAGACTAGATGACTAAATTTTATGAATTCCGACTAAAATAGTCAAGTTTTAAATCGTCATTATGCGTGTGAAAAGTAAAATATTATGAAATTATTGTATCCACATATTATAAACAAAAAAGGCAATAAAAATAAAGCTCAATACAGCAAAGCCAATATTGATCAGGCGCTGGCGTTTTTGCATGCGGTGAATACGGTTCTGGTATTGTTTTGCTTCAACCAGCAAAGTGTTGATTTCAGAACGTTGCTGGTCAATTTTATCAAGCAGTGGGGTAATGCGCTGTTGGGAAGCAACGGCTTCCGCATCATTTTCAAAGTGGTTGAACCATTCACGCCAGTTGACCAAAATTCTGGACAGGGTGAGGTGCTGTAATACATCGGTCAGGTCTGTGGTAAGTTCGGGCTTACCCATAATCCGCATATTGTATAGACTTTGCTGATTGCTAAAGATGAAAATTTTAATTAGGTCAATCAGTGTGGTGTTGATCTCGACATCAATTGTACGATCATTGGCGGCAAGGTCGAATAAAATGCCTTTTTCAGTGAACTGAATGTAAAAATCAAAGAAAGGGATGTAGCTGTTTATCCTGATCGTGGTTTTTTTCTGGATCAGTTTCTGTGCCTGTAAGCGCAGGGTGGCATCGTGGGTTAAAATAAAGGAAAAAAAAGTCTCTAAAGCAATCAATGTCACATTTAGCCATAAATGTTTGGATTTTGAGCTTTCGTTCATTGATTGATTTTTCCTTACCAATATCGCTATAAAACAACAAGACTTGTAAGCCTGATCATCCTTACTCAATTATTAAAAATAATTTACAGGTCTTTGTTGCTTTGTAGAACAGTTTTATAAAACGATCAAGTCTTAATTTTGATATTATAAAATCATTTTTATGGTTAAATACCACATACTGTTTGTAAAGTGCTTGGGAGCAATGGTCAATGGATAACTCGAACATAGAAAATCCGAATGAAGAAGCTGAGGTAAAAACTAAGCCAAAATCAAAGAGTTCGAAGAAATCTGCACTCGATTTCAAAAAGTATACACAACAAATCTGGCTGGCAGGTTTGGGAGCTTTTTCACGCGCCGAAGAAGAGGGAAATAAATTATTTGACTCTCTGGTCAAGGTGGGTGAAGAGCTAGAATCCAAGACTGTAGATTTTGCTGATAACACCGTTGGAAAAGTGACTGAGAAAGCCAAAGAGTCGGTGACTGACACCAAAGACAAGGTGGAAAAAATTCTGGATACAGGTGTGAATCATTCGTTGAATCGTATTGGTCTAGTCACTCCAAAAGATCTCCAGCATATCGAGCAACTTTTAGTTCAGCTACATATTAAAGTAGATGCATTGATTGAAGAAAATAATCAATTAAAGAGTAAATTGAATAAAAAGTAAAAAATATAGGCACTCGTCTGTTTATGTGGTTTTTGAGTATTTATTTTTGCTAAAAGGTCTTTCTGGTATTGCGTTCTCCCCTAAAGCATTGCTATAAAGGCGGCATGGCCTTTTAAACTATAGCCTTGGATCTTAACAAACGATATTAAGAGGATGTTTTTTATCATGAATAAATCAGAATTAATTGATGCGATTGCTGAAAAAGGGGGAGTATCTAAGTCGGATGCTGGTAAGGCACTCGATGCAACGATTGCGTCAATCACTGAAGCACTTAAAAGCGGTGATACGGTTACTTTAGTTGGTTTTGGTACATTTAGCGTTAAAGAACGTGCTGCACGTACTGGTCGCAATCCTAAAACGGGTGAAGAGCTTCAAATTAAAGCAAGCAAAGTGCCTAGCTTTAAACCAGGTAAGGGTTTGAAAGATTCAGTTGCGTAATCTTTTTAAATCAATAAACGCACCGTTTCGGGTGCGTTTTTTATTTATTGAATGAAAAATTTGCTTTGAGCCGTATTCTGCATTCATTCGCTTTGTTTTTTCAGTTAAAATTGCCCCGAAATAAAATATTGGAATTCTTATGGAATCGTTTCGTACAGTCATTAAGGGTTGGCTTGGCAAAGTCCTGTTAGTTTTGTTTTTGACCCCTTTGGCACTTGTAGGTATTGAAGGATATTTTAGTGGTAGCAATAAGGCAGACGTTGCGAAATCGGTTAACGGTCAGGATATTTCTAATAAAGAATTAGAAAGCGCAACCAAAAATTATAAAGATCAATATTTATCATTGGTTAAGGGTGATGAATCACTGCTCAACCTGCCTGTGATTCAGCAAAAGGCACTGGATGCGCTGGTTGCGCGTAGCTTGCTTTTGCAGCAGGCCGAAAAACTCGGTATTTCTTTAAGCGATGTACAGCTTGAGCAAATGTTGGCGCAACAGCCGAGTTTTCAGGAGAATGGCAAGTTTTCCCAGCAGCTCTATGAAAATTACCTGCGTTCAGTGGGCATGACCAATCAGGGGTTGATTGCCAGCCTACGTCAGGACCATGCCTTGAAAATGATTTCAACCACCTTGATGGATTATGCATTGGTGAGTCAGTCAGACCTACAGCAATTGGCTAACTTGCAGACAGAACAGCGTACCCTGCATTTGGCAAGCATCAAGCTGGATGATTATAAAAAGGGTGTAACTGCTTCCAGTCAGGAAATCACAGATTACTACAACAAGCATAAAAATGAATTCAAGCAGGTTGCAAGTGTTGATGTAGATTATGTGGTTTTAAGCCCAGCATTACTTCCTGCGACCAATCTTGCAGTAACAGATGCCGATTTACAGCAAGCTTATAAAGCATTTGTTGAAAAACAGCAAAAAGATGTAAAACGTCAAGTTAAACATATTTTGATCACCACGGATGCCCGTGATGATGCTGCGGCTCAAAAGCTTGCCAATGAGGTCTATGCAAAAATTCAGGCAGGCATGACATTTGCTGATGCCGCTGCTCAGTTTTCTGATGATCCAGGCTCTAAAACTCAGGGCGGTTTGGTGGCGACCTATGCACCAGGTGTTTTCTCAACTGATTTTGACAATGCAGTCAATGCATTAAAGAATGGTGAAATTTCAAAACCTGTTAAAACCCAATATGGTTATCACATTATTGAAGCAAATTCTCCAATGGTGAAATTGCCATCGTTTGAATCAGAAAAGGTACGTTTAACTGCTGAAGTTGAGAAAACCAAACTGGCGAATCTATTCAGTGATACGGTCAATAGCCTGAATGAAATGGTAGTTGGTAGTGATTCTCTGGATGCGGTTGCACAGGAAGTAAAAGGTGCTCGTGTTGAATCTGTTAAGGGTGTAACCTTAACCACTGATAACCCATATTTGAGCGATTTGAATGTTAAGGCCAAATTGTTTAATGATGATGTGAAGAATGGTGATCGTAACGCATCTTCAAATATTCAGTTGGCAAATGGCGATACCATCTGGATTAAGGTTCGTGACTATCATCCAGCAGGGATCAAGCCATTGGCACAGGCCACAGCAGAAGTAAAGGCGAAAGTGGTTGAAGAGAAAGCCTATAAGGCTGCTCAGGCAAAAATTGCCAGCATCCTTGCTGATTTTAAAACGCAACCTGCGGCGCAGGTGGTTGCAAAATCACAGGTAACTTTTGAAGATGCAGGTACATATGCACGTTCTCAGGGCTTAAAGCGTGCGATTGAGCGTGCAGCATTTAGTATCCCAGCACCGAGCAAAGAGGGTATGTGGTCTGCTACAACAGCTAAACTGCCAAATGAACTGGTGATTGTTGCTGTTTCCAATGTGAACACCAGTATTGCGAGTGAGTTGCCACCAGAACAAATGCATGAGTTGAGCAAACTCTATCAACAGTTCCGTGGTCAACAGATTTTGGAAGACTATACTGAATATTTAAAATCCAAGGCGAAGATCAAATGAGTTTGTTCTAAGCATAAAAAGCCAGTTTTCATCAACTGGCTTTTTTATTGGAAGAGGTTGGTTATTTTTTTTGAATAAATTTCGCTTCCTCAGATTGAGGATACTTGTTAAGCAACTTGGCCTTATACTGGTTTGCCAAGGCTGTATTTTTATCTACATCTTTTGCAATGCTATACAGCTGATAAACTGCACGTGAAGCTTTTGCAGAGTTAGGATAGCGTGTGGCAACAATATTGTAATTCTGCTTGGCTGCCTTATAGTCCACAGGCTCAACAGCTAAATAGAACTCAGCCAGCCAAAAATAGGCATTGCCCACATAAATACCATTCGGGTGGTTTTTAATAAAGTTTTGCATTGGCTCAATTGCCTTTTTAGCGCCACCTTGTTTATATGCATCTAATGCAACCGTATAAGCTGCTTTTTCGAGTTCAATCTGGTTATTGGTGGTGTTTGTTGTTGCCGTATTTGTCTGTGGCTGCACAGCAGCACGGGCCTGTGTCTGGGCTGGAGGTTTAGGTGTCACATCCGCTACTGGAGGCGGGGTGGGTGTTATTGGGGTTGCTGTCCGCTCTGTTCCAGCCTGAGCGGTATCTGTAGCACCATTTTCTTCGGTATTTTCTTCTGGTGGATCAATTTTCTGTGAAAGTAGCTCCAGACGCTGGTCTAAATCTGTATAGCGGTTTGCAAGCTCTTTCTTGAGTTGTTCAATCGCATTGTCATGTTCTTCTAACTGGCCGCGTAATTTACGAATTTCTTCTTCAAGTTTTTGATTCTTTTGCATGATTTCCCAGTTTAAACTTGGAGAACCTGCAACGACGTTATTGGCTTGCTGTTGGCTTAGGGCACGAGATTCAATCGGGACATTGGCATATAAATGCGTACTGCTGAGTAGCGCAATAAAAAGTATAGAATGCTTTTTTAGCATGAAAATTCATCCATAAAGTTGAAAAACAAAGCTGTGGGCGAACAAGTCTTCATTTTTTACTTGCAACACACCGAATACACGTTTTTGATTTAGCCATTAAAACAGCAACTCGTTTAAATGCAATAAGCATTTACAATCTTCAAGCACTTTTGAAGAGAATTAGAGAGCTGTTGTTTAATGTTTATACAGCTTTTAAGTCGGTTATAAAGATATAGTGGCAGTATTGATGAGGAATTAGGCAGTTGAATTAAAAACTTACTGAAAAACAGAGACAAGTCTTGCAACTCAGGTAAAAATCTCTATACTTTGTCAGGCAATGGTAGCCCTACTGGTAGCTTCGCAATTGTACTCTACGAACCCCGCCAGGACCGGAAGGTAGCAACGGTAGTAGAACTATGATGTGCCGAAGTCATGCTGGTAGGGTTGCCACCAATCACTCTTCTTCGCTCGTTCGGGCAACCGCTTTCATAATTACATCCATATCAAAGCCACGGTATTGTAAAAACCGAATTTGTTTTGCCTTTGTTTTTGGATCCTTGGTTACAGCCTCTCCAAATTTTTTAACCTTGAGCTGATACGCCTGTTCATACCAGTCAATATCTTGAAGTTCTTCGGTAATCAATTCAGTATCGAGCTGCTTGGCCTTTAATGTCTGTTTGATGCGTTGTAAGCCTTTTCCCTTGCGAATTTGGCTGGCCAAAGTCTGTTCGGCAACGCGTTGGTCACTCTGATAGTTTTGCCCAGCTAATTCCTCCACCAGATTTGCCACCTCATCAGGATGAACTGCATATTGATTGAGTTTTGTGATTAACTCCGCTTGTGAGTAGTCACGGCGGGTCAGTAGGGCAAAGGCATAAGAGCGTAGTCTCTGACCTGTCAGGGTTTTGGGCTTTTCAGCTTTTTCTGAATTCAACATATTTTCCTCATGAAACAAAAACGCCCCGTAGGGCGTTCTAGCTTAGTTTTCTAACAAGTCTGGTTCTTCTGCATCTTCAGTTTGTGCGGCTTCATTATTGTTTTTGGTGAGAAGTTGCTCACGAATAAGCTTTTCAATTTCCTGAGCCATTTGTGGGTTTTCTTCAAAATGACGAATCACGTTATTTTTACCCTGACCAATTTTGTTGCCTTGATAAGAGTACCATGCACCCGCCTTTTGTACGATTTCCTGCTGTACCGCAAGGTCTACAAGTTCACCGAGTTGGTTGGTGCCTTTGCCATACATAATCTGGAACACTGCTTCACGGAAAGGAGGCGCCATTTTGTTCTTCACAACCTTAACCCTGGTTTCAGAACCCACAATTTCATCGCCCTCCTTAACCTGTCCAATACGGCGAATGTCCAGACGTACAGAAGCATAGAACTTAAGTGCGTTACCACCTGTTGTGGTTTCAGGGCTACCGAACATTACACCAATCTTCATACGAATCTGGTTAATGAAGATCACCATACAGTTGGAGCGTTTTGCATTACCCGTGATTTTACGTAATGCCTGACTCATCAAGCGTGCCTGCAACCCCATATGTGAGTCACCCATTTCGCCTTCAATTTCAGCTTTAGGGGTTAACGCCGCAACAGAGTCGACAACGATTAAGTCAATTGCACCTGAACGAACCAGCATGTCGGCAATTTCCAACGCCTGTTCACCATGGTCTGGTTGTGATACCAGCAGGTTGTCAATATCCACGCCTAATTTACGCGCATACTGCGGGTCTAGGGCATGTTCCGCATCAATAAAGGCACAGGTGCCACCATTTTTTTGACACTGTGCAATCGCCTGTAATGTCATGGTGGTTTTACCTGAAGATTCAGGACCATAAATCTCAATGATACGGCCTTTTGGTAATCCGCCAATGCCGAGTGCGATATCCAGTGTTAAGGAACCTGTAGAGACAGCTTCAACTGCCTGTACTGTATTGTCACCGAGGCGCATCACCGTATTTTTACCAAACTGTTTCTCAATCTGGCTTAATGCAGCTTGTAACGCCTTGTTTTTATTATCATCCATCTCAAAACCTCAAAACTTTATCTTCTTAACGACTAACCCAAGTGGATGTATTGAATCTCAACTTGTTGGGACTTGGGTATAGTGGCAGATTCTCATTGTTTATTCTACATCTGATCCGTGTCTGTACGACACAAGATGACGCATCCATTATTGTAAAAATTACTCGTCATGGTAAGACCATGATTGAGCATTTTCATGTTTAAAACGATTGATATCACGACGGTCTTTTTTACTTGGTCGGTGATCTGGTCGGGCTAGATTATGCATTTTTCGCTGTGAGGCATGCAACTCCCGACGTTCAATACTTTCTGCTGTTTCTTCATAAAGCTGCTGGGCAATTGGTGCGCCACCACGAACCGCAGAAAGAGCCTTGATGATTACGGTTTTTTTCTCAAAACCCTGCTGGATGGTGAGTTCCATACCAATGCGCACGTCTTTGGATACCTTGACGCGTTCATTCTGGTGATGGACTTTACCGCCCTCTATGGCAGCCTTGGCAAGGGAGCGTGTCTTAAAAAAACGCGCTGCCCAAAGCCATTTATCAATGCGCATGGCATCCATGCTTGCTGGTTCATGCTGTTTTTGCATCTGTATCCTGTAGTTTAATTTCAAGATAATCGACAAGTTCAGTGAGATGGTCGAGTGCAGGGTAAGGAAGTTCTGTTGCCGCTCTTGCAGGCTTTGCACTTGAGGGCTGTAGAATACTGAATAGTTGAGCGATGCCAAAGTCTTCTGCACCTTTGAGTACCGCAATGGTGTCATCCACAAAAACAGCTTGGGCTGGATTAAAGGGATGCAGTTGTTGTAGCTTTTGCCAAAATGCAACTTCCTCCTTGGCATGTCCCAGTTCCTCACTGCTGACCATTACTTCAAAATAGGGGCTTAACTCGATATTTTCAAGTTTAAGCTGTAGCCCTGCGTGGTCAGCATTGGTCAGTAACCAGCAGCGATAGCCCCGATTTTTGAGTTGTTGCAAAAGTTGATGACAGCCTATACGGGCACGAATTCTTTCACGATGTTCGTATTGGAGTTGTAATACATCAACACCAACTTTCGCCGTCCAGTAAGCCGAAGAATACCAAGATAGTGTATGCTTATGCTGTTGGTAGAACTGAAACAGGGTTTGTTGGCTCTGTTGCAGACTGCATTGATGGACCTGGGCATGTCGCTCTGGCAAACAATGATTCCAGATGAAATCGTCAAAGGCTAAATCAAGTAAAGTGCCATCCATATCAAAGAATATGATGGGTTGCTGCTGTAAATCTGAATATGACATAAGGTTGATCTATGTTTATTAAAACGCTTGCCCCACAGGATCAGTTGATTTCGCAACTTGTGCCAATCATGGCGCAGGCAAGTCAAATATTGCTGGAAGAATACCAAAGTTATTGTGCAGGTTGCGAGTTTAATATTCAGGAAAAAAGTGATGATTCACCTGTGACACAGGCTGACCTCAAGATAAACCGTTTTTTATTAAAGCACTTGGCGGAAATAACCCCCGATTTGCCTGTATTGTCAGAAGAAAGTGATTATTCTGCCCGAGCTGCATGGCAACGTTGCTGGATGCTTGATCCTCTTGATGGAACCAAGGAGTTTATTCATGAACGTGATGAATTTACCATCAACCTGAGCCTGATTGAAGACAGTCAAACTACTTTCGCGATTATTGCGGTGCCGTGTGAACAGGTGATGTATATCGGTTATACCTCACAGCAGCCTTATAAATACAGTTTTAGCCGCCAGCAATGGTCGCAGTACCAGATTGAAGAACATGTGGCTGAAGCAGCAATTCAAATTGGCCTGAGTCATCATAGTAAGAATCCAAAATACAAAAACTTTATTGAACAGATTTTGCGGTATCGTGAGGTTATTCGTCGTGAGGCGGGCAGCGCCTATAAATTCTGTATGATGCTGGAGGGGGAAATTGATATTTATCCGCGCTTTCATCCAACCTCTGAATGGGACACCAGTTCAGGACAGGCTTTTCTGGAAAGTATTGGTGGTGGTTTGATGACGCTGGATGGCAAGCCATTTCAGTACAACCAGCGTGAGACTGTGCTGAACAAGGGTTTTATCGCCTTTAGAGATCAGGATTGCAAAAAAATTGCTTATGATGCCTTGAGTCATTCAGGCATTTTAGATTGAGAGTTGAGCAGCTCATGGTATAGTGGGCTAAATTCTTATCTTTTATAATTGTAATATGGCCCTGCATTTATTGCCAAAAAGTATGTTTGAAGCAATTGATTTACTTCCCAATGCTTCAACCCCAGTGACTTTATTTACCCGCCACTCGCTGCGTGAGCTGGTAAATGGTCAGGGCTTGGCAAGCTATGATCTACAGTTGACTGAACAGGGGCGGGAGCTTGCCTATGCATGGGGGCAGTATTTAATTCAGAATACAGATCGGGCCATTCAGCACTGTATTTCAAGCCCAATCCAGCGTTGCGTGGATACCGCCGCATTGATGATAGAGGGTGCGGATCGCACCCATAAAGTGGTTAATACCCATACCATTGAAATTGTTGAACAGCGTTTGCTGGTTGAACCAGGCAGCTTTGTACTGGATATTCAGCAGGCTGCGCCCTATTTCCGTAAACAAGGTGCATTAGGGTTTATTAATAGTTTTGTGAACAATGCTTTGCCTGGTATGAAACATCCAATTACAGGCGTTTTTGATGTTCTGGAGCTGTTATATCATACCCATCCGACGCAACATCAGGGTTTAAGCTTGGCTGTTAGCCACGACACCATTCTTGCTGCGATTGTTGCTGTTATTTCAGGTAACAAACAAATTGAACAGTCCGATTGGCCTGACATGATGGAGGGGCTGTTTGTCTGGTTTGAGGGAGAGGATTTTAGCAATAGTAAGCTAAAATGGATTTGGCGTGGTCAAAAGCATGAACTGGTCATTAAAGATTTTCAGAATAAATAAGACTTTTGAAAAGTATGATTTAATTGTGCAATTTAAAATTAACAAACTACTAACGTTGCATTAGTAAATTGAAGATAATAAAAAAGCCCGAAAATCGGGCTTTTTTACATGCATCAAATTAGTTAGCTAAAGCTTTAATTTGAGCGTTTAAGCGGCTCTTGTGACGAGCAGCTTTATTTTTGTGGATGATGCCTTTATCAGCCATACGGTCGATTACAGGAACAGCTTTTTTGTAAGCTTCTGTAGCAACACCATAATCACCAGCAGCGATTGCATTTACTGTACGTTTGATGTAAGTACGAACCATAGAACGCAAGCTTGCGTTGTGTTTGCGTGCTTTAACGTTTTGACGAGCACGTTTTTTAGCTTGAGCAGAGTTTGCCACTCGTGCACTCCTTGAAAATAAGTTGGTCTGGGCGGGCTGAAGTTTAAACCAACAAAATTGGAAACATTCACCAGCCCGTAAACAAGTGCCATATTTTGAGGAAACTACGTCGCGAAGTCAAGCCTTGTAATGTGTTTAACTACATTTAACAGGTGATAATCTTGCAAGAAAACGTTACATTAACCCTAGTTATAACTTGAGTGATATAAAAATGAAAAGAGGTGATAAAAAAGCAATTGTGATTGGTGCAACGGGTCTGGTTGGCCAGGCCTTGGTGGAACGGTTGCAACAATCAGATGATTTTAGTTTAATCACGGTTGTGGTGAGAAAAAATTCAGATATATTAAAATCTTATAGTAAAGTAACACAGCTTATTCTGGAAGATTTTCTTTTGTTGAATGATGAGGACGTCAGTTCACATACCCATGCGTTTAGCTGCTTGGGAAGCACCATTAAACAGGCGGGTTCAAAAGAAAAATTTTATGCAATTGATTATGAAATCAATGCACACTTTGCTGATCTGGTTCAGGATAAAAATATTCATTTATTGGTTGTCAGTGCCTTGGGAGCGAATGCTAAATCGCCAATTTTCTACAATAAGGTAAAGGGTGAACTGGAACAATATCTCAAAAGCCTCTCAATTTATAAACTTTCAATTTTCCAGCCTTCATTGTTGATTGGTAAGCGCAGTGAAGTAAGGGTGTTGGAAGATATGGCTCAGACCGTATATAAACTGGTCGAAAAAGCTTGGACCAAGCCGTTTAAAGTTAAGCCTGTATCAGCTGAACAATTGGCGCATACTATGCTGGTCGCAGCCCAGACCCAATCAGCTGCATTTAAGCTGTATGATAATTTGAGTATACAACAAACCCAATAATGGAGAACTTCAGTGGCAACAATCCCTTTTGTAACCTGTGACCTGTTAGATGATAATCCTGAGAAAGACCTACAAGTCGTCACACCAAGCCTGGATGGAAAATTCTTTAAAAGTTATGGTGCGCGTAAAACTTTTGGTGGGCAGGTTGTAACAGTCAAGTGTTTTGAAGATAACTCACGTGTAAAAGAGCTATTGGCAACTGACGGTACAGGCAAGGTGCTGGTTGTGGATGGTGGGGCTTCCATGCGTTGCGCGCTAATGGGCGATTTGATTGCTGAATCAGCTGTGAAGAATCATTGGAATGGTGTGGTGATTTATGGCTGTGTGCGTGATGTTGACGCGATTGCTGAACTGGATTTAGGGGTTCATGCATTGGCTGCAATTCCACAAAAAAGTAACCGTAAAGGCATAGGTGAAGTTGATATTACCTTGTATTTTGGTGGCGTAACAATCAGTTCTGGTGATTATATCTATGCTGATAATAACGGAATTGTGATTGTTAAAGAAAAGTTGGTCGACTGCTAAAAGGAACACGATATGCTGAAAATGGTGAATCATCAAATTAAGGTTTTACAATCTGTTGTTGCAACTTTAATTGAAGGTGGAAGAGGTGTGATGGGAACACCCCAACCGAATCAGCCTTCGAAACCGTTAAAACTTTATGAGTTTGAAGGTTCACCCTTTTGCCGCCGTGTTCGAGAGGTCATTACCTTGCTGAATCTGGATGTGGAAATTTATCCATGTCCTAAAGGTGGGAAGAAGTATCGCCAAATTGTAAAAGATAAAGGTGGAAAAAAACAGTTTCCATTTTTAATTGATGAAAATACAGGGGCTCAACTTTATGAGTCACAAGAGATTATTCATTATCTATTCAAGCATTATGGTAAAACAGGGCAAACTCCTAGGAAATTCAGCCACTATCCAAAGCTTCCGTATATTTCGGCTTTGGCTTCAGTTGCCAATGTGGGTCGTGGTATCTGGATTGACCAGCAGATTATAGATCGTCCCGCTCCAGAAAAGTTATTAGAGTTGTGGAGCTTTGAGGCAAGTCCTTATACACGTTTAGTGCGTGAAGTTTTAACCGAATTAGAACTCCCTTATGTACTACATAATGTACCAAAAGAACGCTGGCAAGATATGGGACCTGCGGTTTTACGTTTGAAACCAGGCCACTATATTCCACTGCCTAATGGCAAGCGTGAAAAAGTGGTTGAAGTCATGGGGCGTGATATTCAGGTGCCATATCTGGTTGATCCAAACACAGGCGTGAAGATGTTTGAGTCAGCCAAGATTGTTGAGTACCTGAAAAAGCAGTACGGAAAATAAATTAGGACTTACGCATTGACGGATTCAAAAAAGTATTCAACTAGTTTATAAAGTATCTGTGATCAGACGAACTAAACATGTTTCTACAGCAACTTGTACATTACCCATTTGAGAAGTTTCAGGTAAGACGATCTAAACTGATTTTGAATCATATTTTTTCAGCCTTGATGGCCTACGTGGAGATACAAAAAAACCAGTTTGAGCAGATCTTTGAAAATGTATATCGTTGGCAGAAGAAATTATTTAGACCAATGATCAAAAACTTCATTGATGACTTTATTCTCGATAAAAATCATCTGCTACCACAGAAAGTCTATAAATAACAGTGCGTAAGTCCTATATATTTATAAGGGTCTAGACTAGAGCCTTGTTTTTTTCCTGATTGTGTGAAAATAATCCATATGAAAAAGAAAGTTTGATAGCCTAATGAAAAAATATCTTTTAATTGTATTGGGATTGGCAATTGTTCCAGCAACTTACGCAATGCGGCAACAAACATTTAACGTACAACATGTTCAATATGAGGTCATCAAAATAGAGGATCTGAGACAGCTTAAATTGTTCCTAAAAAGTCCTAAGACAGATCGTTATTACCAGAAGTTTTCTAATATTAAACGGGAGTTGCCAAAATGTGCACAGTTAAATTTTGCCATGAATGCAGGGATGTATCATGCTGACTTTCAACCTGTTGGGTTATATGTCGAAAATGGAAAGCAAATAAATCAGTTAAATGAAGAAACAGGTTTTGGTAACTTCTTTATGCAACCGAATGGGGTGGTTGCCTGGAATGATCAACAAGCGGTGATTAAAACAACCACGGAATATAAGCATGATGGGTTTAAGCCTCAGTTTGCCACTCAGTCAGGACCTATGCTGGTAAATAATGGCAAAATGAATCGCCAGTTCTTGCCTGACTCAAATTCCTTAAAAATCAGGAATGGTGTGGGGATCAAGGATAATCAATTGTATTTTGTCATTTCGAAACAACGGGTCAGTTTCTATCAGTTTGCACAATTTTTTAAGCAACAACTAAAAGTGGATAATGCGCTGTATCTGGATGGTTCAATTTCAAGTTTATATTCGTCCCAAACTAAACGTCATGACAAGACTTTTAATTTAGGGCCAATTGTTGGGGAAGTGAGTCGGAAAGATTGTCCCTAATCCCATTTAAGAAATTAGGGAGAATTTTATTTTTATTGGATTGGTGGCTTAGTGAGTGCAAGTAATTCCTTGCGACTGTAGCCTCGGGAAATCAATACTTTTTTGATGCCTTTAATCACATCTTCATCTGTTGCTTTGACTAAAGCATCCAGTAGTTGTTCATTTGATTTGCAAGAATAATCATTTTCAACGCAAGAGGTTTGGTTCTTGTGTTCATTATATTGCTGATCTGCATTAAACAATTTTTGCCAAAAACTCATAGAGCCTTCATATACAACCTAACATAGATCGAAATATAGTCACTTTAAAATAAAATACAAGTCAGCTTAAGTGATAAAAGCAGCAGTTGAACTTCAGTTTTTTCGATGATTCTTTTTGTTTCTAACGAAATTATGACAGTAGAATGACTTGATCTTTGAAAAACATCATTTTTTTTAGTAAAAACTTTGAATAAAAATAGAGAGTTATGGAAACTCTCTATTTTAAATGGTTACTTTGCAATAATTTGTTTAAATTTTTTCGAGCAATACACCAGATTCCACATGATGAGTAAAAGGGAATTGATCGAACATCGCAAATTTTATAATACGATGTGTTTGACTGAGTATTTTTAAATTATCATGCAAGGTATCTGGATTGCATGAAATATAAAGAATACGCTTAAAGCCTTGTAATAGTTTCAACGTTTCGTCATCAATTCCTGCGCGCGGGGGATCGACAAATACCGTATCAAAGTCATAGCTTTGAATATCAATTTCGGCTTCTTGGAGGCGTCTAAACGCTCTTTCACCTTGATACGCCTGAGTAAACTCTTCAGCTGATAAACGTGCTACTTGAATATTATCAATTTGATTCTGCTCAATATTCCATTGCGCTGCGTAGACTGAAGATTTAGCAAGTTCAGTTGCAAGGACACGTTTAAATTTCAAAGAGAGTGGCAGGGTAAAGTTACCATTACCACAGTACAATTCTAATAGGTCTTTCTCAGAGCTTTCAGCAGCATCACAAGCCCACTCCAACATATGTTGGCACACTTGTGCATTGGGTTGTGTAAAGCTACTTTCAATTTGTTTGTATTTAAAAATACGACCATGAACATTGAGTTGTTCAACCACGTAGTCGTCACCAATAATCACTTTTTGGCCACGGCTACGTCCCATAATTTTAATATTCAGCTTTTCTGCTAAAGCGTTCGCAGCGATTTCCCAATCTTCATCTAAACGGCGATGATAAATTAAAGTCACCAACATTTCTCCGCTCAATGTGGCAAGGAAATCAGCTTCAAAAATACGTTCTGATAAAATAGGAATTGCTTTTAATTCTTCTAATAAACGTGGCATCAAATCATTGATGCTTTGATCCGCAATTGGGAACTCATCCACACGAATAACTTCTTTTTGTTTACCATCTTCAGCACGTTCAAACATGGCATAGAACAAATCATTTTCGGTATGCCAGAGACGGAATTCGGCACGCATACGGAAATGTTGTTCAGGTGATTGAAACACTTCTAAAGTTGGAGGGGTGAACGGCGCAAATTGTGTGGTAATGCGTTCAACTTTCTCTTGAAGTTGCTGTTGATAAGATAGGGTCATAAGCGTGAAAAATTACAAATTAAATTTAGGTGAGGATGGTAGCAAAAAATAGGGTGAGCGTGTGGTTAAACTTAATATTCAAATTGTTCATACAGTACATGAACAATTTAAATATGATTGAAAAGTGGTGTTTTTATGACTTGATCTTTAAAATAACTTTTCCTTTTGATCGTCCAGTATTGACATATTGCAGTGCTTCTTGGGCTTGATCAAAATCATGGATTTGATCAATGATGGGTTTAAGCTTTTCGGCTTCGTCCAATTGTGTGATTTGGGTTAATTGCGCTCCATTGGGCTGCATAAATAAAAATGAATAATCAATACCACGCTGTTTGGCTTTGCAACGGATTGACCAACTGAGTAGCGGAATCACTTTTTTGAGTAACCAATTTGCATGGATAGCTTCCGCAAAATTTAGATCAGGAGGTCCAGAAATACGGATGATTTGCCCACCACGTTTTAGTACATTCAGGGATTTTGTTAAAATCTTATCGCCTTGAGTATCAAAAACCACATCATAATCATGAAGTACTTGTTCAAAATCAGTCGTGGTGTAATCAATAATAATATCTGCACCTAAGGCCTTGACCCAGTGAAGTTTGTTTCTCCGTGGTAAATTCTGCAAAAGCACCGACCTGATCAGTTTTGGCGTAAACTTCATCACCGACTTTAAAGTTATTGACTTGATTGCCAATCCCAACAACGACTCCTGCCAAATCATGTCCTAGGATAAAAAAAGCCCAGTTCAATATGACTGGGCTTTTTATCTTCAAGTTTATAAAGAATTATAAACCTGATTCGTATTCTTCATTGGAAAGCAGTTTTTCAACATCAGCGATATTGTCTGGCTTGATCTTGTAAATCCAGCCTTTACCATACGGCTCTTCATTGACGAAATCAGGATCATCTTCAAGCGCAGTGTTTACTTCAACCACTATACCTGAAACAGGAGCATGAATGTCAGAAGCAGTTTTGACTGATTCAACAATACCTGCCTGTTCAGTTGCAATCACATGGCTGCCTACTTCTGGTGTTTCCACATAGACTAAATCGCCCAACTCATCCTGTGCATGGTCACTAATCCCCGTAACAACCAGGTCACCCTCAATTCTTACCCATTCATGCGTACGCGCATATTTCAAATTTGCTGGATGGTTCATGACAACTCCTTAACAATCTGTCTCATCATTTTTGTCTGGTTTTATACAGGTTTTTTGGTCAAAACAAAAGTATTTAAAATGAAGCACTTTGCAATATTATAAATAAGGGTCTTTACGCCAGTTGCTTGGGCTACGACCACTCCAGCGCTTAAAGGCACGGCTAAAGTTTGCCACATCAGAATAACCCAATTCATCTGCAATTTGTTCCAGACTATAATCTGTACGTGACAGCAGAGAAGTGGCATGACGATAACGCACTTCATCCACCAGTGTTGAAAAAGATGTACCCTCAGCTGCAAGCTGACGCTTTAAGGTGCGGTCAGACATATGCAGACGTTCAGCAACACTTTCAATACTTAAATAATGCTGTTCAGAATTGGTTAAAATATCACGGACACGCATGGCCAGACGGCGACGCTCGCCTAGAGCAGACAGTTCAGTTTCACACTGGTTAATGGCAATCTGGCTGGCAATTGGGTCAGCATTGACCATCTTTAAGCCAAGATATTTTTTATCAAAGCTGGAAATCAGATGTGGTTGGTTAAAGCGAATGGTACTGCTTAATTTATCCCTATATTTGTCAAAACCCGCAGGTTCAGGAAAATCCAGGTCAACATCACTTTTTAAATCTTCTATCCCTGTCAATGCTCTTGCCATGGTCATAATGCCGATGGTGAGGCCGAGAATAATTTCAGTGCGTAAAGGTTCAACTTCAATGTCACACTGCAACTGCAAGGTGGCTTTAGGTCCAAACGTAGAAAAATAGAGCTGTAAAAAAGGCAAGCGTAACTGAATAAAACGGCTTGCAAGTGCAATTGCATCGGTAATGTCATGCGCGGTCATAATGGCATAGCCAATGAAGCCATGAATTGAAATTCGCATTTGTGTACCTAAATGAAAGCCAAGCGTGCTTTCACCCGTTAGGCGCAAAGAATGCTTCACCAATTCATTTGCAATCGGTGTTGGAATTCGGTAATTTGGATCGGCCAGTTGCTCACTGGTTAAACGAAATGGAGCAAATAAGGTTTCATCGTTATATCCCCAACGAGAAACAACATCTAATAGCAATAAGCCATAGACGCCTGGTATGCCTTGATCTTGACGAGTTGAGGTTGTTTTCATGTGCTTTCCGTGGCGCTCATCAATTTTGCCAATATCTTTTAAACATATAAGTCTTAAACATCTTTACATGAAATAAAATTATCAATCATAAAAATTGTTGGACAAAGGAGTCACCTAATCGTTCAAAAATCAGGTTGGTTTTCTGAAGACCATAATTTTGGTTGTGGATATTAATAGCACATCCCCATGTTGGTTCAAAGCCTGAGTGACATAGCTGACGATACCACGATCAATTTTGGTTTTAGATGGCACAATTGCCGTAATTTCAATTTCAACATGAATTTTATCGCCAACACGTGTTGGACGGGGCCAGCGTAAACTGGACTCTGTGCCCAACAAACCACCTGCGACAGGAAAACATTCAGTCCATAAACGCATGGTGACTGCTGAGGTATGCCATCCACTCGCCGCCAAACCCTGAAAGATAGGATGCTGTGCGGCAGCTTCTTCATCCAGGTGAAAAGGTTGTGGGTCATATTGACCAGCAAACTGTTTCACCTCATCAAGTGTCATTTCATATTCACGGCTGATGAAATGATCTCCAACCTTTAAGTCTTCTAAATACAACATTATTCTGCGTCCTGAGTCACTCGCTGATCTACCAGGAAACCACCCGTTTGACGTTTCCATAGCTGAGCATACAAGCCATCATGAGTAATGAGCTGTTCATGTGTACCTTGCTCTGCGATTCTGCCTTGATCAAGCACAATGAGACGATCCATTTGGGCAATAGTAGATAAACGGTGTGCAATTGCAATAACCGTTTTGCCAACCATCAACTCATTTAAACTGCTTTGAATGGCTGCCTCGACTTCTGAGTCAAGTGCACTGGTAGCTTCATCCAAGATTAAAATTGGTGCATCTTTCAGGAAAACCCTTGAAATTGCAATACGTTGACGTTGCCCACCAGACAGTTTGACCCCACGCTCACCAACATAGGCATCAAAGCCAACACGACCTTTTTGGTCAGTCAGTTGGGGGATGAATTCTTCTGCCTTGGCTTTTTTAACAGCAAGCTGAATTTCGGTCTCAGTCGCGTTGGGGCGACCATACTTAATATTTTCAGCAACCGTACGATGCAGTAGAGAGGTGTCCTGAGTCACGAGGGCAATATTGGCACGTAAACTATCCTGTGTGACTTCCTGAATATCTTGGCCATCAATCAGGATACGACCTTGCTTGATATTATAGAAATGCAGAAGCAGTTGAATCAGGGTGGATTTTCCCGCACCCGAGCGACCAACAATCCCAATTTTCTCACCTGGTTTGATGGTCAGGTTGAAATGATCAATGACATTCTTTTGGTTATAGGCAAAACTGACATCTTCAAAACGAATTTCACCGCGCTGAACGGTTAACTGTTTTGCATGTGGTTTATCTTGAATCTGAATCGGTTTACCTAAGGTTTTCATGCCATCCTGAATGGTACCGACATTTTCAAACAGCATGGTGACATGCCACATAATAAATTCTGCAAGACTATCAAGTTTAAGCACCATTGCTGTGGTTGCCGCAATCACACCAATCGCAGCCTGACCCTGTGTCCACAGCCAGACCGAAGTGCCAATTACGCCAATAAACAGAAAGGCACTTAATAGGCGAATACTGATCTGGTATTTCACACCCAAACGCATTTGCTTGTAAACAGTGACCATAAATTCCTGCATGGATTCTTTGGCATACTGGCTTTCACGGCCTGCATGGGCAAACAGTTTTACCGTTTGAATATTGGTATAGGCATCGGTGACACGACCTGTCATCACTGCGCGCGCATCAGCCTGTTCCTGCGAGACTTTGCCCAGACGGGGAATGAAATAACTGGCAATCGCGATAAATAGAGCCAGCCATAAAATCAAAGGAATAATGAGTACGGGGGAGATTGAACCAAGTACCAGACTAATCGTAATAAAGTAGATCAGTACATAAACCAGCATATCACCCAGGATCATCCAGAATTCACGGACGGCCAAAGCGGTTTGCATCACCTTGGCTGAAAGGCGCCCTGCGAAATCAGTATGGAAAAAATCTAAACTTTGTTGAAGTAACAGGTTGTGAAAGCGCCAGCGCAGACGCATTGGAAAATTACTGAATAAAACCTGGTGCTTGATAACAGATTGCAGACTGACAAAGAAGATATTGGCAAACAGGATGCTAATCAGAATGGTGATATTTTGCTGGTTGCTTTCTAAAAAGGTATTGGGCTGGCTTTTGGTCAGCCAGTCAACCAGTTTTCCAATATAGGAAAAGAACAATGCTTCAAAGCAGGCCGCCGCCGCGGTACAGGCGATCAATAAAAACAGGAAAGGGCGGATGCCTTTGGTGGCTTGCCAGACGAAAGCAAAAAACGTGGTAGGCAATGGTTTGTTTAAGTCTTTCGTGGGATAGGGATCAACTCGTTTTTCAAACCACTGCAGCATTTCGCTTTTCCTCTAATTTTAAGGTACTGATTCAGTTTCTTGGGTTAGGATAGCAGAAAATTGATCTTGATAGATGAGAAAAGCGTATCTCTAAAAATGAGACATTTGTCCAGCCTAAAGCTTAGGTGATTTATTGAACCGTCAAGGACATCATATAGGACCACGTGATACATGTACTTTAATGAAGAAAATGGGCATTAATGCGTTGTGTCGTCAATGTGCAATTGAATGTCGAAAAATGGCCGCCTAAATATTTTAATCATAGATATTAAAAACTGAATACATCGGTTAAAACAGGCGTATACTGAAAGACAACACCAGAACCAAACAGGATTAAAAGATGCTTGTTAAATTTGCAATTCGATTCATGGCTATTTTGTTTTCAGTATTGGCTTTAGCCGCAATTATTATTCACTTTTTCTTTTCGAGTGCCTTAACCACTGACTTATGGATTATTGTTGTTCCTGTTATTCTTGGTATCCCGATTCTGACCGCGGTGGTCGTTGCAAAAGATGAGGAACTTAGTATTCATTGAATTGAGAATAAATCTTAATTTTCCGTATTCATACTTAGTTCTGTAATCTCATCATTGAAAGCAGATTTAATATTTTGAGCTTTAAATTAAGCCTCCCATATGGGAGGCTTATTCATTTGGAAATGGTGTAAAAGTTATCTCAGCCCTCATTCAGACCTGTAAGAGAGGTTGGATTTGCAGCCCCAGTATTTAGGTTTTGAAAGTCATGACCTGATGGTGCCTGATAAATTCTCAATCCAAACTCAGGAATAATCGCAATCAAGTGATCAAAAATATCAGATTGAATTGCTTCATAAGATGCCCATGCCGTTGTATTTGTAAATGCATAGATTTCCAAAGGCAAGCCCTCACTGATCGGCTGCAACTGACGGACCAATAATGTCTGGTTTTGGGCAATGCCCTGATGCTGTTTCAGATAAAACTCAACATATGTCCTGAATGTGCCAAGATTGGTTAAACGTCTTTGGTTGTAGCGCGACTGATTGCTCAGGTGTTTGTTGAAATCCTCAATTTCAGATTGTTTGGCATCCAGATACTGATCTAATAGCAAGAACTCTTTTAACTTTTGCTGCTCTTCGTCACTCATAAAATGTACGCTACATTGATCAAGAAAAAGTGACCGCTTGATGCGACGGCAACCTGCATTACTCATACCACGCCAGTTTCTAAAGGTATCCGTCACCAGTTTATTGGTTGGAATGGTGGTAAATGTCTTATCAAAGTTCTGTACGGTCACGGTATGTAATGACATATCAATGACATCACCATCCGCATTTAAAGAGGGCATTTCAATCCAGTCACCAATCCGCACCATGTCATAAGAGGCGATCTGTACACTCGCCACCAAGGATAAAATGGTGTTCTGGAACACCAGCATCAGGACTGCTGCCATGGCCCCAAAGCCAGCGAGCAAGGTGAATACATCCTTTTTAAGGAAAGTACCCAGAATCATCAGACCACACACAACGAACAAAATAAGCTTGATCAACTGTAGATAACCCTTGATCGGCTTGTTCCGTGATTTTGGATTACGTTGATAAATCAGGTTAAAAATATTCAGTGCTTCACTGATGGTCAGTGCAATGGTGAGGAAAATGAATGCCTGTGCACCCATCTGAATAAACATGATCAATTTGGGTGAAAGATGAGGAATGGTGGTAACCCCATTCATAACTACAAGGGCAGGAACAAGATTGGCAAGTCTGCGAATAATGCTGTGCTCGGCAAAAATGGATTGGTTCGATGTTTTTAGTTTGGTGACTAAATAGCCGATACCCCGAACAATCACTCTCTTGGCAATAAAGTTCGCTAATGCGGCAAAGAGGACGAGAACAATCAAGGCAAGCAAGGTTTCTAGCCACGGAAAGTGGCTTAGTTCACTTCGAATATCAGCTATAAAATTTAAATAATCCAAACCTAAACACCTTAAAATTCTTGAAGTGGAATTTTAAGGTGTTAAACGCTGCTATGATAATTTGGTCACATTTTATATACGATTCTTAAGAAATTTTAACATTTGTTAAAAGTAGATTACCACATCAGGTCATCTGGAATCACATAGGCTGCGTATGGGTCTTCCTCGTCCGTTGTTTGATCATTGGTCTGTGCATTATTATTCACAATGATAAAGCCCTGCATTTTCTGCTCAATTTTCTCCGCCAATGCCTTAGGGAGGTAGGCATAACTCTCTTGATCCTTTGCAATCACAAGCGAGCCTGAAACCAGCGCATTATAAACCTGTTGTGAGATATAGACTTTCTTGATCTTGCTGTCATCAATAAACTGGTAGACTGCATCACCGTCAGTTTGATTAATCTTATGTTGTTTAATCATCTGGATAATAGATGCCTTAAGGGCTTTTTCTTCCAATACACGCTGTTTTTCCAGATTGAGTGCCTGGTCTTTTGCCAGTTTCTCCTGATTGACACGGTCAATTTCCGCTTTTAATGTCGCATCATCATTCTGTCCAGTGCGCTGTTCATGCTGGGCTTGCTTGGTCAGTTTCTTTGCTTTTTTATTGTCAACTAAACCTGCTTTTAATAATTGCGCTTGCAGTGCATTTTTAACCATAATTCAATCCAGATTTGGGTGAGAAGAAGAACGAAAATAAACGATCCAATATGTCATACTCATGGCAAGGCTTAAACCTGTGGGTATGAGAAAGGTTTGTAATTTTAAATAAGGATAAAGCAAACTGGCAATCAGTCCACCCATTAAAAAACCAATAAAGATCAATACATGTAAGGAAATACGGCGATTTTCAACTTTTAAGCCACGGGCCTTATATCCGAGTGTCAGACCAATATCGGTTAAGACACCAGATAAATGCGTGGTACGGATAATTGCGCCTTTATAATGGCTGACCATCGCATTCTGCATACCCATTGCCACACATGCCCACAGCAGTCCATAACGGGGGAAAAATGGCAACAGTAACCAGGTAAGAAGCAGGAAAATGGCAACCAGACTAAGCGGCACGCCATAATGTCTACCAAAGGTCACGTGACCATTGCCAAGAATCAGGCCGCTGTAAAAAGACCCAATGACAAAACAAAGGATGACAAGGCTTAGATAGATAAAATGCTCAGGCCGCCAGTCAAGCAGACTCATTGCGAGCATGCTGACATTGCCTGTCATATGTGAAACGGATTGGTGTAGAACCGTGAATAAACCCAGAACGTTTACCATGCCTGCATTTAATGCCAATAGGAAAGCACCAAATTGAATCCAGTTGGGTAAACGTTGTAAAGGCATAGCAAGCTCAAACTACTAATTCTAGCGGTTTCGGAAATCTACAGCAGCAGTAAACAGAACATCGGTTGATGAATTTAACGCGGTTTCGGTTGAATCCTGCAATACACTAATAATCATACCAATTGCAACGACTTGCATTGCAATCTCTGATGATATACCAAATAAGCTACATGCAACAGGAATAAGTAACAGAGAACCACCCGCAACACCTGAAGCGCCACAGGCGGAAACTGCTGCGACAATAGAGAGAATCAGCATCATGCTAAGATCAATATGAATGCCTAGGGTATTTACCGTGGCAAGTGTTAATACCGTAATGGTAACTGCCGCGCCTGCCATATTAATGGTTGCACCCAATGGAATTGAAACACTCGCCATCGCTTCATTCACACCTAAACGATGCGCCAGATCGAGGTTTACAGGAATATTGGCGGCTGAGCTACGGGTGAAAAATGCGGTAATCCCACTTTCTTTTAAGCATTGAAAAACTAAGGGATATGGATTTGCCCGCATTGTGATGCCAACCAAGATCGGATTAATCACCAATGCCACAAAAATCATTGTTCCAATTAAAACCATCAATAAATGCGCATAGCTGGACAGGGTTGCCAAGCCCGCATCGGCAAAGGTCACTGCCACCAAGCCAAAAATACCAACAGGGGCAAAACCAATGACGGTATGGATAATTTTATTGACCGCATCAGCAACATCTGTCAACACTTGCTTGGTTGAATCTGAACCATGTCGCAGGGCCAGTCCCAAACCCACTGCCCACGCCAGAATACCAATAAAGTTCGCTTCACTAATCGCCTGAACGGGATTGGCAATAAAGCTTAACAGCAGATTTTTTAGAATATCGGTAAGGCTTCCAGGTGCCTGTAGGGTGGTCTCGGTTGCCAGATGCAGGAATAGCTGGCTTGGAAACACGATACTGGCAATTACGGCGCTGAATGCGGCAAGCAACATTCCAACCACATATAACACCAATACAGGTTTCAAATTTGAGTTTTGTCCCACTTGGAAATTTGCGATTGAGGCAAGAACCAAAACAAACACTAAAATCGGTGCAACTGACTTTAATGCTTTAATAAACAATTCACCCAATAAACTTAGGTAGGGTGTAAAGCCAGGGAACAGCAATGCCACGCCAACCCCTAGAAAAATAGCGATAATAATTTTGCTGACTAAACTTAAGCGAGACAATACATTCAACATATAAAAGCCTTATAAACCAGTGCGCGGTTTAAGGTTAAACAAGCGCGGTATTCTATACCCAAGAACCGTGAATAATAAATTTTTTTTGCAACCTATTTACTCTAAAAATATTGTAAAAATTAACACAATGTTTTTAAAAGTCTTTTATAGAAACCTGGCACATCTTTTTGTATGAAAAAAGAGCTAAAAAGATGGGTTTATGGGTGCAGGATTTCAGGTGAAAGTGTTTGTATGGCCTGATAGTGGGATAAAAAGATTTTTCCACTTAACATATTGATTAACCTAGATGAATTGAGCTGATCCATGACTGGGCTCTTTACTTCAGATAAATGCAGTTGAATTCCCAGTTGCAATAATTCCCCATTAAGCTCTTCCAGCATTTCCACCGCACTCAGGTCAATATTGCTTATGCTGGAACAGTTAATCACCACATGCTGTATCTGTGGATTATGGCTGAGTTCCGTGATGATATAGCCCTTTAGCACATGCGCATTGAGAAAGTTAAGGTTCTCATCAATACGGAAAGATGCGATTGTTTCTGTGGTAAGCACATCATAGCGGGATACATTCCTAAAATGCTGTGTACCCTCAACCAGACCAATCACGGCAATATGTGGACGGCTAATCCGCCATAATAAAAGAATAAATGTAAGGATGATTCCAATCACAAGTCCTGTCGAAATATCAATACAGGTGACACCAAGGAATGTGGCCCACATGGCCAGCCCATCGGCCTTGGAATATTTCCAGGTTTCAAAAAAGGGTAGGAATGAGACCAGTTTCCAGATGGAGACAAAAATCGTGGCAGCCAGAATTGTTAGCGGCAGATTTTGAAAAAAACTGGTGAAATAAAGGCTGACCGCAATCATCAATAATGAGGACATGACCCCAGACATAGGTGTTTTTGCACCTGCATCACTATTGACAACCGTACGGGACAAACTTCCTGAAACTGCAAATCCCATATTTATCCCTGCCGCAATATTGGCCAAGCCTAGAGCGATCAGCTCCTGATTACTATTGAGGTCATCACGCTTTTGCAATGCGGTGGCCTGCGCAATCGCCAGTGACTCAACAAAACTAATCATCGCAATAATAAATGCGCTGGGAAGCAGTTTCTGAACCAGATCAAAATTCCATGTCGGAAAATGGAAACTGGGTAGACCTGTGGGAATGATCCCAACAGTTTTCAGCCCATGTTGATCCAGACTGAATGCATACACAACAATAATTGAACTTAAAACCAATAACAGCGGAATGGTCTTATTTAAAAAATCTGATCGCACCCATTTAGGCAGAAAAACCAGTATGGTGATTGCCGCTAAACTCACGCCTACACTTAGAAAACTGATGTGATGGAAGTTATTGACCAAACTTCCAATAAACTCTGGAATATTGTTGGTCTGTAATGGAATGTCGAGTAGAAACTTAAATTGTCCCAAAGCGATTAATAATGCAGATGCAATAATAAAGCTTTTGATAACGGGATGGCTAATGAGCTGGATCAGGAAGCCAAAACGGAACAGGCCTAAAATCAGTGAAATAATTCCGACCATAATCGCCAGGAGACAGGCAGCTTCAATATAGGCGGTAGAGCCAACGGCAAAAAGAGGTTGAAGCGCTGAAAAAACCATCATTGAGATGATGGCAACAGGACCAATCGACAGTGTGGTGCTACTGCCTGTAAAGGCATAGATGATCATGGGTAGAATACTGGCATAGATACCCATCACTGGTGGAAGCCCTGCAAGCATGGCATAGGCCATTCCTTGGGGAACCAACATTGCAAGTACAATTAATGCAGCAACTACATCAGCCTTAAAGTGCCTAGGGTGATAAGTCTTTAGCCATTTCAGTGCAGGAAAGATGGACATATTCAGGTTGAACCGTTTTATGCATAAATAATTTATATTATATATAAATATATATTATTAATAAAAAAAGCTAAAGCGATTCAGTAGCAATTGCTTATTTAAGCAAAAGGTTTATATATTTGGACAGTAGTTTTCGTATAGGGTCTTTAAAACGACCTGTAGTTTAGGGTCACTAATTGAGTAAAAAATTTGTTTGCCTTCACGACGTGTCGTAACAACCTTACTTTTTCTGAGCATCATTAACTGTTGGGAAAGTGTTGGTTGGAAAATGTGAGTAAGCACTTCAATCTGGGAAACATTCAGTTCCTGCTTGGCCAAGTGGCACAAGATGATTAAACGATCCGTATTTGCCAGAGACTTCAGCACATTTACAATTGAGTCGGCAGACTCTCTCATTGCCTCGATCTCAAGATCCTTTTGCATATTACTCTCACGACATTACAACCGAACTTAGTATAAGGTGAGTAAATCAAAAAATTGAAGTAAAACTGAATAATTGCAATGGTTTTTAATGAAAATATATATAAGTAAAAGTGATATATTGTCTTGTTTTGCAGATTGCATTATTTTTTATTAAGAAAATAGGTATAGGATAAGAGTTCTGTGAAATTTGTCGTGTACAGAGATGAAAGAGAAAAAGACGCATCTAAACAGGATTACAAGTTTAGATGCGTAAAAGTGTATATATTGTTGAGGTAAAGAGTGTTGTTAATTCAAGTTTTTTAACTCATTTTCCAAAACTGGCCATAGTTTCTGATGGGATTTTTTAAACATCAGCATGTGTCCAATCTGTTTATAGCCATGTTTCCTAGGGTCAAGTTCGATGAGCCTGGTTTTTGCATTGGGATAAAGACGCAGTAAATCCTCAACATTTGCCTGTGTTGCAATTTCATCATCTGAGGCCCAAAAAGAAGTAATAGGGCATTGAATTTCCTGATGATAGTCATCAAAAATGCTTTTCCCAATCGCA
Source organism: Acinetobacter sp. CIP 102529 (assembly GCF_000368325.1). Lineage (NCBI taxonomy): Bacteria > Pseudomonadati > Pseudomonadota > Gammaproteobacteria > Moraxellales > Moraxellaceae > Acinetobacter > Acinetobacter sp. CIP 102529. The sequence continues at coordinate 148,179 of NZ_KB849355.1, forward strand.
TTCATCACATAGCCAGGTTTGCTACAGAATTCTGCCCATTGCCTTGCCACATTTTTTGGCAAGTTTTCCCCCATACCGATAAACTGGGTTGCGCCATAGCCTTTGAAAAAGCTGGAAATAGGAAAAATAACATTAAACATGATAGGGGCGAGCAGCTTGGTTTTGCCTTTTAAGCCTTTTACGTGGCCTGTTGAGCCAGCAATTGCCAGAACTTTGGCAACTTTACTATAATTGGGATTAACGCCAAGAAGCTGACCACCAGCACTATGCCCAATAATAATGACTTTTTCTGCCTGGGTTCGATTCAGCAAAGCATCAACTGCCGCTGGAATATCAAGTAGTCCCCAATCATTGATACTGGCTGTTGAATCTTTAAGTGCTCCATGTAGAGATTGACCAATACCACGAAAATCAAAACTTAGGACATCATAGCCTTGCTGACTCAACCACTCTGCAAAAGGGTGGTAAAAGGTTTTAGTAATCCCTGTCGCAGGACAAATGAGAATGGGATATTGCTGTTTATCATTTTGTGCAGGATAAAATTGAGCTGCAAGTTGATAACCATCTTTACAACTGATCCAAAATGATTCAGGGCTATTCATGAGCGAGCTACTCTTGTATTTGCATATTTCTACTTTACACAAGTTCTAAAAAGAAACTCGTTTGAAAAATGACTTAAAAGTCAATTATTATGTAATATAAAACCCTAATAGGAAGCTTATTTACAGGATAGCGGATGTTTGTTTTAACTCAAGCGACTGAACTGTCGATTATATTTAGTGGAATTTTTCTTTGGGTGGGGATGCTAACAGGAGTATGGAAATATTATCAAATTAGAAAAACGGAGCTTGCACGGGCACATTACTATGTAGATATTGCTCATCGAAGCAGTCTGCTTTATGCCGCCGCCAGTTTAATCTTGGCTGCATTGAGCTATTTTACAGTTTTGTCTGATATGTGGACTTTAGCTTGTGTGATTGCAAACCTATTCTTCTTTGCGATGTCCATTCTGACCTATATCATTCATGGATTGTTGAAAGACACCACCAATCAGTTTAAACAGCCTCATCAATTAGGGCAGCGGGCCATTCCAGCCTGGTGCATGACGTTAATGATGTTAAGTTTAATTATTGTTGAACTGGGTGCTACAGCGATTTTATTATGTGGAACAATTGCAAAATTTTTAAGCTGATATAAAAAATGGATGATTACTCATCCATTTTCTCTAAAGAATTCTTTTGTCGATCAATATTTACCTGTCGACACTTTCGATCAATAATCCCCCACGTACAGAAAGCCATAGAGACGACCATTGCATAGGCGAAATATTCAGGTTTTAAGTTACCCATAATAGTGCCTTGGAATAACAACGTTGCCATTAAGGCCAGCGTTGTGATTGCATAGATGCTCGAATCAGTGGTCTTCAGAGTGTTAATGAAGACTTGCTTGTTGAAATGTAATGATAACATCTCCATCCCTCCTTGTGGCGATGACAAAACTTAAGTGTTTTGGTCAGAATTATTCTTTCAGTTGTACTGCTAATTTTTGAGTATTTCAATAGGTAACTGCAATATTTTTTAGATTAATTCATTAAATACATTGATTTTTATAACTTTTAAGTATTTTAAATGTGAATCTATAGTATTTTTCAGTAAAATGATAGATTGTTTTTTTACATTTTGAAATATTTAGGGTTCTAACATAATGAATGATATTGCTATTTTTCTGTAGAATTAATCCATTTTAAAAAATAAAGATTTGTCGTAAACAGAGAATGCACATTGGGTAAAGGAGCATTCTTTGTATAGCTAAAATTATGTTTGGGTAAAACATCGTTTTAACGACAAATCATTTTAATTCTTGCCACCTGATAATCGGTCAATTGCAATTGCAATCATAAGAACGGCACATGATGGAAGTAACCAGGCAAGGTTTTGTTCACTTAATGGCAAGTGATCAATAAATTGTGGTAACTGTTCTGTAAAACCAGCCGCTTTAATTGCCTCTACAATACCGAAAAGGAAAGCGATGGCGGTCACTGAACCTACAATCAGCGATGGCTTGTTCCAGTGTTTCCAGAAAAAGCTGAGCATGATCACCACGATTGCTGGCGGATAAATTGCACTTAATAAAGGAACGGAAAACGCAATTAGTTTGGTTAAACCCAAGTTGGAAATTAACAGTGAAAACCCAATCAGGATAAAAACCAGTAATTTATAGGGTAAACCAGTTAATTCATTAAAATATTCAGCACATGCGCAGGTTAAGCCAATCGCAGTGACCATACATGCCAGAAAAATCAAGCCAGCCAGGAACAATGAACCTAGGTCACCAAAGGCATGCTGCACATAGGCATGCAGAATGACTGCACCATTATCTGCATTTGCCGCGACTTCATGGCTGCCTAAACCAAGTTTAAACAGACTGATATAAACAAGGGTTAAGCCTACACCTGCAATTAGGCTTGCGATAATTGCATATTTGGTTATCAGCTTGGAATCAGTTACTCCACGGGATTGAATGGCCTGAATAATCACAATACCAAATACCAGCGCCCCTAAGGTGTCCATGGTCAAGTAACCACTGACAAAGCCTTCGGAAACTGGACTGTTGACATAATGGTTAATCGGTGGAGAAATATAACCTGTCGGAATGGCAAAAGCTGCGATGCCCAGTATTGCAAGTGCAACAATTTTTAATGGTGCCAGTACGTGTCCGACTGTATCAAGGAGTTTATTTGGATAAAGAGAAACTGCTGCGACAAAGGCAAAATAAATTACACTGTAGATCAGTAGGCTACTGCTTGATGTACCAAAATATGGTGCAAAACCAATTTCATAAGAAACGGTGGCAGTACGTGGTGTCGCAAATAACGGACCTACCGATAGGTAACAGACTATGGTCAGTAATAAGCTGGCAAAACGACCAAGAGGGGAACTAATGACCTCAATTGAGCCCTGCATACGTGACAAGGCCATGATGGTCATTACAGGTAGACCAACTGCGGTGATTAAGAAACCAAATGCAGCCAGCCATACGTGTTCACCAGCCTGCTGGGCAACAATAGGGGGGAAAATAATATTGCCTGCACCAATAAACAGTGCAAAGGTCATAAACCCCAAGGCAATAATATCTCCTGTACGAAGTTGGTTCATAAAGGGAGGTATAAAATAAAAGTGCGGATTTTAGAATAAAAATGCTGTCATTTGAAACCAATTTTATGTGAAAAACGGTTTATTTTTGTCTAAAAAGAAATGATTAAAATCATAGGATTAGCTTTGGTAAACTTAATTGTTTGAAAAGATTTTAAAAGTAAAAAATATCGTTTGTTATACTTTTTTCCTATGATGTTGATCGAAATTAAATGTAAAATAAAAAGTGTCTTTCAGTCGTAAAAAGATTGAAGATTTGAGAGCTAAAGCGTAAAACTACTGAAATATTGAATGCAGTATAAAAATGGCTCTGCATTACGAAATTAATTTGATTTTTACATAAGGAATATCTCGAATGAGAGCTTCTACTGTGACCATTAAAACGGAACAGGATATTGAAAAATTGCGTATCTCAGGGCGTTTGGCAGCACAAGTTCTAGAAATGATTGGTGCCTATATAAAGCCAGGTGTTTCAACTGAATATTTAGATGATATATGTAATGATTACATCGTAAACACTTTGCAGGTTATTCCTGCCAATGTGGGTTATCACGGTTTTACCAAAACAACCTGTATTTCTGTCAATGAAGAAGTATGCCATGCCATCCCCTCTGTCAAAAAGATTTTGCAGGAGGGTGACATTCTCAACATTGATGTGGCTGTGATTAAAGATGGTTATTTTGGCGATACCAGTCGGATGTACTTTGTAGGTGAACCAAGCCCTGAAGCTAAGAAATTAGTTGAAACGACTTATGATGCAATGTTGGCAGGTATTCGTACGGTCAGACCTGGAGCAACATTAGGCGATATTGGCTATGCAATTCAATCTGTTGCTCAAGCTCAGGGTTATAGTATTGTCCGTGAATATTGTGGGCATGGTATTGGACGTGTTTACCACGAACAACCCAATATCCTGCATTATGGCCAGAAAGGTCAGGGCATGGTATTGAAAAAAGGCATGGTCTTTACCATTGAGCCGATGGTAAATGCAGGTAAGGCGCAGGTGAAAGAGTTGAGTGATGGCTGGACAGTTGTAACACGGGATAAATCACTTTCTGCCCAATGGGAACATATGGTTGCCGTGACAGAGGATGGTTTTGAACTGCTCACCCCTTGGCCAGAAGGAACAGGACATTATTCTGCTATTTCATAAATGCAGCAAAGGCCCGATATTAATCGGGTCTTTTTATCGTGGAACATAGGGTAAGTTGTTCAACCAGATAGTCGATGAATACACGAACCGCTGGCAGCAAGCCCCGACGTGATGGATAAACTGCATGGAAGATTCCATGTGGCGCAGTCCATTCTGGTAATACTTTCACCAATTGACCAGATTTAATGAAATCCTGAGCAATGCTATCAGGCAATAGGGCAATTCCACAATTCTGGCTGGCTAATTCTGCCAGCATCAACAAGTTCGAACCCATAATCACAGGGTTGACCTTGATCTTCTTCTGTTGCTGATGATCTGGACCTGACAGTAGAAAATGCTGGTCAAGATGTTCTTCAGCCATGCTGATAATACGATGTTCAGACAGTTGTTCAGGTGTGGTTAAATGCCCGAATTCATTTAAATAGGCCTGGCTGGCAAAAAGTCGTTGTTCAATGGCTTCAAATTGTCTTAAGACCAGATTCGGGTCATCGTCCAGTTTGGTACGTACACGCAATGCCAAATCAATGCCCTCGTTAATGACATCCACACGGCGGTTACTCACCATCATCTGCACACGGACTTCTGGATATTTTTTTAGGAAAGCGGGCAATATTTTTGCCATTTGATTCTGGGCAATATCCACAGGTACACTGACCTTGATAACACCACGTGGCTGACTGCTTAAATGATTCACGACATCATGTGCAGCTTGGGCTGCATTCATCATGACTTGTGCGTGACGATAGACATCCATACCAATGTCTGTTACAGCAAAATGACGTGAACTTCGCTGAATGAGACGTACACCGAGTTGTTCCTCTAGGTTATAAACTCTGCGACTGAGTTTGGATTTAGGAATATCAGTTGCGCGTTCAGCCGCACTAAAACCACCATGCTCAACAACAAGCGCAAAGCAATAAAAATCATCTAAATCCGTTAGCATTACGCTATAAACTCCAGCTTTTGTGAGCAAGTTAAATCAGTATAAACGTGATGGTTAAACATTTTGGATCAAAATATCCCGAACCTGTTTATATTCGTTTAGTCGCTCAAAGTCTTTGCTTGTTGGCGATGAAATCCGAGACAAGTCCATATTGTCATTGATATCTGCCAATTTCACAACACGCGCCAAAGGGTTTTGTACGGTCCGTTGAGCGGCTTGTATTCGTGACTCACCTTTTTGTTTGGTCAGTGCAACGATTGCCTCGATAATGTGTGGTTGGAATCCCAACGCCTGTAAATCTTCGATGCTTGTCTCAGTATCTTCTAAGACATCATGTAGCACAGCAACAATTTTATGCTCAATCGTTGGAACATTTAGCATGACTCTTAACGGATGTAATATATAAGGGGCATTGGCTTTGTCAACTTGACCTGCGTGTTGTTGTGCTGCCAGTGCAATGGCTTGTTCAAGTGTTGCCATAAGCTAAATCCTTCTATTCAAGATAGATTCATACATCATATTCTTTTACACTGAATCAAATTTTTTACGCTGTAATATTATGTCATATCAACTCATCAACATTGTCGATGCAACTCAAAACATTTTATGCCCTTTTTGCCAACATGCCGTTTTGGATTGGCAGCAAGAACAATATATTCAGCCGTGTGAGCATACATTATTCATGGCAATGGATTTAGGTTTTGAGTTTATTGCTGATCGTTTTGAGGCGGTTTTGCCACAATCGGTTGATGAAATTCATGAAGATCCAAACATGAATGTTTTTATGACTGTGACGCAGGCAAACTATCCTGAAATGAAAATCTATAAGGCAGATTTGGGTGTGGAGGGAATGTTCCGCTATGTTGGTTTTAGTGAACAGTAAGTTTAGGCAAATAAAAAAGCCAATCATTTGATTGGCTTTCGTTTTTTAGCTTATGCTTCAGGAGCAGGGCTATACTGTTCAACCAATGGCTTTAACTCACCATTCTGGAACATTTCAAGCATGATGTCGCTACCGCCAATGAGCTCGCCATTGATCCATAACTGTGGGAAAGTAGGCCAGTTGGCAATTTGAGGTAAAGTTGCACGAATATCTTGATTTTCCAAGATATTTACATAGGCAAATGGACGACCAATTTGGCTAAGTGCTTCTACTGCACGCGCAGAAAAACCACATTGCGGGAATTGGGGAGTGCCTTTCATGTAAAGTAAAACAGGGTGTTTCGCAATTTGATCACGAATTAACGCTACTGTATCACGCGCTTGTTCCGTCATAGATAGATCCTCAACTAATCTTGCCAAATTATATACTGAAAAACAGTTTACGAGCTATTGTTAAAGATTTTTCTTATATAAATGTGAGTTTATGCTTTCAATCTACGCAAGTTTTTGCTTATATAACTTTTTTACACTACAACTAATGATAGATTGAGTTTGTTATGACTAATATCACTCTTGCTCCTGTACAGCCTGATCAACCAACACACCTTATGGCAACTTATGGTCGCCAGGCGATCAGCTTTGTACGAGGACGAGGGGCGTATCTATATACGGCGGATGGGACAGAATATTTAGATGCCTTGACTGGGATTGCCGTATGTGGATTGGGTCATGCTCATCCTGTGATAGCGGAAGCGATTGCTGAACAGGCCGCAACCTTGATTCATACCAGTAACTTATTTGAAATTCCTTGGCAAACCGCCGCTGCCCAGAAATTGGCTGAAGTTTCTGGAATGGAAGAGATCTTTTTCTCCAATAGCGGTGCTGAGTCAAATGAAGGCGCAATTAAAATTGCCCGTAAATTTGGTGCGCAACAAGGGATTGTCAATCCAAAAATTTTGGTTGCTGAACAGTCTTTCCATGGTCGTACCTTGGCAACCTTGTCTGCGACAGGCAATAAAAAGGTTCAGGAGGGCTTTGCGCCGTTAGTTCAGGGCTTTATCCGTGTGCCATTTGGGGATGTGGAAGCGATTCAGGAAGCGGCAATCCATCATCCTGATATTGTTGCAATCCTGATTGAACCCATTCAGGGTGAGGGTGGAGTCAATACTGCACCACAAGGCTTTAGCTATCTGGAAGAAGTCCGTGCTTTATGTAACCAGCATAACTGGTTGATGATGCTGGATGAAATCCAGACTGGAAATGGGCGTACAGGTAAATACTTTGCCTATCAACATACTAGTATTGTTCCTGATGTGATGACTACAGCCAAAGGTTTGGGCAATGGTTTCCCAATTGGGGCGGTGATGACCCAGGGTAAAGCGGTCGGTTTACTGGGTGCAGGCAGCCACGGTTCAACCTATGGTGGCACAGTGTTGGGCTCGCGAGTGGTATATACAGTACTGGATACACTTGAAAAAGAAAATGCGGTTGCAAATGCTGCTACTGTCGGTGCCTATATCGTGGATCAACTCAAAGCGCAATTGGCTGGTTACAATGTACAGGTGCGTGGTTTTGGTATGATGATTGGTATTCAACTACCAAAAGACTGTGCTGAACTGGTTGCGATTGCCCGTGATCAATATAAATTGATTATCAATGTCACGGCTGGTTCCGTGGTTCGTTTGTTACCGCCACTCAACATGACTCAAGCTCAGGCAGATGAGTTGTTGCAACGTCTTGTGCCTGCAATCCAGAACTTTCTAAAAGCATAGTTTTAGGTTTTTAAAATAAAAAAACAGGGCAGTGAATTGCCCTGTTTTTTTATTTTTATAGAATTAACCAGAGATATATTGTTGAAGCTGTTCAATCAGGATGCGTTGATCTTCCATTGCTGCTTTAACCAAGTCACCAATTGAGATAAAACCCACCAGCTTTTCTTGATCCAGTACAGGTAAATGACGTAAATGGCGATCAGTCATGAGCTGTAGACATTCCTCTACCGTATGGTTCAAGCCGACTGAAATGACCTTGGATGTCATAATGTCTGAGACTAGAGTGCTTTCTGATGTACGTTCCATCAAGGCGATTTTACGGGTATAGTCACGTTCAGAGAAAATTCCAACCACTTTTTCATCTTCTGCAACCACCAGTGCCCCGACACCTTTGTCTGCCATAATTTTAATTGCTTCAAGTACAGTCGCATTTGGTGAGATTGTAAAAATTGATTGTACTGCTTTATTCTTGATGACTTGAGCAACGATTGTCATTGTTTATCCACCTGTGTTGTATTGTCATTTTCATTTAACTTAACGGTATTTGTTTTAATTGCAAAGTCCTAATTGAGCCACAATGATAACTTTTTCTCATGAATGTTTAAAAAGTCATCACTGTAACAATGGAAACTTTAGGCAGTCGCTACAGATTGATGCTGCATAAAAAAGAAATGCTGCATTTGCTGTGTTGAAAGCTTGAATTTGCGATGTGACGAGTTAAATAAAGCAGGCTCAACTTGTAGGCGGGTTAGGGTTGGCAATAAAGATTCATGAAAATCTTTTGGTGTAATTTTTCGTGGTGTGTAATTTTTCCAATGCGCCTTGGCATAACGATGTGCCTGAACACCGTTCAGCCAGAAAGGAAAGACATGACCGTCGTGATCAGATTTGATTGCCCAGCCTTGATGATATAAACCCCAAAGAACACCGCAATACATTATTGTTTTTAGAATTGAAATCTTAATCATCAACTCACGTGATACTGGTTGAAAGTGGTTAAACCGATACATATTATTAAACTGATCTTATTTAAACTTATGTTTTATTATAAGAAATTTAGATGTCATTTATGTTTAAATAATTCATCTAAATCGTAAGCAAATATTGTATGTATTAAGAAAATGCAAAATAAAGTGATTGATACTTTGATGCGATTAACACTTTGACCTGTGTAAGATAAATGGAATGTGGAGTGAAGAACGGTGATATAGGATAAAAAGATAGGAACGGATTTTGCGCAGGCATTAAAAAACGCCACCTGAGCAGATCAAAGCGATTAAAGCTTTGATGTAGCGCAAGGACGTTTCTTTATGCTTGTAGGGTTGCCATCTTCTGCCAATACTGTGCTTTCAATGAGTCACGTTCGACTCGGAAGCCTTGATAATACAACTCTGCCAAAAATAATGCCGCTTTGCCGTGACCTGCTTTCGCTACTTCTTCAAGCTCTTTCACTGCATCCTGAAAGTTTTTTTGTGATTGAATTGTATTTACCGCATTAGCATATACATGCTCTAGTTCATGGTGTGTAAAGTGTTGAATCATATAATAACTCCTTATTTTAATTATGATTACCGCAAATTCTATTCAAAGAAACTTTACTTTGAATTTAAGCTACTTTAACTTTAAATTGTTAAATTATTATGACAAAATTGATTGAATTGTCAAATATATTGCGTGTCATTTCGTAAATAAAAGCTTACACGATTAAACATTTGTCGCAAATAATTTTAAGTAAAATCAAAGTGAGAATAAGAGAAAAGGAGAACAATATGTCAAATGTAATTGATGGTGTAAGCATTGATGTTCCACCATTAGAGAGCCAGATCATCACTTTGGCTCATCATCATCGTAAATTACTGGATGAAGCCATTTTCCATCAGGAAATTCATCTCGGTGATTATTGCTTGGCCCAGCGCAAGCGTGTCTACGATTTTGCCAGCCATTTAAGCCCTGAACAAAAGGACCGCTTTTTTAAGATTTATGACGGCGAGCTAAAAAATATTGCCGATGATGATGAATTGCACCCAGCCGATGCAGAGAGTGGTGTAGGGATGTTTGCAATTTTTATTACCTTGGTGATCATCGCTTTTATTTTATATTTCGCTTTTGTCCGTACCTTGGTTAATTATTGATAAAGTTTCTGGACGTTCAATAAGTTGTTTCATTGTGACTTATTGAACGTTAGGCTTGTCCTTAATGAACCAGACACATACACTACTTCATAGCTTTGAGGTAAGTTATGTTGTCTTTATTTTCTAAACATCAGGTTTTAAAGTCTCGGTTTGGGACAAAAGTCGATCAATTGTGTAATATTCTGGTCGCGATAATACTTTTTTCAATTTTTATTGTTGTCTATAAAGCTTTACAACGCCCTGTCAATACAATGCAATATCAACAGGTGATTTATTTTTCACAACAAGCCAGCCATCCCAGAACACAGCATATGGCGATAGCTGTTTTAAGACATTCCAGCATTCGCCGCGTAGACTACCTAAAGCTTTTGAATGCCTATCAATTTGAATCAAACCGTATTAAACAATATCCAGCAATGAAACAAGAGGATGAGTAAGTTTTAATCGACTCATTTTTCATTTATAAATGAATGATTTGGCCCAGTCGGGAAAAAGAAAACAATTTGTGCTAGACTGTCAATCTTTTTAAAAAGCTGCTTTATTCTCAAGGAATCGACATGCAACAGCAATCGAATGTGCAAAATAAATTCTTGATAGATGCTGACATCGGTGATGATGATGTCACATTGCCGAGTTTACCTGCTGTCGATATTCCCATTATTGAACCAGTTGTAAAAACCACAGTTGCAACATCTGCACCCACGCCTGTAGAACAACCATCAACGCCAGTCTTTGAGCAGGATGACACAAAATCTGCTGGTTTCTTTGGTCGTATGAAAGATGGCCTGACCAAAACCCGCCGTAGCTTTACTGATGGTATGGTCAATATCCTGATCGGCGGTAAAGAAATTGATGATGAACTGCTGGAAGAGGTCGAAGAGCAGTTACTGGTTGCAGACATTGGTGTTGATGCGACCAAAACCATTATCGCCAATTTGACTGAAAGAACCGCACGTGGTGACCTGATTTATTCACATGCCTTGTATAAAGCACTACAGGAAGAACTGGTTGCCTTACTTGCGCCACGCGTAAAGCCCTTACATATTGACCCGAATAAATCGCCTTATGTGATTTTGATGGTGGGTGTCAACGGTGTGGGTAAAACCACGACCATTGGTAAACTTGCCAAGCGTTTGCAGGGTGAGGGCAAGAAAGTCATGCTCGCCGCAGGTGATACGTTCCGTGCAGCAGCGACTGAGCAATTACAGATCTGGGGTGAGCGTAATGACATTCCTGTAGTGGCTCAAGGACATGGTGCTGACAGTGCTTCAGTAATTTTTGATGCATTTGAAAGTGCGCGTGCCAAAGGCATTGATGTACTGATTGCCGACACCGCAGGGCGTTTACAAAATAAGGCCAACCTCATGGAAGAGCTGAAAAAAGTTAAACGTGTTATGCAGAAGATTGACGCAACTGCACCACATGAGATCATGCTGATTGTAGATGCAGGTACAGGCCAAAATGCCATTAATCAGGTTCAACTCTTTGACGAAGCAGTGGGTTTAACTGGTATTACCATTACCAAGCTGGATGGTACAGCCAAAGGTGGTGTGTTATTCAATATCGCAAGCCGTACTCATGTGCCAATTCGCTATATTGGTGTGGGTGAGAAGATTGATGACTTACGTCCTTTCTCGGCTAAGTCTTTCGTTGCAGCGTTGTTTGAGACGGATAAATAGAGAATGTTTGGTCTTTATCATGCATAAAAAACATCCAGCTCTAAGCTGGATGTTTTTTGATTGGGTATTGATTAGATTTTGCAGCTTTTGCTCTTTTGATAGATTTTGATATTTTCTAAATCAGCTTCGTGTTTTTTGTAAGCTTTGAGCAATGCATCAGAATTCATGGTTTGTAGTTGAGCTTCTGATTGAGTTGTTGAAAGGTTATTGCCCAGCGTACTTAATGTGCTTGCAGAACTGCTGCCTTTTTGCGCCATAATATTTCCAGCAATCGATAATAAACCACCGAGTGCTTTTGCGTTACCTCTACTTGCTGCTTCTTGTTGTGCCTGAGTTTGTAAATTGTCAAACTGTTCAGCTTGAGTTTGCAAGCTCTTGATTTCACGTTGTGCTGTGGCTGAAGATACTGCAAGTGCAGCGCAGTCCATCGCACCCAATTGCGCAACTGAATAAGGTGTTGTATCAACATAGGCTGTTGCTGGTGCAGCTTGTTGTTTTTGTGCTGTTGCCATATTGGCAGCCTGATTTAATGCCGCACCTGTATCACCACTTTGCACTGCTTGAGCAATTTTTAAGGCATTATCTAAAAAACCTGCTTGTGTTGTTAAAGATACAGATAAAAGTGCGACTGTGGCTATAGTCCGTACGTCAAAAAACCAATACAATACCGATATGAGTTATCCAATACATTTTAGAAAGAAAATATTAGCCAAGCTTGAAGAAGGTCAATCTATCCGAGCGGTTGCTCAACACTTCGAAATTGATAAAAATACAATTGTCGAATGGAAAAAGCGAATCGAAATAAAAAGAACTCGACCAAGAAAACCATCTAAAGTTGATGATGATGCCTTACGTGCAGATGTTGAGCAATATCCTGATGATTATCAATATGAACGCGCTGCTCGTTTTGGTTGTGGTACTTCTACAATTGGAGATGCGCTCAAGCGTCTAAATATCACAGTTAAAAAAAGACCTTACGGCACCCGAAAGCAAAAACAGAACTCAGAGAGCAGTATTTAAAAGATTTAAACCGATTAAGGTGTCAACACCCGATCATCTATCTTGATGAAAGTGGATTTAAATCTCATGAACATAGACCTCATGGTTATTCAAAACAGGGAACTCCTTGTTATGGAACATATAATTGGCAATTAAAAAATCAAACCAATGCAATAGGAGCAATCCATGAGGGTAAGTTATTTGCAGTTGGTTTATTTGATTGCAAAGTAAATTCGGATGTATTTCATTTTTGGGTAGATCAGTTTTTATTACCAGAATTACCCTCGAATAGTGTAATTGTCATGGACAATGCAGCTTTCCATAAACGACAAGATATACAAGATCTATTAACCCAACATGGGCATCAAATACTTTGGTTACCACCGTATAGTCCTGACCTTAATCCTATTGAAAAAATGTGGGCATGGGTGAAAGCAAAAAGGAAAAAATGGTTGGTTAACTCAATAGATAAGCTTTTTAGTCGTTTCTTTAACGAGTGTATGGGTAATTAAACGGTTTGACTATAAGCTTAAAGATAAGCGTTTCATTTTCCATTACCCCGTACAGATTAAAACAATTTTTATACATGAGTGTAGTTTAGTCATATAGTCAAATCATTATAAAACCAATACAATGGTGCAATGAGTTATTCAGAACATTTTAGACGTAAAATTTTAGCTAAGCTTGAGGAAGGTTATTCTATTCGAGCGGTAGCTGCACAATTTGAAATTAATAAAAATACCATTGTTGAATGGAAGAAACGTATATAGTCAAATCATTATAAAACCAATACAACTCAGTCGATGAGTTATTTCGAGTTTTTTTCGAATCCTGTATGAATAATAAAGTAGTTTGACTATAATTTCCTAAAATTGTCTAGCCCTGAAATTGGGGGGGAGTAAAATTAGTGCAAATATTTTAATAATATAAATTTGATCTCTGTACACGACAAATTGTACAGAACCCTTATCCTATCAGGCTTGTGCTTTCTTAAAATTGCCAAAATTTCCTTAAACTCTTCTTTTTTCCCAAAACCAATTAAACGCTGAATCGCCATTTGAACATAGTCTAAACCATAGCGAAATAAACTCATTGACAGTCGTTCATGCTTCTTTATTTTTATCGCTTTTTTTTGATCATGTTGCCATTCACCCGTTAAGTAACACCAACAGAAGCTTATAGCTAACACCGCAATCAATTTTTTCACTCGTCCAGGGTCTGTCAAGCGCGTATTTTCAAGATTAAACCCGCGTCCCTTGAAACAATTGAATAAGGTTTCAATTTCCTAGCGTAATGCATAATCCTGAATAGCATTACCATTAAACTGAGGAGAAACGACGAGTAAAAGCTCTCCATTTTCTAACTGTAGTGCACTTATATATAGTTTCACCCGACCAACCAAAATCCGTCGTTTACGACATTCAATTTGACCAACCTGAAGATGGCGAAATAAATCACTAATTTTATGATTCTTTCCTAAATGATTGGTGACAATGAAGTTTTTTTAACACGAATGCAGAAGTTGATGTCTTATTCAATTAACCATATAAACCACTGCTCACCGATAAACTCTCTGTCTGCGAACACATTCACAATACGGTCTTTACCAAAAATGGATATAAAGCGTTGAATCAAGGTAATACGCTCTTTCGTATCTGAATTTCCACGTTTATTAAGCAATGTCCAAACGATAGGTATTGCTATTCCACGATAAACGATCGCGAGCATCAGGATATTAATATTTCGTTTTCCCCATTTCCAATTGGTTCTATCTAAATTCAGTTGCACTTTGTCGAATAAAATACAGATTCGTCGAAAATTTAGTTTTAAGTAGCTCTCTGTAATCAGCCATCTTTTTACTTCTATGAATCGAGGCATTATCAACAATAAGAACCAATGGAAGGTTATACGTCTGTTTTACTTGTTGAGCTATTCCAGTTAAATAGGCATAAAACCAAGTGCTTGTCACTGACTCTTGTAAACAACTTGTCACCAGTTTCCCCGTTGAAAGCAAACACCCCATGACATTAACTCGTTTTAATCTTATTACATCAACCGCAGGAACATCACCTATCTTTGTCCACGCATAGCGGTTATCAGGTTTAGATGAAAACCCTGTTTCATCAACATAACCTAATATAATTTCACCACGTGCCGCTTGCTCTCGTAATTCTTTAATCTGCTGTGTTGCTTGTTCAAATGCAATCGGATCTCTTTTTTTTCAAGCTATGACGGGTACGCTTGAAGACCCTACCTGAATCACGTAAAAACTTACGAATGGTTTCAACAGACACGGACACTTCGTATTCTTCATGTAGTTTGACTCGGATTTGTTCTGCATTGAGTGGACTTGTATTGACCCAATCTAGGATTTTCGCCTGATAGTCTGAGATCAATGTATTGGGCCGACCTGAGCGATGACCTTCTTTAATCGATTCAAACTCATAAAATTCCCAACGTCGGCGTTGTAGCGTTATGGTTTCTGGGATACGTTCTTGTAGAGTGGCAACTTCCGCAACACTTTTACCTTCGGAAAGCCAGAGAATAGTTTGGGCGCGCTGTCTTTCACGCCAATCTTTTGCATGTTTGGCCAGAAAAAATGAGTCGTTCTCGCTGTTCTACACTAAGTGGTACAGAAACAATTCGAGGCATGTGTGAACATCTGTTAACTAAAAAAAACCTTTTCGCACGATTAGTTGTTTTTGTCAACTTATAACATCATTTGGGGAGCAATATATCACTTATAGGTGTTATTCAAATTTTCTGGTCCACCTCTTTTATTTCAATCACTTAAAAAGTTGAAATTGGGGTAATTAATAGCATTTTTCTAGCATTCTAACGTCGTCTACTGCTCGAACGACTTCTTCCTCGCGCCATTCCACCTAAAGCATTCAATACTGCCATTTTGCTCATATTTCCTGAAGCATGAGCATGACAAATGGCGGCAGCAAGCGCATCGGCGGCGTCTGCTTGTGGTTGAATGCTAAGATTGAGTAATTTCATTACCATCATTTGCACTTGTTCTTTTTCAGCAGCCCCATAGCCCACTACAGACTGCTTGATTTGACGTGCTGTATATTCCGCTACATTTAAATCCAAATTCACCAATGCTGCAATCGCAGCGCCACGTGCTTGACCAAGTTTTAAGGCAGAGTCAGGGTTTTGTGCCATAAACACTTGTTCGACAGCAGCTTCAGTTGGACCGTGAAACTTAACAATCCGCTCAACACCCGCAAAAATGCGTTTTAAACGCTCAGGCATTGCTTGTGTTTCGGTACGAATGGTTCCTGCATCAACAAAACGCAATTTGTTACCATCTTTTTCGATAATTCCATAACCTGTTAAACGTGAACCAGGATCAATACCAATAATGAACGACATGAGGCACTAAAGAAATTAACAAACTTCCAATATTGTTACATAATAGTTTTTTTACTGCATAATATTTTTGTAGTATTTTGAATTATATAGGATGGCGAATTCAAACATGAGGTGCGACAGTTTTAAAAGCCTTATGATAATCAACAAACTGAGCAAATTTCCTAATGGTGTGAGCCAATCTAACGCTTTTCTAGGACGAGTATTCAGTGACATGGCAACTTGATTTAAATAATGCTGATCTGCCTGATTTAAATCAATCCCTTTAGGTAAATATTGCCTAATTAAACCATTCATATTTTCGCATGTGCCTTTTTGCCATGGTGAATGTGGGTCACAGAAATATACATCTATGCCTAAATCTTCTTCGAGTATTTTATGTTCTGCCATCTCACCTCCACGGTCAATTGAAAATCAACTGAGATATTTGACTATAATCAAAATACTGACCTGCAAAGAAGCGCTGCATACGTCGATAAAATGATTGTGGTAAGCACTGGATGGGGAAGGCTTTAGATGCAGAAGAAAGATTGCACGTTTGCTTTAAAATGATCGCAAGCATGATGAGCGAAAAGCACTTTAAATGTGACTTGTTCCATTTTAGAGATTTGTTTAGGATAAGATGTAACTCGTTGAGATGTGTCATAGTATTCGTCGTTAGAAAACAATTATTATGACATTATTTCAATGAGTTATCTATTTTTGTCGTGTACAAAGGAAAAAGGGACTAAATCCAAAGACCTAACCCCTTATTGATTAGGTCGGCAATTATTTTTCAATAATAGCTGTTACACCTTGACCGCCAGCAGCACAAATCGAAACTAAGATACGACCTGAACCTTTTTGGTTTAAGATTTTCGCAGCAGTGGCGATGATGCGACCACCAGTTGCAGCGAAAGGGTGACCCGCAGCTAAAGAAGAACCTTTAACGTTGAGTTTGCTACGATCAATTGAACCTAAAGGTGCATCTAAGCCTAAACGCTCTTTACAGAATTTCTCATCTTCCCAAGCTTTCAAAGTAGAAAGTACTTGTGATGCAAACGCTTCGTGGATTTCGTAATAGTCGAAATCTTGAAGTTTAAGACCAGCACGCTCAAGCATACGTGGAACTGCATAAGCAGGAGCCATCAATAAGCCTTCTTTCTTGCCAACAAAATCAACTGCAGCAGTTTCAGTGAACGTCAAGTAAGCAAGAACTTCATGGCCATTTGCTTTAGCCCACTCTTCAGAAGCTAAAAGTACGCATGAAGCACCGTCAGTAAGTGGAGTAGAGTTACCCGCTGTCATTGTTGCAGCTTCGCCTTTGCCAAATACTGGTTTTAATTTTGCTAATTTCTCAGCAGTTGAGTCAGCACGTAAGTTGTTGTCGCGGCTTAAACCTAAGAATGGAGTAATTAAGTCATCGAAGAAACCTTCTTCGTATGCCTTTGCCATTTTCTGGTGAGAAGAAGCGGCTAAGGCATCTTGATCTTCACGAGTAATGCCCCATTCTAACGCTGTAATGGCAGCATGGTCACCCATAGATAAACCAGTGCGTGGTTCACCATTTTTAGGTGCGTCCATCAAATCTTTAACATTGATTTTAGATAAAGCTTTTAAACGATCTTTACCTGTTTTAGCAATGTTCAACTCAAGCAAAGCTTTACGTAAACCATCACCTAAAGCGATCGGTGCATCAGAAGTTGTATCTACACCACCTGCAATACCCACTTCGATTTGACCCAAAGCGATTTTGTTTGCAACAAGGAAAGCTGCCTGTAAACCAGTACCACATGCTTGCTGAATGTCATAAGCTGGAGTTTCTGGTGCAAGCTGAGTGTTTAAAACACACTCACGAGTCATGTTGAAGTCACGGCTGTGTTTTAATACCGCACCTGCAACCACTTCACCTAAACGTTGACCTTGTAGGTTAAAACGCTCAACTAAGCCGTTTAATGTCGCGGTGAACATATCCATGTTTGAGGCAGTGAAATATGCGCCGTTTGAACGTGCGAAAGGAATACGGTTACCGCCAATAATGGCAACACGGCGAACAGTGTTTTGGCTCATGCTTTTATCCTGTTGAACAGAAGGTTTGGTTGTTTTAGCTGGTGCTACTTTTGTAGATGTAGAAGAAGCAGTGCTTTTTGTACTACGACTGGTAGAACGAGGACGAGTCGTTTTAGTTGCCGTACTTGCTGCTTTAGGAGTTGCGTCAGCACTTTTACTTGGAGCAGAAGTTGCTTTTGATGTATTTGACACAGTCTCTTGAGCAGAATTCTCGACTGCTGGATTTTCTTGAGTTGTTTTGCTCATAAGGCTTTTCCAAGCATAATTGCGATATTCTTGCTATAACCATAGCATATTTCCAATACTGCTGTATTGACTAGAATGACGCTTTAGACCACATTCAGGTCAAGACATCCAAACATGAAGTCAAGTATGATTTATTGTGAGTCAATCAAACATTGGTTTCATGTTATTTTGCTGACATGGTTTAGATGTTTGTAAAAAATTCATTTGTATGAGAGATAATAATCATGACCGATCAATACCAAGCATTTACACAATCACCTTTGGGTAAATTTGTTGTAAAAAATTTAGGTTTACCATCACCAGTTAGCTTAGATCGTTTTGAAAGTGGCCAACCTGTTGTAAATGGTGCCGTATTGCTTGGCGCAGCACCTTCAAGCACTATTTCCGCTTCTATTGCACAGGTTCTTAGTAATATCCATGCAGATAGCTACGTAGGCAATAACGTTGAATTACAGCAAACTGCTGCAAAAGTAGGTTTAAACCTTCGTCCTTTGAATGCAGATGATAAAGAGTCTAAATTTAAAGCAGTTGTATTTGACGCTTCTGGTATCCAAAATTCAGAACAATTAAAAGAGTTGTACAACTTCTTTAATCCAATCGCGCGTCAAATCTCAACTTCTGGCCGTGTGATTGTGATTGGTACAACGCCTGAAACAGCGAAAACTGTAAAACAAGCCATTGCTCAACGTGCGCTTGAAGGTTTTGTGAAGTCTGTTGGTAAAGAATTCAAAAAGGGTATCACTGCTCAAGTGGTTTATGTAGATCAAGGCGCTGAAGCAAACTTGGAATCTACTTTACGTTTCTTAATTTCACCACGCTCTGCTTATGTATCTGGTCAAGTGATCCGTATTTCTAAAGCAGAAATAGTGAAATTAGATTGGGCTAAGCCACTTGCGGGTAAAACTGCACTCGTAACGGGTGCAAGCCGTGGTATTGGTGAAGCAATTGCACAAGTATTGGCACGTGATGGCGCACATGTGATTTGCTTAGATGTTCCTCAACAACAAGCTGATCTTGAGCGTGTTGCGGGTTCAATTGGCGGTTCAGTATTGGCAATCGATATTACTGCTGCTGACGCTGGCGAGAAAATTAAAACTGCTGCGGCTAAACAAGGCGGTTTGGATGTCATCGTTCACAATGCAGGTATTACTCGTGACAAAACTTTGGCAAACATGAAGCCAGAGCTTTGGGATCTAGTCATCAACATTAACTTGTCTGCAATTGAACGTGTTAACGATTACTTACTTTCTAATGATGGTTTAAATGCAAATGGTCGTATCGTTTGTGTATCATCGATCAGCGGTATCGCGGGTAACTTGGGTCAAACCAACTATGCAGTGTCTAAAGCAGGCGTAATTGGTTTGGTTAAATTTACTGCACCAACATTGAAGAATGGTATTACGATCAACGCGGTTGCACCAGGCTTCATTGAAACTCAAATGACTGCTGCGATTCCATTTGCGATTCGTGAAGCAGGTCGCCGTATGAACTCAATGAACCAAGGTGGTTTACCTGTAGATGTTGCTGAAGCAATTGCTTGGTATGCTTCTACCGGTTCAACAGGTGTGACAGGCAACGTTGTTCGCGTATGCGGTCAAAGCTTGTTGGGCGCTTAAGCGTCAAAAGTTTTGAAGAGGGGTGCTTGTGCATCCCTTTTTTATAAAAATGTAGAAAGGTTCATTATGAATACACGCCATTTTAGTCAATTACCAAAGCCTTACTTAGCTTATCCAAAAGTTATTCAAGGTTTAATTTTTAAAAAGCCAAAAGGCGAAAAAGTATTACCACAAGTGGAATATGTGGTAGATACGCTTAATATTGATGCAAAACATTTAGAAAGCTATAACGAAATTTGTGGTTTTAAAAATGATGGTTTTGTACCAGCAATTTATCTAGCAGTACTGTCGCAAAGTCTGCAAATGCACATGATGACAAGTGAAGCATTTCCATTTGCGATTTTAGGATTGGTACATATTCGTAACCAAATCAAACAAATTCGTAAAATCGGTGTGAATGAGCAAATTACGTTGTCATGTAAATTTGGCGAACTTCAGCCACATGATAAAGGCTTACAATTCGATTTCATTACAACTGCCAAAGTGGGTGGTGAAGTGGTGATGGAAAGTTTAACGACTTATTTATCACGTCAAAAAACTGAGAAAAAAGCTTCTGAAAAATCGAAAGAATCTAAAGAGCCTGCATATCAGCCAAAAGCTGAATGGAATATTTCTGAGAATATTGGTCGCCGCTATGCATTGATTTCAGGTGATTTTAACTTGATTCATATTCATGCAGTCACAGCTAAAGCATTTGGTTTTAAACAAGCGATTGCTCATGGCATGTGGAGTAAGGCAAAAGCTTTGGCGAGTATTGAGTTACCCGCTGCTTATGAAGCAGATGTTTGGTTTAAATTGCCGATGTATTTACCATCAACTGTTGAGTTTTTAACAGCTGCCGAATCAAAACAAACTGACTTCTTGATTCGTAACGTTAAATCTAAAAAGCCACATGTTGCGGGAACAGTGAAAGCACTTTAATACTGAATAGTATTGTTGAGTCAGCCCTTTTGTTCGCAAGAGGGTTGTTCTAAAAAATATAAATGTCATAAGGATATGTGCATTGATTAAAGAGATTTTATTTGCCGATACGCATAACTATCATGGCAAGGTTGATCATCGTTTTATTGACTTAGCAACCCAATTCAGTCGTTTGCAAGATGCGAGAAGCCATCAAGGTGGCGCTGCATTGGTGGTATATTTCCAAGGTCAGAAAGTTGTTGATATTTTTACTGGTAAAAAATCTCAAGAACAAGATTGGCAATCTGATACTTTGGCAATGTGTTATTCGACAGGCAAAGGAATTTTAGCAACGCTTGCACATATTTTAGTAAGTGAAGGCTTACTGGATTATGATCAGCCTATTGCACATTATTGGCCTGAGTTTTCCCAAAATGGTAAAGCCAATATTACATTACGTCATGTTTTATCGCATCAAAGTGGTTTATTTGATATTCGCAATACGATTGAGACAGCAACAGAAATGTTGGATTGGTCGCATATGTTAGAGCTAATGGCGGCGGCTGCTCCACGTTTTGCAGCAGGACAAAGTTTTGCTTATCAACCGCTGACTTATGGTTGGCTCATAGGTGGGGTCATTGAAAAAGCGGCGAAACAGCCTTTAAGTTGGTTAATGCAACGTTATTTGGTGCAACCGCTTGGGTTAGATGGCGCATATTTTGGCGTGCCTGCTTCTGAGCTGGATCGGGTTGCTCGTTTGCTGGAAAAACCTAAAAAATCATCTGCACCAAAGCCACAAGTTAAAAAAACTGATCAACCACGTAAAGTATCATTATCAGAAAAATTACTAGAACTTTCTGGGCAAAGTCCTCAAGATTTTCAGGATGCCATGATTCCGAAAGGCATGCGTAACTTTAGCTTTTATAGTGATGCAGGCCTACAAGCCGTGATTCCTGCCGCCAATGGGGTGTTTACGGCGGATAGTCTTGCCAGAGTTTATGCAATGCTTGCCAATCAAGGCCTGTGGAATGGACAGCAATTGATTCGTCCAGAAGTGTTTAAGCAGTTAAGTACAGTACAATCGAAAGCCCGTGATCGTGTGATGCCAATTCCAATGCACTGGCGTTTGGGTTATCACCGTATTTTAACGATGGGTAAGCGTTCACCACATGGCTTTGGCCATATGGGTTTTAATGGTTCAGGTGCGTGGTGTGATCCTGACCGTGAATTGAGTTTTGCTTATATCCATAATTTTAACGTGACCTCCGCAACAGGGGATTATCGTCTGTGGGGTTTGAGCCAAGAAACCTTGCGTTGTGCTGATGAAATATTGACGGGTAGAAAAGGCTGGTTTTAACAAAATTCCCCCATTCAATAAAACGGTGAATGGGGGAAATTTTTTAACTAAGATTGAATTCATCTAATAAATTTTTCTGATTCAGTGCTTGGTAAATAAGTTCTGCATATTGCGTGATACGTTGACATAATTCGCCTGATTCAATCATTGACCAAACATGGGTATGTGTCTGCCAATCCCATATATCTTTTTGATCAATATATGTCGCCCACCATTCACTTTGTTTAACTTTTTCATGAGGGAATAGTTCTGATATGGTTGAATGAATTTGATGGAATAGTTCAGGGGCAGCTAGATTTTCCTCTCGTTTAGCAATTCCTATAAAAAATCCCCGATAGTTATAATGATTAAATTCTATTCTAAAACATAGCTTATGTTTTTGTGTGTAAAAAATATTTAATCCAGTCCAGTGATCACGAGAAATATGGTCAGTAATATACCAGCCTTTCTGGTGGACAGCACTCTGTAGTTGTTGTTCAAGTTTATGAATCAAAGAGTCTTGTAATTGATCTTTGACTCCTAATAACTCAAATGTAGCTTGAATATGCTGAGGATCTTGCAAGATTATGTTTAAAATATGATTTTGTTCTGAAATATCATTCATTGATAAAAATTCCTTTTCAATATAATGTTTAAACTCTTTTATAAAATAAATCACTTTGTCATTTTGACATTCAGTTAAAGCTTGTTTTAGCCAGCTAATTAAGTCAGGGAAAGTAATATGGCTGAAATTTTTCTGGTCTAACCATGATTTTAAGATTTCAGGTTTGACACTATGTTCTGCTGGTTCATTACCATACCCAGATAAATAGACAAGATGCCAATTTTGAGGAAAAAGAAAGCTCATTTCATTAGCATAATCTTGTAATTGTTGATCACCATCCGCAGCAAATGGTTTATTTTCAATACAGATACCATAGCTTTGCTGAGCGATTTTAATATGGATATAAATATCCATTCTTCGACCATTTCTGATAGTCTTCTCTGTTTGTACAGTGATGTCTGCATGATCTAAATTAATATTTCTCCAATCATCAGGTAAATCCAATTGATGAAGAAATAGGGATAGAAATAGATGCCCCTGTGCATGATCACCACTTGGGTTTAATAAATCAGCAATGATTCTACTTAGCATCATTTCATCTGTATAAATATAATTAAATATTGAAAAATTTGGGGCAAGCTGTTTTTTATATTTTTGTCGTGCTAGTTCAAGCGCTTTTAATTCATAGGAAACTTGATTAAGTAGTTTAGATATATTGAGATTCATTTAATTTCCTTTACTTATTAATCATCATTTAAGTTCTGGGCATGATTTTCTAAAGCCTCACTCAATGGGCAGTAATACCAAGTAACGCCTTCTATTTTCATACTGCCATCAGAATTTTCTAGGTGGTTATATAACAGTTGATATTTTGGGTTAGCTTCATCAAAGGGTACATCAAGGTAAATCTCACCCAGATAAGGCATTGACATAATTCCACTTCGAGATGACCAGCCAAAACATTCGGAAAAATCAATTTCATGTTTTTCTAACCATTCAATCAATTGTTGACGAACAATACAGGTTTCATAGTGAAATTTAAGTGAAAGATCTTCATTGTGGAAAATGTCGTTATAGTTCTTATGAAAAAGCAAATATAAAACATCACGTTGTTTCTCAAGCGCAATTTGATCTATATTTTTAAGTATTCTTGGCATCAGAAACTCCTTGCTTGTAAACTAAATGACCATAATGAGGTGTAAAATCTACTGCACAAATTTTATTTTCAATCAAACACTCGAGTA
Source organism: Acinetobacter sp. CIP 102529 (assembly GCF_000368325.1). Classification (NCBI taxonomy): domain Bacteria; kingdom Pseudomonadati; phylum Pseudomonadota; class Gammaproteobacteria; order Moraxellales; family Moraxellaceae; genus Acinetobacter; species Acinetobacter sp. CIP 102529. The sequence goes on from NZ_KB849355.1 coordinate 172,225, forward strand.
ACTTATTCGCCTGTTGATAACCGATTAAAAATTTTCTTTGTAAGCTTGAAACAGAAATGTGTTCGACTTCTTGAGCAAATAGTATTGCCTGTTGTAATAACTCTTTATTATCCTGCATGTTGGTTTTCCTGTGTGAGACGAATCAAAATCATACTAACATTATCAAAAGAATGATTTTGATGGAGGGCAGTTTTCATATTTAATAACCATGTTTTTAATGGAGTTTCAGGCATTAAAGGCTTCCAGTGATTGCATTCCAACACATCATGCACACCATCGCTACAAATCAAGAGAGCATCTCCTACAACCAAATATTCCTCTTTGGGGGGAAATTCGGGAACATTATGTAAAGAGTCAGCACAAAAACAATGATTCAGCATGTAGTAGAAACTGGCATATTGTTCATTTTCTTTAATTTTTGCTTCACCATTTTGCTGCATTTCTGTAAGGAAATTATGGTCTTGGGTCAGGGCATACCAGTATTGATTATGGCTGCTAAATAAATAGACTCGACTGTCCCCCAAATGTTGAATATTGACAAAACCAAATGGGCTAGACGGTGTAACGACTGCCAAAGTGGCACTGGCACTATACGTTTTTGGATTGCTGGCGAAATCAGCACTTAAATCATCTTGTACTTTTTGCAAATGAATCCGATTTTTTGTTTGTGCTTGTGTCAAAACACTTTTTAAAACCGCTTTGGAGGCTTGTTCTGCTTTAGGACTGCTATTTACCCCATCAGATACCGCAGCACACCAAAATTGGTCGTTGTTATAAATATAATGTTTGCTAATCAATCCATCATGCTGAATTACTTTATTTCCAATCAAGATTGCATCTTGTTGAATGGGTGGTTTTGCTCGCCATGTTAAAGCCTGCATTTCATAATAGAGATCAGTCACGGTGAGTCCTGATGAGGAGAAAGTGAGTAAGTTATAGCAATCGAAATATGAAGTGGTCAATCATATTTTTAGTTTTAAGTGTTTAATTTATAAAATAAATATTTTGTTACGATAGTATAATCAAATAAGAGAAAATTGCACCGTGAACGGACTCTTAAAAGCGTAAAGTTGGTTTTTTCTTTAGAAGTATAAAAATATTAAATTTGGCAACCAAAGAGCTAATAATAGAGATCAAGGAACATTTATCCCAAATTGACGTAAGATCTTACACAATTGAATCATCGGTAAGCCCATCAACGTAGTTTGATCATTACCCACCATTTTCTCAAATAAGCTAATCCCTAAGCTTTCACACTTAAAACTACCTGCGCAATGTAAAGGTTGATCAATCTCGATATAACGCTCAATTTCAGCGAGCGTCAGTTGGCGAAATTTCACTTGATAATGCTCAACCAGAGTTCTTTCAAACCCTGATCGCAAATGCTGAACACTGAGAGCGGTGCTAAAAAACACGATTTTCCCTGAGCTAGCTTGTAATTGTTGAATCGCATTTTCCACGCTTAATGGTTTGCCAATAAAATCAGCGGGCGCGTGTTCACGCCAAGCGACTTGATCAAAACCAATGATAATCGCATTTGGATTCAGTTCAGCAATAACTCGTGCTTTCTCATAAGCTAGACGTTTAGCTAAATCATCGGCATGTAATTCACCCATTGCAGATTCATCAATACCAGGTGAAATACAACGATAGTTCAATCGTAAACGATCCATCAAGTCTTTACGGGTTTGGCTGCTCGATGCCAAAATCAATTCAAACTGATTCATTAGACTGCATATTCAACGAGAATATTCAGTGGCACATAATGCAAAACAGCATTATGGCAAGCATTCAATTTAATTGGTGGGGCATGACCTGCTTCGTAGGCTTCAACCCAACGTGTGACGCAAATACACCAAAAATCACCTGGTTTTAATCCAGGGAAACCTACTTCAGGTAAAGGCGTAATTAAATCATTGCCAACTTTTTGTGAGAAATTTAAGAAATCTGAAGTCATTTGCGCGCACATGGTGTGCTGACCTAAGTCCGTGACCGCCGTATGGCAAAAACCATTACGAAAATAGCCCGTGATCGGGTCAAAGCAACAACTAGATAAAGGTTCACCAAGAACATTTAGACGATTAATTTTTGGATCAGGATGAATAGACATAAGAATACAAAGATTTAATAACGATGATTATGATAATCAAAAGTGAAATTTTAGACAGCTTTTCTGCAAAAAAACTCACCTTTATTTTTAAGAATCATTTAAAATTACGCCGTTTTTAAAATCAATTAGAGAGCCATCCATGAATTTTCAGCGCATGACTGACCTTGATTTAGCAGGTAAACGTGTTCTTATTCGTGAAGACTTAAACGTTCCTGTAAAAAATGGGGAAATTACCAGCGATGCACGTTTACGTGCTGCATTACCAACAATCAAAGCTGCGTTAGATAAAGGCGCTGCGGTAATGGTATTTTCTCATCTTGGTCGTCCTGTAGAGGGTGAGCCAAAGCCAGAACAATCACTTGCACCAGTTGCAGCTTATTTAAGCACTGCTTTAGGTCAGGATGTTAAATTATTTACTGATTATTTAGATGGCGTTGAGGTTGAAGCGGGTCAAGTGGTATTACTTGAAAATGTACGTTTCAATCATGGCGAAAAGAAAAATAAAGAAGAGCTTGCACAAAAATATGCAGCACTTTGTGATGTATTTGTTATGGATGCATTTGGTACTGCTCATCGTGCAGAAGCGTCGACAGAAGGCGTAGCACGTTTTGCAAAAGTTGCTGCTGCTGGTCCGTTATTAGCCGCTGAATTAGATGCGCTAGGTCGAGCAATGCAAACACCTGAAAAACCAATGGTAGCAATTGTTGCAGGTTCTAAAGTATCAACAAAACTTGATGTATTAAATTCACTTTCTACGATTTGTGATCAATTGATTGTGGGTGGTGGTATTGCCAATACATTCCTGGCTGCTGCTGGATTCAATGTCGGTAAATCACTTTACGAAGCTGATTTGGTCGATACTGCAAAACAAATCGCTGCAAAAGTGAGCGTACCATTGCCAACTGATGTTGTGGTTGCTGATGCCAGCCAAATCAATTTTGAAGATTTTCTGGGTTCATTGGCAAGCGCACAAGCTGTTGTGAAAGACGTTGCAGATGTGACTGACACTGACATGATTCTGGATGTTGGCCCTGAAACAGCGAAAGCATTTGCTGGGATCCTAAAAACTTCAAAAACGATTCTTTGGAATGGTCCAGTGGGTGTATTTGAAGTTGATCAATTTGGTGAAGGCACCAAGGCACTTTCATTGGCAATTGCTGAATCAGCTGGTTTCTCGATTGCGGGTGGTGGTGATACGCTTGCTGCAATTGATAAATATGCAGTGGCTGATCAAATTGGTTATATCTCAACAGGTGGTGGTGCATTCCTTGAGTTTGTAGAGGGCAAAACCTTACCAGCAGTTGCAGTTTTGCTTGAGCGTGCGTAATCAGTATTTAATATTTGATTTATAAGCATGTTTGAAAAAGAAGAGTCGATGAAAATCGGCTCTTTTGTTTTTGGTGGATATTGTGGTCATAAAAATGTCACATATCTGAAATATGCTTGTCACAACTTCAACCATTAACTGTGGAAAGCCGTGATGAAATTTAAATTAACCCTTGCCGCTTTAATCATTGCCCCAATCATGTTGACTGCATGTGCAAAGAAAGAAGAAGCGAAAAATGCTGAACCGCAAGAGCAGACAACTTCAGTCACACAAACCAGTCCAGAACAACAGGCTGCGATTGATGCCATTGATAAACCGAATTTAGATGAAAATAATACTGATGTTACCGAAGAGGGCGCAGCTTCAGAAGTGGCTGCGAGTGAAGCTCAATAAGTGACAAAAATAAAAAAAAGCCGATGTTTAAACATCGGCTTTTTTTTATTTATCCATTGGCTTTGCAGTAGAACGTCAAGGTTGTTTGATAGTCATCATCTTTTGCCAGCGAAGCATTCTTACCAGTCAGTGTACCAATGACCCCTGCGGCAGCCTCAACCATTTTTCCTGTTTGCTCATCCACCACACCTTTTAAAACCCCCTGATATGCGGTTTTTTCATCTACCACGATAGGCGAGGTATTGCGAGTACAGGTTTTCTGTGCTGCACTGACTGCATTGTTTTTGGCAATCAGGCTGGTTTTGCCAATTCCTGTAACTTCATATTGGTTGTTTTCTTTTTGAATCGCGAGGGTATTGGTTGGGGTGGATGCACATGCGGTTAATCCAAGTGCCAAACCGCCAAGTAAAGTCATAATAAAGTTTTTTTTCATTGCTTGTTCTCAAGTTACGACAGAATTGTATTATTTGAACATAGAATTTTTGAATGCTTTTGCAGGTTATGTACAGTTTGTGCTGATGCTCTGTTAAATTTCTCAAATTAATGATTAAGCAGGGATTGGACGTGGTGGAAATCATTCAGATTATGCTAATCTAGCGCAATCCTTGTGTTAGTTAGATTTATTTCAATGACGGACTCAAAAATAGAAATCATTCATCATAATATTCATCAACGTCAATCGATTGGACAACTCATTGAACCAGCGCCGAATACACAACAACTTGAAAAGGCGGTGCAGGCCGCACTCACGGCGCCCGATCATCATCGTTTAAAACCAACACGTTTTGTGGTTGTGACGCCTGAACAGCGTGCCGCTTTTGGTGAGCATCTGGCACAGGCTTTGGCCGATTTGGGTGAGACTGAGCCAGCACAATTGGAAAGAGTGAAGCATCATCCATTTCGCGCGCCTTTACTTGTTTTAGCCTTAACCACGATCCAAGATCACCCAAAGGTTCCGCACTTCGAGCAAATTTTAAGTACGGGTGCTGCTGTTCAAAACTTCTTACTCTCATTACAAGCACAAGGTTTTGCGAGTATGTGGCGTTCTGGTGCAGTTGTAGAATCTAATTGGCTTAAGCAACAATTCGGCTTAAAAGAGCAAGATTTGATTTCTGGTATTATTTATATTGGAACAGCCGCCAAAATGATTGCACCTCGTGCAGAAATAGAGAGTCAGGACTTTTTAAAAGTATGGCAGGCTACTTAAATCTTATTTGTGAATGATTAGAAATTTGTTTCAGGATAAAAAATGACAGAGTTGAAGTTTAGCGATTTGGTTGAACCCGTAGCTGTAGACCAGAAAACAGCATTAAGAATTACCGTGCTGGGTGGGGGGAGTTTTGGTACAGCAATGGCGAATCTGGCTGTGCGTAATGGCTGCGACACCATGATCTGGATTCGTGATGTGGCTGTTGCTGAGGAAATCAATCAAACGCATATCAACAAGCGCTATTTGCCTGATTACACACTGGAAACAGGTCTGCGTGCGGTTTCTGATCTGGAGTTGGCGGTACGTGACCGTGACATTATTTTGGTGGCGATTCCAAGTCATTCTTTCCGCGATGTGTTGAAGAAAATCGCGCCGTTTATTAGTGCGCAGGCAGTGGTTTCACTGACCAAAGGCATTGAAGCCAAAACCTTTAGCTTTATGAGTGATATTATCCGTACAGAATTACCTGAAGTGCCTTATGGGGTTCTATCGGGGCCAAATCTGGCAAAAGAAATTATGGCAGGTATGCCATCGGGTACAGTGATTGCCAGTGAATCTGAACTGGTTCGCTATGCAGTGCAACACGCCTTGCATAGTGCATTGTTCCGTGTATTTGGCAGTGATGATGTACATGGTGTGGAACTGGGTGGTGCGTTAAAAAATATCTATGCGGTGGCAATGGGGATGGGCGCTGCCTATAACATTGGTGAAAATACCAAAAGTATGATCTTAACCCGTGCTTTGGCGGAAATGAGCCGTTTTGCAGTGAAACAGGGTGCAAATCCTTTAACTTTTTTAGGGCTTTCTGGTGTGGGTGATTTATTTGCGACCTGTAACAGTCCATTAAGCCGTAACTATCAGATCGGTTTTGCCCTGGGTTCAGGTAAAACACTGGATCAGGCGACTAAAGAACTGGGACAAACCGCCGAGGGTATCAACACCATTGTGCAGGTGCGTACCAAGGCACAGGAACTGGATGTGTATATGCCAATCACCAATGCCTTATATGAAGTGATTTTTGAAAATGCACCGCCAATGACCATTGCCTTATCGTTAATGAAAAATGGCCATCGTAGTGATGTGGAATTTGTTTTACCTCATCATGAAGTTTAATCAGAAAACTGTCATCCAATGTTGTTATGCTTGAATGAAAAAAATTAGAGAATGATTATGCAACTCACTTTAGTTCGTCACGGTGAAGCGTCTCCAGCAGTGAATGGAAATGATATGCAGCGTCCACTCACAATGCGTGGGCATCAACAGGCTGAGCAAACAGGAGATTTTCTCAAAGATGTGATTCAGCCTGAAATTTTTATTGTCAGCCCATTGTTACGTGCTCAGGAAACACTGCAACATATCAAGGCACATTTTCAGGGGATTCCTGTTTTAATCTGCGATAAAATTAAACCCGATGATAACGCCAAAGATGCCATAGAATGGTTATCGAAACTTCCATACGAGTCGATTGCGGTGGTGTGCCACATGAATGTAGTAGCACATATTGCGGAACAATTGACCCATGAAAGTTTTAATCCATTTGCATTGGCCGAAGCACGTATTTATGATCAGGCAGTGATTGCGAATGGTTTATCAACGCAAAAGAACCGTTTTACACCAACAATATAAATTTTATCTATCCTCAACAGGATAAGGATACTGAACACCGATGCTGTATTTATGGATGCCCGAAACCAATGGAACATGGTATTGGTCGGCTGGGGAAAACTGGTTGCAGGCAAACAGTCTTGAACAACTCATTCAGGATTTGCAAGCGCATAGTGGAAAAGAGGCGGTGGTCTATTTTCCAAGCCGCAATGCTCAAATGTTGCAGCAGCCTATGACAAAGGCGCATTACAAGCAATTGGGGCAAGAAGGCATTAAATATCTGTTAGAAGAGTTTGTGACCTTGCCAATTGACCAGATGAAAGTGGTGCATCATTTTCAGCATGATCAACTCAATATTTTAGGTGTTGCGCAATTTACCATTGAAACTTGGCAGCATGCCCTAAGCCTTTTACCGATCCAGATTGTCGCTTTCTTGCCTGATTTTCTGATTCTGCCTGAGCCAGCACAAAATGAAGTGGTACTGGTGAATCTGTATGACCATTTACTGGTGAGGGAAAATGTCTGGTCAGGTAACTCGATTGATGATTTAGGGTTATTTCTGGAATTTCAGTCATCAGAAACGCAATATAAATTTGCCAATCTCAGTGCAATCCAACTGGATGTTTTGGCAACAGCATCTGATAAAGATCAACGTACTGAGTTTAGCTACCAGTTTGAGCAGTTTCCAAGACCGAAGCAACATCCATTTAATGTGTTGCCAAAGGCAAAAAATGCCGATGTACAATGGTCAGGCTACTGGAAAGCCTCGGCAGCCGTTTTATTGGCCGTGATTCTGGTGCAGCTGGGTTATGATGCCTTGCGCTGGTCAAAGTTGAGAAAGCTGGCGGATCAAACTGCTTTACAGGCGATCGATCAGTATAAGCATTGGTTTGGCGAAAATACCCGTGTGACTGAGCAGAACATTAAAAGCCAGTTTGAAAGCCAGTTGCGCATGAGCCAGCTTGGAGATACGCAGGCATTGTCATTGTTGAGTCGGGTAGGGCCAATATTGATGCAGAAACAGATTGTTGCCCAACAAGTCAGTTATGATGCTTCAACATTGGCAATGTCGTTAAAGGCAAAATCAGCAAATGACTTGCAGGCGTTGGCACAGCAGTTGAATCAGCAGGGTTTTCAGGCGGAACTTGGAAATGTACAAGCGGATAGTGTCGGTGCGATTGGGATGGTCAAAGTAAAATAATGAAAGCGTTCACACAATTACAAAATAGTCTTGATCAGAAAGCTGAGGCGCTGAATCAATATTTACAGAGCCTGTCAGTGCGTGAGCGCGTGATGGTGGTTTTTACAACTGTTTTTTTAATCGTTGTGATTGTTGGTTCCGCTTTGTGGAAAATGCATGCTTTGGCAAACCAGCAACAAAAGCGTTTAAATGAGCTTAAGGATTTAATGGTCTGGATGCAGAGTAATGCTGCAACCATGAAACCTGCCAATGACCTTGCCCTTTCCTCGGCGGATAAAATCCAGCGTACAGCACAGCAGCAAGGGTTGGCAGTTTCTTCGCAGCAAAATGGAGAACAGATCCAAATTGTTGCGGAACATCAGAATTATTCTGTACTTGCCAACTTTTTAATGCAGCTATCCCAGATGGGGGTGAGCATTGAAAAAATGGACATGGTTTCCAATGCAGGCCAGATTAAATTAACGGCAACAGTTAAATAAAAGGTGGTGTTTTAAAAACTATGCTGACTATATTTTAACCATAAATTAAATCTCATAAAGCATTAAAAATATAGCGGCAGAATAAAAATTGAAGTTTTACTCTGCCGTCCCTATTAAATATAAAAATCCCCCTTACGTACTAAAGGGGGATTGAATATGGTCTTAACGTATTTTAGCGAGGAAACGGCCTAAACGGTTAATTGCCTCACGTAACTCATTTTCCGCAGGTAAAAATACCACACGGAAATGGTCAGGCGTTGGCCAGTTAAAGCCCGTACCCTGAACCAGTAAAACTTTTTCAGCCTTTAATAAATCCAGCATGAATTTTTCGTCATCTTCAACTGGATAAATTTCTGGGTCAAGTTTAGGGAAGCAGTACATGGCACCATCAGGTTTAACACAACTGACACCAGGAATTTCATTCAACATTTCCCATGCAATATTGCGTTGTTCATATAAACGCCCACCAGGGCGAATCAAATCATTAATGGATTGATAACCACCTAACGCAGTTTGAATGGCATATTGCGCCTGATGGTTGGCACACAGGCGCATGGAAGCCAGCATGTCCAGACCCTCGATATAGTCTGCCGCACGCGCCTTGTCCCCTGTAATCGCCATCCATCCAGCACGATAACCTGCAATACGATATGCCTTTGATAAACCGTTAAAAGATAAACAGAGCTGATCACCAGAAAGAGCAGCAACAGCCACATGTTCAATACCGTCATAAACGATTTTATCGTAGATTTCATCAGCAAATAAAATCAAGTCATGTTTTTTCGCCAATGCGACAATTTGTTCTAACACATGGCGAGGGTAGACCGAACCTGTCGGGTTATTTGGATTAATCACCACAATTCCACGCGTATTGGGCGTGATCTTGCTTTCCATATCGGCAATGTCAGGATACCAGTAGTTCTCTTCATCACATTTATAGTGAACTGCCGTACCCCCTGAAAGGTTGACTGCGGCTGTCCACAATGGGTAGTCAGGCATTGGCACCAGCATTTCATCGCCGTCATCCAGCAACCCTTGCATTGCCATCACGATCAGTTCAGACACACCATTGCCGACATAGACATCATTGACATGCATATCAAAAATGCCTTTCTGCTGGTAATACTGGCAAATTGCCTTACGGGCAGGGAAAATGCCTTTAGAATCAGTGTAGCCAATCGCATTTGGCAGGTTTAAGGCAACGTCGTTAATAATCTCTTGTGGGGCTTCAAAACCAAAAGGTGCGGGGTTGCCGATATTTAGCTTGATGATTTTATGTCCTTGCTCTTCCATTTCATTGGCGGCGCGTAATACTGGTCCACGAATGTCGTAACAAACATGCTCAAGCTTAGAGGATTTCCTGATTTCTCTAGTGGTTTGAGTTGAGTTGGGAATAGCAGTATTTTTAGACATAGCTGGATTCACTTTTGCATATCGGTATAAATAACTTTTAAAGGTTTCAATGGTAACCAGATCAAGATCATGCTGATCTCTCAGTAATTCAACAATTTTTTCATGGGTAAAACCCGATTGTTGATATTGTCTGATGGTTGGCAATAGGTTTTGGAAAACCACACTTTTCTTTTGCGACATTTTTTGTCCTGTACAACAGACAGCGGTGTGGCATCAGCATAGCATCATATTTGCTTACTTGGAAGATGAAGTTATAAATAAAATGCTCACTATAAAATATAATTTGCTTTCTATTTGCTATTTGTGCGGTAAATGTTTAATTTTTTATAAATTTTGCAGCAATAGACTAGAGTTTTTGTTGTGAATGGCGTAAATATAAAAACTGATCACCAAATACTTTTAAAATATAGAACAAAAGGAGCAGGTCATGGGAAAAGTCAATAAAACTGACCGAGAATGGCAAAGAGAACTGTCACCAGAAGAATATCGGATTACCCGCCAAAAAGGCACAGAGCCTGCTTTCACTGGACAATACTGGAACACTAAGCAACATGGAATCTACGTGTGCCGTTGCTGTGGTGCGGAACTATTTTCTTCGGACACCAAATATGACAGTGGGTGTGGCTGGCCGAGCTTTTTTAGACCGCTTGACAGCACTGCAATAGAAGAACACGAAGATTTGTCGCATGGTATGGTCAGAACGGAAATTGTCTGCCATGACTGTGACGCACATTTGGGGCATGTATTTGAGGATGGTCCGCAGCCGACAGGATTGCGCTATTGCGTTAATTCGGCATCACTACAACTTAAAACACAAGAAAAGAACGACGAGGAAACATATCCATGAGTAACATTTATCAGTTTGAAGCTGAATTGTTAGAGGGAGATATAAAGGCGCTCGCCGACTATAAAGGTAAGGTCATGCTGATTGTAAACACTGCAAGCAAGTGTGCTTTTACCCCACAGTTTGCAGGACTTGAAAAACTATATGAAAAATATAAACCACAGGGTCTGGAAATTTTGGGGTTTCCATGTAACCAGTTTGGTGGGCAGGATCCAGGAACAAATAAAGAAATAGGGGCGTTCTGCCAACGTAACTATGGGGTTAATTTTCCAATGTTTGCCAAAGTTGATGTAAAAGGACCTGAAGCACATGCCATTTTTCGTTTTTTAACCCGAGAGGCGAAAGGCATTTTGGGAAGCCAGAACATTAAATGGAATTTCACCAAATTTCTCGTGGGACGTAATGGTGAGGTTTTAGGACGTTACGCGCCGACTACCAAGCCCGAGGCTTTCGAAGCAGATATTGAGAAAGCATTAGCAAGCAAATAAGAGACAATAAAAAAAATGGGCGGTTTATTAACCGCCCATTTTTTATGGATGTTTTTATTCAACGGTTTTAGATTTCCTCAACCCATGAAGCTTACGATTAATATCATCAATAAAGGTGTAAACCACAGGAATCACTAATAATGACAAGAAAGTGCTGGTGATCAATCCACCAATCACTGAAAGTGCCATTGGTGCGCGGAAGCTTGGATCAGTTCCAATACCTAATGCAATCGGTAACATCCCAGCACCCATTGCCAATGTGGTCATGATAATAGGGCGGGCACGTTTATGGCAGGCATCAAGCAAGGCATTGAAACGCGAATAGTCTCGCTCTTTACGCGCAATAATGGCGTAATCCACCAAGAGAATTGAGTTTTTACTTGCGATTCCCATGAGCATGATTAAACCGATTAAGCTTGGCATTGAAAAGCTACTTTTTGCCAAAAGTAACAGCACGAAAGCGCCACCCAAAGACAGCGGTAATGCAACCAAGATGGTGATCGGTTGTAAAAAGTCCTTAAATAAAAGCACCAACACCACATAAATACACAGTACACCCGTCAGCATGGCCAAGCCAAAGCTTGAGAATAATTCCTGCATCACTTCAGCATCACCGATATTGGTACGTTTTACTGTCGGTGGTAGATTCTTCATGGTTGGTAATTGATCAACTTTCGCTGCAATATCACCCAAAGGCTGGTTGTTGAGTTCAATATTAAAGTTGATATTACGAAGACGGTTGAAGCGGTCAATCTGTGATGGTCCACTTTCAATATTCACATCGGCAATCGTCCCCAGCATGACAGGACCATGACTACCCTTGATCATGAGGCGTTTAATCAGTTCCTGATCCTGACGGGCGGCAAGAGGCAATTTAATCACCACAGGCACCTGACGCTGTGAAAGGTTGAGTTTTGCCAGATTTTGGTCAAAGTCACCTGCAGTTGCGATACGTAAAGTCTCGGCAATATCGTAAGTGGTCACACCCAAATCTGCGGCTTTGGCAAAATCAGGGCGAATCACCAGTTCAGGACGAATCAGTGCCGCACTTGAAGTAATACTGCCAATATTCGGAATGGTGCGTAATTCACGTTCCAGTGCGCGGGCTGTTGACATCAAGGCTTCAGGGTCATCGCCTGAAAGTGCCAGTTGATATTGGCTGTTATTGCCCGCCAGACCGACCTGAATTCTGGCACCTGGCAAGGGTGCTAAACGTTGACGAATCTGGTCTTCAATGTCTTGCAGACTGGCACTGCGTTCAGTACGTTCAGTGGTTTGAATAGTCAGAGTCGCTTTACGAGGTTCACTAGATGCACCACCAGCAAAGGGGTCACTTCCTGCAGCGCCTCCACCAATGGTGGTATAGATGCTTTTAATTTCAGGATGATCCTTAATTAGGCTTCGTGCATATTCTGCCGTTTTTAAGGTATCGGCAAATTGTGAACCTGGGGTCAATTCCAGACGTACCTGCGTTTGTCCAGTGTCTGGTGGTGGTACAAATCCAGTTGGTAATAGTGGAATCAGCATAACTGAACCAATAAAAAAGGCGATTGCCCCAAACAGCGTGATCCAGCGATGGTTTAAACACCACGTCACCAGACGCATATAGCTACGCATGACTTTGCCATCTTTGGCACGGTCTTTCGCTAAAGCCGCTGTACCTTGATCATTGGCAGGTTGGTCAGTATCTTCATGAGGTTCAACTTTGCCGACCCAGGGTTTAAGGATATAGGCAGACATCATTGGGGTAAGCAAACGTGCTACGAGCAAGGAGGCAAAAATGGCCAATGCTGCTGTCCAGCCAAACTGCACAAAGAATTTACCTGCAATACCACTCATAAAGGCGGTCGGTAAAAATACTGCAATCAGGGTAAATGTGGTGGCAATCACGGCAAGCCCAATTTCATCGGCAGCTTCCATTGCCGCTTCATAGGGTGTTTTACCCATCCTGAGATGTCGAATGATATTCTCAATCTCAACAATTGCATCATCGACCAGAATCCCGACCACCAGCGACATTGCTAAAAGAGTAACAGTATTGAGGGTGAAACCAAAAAAGTACATCCCAATCAGGGCTGGTAAAATTGACAGGGGCAGGGCAGTTGCGGCAATGATGGTCGCACGCCAGTCACGTAGGAATAGCCACACCACTAAAATAGCTAAAATGGCACCCTCGTAAAGCAGTGACATCGAACCTTTATAGTTGTCAGCAACGGGCTTAACAAAGTTAAATGCTTCGGTGATTTTAATGTCTGGATGTGCAGCCTTGAGTTTATCCAATGCTTCGACCACACCCTTTTCAACATCAACCTCACTGGCACCCTTACTACGGGTAATTTCAAAGCCAATCACAGGCTGTCCATTCAGCAATGCAGCAGAACGGCGTTCGGCAATACCATCATGAATGGTCGCAACCTGATCAAGACGTATATGGCGGCCATCACTGAGTGCAATATCTATTGCCCCAATTTCTTCGGCTGTTTTTACCGTTGCAATGGTGCGAATGGACTGTTCACTGCCGCCAATCTTGGTTTGACCGCCAGATGCATCTTGCTGGATCAAACGCAATTGTCGGGTAATATCCGTTGCAGTTGCATTCAGTGCCAGTAATTTTTCAGGGTCAAGTTCAACCTCAACCTGACGGGTAACACCACCCACACGAGCGACTGCACCCACACCCTTAACCTGTAGCATGGCGCGGGCAATATCATAGTCCACAAACCATGACAGAGCCTCCTCATCCATTTTCGGCGACTGGATGGTATAAGTTAGAATGGGTGAGCCTGAAAGGTTGATTTTACTGACAATTGGGTCACGTAAATCGGCAGGCAAGTCTGAACGCACCTGGGAAACCGCGTTACGAACGTCATCTACCGCCTCTTGCAGTGGTTTTTCCAGTTGGAACTCGGCTGTAACCGTGACAACGCCATCCTGAATATTGGTATATTGATTTCTTAAACCTTGCAGGGTGGCAATCGAGTTTTCAATTTTACGAGCAACTTCAGTTTCCAGTTGTGGTGGCGCAGCACCTGGCAGGGCTGCGGTCACAGTCACCATTGGCAATTCAATATCTGGAAATTGCTGGATTTTCATCCATTTAAAACACATTAAACCCGTCAATCCCAGCATAATAAATAATAAAATGGCTGGAATAGGATTACGGATTGACCAGGCAGAGAAATTCATTTTAATTCCCCTGTGTGGTCACAAGTTGTTTAGTCAATGGCGTATCAGGAATGTCTTTTGCGACAGTCACTAAATCACCATCGGTGAGGAAACCTGTACCAGACGCAACCAGTTTTACATTTGCAGGCAAGTCCAGAATCTCAACACGATCAGCCAAACGTCGCCCAACAGTCACTTTTTGCTGTGCTACACGATTGTTTTTCCCCACAATAAATACATAGGCAAAGCCATCGCGTAGCAACAAGGCAGTTTGTGGAATAGTGAGTGCTGGTTTTTCACCTAAATCAAATTCACCTTTTACAAACATGCCCATCCGAAACGCCTGAGTGGCTGGCAAGTCAACATAAACCAAGCCATAACGGGTTTGTGGATCAATCACAGGGGCAATTATCCGAACCTTGCCTGTAATGGCAGGCTGGGCAGGGTCAGGCGAAAAAATACGCGCATTCATCCCTTGCTTGAGTTTATACAAATCCGAAGTGGTAACTTCCGCACGCCATTCCAGACGGTGATCCCGAATCAGGCGGAACAGTTCCTGTCCAGTCTGAGCCAAAGAACCGACAGTTGCGGTACGGGCTGAAATCACCCCATTGTCAGGTGAGATCACCTGAGTTTGTGCCAAACGTAGTTGATTGCTTTCAATCTGTGCTCTGGAGGCATCCAGTCTTGCTTGGGCAGTGGCCTGGGAAGTTTGGTATTGGGTTAATTCCTGGGCCGAGATTGCACCTGTATTTCTGAGCTGCTGAATTCGTTTATTGTTAGTCACGGCGTCAGCCAATACAGCCTGTGCTTCGGCATAGCTGGCTTTGGCTGCTGCCAAATCGGCACGGATGGTATCGCTGTTAATCTCTGCCAAAACCTGTCCACGTTTAACCTCATCACCGACATTGACATTGACGCGAGTAAGACGCTGACCAGACAATTCGCTACCAATCACCACTTCTTGCCATGCTGCGATGTTGCCATTTGCGGTGAATGTCTGTTTCCAGTTTTGCTTTTCAGGTTGAACGACCGTCACCGTTAAGGCAGCTTTTTGTTCGGTTGTTTCTGCATTGTCTGGTTTTTCTGTCGCAGCGGTTTTGTTTGAGCTGCCTGACTTCCACAGCAGGAATGCGACAAGCAACAATACAATCACGATTGCCAAAATGAACCAAACTTTTTTCTTTGTTTTCTGGGGAGTTTGAGAAGTCATCTTTCCATAGTCAATTTAAATTGATGGTTAAGTATAGACGAAGATTTCAAGCCATAGTTATAACATAAAGATGAATATTGGTTTTGAATCCGTATCTTATCTTTGATATGGGAAATGCAAAATTCTAATGCTGGCTCAAGGCGTTTGATTTATAAACTATGGAGTATATACTGCGATTCAGTATGGTAATATCAAGACTATTCTTAGAAAAACTGGGTCGGATGATAAAATTCCCCAAAATATCAAATGAACTTTGGGGATTTTATTTATAAAATCGCTTTCAACCGCTTCACGACTTCTTCGCACTGTGCTAAATCAGCGACAAGCGCCATCCGCACATGGTTTTCACCTGGATTACCCTGTTCAGTATCACGGGATAGATAACGACCTGGCAATACCTTGATATGCGTTTTTTCCATCAACATTTTGGCAAAAGCTTCATCATTATCGACTTTAAGCCAGTAATAAAAACCTGCATCTGGTTTTTGTAATGGCAGTAAATGACCCAATTCAGACTGGAATAAATCAAATTTGGTACGGTATTGCTGGCGATTTTCTTCGACATGCGTTTCATCATTCCACGCTGCAATCGAAGCCAGTTGATGCTGTACAGGCATTGCCGCGCCGTGGTAGGTGCGATATTGCAAGTAAGGCTTTAACAATGCCGCATCACCAGCAACAAAACCTGAGCGCATTCCTGGCAAGTTTGAACGTTTGGACAATGAGTGGAACACGATACAGTTTTTATAGTCATCACGTCCCAATTCAGCACAAACTTCCAATAGCCCAATCGGTGCCTGATCAAACCACAGTTCTGAATAACATTCATCAGATGCAATCACAAAACCATATTGGTCAGAAAGCGCAATCAGCTTTTTAAACTGTTCTTTTGACAGTACTGTACCTGTTGGATTACCTGGGGTACACACGAATAATAACGCCGTTTTTTCCCAAACTTCGGCAGGCACGGCATCAAAATCGCCGAGATAGCCATTTTCTTCAGTGCAGTTGATAAAATAAGGTTTTGCACCTGCCAACAGCGCAGCACCTTCATAAATCTGGTAAAACGGGTTCGGCATCACGATATAAGGCGCATCTTCACGTTTAATCAATGCCTGAACAAAGGAGAAGATTCCTTCCCGTGTTCCAGAAACAGGCAAAATATGATCTTCCGCACTGATTTGGTTCAGTTTGAAACGATTGCTCAGCCATTGTGCAATACTTTGGCGCAGCTCAGGCAAGCCTTTACTGTTGGGGTAGGTTGATAAATGCCCAAAATTATCAATAATCGCTTGTTTAACGAACTCAGGTGCGGGGTGTTTAGGTTCACCAATTGACAGTGGAATCAACGGTAAATCGGCAGGTTGTAGCCCTTTAAAAAGCTGGTTTAACTTTTCAAAAGGATAAGGATGCAATAAAGATAAACTTGAGTTCATTGAAACAATTACCAAACTGTAGGGGCGTATTGCATACGCCCAATGTATTGATGAAAATTGGAATTACGATGGGTTAAGAACCTGATTTGACACTTCATCCAAAGCGGATTTTAGTGTTTCCGCAAAGGCCTTGACTTCTTCATCTGTAAGCAATACGCCATTTTTCTTGGTGACAAAGAAAATATCCTCGGCACGTTCACCCAATGTTGCAATTTTAGCAGAGTGAATGTCCAGACCTTGCAGCATAAACAGGGCACCAATTCGTGCCAGTAAGCCAGGTTGATCCAGTGTCGAGATTTCAACCATGTGTTGCTGTAAGGCTGGATTTAGCACAATATCAACCGTATTCTGCACATCAAAGTGACGGAGGTGGCGCGGAATACGGCGTTGCATAATACCTGGATATTGGTCTGAATGACTGAGAGCATCAACCAGAGCCGCTTTAACCTTACGTTCCCGATCAGGATCGGTGAGCAATGTGCCAAAACGGTCCAGCACCAAGTAAGTATCCAGACTAAATGCAGTGCTTGCGGTGATAATTCTGGCATCCTGAACATCAAGGTTCATACGGTCCAGCACCGCCACAGTGGTTGCGAACAGGTTAGGCTGGTCACGGGTATAAATAAAGATTTGAACCGCATCATCTGCGGCATTACGATGTGCGCGTAATAAAACCAAGGGCTCTGGATTATCGCCGTGCTGTAGAATCGCCTGAGTGTGCCATGCAATCTCGTTGGCAGACTCCTTGACAAAATATTCATCCCCCAGCTCTTGCCAGACTTTTTCTACTTCGGCGAGCGAGAAGTCATTGACCAGTAATTCACTGGCTGCAAACTTGGTGTCCTCAATCAGCATCTGGTAATCCACAGGGCGACCTAAACCTGAGCGAATCACGTCACGGGCATAGGTATAGAGCTGGCGCATCAGAGAAGCGCGCCATGTGTTCCAGAGTTTTGGATTGGTTGCGTTAATATCTGCAACGGTCAGTGTATACAGATAATCCAGATGCTCCATGTCACCAACTTTTTCAGCAAATTCCTTTACTTCGTCAGGATCGGAAATATCTTTTTTCTGGGCTGTGAGTGACATCAGGAGATGGTTGTTAATCAGCCAGGCCACCAGTTTGCATTCGCGCTCGGTAAAACCATGTGTGCGGCAGAACTTAATTGCATCAATTGCCCCAAGTTCGCTATGGTCACCGCCACGACCTTTGGCGATGTCATGGAAAATTGCCGCCATATACACAATGTCATGTCGTGCAATACGCTGGAACACTGAGCTGACCACAGGGAAATCCTTGGCAAATTCAGGCGCTTTAAAACGGCTGAGATTACGCAGCAATAACAGGGTATGTGCATCAACCGTATAAATATGGAACAGGTCGTATTGCATCAATCCCATAATCTGCCCGAAAGCAGGAATATAGTTGCCCAAAACGCCGTAACGTTTCATCGCCACCATCGTATTGTAGAGATGCGGTGAGCGAATGATTGACATAAACAACGCCTGATGTTCTGGGTTGTCGCGGAAACGCTGGTCAATCCGCTTGGCTGCAAGGACCAGCAGACGCAAGGTGCGGGCGCGAATACCTGTAATCTCAGGACGGTTTGCCAATAGATAGAATAATTCTAAAATCGCGCTCGGTTCTTCAGAGAAAACCTTATGGTGTTGTACGGCAAGTTTGCCATCCACAATTTTAAAGCGGTCATTAATTTCTACAATCTGGCGTTCATAGTCAGGCAAACGTGGGGTAATCACCGACTCATTGAAATAGGCAAGCAGCATTTCACTCAGGGTAGAAACCTGTTGGGCAGTGCGGTAATACCGTTTCATGAACTGTTCAACGGCAAAATTGACGTGTTGACCCTCTTCACGGACATAGCCAAACTTTGCTGCAATATCACGTTGATATTCAAACAATAAACGGTTTTCATCACGTTTTGCCAAGCGATGTAAATGGGTGCGGATTTCCCATAGAAAACTTTCCGCTTCTTCAAGTACAGCAAGCTCAAATTCAGTGATAAAACCTAAATGTACAAGGTCATAGATACGGTTGACACGGAAGTGGCGTTTTGCAATCCAGCCAATCTGGTTGATGTCACGAATACCGCCTGGCGCATTTTTAATGTCGGGTTCCAGATTGCTTTCAGTGTTGTTATGTTGGGCATAGCGCTTGGCTTGCTCAGCCATTTTCGCATCATAGAACGTTTTATCAGTCCAGGTTTGCGCCACAATACGGCGAGGCCACTTGGCAAGCTGTTCATTACCTGTGATTAGACGCGCTTCAATCAGGGTGGTGGCAACCGTCAGGTCATTACTGGCTTGTTCAACGCAGTTTTGAATGGTACGGACACTGGTACCAGGCTTGAAGTTACCCACATCCCAAAGTGAGGAGATAAAGGCAGAAATCAGTTTCCCTTGTTCTTCGCTGATTTCATCCTCTGACAAAATCATGATGTCAGTATCAGAATAGGGAAGCATCTCATGGCGACCATAACCGCCTACAGCAAACAAACCCAACTCGGTCTGGTCTAAACCCGCATGATTCCAAAGAAAAATGAGTGCTTCATCAATGGAGTCTGATCGGGCACTAATCACATCACGAATCGGTTGCCCATTTTCATAACTCTCCTGTAATTGTTTTTCTACATCTGTACGCCATTGGTTAATGGCCTGAATATCATGAAGGCTGGTGACGTAGTTTAACAATGGAGATGTATTGATCATGAAAATGGGTCTACTCAATATAGGTTAAGCGTTGGTTTGTACACTCACTTGGTCTGCTGCCTGTTGTGCCAGCTCACGCGCAAGGTCTGTGGTTTCAGCACGTGCGGTTGCAACACCCATACGGCGGCGTTTAAAGCCCTCTGGTTTACCAAACAAGCGCAAGTCAGTGTTCGGGTTTGCCAAAGCAAGATTTAAGCCAGAGAAGCTCAGGTTGTTCGCATCCACACCTGCATAGATCACGGCACTTGCCGCAGTACTATGACGAGCGGTATTCACAGGCAAACCTAAAATCGCACGGGCATGCAGCTCAAATTCACTCTGGAACTGTGATGCCAGGGTCACAAGACCGGTGTCATGCGGGCGAGGTGAGACCTCACTGAACCAGACCTTATCGCCTTTAATAAATAACTCTACACCAAAAACACCACAGCCACCCAAAGCGGTTGTGACTTTATTTGCAATACGTTTTGCTTCCTGCAAGGCTGCGACTGTCATTGGTTGTGGCTGCCAGCTTTCAACATAGTCACCCGCATCCTGACGGTGTCCAATTGGATCGCAGTAATGGGTTTCGATTTCACCTGTTGCTGGATTTTTAGCACGTACGGTTAATAGGGTAATTTCAAAATCAAAATCAATTTGTGATTCAATGATCACTGTACCCTGATTGACACGACCACCTTGCATGGCATATTCCCAAGCTGCATCAACCTCATCAAAGTTCTTAACACGGGACTGACCCTTGCCAGAAGAGGACATGACAGGTTTAACAAAGTTTGGATAACCAATATCGTCACATGCTGCACGGAAGCTTTCCAATGTGCTGGCAAAGCGATAGGCGGAAGTGGGCAAGCCCAGTTCTTCCGCAGCCAAACGGCGAATGCCCTCACGGTTCATGGTGAGGTTGACGGCTTTTGCTGATGGAATCACCGTTGCAGTTTTGCGTTGCTCGATTTCAAGCAAAACCTCGGTCGCAATTGCCTCAATTTCAGGAACAATTAAATTCGGTTTAATTTTTTCAATCAGTTGTTTTAATTCAGTTGGATCTGCCATATTCAGAGTATAGGAATAATGGGCAACTTGCATGGCAGGTGCATGGTCATAACGATCCGCAGCATGAACTTCGACACCCAGGCGTTGTAAAGAAATCACCACTTCCTTACCAAGCTCTCCAGAACCTAACAGTAAAACCTTAAATGCAGAAGATTGAAGTGGAGTTCCAAGAGTAACGCTCATGCGAATAATCCTATCCTGATAAATTTGTGTTTAAGCATAGCAGAACTTGCCGCTGAATTAAGCTTAAATTGACACAAAAAATGGTTTTTGTTAGACAAAAATCCTGCCTTGTATTGTTTTTGCTTATTCAGATATTGACCTGATAGTTCAGCCCCAATTCATCCGCATTTTTACCCCGTATTCCCCAGTTGCATTTCGGTGTTTCAAAAATCGTGATTTCAATATCCTGAGCTGAAATGCCACATTGTTGTTGAATATTGGCAAAGATTGCCTGCACAAAACGCTTTTTAGTTTCTATGCTTCGTCCCTCAAACATGGAAATTTCGATAATAATGTAGCTGTCACTACGGTCATCTGGATAGATAAAATCATCTTGTTCCAGGGCAATAAAACGCTGAAACTTCTTTTCCGCAGGATAGCTCAGGCTTTCAACCAAAGCCTGATGGATGGCCTGGGACAGCTGATCCCTAAATTGATCTATTGTTTTGCGATGCGCATAGACTTTTATTTGTGACATGAGTGGTTTTTATCCATGATAAATAAGTAACAACGATTGAGAATTATTCCCAGATTGACTAGCATAATGCCGAAATGTTCCATTGGCGACTTGATATGTCTAATCCAAAAACTCGTGTGGCAGTAATTGTACTGTGTAGCACCTTTTTATTGACTGCATGCGGGCAGGGAGACAATCCACCCGAAAAAAAAGTTGAAATCAAACCTGCGCCAAAATTAAACAATGATGCAACCACTTATGCAAATGCGGCGTGGACATTGATTAATGAAATTGACTCAATTGTCTATAATAAACAAGTCTCTGAAATTGAGGAAAAAGTCAGAAAGCCTTTACGCCAGCTCAGCACGGATTGGCGGATCAATGTCAAAATGACCGACTCTGTGACAGAGGGTAAATATGCGCTGTGCCGCAAGGCGTTGACCAGTCTGGACACATGGGCGCGAGATGTAAAAGAGAGTTCATCTGGTCCTACTCAGAAGCAGGCAAACTATGAGCGTGACAAAGCCCAATGTAAGGATGCAATTGATAATCCTGCACTGGGAAATACCTCTCCAAAATAAAATAAGCGGGAAGAAAAATCCCGCTTTGATGGTTAAAGTCATCAATCAATTAGATCTAGGAGGGTTTTGTTGCTTTATTGGCTTCCGACTTGATTGAATGTGTCACGGCATTGACCGCTTTATTTGTATTTGATGAGGCCTGCATGGTTTCATGTTTTAGTGTTTGCTTAGTCTGGGCGGTTTCTTTTTTAACTTTTACAGGCTTTGTTGCATAAATATTTTGCAAGATACTGATTTTTAAGAGGTTTGTTAAAATTTTAATAAAAATAAATATAATAAAATCATAGTTTTGGGTATTTGTGCAACAAAGCTGCATTTCATCGGGAAGCTGCGTCTGATCTCTATCATTATTTAAATGAAAACCTACGTGATCATAAAAAATATCGTTACTCCTTTTTTCTGCTACATATTCCCACTATTTTTAAACAGAAAAATGCAAGGGCACATGTGACTAAACAATTGTTGAAATTGCTTACTCCTGAATGATCTAAAATCACTTTTTCCATTTTATCCAGATTTTGAACATTTATAGAGGGTTGGCTTGTTTGTCGCATATTCAACGTGAATAAAATTCACGAAGAATTAAATAAATATCAATCTGTGCAATCGCAAACTTCGTGCTACAATACGCACCAATCTTTAGCACGGCTTAAAAGCCCTAATTTATAGGACCCCCGCTAATGTTTGCCAATATCTCTATTGCTGAATTTGATCCGGAAATCGCTCAGGCAATTGCTTCTGAAGGCGAACGCCAAGAAGCGCACATTGAGTTAATTGCATCTGAAAACTATTGCTCTCCAGCAGTGATGGAAGCACAAGGATCAAAACTGACCAACAAATATGCAGAAGGCTATCCTGGCAAACGCTACTATGGCGGTTGTGAATATGTTGATGTCGTAGAACAGCTTGCCATTGACCGTGCCAAAGCATTGTTTGGTGCAGATTATGCAAACGTTCAGCCACATGCGGGTTCTCAAGCCAACTCTGCTGTTTACCTGGCGCTACTTAACCCAGGCGATACCGTTTTGGGTATGAGCCTGGCGCACGGTGGTCACTTGACTCACGGTGCGAAAGTCAGCTTCTCTGGTAAAACCTATAATGCAATCCAGTATGGTTTAAACCCAGAAACTGGCGAAATTGATTATGAAGAAGTTGAGCGTTTAGCTTTAGAACATAAACCACGCATGATCGTTGCAGGTTTCTCTGCTTATAGCCGTGTGGTGGATTGGCAACGTTTCCGTGATATCGCAGACCAAGTAGGTGCTTACCTGTTTGTTGATATGGCCCATGTTGCTGGTTTGGTTGCTGCGGGTGTTTATCCTAACCCAGTTCAAATTGCAGACGTTACGACCACTACGACACACAAAACACTGCGTGGCCCACGTTCTGGTTTAATCCTTGCCAAAGCAAACGAAGAAATCGAGAAAAAACTTCAATCTGCTGTTTTTCCTGGTAATCAGGGTGGTCCTTTGATGCATGCGATTGCAGCGAAAGCAATTTGCTTTAAAGAAGCCATGTCTGATGATTTCAAGTCTTACCAGCAACAAGTTGTGAAGAATGCTCAGGCAATGGCAGACGTGTTTATCTCTCGTGGTTATGATGTGGTTTCAGGCGGTACAGACAACCATCTATTCTTATTGTCTTTGATCAAGCAAGAGGATGTAACAGGTAAAGATGCTGATGCATGGTTAGGTGCTGCGCATATTACGGTTAATAAAAATGCCGTGCCAAATGATCCACGTTCTCCATTCGTGACTTCTGGTATCCGTATTGGTACGCCAGCTGTTACCACTCGTGGTTTTGGTGAAGCAGAAGTTCGTGATCTTGCGGCTTGGATCGCTGACATTATCGACAGTAAAGGTAATGAACAAGTCATTGCGGATGTAAAAGCTAAAGTTGAAGCGGTTTGTGCTAAATTCCCAGTTTATGCTGAATAATTTGCTTTGCTAAATAAAATTCTAAAAACACCTCAAACTTCGGTTTGGGGTGTTTTTTTATGCCTGAAAATTGATGAACTCATCAAATCCAATGAAGCATTTTATGGCAGTTTGCCTTAAAAAAGTGCTATTCAAACTATTGTTCTATTTTCTTGCCTTATTTTGTTGCTATTTAAGTAACCTGAACACGATTTAAATATTTTTCTAATATATTAAAAGATATCTTGATGGAATCTTGCAGAGTTCTCATCTAATTTCAGCATAAACTTTCAGCTGGACTTACTTTTGTTTCGGCATGAGGAGCGAAGCTCCGCAAGGGCAACCATCTTGCGCAGCTATCGCTGCTCACCGCAAAACTCGTTGACTACTATCAGCTAACTTAATGAATCGCAAAAACAACATTCTATTAATTGAGTCCTGTCTCAAACAATTGCGGATGACGTTTCCGCGTATCGTAATTCATTGAGAATTTTATATCGAACTTATATTAAGTAATACTTTTCCTAAAAATAGTATTACTAAAATGGCATGTCTTTTGCTTTTAGATAAATAGATCAAAAGTTGTCTAGGGTTCCGATGTGTTTTGCACATGACTGGACCGAGAGAGAACGGTTCGGCAGAACTACACGGAGGGATAAAAGCCCGGGAGGATCGGCATTTTGCCATAACGAGGTCAAATCATCCTAAGGGGTTTTGTTATGCATCCATCTATTTATCATAATAATCAAATACTTTGGCAAGAAAAATTACTCGGTGGCCATCACTGGTCGGGTCGGATTCAGCGTGGGGCAGTGTTGCAATTTGAGCCACTGGGTGCAAATGCCAATGTTTCGCTCTATTGTGTCAATGCCGAAGATAAACTGGAACGCTTCAATATGCCTGACAGTTTAAAGGCACAGCACACTGCATTTTTATCGACGGGACATGTGCTGTATTCTGATTTGGGGCGGGTGATGGCATCGATTGTTCAGGATGGTCATGGCTGGAATGATGTATTTTGTAGCCCAAGTACGCCTGCACAAATTCAACAGCAATTTGGCATTCAAAGCTTTCAGGATGCCCGCAATGATATGTATCAAAGTGGCCTGAATGGCTTGTTGGTTGAGTTTGCCAAGTTTGGTTTAAAACAGGCTGATTTAACCGCTTGTGTGAATCTCTTTTCTAAGGTTATTCCTGATGAGGCAGGCAAATTGTCCTATGTTCAGGAAGATAAAACCCAGCAAAGCATTGAGTTACGTTTCGAAATGGATTGTTTGCTATTTTTATCGGCTGCACCACATGCGCTGGATACCTCTGAAAGCTATCAACCTGCCGATGTTCAACTCCGTTTATTCAAGGCTAATGCCTTAGCTGAATCCGATGTGTGTCGTGATTCCTGTCCTCAAAATCAGCGTGGTTTTGCCAACAATGCCCGCTATTACGCTTTATCTGTTTAATTTTTGAGGAAAAAATCATGACCACATTACAATTTCAAAATACGGTTTTAGATGAAGTGTGTCCAGCAGGCGAAGCATGGATGTGCGAAGTCAAAAAAGGACAACTGTTTCGTATCGTTGATTTAGAGGGCAATCAGGCGGTGGATACCTTGTTTATCAGTGCAGAAAATCCTGATGAACGTTATAGCGCAACCGATACTCTGACCCAAAACCAGCAAATTTATCTGGAGCAAGGGACGACTTTGTATAGTAATTTTGCCCGTCCTATTGCCACCATTGTTGAGGATAATTGCGGACGACACGATACTTTGGGCGGTGCGTGTTCCTGTGAAAGCAATACTGTGCGTTATGCCCATGATAAATATCCAATGCACAGTTGCCGTAATAATTTTATGTATGCGCTTGCCAAGCATCCGCTTGCCCATAAACATCAACTGAATGTGCGCCATTTAGGACCCAATATTAATTTCTTTATGAATGTGCCTGTGACGCCAGCAGGGCATTTAATGTTTGATGATGGGGTTTCCGCAGCAGGAAAATATGTCGAGATTCGGGCGGAAATGGATTTAATTGTATTAATTTCCAATTGTCCGCAACTGAATAATCCATGTAATGCCTATAACCCAACGCCTATTCAACTGATTGTTCTTGAAGCGGAGGAGTTGAGCCATGTTTAATAAAGTTCTGATTGCCAATCGTGGCGCAATTGCCTGTCGTATTATTCGTACCCTGAAAAAATTAGGCATTCAATCGGTTGCAGTGTATTCCGAAGCGGATCGGGATTCCTTGCATGTCACACTGGCCGATGAAGCGGTGTTTATTGGCGATTCTGCGGCACAGCAAAGCTATTTAAATATTGATAAAATTCTTGAGGTTGCCAAGCAAACAGGCGCACAGGCGATTCACCCTGGTTATGGTTTCCTCTCAGAAAATGCCACTTTTTGTGATTTATGCGAGCAACAGGGCATTGTGTTTATTGGCCCAACTTCGCAACAAATGCGGGATTTTGGCTTAAAGCATACTGCCCGTGAATTGGCGATTGAAAACAACGTGCCATTATTGCCAGGGAGTCAACTGCTTAAGGATGAAGCGGAAGCAATTGCTGAAGCCAGCCGTATTGGTTATCCCGTGATGCTGAAAAGTACCGCAGGTGGTGGCGGTATCGGCATGCGTCTAGTCTGGAATGAAACCGAATTGCAGGAAGCCTATCAAACGGTTTCTTACTTGGCACAAGCCAACTTTAAAGATGCAGGCTTATATTTAGAAAAATTTGTACAAAATGCCCGCCATATCGAGGTACAGATTTTTGGCGATGGTCAGGGCAAGGTTCTTGCTTTGGGCGAACGTGATTGCTCGGTGCAACGCCGTAACCAGAAAGTGATTGAGGAAACGCCTGCGCCACATCTTAATGCTGAACAACGAGAATATATTCAAAAAGTTGCCATTCAATTGATGCAATCGGTGCAATACCGTTCTGCGGGCACGGTTGAATTTGTGATGGACACCGATACCCAGCAATTTTATTTCCTTGAGGTCAATACCCGTCTGCAAGTTGAGCATGGCGTGACTGAGCAAGTGTTTGGGTTGGATCTGGTTGAATGGATGGTCACGCTTGCCAGTGGTGACTGGGTTGCACCAACTGAACTTTCTGAGCCAAAAGGACATTCGATTCAGGTGCGTTTATATGCTGAAGATCCAATTAAAAATTTCCAGCCGAGCGCAGGATTGCTCACCAGTGTTCAGTTTGATGCAGATTCACGAGTGGAAACATGGGTAGAAACAGGATCGAACGTTTCCTCATTTTATGATCCGATGATTGCCAAGATTATCGTCACGGCGGTTGATCGGGAGCAGGCAATTCAAGCCATGCAAAATAGCCTAAGCAATACGGAAATTGCAGGCATCGAAACCAATCTGGAATATTTACAGAATATTGTGGGTTGTGATGTGTTTCATGCAGGTACACAGACCACACGTTTTCTGAATAGCTTTGAATGGAAAACTGAAAAAGTTGAAGTATTGCAGGCAGGCATTCAAACGGCGGTACAGGATGTCACAGGGCGCTTGGGCTATTGGGATGTCGGTGTGCCGCCATCAGGCGCAATGGATGCCTTAAGCCTGAATGTTGCCAACCAATTGTTGGGCAATCCATTCAATACCGCAGCTCTGGAATGTACCTTGCAAGGGCCAACACTGAAATTTCATTGTGATAGTCAAATTGCCTTAACAGGCGGTCACATGCAGGTAACACTGGATGGTGTCGATGTGCCAATGTGGACAACCATTAATATCCGTAAGGGACAAGTGCTGAAATGCGGGCGCATTATCACAGGATGTCGCAGCTATATCGGCATTAAAAATGGTCTAAAATTACCTGACTATTTGGGCAGTCAAGCCACCTTTACTTTGGGACAGTTTGGTGGATATGCAGGACGTAATCTGTTGATTGGTGATATGTTGCCGATTTCTGCTTATCACTCTACAGAAACCACCACATTAGAACCCGCACAAATTCCTGATTTTACCCAGACATGGCAAATTGCAGTGATGTATGGCCCACATGGCGCGCCTGATTTCTTTACTGCTCAGGATATTTCCATGTTCTTTGCACAGGAATGGGAAATTCATTTTAACTCCAGCCGTACAGGGATTCGTCTGGTGGGGCCAAAACCTGAATGGGCACGAATTGACGGTGGCGAAGCTGGCTTACATCCATCCAATATCCATGATAATGCCTATGCCATTGGTGCGATTGATTTTACAGGCGACATGCCGATTATTCTGGGGCCAGATGGCCCAAGTCTCGGTGGTTTTGTTTGTCCTGCGGTGGTGATCCATTCGGAATTATGGAAACTCGGTCAACTGAAAGCAGGCGACAAGGTTCAATTTATTCCTGTCAGTTATCAGCAGGCACAGCAACTAGAACAACGTTATCAGGCTGCGTTGCAGAGTAAAAATACCGCTCAGGTTAATTTCTCAGCAGCAATTCACGCTGAACCCATCACCCTGAAAAATGCGGTGTTGGCAACCTTGCAACAAGGTGCAGATAAGCCAAACGTGACTTATCGCCCAGCAGGTAACCAATATCTATTGGTAGAATATGGCGATCTGGTACTGGACTTAAATCTGCGTTTCCGTATTCATGCCTTGATGCAATGGGTCAAATCGCAGAATATTCAGGGCATTATTGACTTAACTCCGGGTATACGTTCGCTCCAGATTCATTTTGATTCCTCAGTTTTGGATCAACTGGATTTATTGCGCTTATTACAGGTGGCAGAAGCTGAATTGCCTGATATTGAAAATATGCAGGTGCCATCCCGAACCGTGTATTTACCCCTTGCTTGGGAAGATTCGCAAACGCAATTGGCAACCGAAAAATATATCCAATTGGTACGACCTGATGCACCATGGTGTCCTGACAATATTGAATTTATCCGTCGTATCAATGGCTTGTCATCCAAGCAGGCGGTGAAAGATATTGTTTATAGCACCTCTTATCTGGTGATGGGTTTGGGTGATGTGTATTTGGGTGCGCCTGTTGCCACACCGTTAGACCCAAGACATCGTTTGGTCACCACCAAATATAATCCAGCACGGACATGGACACCTGAAAATGCCGTGGGTATTGGTGGCGCCTATATGTGTGTCTATGGCATGGAGGGGCCAGGGGGGTATCAGTTTGTTGGACGCACAACCCAAGTATGGAGTCGTTATCGCCAAAACCCGAATTTTGAGCAGCATAAGCCGTGGTTACTTCGATTCTTTGACCAGATCAAGTTTTATGAGGTGTCTGAATCTGAATTGATGGCAATGCGTGAAGACTTTAAGGCAGGTCGCTTGCAATTGAAAATTGAAGAGGGTGTGCTCAATCTCAAAGAATACAATGCTTTTCTTCAGGAGAATCAGGACAGTATTCAGGCATTTAAACAGGTTCAGCAAAGCAATTTTGAAGCAGAACGGCAAAGATGGCATGAAGCAGGCTTGGCGGAGTACGTTTCTGAAGCTCTGGATATAATTGTTGATGATTCAGAAATTAACATACCGAATGGGGGTATGGTGGTGGAGTCGCACATGCCAGGTTCAGTCTGGAAAATTGAGTGTGCTGTGGGTGATGTCATTGAAGAGGGGCAAACTTTGGCTGTGATTGAAGCCATGAAAATTGAAATCCCAATTGTTGCGCCAGCAAAAATGCAGGTCGATCAGATCCTGATTGATAAAGCGCAAACGGTTAAAACAGGACAGGTATTGTTTACTTTAGCTCCTGTTGCATAAACTCGCTGTAATGATGCAGAAAAGCTCCATCTTGAAACATGGAGCTTTTTTATGTTCAAAATTTCTCATTCTATAAGAAGATTTTTGCTGTCATTTACTATCGCGCAGGGTGACATGGATGCCGCCTCCACAATAGTAGATATGGTTAAAAGACTCTTATTAATTTTATTAAAAACTGGCACAGATACTGCATTAAATATTACGAATTAAAAAATTAGTAATACTGAGGTTGCCATGAAAAAACATCCAGTCATGAACCAGTACTTAAAAACGCTCCAGTTATTTTTAGTCAATCTGATGACGGTAAGAGCAGGTCTATATATCAAGCAAAAACCCAGCAATCTCAAGAAACAGTAGGTTTAGCATGAACAGTAAACCCAAGCTTTCACGGATCAGCATCACTGTTCCTGAAAATACGGTGGAAGCCTTAGACCAGAAGATCGTGGAAGAACACTATGAAAGCCGTTCACAGGCGATTGTGGACATGATCAACCATCACTTAATTGATCAGCATAGCTCAGATAATTCAGTGATGGTCGGGACACTGACGCTGTTATACCAGCGTCGTACGGCAAATATCCGTATACAGATTGGTGATCTGCAACATCAATATCTGGAACAGGTGATTAGCTCGCTGAGTGTACAGCTTGATGCTGAAAAGATTCTGGAAGTGATGTTGCTTCAAGGCAAAAGCAATGATCTAAAACAGATCAGCCAGCAATTTATTGCACTGAAAGGTGTCATCAAGGGGCATCTGGAACTGATGGATGCCGTGATGCCACCGCTCCAGCAGAATGATTAGGGAGAAATACACACAGCAAGATGAAATACGAAATTTTAACGTTCAGGTTCTAAATCATCATCCATATATTGATTGCATTCTATTCGGGGGTTCTGTAATGAAACATGCAATGACATCCTTATCTCTTTCTGTTCTATTGAGTTTTGCTGTAGCGGGTTGTGATAATTCAGCTAAAGTACCGACTGCCAGCCAGAAAGAAGATACAAAAAATACCGCAACAGGTACACCGATCACCATTGGCTATAGCGACTGGCCTGGTTTCGTGGCTTGGCAAGTGGCGATTGAGAAAGGCTGGCTCAAAGAGGCAGGACTCAATGTTGAATTTAAATGGTTTGACTATTCGGCTTCACTGAATGCCTTTGCTGCCAATCAACTGGATGCGGTACTGACCACCAATGGTGACAACCTTGTCACAGCATCAGGTGGAACCAAAGGCATGATGATCATGGTCACTGATTATTCCGCAGGCAATGACGTGATTATTGCTAAGTCAGGTATCAACTCAGTGACGGATTTAAAACGTAAATCGGTGGCAACCGAAAAAGGGTTGGTGGATCATTTACTTCTTTCGACTGCTTTAACCGATGCCAAAATCCCATTAACCGATATTAAACTGGTCAATTCTGTCACCAATGAATTACCACAGGTATTTGCCAGCCCAGAAGTATCTGCTATCGCCGTGTGGCAACCTGTGGCAAATCAGGCCTTAAAATCTGTAGCAGGTTCAAAAATTATCTATAGTTCCAAAGATAAGCCAGGTCTGATATATGATGGGGTATCTGTTAATATGAGCCACTTATCCGCCCATAAAGAGGAATGGAAAAAGCTGATTCAGGTCTGGGATAAAACGGTTAAATATATTAATGATCCTGCTACACATGCCGATGCGGTCAAGATTATGTCCAATCGAGTCGGGGTCGATCCTACCCAGTATGAACAATTTGTGGGTGGCACTCATTTACTTGATTTGGCAGGCAATAAAAAAGCCTTTGTAAAAAATGATAGTTTTGATTCGGTCTATGGGTCCTCTTATCATGTAAATCAGTTTAATGTAAACAATGGCATCTATAAAACCGCCGTTGATGTGGATGGTCTGATTTATCCTGATTTGGTGAATGAATTGAAATAACTAACTTGAGTTCGATTTAAATATTTATCTAACTTGTTGCTAAAAAATTATCTTGGCGGAGTCTTGCCGAGTTCTCATCCAATTTCAGTATATGTCTTCGACGACCTACTTTTGTTTCGGCAAAAGTAGGCAAAACCATTGTCATGCGCAAAACTCGTTGACTACCACCAATTAGTTTAATAAATCGCAGAAACAGCACTTTACTAATAAAGTCCTGTCTCAAACAGTTGCGGATGACGTTTCCGAGTATCATATTTTATTCAGAATTTTATATCGAACTCATGTTAACTAGATTGCAGATATAAAAAATGCTTCAAGAATGAAGCATTTTTTATGCAAAAATTTATATAAAAATTTAAAGATGAGTACTTTTTGAAAAGACATTGATCACGATAATGCCTGCAATCATCATACTTAAACCAATAAATGCCGCCAGATCCAGAGACTGCTTGAAGAAAAACCAGCCAATACTGGAAATAAGAATAATCCCAGCACCCGACCAGATTGCATAGGCAATACCGACTGGAATAAATTTTAGGGTTAAGGATAAGAAATACAAGGAAATCGCATAGCCCACCGCTGTGATGAGTGAGGGCAGAGGAACGCTAAATCCATTTGAGGCTTTGAGTGCAGAAGTGGCGATCACTTCCGCAATAATTGCAATCACCAAATATAAATAGGGCAAATCAGGCTCCTTTATTCAACCACTTGAGCATTTTTAAGCAAATGATCCTGTTCCTGCTGTAACCAGTTATGGCTTGCGTCAGAGGTAATCGATTGACGAACAAACTGGAACTCAGGCTGGTACAGGTCAAGCTGAAAATAACAGAGATAATCTTCCCCATGAATCTGGCGAATTTGCGTAATAATGCCCTGATCATTCAATTCAAAACCAGTCAGTTGTATAGATTCACCGACACGGTTGGCTTGCGTACTATATTCAATTTTCGGATTATTGAATGCCACAGAAACCTCATAGCTTTCAATTTCTGCTTCATTTATGACATCTTGTGCCAGTGCCTGATCAAGTCTGGAAAAGTCTGAAAGTTTGTCTTGAATCTGTGGCAGTCGGGATTGTGCATAGGCAATATGTGCGCCTGCCACAATCAATCCGCCATCCATTGCAAATACTTCACCATTATCCAGATGTTGTACCTGATACAAGCGTAAACCGAGCAATGGCCCTGTATGCGACAATTGTCGCCAATCTTCTACATAGGCATTGGAGGGTGAAAACTCCAATAGACAATTACCTACCGCATGTAATGTGGCAGGTTCTGGCCACTGAATGCGTGGTTGGTAGCTTTGCTGAACATCCCATGACAGTAACTGCTGTGCATGATCCCAAACCGTATCGCCAATCCAGCCTTGTCTTTCAGTGATGGGAGTAGAGCGTGCATCTGACAGGCGTAGATCAAGCGTAAATGTTCGGGACTGAAACCAGTAAACAATGGTGTTTTCATCGGTCAGTCCATTATAAAAACTGATACTTTTACGCCTAAAACTACCGAGTAAATAATGGGGTAAACTGACTTGCTGTAGATCAGTTGGACTTAACTGCTGCAATAATTCATTTAAATCCATTATTTTTCTCCAGATTCAGCCAGACCAAAAGAATCCAGAGGCATGGCATTTTCCAGCACCAACTTACCCCGATCAATGCGTTGTTTTAAATACTGGAAAATCTGCGCAGTCTGGTTAAATAAATGTTCACCGCCTTTTAATGGCTTATATTTAGGTGCTTCATTTTTAATCACAGGCTGGATCATATAATCATAATCGCAGGAGAAAAATAAAGGGAATGAATACCGTTCTTCCTTGACCCGTTTGACCCGATGTTTGGTGGCGATATAATGCCCATTGGATAAAATTTCCATCATGTCACCGATATTCATGATCATGGTATTTTTAACCAGTGGAATATCGGTCCATTCACCTTGTTTGTTGAGTACCTGCAAGCCAGGTGCGGTCGGAAATAACAGGGTAAAACATTCATAATCCGTATGTGCGCCAATGCCCATGGCATCTTCAGCATCAGGATTATAAGGATAATGAATCAGCCTGAGCTGACTGGGCGCATGTTGCAAATGCGCATCAAAGAATTGTTCTTCGAGCCCCAGAGCCAACGCAAAGGCATGAAAAAGTTGATGTCCGACATCCTTGATATGCTGATAATAGCTCAGGACATTTTGTTTAAATTCTGCATCATCGGGCCATTGCGTTGGGCCAACTAAAGGACGACGATTTTCAGTTGCTTGATAATCATAATTGACATCATAGGTTTCTTTTAAATCGTAGGTATTGCTTTTAAAACGTTCCTCACCAATCGGCACATAGCCACTGTGATTTTCAGACAGACCAATATAATTTTGCATTTTTTTCGCTTCATCCTGAGCGAAATAGCGCTGTGCAGTTTGCACCAGTTGCTGAAATAAAGCGGGCTGGAGCTGATCACCCCGAATATATAAAAAACCGACTTCACGGCAGGCCTGATCCAGTTCCTGTGCGACCTGTAATCGTTCCTCAAGCTGTGGACTGGTCAATTTTGAAATATCGACCAAGGGTAAAACATAATCCTGTTTCATGCATCACACCATTTAGCTGGTCGTCCAGCACATAAATAAAACGCTTTGGGTCGTCCCAAAGATTATACAAAATCTTTATTCAGCATCGACCTGCGTCATACGGGGAATTTTCGGTAAATGAGTCAGGGCAGGATCAAGCTCATCTTCCTGAGCATGCACCAGTTGATCTACCTTGTTTCTCAGGCGTTGAAACTCAGGCGTATTCATTAGCTCTGTACCACGCGGGTGAGGCAAATCTACTTCAATAATTTCCTTGATTTCGCCAGGATTGGCTTTGAGCGCCACAATACGATCAGCCAGTAGAATCGCTTCATCCATGTCATGGGTAACAAAAATGATAGTGATATCAATGTTTTGCCATAAATCCATCAAATGTCGTTGCATTTTCTGACGAGTATGTGGGTCAAGTGCACCAAACGGTTCATCCATCAATAAAATCTTGGGTTCATTGACCAAGGCGCGGGCAATTGCAACTCGTTGTTTCATCCCACCTGACAGTTGGTGCGGATACTGGTTTTCATATTTTTCTAGACCAATGATATTGATCCATTCTCTCGCCATCTCTTCGGCACGAGTTGCACTGATGCCTTTCATCAAAGGCCCAAACATGACATTTTGCTTAACCGTTTTCCAAGGAAATAGGGTATAGCCCTGAAACACCATGCCACGTTCTGAACTTGTGCCTGTGATAGCTTGACCATCAACTAAAATTTCACCACTATGATAAGGGTCTAAGCCAGCCACCACACGGCTCAAGGTGGATTTGCCACAACCTGACGGGCCAATCACACAGACAAATTCACGTTTATGAATTTTTAAATCCAGTTGATTGAGAATGGTGCGTTGCTCTTTGCCATGCTTAAACACCTGTGTCAGTTTTTTTGCTTCCAGAATCACAGGACGGGCATAAATTTGTTCAAAATAAACATTCGCATCAAATTGAGTTTCCATTATTTTGCTCCTGCTTTCCATTTAAATAGACGTTCGCCTAATTTCATCAACATCACATCGGTGACCAAACCAATCACACCAATAATTAAGATAGCGGCATAGACATTCTCAAAATTCTGGTAACGGGCTTGTTGAGTGATAAACCAGGTAATCCCCGAAGTGGCCCCGATCAATTCTGATACGATTAAATAAGTCCACGCCCAGCCCAGTAACACCCGTAAATCACGGTAAATATCAGGCAGTGCCGCAGGAATCACCACATGAAATAAACTTTTGGCTTTATTTGTTCCCAGTGTATAACCCGCTTCAATTAGGCCGCGATCCACCATACGAGTGGTATTGGCAATAATCAGGATTTGCTGAAATAAGGTGCCGATCACGATAATGGCAATTTTAGGTGCATCATTAATGCCCAAAATGGCAACTGCCAATGCGCCAAATGCAGGCGCAGGTAGATAACGGAAAAACTCGACAAAGGGTTCAGTCAATCGGGAAATCGTGGCAGAAAAGCCAGATAAAATGCCGAGTGGAATACCAATCAGAGATGAAATAAAGAAAGCGATAAACACAATCTTGATACTGTGCCACAGACTTTGATGCAACCACGGCGCATCAGGTTGTTGTGGTGGTGTGGTAAAGGATGTGACCAGCGCTTTGGCAACCTCATGTGGTGCAGGCAGATAAATTGGATTGACCAGAATCCCATTTGGCGGTGTTTTACCTGCATCCACTGCCTGTTGCGCTTCACGATAAAAGGCAGTTTTTTCAATACGTGTGCCGACCTGTAAATAAGACACACTGCCAGAATCGGTA
This sequence comes from Acinetobacter sp. CIP 102529, assembly GCF_000368325.1. Taxonomy (NCBI): domain Bacteria; kingdom Pseudomonadati; phylum Pseudomonadota; class Gammaproteobacteria; order Moraxellales; family Moraxellaceae; genus Acinetobacter; species Acinetobacter sp. CIP 102529. The sequence continues at coordinate 208,074 of NZ_KB849355.1, forward strand.
ATTTGTACCTGTGGATGCCAGATAAAGGGCAGGTAACTGACGCAACTCCAAATCAGGATGGGAATCAGGAAAGACCCCAAACCTAACAAAAGTTTTTTCTTTTTTGAGAATACTGAATCATGCATAGGTTTGTACCTATCGAGTAATACGATTTTTTAAAAACGTAATACTTGAAGCAATTTTGATGCCATTCCTGAGACTAGGATAAAGTGACTTATTTAAAAGATGGCCGATGAGAAAAATTCATCAATTTATTGAGCTTTAATTTTTTATCTATTTGATTTTTTTAAATTTAAAAAATTAATCCGATAAATGAAAAATTTTCATAGTGGAAACATCAACCTGATCATAAAGATATTTATATGGCAGGTTATGGAGCAGGGTAGCTCAAATCTTTATCAACAACCCATACATGCACAGAAAAAAAGCACGTATGCTCCACCTGCAAACTTGGGTGATGCGCTCGGTGCTTATTGTATCGGTATAAAAAGAAACACTATGAAGTTGGTTGAATACATCAAGACCAAATGCTTTTAGAAATTTTAATCGTAAAAAAGCGCCCAAAGGCGCTTTTCTAAAATATCAGTGATGACGATGCTTTCTTTTTTTCTTGTATTTTTTAGACTGGTAATTGTCATAGTCGCGGTCCTGACCGACTTTACGACCCAAAGCTGCACCACCTGCGGCACCCGCAGCGGCACCAATATAACCGCCTGTTGTACCACCTACATTCTTACCAACGGTATAACCGCCCACGCCACCTAAACCACCACCAATTGCAGCTTCAGTACGGGTATGTTTACTACTTGCAGCCGCTGCACCACCAGCACCGCCAAGTGCGGAACCAATCATGGCACCATTGTTGCCACCGATCTCCTTACCAATTGCAGTGCCCACCACACTTCCCAAGGCAGATGTGGCAGCAACACGAGTTGCATTATCAGCGTGTGCTGTAGTCACCAAAGTTGAGCTGGCTAAAATCGCACCCAATAACCAAATATTCGCTTTCATTTTGACGACATCTTTTGTAATGGAGGGAAATGTAACAAAGTTTGAGGGGAAAATTGTGGAGATGGCTGCCTGAATTATTACGTTTTGGTGTCTGGATTGTAGCGTTTTGTTTTGGTGAATAAATTTAAAAGAGAAATAATGATGATAAAGCATATGGATAGTAAGCATCATCGCGAAATAGGGAAGTTCTCGGGCTGAACTTCCTTAAGCTAAATTTAATCTTGTTGATGATCTTGCTGTGGGGAATCCTCCAGTTTCAACTGGCGGGGATTCAACTCATTTTGCAGGCGTAGGTAATTTAGGTCACGAATATTCTTTTGTGTTGCAACAACCCCAAACAGGCTTAGCAGGAATGACATAATATAAAAACCTTTTTCACTCATGGTGATGTCAGCATTCCATAGGCTGATCAATAACAGCACGATACAGACTGCCATGGATACCCAGCACAGACCATAGTAAATTGTGGTAACAGCAATTTCCTCCAATTGATCACGAATGGTTTTCTGCAATGAGGCGGCAGAAAATAAACCATAGAGTAAAATGACCAGATAGTAGCCTTTTTCATGCAAGGGCATATTGGCATTCCATAGCCCAATCATGAATCCGACCGCCCCAGCAAGTAAAGCAACCCAGCTTGCCGCAATAAATGCGGAGGTTGGACGATTAATAAAATTATTCATACATATTATCCTGTTGTTTTATCTTTCTATTTGTCCCTGATTATTTATATCGGAGCACAAATCCAAGAACAAGTGTCCACAACCAAAACTGAACAATTTATGATGAAATGAGGGCGAATGGGTAAGTTGGCCCGTTTCTCTATGTCTTTTAAGCACCAGAATCTGTACACTATGCGCAATTTTTTAATGTTAATTGTGCGGTATATGTTGTATTCGCACAAACCTGAATTTTGAGATATTTCGCCCATGAAAGCATCACTCCGTTTAAGACTGGATCAACTTTGTGATCGTCATGAAGAGCTGACTGCATTACTCGCTGATGTAGAAGTGATTTCGGACAATAAACGTTTTCGTAAACTGTCCCGTGAACATAATGACTTAACTGAAATCACCGAGGTTTGGGGTAAATATCGTCAAGCTGAGGAAGATATTGAAACAGCTGAGATGATGAAATCTGATCCAGATTTCAAGGACATGGCAGAAGAAGAAATCAAGGCCAATAAAGAGCTTTTGGTGGAACTGGAAGATCAACTGAATGTGTTGATGATTCCAAAAGATCCGAATGATGCCAATGCGGCCTATCTGGAAATTCGTGCGGGAACAGGCGGTGATGAGGCTGCAATTTTTTCAGGTGACCTGTTCCGTATGTATAGCAAATATGCTGAGAATCAAGGCTGGCGTATCGAAGTGCTTTCTGAAAATGAAGGTGAGCATGGCGGTTATAAGGAAGTGATCTGCCGTGTCGATGGAGAGGGTGTCTATGGTCGCCTGAAATTTGAAAGTGGCGCACACCGTGTACAGCGTGTACCTGCAACCGAATCACAAGGTCGTGTGCATACCTCCGCATGCACGGTTGCCATTCTGCCAGAAGTTGATGTCGATACCACAGTGGAAATCAATCCTGCCGATTTACGTATTGATACCTACCGTGCATCGGGTGCGGGTGGTCAGCACATTAACAAAACCGATTCTGCGGTGCGTATTACTCACATTCCATCAGGTGTGGTGGTGGAATGTCAAGAAGAACGTTCCCAGCATAAGAACAAAGCCAAAGCGATGGCGTTGTTAGTATCACGTCTGGAAAATGCAAAACGTGCAGCGGCTGATGCGGCAACTTCTGAAATGCGTCGTGATCTGGTGGGTTCAGGTGACCGTTCTGAGCGTATCCGTACCTACAACTATCCACAAGGACGGATGACCGATCACCGTATTAACCTGACTTTATATAAGCTGGATGCAATTATGGAAGGCGATTTAACTGAATTGCTGGATAGCCTGCATCGTGAATATCAGGCAGATCAGTTGGCAATGCTGGCACAGGAAAATGGTGGCTAATGAATATTGCTCAGGCTTTAGAGATTAAAGGCGAAATTGATAGCTATGAGCGTCAGGAAGCTGCCTGGCTACTTGAGCATATTATAGGTGTCAGTATTTTAGAGCTTAAATTTAGGCTTGAGCAGGAATTGACAGAAATTCAGCAGCAAACTTATTTGGATGGGCTGGCCCGAATTGAACAGGGTGAGCCTTTGGCCTATGTCACAGGCTCACAACCATTCTGGACGCTGGATTTAAAAGTCACCCATGACACTTTGGTGCCACGTCCTGATACCGAAATTTTGGTGGAAACGGTTTTAAATCTTCCGCTTGCTCAAGATGCCAATATTGTTGATCTAGGCACAGGCACAGGCGCAATTGCATTGGCGCTTGCCAGTGAGCGTCCAAAGTGGCAAGTGATTGCAACTGATATTTATCAGCCAACGCTGGATGTTGCCAAAGAAAATGCCTTAAAGCATGGCTTAACTCAGGTTAAGTTTGCCTGCGGTGCTTGGTTTGAGGCTTTAGATCAACAAAGCTTTGATCTGATTGTCTCTAATCCACCGTATATTGATCCTGATGATCTCCACATGCAAAAGCTGAAATCTGAGCCTGAACGGGCGTTGATTGCAGCCAATCATGGTTTAGCGGATATTGAAACGATTATGCGTCAAGGCAAAGACTGGTTAAAACCACACGGCTGGATTGTGCTTGAACATGGTTATGATCAAGGTCAGGCGGTGTGTGACATCTTTGAGCAGTACGGTTTTAACCAAATCCAGACCATCAAGGATTATGGTGGCAATGATCGGGTGAGCTTGGGACAGAAGCTAGATTAAATAAGAATCGCCAAAAACGACATGTATTGTGCGATATTAAGATATTGCATTTGTGATCATAATAATTATGCTAAGTGCCGAACATTTATAATTTTTATGTAAACAGGAATATTCCAATGAAAATTCAGGGAAAACACTTTGTTATTACAGGTGGTGGTTCTGGTTTGGGAGCTGCAACCGCAGAATATCTGGTGGAAAAAGGCGCATCAGTTACGCTGGTTGATATGAATGTTGAGGCAGGCGAACAACAGGCACAGGCATTGGGTGAAAAGGCTGAGTTTGTAAAGCTGGATGTGACTGATGAACAGGCGGCGGAACAATTCTTTCAAGATGTCATTGCCAAGCATGGCAGTTTACATGGCTTGGTCAACTGTGCAGGCATTGGCCCATCTGCAAAAGTGCTGGGCAAAGAAGGTGTACATGATTTGGTAATGTTCTCCAAAACCTTGCAGATCAACGTGACTGGTACATTTAATATGCTACGCTTTGCTGCTGAGGCCATGAGTAAGAATACAGTTGAAGCAGACGATGAAGACCGTGGCGTGATTGTCAATACGGCTTCAGTTGCAGCTTTTGATGGTCAGATTGGTCAGGCTGCCTATTCAGCTTCAAAAGGTGCGGTGGTTGCCATGACCTTGCCGATTGCCCGTGAATTGGCGCGCCATGCGATTCGTGTCATGGTCATTGCACCTGGCATTATGGAAACGCCAATGCTGAAAGGCTTGCCACAAAATGTACAGGATGCTTTGGGGCAAATGGTGCCTTATCCATCACGTTTGGGTCGTCCTGAAGAATTTGCGCGTTTAGTTGCACACATTGCTGAAAATTCATATCTGAATGGTGAAGTGATTCGTCTGGATGGTGGCATCCGTATGGCGGCTAAATAAGATTTAAGATTGTGAAAAGTAGAAAAGCGATGGAATAAACCATCGCTAGTTGATGCACCATATCAATTTGATCGAAACAGGCAACTTGTAAGGCAAAATAACCACTTTGCTCAACCAGTTGCCTTGTCTTGGTACTTTTATCCGAATAGCCGTAAAACCTCGGGGTTTAGCCCGAGGATATAAGGCTGCAATCCGCTAGTCCCCCTTGTGGGGATTAGCTAGGATTGCTAAAAACATTTGGATCTAGTAATCCATGTGCTATGATAATTATGTTGTATATTTTTAGTCAGCAGACTGATACAACACGAAAAAAACAGTTTTCCCCATTGTAATCCGTGCGCTCTTTGCAATCCGAAAGGTAGGACTACATTGGAATAAGAAGCAGAGAACTATAGTATCTGTTTCGTGGCAGGACATTGCCATCTAGCAGTAGGAATCCCCCTCCTTTAGGTCGGGGAGGATGTCAACCAGTACAACCGTAACTTTGGCAGGTGTTATTTCCAGTGCACAGGCCCATGCCGCTGCCATTACATCCTGATCTTCGCCGTGCTGGGCAGAAACGAGTACAGTGGGGCCATGATTTAGCAATCGATAGGCTTTCGGAAGTTCAACGGGTATGATTTCTGGGACACTCAAATGGTTAAGCTATTCTATTTGTCAAAATAAAATTTATTACTTTCCTCAAAACATACATCCACTTAAAATCAGCAACATGATTGAGCTATACAGAAGCAAGCCACGTGTCCCAACATCCAGAAAATGAATTTGAACTCAGTAATGATGAAATGCATCTCTACAGTCGGCAAATTTTATTGGAGGGTTGGGATATCGAGGCGCAAGAAAAACTCAAGCTTGCCAATGTGCTGATGATTGGCGCTGGTGGAATCGGCTGTACCAGTGCAGAATTGCTGGCGCGGGCAGGTGTGGGTAAAATTACCATTATTGATGCGGATACCATCGAAATCAGCAATTTACAAAGACAGATCGCATTTAATTCAAATGATTTAGGTCATTATAAGGCAGAAGTCTTAGCCAAACATCTTCAAAAAATTAATCCTCATATACAGGTGAACTATCAAAATAGTCGTTTTGATGAAAGTAATGCGGATGAATTGGTACGGCACCAAGATGTCGTTTTAGATGGTTGTGATAACTTTAGTACCCGATATTTAGTTAATGCGCTGTGCAAAAAACATCAAGTTCCCTTGATTAGTGCTTCGGCCATTGGCTTTGAGGGACAATTATTTATGGTTGAATCAGATTCAGCATGTTATGAGTGCCTGTTCCCAAAAGAGCCACATGCCAATGAAAATCTACGCTGTGCAGACTCTGGTGTTTTGGCAACCACACCTGTCACAATTGCAGCATTACAGGCCCATCACACATTACTATTTTTAGGGCTTGGTTTAACGCCACTTAGGCAAAAATTATTACTTTGGAATGGTTTAAACCTTTCCCAACGCATTTTACAGTTTGAAAAAGATGTAAATTGTCCGATTTGTCAGGCAACTTGATCAGTAAATTAAGCAAAATTTGCTAAACTAACGCCATCTATGAGGCACTGAAAGATTATGAAAAGAAATATTTTATTTGATGGACTGCGTTCCATTGGGCGTATAGGTGAAACTGTGATTGTTGCGGCACAGGCAGGTGTCAAATATGCAACAGAAAAACCAAGCAATGCTAAATTGATGCGTGAAACTTTTGAATCATTGGGTTCAACTTACATTAAGCTAGGACAATTTATTGCCAGTACCCCATCTTTATTTCCTCGTGAATATGTTGAGGAATTTCAAGACTGCCTAGACCAGACTCCGACTTTGCCTTTCAGTTATATTCAGGGCGTATTGAATGAGGAGTTTGAGGGCAGGAACCTCAATGAAATTTTTAGTTTTATTGATGAAAAGCCGCTTGCTTCGGCATCAATCGCGCAGGTGCATGCCGCAAAATTGGTTACAGGCGAAGATGTGGTAATTAAAGTCCAAAAGCCTGGTGTGGAAACCATTCTATATACCGATTTAAATGTGGTGCATTGGGCAACCAAGCTGCTGGAACGTGCTGTACCTAAAATCAAGTTCGCATCACTTTCCGAGATTGTTGATGAAATCAAGGTCCGTATGGTACGGGAAGTGGACTTTATTGAAGAGGCGCAAAATCTGGATGATTTCATTCAATATCTGAATGTTTCGGGTAATCGGGCTGCCACAGCACCAAAGGTTTACCATCAGTTTTCGACTCGCCGTGTGTTAACCATGCAACGCCTTTATGGGGTGTCATTAACTGACTTTGATGTGGTAAAAAAATACGCAAAAGACCCAACCCAAGTGCTGATTACTGCGATGAATACATGGTTTGGAAGTTTAATGCTGTGCAAGAGCTTTCATGCCGATTTACATGCTGGAAACCTGATGTTGCTTGAAGATGGCCGCATTGGCTTTATTGACTTCGGTATTGTAGGTCAGTTAAACCCAGGGGTCTGGAGTGCATGTATGGCATTTATGGACGCGCTACAACATACCAACTATACGGCAATGGCTGAAAACATGCTGAAAATGGGCATGACTCATCAAAAAATTGACACTCAGGTACTTGCAGATGACTTGGAGCGTCTGTTTAGTGGTGTGCTCTTGGCCGATCCTCAGGAAATTCTAAGCTCTAATCCAGCAGACCTGAATGACATCATGATGGATATGATTGGCGTGGGTGAGCGTCACGGTATCAAGTTTCCGCGTGACTTCGCCTTGTTATTCAAGCAAATGTTATATTTTGATCGTTTCATGCGTGTTCTCGCACCATATACCGATATTTATGCTGACCAGCGTTTGAAAATGGTTCACAATATTGAACCTGCTTCATTGTTAAAGCATTAATCTTATTTATCGGTTTATTAAGGTCATTATGGATGCCATTATTATTGAGGGACTAAAGGTCGATACCGTAATCGGTTGTTTCAACTGGGAGCGTCAGATCATCCAACCTTTAATGCTGGATTTAACCATTCATAATGACCTGACTCAGGCTGCATGTTCAGATGAGTTGGACGATACACTCAACTACGCCCAAATCTGTGAGCTTGCGGCACAAGTGATTCAGCAAGCCAAACCCAAACTCATTGAGCACGCTGCTCAACTTGTATTGAACTGTCTATTTTCTACATTTCCATCAATTGAATCGATCAGCATTACCATTCGTAAACCCGCCATTATTGCCCAAGCCAATGCAGTAGGAATTCGCCTTGAACGCAACAGAAACGATTTTTGCGCTCGCACTGGCCAGTAATGTTCAGCAGCAGCAAAATTTCACTTTTGCCTATGCTCAACTTGCAGAACTGGGGCATGTGGAATTTTCACCGATTTACCAGATTCCATGTCGGGATGGAATTGGGGCAGATTACTGGAATTCAGCCTGCCTATTACGAAGCACTTTATCGGTTGATGACATGATCGAGACTTTAAAACGATTAGAGACACAGTCGGGACGTGTTCGCCCATCGCATCAGATTAGTCTGGATATTGATGTGATTGCATGGGGCGCAAACTTAACAAATATGCAATTCAATCCAAAAAAGTTACCATTGGCCCTAGATGTCAAAATTCCACTCTATGATTTATGGCAGCAAGCTGATTTAATTTATGATCAACAGATTCATTACCCTGTCATTACAATGTAATGTTTTATTTCTTAAAGATAATAACTGGTTTTTGTCATCAATTTTGAAATTGCGGTCATGGTGATTTTGACTGGCACGGGTAAGTCCACGCCGCCAGCCTGTAAGGCGGTATCACGATGATGCAATTCATCTTCATTCATTTGCTCCAATATTTTGCGTGAACGTTCATCATGTTCAGGCAGTTGTTGCAAATGTTGCTGTAAATGCTGGCTGACTTGACGTTCCGTTTCAGCGACAAAGCCGAGACTGTATTTGTCCCCAGCAATGCCTGCAATGGCACCCATACCATAAGATAAACCATACCAAATCGGATTTAAAATGCTGGTATGACTGTCTAATTCTTTCAAACGATCTTCACACCATGCCAAATGATCCTGTTCCTCAATCGCCGCTTGCTGCATTTGCTGACGTACATGGGGGAGTTTTGCTGTCAGTGCCTGACCATGATAAAGCGCCTGAGCACAAACCTCACCACTATGATTGACACGCATTAAACCTGCGACATGACGGGCATCACTGACACATAACTGTGAGGGTTCATCAGCAGCAGGGTTTGTGCGTTGGGAACTTGTCGCACCTGGAACTAAACTACGCAGTGCCTGATCAAAAGAATTGATCAGTTTATCGAGACCTGTGTAATGACGCATAGATTAATCCTCTAAAGTGTTCGACGTATCTGCCAGCAAGGGTTTAAGTCGTTTTAATAACCAGAATGAAAAAATCGCACTTAAAATGGCGGTGATGATAAACAAGATTTTAATATCAATTTTTAAAATGCTTAAGATTAAAATTGAGAAAATTGCAGAGGACACCATGAACACCGCATTTAATATATTATTCGCCGCCACCACACGGGCACGATGGGAACGTGGTGAATAGGCTTGCATCATGGCATAGAGTGGGACGATAAAAAACCCGCCGCTAATTCCCAGTAAGGTTACGGCAAGCATGACATGGTAATACACCATACCACCTGTAAACATATCTTTTAATGAAAGCAGTTCGCCTGTGCGTTCAGGCACAAAAGTAAGGCTTGCCGCCAGATAAAGCGCAAATAAGGTTAAGCCAATCGCGCCATAAGGCACCATCTTAATATTAATTTCACGCCCACCAATCTTTCGGCATAGTAGTGAACCTACACCAATGCCGATGGAGAAAAAGGTAAGTAATAAGCTAACCACATTTTCAGAAGCGTGGAGATTTTGTTGGGTAAGCTGGGGAATCTGGGTGAGATAAGTCGCCCCATAAAACCAGTACCATGAATTGCCAAGCAGAATCGTAAAAATCAAAGGGATGCCTTTGACATATTTCAAGGTTTGGAAGCTGGTACGAAAAAAGTTCCAGTCAATTTTAAGGTCAGGCTCGGCCACTTTTTGCGGTAGAATAAAACGGCTGGATAAATAGCCTAAGCAGGCAATAGTTACCACTGTGATGCTAATCCACAGCAAATTACCCTCAGATGAGGCAATCACCGCACCGCCCAGAATCATACCGACCAAAATGGCGATAGATGTACCCGACTGGAACAATGCATTTCCCGACATCAATTCCTGTGGTTTAAGGATTTCAGGCAGAATGGCGTACTTGATTGGCCCAAAACAGGTGGAATGTGTTCCCATCAGGAATAAGGCAAATAACAGTAGCCATAAATTACCCAGTAAGAAACCTGCGCTGCCAATCAGCATAATCACGATCTCAAGAATCTTGATAAAGCGGATGAGTTGAGAACGCTCGTATTTATCGGCAATCTGTCCTGCGGTGGCGGAGAAGAGAAAGTAGGGCAATATAAACAGTAAAGCGGCTAAATTGTTGAGTGTGCTGATGGATGCAGACTGTTGTTGAATCCAGCCATAGGTAATCACCAGAAGGAGCGCCTGCTTATAAACATTGTCGTTAAGCGCACCAAAAAATTGAGTGAAAAACATCGGTGCAAACCGACGAGATGTCATTAAGCGGTCATCTTGTTTCATCATGTGTTCACTTCATTGTGTTTTATAAAAAATGTGACGAACTGTAAAAATGCACTAAAATTCATGTATGATATTTTTTAATGTTTGATTGGATGAAAATCAAAGATTTGAATAAATTTTTATCCACAAAAAACGACACACTAAAAAATAAGTTTAGAGTTCTACATGCCATCTCAAGCAAAGTTTAAACCGTCTGCACTGAGTCATTCTATGCATTTAATTTTTAAAATGCAGGGCTTTCCTAAATTTATTTGTGGTGGGTTTCTGATAAGTTCTTGTATATCAGTCGCTTGTGCACAGGAAAAAATCACGGAGCTGGCTAAAAATGAAGCGCTGGAATCCTCAACTACACAGCTTGAGGCGAAAACAGTTGCTGAAAACACAACACCTCAGCCACAACTGGACAGTGAACCCCAGACCGTTTCGGTACCGCAACAAGACAGTTTGGCTGCGTTAAAACAGCAGGAACAGGCCGCAAACCAGATTGAAGAATTAAAACCGATCCAAATGGAAGACAATCTGGAAGATTTGCCCAGCATGACGATTGATCAGGGCATGGCAGATGAAATTTTCCGTGTAGCTGAAGAGGCGAAAAAAGAAGCCCAGAATTTCCGTGACAATGCGGCAAAAACGCCTGCTGTGCTGGTCAATGATGTTTCACAAACTGAGCTCACGGAAGTCACCAAGGCCCCTGTCAACATTGACAAACTGATGCAGGACATCCAGACCGACAGTAAAATTGTGGTTGAGGCCAATGAAGCAGGACGAACCCTGCCTGAGTTCCAGCCCCAGCCTGAATCATCACAGGAAAAAGTCGGATTTTTTAGAAAGATATGGAATCGGTTCCGTCCAGAGAACCTGCTTAATGCGGAGAAAACTCCACGTATCACTGCTGACGTGACAGGTGCGCCTCCTGTACTTGCCACCAATATCAAGGCCAAACTGTCCAGTTTTACTCAAGAGGCCTTTGAAGACTTCAATGTGGCTTTACCCCAGTTAAGGGCTCTGACCAATCAAGCTGCACAGGCGGTTGGTTATTATAATGCGGTATTTAAATTTGAACGGTTGAGTGACAGCAGGGTCAGAGTGATTGTCACACCCAATGAGCCTATCCTGATTAAAGAGCAAAATATTGAATTTTCGGGGGCTGGTGAAAGATTACCTCAACTCCAAGTGATTCGTTTAATTCCAGAACAGGATGAGGGTGATATCTTTAATCATGGCAAATACGAAGAAACCAAAACAAAAATTGTCAGTGCAGCCAATGATAACGGTTTCTTTGATGCCTACTGGCGTTTGCATGATGTCAAGATTACGCAGCCTGATAAAACAGCAGAGATCAACCTGAAATATGAGACGGGTGAGCGTTATAAGCTGAAAAAAGTCGAATACCGTATGAGTGACCCAAGCAAGCCACTGCCGCTTACCCAAAAAGTGCTTGATAGTTTGGCACCGTGGAAAGAGGGCGATGATTACGCATTTTGGCGTGTCAATGTCTTAGCAAATAACCTGACCAATACCCGTTATTTCAATTACACCCTTGTTGACACCATCAAGCCAGACCCGATTCAACCTCCTTTGGAATTGGCGCCTGACTTACAGGCATTGGTAGACCAGCAGAAACTTCAACAGTCACAGTTGATGAATAGTCAGCAAAAGGCTGATCTGGCACGTCAGAAAGTTACCTCTGCACAGGAAGTCACACAAAATGTGGTCGATGAGACCGTATTCTCTGGTGGCGAGTCTGCACAGGCCTATTCAGTTGCCCGCACAGCACCACGTTCACATGACCATGATGATGACGAAGATGAACGCCACAAGCTTGAAGAGCAAACCCGAATCGAGAAAAAAATTCCAATCGTGGTGACATTGAATGCCGATAAATTAAATAGTCTGGAAACGGGTGTCGGTTATGGAACTGATACAGGTGCGCGTATTCGTAGCCAGTATCGTCGTGCCATTGTCAATAAATATGGACATTCTTTTGATGCCAACATTGAATTGTCGCAGATTCGTCAGTCCATTGATGGACGCTATAGTATTCCCTACAAGCATCCACTTAATGACTATTTTAACCTTGTCGGTGGTTATGAGCGTGAAGAGCGTGATGATATTGGTCCAGGTGTGAACCTGCTGGTGGAGTCAGCAGTCATGGGGGGCGAACGGGTGATTAAGAATCCGTTGGGTGACTGGCAAAATACCTTTGGCTTACGTTACCGTCTGGATCGCTTAACCAAAAAAGGCGATATTGATGTCAATGAACTTCCTGACGCGTTTAAGGTTTCAGGAATCGACTCCGAACAGGAATCCTTGCTGCTCAGTTATGAAGCGTCAAAAACCAATGCCAATTCACGTTTAAACCCAACCAAAGGCTTTAAACAGATTTACAAGGTTGAGCTGGGTACAGAATCATTATTGACAGATGCCAACATGGCCATCCTGACGGGAGGCTGGCGTTTTATCTATTCAATGGGTGAAAATGACAACCACCAGTTTGTGGGGCGTGGCGACACCAGCTATATCTTTACCGACAACTTCAACAAGGTTCCTTATAATTTACGTTTCTTCACAGGTGGGGATCAGTCGTTACGCGGTTTTGACTACAAGAGCCTATCACCAGAAGAAGGTGGCTATAAAATTGGTGGACAGGCCTTGGCCGTGGGATCGCTTGAGTATAACTATCAATTTAAAGATGGCTGGCGTGCAGCGATATTTTCTGATGTTGGTAATGCCTATGATAAGCAGTTTAGCAATCCAACCGAGTACAGTATTGGTTTGGGCATACGCTGGAGATCACCGATTGGGCCGATTCGCCTAGATGTTGCTTCAGGTATCTCGAATGACAACAACCCAATCCGACTCCATTTCTTTATTGGTCCACAGCTTTAATAACTTTTTAAAAAACCTTTAAAAGGTCAAACAATTCAGGTTGATTATGACGGAAGCACAACAGCAGTTAGCTCCAACAAGACCAAGACGGCAACGGCGCATTCTTCGAAGCATTGCGCTGATTGTGCTGGTCATTCTTTTATTGCTGGTCAGCTCGTTAATGGTGATGATGTCTACGGACAAGGGAAGCCGTTTCTTACTGGATCGTGTGCTGCAAAGCCAAAAAGTCATTAAATATGAATATGAGGGTGGTAACCTGCTTTCAGGGATCATCCTGAAAAATGTATTGCTGCAAGTCAAGGCTGTGGATGTGTCGCTGGATCGGGTCGATGTGTCTTTAGGCTGGCGTGCCCTGTTAAACAAGGAACTGCACTTCAGCCATGCCGATGTACGTAACTTAAGGATTGTGAATAAAAAACCGCCATCAGGTAAACCATTTTCCTTTGATGCGATTAAATTGCCTTTTGTATTAAGGGTAGATGAGGCAACTATAGACCATCTTCAAATCAAGACCAGCACCTCGAAGACCGACTTTAGTGATATTTATTTAAAGGATGCCTTATGGTCGGGAACAAAGCTGAAGTTCGAAGACTCCCGCATGGATATGGGTTATCTGGCGCTCCAGCATGCAACAGGTGAAATGGATTTTATCGGTAAATACCCATTGAATCTCAAAACTGACCTGATAATTCCCTCATTAAAAAGTCTGGATATCCAGATGATTAAGGTTGTCGCCAGAGGAACACTTGATACCTTAAAGGCAGGAGTTGCAACCCGTACCCCTGATCTACTCACAGGTTGGGTTGTGGTTCATCCTGTACGTGACCATGTACCAATGAACGGCGAATTGTTCTTTAAAAATTATCATTTACCCTTGCTAAAAGAACAGAAATTATTTGCAAAAGATGGCGTGGCGCGGTTTAACGGTGACATTCAAAAGTTACATCTGACACTGGATACCGACCTGAAAGGTGAACAGATTCCTGAGGGGAAATATAATGCCCTGATGGATACTGACTTGAAAAACCAGCTCAATATCAATGATTTTAATGGTCAGTTGATGGGTGGTAGGGTTGGTCTTAAGGGTGTGGTGAATTGGCATAATCATGTGTCATGGGATGTTAAGGGGCGTTTGGAAAAATTAAACCCGAAAGATAAAACTTTGCCGCAAGTGGCTCAGGATTTCTTGCCGCCCAATCTGGACGCAAACCTAAGTTCATCAGGTTCAATGGAAAAAGGGCTGTCCTTAAAAGCCAATCTTGATTTCGACAAATATGAAAGCTGGGCCATCAAGCTCAATCAGGCTGAGGCGAAAGATCACAAAGCTCAACCAATGCTGTTAAATATTGCATGGCAAGGAATTGATCGGGCTGTACCTTATATTGGCTGGTTGAGTAGTGCCGAAGGGTATACTGATGTTACGCTGAAAGAGGGACAACAGGATATCTATGTGTCAACCAAGGTACGTCCGCATGAGAAAACACTGTTACCAACAGGACAGTATAATGCACGCTTTGATGTAAAAGGTGATCTTTTAGATGTGGAACGTTTCCATTATCAGGCTGAAAAAGGCAGCCTAACAGGTCAGGCCAAGGTGAAACTGCCAAATGAAAAGCAGCAGCTTGCATGGCAGGCACAGCTACAGGCACAAAATTTTAATCCGCAGACAGTGGTTGCAACAGCACCTGTTAATCTACTTAACGGTCAGATTAAAGCGACTGGTTTTGCCAAACCCAACCAGCAGATCATTCAATTTAACCAGATTGATCTCAAGGGGAAACTGGCCCAGGCAGGTAAAACTGAAACGGTTGCCTTAAAAGGAAAAAGTACAGCGGCTCTTATCTTCCATGATCAAAAAGCGGGTGGCGGCTTTAAAAGTTTTGCCGTGAATTATGATGGCTCACTCAATGCCTTAAATCAGGGCAATGGCTTATTAAAAATCAATATTGCGGGTACACCTGAATACATTAAGATCAATCAGCTAAAACATGATGGTGTAGCGGGTAAAGTCTATGCCACTGGTGCAGTCAATCTTAAAGATAAATTGGGTTGGGATCTGGATGCCTCACTGGTACGTTTTAAACCCCAATATTTCGTTTCCAGTGTTAAGGGTGAAGTGTCTGGTCACGTAAAAACACAGGGTGTCTGGTCTGAACAGCTAAAACGTATTGATATCCGTCAACTGAATGCCGCTGGTTTTATTAATAACAAGCCAATCAGGGGACGCGGCAACCTGACGCTCTTGCTGGATTCCAACCAGAAAGGCTTTTTGCCACAACAGTTTGAAGCCAATGATTTATATTTTTCCTATGCACAAAATCAGTTACAGGCAACGGGTAATGCCCAAAGCCTGAAAATCAAGCTCAATGCACCTGCACTCTACGAACTATATCCAGGTCTGAAAGGCCGTGCCTATGGCAGCCTGAATGTGCAGCCCCAGCCACGCTTAAAGGCAATCGCAAATATTGCCGTGGATAATTTTGCATTCAAGGATGTGGCAAGTGTTAGATCGTTGCGTATTCAGGGTGAATTGCCAACATCAGAAACCACCCCAACGTTATTGGCGGCAAAAATTGACCATTTACGCAGTGGCAATCGTGAAATCGAGAATGCTACGGTCAATCTGGCTGGAACACGTAAGGCGCATGTATTAAAAGTTGAAAGCAAAAATCGACAATCAAATTTTTATCAACAGCTTGCAGGCGGCTTTAACTCAAACAATGAATGGCTGGGGCAACTGCAAAAAGGAAACTTTGCTTCGCCACGTATCAATCTTGTGCAAAATCAAAATGCGGCGATTGTGTATTCAACCCGATTATCCGAACTGTATGTTGGGCAGCATTGCTGGCAGAGTGCACACAGCCAGTTATGTCTGGATCAGCCTGCACGTATTAGTCAGGCCAAGGGTAATGTCTCTGTCATTACCAAAAATATCGACTTAAATGACTTTACTGCTTTTATGCCAGAAGGATTGGCGGTTACGGGTCAATTGAATGGTTATGCCAAGGCCTCATGGGTTCAGGGTAACCGTCCAAAAATTGATGCCAGCCTGGTGACACGCAAGGGTGAGATTGGCTTGGCGGCAGATGATCCACAAGAACCAGCCACCACCATGACTTATGATGAGTTGAGCCTGATTGCAAAGAGTGTCAGTGATGGGTTGTTGTTCCGTATCGACATGAAAACCCCAGATATTGGAACGGGTTATGCGAATGTGATTGTCAATCCTTTTCAGGATAATATGCCAATGCGTGGCGAAGTAGCTTTTGATGATGTTCAGTTAAAAGTTTTTAAACCATTTATCAAGGATGTCCGTTCAATGGCGGGCACGCTTGCACTTGCTGGTAAAGTGAATGGGACTTTAACTCAACCTCAATTCACAGGTGAAATGCGTCTGAAAAATGGTGCCATCAGCATGATTTCATTGCCTGTCAATCTCACCAATATCCAGTTGTATTCCTCAATCCGTCAGGATTCAGCCAGTATTGATGGTGCGTTTAACAGTGGGCAAGGTGTGGGTCGCTTAAAGGGTAGCTTTGACTGGAAAGAAGAACCACATCTGGCATTGACCTTAAAAGGTGACAACCTGTTGATTCGTCAGGCACCAATGATCACTGCAATTGTCCAGCCTGATTTAAGCCTTGATGTTTATCCATTTGATCAGCGCTTAAGCTTGAAAGGGTCAATTGATGTCCCTCGCGCGCGCATTTCAATGCCAGAAACCACCGCAACCGTGATTAACGTTTCGCCTGATGTCCGTGTTGTGCAGCAAGGACAGGACTTGTTGGCAACCTTAAAGTCAGCAAAACCGTGGGACATTCGTGCTGATATGACCCTGACGTTAGGCAATCAGGTTGTTTTCCAGGGCTTTGGAAGTAATATTCCACTCGTTGGACGTTTGCATCTATCCCAGCGTGGTCTCGAAACCGCAATGCGTGCCAATGGTGCGATTGGGGTGAGCCAGGAAGTGAAAATTGAGGCCTATGGTCAAAGTCTGGACTTGAACCGAGCCATTGCCCGTTTTAATGGGCCATTGGCCAACCCAACACTGGATATTGATGCCAATAAACCTGTGCAAGGCAGTATGGTTGGGGTACGGGTAACAGGTACGGCAACTGTGCCGAATGTTCAGGTTTATAATGATGCTGGCTTGTCAGAACAAGAGGCCCTCAATGCCTTGCTTACGGGACGTATCAATGAGGGTGGCAGTGGTTTAAGCAATACTGAAGGCTTTAAGTCAGACGTGAACAATACCATTGCAGCCGCTGGTATCAGTATGGGTCTGGGGGGTACACGGGCTTTAACCAACCAGATTGGTCGAACCTTTGGTCTGAGTGGTCTGGCATTGGACGCACAGGGTACAGGAGATGATACTCAAGTCAGCCTGACAGGGTATATCACACCAGATTTATTTATCCGCTATGGCATAGGTGTGTTTACTCCTGTGAATAAACTCACCTTACGTTATCAAATGAACCGCCGTTTATATCTCGAAGCGAGTCAGTCTTTGGAACGCGCGATAGATATTTTCTATAACTGGCGTTTTTAGTATGTAAAAATAAAAACCTGTTTTACAATGATAAAACAGGTTTTTTTAATGACATTTATTTTAAATAAGGAAATATGCTAAAATTAAAATAAGTTATTGAAAATAAAATATTTATGATATTTTTGGGAGGAAAGGGATGAAATCTGTCACTTTTAGTCAGATTTTGGCAATCATCAGCCTTGGGGTGATTGGCTGTACATTTCAAACAAATGCTAAAGAATACTATAAGTGGGTGGACGCACGTGGTGTAACAACATATTCAGCAACACCACCTCCAACTCAGAAACAGGAACCTCAACTCGACCCTGCAAAGAGAAATCCCAACACCGCTACAACCCAGACCGTAACTCATCCAACAACACCTCCGCCAGTAGCAAACAAAGAAGCAAAAACAACTGTAGCGGCGACCAGTGCAAATGCGGTTAAGACCACCACCGCTTCTGCAACAAATTCAGCTAAGCCAGCTGCTGGTGCGACCACTGCCAGTCCATCTACAGCGGCTGCTGTAGCAGCCCTGATCGCTGTAAAAAACTGTAATGGTGTCAGATGCTGGGATTCAAAAGGTAGGTATTATAATCTGGTTGCAGGTAATACCTATCTTTCTGCAACAGGCAGTAAATGTCAAAAGAATGGCAATAATATGCAGTGCAGCAAATGATTTGTATGTTTCTATTGCGGACAGGATGGTTTTAAATACTTCCTTTTGCAAAATAAATCAGTTTCAGTATGATGTGTGGATCAAATTAGTCGCAGTATGATGATGAATAAAGTTTTGTTGATTGCAATAGGTTTGGTTTTGGTCGGTTGTAGCAAAAAAGAGCCACTTACACCTGAACAACAATGGCATGGCTATTGTGTAAGTGTCGGGAATGCTGCGCGTTCGATTACGCTGGATCGTCAAAATGGGATTGAGCAAAAACAGGCAACAGAGCATGCGGGTAAAATTGAGGATAAAACCACGCGTAAGTTTATTTTCGGTATCATTGAAAAAGTCTACGCAATCCCAGCCGAAGAACTCAAGGCTGAACCAGATGCATTACGTGAAAAACTGAAGCAACAATTTACTGAACAATGTTTGGCAACTCCACATGAAAAGCTGCCGAACTATAAACTATTTTAATGTATTAACCGAAAAGACAACACCCTTGTCTTTTTTTGTGAAACTAAATGAGTGTTTTACTGGACTTTGGCTTTATACCAAAGCGGTATTTCAAACTGATGGGCATTTCGCTATAAAATAATGGTCATCACGTAGAAATACAGTTGTTGCATTAACTTTTAACTCGAAGTCTAGTAAAATTTTGCTGTCCATATTGCTTGTAAAGCTTACAGAAAGCTGGAACTTACAGGTAATTTTTTAAAAAAGAGGAATAACACCGTGCTAGAAGCTTACCGCCAACACGTTGAAGAACGTGCCGCACTCGGAGTCCCACCGAAGCCACTTGATGATGCTCAAACTGCTGCATTAGTTGAATTATTAAAAAATCCACCAGCAGGCGAAGAAGCTTACTTGGTTGATTTGCTTGAAAACCGTGTACCTGCAGGTGTTGACCAAGCGGCATACGTTAAAGCTGCTTTCTTAGCTGCTGTAGCAAAAGGTGAAACAACCTCTCCACTCGTTTCTAAAGAGCGTGCTGTTTACTTATTAGGTACGATGCTTGGTGGTTATAACGTTGCTCCTTTAGTTGAACTTCTAGACAATGCTGAGCTTGCTGAATTAGCTGCAGAAGCATTGAAAAAGACACTTCTTGTATTTGATGCATTCCATGACGTAGCAGATAAAGCAAAAGCAGGTAATGCTGCCGCTAAAGCTGTTTTACAATCATGGGCTGAAGCTGAATGGTTCACTAGCCGTAAGGATGTTCCAGAAGAAATCAAAATCACTGTGTTTAAAGTAACAGGTGAGACCAATACTGATGACTTGTCTCCAGCTCAAGACGCTTGGAGCCGTCCAGATATCCCATTACACGCAAATGCAATGTTGAAAAACGAGCGTGACGGTATCAACCCTGAAAAACCAGGTGAAGTTGGTCCATTAAGCCAAATCAAAGAATTGATCGCGAAAGGCAATCAAGTTGCTTACGTGGGTGACGTTGTTGGTACGGGTTCAAGCCGTAAATCTGCAACTAACTCTGTACTTTGGTTCTTCGGTAACGAACTTCCACACATTCCAAATAAAAAAGATGGTGGTGTGTGCTTAGGTTCTAAGATCGCTCCAATTTTCTTCAATACAATGGAAGATGCAGGTGCATTACCTGTTGAAATCGACGTTGCTAACATGAACATGGGCGACGAAGTTGTATTGAAAATTGATCATGCTGCTGCAAAAGTTACTGCATTCAAAGACGGTGCACAAATTGCAGAAGCTGAGCTTAAAACGCCTGTACTATTAGACGAAGTACGTGCTGGTGGTCGTATTAACTTGATCATTGGCCGTGGTTTAACAG
This sequence comes from Acinetobacter sp. CIP 102529, assembly GCF_000368325.1. NCBI lineage: Bacteria > Pseudomonadati > Pseudomonadota > Gammaproteobacteria > Moraxellales > Moraxellaceae > Acinetobacter > Acinetobacter sp. CIP 102529. The sequence continues at coordinate 228,333 of NZ_KB849355.1, forward strand.
CTAAAGCGCGTGAAGAATTAGGTCTTGAGCCTTCTACTTTATTCCGTACTCCAGTACAACCTGCTGACACTGGTAAAGGCTTTACACAAGCTCAGAAGATGGTAGGTCGCGCATGTGGTCTTCCTGAAGGTCAAGGTGTTCGTCCAGGTACTTACTGCGAACCTAAGATGACGACTGTTGGTTCTCAAGATACAACTGGTCCTATGACGCGTGACGAGTTAAAAGACTTGGCGTGCTTGGGCTTCTCAGCTGACTTGGTAATGCAGTCTTTCTGTCACACTGCTGCGTATCCAAAACCAGTTGACGTAACAACTCACCATACATTACCAGACTTCATCATGAACCGTGGCGGTGTATCTTTACGTCCAGGTGATGGTATTATCCACTCTTGGTTAAACCGTATGTTACTTCCAGATACAGTTGGTACTGGTGGTGACTCACATACTCGTTTCCCAATCGGTATTTCATTCCCAGCGGGTTCTGGTCTGGTTGCGTTCGCAGCTGCAACTGGTGTTATGCCACTTGACATGCCTGAGTCTGTACTTGTTAAGTTCAAAGGTAAAATGCAGCCTGGTATTACTTTACGTGACCTTGTACATGCGATTCCTTACTATGCGATCAAAGCTGGTGACTTAACTGTAGAGAAGAAAGGTAAGAAAAACATCTTCTCTGGTCGTATCTTGGAAATCGACTTATCAGAAATGGAAAATGACTTGACTGTTGAGCAAGCATTTGAACTTTCTGACGCATCTGCTGAGCGTTCTGCTGCTGGCTGTTCAATCACGCTTTCTGAAGAGAAAGTTGCTGAATACCTACGTTCTAACATCACTATGTTGAAGTGGATGATCGCAGAAGGTTATGGCGATGCTCGTACAATAGCGCGCCGTGCTGAAAACATGCAGAAGTGGTTAGATAACCCAAGCCTGTTAAAAGCTGATGCTGATGCAGAATACTTAAAAGTTTACGAAATCGATCTTGCTGACATCAAAGAACCAATTCTTTGCTGCCCGAACGATCCAGATGACGCTAAACTTCTTTCTGACGTTCAAGGCGACAAAATTGATGAAGTATTCATCGGTTCTTGTATGACAAACATCGGTCACTTCCGTGCTGCAGGTAAATTGCTTGAACAAGTACCAGGTGGTTCTTTATCAACTCGTCTTTGGATTGCGCCACCAACGCGTATGGATGAGCATCAGTTGATGGAAGAAGGCTTCTATAACATCTATGGTAAATCAGGCGCACGTACTGAAATGCCAGGCTGTTCACTCTGTATGGGTAACCAAGCACGCGTAGCACCGAACACGACTTGTGTATCGACTTCTACGCGTAACTTCCCGAACCGTTTAGGTCAAGGTGCAAACGTTTACTTGGCTTCTGCTGAGCTTGCGTCTGTAGCTGCGGTACTTGGTAAATTACCAAGCCCTGAAGAATATCAACAGTACGCGTCACAAATTGACAGCGCTGCTGCTGACATCTACAAATACTTGAACTTCGATAAGATGAGCGAATATACAAAAGAAGCTGATCAAGTTGATACCAAGAAAATTCAAGCTGCTCAATTGACTTGATTATTTGATAATTAAATCTAATTAGTTTATAAAAGCTCCACTTAGGTGGAGCTTTTTTATGTCTATTGATAAAAGAATACTAGATAATTTGGGGGTGACTTCAGTTACCAATTTTGTTGAGACACAGATACTTTGTGGTTGGCAAGGTTATGATGCTAAAAATGACAATGCATTTGATGGCATGATTATTATGAGGAGGGGGAGTAGTTCCGCAAAAGAGACAGGTGGAATTCTTTTTGTACAAATAAAATGTGGAACGACTGGTGGTTATAAAGTAGTTAGACAAAGAGACCCTGAAAATATAGGCATACAAGTTGGGGAGGTATATATTAGAAATCATCGGGAACGTTGGAACATAGTGCCAAGTCCATCCATCCTTATTTTTGTTGATGCTGATAACTATGATGTTCGTCAACCACATAAATATGAACCAATTATGTATTGGGTAGACTTAAAAAAGGATGAAAGTTATTGCGCAACCAATAAACAACTTATTTTAGTACCAAAAAAGAACAAGATTAGTTTAAAGACTAAGGGGGAGTTTCACGAGCTTTGTAGAGGATATTTAGGAAATGCTACTTTAGAAGATATTTTTATAAATAGTAGTGAAGGGTTGCCTGTACATTTAGGTTCAAAAATTAGTCTAAAGTCATCTGCATGGGATTTTTATAAAAATTGGAGAAATCAAGGTATTTATAATCATCAAAAACTAGGAAAAATCTACATTAATGGTATGGGGTGGAGGCATATTACAAGAGCTGGTAGAGGTAATCAGAGGATTGTAGCTTCTTGGTTGTTGTTACCTGTTGCGAGAAAAATTATTGAAATTACTCAGGACTTTAAAGTTTTGGATAGGATTGATATAAAGCAAAGAAGCGACTTAAATAGAGTGCTTATAAGAGATTATATAGCTCTTCGTGCTAAAGTTAGCTTCAATTATAGAGATTCAAGTATTGTGCAAGTTATTCTGAAAAGAGAAAGGCTTTATGATGTAAATAATGGGTTGGTGAATCAAAATTTATGGTTTTATTCTGTATTTGAGTTGAGAAGAGGAAGAGTGCAGTAAATTTCAAACGGAAACACTAAAGCGAACATAGTTTTTGAAAAGACTATACGCAATTATCGTCTTTATTCGATAAATTCTTTCTAATATTGAAATAAACTGCATTGTGATAATACTATTAGAGGTATTAATAATCAACACTATAAGTAATATATAATAATTTTTTATTACATATCATAGAATAATTATCTCTACCAACTTAACTTTAAATTTTTAAAATGTCTAAACAATCGCGTTTCTTATGTATTGGTGGATTTCTTAACGGTTCTGCTGTTAAAGCTCAAGGTGATAGTTTTATCTGTGTCGAAAATAACAAAAAAGTAGCCTATCACAAAAAGGAAATTTTCCATCCAAACTCATGGGATCAAGATTACTACGTCTGCGAAACGACAACAGACCAACAAGCACGGAATTGGGTCTATGATATCAAGCCCGATTAATTAAGCAGATATAATTTAGTACTTTTTAAAATAAACATATGAAAAAGCCCCATCATAAGGGGCTTTTTTAAAACTAAAACAATTCTACCAATAACCCAACACTTTCCACCAAAGTCCGCCAATCACCACAAAGATAGTGATATTAACAACACTCATGACAAAGTTCTCTTTCCACCATGCACTAAGAATGGTTTAGTAGGATACAAATCACTTATCAAATGCCTGAGCAACATGATACATTTTAGCTTGATTTATATAACGATAAATATGGTATGGCTCAATTTTCATGGCAACGCCTAAGACGGTTTGTTTATAACAATCTGCATGATGATGACTATAAAAGTAAGGTGAGTACCTGTGTCAACTACTTACTGATTTCCCTAATCATTGCCAATGTTGCAGCCGTGTTACTGGAGTCAGTGGATGACTTGTATAAGCTATATCAGCCTTATTTCAATATTTTTGAAAATCTCTCAATCCTTATTTTTAGCGGTGAATATTTATTAAGGCTATGGAGCATCATTGAAAAAAATCCACAGGAATCAGCATGGAAGCAGCGGTTTCGCTGGATGAAAAGTGGCGGGGCGATTATTGACCTCATGGCGATTTTACCTGCGTACTTAAATTTCTTTGTCCATATTGATTTGCGGTTCCTACGGGTTTTACGACTATTCCGATTACTCAAATTAACCCGTTATTTTGTGTCATTACAGATACTTTTACGTGTCATCCAGCGAGAAAAAGGTTCATTTCAGGCGGTTATTTTCATCTTGGTCATTATGATTGTGATGACGGCATCCGCAATTTACGTGGTGGAAAATAAAGCCCAGCCTGAAGCATTTAGCTCAATCCCAAAAGCAATGTGGTGGGCGGTTGTTACATTGACAACAGTGGGCTATGGTGATGTAACGCCTGTAACCAATTTAGGGCGTATCCTGGGTGCATTCATTACAATTCTGGGTGTCGGTATTGCAGCTTTGCCCGCAGGTATTTTAGCTTCAGGCCTTGCCAATGAATTAAACCAGCGTAATCAAAGCCTGGAACAGGAGTTTCGTGAAGCCTTGCAAGCCAAAGGGCTGGACTTGTTGCATGACCAAGTTGAAATTGAACGAATTCGTAAAAAAGTGGGTTTACCAAAAGAGCAGACCCATGAAATTATCATCCAACTGGTCAGGGAGAAGTTACTTGAGAGTCAGGAACAGGAGAAAAAGAAATATCATTACTGTCCGCATTGTGGTGAAAAATTATCCGAATAAACCGCAAGTTTAATGAAAAACAGCGTTAGAGATCAATTTTAAGAATCGAGTCGTGTTAAGAAAAAATGATAAAATCTAGAGGAGTTGATATGAGTCAAAAACTGATGTTGTGTTGTGCAGCATTTATTCTTATGTTGATTTTAATCATTTCAGGTATTCATCCATTTGACCGTGGTACATGGGTCATGGAAGTTGTTCCTGTTGTCATCGTTTTACCCATCTTATTTGCAACTTATTCAAGATTTCCATTAACTAATCTCTTGTATAGCCTAATTTTTTTGCATGCAATTGTATTAATCCTTGGTGGAGCATATACCTATGCACGTGTACCTTTAGGTTTTGAGATTGCTCAATGGTTGGGTTTAGATCGAAATCCTTATGACAAGATTGGACATTTTATGCAGGGCTTTGTCCCTGCGATTGCTGCACGGGAAATCCTGCTTAGAAAACAGATTTTGATCAAAGGAAAAATGCTCACTTTTATTGTGATCTGTATTGTATTGGCGATTAGTGCGAGCTATGAGCTGATTGAATGGGCTGCTGCTTTAGTAATGGGGCAAGGGGCGGAGGAGTTTTTAGGAACTCAGGGATATGAATGGGATACCCAGTCTGATATGTTCTTTGCCTTAATTGGAGTAATAACTGCCTTGCTATTGCTGTCCAAATGGCATGACCGACAAATTGCAAAGCTGATGAATTGATCTTAATCAATGAATAAATCTGCCGTTAAGACACGGCAGATTGATTTTTTTGAGTGTATTTAGCATAAGCCAGTGCAATTAATAAAATTGCTAGTCCCCCTAAACTTAGTACAAACCCAACCCAGATCGGTGCTAACCAACCCATATTATGGCTAAGTACCCATCCTCCAAGAAATGTACCAAAGGCATTGGCTAAATTAAATGCAGAATGATTTAATGATGCCGCTAATGTTTGTGCATCGTCTGCGATGTCCATTAAATGTGTTTGTAATGCACCACCTAACCCAATCACAGTGAAACCAATCAGAAATAAGGCTGTAATCGCAGTATAGAGATTAGACATCATAAAACTTGCAAGTACAAAGGCGAGTGCAGAACTCACCAAAATTCCAATCATCGTTTTAAATAGGCTTTTATCTGCCAGCCAACCAGAAACGAGACCTCCAATCACCATACCAACGCCCCAAATGGCTAGCGCAATCGGGACTATACGAATATCTGCATGGGTATACTCAGTTAAAATTGGAGATACATAACTGTAAACAGAGAACATGCCGCCAAAACCGATTGCACCAACAGCCAGCGTTAACCATATATTGATGTTTTTTAGGCCTGCCAATTCTGCTTTAATACTGGCTGTCTTTTGAAGTGGAATATTGGGCGCGAAAAGGCTGACACCGATTAAAGTAATAAAGGCAAGGACGGCAGAAAACTCAAAACCAGATTTCCAACCAAATTGCTGACCAAGCCAAGTTGCAATAGGAACACCAATCACATTGGCAAGGGTGAGTCCCATCATTACTTGTGCAATCGCAGTTGCTCTACGTTGTTTTCCTGCCAATTCGGCTGCAACTAATGCTGCTACACCAAAATAAGCACCGTGAGGAAAAGGATAAGCCTATGGATGCAATCGGCACAAAAGATTTTTTAGCGATCACAGGATACACCCACGCCATTTTAGAGATGGATGAATGGATCAGAGATAAACCTTATTTTTATCTGATTAAAGATCATTATTTAGTGGATGAGGCAATTCGTGTCGAGTACATTATCATTCAGTAGACGCTGTTTTGCTTCAAATAATAGACATAATAATTTGATTTATTTGTTATCTTTACATTTTTGCAAGAATATAAACTTATGAAAAAATTTTTATTTTTAGGTTTAATCCTGACTTCACTTACAGGGTGTGATGTGGTTCTAGGATTTTAGACCACGTCTATAAGTGATAATCTACTCCCCAATAAGCATAGGAAATGCTTGTTTTTGGAGTCAACCATGACACGAAGAAAACGTCGTAATCATTCAGCAGAGTTTAAAGTTAAAGTTGCTCTCGCAGCAATTAAAGGCGACCACACACTCGCTGAACTTTCTACTCAATTCGATTTACATCAAAACCAAATCATCGATTGGAAAAATCAACTGCTTGAGCAATCAATCAATATTTTTTC
>NZ_KB849355.1:235174-282251 GCF_000368325.1 Acinetobacter sp. CIP 102529
ATTCAAATCAATCGCAGTACGTTGTATTACAAGCCCAAAGAGATTTCATCAACTGATTTGAGTTTGATGCGTCTGATCGATGAAATTCATCTCGACTACCCATTTATGGGCAGTCGAATGATACGAGATATGCTACAGCGTCAAGGGCATCAAATAGGTCGGCGTAAAGTCCGACGTTTAATGCGCTTGATGGGAATACATGCCTTGTATCCAAAACCCAATACCAGTAAGCCTAATCTTGCACACCGTATTTTCCCATATCTGTTGAAAAACATGGTCATCGATCACTCTAATCAAGTCTGGTGTACAGATATCACATACATTCCTATGGCTAAAGGCTTTGTCTATTTGTGTGCAATTATAGATTGGCATAGTCGTAAAGTACTGGCTCATCGTGTATCGATCAGTATGGAAACAGACTTTTGCATAGATGCGTTGCAAGAAGCAATTGTGAAATATGGTTGTCCTGAGGTGTTTAATACAGACCAAGGCAGTCAATTCACAAGCGAGGCATTTTTGAATGAGTTAAAATTGCGAAATATCCGTATCAGTATGGATGGGAAAGGACGGTGGAGAGATAATGTGATGATTGAGCGGTTATGGCGCAGCTTGAAGCATGAGGAAGTCTATTTGAAGGCTTACGATACGGTTAAACAAGCGAAACAATCAATTGCTGAATATTTGGATTTTTATAACATGATACGTCCTCATTCAAGTTTGAATAAGGCAACACCAAATGAATTTTATGATCAACATTTACTAAAAGTAATGGCAGCATGATTTAAATATTTAGAGCGGATTTATCACTTATAAAACTGAATTGAGTGGTCTAATTAACGGAACCACATCAGTGTTCATCTACTCCAAATAAAGAACTCACTCCACCAAAAATTGGTATGGTAAATCCAGCAAGCAAGTTTTGTGTAGAGCAGGGTGGTCAGTTAGAGATCAGAAATGAAGCCAATGGTCAGGTTGGCTATTGTAAGTTGGCCAATGGTCAGATTGTTGAAGAATGGGAATTCTTCCGTGCTAATCAACCGAAATGCTTGGCGGATGAAGCACGAAAATTGATTGGCCAGTCAGGTTTAAGTGAAGAACAAATCAAGCAAAAAACCAAATCTGAGATTGTTCGTAGTGTTGGGCCAAACCAACCAGTCACAATGGATTATCGGGAAAATCGTGTGACGGTGACCATTGATCCACAAACTAAAAAAATCAGCAATGCAAACTGTGGTTGATCTTTAGAGAAAGCCTAAGCTCTCAATTAGTGATGATTTAATTGGGAGCTTTTTTATGCAGCTCACACTAACAGCACTTGATAAATTGAAAAAAGTACCCATCAACTTATTTATTGAATTCATTTTATGTATTGTGTCAGCCTAATTGACCAGTTTTTTGCACAAGTTTTTAATTTTGAGATTTGAAATGACTCTACTTCTTATCGTGGTATTTGGCACAATTGCTGAAGTTTTAGTATGGATTGGCGTGGGCGACCTCGTTGGAAGTATGTGGTATGTCTTTTTCTGGTTCATCATTGCATTTTTCATTGGTCTGAACCTTGTTCGCTCAAGCACCTCCAACATTATGCCGCAATTACAGCAAATGCAGATGACTGGACAGCTTGGGAGTGATCCAGCAGTAACCAAGAAGCTGGCAATTGCGATGTCTGGTTTTCTGCTAATGTTACCAGGTTTGATTTCCGATGTACTGGCTGTATTGGTACTTATCCCAGCCGTTCAAACTGCTTTCCGCAACGCGCTCATGAAAACGATGGCCAAGCGTCAACAAGCCCTGATGGACCAAATGATGGGTGGAATGGGTAGCGGTGCGGCTGGTAGACAGAATCCATTTGCTGATCTTATGCGTCAAATGCAGGAGATGCAAAATCAGCAAGGTGGCGGGCAATATCGTGATTCAACTGTGATTGACGGGGAAGCGCGTGAAGTGAAACCTGAGCAAAAGAAAATTGAATTTAAAGATGTGAATTAATTAGCGTTGATTTTAATAAAGGCACACTTTCAAACAGTGTGCTTTTTTATGCCTCATTTTTAGATGGGCTGTCCTTTTTTTGCTCTGGCTGGGTATGTTGGTCTGTTTCTTTTAAACCAGCACGATATTGGTTTGGAACCAGTGTCGTTAATTCATTTTCAGATTGTTTGTATTTACGAGTGCGGTTTGCACGTTCGCGAAATCCACCCTTGTTGATCAATTGAGTCATAACCATGTATCCGAAATGATTGAAATTGTATTTTAGCAAATGCTGTGCAAGATCAAAATAATATAGTTCCCAATGTAAATTTTAGGACATAGGTGAGGAGAGCATAAAAAAGCTCGCGATGAGCGAGCTTTTAAAATGAGGTAAGACGTTACAGTCCAGCTGCATCTTTTAACACATCAACCTTATCGGTTTTTTCCCATGTAAATGCAGTGTCTGAACCCTCACGACCAAAGTGGCCATACGCAGCAGTTTGCTTATACATCGGTTGGATCAGGTTCAACATGCGGGTGATACCGTATGGACGTAAATCAAAGTGTTCACGAACCAATTGAATAATCAACTCATCTGAAACTTTGCCTGTATTGAATGTATTGATTGAAATGGAGGTTGGCTCTGCAACACCGATTGCATAACTCACCTGAATTTCACATTTGTCAGCAAGACCTGCAGCAACAATATTTTTCGCAACATAACGACCTGCATAGGCTGCAGAACGGTCAACTTTTGATGGATCTTTACCAGAGAAAGCACCGCCACCATGACGTGCCATACCGCCATAAGTATCGACAATAATCTTACGACCAGTTAGACCACAGTCACCTACAGGACCACCAATCACAAACATACCTGTTGGATTGATATGGAATTTTGTACCTGCATGGAACATTTCAGCAGGAATAATCGGTTTTACGATTTCTTCAATCACAGCTTCTTTTAAGTTAGCTTGACTAATTTCAGGATCGTGCTGAGTTGATAATACAACTGCATCTAAACGAACTGGCATACCATTTTCATAAGCAAAGGTAACTTGGCTTTTTGCATCTGGACGTAACCAAGGTAAAGCACCTGAACGGCGTAATTCTGCTTGACGCTCCATTAAACGGTGCGCATAAGAAATTGGGGCAGGCATGAGTACATCTGTCTCACGGCTTGCATAACCGAACATTAAGCCTTGGTCGCCAGCACCTTGATCTTCAGGTTTTTGACGGTCAACACCTTGAGCAATCTCTGGAGATTGTTTACCAATCATATTGATCACGGCACAAGTTGATCCGTCGAAACCTAAATCAGAGTGATGATAGCCAATACCATTTACGGTTTGACGCACAATTGCTTCAAAGTCGACATTTGCTGTCGTTGTAATTTCACCAGCAAGAACAACCGCACCTGTTTTTACTAATGTTTCACAAGCGACACGCGCATACGGGTCTTCTTTTAGGATTGCATCTAAAATAGCATCACTAATTTGGTCAGCCATTTTGTCTGGATGACCTTCGCTTACAGATTCTGAAGTAAAAACAGCATACTCGCGCATGAACGTCCTATCATGGTTATTTTCAAAAAGACAGAGTATGTTACATCGACTTGGCGGATAGGACTAGCATAAGCTGACTAAAATGCATGAATTTATTTCATTTTCATTGTGTTTTTATTGATATGCGTATCAGTAAAACTAATATTAATGCTTTAATTAATAAAGTTTTCCTGAATTGTAAATTTTCATATTGGAATGAATGTATTTTAGTGGTTGTTTAGATGGTGAGCATTTATATAAAGAATTGTATTTGAATGATCAAAATATAAGAAATATCGTGTATTGCACTTTACCCCATCTTGTTTTTTTAAGACAATAGTCGCAGTTTTTGAAAGATGATTTCTCATCTTCTCTACATCTTATTGATTTAATCGGATTCTGACTTATGACAACCCCTTTAAATGAACGCCGTATTGCAAATGCAATTCGTGTCTTGGCTATGGATGCTGTGCAACAAGCAAACTCAGGGCATCCTGGTGCTCCAATGGGGATGGCAGATATCGCTGACGTAGTTTGGCGCGAATTTTTAAATCATAACCCAAGTAACCCTCAATGGGTGAACCGTGACCGCTTTGTATTGTCTAATGGTCACGGCTCAATGTTGCAATATGCATTATTGCATTTGACGGGTTATGAATTATCTATTGAAGATTTAAAACAGTTCCGTCAATTACACTCTAAAACTCCAGGTCATCCAGAATTGGGTTATGCACCTGGTATCGAAACCACAACAGGTCCATTGGGTCAGGGGATTGCCAATGCTGTTGGTTTTGCTTTAGCTGAAAGAACTTTAGCTGCGCAATTTAACAAAAATGGTTTAAACGTTGTTGATCACTTCACTTATTGCTTCTTGGGTGATGGCTGCTTGATGGAAGGTATTTCGCACGAAGTATGTTCACTTGCAGGTACTTTAGGTCTTGGTAAGTTGATTGCTTACTACGATGACAACGGGATTTCAATTGATGGTGAAGTAGAAGGTTGGTTTAGTGATGATACTGAGCAACGTTTCAAAGCTTATGGCTGGCAAGTGCTTCGTGTAGACGGTCATGATGCTGATGCGATTCGTCAAGCAACTGTTGAAGCGAAAGCTGAAAGCAATAAGCCAACCATCATCATCTGTAAAACGATTATTGGTTTAGGCTCACCAAACAAACAAGGTAAAGAAGATTGCCACGGTGCGCCACTGGGCAAAGACGAAATTGCTTTAACACGTGAAGCATTAGGCTGGAAAGAAGACGCATTTGTTATTCCTGAAGATGTTTATGCTGCTTGGGATGCAAAAGCAAAAGGTCAAGCATCTGAAACCGCTTGGAATGAATTATTTGCTGAATATCAAGCAAAATATCCAACTGAAGCGGCTGAATTATTACGTCGTATCAATGGCGACTTACCAGCAGAATTTGCTGCACAAGCTGATGCATTCATTGCTGAAACCAATGCAAAAGCTGAAACCATTGCAACTCGTAAAGCAAGCCAAAATACTTTACAGGCATTCGGTCCATTACTGCCTGAATTATTAGGTGGTTCTGCTGACTTGGCTGGCTCTAACTTAACACTTTGGAAAGGTTGCCAAGGCGTACAAGAAAATCCAGCGGGTAACTACGTGTATTACGGCGTTCGTGAATTCGGTATGACCGCAATCGCAAATGGTGTAGCTTTACACGGTGGTTTTGTTCCTTACGTTGCAACATTCTTGATGTTTATGGAATATGCACGTAATGCAGTACGTATGTCAGCATTGATGAAGCAACGTGTGATTCATGTTTATACACATGACTCAATTGGTTTAGGTGAAGATGGCCCTACGCATCAACCAATCGAACAAATTGCATCGTTACGCGGTACACCAAACTTAAATACCTGGCGCCCATGCGATACGGTTGAAGCGGCTGTTTCTTGGAAATCTGCTCTTCAGCGTAAAGAAGGTCCAACAGCATTAATATTCTCTCGTCAAAACTTGCCATTCCAAGTGCGTAATGAAGCTCAAATTCAAAACGTTGCAAAAGGTGGTTATGTACTTGCTGAAGAAAAAGGTGAGTTGAAAGCAATCATTATTGCTACAGGTTCAGAAGTTTCATTGGCAATGGAAGCGTATGCACAACTTGAAGGTGTGCGTGTAGTGTCTATGCCATGTGCTGAAGAGTTTGTGAAACAAGATGCTGCATATCGTGAAGCTGTATTACCTGCACATATCCGTGCGCGTGTAGCGGTTGAAGCGGCTCATGTGGATTACTGGTGGAAGTTTGTTGGTTTAGACGGCAAAGTGATCGGTATGACAACTTATGGCGAATCTGCTCCAGCAAAAGACTTGTTCCAATTCTTCGGTATTACCACTGAAGCGGTTGTTGCTGCGGTTAAAGAGTTGACTGCTTAATTGAATTAATAGTTAAAAAGCGTCCTGAATAGGGCGCTTTTTTTTGTGAATGAAATTAAATGCTAAGTTCAGTTTGAATCGAAATATTAGACGTTAATAATTTATGAACAGGACAACTTTCCGCAACTCTTAATAAGCGTTTATGCTGTTCTTCGGTAAATTCACCTTTTAGTGTAATTTTACGCTCAATATTGTTTTGACCTGCTTCAGGTTCACCATTTGGGTTTAAAGCCAAATCAACCTGAACATGATCAAGTTTAATTCCTTTATGGTTTGCATACATTTCCAGTGTAATGGTTGTGCACGCACCTAAAGCTGAAAGTAGCAGTTGAATTGGGTTAGGAGCTGAGTCTTGACCACCTTTATCTGTTGGTTCATCTGCATACCAAGTATGACCCGAAGAATCCGTCAACGAAACGCGATAAGGTGTAGATGTACTGAGTGCTTGTGCTGTATGTGCCATGTTTTACCTTTTTGTTTATCTTTAAAAATTTGAATAAAAATATGTCAATTGATGATGTCGTTCTAGCGACAATATGTATAGTACCGAATAGTCTTATGATATTCGTTTTACGTAACAACTGTAACGCTTTTATTGTTGCACTGGTGAAACATATCGTTTTATAAAGAATGGTGAATAAAATTATGTGATCTATAAACTAAACAACATATCAAACAAGGATACGAAAAATGCAGTTTAAAACATTAAGCCTCGGTTTAGCAGTTGCCATCGCAAGTTCAGTCACTTTGGCGGCACCAGTAGACTATAAGATTGACCCAACTCATACAGCGACTGTATTTAGCTGGAACCATTTTGGTTTCTCTACACCAAGCGCGAATTTTACTGATATTCAGGGTGTAATTAAAGTTGATAATGCAAAACCAGCGAATTCTTCTGTAGAAGTGACAATCCCTTTAAGCAGCGTAAATACCAATGTTCCTGCTTTGGATAAAGAGTTCCAGGAAGAAGCTTGGTTTAACGCTGCTAAGTATCCGAATATCACTTTTAAAAGCACTAAAGTCGAAACTAAAGACAAAAAACACTTCAAAATTACGGGTGATTTAACTGTTAAAGGTGTAACAAAGCCTGTGGTTTTAGATGCTGTGCTGAATAAACAAGGCGAGCACCCAATGGCGAAAGTGCCAGCGATTGGCTTTAATGCCACAACATCATTTAACCGTTCTGCATTTGGCATCGGAAATTACGTGCCGAATGTAGGAGATAAGATCACTGTCAATATTACCACTGAAGCAACTGCTGCAAAGTAAAATCAAACAAATTATTAGATTGATAAAAAAAGCTCATGGAACTAGTCCCTGAGCTTTTTTTAATTTTGCTTGTAAATTGTAAGCGCCCGCTGAACCCCATGGCTGTTTTTTAATTTTGGTCGGATTTCCAGCGGTGTGGTAGTAATTCTTCGCTTCGCAAGAGATGCGATGGATGTCTGGTTATTTGTAGTCATAAATTTAAGTCCCCACTTATTTTTAACTGGGGACTAAATTAAGGCTTATAGGACAAATTCATAAGGTGTGTTCAGCGGACGCTTACATTTATGGTGAGTATCATGATAATGTTTCATGACTTTTTCACGTAAATCTACAGAATATATTTTAGGCATGAGTGAAGTCTCAAATAAATCCAAGTGTAGCTTATATTTTGCTAATTGCTATATATTGCTTATTATGAAATTCCTTGCATTTCAAGGAGTTTACTATGCCTCATATTGTTGTCATCGGTGCAGGAATTACAGGCGTTACCTCTGCCTATTAAAGAATAAAAGCCGATGTATAAAAACATCGGCTTTTGAAATTCAATCATTCAAGTTTAGTCATATAAACGGTAGATGCCTGTAAAACGTTCGCAGCCTTTTTGATCTGTTTTAACAATCAGTAAGGCCTTTTGAAAATCAAACTGATATTGGCATTTCTTTTCATTATCAGTGATCTGATTTTTTTGTTCAGGTGTACTGTAGGCAAGCAATGACAATATTTGGGTTTCCAGCCGATTGTTTGGGTTGCGATAAGCAATACCCTCAATTTTAAGCTTGTCTTTATCCAGTTGATGAATCTGTAAATGAATGGGTTGAGCGGCTAATTTTCCCTGTTCATATTTTAGATAATGCTGGGTTAGCTTCTGGTTCATTGAGGTATAAAAATTCAGGTCATCCAAACGCAATTCAAACTGTTGTTGATAGCAGGTTTTAGATTTGCATTGCTGTAACTGTTTTAACCATAATCTCTGGGTATCATGTAATAGCTGTAAGGGGGCATCGGTCACCAAATAAGCAGTTAAAAACTTATTGTTGAGTTTAATTCGCTGTTCATCATATTGCTTGGAACATATCTTTTTAAGGGTAAGTGTACGATCTGAGCAATCGATTGATTTCGCAAATGTAAATGTTGAGCAAAAACAACTCAATGTGATGATATAACCGACGTTCTTTAATTGATTTCTTACCGTATTCAACAGCATAATGACGCATACTTTCAGTCTAATTTGCTCAATGTACTATAGCGAAATAGAAAGCCAGAATACAAGATTTGTTCAGTATATTGTAAAAGGAAAATCATATGGTTGCTCACATTCGTATTGGACAGGGAATGGATGTACATGCTTTTGAAGAAGGCAGCTTTGTTACCTTGGCGGGTATTCAGATTCCCCACACACATGGTTTAAAAGCCCATTCTGATGGAGATGTGGTGCTGCATGCATTGTGTGATGCATTATTGGGCGCATTGGCTTTAGGGGATATAGGGCAGTATTTCCCTGACACTGACCCAGAATATAAGGGTGCAGATAGTCGGGTATTGCTTAAGCATGTATATCAGTTGATTTTAGATCGTGGTTATCATCTCAATAATGCTGACATTACTGTGGCCTGCGAACGGCCAAAACTTGCCAAACATAATCTGGAGATGCGTCAAAGCATCGCAGATGTCATGAATGTGGATGTTACACAAATTAGTATTAAGGCGACCACAACTGAAAAACTAGGTTTTACTGGCCGTCAGGAAGGCATTCTGGCAATGGCAACAGTGCTTGTTTCCCATCAGGCAAAATGATCTGCATTGATCAATGACTGCTGTAATTCCTGTGTTGCTTTACGACCTTGCAGTTGTAAGGTAATGCTGTGAATCAGGCCTGTCCAGGTCTCATTCGGTTCCCAGATTTGATGAAGCAACTCTTGGGCAATAGGTAATTCAATATTCATATAAAACTGCCGATATAAATACATCAAGCAACTGACACGCATATTCTGGGCACAATGTAACCAGACAATTTTATTTTGAACCAGATGGTCAATTAAATCCAAAATAAAAAGACACTGTTCTGAGCAGGGAATATCCCAGTCAATGGGGATATGAATATAGTTTAGCCCCAAACCCAGACAAATTTGATCCTGTTGGGATAAGTGATTTTCAGACTTACTCGTCGCAAGGTTAATGACTGTACTACAACCATATTCTTTAATCTGCTGCAACTGCTCAACTGAGGGTTGGGCAGAGCTAAACAGGTGCTCATGCACCAAAGAAAAACCCGGTATCTGAGATAAAGCTTGTTCGAGTGAAGTCATAAGGTTCGCTATACAATGATTGAAGTTCTCATGATATGAGAAACTTATTTTTAAAATGCTGGCTTTACTATAAGTGTTTTTATTTCAGTGTTCAATTTAGATTGGATAAATAAAAACAGCATCATGAGGATGCTGTTTTTTGTATTTAGTCTTTGTTTAAATTCTCATTGAGCAGGAATTCCATTAATGCCTTTTGAGCATGCAAACGATTTTCCGCTTCATCCCAGACCACTGCATTTTTATGGTCCAGCATGTGTTCAGAAATTTCTTCGCCGCGGTGTGCGGGTAAGCAATGCATAAATAAACAATCTGGATGAGCCAGATCCATCAATTTTTCATTCACTTGGAAATCAGCAAATGCTTTTTCACGAAGCTTTTGTTCTTCTTCTTGCCCCATGCTTGCCCAAACATCTGTTACGATCAGGTCTGCATTAACCGCTGCATCTTCAGCCTTGTTGAACACTTCCACACAGTCAGCAAACTCGGCAAGAAACTCAGGTTTTGGCTCATAACCCTCAGGAGAGGCGATCTTGAGTTTAAAACCCATCAGATGTGCCGCTTCAACATAAGAGTTGCACATATTGTTACCGTCACCAATCCAGGCTACTGTCTTGCCTGCAATGCTGCCACGATGTTCCTGATAGGTTTGTAAATCAGCAAGTAACTGGCAAGGGTGGTGATCATCCGTAAGACCGTTAATGACAGGTACTTTAGAATAAGAAGCAAAACGCTCTACGATGTCATGCCCAAAAGTACGGATCATCACAATATCAAGCATGCTTGATATTACGCGGGCAGAATCTTCAATTGGCTCACCGCGACCCAGTTGGGTGTCACGTGGCGAAAGAAAAATCGCATTACCCCCAAACTGGCAGATGCCTGCTTCAAAAGAAATACGGGTACGTGTACTCGACTTTTCAAAAATCATTCCTAAAACTTTACCAACAAAAGGTTGATATACCGTATTGCTGTGCTGCATACGCTTGAGTTCTTGCGCACGATCTAAAATGCGTTGCAGTTCTAATGAGGATAGGTCACGTAAAGTTAGGAAATGCCGAAGCGCCATAGCTACTCCTACAATAATTATTGAATAAAAACAATAATTAATTGTTGTTTGACGAGTGGTGAATAAAAAGGAATTGACTACTATACTACACCACCTAAAAAATGCAAAAGAATTAGAGTTTTTGATGAGCTTTTAAGAATAAATCAACGGAATAATTAATATAATCAGTTATTTCAGCGTCATTTGCTGATACTTCTAAACCCATTAAAAGTCGCCATTCCACATCACGTAAAATTCCGAAATACATCATGGCGGAGAAATGGGGGTTAGAGCAGTATATTGCATTGAGGTCGTTTGCCTGACCTAAAGCAAATGCAATCGTATTCTGTATATTTAAAGCACATTGGTCATAAAAATAGTGCGCTAATTGTATATCTTTTTGAGTTTGCTCTGTGAACAGACGCATAAAGGCAATGTTCTCGGGCTTTATGATATGTTGATAAAAACGGATCAAGGTCTGGTTTAGATAGTTTTTAAGATCAATCTTTTCTGGAATATAGGGTACGCAAACCCCTTTGAAAAAAACTTCTCGCCGATAATCACAAATGGCGGTAAACAAACCTTCTTTATTGCCGAAATATTTATAGATAGACGTTTTTGATCCACCTGCATGATTGACAATATCATCCAGCGAAAAAGCATCATAACCGCGTTCCAGAAATAGATCGGTTGCACAAATGAGCAAGGCAAGACGACGTTCCTGTCCACGCCGAGTTTGAGGCTGTTCGCAACTTGGGTAACAAATATCAGTCATTGTATTCAAGAGAAGTGGGTTGAGTGATTTGTATTATAGCAAAAACCATATACATTGTATGGCTATGAAGTTGATGAGTGTTGCAAATCCTCCTGATAATAAAAAAGCGAGACATGATTTGCTCGCTTTTTTAATGGCTTAGTCTTTTAGGCTGAACGAATTTCCTCGTCATCATCATCTTCAGATGAATCCATGCCAAGCTCCTTGAGTTTACGTGTTAGGGTATTGCGTCCCCAACCCAAAAGCTCAGCAGCATGACGTTTACGTCCACGTGTTTGTTGGAGTGCGGCATTAATCAATGTGCGTTCAAACATCGGTGTTGCGATATCCAGAATTTTCATTTCCCCATTTTTGAGCTTTTGAATTGCCCATTGACCCAACAACTCATCCCAATGATGCACTGCAATTCGTTCAGCCAATGCTGGGCTGGCCGCTGTTGGCTGCACGGCATCACTTGTGGCTTTCTGGATGGAGACTTGCTTAAGCTCAGCAGGTAAATCTTCAGGATAAACCTCACGACCCGTGATCATCACTGTCAGCCAGCGACAGGTATTTTCTAGCTGACGAACGTTGCCTGGCCACGGTAGCTGTTGCATATAATCCGTTGTTTCAGTGCGTAGGATTTTTGGACTTACGCCGAGTTCCTTGCCTGCACGTGCCAGAAAGTGCTGTGCCAGCATTGGAATGTCTTCACTACGATGGGCAAGTTTAGGAATGTGAATACGGATTACGTTGAGACGATGATACAAGTCTTCGCGGAAACGTCCTTCATTAACCAGCTTTTCCAGGTCCTGATGGGTTGCCGCCACAATGCGCACATCTACTTTTACTGGAATATGTCCACCAACACGATAGAATTCACCATCCGCAAGCACACGGAGTAGACGTGTCTGGGTTTCAAATGGCATATCACCAATTTCATCCAGGAATAATGTACCGCCATTGGCTTGTTCAAAACGTCCTTGATGCTGGGTGTTTGCACCTGTAAATGCACCTTTTTCGTGACCAAACAACTCGGTTTCAATCAAGTCTTTTGGAATTGCCGCCATATTCAGCGCAATAAAAGGTTTGGCACGGCGAGGCGAATGTTTGTGCAGTGCATGGGCCACCAGCTCTTTGCCTGTACCAGATTCACCATTAATCAATACAGTAATATGCGATTGTGATAAACGTCCAATGGCACGGAACACTTCCTGCATTGCAGGTGATTCACCGATAATCTCAGTGGATTGTAATGGTGCAGCCGCCGCCGCTTTGCTGGCTTCCTGCTGTTGAAGCTTGGTGATATGCAAAATGGCACGATTGACCAATGCCAGTGCCTCATCAATATCAAAAGGCTTTGGCAGGTACTCAAAAGCACCAGTCTGGTAACTTGATACCGCTGACTCCAAATCGGAGTGGGCGGTCATGATAATCACAGGCAGGTCAGGATGGGTATTCTTTACTTTAGACAGAAAAGTTAAACCATCAATTCCAGGCATGCGAATATCAGTCAAAATGACATCAGGGGCATCATCATGTAAACGTTCCAGCGCTGTTTGTGCTTCTTCAAAATTGGTAACGTCAAAACCTTCTTCTTTAAAAGTCTTTTCGAGTACCCAGCGCATGGCACGATCATCATCAATTACCCAAATTTTATTTCGTGACACGGTCTGACTCCCAAGGTAGATATAAGCTAAATACGGTTTTTCCTGGAACGGATTGACATTCGATCATTCCGTTATGTTGATGCATGATGTTTTGCGCGATACTGAGGCCAAGTCCTGTACCTTTCGCTCGTCCAGTCACAAGCGGGTAAAATACCGACTCTAATATACTTTCTGGAACACCTGGTCCATTGTCTTCAATATCAATTCTTATCGATGAGCGATTTAGAACACCGTTAATTGTCACTAAGCGTTGAATGCGCGTTCTTAAAATCAGCTCTGGTTCTGAATCGACAAAAAAATCTTTATTTTCAGTCATTGCTTGCACAGCATTGACGCTGATATTGAGCATGACCTGAATCAGTTGATCACGGTCAGCCATCACATCAGGTAAAGACAGGTCGTAATCACGAGTAATCTTAATTTTTTTCTTCGTTTGATTGACAATAAGTGAACGAACGCGTTCCAGTGGTTCATGCACATTGACCAGCTCATAGCTCGGTAACTGACGTGAGCCAAGCATAGTATCTGCCAGATTGGTTAAGCGATCTACTTCACTAATAATAATGTCGGTAAACTCACGATAGCTTTCATCATTTAAGCTGCGAGCAAGTAATTGTGTTGCACCACGAATGCCCGCTAAAGGATTTTTAATTTCATGTGCCACGCCGCGAACTAGTTGGCGGGCAACCTGATGCTGCTGAACCAGATTTTCTTCCTTGGAAATTTTTAGCATCCGATCAATTGGGTTCAGCTCAATCAATAACAGGGGATGGTAGCTCTTTCCTGTATTAAGCTGTGAAACTGTATAATCCACATGAATCGGTTTGAAATTTACATTGATTACCGCTTCACGACGTGTGTAATGCTGTCCACTTTCTAATGTGTTGAGTAAAGCTTCGTGAGTATTAAAGGTATCATCGTGGGCATGCAGTAAATTTAGGATAGGCTGACCTGATGCACGTAGTAAGCTGACATCAAATAACGCTTCACAAGCGGAGTTCAAATAAAAAATATTAAGCTTACTATCGACCAGTAAAATGGCAGTCGTTAAATTATCTACTAGGAGTCGATAGTCGATAGTGTGGTGTTGATCCATTTGTGAATCGTCCTGTATTAAAATGGCGCAATAAATATATGTATAAATGAATAGCCATTCATGTCTAAGGTTTATGTAATGCAAAATATAAGCCAATTTTTGATAGGCTAAATTTCAACAACTTAGTTAAAAGATATGACGTTTATGCTGTATTTTTCACATAGGTACGGTTTTATGTGGATTTTATAATGTTCTAAATTGGTGCAATGTAGGATTTTATTTAAAATATTGGTTGTATTTTGGTGCATTGATTAAACTGTGCAATCCCCACCTGTTTTTATCACTCGAAAAGTCATACAATACGCCGATTCAAGTGGAGCGCAGATTCATGAAGACCCCCAAAGTCGGTTTTGTATCTTTAGGTTGTCCTAAGGCATTGGTAGATTCTGAACGAATTTTAACCCAGTTAAAAACTGAAGGTTATCAAGTGGCATCAGATTATGACGGTGCTGACCTGGTTGTTGTTAATACCTGTGGTTTTATTGAGTCTGCGGTACAAGAGTCGCTGGATGCGATTGGCGAAGCCATGAGTGAAAATGGTCGTGTGATCGTCACGGGCTGTTTGGGCAAAGATGAAGATAAAATCCGCCAAATGCACCCAAATGTACTGAAAGTGACAGGTGCGGCAGCCTATCAGGACGTGATGGAGGCAGTGCATGAGTATGTGCCTGCACCACCAAAGCACAACCCGTTTATTGATCTAGTTCCAGAGCAGGGTGTGCGTTTAACACCGAAGCATTATGCTTATCTCAAAATATCCGAAGGCTGTAACCACCGCTGTACATTCTGCATCATCCCAAGCATGCGTGGAGACCTTGTTTCTCGTCCAGTAGGGAAAGTATTGGATGAAGCGGCAGCATTGAAACGTGCGGGTGTAAAAGAGGTTCTGGTGATTTCCCAGGATACCTCTGCGTATGGTGTGGACACCAAATATAAGCTGGATTTCTGGAATGGCCAGCCTGTTAAAACCAAATTCTATGATATGTGTGAAGCACTTGGTCAGCTTGGTATTTGGGTGCGTTTACATTATGTCTATCCTTACCCACATGTAGATGCAGTCATTGACCTGATGGGGCAAGGTAAAATCCTGCCTTATTTGGATATCCCTTTTCAACATGCCAGTCCGCGCATCTTAAAATTGATGAAGCGACCAGCCCACAGTGAAAACACCTTGGAACGCCTTAAATTGTGGCGGGAAAAATGCCCTGAATTGGTGATTCGTTCAACTTTTGTTGTGGGTTTCCCTGGTGAAACTGAAGAAGATTTCCAAATACTGTTGGATTGGTTGAAAGAGGCACAGCTTGACCGTGTCGGTTGCTTTACCTATTCACCTGTAGAGGGAGCGACAGCCAATGATCTTCCAGACCATGTGCCTGAAGAAATCAAGCAAGAGCGTTATGAGCGTTTCATGGAAGTTCAGCAGGAAATTTCAGCGGCAAAACTGCAAAAGCGTATTGGTCAAACGATGACAGTGCTCGTTGATAGCCTGGAAGAAGAATTCCCAGTTGCGGTTGCCCGTTCTTATGCAGATGCACCAGAAATTGATGGCAATGTATTTGTTGAAGATATTGATAAAAGCGTGATTAAGGCAGGTGACCTGCTTGAAGTCGAAATTACTGATGCAGATGAATACGATTTATTTGCAAAGTTAATTCAGGTTAAATCTGCTTAACACAAGATATAAAGAAAATTTTGAGATTGATCGGTTTGGAGTAAAGGTATGTCAGCTTCTAAGAATCCACGTTATGCACGAATTTTGCTCAAGCTTTCTGGTGAGGCTTTAGCTGGAAATAAAGATATGGGTATTGATGCCCAGGTACTGGACCAAATGTCACTTTCGATTGCCCATCTGGTTGGCTTGGGTGTGCAGGTGGGTATCGTTGTTGGTGGTGGTAACTTATACCGTGGTAGCCAGTTGCAGAAAGATGGTCTGGTTGGTCGTGTAACAGGTGACCAAATGGGCATGTTGGCGACGGTGATGAATGGTTTAGCGATGCGTGATGCATTGGTGCGCCGTAATATCAAAACCCGTTTGATGTCTGCTTTGTCAATTGGTACGGTAGTCGAGTCCTATTCTAGTCGTGACGCGATTCGCCATTTAAGTCAGGGCGAAGTATGTGTGTTTGTTGCGGGTACAGGTAATCCATTTTTTACCACAGATACCGCAGCTTGCTTACGTGGTATCGAAATTGAAGCAAACTTGATCCTGAAAGCAACCAAGGTTGATGGCGTTTATAACAAAGACCCAAGTAAATATGAAGATGCAGTTAAATATGACAATTTAACTTTCGATCAGGTTTTGGATGAGAAACTTGGTGTGATGGATTTAACTGCAATCTGCCTATGCCGTGACCACAATGTGCCATTGCAGGTGTTCGATATGAACAAGTCTGGTGCATTGCTTTCTGTTGTGATGGGTGAAAAAGAGGGAACTCACGTTACGAATTAATATACGTGAACCATAAAGCGCTTTATACTACGTTAAATATTTTGTAATACCTCAGGAATAAGTAAGGAAGATCATATGATTAACGATCTCAAAAAAGACAGCGAACAGCGCATGCAGAAAACCCTTGAGTCTTTGGAACAGGGTTTTGCAAAAGTTCGTACTGGACGTGCTCATCCATCTATCTTAAATGGCGTGATGGTTCCTTACTATGGTTCAGATGTTCCATTGAATCAGGTGGCGAACGTGGGTGTTGAAGATTCACGTACCTTAATTGTTCAGCCATTTGAACGTAACATGGTGTCTGCGATTGATAAGGCAATCCGCGAAAGTGACTTGGGCTTAAACCCGATTACCACTGACTCTATTCGTGTGCCGTTGGCTGCCTTAACAGAAGAAACCCGCCGTGACATGCAGAAAGTTGCCCGTTCAGAAGCGGAGAATGCCAAGGTTGCCATCCGTAACATCCGTCGTGATGTTTTAGGTGACATTAAGGCCCTACTGAAAGAAAAAGAAATTTCTGAAGATGATGAGCGCCGTGCAGGTGAAGATATTCAGAAAATCACTGACAAGTTTGTTGCGGAAGTGGACAAACGTCTTGCAGCCAAAGAAGCAGAATTGATGAAGGTCTAATTATATGACCTCACAAGAAGAACAGCTTCTTCCCCAGCATGTTGCCATCATTATGGATGGCAACAATCGTTTTGCCAAAAAAAATCAGATGCAAAAAGGCGATGGGCACCGTGAAGGCAAAAATATCCTTGACCCCATTGTTGAGCATTGTAAAAGTGTCGGCGTAAAAGCATTAACGGTTTTTGCATTTTCAAGTGAAAACTGGAATCGACCACAGTATGAAGTCGATTTACTCATGAAGTTGTTAGAAGATACGATTCATGAGCAACTTCCTCGTATGGAAAAATTTAATATTGCTCTACGTTTCATTGGTGACCGATCACGTCTCTCAGGTCATTTAAGGGATTTGATGCAATATGCAGAACAAAAAACAGCCGCCTTTGATTCCATGACCTTAACTATTGCGATTAGCTATGGTGGCATGTGGGACATGGCGAATGCTGCAAAATGTATTGCTCAGGATGTTCTTGCTGGGAAAGTTCAAACAAACCATATAAATGTTGATTTATTTGATAAATATGTCAGTCTAAATGACCTGCCTGCTGTGGATTTATTAATTCGTACAGGGGGAGATTATCGCCTTTCAAATTTCTTATTGTGGCAAGCTGCATATGCAGAATTGTACTTTACAGAAACTTTATGGCCAGAGTTTACGGTCGAAGAATTGGATTACGCATTTCGTGTTTTTTCAGGGCGTGAGCGACGTTTTGGCAAGACATCCGAACAGATTCAACAAGTGAAAATAGAGAATTAATAATGTTAGAGCGGATAATTACCGCATTGGTATTAGTTGCAGTTGTTTTAAGTTGCATGTTTGCAACGCAATCACATTATCCAATGTTCATGCTTATGATTTTAGCGGCAGGGGTTGCAGGCTACGAGTGGTCTAAATTGATGCCACAGGCGTCGGCGATTGTCTCAAAACCTAAAGCCTGGGTATATGGTGGTTGTGTTGCACTGGTATCAACACTGGCATTGTTTTTTAATGATATTGCCTTACTGCTTTGGGTTGCATCCATTCTTACCTGGCTGGTGAGCATTTACTGGATTAAAAATTTCCCCGATGCTGATAACTGGTACAACGTTTCACTTCACTTGATTGGGTTTGTTTTAATTTCAGCCGCTGTTACTGCAATTTATGCTGTATGGCATAGCTCACCGTGGTGGCTGATGTATTTATTTCTATTGGTTTGGGGCGCTGACAGCGGTGCCTACTTTGTTGGCCGTAAGTTTGGTAAAAAGAAACTTGCCCCGAAAGTCAGTCCAAATAAATCCGTTGAAGGTTTATACGGTGGTATCGCCACAACAGTGATTATTATGCTGGTTGTACAATATTCCTATTTAAATTTAACCGCATTGCAGCTTATTTTATTCCTGATTCTTTCAGTCATTACCGTGTTTGCATCAGTGCTGGGTGACCTGTTTGAATCCATGATCAAGCGTCGTGCAGGGATTAAGGATTCTGGCCGTGTGTTGCCAGGTCATGGTGGTGTGCTGGACCGTATTGATTCACTGCTTGCGGCAGCACCTATTTTTGCTACGGGTATATATATTTTAAAACTGATTGGTGTAGATCTTTAAATGACTCAAGCTGTTTGCATATTGGGTGTAACGGGTTCAATTGGAAAAAGTACTTTAAAAGTATTGGAACAGCATCCAGACGATTACACCGTATTTGCAGTTTCTGCATATAGCCGTTTGGATGAACTTTTAGAAATTTGTAAAAAATACCATCCCAAAATTGTTGTGGTGCCGAATGAAAAAGCATTTGAGTTGCAACAACGTTTAAATCAAGAAAACTTAAAACATATCGAAATTTTGACTGATGAAGCGGGCTTAATCACTATTGCTGAGCATGCCGATGTTGACATCGTCATGGCTGCTATTGTTGGTGCGGCAGGTTTGTTGCCAACTCTTGCCGCAGTCAAGGCAGGTAAGCGTGTCTTGCTTGCCAATAAAGAATCTTTGGTCATGTCTGGCGACATCATGATGCAGGCTGCCCGTAAGCATAATGCACTGTTACTACCCGTTGATTCTGAACATAATGCGATTTTCCAGTCCTTGCCGCATGACTATCTAAATGCTGAAAGGACAGGCCAGCCCCAGTTGGGTGTTTCCCGAATTTTACTGACAGCGTCTGGTGGGCCATTTCTCAACCATTCATTAGAACAATTGCATGATGTAACACCACAACAGGCGTGTAAGCATCCAAACTGGTCTATGGGTCAAAAGATTTCGGTTGATTCTGCGACTTTAATGAATAAAGGGCTGGAATTGATTGAAGCGTGTCATTTGTTTTCAATATCAGAACATTTTGTTACAGTCGTGGTTCATCCACAAAGTATTATTCATTCCATGGTGCAATATGTGGATGGATCAACTTTGGCACAAATGGGTAACCCTGATATGTGCACACCAATTGCACATGCATTGGCCTGGCCTAAACGCCTGGCAACAGATGTTCCTGCGTTAAACTTGTTTGAGACTGCTCAATTGAATTTTCAGCAACCTGATATTGTCAAGTTTCAAGCATTGGACTTGGCTCGTCAGGCGATGCGGGCAGGTGGTTTGGCGCCTACAGTATTAAATGCAGCAAATGAAGTTGCAGTTGCTGCATTTTTGCAGCAAAAAATTCGCTTTACTGAGATTGCGCAAATTGTCGAGAACACTTTGCAAGTTGTACAAAATGCCAAAGCAGAAAACATAGACATCATTTTACAGACTGATATGATCGCTAGACAGGTTGCAGAGACGTATATTGTGGATATAGGGGGCTAAATCGTATGAATGCACTATTTATGATTGTTGCAGCGATTTTATTACTTGGTCCACTGATTGCAATTCATGAGTTTGGCCATTATTGGGTGGCGCGTAAATTAGGTGTCAAAGTCTTGGTTTATTCCATTGGTTTTGGCCCAACCTTGCTGAAATGGCAGTCTAAAAAATCAGGTATTCAATATCAGCTTTCTGCTTTGCCACTTGGTGGTTATGTCAAAATGCTGGACGAGCGTGAGGGCAATGTTGCTGAAAAGGACCTGCCTTACGCCTTTAACCGTCAGTCTCCGTGGAAGCGTATTGCCATCGTTGCGGCTGGTCCATTGATCAATCTTATTTTTGCCGTGTTATTGTTCTGGATTTTATTTTTACCAGCCCAGGAACAGTTGAATACCCGTATTGGCAAGATTATGCCCAATACTCCCGCAGCGCAGGTTGATTTGCAAGTGGGTGACAAAATTCTGGCAGTTGATGGTCAAACAACGCCAACATGGGAAAAACTTAATTATACCTTGGTCAATCGTGTGGGAGAAACAGGGCAAGTTTCCATTATTGTTGATCGTGCAGGTACTGAAAAGCAGTTTAGTTTACCAATCAAGGATTTCCTTAAGGATCAAAGCCAGTCACCTTTGGATATATTGGGCTTCTTGCCTTATCGTCCAGTCATTCCTGCAACCGTGAAAGAGTTGAGTGCAGATGGTGCTGCTTCACGTCAGGGAATGAAAGTCGGTGATCGTATCGTGGCAATTGACAATGTTGTCATGAAAGACTGGTTTGATGTGGTTGATGTGGTTCAGAATTCACCTGAAAAACTTTTGAACATTGATGTGATGCGTCAGGGAAAACTGCTGCATTTGCAGGTGATGCCACAAGGTCAACGTGACAATATGGGCAATACCACAGGCGTGCTGGGGGTGAAAAGTGACGCGGGCAAGATCACCATTCCTGCTGAATACAAACAAACCATTCAGTATTCACCGATCGAAGCGTTGGGTGTTGCGGTAGATAAAACCACACAGCTTTCAGGCATGATCTTTAACTCAATCATCAAGATGGTGCGTGGCTTGATTGGACTGGATAATTTGTCAGGGCCAATTACCATTGCCAAAGTGGCTGGACAAAGCGCCGAAATGGGGTGGCAAACCTTTATCTCATTTATGGCCTTGATGAGTGTCAGTCTGGGTATTCTCAATTTGCTTCCAATTCCAATGCTGGATGGTGGGCATTTGGTTTATTACTTTATTGAAGCCATTCGTGGCAAACCTGTTTCTGAACAAATACAGATATTTGGTCTAAAAGTTGGTATGGTACTGCTCGGTAGCATGATGCTTTTGGCTTTATTTAACGACTTCATGCGTTTATAAAAACGCAAATGGAATTTAACTTACTGGAAAATATATGGGCATGCGTCACACACATTTATTAATGCCTTTGGCACTGGTTAGTGCGATGGCAGTGGTACAACAAGCATACGCAGCAGATGAGTTTCTTGCACGAGATATACGAATTGATGGCCTAGTGCGTTTAACACCTGCAAGTATTTATTCGATGTTACCAATAAATAGTGGCGATAGAGTAAGTGATCCAATGATCGCTGAGGCAATCCGCACCTTATATGCTTCAGGCTTGTTTGATGATATCAAGGCTTATAAAGAAAAAGACGTTCTAGTTTTTAAGGTTGTTGAACGTCCAGTCATTTCCAAGCTTGAATTCAAGGGCAATAAACTCATTCCAAAAGAAGCTTTGGAGCAGGGCTTAAAGAAGATGGGTATTGCTGAGGGCGAGGTCTTTAAAAAGTCAGCCCTGCAAACCATCGAAACAGAGCTGGAACAGCAATATACCCAGCAAGGACGTTATGATGCCGATGTGACGGTGGAAACGGTTGCTCGTCCAAACAACCGCGTTGAGTTGAAGCTAAACTTTAATGAAGGTACGGCTGCAAAAGTTTTTGACATTAATATTATTGGTAACACTGTTTTTAGTGACAGTGATATCAAGCAGGTATTTGCCGTTAAGGAAAGTGGCTGGGCCTCTGTTGTGACTCGTAATGACCGCTATGCGCGTGAGAAAATGGCGGCAAGCCTGGAAGCCTTGCGTGCGCTGTATTTGAACAAGGGTTATATCAATTTTAACATCATTAACTCTCAACTCAATATCAGTGAAGATAAAAAGCATATTTTCATTGAGGTTTCAGTTGATGAGGGTAGCCAGTTCAAGTTCGGCGAAACCAAGTTCCTCGGCGATGCATTATATAAGCCAGAAGAATTGCAGATGCTTAAGCTGTATAAAGATGGTGAGACCTATTCACAAGAAAAAGTAAACGCGGTTAAGCAACTATTGCTCCGTAAATATGGGAATGCAGGCTATTACTATGCTGAGGTAAACATCGTACCTGAGATTAACAATCAGACAGGTATTGTCAACCTCAATTACTATATCAACCCAGGTCAGCAAGTGACAGTTCGTCGTATTAACTTTACAGGCAATAGCAAAACAGCCGATGAAGTGTTGCGTCGTGAAATGCGTCAAATGGAAGGCGCGTTGGCAAGCAATGAAAAAATTGACTTGTCCAAGGTGCGTCTGGAACGTACAGGCTTCTTTAAAACGGTTGATGTCAAGCCTGTTCGTGTACCAAACTCAACTGACCAGGTTGACCTGAATGTCAATGTTGAGGAGCAGCACTCTGGCACAACCACACTTGCGGTTGGTTATTCTCAAAATGGTGGTGTGACATTCCAGGCTGGACTCAGTCAAACCAACTTTATGGGAACAGGCAATCGTGTTGCGATTGACTTGTCCCGTTCAGAAACACAGGATTACTATAATCTCAGTGTGACTGACCCGTACTTTACCATTGATGGTGTGAGCCGCGGCTACAACGTTTATTATCGTAAAACCAAGTTAAACAAGGACTATAACGTCAATAACTATGTCACTGACAGTGTTGGTGGAAGTTTAAGTTTCGGTTATCCGATTGATGAAAATCAAAGTTTAAGTGCCTCTTTAGGTATTGATCAAACTAAAGTACGTACTGGTCCGAGCGTTTCGACCTATATCCGTGATTATTTATTAGCGAATGGTGGTAAAGAGACTGGACGTTCTGGGGATTATTGTAGAGTTGATCGTGTACCAATTATGGGGCCAGATCCGAATGATCCGTCAAAACAGATTATTACTGATTATGAACCGTGTCCATCAGATCAAATTTATAATTATGGCAATCAATTTGAAGGCACCTTCCTTACCTATAACCTAAATTTGGGCTGGTCATATAACACCTTAAACCGACCAATCTTCCCAACTTCAGGTATGTCTCATCGTGTCGGTTTAGAAATTGGTTTACCAGGCAGTGATGTTGATTATCAAAAAATGACTTATGATGCGCAAGCGTTTAAATCGCTCTGGGGCGGATTTGTACTTCGTGGTTATGGTAAATTAGGTTATGGTAACGATCTGCCATTCTATAAAAACTTCTATGCAGGCGGTTATGGTTCTGTGCGTGGTTACGATAATAGCTCGTTAGGTCCTAAATACCCAAGCGTCATCTTCCAAGAAACTAAGCAAAATGACCTTGATCCAGAAGAAGTTGGCGGTAATGCTTTAGTTCAATTTGGTACAGAACTTGCGCTTCCTTTACCATTTAAAGGGGATTGGACGCGTCAAGTTCGCCCAGTTCTTTTTGCTGAAGGTGCTCAAGTCTTTGATACACAATGTGATGTGCCAAGAGGTAATGTCACGATTGATGGTAAAGAAGTTGATATCAAACAATATTGCAAAGATAACAATAAGTTAGATTTTGGCAATATGCGCTACAGTGTGGGTGTTGGCTTTACATGGATTACCATGATTGGCCCATTATCGTTGAGTTATGCATTCCCACTGAATGACAAGAAAGGCGATGATACCAAATCAATCCAATTTGAAATCGGTCGTACATTCTAAGTGCGACCTTAGTTTTAATACTGCAACAGAAATAAAGGATGCAATAATGAAAACATTAACAATGCTGATGTTAGGTTTAGGATTAACGGTTTCAGCAGTTGCAAATGCGGGCGGTATAGGTGTTGTGGACCTGGCTAAGGTCGTTGAAAGCAGTACCTATTTAAAACAGCAAAATGACAGCCTGGGTCAATCAGTTAAACCGACTTCAGCTAAACTGGAACAGTTAGGTAAAGAGATTGAAAGCTTACAGAAAAAAGCCCAGTCCGCTAATCAGGCCGATTTACAGAAATTAAGTGGCCAGTATCAGGCCAAGGTCAATGAGTTTAATACGACTCAACAAGGTCTACAGACCAAAGTACAGACGACTTTGCAAACGATGAATACAAATTTTGAGAGTCGTGTGAAACAGGTCGCTGAACAATTAAGAAAAGAAAATAACTTGGATTTTATTTTAAATAAAAATTCTACGATTGCCTCTGACGCTCAGTATGATTTAACTGATAAAATGATTCAAAAGGTTAATGCAATGAAATAATCAATGAATAGACGTAGTTATCGTTTAGAAGAAATTGCTCACCTTGTCAAAGGTGAGTATTTCGGTGAAAAAGATTTTCAGGTTTTTAATTTAGCGAGTTTAGAACAGGCACAAAATCAGCATATCTGTTTTGTGAATGGGGATAAGTACCTATCGCA
This sequence comes from Acinetobacter sp. CIP 102529, assembly GCF_000368325.1. NCBI lineage: Bacteria > Pseudomonadati > Pseudomonadota > Gammaproteobacteria > Moraxellales > Moraxellaceae > Acinetobacter > Acinetobacter sp. CIP 102529. The sequence continues at coordinate 259,711 of NZ_KB849355.1, forward strand.
AGCAGAAGCAAGCCAGGCAGGTGCTTACATTGTCACCGCAGCGCTCAAGCAACAGCTTTCCTCAAAAAATAACTTTATTGTCGTTGATAATCCTTATCTCGCGTTTGCGACTTTGACCCATATATTTGAAAATAAAATTATCCAAAGGGGAATTTCAAGTACTGCTAAAATCCATCCCTCAGCCATCATTGCTGATGATGCCTATATTGGTCATTATGTGGTGATTGGTGAAAACTGTGTGGTGGGCAGCAATACCATTATTCAGGCCCATACCTTTATTGATGATCAGGTTGAAATTGGCAAGGACTGTTTTATTGATGCACATGTCACCATTACAGGGGCTGCCAAGCTTAAGAACCGTATTCGTATCCATGCCAATACAGTGATAGGTTCAGAAGGGTTTGGCTTTGCACCTTATCAGGGGAAATGGCATCGCATTGCACAACTGGGTTCGGTTCAGATTGGTAATGATGTGCGTGTTGGTTCAAATTGCAGCATTGACCGTGGTGCCTTGGATGATACTATTCTGGAAGATGGTGTCATTATTGATAACCTTGTGCAAATCGCGCATAACGTTCAAATTGGTCAACATACAGCCATCGCTGCAAACACGGCAATTGCTGGAAGTGTCCGAATTGGCAAAAACTGTATTATCGGTGGTGGCAGTGCAGTTGCAGGGCATTTAAATATTGCGGATAATGTGACGCTTACTGGAATGTCAATGGTCACAAAAAGTATTTCTGAGGCGGGAGTCTTTTCTTCGGGAATTGGACTGTTTGAAAATAGTCATTGGAAAAGAACTGTGGTACGCCTTAGACAATTAGCAGATGTGCCATTGACCCAGATCACCAAAAGGCTTGATCATATGCAAGCTCAATTAGAGTCCCTTGAATCAACCCTTAAGTTACGTAAATAATTTATTATGACCGAGTCAACATTTCCAGCATTCACAATGCCTGAATTACCGATGGATATTCTTACCATTCGTGAATATTTACCGCATCGTTATCCTTTCCTGTTAGTCGATCGAGTTACGGGAGTCACTGAGAACAGTATTGTCGGTTATAAAAACGTATCTATCAATGAAGAGTTCTTGCAGGGACATTTCCCAACCTACCCAATTATGCCAGGTGTACTCATCATTGAAGCACTTGCCCAGGTTTCAGGTATATTGGGTTTTGTTTTGACAAATCAGAAGCCGAGTGAGGGTTCCTTGTTTCTTTTTGCTGGTGCGGAAAAAATAAGATTTAAGAAACAGGTTGTTGCAGGTGACCAGCTTATCTTAAAATCTGAACTTGTGATGCAAAAACGTGGTATTTACAAGTACAATTGTACTGCCAGTGTTGACGGTATTGTTGCTGCAACAGCCGAGATCATGATTTCCCACCAAAAAATTGAGCAGACATGACTAGTCAAAATTTAATACATCCTACAGCAATAATTGACCCGTCTGCAAAAATTGCCTCTGACGTACAGATTGGCCCATATTGTGTGGTTGGGCCAAATGTCAGTATTGATACTGGTACAAAGTTACATTCGCATGTGGCCATTGGTGGTTTTACACGAATTGGTAAAAACAACGATATTTTCCAGTTTTCTAGCATTGGGGAAATTTGTCAGGATTTAAAATACAAGGGTGAAGAAACCTGGCTGGAAATTGGCGATCACAACTCCATTCGTGAACATTGTACCTTGCATCGGGGTACGGTACAGGATCAGAGCTTGACCAAAATTGGTAGTCATAACCTGTTGATGGTGAATACCCACATCGCCCATGATTGTATGATTGGGGACCATAACATTTTTGCCAATAATGTTGGTATTGCAGGGCATGTGAATGTCGGTAACCATGTCATTGTTGGTGGGAATGCAGGCGTTCATCAATTCTGCCGTATTGATTCATATAGCATGATTGGCGGGGCTGCACTCATTCTTAAAGATGTGCCAGCTTATGTACTGGCTTCTGGTAATCCAGCACATGCACATGGTTTGAACATTGAAGGAATGCGACGTAAGGGCTGGTCACGGGATACGATTCAGGGTTTAAGAACAGCCTATAAATTGATTTATAAATCAGGTTTGACCACTGAACAGGCCATTGCACAGATTCGTAATGAAATTTTAGATAATGTGCCAGAAGCCCAACTGTTGATTGATTCTTTAGAGAAATCAACACGTGGGATTGTGCGTTAGGTTTAATTTCAATATAAAAAAGACACTTCGGTGTCTTTTTTTATTGGCTTAATTTTCTTCCTCAACAAACTGTTGTCGGTATTTTTTGGGAGACAGTTCAAAGGTGCGTTTAAACGCCTGGTTTAAATCAATCCCTTTAGGTAAATATTGCCTAATTAAACCATTCATATTTTCGCATGTGCCTTTTTGCCAGGGTGAATGTGGGTCACAGAAATATACATCTATGCCTAAATCTTCTTCGAGTGTTTTATGTTCTGCCATCTCACCTCCACGGTCATAGGTCAACGTTTTACGCAGTTCTGCAGGTAAATATTTCAGAGCTTCAGTTAAGCCTTGCGCACTGATTCTGCCTTTGCATCAGGTAATGTTGCCAAGATACAGAGCCGTGTATTTCGTTCAATATAGTCAAATCATTATAAAACTAATACAACTCAGTCTATGAATTATTTCGATTTTTTTTCGAATCCTGTATGGATAATAAATTATTTTTACTATAAGGGTTGCTATCGAACTTTTGATGATGGTATGACAATTTTATATACTCTATAAACCCTTTAAATTAATTAGGTGGTTTATGTCGCACTTCAAGTTTTAGTCTGCCCTTCCCCATGTGAATCATCCAGAAATGACGATTCAGGATATTCAGATCATTGTCATTCAAATGATGATTCCAGTTCAGATTCTAGTGGTTGTGATAGTAGCAGCAATGATTAAAAAGCTTGTACCCCTTGAGGGGCAAGGGGTACAAGATAAACCGAGTTTAAGGTAAGTCAAACCAAATCATTTGGCTATCCTGCGATGCAGTAATAGTTGCAGTTTCATCGAATACTAATGCATCACCCGCTTTAACCAAGTGATCAGCAATCATCACTTCACCAGAAATGACATGAACATAGTTCACTTTTTTCTTTGCAGTAATCTCCAAGTGTTGATCTTTCTCAATCACCGCCGTTTTCACCTCAGCATTTTGACGGATCAGCATTGGTGCAGACTCATCACCTGCGATCAAATGCCATTGGTTTGGGTGATCTTTCGGATTCAGCTGAATTTGCTGATAAGTCGGTTCAGCATCCTGTACATTGGGTTGAATCCAGATCTGTAATAGATGCACCGCCTTGTCATGCTTGTTCATTTCACTATGGGTGATACCTGTACCCGCACTCATCAACTGCCATTCACCTGCATTGATTTGTCCCTCATTGCCCATGCTGTCCTTATGGGAAATGGTGCCATCAAGCACACAGGTCAGGATCTCCATATTGTCATGGGGGTGGGTACCGAAACCGTTATGGGCGGCAATCGTATCATCATTGATCACGCGGAGTGCACTGACACCCATATATTTCGGGTTGTACCAGCTACCAAATGAAAAGCTGTGGTAGGTATCTAACCAGCCTGCTTTGACATGACCACGGTTTTCACTACGATGTAGATAAGCATTCATCTTTCATCTCCCAGTTATTATATTTTGCTTGATTGTTATATTATCGATTCATAATGGTGATAAATAGTCTTTTATTGCGACATATTGTTCTATAAATGCAATGATTTAATCGTGTGTATGTTTTTGGATGAAATAAAAAAGGCTGAATATTTTATTCAGCCTTTTTAGGTGAGATAAATTTATTTATCAAACGCTTATTTTGATTTGTTTTCCAATTGAGGAATTGCAGAGCCTTGACCAACAGCAAGTAAACCTGTTTCAGTATAGATACCGAGTTTTGCACGTGTATCAGTAATGTCGAGGTTACGCATGGTGAGCTGACCAATACGATCCATTGGCGTAAACATAGAATCACCTTTCTCCATGGTTAAACGCTCAGCCTCATAGGTGAGGTTTGGAGATTCAGTGTTCATGATGGTGTAGTCATTACCACGGCGTAGTTCTAGAGTGACAGTACCTGTAATGGCTTTGGCCACCCAGCGTTGTGCTGTTTCACGCAGCATAAGCGCCTGAGAATCGAACCAGCGACCTTGATAGAGTAAACGACCTAAACGTAAACCATTAATACGGTATTGTTCAATCGTATCTTCGTTATGAATACCAGTCACTAAGCGCTCGTAAGCGATATGTAATAAAGCCATACCTGGTGCTTCATAGATACCACGAGATTTCGCTTCGATGATACGGTTTTCAATTTGGTCAGACATACCAAGACCATGACGACCACCAATACGGTTTGCTTCTAGAATGAATTCAACTGGATCTTCAATACGTTGGCCATTCAATGCAACTGGCATACCTTGTTCAAAAGTAATGCTTACTTCTTCTGGTTGGATTTCAACGTCGTCTTTCCAGAACGCAACGCCCATAATTGGGTCTACGATTTTAATACCAGCATTGAGGTATTCTAAATCTTTTGCTTCATGCGTTGCGCCCAACATATTTGAGTCAGTCGAGTAGGCTTTTTCCTTTGACATTTTGTAGTCAAAACCATTGTCGATCAGGAACTGCGACATTTCGGCACGGCCGCCTAACTCATCAATAAAGGTTTGGTCTAACCAAGGTTTATAGATTTTAAGCGCAGGATTGGTCAATAAACCGTAACGATAGAAACGTTCAATATCGTTGCCTTTATAAGTTGAACCGTCGCCCCAAATGTTGACGTCATCTTCTTTCATCGCTGTTACAAGCATTGTACCTGTTACTGCACGGCCTAGTGGTGTGGTGTTGAAATAAGGAACGCCACCAGTGCTAATGTGGAAAGCGCCACACTGAATTGCAGCAATACCTTCAAGGGCAAGTTGTAAACGACAATCGATTAATCGAGCTTTGACTGCGCCGTATTGTTCAGCTTTCTTTGGAATTGCATCATAGTCATCCTCATCAGGTTGACCCAGATTCGCTGTATAGGCATAAGGTTGTGCACCTTTCTGCTTCATCCACAATAAAGCTGCTGAAGTATCGAGACCACCAGAAAAGGCAATCCCAACTTTTTTGCCTACAGGTACGTGCTGCAAGATAGTTGCATTATCAGTCATTGCTTGTCCTAACTTTTATGAGTAAAGACCCCGAACAGGTAGTCTTGGAGAATCAAAAATCGGTAGCATTGTAACACTTTTCATTAAGCTTGTTTTCTTCAAAGAAAAACTATCCAGAAAATTTATGCTCTAATGGGTTCAGTTTTTTAGTTTTTAAGATGGAAAACATGATTGTTACAAGTGTTTTGACTTTAGTGTCAGCACTTTCTCAAAAAAAAGTCATAAACACGCATAAAAATTCAGTTAGAGTATTATGCAACAAGTTGCAAAGCCAAAAATATAGAAGGAATATCATGACTAGCTATGCAAATATTTTAAAGCCATTACATCTCGGATTTACGACCATTAAAAACCGTGTGGTCATGGGGTCGATGCATTCAGGCTTGGAGGATCGTTTTTTTAATTATCCTAAACTTGCTGCTTATTTTGGTGAGCGTGCCAAAGGTGGCGTCGGCTTAATCATCACGGGTGGGATTTCACCCAACCGTCAAGGCTGGTTATTACCTGCGGGCGGTACCATGAACACTCTGGCAGATATTCCTCATCACCGTCTGGTCACACATGCTGTGCATAAGCATGGAGCAAAAATCCTGATGCAAATCCTGCATTCAGGTCGTTATGGTTATCATCCATTTTCGGTTTCTTCTTCGCCAATTCAGGCACCAATTAATCCTTTTAAACCACGTCAAATGTCGGATAGCCAGATTTTGGCCACCATAGAAGATTATGCCCGTTGTGCAAGCCTGGCAAAAAAGGCAGGCTATGATGGCGTGGAAATCATGGGCTCTGAGGGTTATTTGATCAATCAGTTTCTGAGCAACCATGTCAATAAGCGCACAGACCGTTGGGGTGGTGATATTGAAAACCGTATGCGTTTTCCCGTGGAAATCGTCAAGGCGATTCGTGCCAAAGTCGGTGAAAAATTCATTATTTGTTTCCGCCTGTCCATGCTTGATTTAGTGCATGATGGCAACACTATGCAGGAAGTGATCATTATTGCTAAAGCATTGGAAAAAGCGGGAATCACACTTCTAAATACAGGAATTGGCTGGCATGAGGCGCGTATTCCGACCATTGTAACATCAGTCCCACGAGCTGCATTCGTGGATTATACCGCTGAGGTTAAACAGCATGTTTCAGTACCAGTGATTGCATCAAACCGTATCAATATGCCAGATGTTGCTGAAGAGATTGTTGCTTCAGGACAGGCCGATATGGTGCAAATGGCACGACCATTCCTTGCTGATCCATACTGGGTTAATAAAACTGCAACCAACCGTGTTGATGAAATTAATACCTGTATCGCATGTAATCAGGCGTGTTTGGACCATGCCTTTAAAAATGAGCGTGTTAGCTGTTTGGTTAACCCGCAGGCATGTTTTGAAACAGAATTGGTTTATATCAAAACCAAGAAACCAAAACGTGTTGCGGTTGTGGGTGGCGGCGTTGCAGGGATGTCGGCTGCAACAGTGGCGGCAAGTCGTGGGCATGCTGTGACATTATTCGAAGCAAATAATGATGTGGGTGGTCAGTTTAATTTAGCGAAAGTTGTTCCTGGAAAAGAAGAGTTCCATGAAACTATCCGTTATTTTAAAGTCCAATTAAAGCAGACAGGTGTGGATGTTCGCTTAAATACCAAGGTCAATCGTGAACAGTTGGAACGTGAGGGTTTTGATGAAGTTGTGATTGCAACAGGTGTGGTGCCACGTACCCTAAAAATTCAGGGTAGTGATGCACCACAAGTCTTGTCTTATGCAGAAGTGCTAAAAGGCGCTAAGGTTGGATATAAGGTTGCTGTGATTGGGGCGGGTGGTATTGGCTTTGATGTGTCAGAGTTTTTGCTAAAACCACCACATCAACCACAGCCACAACCATTGGCAGAATGGCAACGCGAATGGGGCGTTGATCCAAACCCTAACTATACTTCTAAAGGTGGTACGCAACGTCCAGAAGTTGAAATGCCGGTACGTCAGATTTATTTATTGCAACGTAAAACAACGCCGTTGGGTATTGGTTTGGGTAAAACCTCGGGCTGGGTGCATCGCGCACAATTGAAAAAGCATGGTGTGCGTATGTTGCGTGGCGTACAGTATAAGGCTGTAACTGACGAAGGCCTATGGGTTGAGCACAATGGCCATGACCAGTTATTGCGTGTGGATACCATTGTCGTATGTGCAGGCCAGGAGTCTGTAAAAGATTTAGTACCACGTGAAAATGAAACCACACTGGCAAAATATCATGTGATTGGTGGTGCTAAGTTAGCAGGTGAGCTGGATGCCAAGCGTGCGATTCGTGAAGGTGCTGAACTGGCGGCTAAACTTTAACAATTGATGAAACAATATGCATTTGAATACATTGCAGTTAAATTTTTCTTGAATAAAGGAAACAAGCTTTGTATTCTTAGGCACATGGAAGCGTGGCAGAGCGGTTTAATGCACCGGTCTTGAAAACCGACGAGGGTGTGAGTCCTCCGTGAGTTCGAATCTCACCGCTTCCGCCAAATATTTAAATAAGCCCTTGTTTTTACAAGGGCTTATTTTTTGTCTGTGCTTTTGTCCCACATTGTAACCCACATTAAAATTCTGATTAAATCAATTGTAACTGGATGAAATTGGTAGCCTTTGGATAGCTGTTAAAAGTTACGAGTTGTTTATCGTACTTCAAAATAAGAAAGGCTCTATACTATGTTCAAATGGCGATTCAGCGTTTAATTGGTTTTGGGAAAAAGCAGAGTTTAAGGAAATTCTGGCAATTTTAAGAAAGCAGAAGCCTGATAGGATAAGGGTTCTGTGAAATTTGTCGTGTACAGAGAAGTATTTTAATACTTTTTTGAATCCGTCAATGCCTAAGTCCTAAAACTGTCTAAACATAAAGCATTAAAAATAAGGCATTATAAAATAACTCTCTGCCAAGCATGGCGTTTTGTGGAGCCTATGCCTATAATACGCTTACTTGAAAAATCAGTAGACTGTGATTGGTATGTTATATTCATTGGCCCGCCCTTTGTTGTTTACTTTGGCACCAGAGCGTGCACATGAACTCACACTCTCCATGCTTGATAAAGCGCATAAACTTGGCTTTATGCACCAGAAAGTTGCTGCTAAACCCTTAAAATGTATGGGCATTGAATTTCCAAACCCCGTTGGTCTTGCCGCTGGTCTAGATAAAAATGGTGACCACATTGATGCATTGGCTGCCTTGGGTTTTGGCTTTATTGAGATTGGTACCATTACCCCACGTCCACAGGCAGGCAACCCTCAACCGCGTTTATTCCGCATTCCTGAAGCAAAGGCAATTATTAACCGTATGGGTTTTAATAATGACGGGGTGGATAAACTGATTGAAAATGTAAAAGCCTCAAAATTCAAGGGTGTGCTAGGCATCAACATTGGTAAAAATGCCGATACGCCTGTTGAAGATGCTGTTTCAGATTATTTGATTTGTTTAGAAAAAGTTTATAATTACGCATCCTATATCACGGTCAATATTTCATCTCCAAACACCAAAAATTTGCGCAGTTTACAAAGTGGCGATGCACTTACAGAGTTGCTACAAACCTTGAAAGGTCGCCAACTGGAACTTGCGCAACAATATCAGCATTATGTTCCTTTGGTACTTAAGGTTGCGCCAGATTTAACACCTGAAGACATTAATTTTATTGCAGTGCAATTACTGAAGTTCAAGATTGATGGCCTGATTGTCACCAACACCACACTTGGTCGTGATGGTGTGGAAAACCTGCCGAATGGCAATGAGGCGGGCGGTTTGTCGGGTGCGCCAGTATTTGAGAAAAGTACCGAATGTTTAAGCCAGTTTGCCGAAGTGCTGGATGGCCAGATTCCACTGATTGGGGTGGGTGGTATTTTATCGGGTGAGCAGGCTGTGGCAAAGCAACAGGCAGGCGCGAGCCTTGTTCAGGTTTATAGTGGGCTGATTTATGCTGGCCCAACATTGGTTAAAGACTGTGTTAATGCGATGACAGGGTGAAATGAACACGCTTGATATCATTATTCTGATCATCTTGCTCATTGGAGGGCTGAACGGTTTGCGTCAAGGATTTATCAAAGCCTTTGCGAACTTGGTCGGATGGATATTCGCATTGATCGTGGGGGCCAAATACGCCGTTATATTGGCGCCTGCAATGAGCAGCCTAAGCCAAGACCCTGTCGTGCAAAAAATTGCAGCTTTCGCTTTTATCGTACTGATCATTGTGGTGTGTATCTGGATTGTTTCTGCATTGCTGAATGGCCTCTTGAAAAGCTTGAAACTGGGCCCATTAAATCGTTTAGCAGGTGGGGCATTTGGTTCCCTAAAAGGCCTGCTGATTGTTTTGGTCACCATGCAGGGCGTTGGTCCGTGGGTGGAAAGCTCACCACACTGGAAACAGTCCAAATTTGTACAAATCCTATTACCCTATGCACCTTTAGCAACAGAAATCTCTAAAGATGCTGCAAATCAAGCTTTACATCAAATGACATCTGAAGGTGCCTTGTTACAGCGCCCTTCAACCGAAATGGACGAGTCAGAACGTGCTGCGGTTGATCAGCGTTCTGATCATTCGACTAAAAATCCTTTTTATTAATTGGGGTTAAACCCCGTTCCTAGCTTGTCGCGAGGTTGCTATGTGTGGAGTTGTTGGGATAGCCGGTAAATCGCCAGTGAACCAAATGTTATTTGATGCTTTGACGATGTTGCAACATCGGGGACAGGATGCAGCGGGAATCGTCACTTGTCATCAAGGGCGTTTATTTCTCCGCAAGGATAATGGCATGGTGCGTGATGTGTTCCATACCCGCCATATGCGTGCATTGCTGGGTAACTACGGGATTGGGCATGTTCGTTACCCAACCGCGGGTTCATCCAGCAGTGCGGAGGCACAGCCATTTTATGTGAACTCTCCGTACGGTATTACCCTTGCACACAATGGTAACCTGACCAACGCCGAAGAAATTCATGAAGATCTGTTTAAGACAGATTTGCGTCACATGAATACCGACTCCGATTCGGAAGTTCTGTTGAATGTGTTTGCACATGAATTACAGAAAATTGGCACATTAAACCCGACACCAGCAGATATTTTCCATACTGTTTCCCGTGTACATGAACGCTGTAAGGGTGCTTATGGGGTTGTGGCAATGATTACAGGTCATGGTCTGGTGGGTTTCCGCGATCCAAATGGAATTCGCCCATTGATTTATGGTTCACGCGAAACGGAACAGGGCACTGAATATATTATTGCCTCTGAATCAGTTGCGATTACCGCGCTTGGCTTTAAGATTGAGCGTGATATTGCGCCAGGTGAAGCGATTTTCATTGACAGCAAAGGCCAGTTATTTTCAAAACAATGCGCAGTTGACCCTGAATATCGTCCTTGTATTTTTGAATATGTTTATTTTGCCCGTCCAGATGCCACGATTGATGGAATCTCGGTATATAAAGCGCGTTTGAAAATGGGGGAGAAACTTGCCCATAAAATTCTGCAAGAATGGGGTGAGCAACATGATATTGATGTGGTGATTCCAATTCCTGATACCAGCCGTACCTCTGCCTTGGAGTTGGCGAATATTCTGGGTGTGAAGTTCCGTGAAGGGTTTATGAAAAACCGTTATATCGGACGTACCTTTATTATGCCTGGTCAACAGCAGCGTAAAAAATCGGTTCGTCAGAAACTGAATCCTGTGGAACTTGAGTTCAAGGACAAAAACGTTCTATTGGTGGATGATTCGATTGTACGCGGTACAACCTGTAATGAAATCATTCAGATGGCGCGTGATTCAGGGGCAAAAAAAGTATTTTTTGCCTCCGCCGCACCGATGGTGAAATATCCCAATGTCTATGGCATTGATATGCCAGCAAAGTCTGAACTGATTGCGTCTGAGCGTACCGTTGAGGAAATCCGCGAAATTATTGGTGCAGACCGTTTGATATTTCAGGACCTGGAAGATTTGAAAAATGCAGTTCGTACCAGCAAGGTGCCTGATTTAAGAGAGTTTGACTGCTCTGTTTTTGATGGTGTTTATGTGGCGGGTGGTATTGACAAGGAATACCTTGCTGAACTTGAGCAAAAACGTAATGACACAGCAAAAAAGAAAGCCGATGGCTACATTGATGTAAATATTGATGCCGCTTCAGTGGACTTAACAGGGATTAAGGAAGAGTAAGCATTTTAATCTCTAGAAAAGCGGGAATTTCCCGCTTTTTTATTTTATGATACTGGAGGCGCTGGAGCCTCTGACAGAAACAATGTAATAAGGAAAATTTACATTGAAAGAAATGAGCCATTATTTAATTGAAAATAAGAATATTGCATGGTCAGTCAGCTTTTGTCTGCTTGCCATGGCATTGACTCTCTTTATTCTCAATTTAATTTTGGGTTTGGTGGTACATTTCTTTGACTATACCCAGCCAGTTTGGTGGCATGTTTTAAGTCCTTATTTTATCTGCCTATTATTCTTTATCCTGATTTGGTCTGTCAGTACTGAACTGTATGTACTGCGTGAGGGCGGACATTCCCTGGCAAAACAACTAAAAGCACGCCGCCTGGTGTTTGATGAAAGTACGCCTGAAGAAAGTACTGCTTTAAAAGTGGTGGAACAGGTTGCACGCAGCTTTGCGATTGATACCCCCGCAGTGTATGTATTGCCTGATGAGGTGGGGGTAAATGCATTAACCGCTGGTTTCAGGTCGCAGGATATCGTGATTATCTTGACCTGGGGGGCATTGCAGAATTTGGATGAACTTGAGCTTTATGGTTTGTTGAGTTATGAGTTTAACCAGATTCTATCAGGTGAAGCAGTTGAGAATACCAAACTTAAAATTCTATATAGTGGTTTGACCACATTTAGCCAATGGGGAAGCAAGCTCGCACAGGCAGGTTACAATCCCTATGCAACCTCATACCGTAATAAATTTGAGACCATTTTTGTGGCGATTGGCGGGGTAATTTGGCTGATTGGAAGCTTGGGTATCCTGATCACCCGCTTAATCAAGTATCTCACCTTAAGTGGCCGAACCTTTCGCAATGACCTGAAAACCATGCGTTTGATGAATAACAACGCCAATATTCAAACCTTGCTACGAATTTATGTGCATCATTCAGGTTCCCAAATTCACAGCGCATACTCTGAGTCAATTTCGCATATGTGCTTTGCCAACTCACTGAGTCCGCAAAGCTGGCTGAATATTCATCCAGGTATTAAAGATCGAATTTATGAGTTAAATCCAAGTTTATTACAGGATTTGCAATTAGAAAATTTAAGAAAAATACGCAATCGACCTTTATTTAGCCTATTTCGTTCTTTAGAAGAGGAAGCTACTGATATCACTATGGCATGGAGTTCCCCACAACCTTTGCCTTTGCTACGCTTATCACCGATTAGCTTTGCCTTGAATGATGCGATCAAGCCACTCAACCCCGAGATGCGGAAAAATAAAAAACGCCCAGAACTGATTCAGCGTGCCATGCAGACCGCGACGGGTTCAAGAGAGGTGATGGTGGCGATTTTGATGATCCGCCAGTACCGTGAGTTTATTCCACAGGATGCGGCGGTGAGTCATGCGATTGTGGATGTATTGTTAAATCTGGATGGGCGGATTCATGTGCAGATTTTCCATGATGCCTGCAAGAACATTGGTCATATGCCCACCAGTATTGCACGTCAGTTTCTCACCAAACTGGCCTGTATTATTCAGGCGGATGGTGAGGTTGGCTTACTGGATGCACTATTGCTGGAGCGGGTAAAATATGAGTTGAACCTGATGCCAGCACATTTGCCCACAGCGTTTGAGGATCTGAAATCGCAAATTGTGCATTTGATTGATGCATTGCTGCATGTACAGCAAATTAACAGTCCAAATCAGCTTGAGGTCCGTGAACGGATTTTGCAGGAGCTTCTTACGCAGGAAGAGTTGCAAACCTATGCTGATATTTCGGATGAACCACTGGATCTGGCTGAAATCCTGAATGATGTTTCAGGTTTGTTATTGCGTGATCGCCTCAATATTTTAGCAATTGCAGAACGCTGCCTATGGAGTGACCGAATCATTACTCAAGATGAACTGGATGTTTTAGAGCTACTGTATTGGCGTTTGGGCTTTGATACCCGTGAGGTGGTTGAGCAAATGCAGAAGAAAAATAGCTTGATGATTATTTAAGATAACTTCCCAAATTTTTATATCTAACAGCATGTTAGGTTAGAATTTCAAAAGCCCCCATATTTTTAAAAACGTTACGTGACAATAACATAAAAAATACCTATTTCATGGTAAGCTTGCCGTTAATTTTTTTATTGAATTTTAGATGGGGGCTTTCGAGTAAGTTATGGAACACATTGAAATTTTAAAGGCGTTGTTTTTAGGGTTTATTGAGGGGCTGACAGAGTTCTTGCCCATTTCAAGTACAGGGCACCTGATTTTATTTGGTCATATGATTGACTTCCATTCAGACGATGGCCGTGTCTTTGAAGTCGTGATCCAACTTGGGGCAATTCTGGCAGTCTGCTGGTTATACCGCCAAAAAATTATTGATCTACTAAAAGGTTTTTTTAGTGGTGATTCAGAAGCACGACACTTTGCTTTTAGTGTTCTGATTGCATTTTTTCCTGCTGTCGTGATTGGTATTTTTGCGGTCGATTTTATTAAAAGCGTCCTATTTAGTCCACTTGTGGTGGCAGTTGCCTTGATTGTCGGTGGCCTCATCATTTTCTGGGTGGAATCAATCAAGTTTGAGCATAAGACCACAGAGGCAACCATGATCACCTATAAACAGGCTTTTCTTGTGGGGTGCGCGCAGTGTGTGGCGATGATTCCAGGAACATCACGTTCAGGTGCCACTATTGTGGGAGGAATGTTTTCAGGCCTATCACGTAAAGCTGCGACGGAGTTTTCTTTCTTTCTGGCCATGCCAACCATGCTGGGTGCGGCAACCTTTGACCTTATTCGTAATGCCGATGTACTGACACAGGACAATATGCTGAATATTGCGGTGGGATTTGTTGCTGCCTTTATTGCTGCATTACTGGTGGTGAGTGCCTTGGTGAAATTTGTTGAGCGTCATACCTTACGTGTATTTGCTTGGTACCGTATCGTGCTTGGCGTGATTTTATTATTCATTTTCCTTTAAAATTGAAAACCCGTCTCTTTTACAGAGATGTTAAAAGAGGCGGATTCGGGTAAAATTTCCATTCTTTATTTTTCCAATATTTCATATCTTAAAACTGGTTCTAGCATAAGATGACAATAGCTAAAATGAACGCCCGAGACTTGATTATTGATCTACTTTTAGGGTTACAAGGTCGAGAGATCTCAATTAAACAAATTATTATTGCTGCCAAGCTTTTTGAGATTAGTGAAAACAGTATTCGTGTTGCCGTAACCCGTCTATCTGGTGATGGCGTGATCGAGGCGATTGAGCGCGGTATCTATCAGTTCACGGTCCAGTCGCATGAATGGGCCAATGTGATGCTGAACCGTAAGAACGGGATTAAGCAGACCAAGAAATGGACGCATCAATATCTTGCAGTTTTTACAGGTGAGCTGGGCCGAGTTGACCGTACTGCGCTGAACCGTCGTGAACGGGCATTAAAACGATTTGGCTTTAAGGAGTTGGAACAGGGGATTTATATTCGTCCCGACAATTTGGCGATTACATTTGATCATCTTTTTTCCGAGTTGAAAGCTTCAGGTTTGGAAATGACCGCCAAGATTTGCCAGATTAGTCATTTTGATGAAACGACTTTGGCAATCATTCCCAGCTTGTGGTCAACACAAACACTCAACCAGAACTATGAGAAATATAGCCAAATGATTCAGAAATGGTTGGCTACGGTTGACCGAATCTCATTGGAGGATGCTGCGCGGGAATCGTTATTATTAGGTCGCCAGACAATTTCTCTGCTCATGAACGATCCTTTATTACCTGAGGATTTTGTTGATGTGCAGCTTAGGGAACAATTCGCCCTGAGTGTGCAACAACTGGATCAGACAGGTTTGGAACTGTGGCGCAAGTTTTATGAACTGAGTGTCGTGTAAATACCAATTACAAATATTACTAAAAATTTAATTTTAATTTATTGACAGAAATATTACTTAATTTAGAATAAAGTGAATAGTTATGTGGTTTTATAAAAATATAAAAATTGCAGGATAGGATATGAACACACGTACGGCTATTAGTGATTTGTTCACACGGGAAGAAATCACGGAATTGACTGCCAAATCGGATCTGCATGGTAGCTGGGCTGTTTTATCAACCTGGGTGGTGATTGGTGGAACCTTTGCCACTGTTGCTGGCTTTTGGGAATATTTGCCAAACTGGGGCAGGTTGCTCATATGTATTGTAGCCTTGGTTATTCTGGCTGGCCGTCAATTGGCGCTGGCTATCCTTACGCATGATGCTTCACATCAAAGTCTGTTTAAAACCAAATGGCTCAACGATACCTTAACCGACTGGTTATGTGCCCGTCCAGTCTGGAATGACCTGCATAAATACCGTAAGCATCATCTCCGCCATCACAGTAAAACATCAACGGTAGATGATCCGGATTTATCACTTGTTACAGGTTTTCCGACCTCTAAAAAATCAGTAATGCGTAAATTCATGCGTGATTTATTGGGGGTGACTGGTTTTAAATTTGCGCTTGGGCGTGTGTTAATGGATGTTGAGAAAATGGAATGGACGGTTTCCAATGACCGTCGTTGGATCGATCAAACAGGACGGCACTGGTCTGATTATCCAAAGGCATTTATAAAAAATAGCGGTGGGGCCATTGCCACCAATACCGCTTTATTTTCGGCACTTTGGGCAGCAGGACATCCCAAACTCTATGCGCTTTGGGTGTTGGCCTATGTAACGCCGTTCCCACTGTTGCTACGTGTTCGTTCCATGGCGGAACATGCAGGAATGGAAACCAGCAATAGTGCCTTGACCAATACTCGCACGACTAAAGCAGGTTATATCGCAAGGGCTTTAGTTGCGCCGATTCATGTCAACTATCATAAAGAACACCATTTGATGGCGGCAGTGCCTTATTTTAAGTTGCCAAGAATGCACCAGATATTACGTGAGCGTGGTCATGTTGCTGAACCACCCACTTATTGGCAAGTGTTGAATGAGCTTTCAGCAAAAGCAGATTAAAAATTGATGATCCTTGTTTTTGTTCAAGAGAAGTAGGTTGCTTCCTGTTTCTTGAGTATAAACTGAAATGGATGATAGGTTGTAACATTATAGGTTTTGAGAGATATGGCAGCGAATAAACAGGAAATCATTGAGTTTCTGGCTCAGGAATTTTCACAGGCACTTAGAAAGAACACGATTGAACAGATTACCCCTAAAGGTGCGCAATTGTTGTATCGCGTGGATCAGGATGACCTGCGTCCTGGTCAGACTGTGTCTGGGCCAACCCTAATGCTGGTGGCAGACTTTGTCCTGTATGTGGCAATTATTGGACATTTGGGATTGATTAAAATGGCGGTCACCACCAACATGAATATCAATTTCTTTCGTAAGCCAGATGGAACACGGGATATCAGGGCAGTCTGTAAGTTGATTAAAGTTGGCAGAACCCTAGTGACAGGGGAAGTGTGGTTATATTCTGTAGGTGATGAGGAACCAGTGGCGCATGTGATTGGGACCTATGCGCTTCCGCAAAAATCATAAGTTTTTAAAAATGATAAAATGAAATGCTTAAAAATCATAACAACATTTAAGTATGCGAAATAGTAAGAACATGCTACAACTAATAGCGATCAAATTTATTTGTTCTTACTATTTTTTACTTCTATGACTATACCGCTCGACTTAACCCCTTTATCACAACTTGAACTGAATCAAGAACATGTTCTGGCGATTAAGCGTAATGATTTATTGCCTTTAATCACTGATCCCCATCGTTTAAATCATTATGCAGATCATTTGGTGCAGGCGCAAAGTGTCCTGTTGAATGGTGTCGATCCGAAGTTAAACCAGCAGCTCAGTGAAGTGATTACCCAGATTGTTCAGCAACTGTCACGCTCAAAAAATTATGTGGGCGGGCGAAAATTTAATGCACTGCAAAAATGGCTGGGGATTGACGTTGAATATGATGCTGGACAGGTCAAATATGTCAAAGACCTGGATCGTTTAATCAGTGAGGCAAACCACTTAAGCCAAAAGCTAAAGGTTGAGATTCAGAAATCGCAGTCACGTTTGCAGCAGGCTCTGGGTTTAAGGGAACAGATGGCGGCGTATATACAGGCTGCTGATGAGTTTTTAAAAGAATATCCCCAGTTTAGTAAACAGCAGGTACTTGATCATTTCGTTGAGCGTCTATCTAAAAAGATCAATACATTACAAACTTTACAGACCAGCAATGACATTGCAATGAAACAGATGCAATTGTCACAGCATTTATCTTTTAGCCTTTTAGACCGTTTTAAAGAGGCGCAGCAGGTGTTGATTCCAGCGTGGCGTTATCATCTAGAGCAAAGTCGTGAGTCTAACTCATCAAAGACCATTGAGCAGTTGGACAAAAGCCGAGAAGATTTAATCCAAAATCTGAAAAAATCATTACAGAAATAAGAGGGGAATATCATGTCAGATTCAGAACTTATAAAATCATCCAGCGAACTTGCAATGAGGCAGGAGCAGCGTTTTGAACAACTTAACCTAAAAGAGTTAGGCTTGCAGCCACAGGACTTTGCCGAGGTTATGGATGCGCATAAAGAACTTGCAGACATCAGTACCACTGTGGTGGCCGAATACGGTAAAAACATTGCCAATAAAACATCAACCTATACAGATGAGTTGTTGGGTTTGGTTCAAAACAAAGACCTTGATACAACAGGCCAAAAGCTCAATGAAGTGGTTCAGGTCGCGCAGCAACTCAATACTTCCAGTATTTTAAACAAGTCAAAAAGCTCAGGCTTTTTTGGTGGTTTGTTGAGCAGGTTTAAGAATGCCAAGCAAAGTTTTGACCAGCATTTTAATACCACCAAAGAGCAGATTGATGTTTTGGTGAAAGAGATTGAAAGCTCGCAATCGGGTCTTAAGGCGCGGGTGGGAACACTCGACAAGATGTTTGATGCTGTTCAGGATGAATATAAACAACTTGGTGTTTATATTGCTGCGGGGCAGTTGAAACAGCAGGACATCCAGCAACAAATTTCAAGCTTAAGTACGCAAGAACAGGATCAGCAAACCACACAGCAGATTTATGACCTGAATCACCTGGCCAATAACCTTGAGAAAAGAGTCAGTGATTTACAGGTTCTACAGCAATCTGCGATGCAAACTTTGCCGATGATTCGGATTATCCAGTCAAATAACCTAATGTTGGTGGATAAGTTCTATGCGATTAAAAACATTACCTTGCCTGCATGGAAAAACCAGATTAGTTTGGCAATTTCATTGCAGGAGCAGAAGAATAGTGTACAACTTGCCAAGGCCATTGATGATACTACCAATGAATTACTGCGCCGTAATGCTGAACTATTGCATCAGAACTCAGTCGATACCGCTAAAGCGAATCAACGTTCAGTGATTGATGTGGAAACCCTTGAACATGTACAAAATACCCTCATTAAAACAGTAAACGACGTGATTCAAATCCAGAAAGAAGGGATGCAGAAACGTGCTGAAGCAACCACACGTTTGCGTGCATTACAGGATAGTTTGAATCATTTGGTTCTTGAAAATAGCGGGCAGAATCCCCCGAAAAAACTGAATGAGTAATTTTAAGAGGAAAGATCATTGTCACCCATAGACGATTTGAGTGTACAGCCGATTGATCAGCGTTTAGATATTTTAAAGAAACGCCAACGTCACCTGATGATCTGGTTTTTTCTGACCAGCACATTCGGGGTTGTCATCATTGCATCCCTGTTTTTGCAAAAAGAGTTTATCTATCGTTTCTTTGATCTTTCCGTGCATGTTCAGGCACTGGATTTGCCTTATCATGTTCAAGAATTGGTGCCATTTAAACAACCAGTCGACTATTTTTTTAATTTATTATCATGGTTTGGTTGGTTGTTTCTAAAAATTTTGGTTTCGTTTATTGGGGCATTTTTACTAGTCAGTTGGATGAAGAAATTTAAGTTTTTTCAGCAACGTTTCCAAGCATGGACACAGCGTATTCTGGCATGGGTGATTTCGTTTATCTTGCTTTGGTCTGGTCTGAGTTACATCCAATACGACTGGAAAGATGAAACCAAGCAGGCGTATCAACAATGGATGAGCTATGAGAACAATATCGTTGAAAGCCAGATTGCGCAGGACCTAAAGCAGGCAAACATTTCATCGACTGAAAAAGCCTATGTGTTGGCACAAGTGGCTTTATTACATCAGCCTGTTGATCGTAAAACTGCCAAGGTCTATGTGAATCAATTGATTTTCGCTGAGAAGAATAACCCAGTTCAGTTTAAAGAATATGATTTTAAACCTGAGCAGTTATGGGTCATGCAGCAGCAACTTTATGGCAAAAGCATCACCGCTTTGACACAACCACTGGATTTACGTGCGCAACAGGCAGAGCGTGTTTCACAAATCGTAAATGTGGTTCTGTGGGGGATGATCTTCTTGGTTGCCGCTTTAAGTGCAATTCTATATATCCTCGCCAAGCACCTAAAAAATCGCCGCGTTCGAATTACACAAAAGCTTGATGATTTATAGATTCGCTTTATAACAAGATTTTAAGTTGAATCTACTTAACGTCTATCTAGAATAATGCTGATTTAATTAAAGGTAAAGACAATAAAAGTTCGATAGCAACACTTATTGAACGAAATACACGGCTCTGTATCTTGGCAACATTACCTGATGCAAAGGCAGAATCAGTGCGCAAGGCTTTAACTGAAGCTCTGAAATATTTACCTGCAGAACTGCGTAAAACGTTGACCTATGACCGTGGACGCGAGATGGCAGAACATAAAATACTTGAAGAAGATTTAGGCATAGATGTATATTTCTGTGACCCACATTCACCCTGGCAAAAAGGCACATGCGAAAATATGAATGGTTTAATTAGGCAATATTTACCTAAAGGGATTGATTTAAATCAGGCAGATCAGCATTATTTAAATCAAGTTGCCATGTCACTGAATACTCGTCCTAGAAAAGCGTTAGATTGGCTCACACCATTAGGAAATTTGCTCAGTTTGTTGATTATCATAAGGCTTTTAAAACTGTCTCACCTTATGTTTGAATTCGCCATCTATAGAAGAGAAAACTATAAATCACATGCAGTTGATATTATGAGGCAATGATGACAAGACATTATGATTATATTGCGATTGGTGGTGGAAGTGGTGGGATAGCATCTGTTAATCGTGCCGCCATATATGGGAAGACATGTGCCTTAATTGAAAAGGGTGAGATTGGCGGAACCTGTGTCAATGCAGGTTGTGTCCCTAAAAAGGTGATGTGGTACGCGGCCCAAGTTGCGGAAACCATTCACAAATATGGCCCAGACTATGGTTTTGATAGCAGGTTGGATTCATTTGACTGGCAAAAGTTAGTCCGCAATCGACAGGCTTATATAGAACGAATTCACCACTCCTATCAAAATAGCCTAAGTAATAATCAAGTGGATCTCATTCATGGAACTGCAACTTTTATTGATTCACATACTATTGAGGTGAATGATGAGCAATTAACCGCAGATCACATTCTGATTGCCACTGGAACGCAGCCATCGTTACCCAAGATAGAGGGGGCAGAATATGGTATCGATTCGAATGGTTTCTTTGAATTATCGGACTTACCTAAGACAGTCGCTGTGGTTGGTTCTGGTTATATTGCCGTTGAGTTGGCTGGCGTATTGAATGCTTTAGGCTCTCAGGTTGGGCTGTTTATCCGTAAGGATTTGCCTGTACGTCGTTTTGAGCAGTTCATCAGTGAAACTTTAGTTGAGGCGATGCAAACGGATGGTATCAAGGTACATACGCAGGCTACGCCTAAAAAGGTGACAAAGAAGGCTGATGGTTCGGTGATGTTGCATTTGGAAAATGGTGAAAGTCATACAGTAGATTGTTTAATCTGGGCAATAGGACGAGAGCCGAACACTGCAAGTTTGAATCTGGATAAGGCAAATGTTCAGCTTGATGAACGAGGTTATATTCAAGTTGATCAATTTCAGAATACATCACAGGTAGGAATCTATGCAGTGGGTGATATTACTGGCAAAATGGAATTAACACCTGTGGCTGTGGCGGCAGGCAGAAAACTGTCTGAGCGATTGTTTAATCATAAACTTGATGAATATTTGGATTATGACAATATTCCGACCGTGGTGTTTAGCCATCCACCGATTGGAACAGTTGGAATGACTGAAGCACAGGCGATTGAAAAATATGGCAGGCAAGCTGTAAAAGTATATCAATCAACATTTACGGCAATGTTTAGTGCGGTTACACAACATAGACAGCTTACTAAAATGAAACTGGTTTGTGTGGGAGAACAGGAAAAAATTGTCGGTATTCATGGAATTGGTTTTGGTATGGATGAAATATTACAAGGCTTTGCAGTCGCATTGAAAATGGGCGCAACCAAGAAAGATTTTGATAATACCGTTGCCATTCATCCAACTTCTGCGGAAGAGTTTGTGACGATGAGATAATGATAGCTGCCTAATCTCAGTTTAATTTACGATTAGATCTTAAATTAAACTGAATTTAAGCATTTGTCTTGCTTTTAGTGATCGTAAAATGATTAAAATACCCATTCAATTTAGGGGCTGTCCTCATGTGATAAAATAGCTCAAAAAATGACTATTTACATGCTTCAGATGGAATGTTTAACGACCAAGTTGCTGTTTTATCAAACAAAATGTAGGCTAATTTGCTTCATTCAGTGAGATGAGAACATGCCCTAAAGTCTTGAGTATCTAAATTTCACAGACTGCGCTGTGCCCAGTGATAAATAAATTAGTTATCATGCATCTTAATAAAAAGGAGATGAGCTTTGGGGTTGTATCTCATATGCATGAGATCAAAAAATATTTGTTCAGGGAAACCTTTTTGTTCTCGTTTTCGAAATTCTAAAAACTTACTTTCAATTTCAGGATCAGCTTCATAGGTTTGATGAGTTTCGCAAATTTCTGCAACTTCTTTTACATACCTATTTGAACCATGTACGATAAATGAATCGTGAACTTCATAATCTTGATGATCTTTTGCATATTCAGAGGGTTGCACATAATGAAACGTTAGATGAGGAGACATCCATTTAGTTTTGATTGTGGGTTTAATACAATCATAAAATTTAGGACTTACGCACTGTTATTTATAGACTCTCTGTGGTAGCAGATGATTTTTATCGAGAATAAAGTCATCAATGAAGTTTTTGATCATTGGTCTAAATAATTTCTTCTGCCAATGATATACATTTTCAAAGA
>NZ_KB849355.1:285264-289716 GCF_000368325.1 Acinetobacter sp. CIP 102529
TCCTGAGTGTTACATGAGCTTATATATCAATGAAATGCATATCTTAGACATGCGCTTTGCGGCGAATGTCTCTGTTGCAGAATTTGAACAATGGTTAGCACGGATTCAGCACTATTTCGAACATCAGCGAAATTTTGTGTTGATCATGCAAACCGATGCAAATACAGAATTTCCGGAGGAATATAGAGCAATCCAAGGCAAATGGTATAAGCAATATAAACAAGATTTTTACCAATATTGTTTGGGTTTTGCTCGTATTGCTCAAGATGAAGAAGATCGTATTCGATTGGATACACCAGCTCTGCACAAAGCTTGGCATGTTCCATATTTTGTGAGCGTAGATAAAGCTGAAGCCACACAATGGGCTTTGCAGAGGTATTTATGAATCAAAATTCATTAAATATTCAGAAAGTCTCAGCCTTGAGCCTGAGTGTCGTGGTGGTTTTATATCTCGCGCATGCCTTACCACTGTATTTTTATAATGTGGCCTTACCTGCGATTCTGCGTCATCAAGGCGTAGATTTACGTTGGATTGGCATGTTGTCGCTGCTCTATATTCCTTGGGCATTCAAGTTTTTTTGGGCACCACTAATTGATCGTTTTTATTTCAAAAAACTCGGTAAACGTAAAACTTGGCTTTTGTTTACGCAAATGGCTTTGGTGTTGGGGGTCGTTGCTTTGGCACTTACCCAATTCGATTACGGTCTTGGTGTATTTGTTATTGTCGGTTTATGGATTTCAACTTTTGCTGCAACTCAAGATATCGCAATTGATGGCTATACGGTCGAAACCTTTTCAGAATCTGAGTATCGACTAGGCAGTATGGCGCAAAGTATAGGTGTTGCGCTTGGCAGTATGGTTGGTGGAGCAGCAACTTTATGGCTGTATGAGCTTTATGGTTGGCAAACTGCACTGATTTCCTTAGCCGCTATGACAGCATTGACGATGTTGGCTATTTTCCAGATTAAAGAAAAATCAAATGTAGAGAAAATCTCAAAACAGCCGCCAAGTCTGATCCGTGCATTTAAACGTCCAGAAATGTTATGGGCATTAGCCTTGATCGTATGTTATCGAATTGTCGAAGCACCGGCTATGGCGATGCTGAATCCGATGCTGATTGATCAGAAATGGTCGTTGTCACAAATCGGCGTGCTGATGTCTGTAATAGGTGCAGGGATTGGATTATTAGCCGCTGTTTCAGCTGCATTTTTATTAAAAAAAATAGCCGCAACACAATTGCTGATCTGGGCTGGTTGGGCACGCAGTTTGGTTTACGCCTTGTTGGGTGTTGCAGTTTTACTCAGTTGGTTGAATCAATGGCATTTACTTCTTGGTGGCTTTGTCATTGTCATTCTTGCCATCCGCTATATCGCAATGACAGCCTTATATGCACATTTCATGCAGACCAGCTCCAAAGAACAAGCTGGTACTGATTTTACGATTTTAGTTTGCTTCGAACTATTGGTTTATTTTATTGGCGGTGCAGTCTCAGGTTTCTTAGCCAAAGCATTTGGTTATGGAAACTTCTATCTCATTCTCGCAGTTTCATCTGTTTTAAGCGTGTTGCTTAGTCAACTGCTTATTCGCAAAGCAAAACAAACGCAACAACTCATCTAGGGGTCATTTATGAAAGTTCGTTCACTTTCGACATCATTAACACTGCTCAGCTTGGCGATCAGTACGCAACTTTATGCTCAAAATGTCGAGCAGACTTCAACCGTAAATCAACTGGCACCGATTGTTATGACAGCAACTCGCTCAGCTCAAAGTATCGCTGAGATTGCGGGAACTGTTTACAGTATTAGCCAAGAAGACATTGCAAAACAAGCTGCTGCTGGTAAAAGTACCGCAGATATTTTAGGACTGTTGGTTCCATCTTTAACACCAAGTTCAGGTACGACCAGTAACTATGGGATGACCATGCGTGGTCGTACAGTGCAATATATGATTGATGGTGTTCCGCAAACGGGCTCACGCGATAGTTCACGCCAATTAAATAGCATTAGCCCAGACATGATCGAACGTGTTGAAGTCGTGTCAGGTGCAAGTAGTATTTATGGTGCAGGTGCTACAGGTGGGATCATCAATATCATCACCAAAAGAGGTTCGGGTGATGGTGTAAATTTTGAAACCAAACTCGGCGTTACTTCAGGTGATAATTTCAAAAGTGATGCTTTAGCTTATGAAGCGTTTCAGTCTGCATCATTTAACCAAGGGGATTGGAGTGGTTTTATAGGTGCTAGCTATACACAACGCGGTGAAATTCAAGATAGTCGAGGTGATCGTGTAGGTCCAGAAGTTGCACAAACAGATCGTCAAGATACTGAAACTGTAGATGTGAATGGTCGTTTAAGCTGGCAGTTGGCAGATAAGCAAAAATTAAGTATCGGTGCGCAATACTATAACGATGAGCAGGACAGTGAATATGGCGCTGATTATGGTCCAGGCTTATCTGTTTTACTTCTAGGGGCAAAACCTAGTCAAAAAGCTGTAAAAGGTTTAGAGCTTGATACTCAACCACGTACTAAGCGCAGTGCAGTAAATGCACAATATGAAAATCAGGATTTTCTTGGTCAGACTTTAAATGCAGAGGCGTATTATCGTACTGAAAAAGGGCGATTCTTCCCAAGTGCAAATGCTTTAGCACATGCATCCATTCCAGGTGGAAGAACATTTATTGTTACCCAATCAGAAACAGATATTGATGTTTTTGGTGCTCGTTTAGCACTTCAAAGTAAACTCAATCTGGCAGAACGTGCATTAAATCTAACTTATGGTGTGGATTACGATAAGGAAAATGGCAAACAAACAGCACAACTTTATGATCTAAATACTTTTATCAGTAGTAATGGTCTAAAGTTTAAGCCCCTAAATAATTATGCTTTTGGTCCTGAGGTAGATACTGAAAAGCTTGGTTTCTTCTTACAAAGTCAATTTGAAGCAACTGATCGCTTAAATCTACAAGCAGGTATTCGTCATGAGCGCATCGATAGTGATGTTAAAGACTCAGTTCCATATTCTGAAGCAATGGTTGCCGATTTCGTTCCAACATACCAAGCTAAAACCTTAAAAGGTGGTTCAGTTAAGCATGATGCAACACTCTTTAATGTAGGCGCACTTTATCATTTAACTGATGCACAACAGGTGTTTGCAAATTTCTCGCAAGGTGCAAATTTACCTGATGTACAACGTATGCTAAGAGATGTCCCTGCAAACTTTGTCGTAAGTAACCAAACAATTGATCCAATCAAAGTAAATAGTTTTGAGCTGGGCTGGCGTCTACAAGATGATGCGTTAAGCACAGGGATCACTGCGTTCTATAACAAATCTGATAAGTCATTGAAATTTGGTCCTCCAAGTTTTGCAATTGAAGTTATTGATACAGATGAACGCGTGTATGGTATTGAAGGTAATGTCAAATATACCGTTTCAGATGATTGGAATGTAGGTGGGACTTTAGCTTATACACGTGGTCAGTTCAAAGACTCAAATGGTAAATGGCAAGAGTTAGATGCAATTCGTGTAGCACCTTTGAAAGCAACGGTTTATTCAGACTGGCAATTCAATGATGGTTTAGGTTTACGAGTACAAGCTTTGGCTATTGATGGTACGGATGAAGCACGTAAAGATGCGATTGCGAATGGTAGTACTCGTCCTCCAGCAGAAATCAAAGGTTTTGCAGTGATGGATGTGATTGCCAATGCAAAAGCAGGTCCAGGAACTTTAGGTTTTGGTGTATATAACGTGTGGAATACGGACTATAAGTCTGTTTATAGCCAAGCAGTTTCAACGGTTTACGGCGATATTTCGAGCTTGGCTGCTCAAGGTCGTACCTATGGTTTGAGCTACACTCTCAAGTACTAATCTTATCCAGAAGGCATCTTTTAGATGCCTTTTCTTTTGATGAATACTACCTATGCAACAAAATTTTAAATTATTGGCTTGGGCAACTCTAGCCAACGGTACTTGTTTTTCAATGATTTTACCTTTACTTGCCCCATTAATTCGTGAGCTTGGCTTAACAGAAGTACAGGGCGGAGTAATTGTTTCAGCGGGTGCAATTTGTATGGCGATTGCATCTATTCTGATTGCCAGAGGGGAAAAAATACAGACTCCTTATCAATTAATGAATTATGGTTTCTTGGGCATGACCATTACTTGGGCTATATTTACAGCGATTCTTTATTGGGGAATACAACAAACATTACCCGTAATGATAGTTTTTGCTTTGTTGGTGATTATAGTCCGTACGTCAAAAAACCAATACAATACCGATATGAGTTATCCAATACATTTTAGAAAGAAAATATTAGCCAAGCTTGAAGAAGGTCAATCTATCCGAGCGGTTGCTCAACACTTCGAAATTGATAAAAATACAATTGTCGAATGGAAAAAGCGAATCGAAATAAAAAGAACTCGACCAAGAAAACCATCTAAAGTTGATGATGATGC
>NZ_KB849355.1:290761-371516 GCF_000368325.1 Acinetobacter sp. CIP 102529
GAAAAAAGAAGAGTTTAAGGAAATTTTGGCAATTTTAAGAAAGCAGAATCCTGATAGGATAAGGGTTCTGTGAAATTTGTCGTGTACAGAGAAAAGATTTAAACCGATTAAGGTGTCAACACCCGATCATCTATCTTGATGAAAGTGGATTTAAATCTCATGAACATAGACCTCATGGTTATTCAAAACAGGGAACTCCTTGTTATGGAACATATAATTGGCAATTAAAAAATCAAACCAATGCAATAGGAGCAATCCATGAGGGTAAGTTATTTGCAGTTGGTTTATTTGATTGCAAAGTAAATTCGGATGTATTTCATTTTTGGGTAGATCAGTTTTTATTACCAGAATTACCCTCGAATAGTGTAATTGTCATGGACAATGCAGCTTTCCATAAACGACAAGATATACAAGATCTATTAACCCAACATGGGCATCAAATACTTTGGTTACCACCGTATAGTCCTGACCTTAATCCTATTGAAAAAATGTGGGCATGGGTGAAAGCAAAAAGGAAAAAATGGTTGGTTAACTCAATAGATAAGCTTTTTAGTCGTTTCTTTAACGAGTGTATGGGTAATTAAACGGTTTGACTATATGTCTTGTTTGACATGCTCATTTGAGAAAGATAAAGGGTAATATAGGGGGGATAAACGAATTATCTTTTTGTTTTTTATTTGTTTTTAAAAATATTAAAAAAAATAGCTGTTAAAAAATTGACCAATCTGACACATCAGATTGGTCGAAATAACTTTTATAAATGTACGTTACGCAAACTCACGAATCATTTTACGCACATTGGTCTTTGCTTCAATCACTGTCATAAATGTATATGCACCAATAAACTTACGGCTAATGAACATAAATTCTTTTGGTGGAACAGAGAAATAACGTGATGCCATAGACTGTGCTGCCTGTTGCATGACGCGGCTATGCAGTTGGCTTTTCTTCCAGTCATAACGATCCTGCTCATCCATAACACCTGCTGGCATGTCTGGATTATTGGCTGGACAGCTAAAAGCTTCTGTTGCGATCAGGAACACATCTGCCATACCTGGTTTGATACTTTCAGGCATTGCATCAAAAAACTCGTAGCCTGTCATCGCTTTAACCATTTCATCTTTGTTATGGTTATAACCAGCATGGATCAGGTTACGTGCAACAGTGAGCAAATTCTCATCGAACTGACGAATTGCACCAAAGTCGAGGAGAACGATTTTGTCATTTACATCATCGCCGTTACCCAAACGAACCAGGTAATTACCGAAGTTTGGATCAGTTTGCATTTCGCCCCATTCAAACAGCTCACGTACTGCAATCTCTAAAGAGGCTTCACCAAGCTTGTTGCGGCGTTCCTGTGGCAGGGAGAGCATGACAGGGCTATTTACAGGCACACCACGCTCAAAGGTCATGCACAGCACTTTTTTAGCGCAAAATTCATCGACAATTTCAGGAACGATATAACGAGGGTCATCTTTCAGACGTGCAGCAAAGCGGCGAGTTGTTGCTGCCTCAATCCCGTAATCCACTTCACGATGCATCATTTCACGGACTTCATCAAACCACTGATCAAATTCGCGTGTTTGCGGCACCATACGAGTGAGTTTTAACATGTTCCTGAAAAGGTTCATGTCTGAATCAATTGCTTCAGCGACACCTGGATATTGAATCTTTAAGACAAGCTCTAAACCATCCGATTTACGTGTGGCACGGTGTACTTGAGCCAGTGAGGCCGTTCCGATTGGTTCATGATCAATGGTCAATTCATCGAGTTTTGACCCCAACTGTTCCTGCAAATGTGTCTTAATTGCTGGCCAAGCCAAGGCAATAGTCTGGTTGTTTAGCGTGTTTAGCGCCTGTGTGATTTCTTCTGGTAGAAAATGTTCGCCGTATAAAGCCATCATTTGCCCAATCTTGACAATTGAACCTTTTAGTTTCCCAATTTCAGAAACCAAATATTGTGCCTGTTCAGCCATGACCTTTTTACGTTTCTTCTCTTTTTCTTCTTCACTGGAGAAAATAGAAGTCGCACTTGCAGTTGCCCAGCGTGTTCCAGCAAGTAAAGAGGCTTTTGCAATAGATAAGCGGCGATCCACCGATGAAGTTTTTAGGTTCTTAAGCTTATCGTTCTGATCTGACATGAAAGAAAAATCCTATGCTGAAATCGGAGGGGAGGAAAGCCGAGAGTTAAATTTTAGTGGATATTACAGCTTTTGAACGTATTAAAATAGTTCAATCGCTTGAATTATTAGTCTAAATTTGTGAAGTAGATCAATATTATTAAAATAGCCTAAGTAGAATTTTTATCTTTAGACTGGTTCCAATATACATTTGTGCTAAATCTTAAACTGAATTTTTAGCGATGACTTCCGCATTAAAGCTGCTCTATTGGTGTGAATATGCTGAATAAGCATACGCTTCACATGGCTATGATGAAAACCCAGTGCATGGGCTTTGACAATAATAATACTGGGGAGGGTGAAGAAAAAATACTTAGTATCTTCTAAAGTCGCATCCTTAAAAATACCTTCTTCGATAAGTGTATCTCTCAGAAATTGCTTTTCAGCTTGTATGGTAGAGGATTCATCATCCCAATAATTCTGGCGCATTGCCATTAAATTATTATGTTTGTAACTCATAAATGACTTGAGCCTTTTTCATTTTCACCGTGAATGAATATATGAGGTTCATTGTCCAATTATCAAGATGTGGATTTATATCAAAATAGCCTAAGTAAAATTTAATTATCTATCCAAATTTGCTACACTTATACCCGTTTTAAACCCAGATTTAATTAAACTGAAAAATATGACACCAGCCTGCAAGTTATTAGAAAAGAATAAAATCCCGTTTTCAATTCATGAGTATGAACATGATAGCAATGCTAAAAGCTTTGGTCTGGAAGCGGCAGAAAAATTGAATCTTCGGGTAGAGGAAGTATTTAAAACCTTACTGGTCACTGACGAAAAAAACTTTTTCGTTGCCATTCTGCCTGTCAATCATCAACTTAATTTAAAGAAAGTTGCCACAGCAGTTGGATGCAAGAAACTACAGATGGCCAATCCAAAAGATGCGGAGCGTTTGACAGGTTATCTGGTGGGAGGAATCAGCCCATTGGGACAGAAGAAACGCCTAAAAACGGTGATTGATGCAACGGCGCAAGCGTTGACCAAAATTTATGTGAGTGGTGGAAAAAGGGGATTGGATATTGGTTTAGATCCTAATGATCTAGCAAAGTTATTAAATGCAACTTTCTCTGATCTGTTGGATAGTTAGGGACTTTATCTGACATCTATTGCTTATGCTTTAATGTTTCAATCTACTAAAACAATAAAATTTCAGATTTTCATTAGAATATATAATAATGAGAATTATTATCTTTTGTATCAATAATCATCTATTTTTTTATTTAATCTATATTAATCAATGCTTTGTGCTGTTAATTTCAAAGGAAGTATTATAATTGCTATTATAAATGATAATTATTATCATTACTTTAATCTTATATGCAGTCGTTGCTGTATTTGAGAAGTGTTTTGAGCTCAAACATTCGAAAAAAAACTAACTCTCTCTTTATAGAGGATACCGACAGATGCAATCACTTGCCAATCGGTTGGCGATACAACATTTCGTCAACGCATATACGCAAGAAACTGGCAAAGGTCACTTGCTTAATCAAAATCAGCAAAGTCTGCAACAACAAGCGTTTAGCCAAGGTTTGACGCTGTTATCAATCCCAATACATTCTATTCAAGCACAATGTAATTTCCCTTTATCTTATGTCAGTCGAGTCGGGAGACATCGCTTAGCAGATCTTCCACAAATTATTATTCATGGTCAAATCAAGACATTTAGTCCTGTTGCAATAGTCGGGTTATTGCTTGAAGAACTGGTTTTTGAATCGTCTATTCCATTAGATGCTGCATCTTTAGTAGAGAAGTGGATTCAAAGTCGTGATGCGCTACAACAGTTTTTAGCACACCGTGAAACTGATTTTGATGATTTGGTCAAAGCAGGTCAGAGTTTCATTGAAACTGAGCAGGCACTCATACTGGGGCATAGCATGCATCCAGCGCCGAAAAGTAGAACAGGTTTTGTACATGAAGATTGGTTAAAGTTTTCACCTGAACATAAGGGCAAGACACAACTTCATTATTGGCTAGTGCACCAAGATTACATTGCGGAAGGTAGTGCGACTGATGAACCTATTTCAGCGCAATTAAAAACGGCATTACAGTGGTATTTATCTGAAAATGATCTCAATCTAGTTAAAACCCATAGCGAATATAAATTACTCCCATTACATCCTTGGCAAGCCCGTTATTTACAAAGTAAGCCTTGGTTTGAACGTTTAAAACAAACGGGGCAGTTAATTGATGTAGGCTTACGAGGCTGGCAATTCTCTCCAACAACATCCATTCGTACATTGGCAAGCTTCAACGCTCCGTGGATGGTGAAGCCATCTCTTTCGGTGATGATCACCAACTCTATTCGAGTCAATTTAGCGAAAGAATGCCACCGTGGTGAACTCACTCATCGTCTGTGGCACAGTGAGTTTGGTCAGAATATTCTAAAAAAATTTCCAAGCTTAAAGACAGTCAATGACCCAGCTTGGATTGCCTTAAAAATTGATGATGAAGTGGTGAATGAAAGTATCTGTATTTTCCGTGATCAGCCATTTCATCCTCAACAGCAAGTCACTTGTATTGCATCCTTATGTCAGGATCATCCAAATAGACCTTTAAATCGTTTTAATGCTTTATTTGCAAAAATTGCAAAAGCACATCACGAAACCGATTTCTCAGAAATTGCTTTGGATTGGTTTAATCGTTTCCTTGAAGTCAGTTTGCAACCGTTGATGTATGTCTATCATCGCCATGGCATGGCATTTGAATCACATCAGCAGAATGTGCTGTTAGAACTAGAGAATCATTTCCCCAAAACCTTATGGCTACGTGATAACCAAGGTTTTTATTATATCGAAGAGTTTGCCACTGAAATTCTGCAAGCGCTGCCTGAGCTAAAAGAAAAAGCGTTTGCCGTCGGGCCTAAAGATTTCGTGGATGAACGTTTTAGTTATTATTTCTTTGGCAATGCCTTGTTCGGCATTATCAATGCGATTGGCGCAACAGGCTATATTACTGAAGATGAATTACTTGGGCATCTAACAAGTTTCTTGCAAGAGCAATTGCAGCAATATCCAGACAGTAGCTTATTACAGGGATTATTGTTCAATGTAACCTTGCCTTATAAAGGTAATTTGCTCACACGTTTACATGAATTAGATGAGCTGATTGCGCCTGTCGAGAACCAATCTGTCTATGTCGAACTGCCAAATCCGCTGTGTATTTCACAGAAGGATGTCAGTTATGCTTGATTTTATTGGAATTGGTTTAGGGCCATTTAATCTGAGTCTGGCCAGCCTGCTGCATAATAAAAGCACACTTAACTATGCAATTTTCGAACAGAAAGCTCAGTTTGACTGGCATGCAGGGATGCAGTTACCCAATACGGTATTGCAAGTGCCGTTTATGGCAGATCTGGTCTCAATGGTTGATCCAACTAGCCCATTTAGCTTTTTGAATTATCTGCGTCATCAGCAACGCTTATATAAATTTTACTTTTTAGAACAGCCGCATATTCCACGTTGTGAGTATAACCATTACTGTCAATGGGTTGCAGAACAACTTGATTGTATTGAATACCAATCTCGTGTTTTGAAGATCGAACCTCAAACTATTGGTTTTAAAGTTGTGGTGGAATCGGAGGGTGTTCAGCACAGTTATTTATGCCGTCATCTGGTCATCGGAAGCGGTAATGTGCCTTACTTGCCTGAATGCTTGGCTAAAGTACAGCAGCAGCAACCACAAAAATGTCTGCATTCTGCGCAATATATGACGCATACAGATATAGATTTACACGGCGATGTTGTAGTACTTGGTTCAGGGCAATCCGCCGCCGAAGTCTTTATTGATCTGCTTGATGAGCAGCAAGATACAGCCAATCATCAGTTCGACCTACACTGGTTTACTCGTTCTCTGGGCTTCTTCCCAATGGAATATGCACCATTGGGACTGGAACATTTTAGCCCAGACTATGCACAGCATTTTTATGCTTTGCCAGCTGAAAAGAAAGAGCAACAATTGCAGCAGCAGTCTTTGTTGTACAAGGGCATTAGTGCAAAGACCATCCGTGAAATCTATCAAAAACTTTATCACCGTAGCATTGCGGGTCAAAGTTTGCAGACACATTTGCATAGCCAATGTGATTTGAAAGATGCAGAAGTCTTAGATATGCAAAAAATTCGACTGCATTTCCAGCATCGTGCCACGACACAGGCTTTCCATTTAGATTGTGATTTTTTGGTTGCTGCAACAGGTTACTTTACCCCTGATTTTGGTTTTATGCAGTTGCTGAAACCTTATATTGAATTTGATCATAAACAGCGTTGGCAAATCACGGAAGACTATCGTGTTGTACATCATCTAAATGGTCATATTTTTGTCCAGAATCAGGAAATGCATAGCCACGGTGTTGGTACACCAGACTTAGGGCTTGGTGCTTATCGTGCAGCGACAATTATCAATCAGTTGCTTGGTGAGTCGCTTTATGAACTCGATCAGCAGGCGCAGACATTCCAACACTTTAATCTCTCTCAAAATCCAAAAATTTGTATGGCAGATGACAAAGCACAATCAAACGAGTGCGTTTGTGAAAATTCTGCCAATAAAAACCATTCAATTTTCAAGAAAACAGAACAGAACGTGATGACGGCGCATCCTAATCGTCGTGGTGCTAATACACGGACACAAACTGCTTCTGTACATTCAACTTATGAGAAACTGATATGAACTTTGCAACTTTAAAAATTAATCAGCAGCAATGGCGTGCCGCAGGACAACGTCTTATTGAAATGGCGATTGCAGAGTTTCTATACGAAGAAATTTTTGAAGTTAAATCATTGTCAGCAGGTCGTTATCGTTTAGATTTAGGCAATCGTCAGTATGAATTTCAAGGACATCAATATCTACTTGGACATTGGAATATTCAGGAAGCTTCTGTACGTGATGTGACTCATAGTCAGGAAAATGATCAACCTGCTTGGAACTTACATGAGTTTATTGTCGCAATGTCTGACAGTTCTAATGTAAAGCCATTTACCAAAGCATATTTGATCAAAGAAATGAACAATACTTGGTTGGCAGAAGCACATTTGTTCAATGAAACGCGTTTGCCAAGCACAGCGGTTTTGACTGAGCCTCATTACAAAGTTGAAGGCATGCTACGAGGTCATCCTTGGCTCATCATGAGTAAGGGGCGTATGGGTTTTGGTTATGATGATTATTTAAGCGCTGCACCAGAGCTTTCACCTGAAGTTAAAGTATTGTGGTTAGCCGTACATCGTGATTTGGCAGAGTATCGAAGTACTGAAGATTGGAGTGCCTGCGGTTTATATCAACATGAATTTGATGCCAATGAACTACAGCAATTCATCAATATTCTCCAAGAAAAAAATCTAGACCCGCAAAATTACTTTTTAATTCCAGTACACGCATGGCAATGGCATCAATGGCTCGTTCCGACTTATGCCAATGAGATTGTCGATCAGAAAATCATTGAGCTGAATATCAGCCAAGATAGTTATGTACCGATGCAATCGATTCGTACATTATGCAATACATCAAATCTACAACGTCATTACATTAAGCTGCCAGTCAGTATTTTTAATACCGCTGTTTATCGTGGATTACCCTCAAAACGTAATCTTGCAGCACCCGCAGTGACCGCATGGTTGAAACAGATTCATCAACAAGATCAGGATTTACAACATACAGGTGTGATTTTCTTGGGAGAAGTTGCGACTTTAACTATTCATCAGCCTTGTTTCGATCGCATTGATGGCGCACCGTATCAATTTAAAGAGCTGTTCGGTTGTTTATGGCGTGAAAGTGTTGATCGTTATGTTGATTCATCTCATCAAGTGTTATCTCAAGCAGCATTGTTACACCGTGATATTTCAGGTCAATCGATCTTGAGCGTGTTGATCCAGGCATCAGGTTTAAGCCCTTTGGCTTGGTTAGCACAATTTGCTCAAGTAAGTATGAGTCCATTATTACTTTGCTTATACCGCTATGGTTTGGCATTTTCACCACACGGTGAGAACACGATGTTGGTACATGAAAATGGCGTACCAAAAGCTATGGTATTAAAAGATTTCATTGATGACATTAATTTGGTGGATGAGGATTTCCCTGAGTTAGCTCAGTTACCACCTGAAGCGGCTTTGTTATTACGACATGAGGCGACCGATCTAAGTCATTTTATCTTCACTGGTCTGTTCATGGTGCATTACCGTTATATCTGTAATGTGTTCTTGCAAGACTATCCTGAATATTCTGAGCTTGATTTCTGGCAGACCATTTCCAACACAATTGTTGAATTTAACCAAAAACACCCAGAACTGGCTGAGCGCGCTGACAAATTTGCCATGTTACGTCCTAACTACACCAAAATTTGCCTAAACCGTGTGCGTTTATTTACCACAAGTTATAACGATGAAGCAGAGCGTCCTGTTCCTGTCTTTCTTGATCCCATTGCAAATCCAGTTAGCCCAGAAACATTGAAAACATGGGCAGAACAACCTCGCCAAGCGAAAGTGGGATAATTTTATTCGTCATTTTATAGGTTCGATATGAAAACAATCTCTCAGCAATTACCCGATTATTTTGAATACTTTGAGGATGGAACTCAGTACTACTTACGACAAGTGAAATATCCGCAGGATATTCCTTTATTACACAAATGGATGCATGAACCACATGTGATTCCACAGTGGCAGTTAAATAAATCGGAACTGGAGTTACAAGTTTACTTCGACAAAATGTTAGCAGATGACCATCACCGCTTATTAATCGTCGGAATTGATGGCAAAGATGTGGGTTATACCGAAATTTATGAAGGTAAACGAGATCGTTTAGGCCGTTATTACGATGGTGATGACAATGATCTCGGTTGGCATCTCCTGTTTGGTGACAAATCTGTGTTTGGCAAAGGCTTCTTGCGACCAACCATTCGGTTACTCAGTTTTTACATTTTTGAACATTCGAAAGCTAAAAAAATTGTGGGTGAGCCAGATCATACCGTTAAACCATATGCAGCAGTAGTGGCAGAGCTTTGTTATGAAAGCCAACGTTTAATACCGATGCCTGAAAAAACAGCGATGTTGTACTACTGCTTCCGAGAAACTTTTTATCACAAGTTTGGGGAATATTACCAAACATCACAACACAAGCTAGCAGATCAGCCAGCCAAACTCCTGAGTGTTACATGAGCTTATATATCAATGAAATGCATATCTTAGACATGCGCTTTGCGGCGAATGTCTCTGTTGCAGAATTTGAACAATGGTTAGCACGGATTCAGCACTATTTCGAACATAAGCAAAATTTCGTGTTGATCATGCAAACCGATGTAAATACTGAATTTCCTGAAGAATATAGAGCAATCCAAGGCAAATGGTATAAGCAATATAAACAAGATTTTTACCAATATTGCTTGGGTTTTGCTCGTATTGCTCAAGATGAAGATGATCGTATTCGATTGGATACACCAGCTCTGCACAAAGCTTGGCATGTTCCATATTTTGTGAGCGTAGATAAAGCTGAAGCCACACAATGGGCTTTGCAGAGGTCGTTATGAATTCGAAAAATACACTCAATATTCAAAAAATATCTGCATTAAGTCTATCGGTGGTCGTGGTTTTGTATCTTGCCCACGCCTTACCACTTTATTTCTATAACGTTGCACTGCCTGCAATTTTACGCCATCAAGGGGTAGATTTACGTTGGATTGGCATGTTGTCGCTGCTTTATATTCCCTGGGCACTCAAGTTCTTTTGGGCACCGCTAATCGATCGTTTTTATTTCAAAAAACTGGGTAAACGCAAAACGTGGCTTTTGTTGACGCAAATGGCTTTGGTGTTGGGTGTCGTGGCTTTGGCACTCACCCAGTTTGATTATGGTTTAGCTGTTTTTGTTATTGTGGGTTTATGGATTTCAACCGTTGCCGCAACTCAAGATATTGCCATTGATGGTTATACCGTTGAAACTTTTACTGAGTCTGAATACCGTCTTGGCAGTATGGCGCAAAGTATGGGGGTTGCGCTAGGTAGTATGGTAGGTGGGGCGGCGACTTTATGGCTGTATCAACTTTATGGCTGGCAAACGGCGTTAATGTCTTTGGCGGCCATGACCGCACTGACCATGTTGGCTGTTTTCTTCATTCAAGAAAAAGAGACGAGTGAAAAAATCGCAAAACCAACGCCTAGCTTAATTCGTGCATTTAAACGCCCTGAAATGTTATGGGCTTTAGCATTAATTGTGTGTTATCGCGTGGTCGAAGCACCGGCTATGGCGATGCTGAATCCGATGCTGATTGACCAAAAATGGTCCTTGTCAGAAATTGGCATTTTAATGTCTGTTGTGGGTGCAGGTGTGGGTTTATTGGCCGCAGTATCCGCCGCATTTTTATTGAAAAAATTAGCAGCAACTCAATTGCTGATTTGGGCAGGTTGGGCGCGGACCTTGGTTTATGCCTTGTTGGGTAGCGCCGTTTTACTTAGTTGGCTTGATCAATGGCATTTGCTGCTTGGTGTGTTTGTCGTGGTCATACTCGCTATTCGTTATATCGCCATGACGGCACTTTATGCACATTTCATGCAGACCTGTTCTAAAGATCAGGCTGGTACAGATTTCACCATTTTAGTTTGCTTTGAGTTACTGGTGTATTTCATTGGCGGCGCACTGTCAGGTTTTTTAGCGAAATCACTGGGCTATGGAAATTTTTATCTGATTCTCGCAGTTTCATCGGTTTTGAGCGTATTGCTCAGCCAAGTTCTCATCCACAAAGCAAAACAAACGCAACAACTCACCTAGGGGTAATTTATGAAAGTTATGTCAATTTCGACATCATTGACACTGTTAAGTTTGGCCGTCAGCACGCAGCTTTATGCGCAAACTGTTGAGGCAGATGCCGCAGCTGAGGCACCAAGCAAAAACTCAGTACAACTCGCGCCAATTGTGATCACGGCAACACGTTCAGCGCAAAGCATTGCGGAAATTGCAGGAACAGTTCAATCCATTGAACAAAAACAGATTGAGCAACAGGCCGCGGCAGGTCGTAAACTGGCCGATATTTTGGCGCAGTTAGTGCCTTCACTTAGCCCAAGTAGTGGCACCACAACCAACTATGGACAAACCATGCGTGGTCGTCAGGTGCTTGTGTTAATTGATGGCGTAGCGCAAACCGGTTCACGTGATGCGGCTCGTCAACTCAATAGCATTAGCCCAGATTCAATTGAAAAAATTGAGGTGGTTTCAGGTGCGAGCAGTATTTATGGCTCAGGGGCAACAGGCGGTATTATTAATATTCTGACCAAAAAAGGCTCTGGTGACAGTTTAAGTTTTGAATCTAAAGTCGGCGTGACTTCAGGTGATAATTTTAAAAATGATGCATTGGCTTATGAAGCTTATCAATCCGTTGCGTTTAACCAAGGCGATTGGAATGGTTTCTTGGGCGCAGGTTATACCCAGCGCGGTGAAATTCAAGACAGTCATGGTGATCGAATTGGACCTGAAGTTGCACAGACTGACCGTCAAGATACGGAAACTGTTGATGTCAATGGGCGTTTAAGCTGGCAATTTACGGATCAGCAAAAGTTAAGTTTGGGTGCGCAATATTATGATGATCAACAAGATTCAGAATATGGCCCTGACTATGGTACAAACTTCGCTGTTTTCTTAGGTGCAAAGCCAAGTTTAAAAGCGTTAAAAGGTTTTGAAATTGATGATCAAGCCTTTACCAAGCGTTATGCGGTCAATGCACAGTATCAAAATACTGATTTGCTTGGGCAAGAGTTAAATGTTGAAGCGTACTATCGCAATGAAAAAGCCAGATTCTATCCAACGCTGCTAGCGAACTTTATTCCAGCAGGTTATTACTTTGCTTATCAGTCAGAGTCGGACATTGATGTTGCGGGCATTCGTGCAGCAATGACATCAAAACTGAATCTAGCTGATCGTGATTTAAAAATCACCTATGGTATTGATTATGATCATGAAAAAGATCAACAAACGGCAGATCTCTATAGTTTTACGCATAATGGCTTAAAATATCAAAATACAGGTCGTAGTTATGATTTCGGCCCAGATGCCACCATTAAAAACCTCGGTATCTTTGTACAAGGAAATTATGATTTAACCAATGCGGTCAACATTCAGGCAGGTTTGCGTCATCAACGTATTGAAAGTGATACCAGCGCATTTAAACCAACGCTTCCTGCAATTCAAGGTGATATCACGGGTCAACCAGTCGGCACTGTAGCGGCAGGGACTGTAGAGCATGATAAAACCTTATTTAATTTAGGTGCGGTATATAAATTAAATGATCAACAACAAGTCTTTGCGAATTTTTCACAAGGTTTTAGTTTGCCTGATATTCAACGTGTATTACGTGATGTTTCAGCAGGTTATGTTGTGCGCTCAGGTAATGTTGATCCGATTACGGTCAACAACTATGAACTTGGCTGGAGATTCCAAAATGATCTAGGAGCAAATTTAGGTTTAACCACGTTCTACAATACATCAGATAAAGTGGTTCAATTTAAGGCAGATCGTTCTGTAACCGTTGCAGATACAGATCAGCGAATTTATGGCGTTGAAGCAAATGCAAGTATGCCTGTTTTAGATCAGTTTAGTGTTGGTGGAACAATTGCCTATACGCGTGGGCAATTCAAGGATGCAGGTGGTTCTTGGCGTGAACTGAATGCCTTACAAGTTTCACCAGTTAAAGGTACATTATTTGGTGAATGGAACGATGACAAAGGTAATGGTTTAAGGGTTCAGATGTTAGCTGTGAAGGGAACGGATAAAGCATATGAAGATTCTCTAAAGGCAAAATATGATACCAATGTTCGCCCAAATGCAGCGACGAAGATCAAAGGCTATGCCGTTATGGATGTGATTGCTAATGCGAAAGTTGGCCCAGGAACGGTAGGCTTTGGTGTTTATAACGTTTGGAATACAGAATATAAAACTGTATTTAGTCAAGCAGCTGAAGCTGTATATGGTCCTATCTCTAGCCTGCCTGCACAAGGCCGTACTTATGGTTTGAGTTATACCCTCAAATACTAATCTAATCAAAAAGGCATCTGTTTTAGATGCCTTTTCTTTTGATGATTTTCATGATGAACAATAATTTAAAGTTTTTAGCGCTGGCTGCTTTGATCAATGGAACTTGTTTTTCCATGATTCTCCCTTTACTTGCTCCATTGACACGACAATTACATTTATCTGAATTCCAAGGTGGTGTGATTGTTTCAGCAGGGGCAATCTTTATGGCGATTGCCTCGATCTGGATTGCGAAAAAGAAAAATCAGCTATCTCCCAACCAACTCGTCAATTATGGTTTTTGGGGAATGACCTTTACTTGGGCTATTTTTACCTTGATTCTGTATTTTGGAACACATGCGATTTTACCCACGTTATTCATTTTTATCTTACTGGTATTGAGTCGTGCTTCTACAGGCATTTTTATGGCTTTGCCACAAATTGGTCTGCAAAGTTATGTGATGACACATGCAAGTGAAGCCGCTGATCGTAGCAAACAAATGGCTATGTTTGGTGCGATGAATAGTTTTGGGATGATTATCGGCCCGTTTGCAACATCAGTTTTATTGTTTGGTGGTTTGCTTTTCCCGATGTGGATTGCTGTGGTTTTACTTTGCTTAGTCAGTATTGCACTCGGCATCCTGTTTAATAAAAGTCCGCAAGTTCAGGCTGAGTCATTCAATCCGCAACAAGATAAAGAAAATGCACGAGCGAATGAGCCAATTCTGAAGCAAAGTCTGATTTGGTTAACTCTAGGTTTTGTCACTTATGTTGCAATTGTAACTTTAAATATGACGGCAGGTTTTTATATTCAGGATAAGTTTTATCTTAGTAGCCAACAGAGTGCAGTTTATTTTTCTCAATGCATGTTGGTTGTCGGGGTCTGTTTGGTGCTAACCCAGCTTTTAATCGTGAAAGTGTTTAAACTCAAATTAAATAGTTTGGTGATTATTGGTTTGGTCACCATGTGTTTTGGTCTATTACTTTCACTCTACGCACCTACAATTTTTGTGTTTCAGGCCAGTTATATTTTTTATGGTATTTCTGTGGCATGTTTATTACCCGCATTTACTACAGGCGCTGCCCAAGCGGTATCTCAGCAATCACAGGTTAAAATGGCAAGTTTTTGTACGGCGACACAGGCATTAGGTTTAATTGTTGGCCCCTTACTCAGTACATTTTTGTACCGTTTTAATACCCATTTCCCATTCTATTTATTACTGTTCTTAACCCTATCGATTGGCCTTTATTTTAGTTGGATGTTGATTCGAAAAGAGGGTGAAACCGCATTGCTACTTAATGAATAAAAGGGGTTTTGGCTAAAAATGACTCATCTTTTTCCTCATAATGCAAGTATTTCGACTGTTTCAGTCATATATTGCTATGATGAGGCGCCTTTATGTTTATTTTTTAATCAAATTTATTTCATTTGTTTACTATTTGAATTTTAAGCCTATTTTTTAGTTACCCTATAAAACGTATAACAAAACAAAGGAGTAACAATGCTGATTTTTCATGATTATCCTGTTCAGGGGGCAATTTTTGATATGGATGGAACAATGTTTGATACAGAGCGATTACGCTTTCAGACATTAAAACAGGCTTCTCAGGAACTCATTGGACAGGAATTTTCAGATGATTATTTGATGCAGTGCCTGGGCTTAAGTGCAAAAACTGCTGAACAACTTGCAAAAAAATATTATGGAGACAACATCTCCTATCCAGAGATTCGTCAGCGTGCCGATACCTTGGAACTTGAATTGATTCGTCAAAATGGTGTTCCAGTCAAGAAAGGGCTGATGCAGGTTCTGGAACGCTTAAGAAAATCTGGTTTAAGAATAGCTGTAGCGACTTCAAGCCGTCGGGCAATTGCGGAAGAATATTTAATTAACGCCAATGTCTATAAATTTTTTGACCTACTGGTCTGTGGTGATGAAGTTGAACGGGGCAAGCCACATCCTGAAATTTTTTTACAGGCTGCCCAAAAGCTAAATTTACAGCCTGAACAATGCCTTATGTTTGAAGACTCCCAAAATGGAATTTGCTCAGCCTGTGATGCAGGTGGTATTACGCTGTTATTTAAAGATATTAAAGAGCCCAATGATCAGATGCTTTCCAAGGCAAAGTTTTATTACCAGGATATGTACGATTGTCTGAATGCTTTGGATCAGTATATTCCTGAAATGAGCATGCCACAGTTACAGGAACCATTTCCACAAAGCCTGAACCAGTTGACTGTGGGG
Organism: Acinetobacter sp. CIP 102529; assembly: GCF_000368325.1. Taxonomy (NCBI): domain Bacteria; kingdom Pseudomonadati; phylum Pseudomonadota; class Gammaproteobacteria; order Moraxellales; family Moraxellaceae; genus Acinetobacter; species Acinetobacter sp. CIP 102529. The sequence continues at coordinate 306,171 of NZ_KB849355.1, forward strand.
ATTCATGGTTTTGGCGCGATTGGCGGTGGCTATATTGCCCAGATTTTATCTCACTGGGATGGTTTCACCCGACCACAGCGAATTTTGGCATCGACCCGAAACCGTTTATATCTTGAGTCAGTCAATAGTTTTGCCAGCTACAGCATCCGCTATGGCCAATGTTCTTACGATGAGCGGATTGAGAATCTAACAGTAATCAATGCTGACAATGAACAGCAGATGCTGGATATGTATATGCAATCCAGTTTGATTGCACTGTGTCTACCTGAACAGGCGATTGCATCTGAAGCAAAAATCATTGCCAAAGGTTTACTGGCACGTTTTATGTCACAGGACACACAGAACGATGAGCCGATTACATTCCTGATCGTGTTGAACAAGGTTGGGGCCAAGTTTCTGATTCTGAAATGTCTCCGTGAAGCACTGCTTGAAATCACCGATGAGGATATTGCCGAGCATATTTTAAGTGAACACTATTTCTGTGACACCGTGGTTAATCGCATGGTGTCCAAGCTCAGCGATCAGGCACTGTATCGCCAGTTAAACATCAAGCACCGTTTATTTAAGCAATATCAGAATGATTTAAATCAGGACACCATAGAATTATCAGATGAAACGGCGTTGTCTGAAAAACAGGAACAGCAACTCAAGGTGTGTCTGGAAGATATGCGCGGACAATTTCAGGCGGGGCAGTTTTTACAAAATATGGACTTAATTTTGTTCAATAGCGAAGTGGATATGCCGATTTATGTGGAAAATCGCAGTCCGTTGCTGAGCAAAATGCGCCAAATGATTCTAGTTGATCATATTTCCGATATTCAGATTATCAAGAACCGTTTGTGGAATGGTTGTCATGCCATGCTGGCTTGGCAGGCGAGTCTGGCGGGACATGAAACCATCGGTATTGCATTGGCCGATTCAGAACTTAGAAACTTTATGACTAAATTGGTTGATGAGGTGAAGCTGGGTTTGGGAAGTATTGTGCCAAACCAATCGAAAGAGCTGGATCGTATGGCAGAAAGTTTTTTAAATTCTTGTCGATCAGCTTATAAAGACCCTTGTGAACGTGTCGCAAGAAATCCTTTATGCAAGCTGAATGTGAATGAGCGCGTTTTGGGCAGTCTTGAGAATCATATTCAGCAACAGCTTCCTTATCAGAACCTATTAACAGGCGCAATTGGGGGTTATGTCTATGCCTTAACCATACTGGCATTGGATGAAATTGAAATTGTGCAGCATCTACAGGAAAATGTTGAAAAACTGGACATTTTAGATTCCCAAAAACAGGCCTTGCTTAACTTGTTATATGAGGGAATTCAGCAACAACTTCAAAAAAATCCACTTTATTTCAATGTTCAAAAAGCCTGGATGACTTTGGCTGAATATGTCTAAATTCAATATTCAGCCTTAAGTTTTTTGGCAAATTATGTTTGAATAGCACAACTTTAAAGTCATTCTAAATGTTGTGTTATTACAAGCATCCAGTCAACTGATGGCCACTGAAATCCGAGACTATCCTGAATGGCATCGTGGGCGTTCGGATTATGGGGTGTGGTATATTGAGATTTACCAACCTGAATTCATCAGCTATTTAGATGGTATCAGGGCACAATTTTCAGATTTACTGATCAAGTCTAACCAGCGCCAATATCATATCACACTGTTTGTTTGTGGTTTTCTAACTTCTCATCATCCCAATTTTGATGATGATTTTGAAATTAAGACCTTAAATCACCAAATTGAATTACTTCAACAACTACGGCTAGAACCTTTTGAGCTGGAAATGACCCAGATTGATAGCTTTAGTAGTGCATTATTCCTGCATATCCATGATCAGAACAACATCCTAGGCAAAATCCGTAAACAACTTGCACAAAGTTCAACAGAGATTGCAGCAGTTGATTATTGTCCACATATCACATTGGGGCTTTATGGTGATACTTGGGCCAGTGATTTGGTTCTGCAACGTATTCAAAAACTGCCACGAAAGAACATGAAAATTCAGGTGAACCAACTCACTTTCGGCTATTATAAAGCCCAGATTTTACAAGGATTACTTTATCCTTATCATCAAATTCAATTAGGTTAAATATGTTGCAACTGATTTTAGGTGGCGCACGTTCAGGTAAAAGCCGTCTGGCTGAACAAACAGCCAAAGAAAGCGGATTATCAGTTGTCTATATTGCAACGGCGCAGGCATTGGATGAAGAAATGCAGCAACGCATTCAACATCATCAGCAACAACGTCCAAGTCATTGGCAACTCTGTGAAGAACCCATTTTTCTGGCAGATCAATTACTGCAACTTGATCAGGAAAATCAACTCATTTTGGTGGATTGCCTGACCTTATGGCTGACCAATTTATTATTGGCTGAAGATACAGCATTACAGCAGCAACAAACCGAAAAATTAATGAAAGTATTGCCCCAATTGAAATCAGACATCATTTTAGTGAGTAATGAAACAGGGCTTGGTGTTGTGCCGATGGGTGAAATCAGCCGACGTTTTGTGGATGAGGCAGGGCGTTTACATCAGGCATTAGGCCAATTGGCGGATAAAGTGGTGTTTTGTGTGGCAGGATTTCCAATGATTTTAAAAGGTGAAAAATAATATGGCTGAACAAACTCATTGGTATTTAGCACCAGTTCAGCATCCTGATCTGGATGCAAAATTGCAGGCTGAGCAACGTCAATTACAACTGACCAAACCGACAGGCGCATTGGGTGATTTAGAACAGATTGCAATTACCTTGGCAAGTTTACAGGGTACAGTTTTTCCAAAAATCAATAAACCGTGGATTAGCATTTTTGCAGGCGATCATGGCGTGGTGGAAGAAAATATTTCTGCCTATCCGCAAGCCGTAACCCGCCAAATGCTGCAAAATTTTGCATCAGGTGGCGCAGCGATCAGTGTGATTGCCAAGCATCATCAGGCTCATTTACAGGTGATTGATTGTGGAACTGTTGGTGATGCTTATGAGTATGCAGGCGTTGAACGCCACTGTATTCGTGCAGGTACAGCAAACTTTGCCAAACAGGCTGCAATGACTGAACAAGAGTGTCAGGCTGCATTACAATTGGGTAAAAACAGCGTAGACCTAGCGAAATCGAAAGGGGCTGATATTTTTATTGCAGGTGAAATGGGGATTGGCAATACCTGTTCAGCTTCGGCACTTGCCTGTTTACTGCTAGATGAATCAGCGCAACAGCTTACAGGTGTGGGCACGGGGATTAATATTGAACAATTACAACACAAGATTCAAGTTATTGATCAGGCCATAAAGCTGCATCAAGCAGATGTTGAGAATAATCCTTTGAAAATTTTGGCAGCGGTCGGTGGACTGGAAATTGCCGCCATGACAGGAGCATATCTGCGTTGCGCACAAATGGGGTTGCCAATCGTTGTTGATGGTTTTATTAGCTCGGTTGCTGCCTTATGTGCGGTTCGTATTCAGCCACAGGCCAGAGAATGGATGTTATTTGGTCATCAATCGGCTGAATATGGTCATCAACGTATTTTAAAAGAACTGAATGCCCAAGCAATTTTAAACATGAACCTGCGTTTAGGTGAAGGTAGTGGTGCAGGCGCAGCATTATCCATGCTTCAACTTGCCTGTGCGTTGCATAATCAAATGGCAACCTTTGCAGAAGCGGTGGTTTCAGGTGATAAAGTTGGCTAAGTTACGGCTGGACTTGTTGCGTCATGGTGAGACAACTTTAGGTCATACCTTGCGTGGCTGGCTGGATGACGAACTGACAGAACAGGGCTGGTCACAAATGCAGGCGACCGTTCAACATCATCTTAATCAAAAGAATTGGGATGTAGTTGTTAGTTCACCCTTACAGCGTTGCCGATTATTTGCCGAAAAATTATCAAATGATTTACAGCGACCCTTATTTATAAATGAATATCTCAAGGAAATGTATTTCGGTGATTGGGAGGGCATTTCAACTCAAACCATCTATGAAACATTACCTGAGTTATTGGCAAATTTCTGGCAATTTCCAACCCAATATCATGCGCCAAACGGGGAATCTTTAGTCGAGTTTCATCAACGTGTCTTCAATGGTTTTCAGCAGATTGCCGAATATATGCGGCAACATCACTATCAGTCTGCATTGGTAGTCACACATGGCGGTGTGATTAAATTATTAAGTTGTTTGGCACAACAACAGGGCCTGGATAACCTACTCAGAATGTCTGCTGAACTTGGGCAATTACATTCCTTTAGGTTGTCTCATCAACCAGCACAATTATCTTTTGAAAAGGTTGAGTAATGTTGCCATTTTTGATTGCCTTGCAATTTCTCACCATTGTTCCTGTGCAATTAAAGCAAATTCCCACGGCAAGGCAAAATGCACAATCCCTATTATTTTATCCTGTAATTGGTTTATTGATTGGGTTGATTTTATTTGGATTATCTGTTGCTCTGATCGAGTTACCCGCCATTCTGTTAGCCAGTATTGTCTTGGTCATCTGGATTTGGCTTACTGGTGGCCTACATTTGGATGGTCTTGCCGATACCGCAGATGCATGGGTAGGCGGTTTTGGAGATCGAGAACGTACCTTACAGATTATGAAAGACCCAGCATCTGGTCCAATTGGTGTGCTCAGCCTTATCATAGTGTGCTTGTTAAAATTTACAGCACTTTATGTGTTAATTGAACAGCATTTGAATGCATTTTTGATTCTGGTTCCTATGCTTGGACGTAATGTCGCCTTATTTTTGTTTTTAACCACAACCTATGTCAGAGATAAAGGTTTGGGACGTTCAATGACGGATTTTCTTCCCAAAGCTATTTCATGGATAGTATTTGTCATTACATTATCATTGCTTTATCTGTTCAAATGGTATGGCTTAGTCGTACTTATTAGCTTTTTACTGTTACTTTTTTATTTGCGTTCACTATTTATCAAAAGAATTGGTGGAATTACAGGCGATACTATTGGCGCAAGTATTGAATTAATCGAAATGAATGTACTCATTGCATTTGTGGTTGCTTATTTTTATATTGCTTAAAATATAAAAAGACGGGTTGAGAGTGTGAAAATGTTTCCATTTTCTCGTTTACAAAAGGCATTACTGGCGGTTGGTTCATTTTCATGTTTAGGCCTGAACTCAGGAGTAGAAACCGATGTTGTTAAAAACGATGCCTATGAACTTAAAGTATCATGTACTAAATTTAACATAATATACATTATGCGAAATACAAACTAAATATTTTTCCATCTTAATTTTTAGGATAATTTGCATGATGCTCTGGATCATTTAGGTATCCCTGTAAAAGATCAGACTTTTTCGCTTCAATAACTTCAGCCCTTAGTTTGTAGAAATCTCTCTATAAAATAATGCTTTGAAAAGATGTTTGCTCATTCGTGAGCTGGCGCTGCAAGGTCCTTTCTGATGTATGTGGTTTTTACGCTACCTGTTTTGATGAATTGCAACATTTAAAATGTCTTGTTCTAGAAAACTTTGATGAAAAAATGCAACTATTAAATTGATCAAAATATAAAAACCAGACAGCTATTTAGTATTAACTAAATAGCTGTCTTATGGATTTTAATTTTTATGCTGCAACTTATAGCACTCATCAAGAGCAAGCTCATAATAGGCCAATCCTTCTTTGGCAGCTAAAAAAGCCTTTCTCTGCAAAACTGGATCTTTGTCACACAGTCGCTTGATCAGTTCCATAGCCTCATAAGGATGTAGGTCATCATAATGTGCATGTGCTCTTAACCAGGCAAGTGATCGTTTATTAATATTGACTTCTGGATGTTGGGTGTAGGTTTGAATTCCCTTATACACCTGTATAGTCCAGTCCCCTGTTGCCCACTCAATTGCCAGATTTGTTGCGGCAATGCTTTCGGCCAGACTCCCTCGATAATTGGTTGTCCAGAGAAAATGATTGACTGCATTCATGGCGGCAGGTGGTGTTACTTCATTCAGCATTTCCAGTGTAAGGCCAAAACCCATTGCCCAATCCTGATACCAGTTTAAATGGCGTTCTTCAACCTTAATATTTTGAATAAGCCAGTCCCTGGTTTCAGTTACACCATCCAATGAGAAAGAAGTTGCCTTGGCCAATGCTCCTGCCATATAGGATGGAAAATGAGCAACTAAAGGGTAAAAGTTAAGTAATGCCGAACGAAAACATTCAAGGCTTAATGAACCACTCGCCATGTCTAAAAATAAAGGATGTTTACTCACTCTTTCTTTTGCAGGTAAAAGTCCATCCCAGAACCGTTGAGCCCATTCAGTATGAGGGGTAATTTCTAGTTTTGTTGCATATTGATTCATAGCAGTCATTGCGATGCATCCTATTTCGTATGACTTGATTCAATCACATTCCATGATTGTTGTTTTTGTCTAAATTGCATTCTAATACAGTAAATATACAATCATTACTGTTTAATTTGTAACATTTTTTGTTTCTTTAAGATTTTAGTAAATTGAAACATTAGATCTCTTTAGAAAGTATTATTTTTGACTATTTTAGAATTTAATATATATTTAAAAATCAACGCTTATCACTGATAAAATTTTGATTTTCGCAAGAGGTCTATCATACTAGTTCATAATTAGAACTTCTGATGAAAGTTAGACGTATGATAAATTCTGAATAATAAAACATGATTGAGTTAAAAAAATTAATAATTTTTTATAATATGATACACATTTTTTTTAAAATCAGTGTAACGTAGTAAAAAATAATTCCTATTTGATATTTATAACAATATTTGGAAGTGGTGAGAGATAAGATGAAGTTGAAAGCTTCCAATATATTGAGACAAGAACAAATCGACTTACTAATTTCTCGCGGGCTAAATTTAGTTTGGTTTCCTAAAGAATTAGAAGTGATCTATCGAGATCAATACAGAAATGAGGCTGCCCATGAGTTTCGTTATCGTGCGCCTATCATTCTAGGTTTATATTTATTTCTTAGTTTCGGTACCTATCAGGTATTACCCCCTGTTTTGCGTCTTGAATGGGGTGCGTATTACGGTTGGGTCGGTATTATCATTTTACTCGCCTGGCTACTAGCCTTTGTTCCCATCATGAATAAATGGTTTGATCATTATGTTTGTCTGGGATCAATGGGCGCTGTTGCAATTATATTCACCTTGATCAACGTATTAGAACAAGGCCAACATAATGTGCTATTTCATGCTGCCATGATGTATGCAGTCGTGATTATTTATGGCTTTGTGGGAATGCGTTTCTACACAGCCATTCTTGCTGGATGGTGTGGTGGGCTTGTGGGTTTGATCGCTAGTACATGGCTAAGTGGCTATATTGATTGGACTTTTTTAAACCGCACCTATACTTTTAGCAGCTTTTTGGGTATGGCATTGGCATATGCCACAGACAGGCAACATCGGGAAAACTATTTACAGAATTGTATGATCGAACTTAATCGGCTGGAGCTCATACGTCAGGCACAGCAGCTTTCGGTTCTATCGCGGCAGGATGCCTTAACTGGTTTGGCCAACCGCCGTTATCTAGATGAGGTTCTTGAAAATGAATGGAAACGAGCCATTCGCCATGAAATGCCTATTACAATCATGATGATTGATATTGATTTCTTTAAACTATACAACGATACCCTGGGGCATATCCAAGGAGATCAGTGTTTAAGGCGGATTGCCATTTTATTGGGTTCAATTGCCTCTCGTAGTGGCGATCTCGCTGCCCGTTATGGTGGTGAGGAGTTTCTATTGTTATTCTCCATGACAGATAAAGATCAAGCTGTGATACAGGTACAACGGTTAATGGAGCTGGTTCGCAATATAGGAATTATTCATCCAAGAAGTCATGTTTCCGAGCATGTTACGATTAGTGTGGGGGTGGCAACAGTCACACCGCGTTTAAATGACAGTCTTTCGGAATTTATTTCTCAAGCTGACCATGCATTATATGTGGCCAAGAGTAATGGTAGAAATCAATATTATATTTCCACTTCAGATAATGTTATTTCTGAAGCACTATAATTTTGTTGTTGAATTTAATAATACTTAAAAAGTTTTAAAGATATATTTAAAATACTATTAAAGCCACACATAGAATGAATCATATGTGTGGCCTAATTATAAGCTTATATTAAGGTTCGATTGGCTGAAATGGTGAAATCACATCTGCGTTCTGTGCGCGATGGCGTAGGAAATGATCCATTAACACAATCGCCAGCATGGCTTCGGCAATTGGCGTGGCACGCACACCCACACATGGGTCATGACGACCTTTGGTTAACACATCCGTATTTTCCCGCTCAATTGTAATGGTTTTTCCTGGGGTGGTAATACTTGCAGTTGGTTTTAAGGCAATCGCAACACGAATGGTTTGACCACTTGAAATTCCCCCTAAAATGCCGCCAGCATGATTGGCGAGGAAACCATCTGTGGTCAGTTCATCACGGGTTTCGTGACCAAACTGCCCTGCAACAGCAAAGCCATCACCGATTTCGACACCTTTAACGGCATTAATGCTCATCATGGCATGGGCAATATCCGCATCCAGACGATCAAAAACAGGCTCACCCCAGCCCACTGGCACTTTTTCAGCAAGAATTTCCAGTTTTGCACCACAACTGGTTCCTTGTTCACGTAATGAGGTTACAAGCTGTTCAAAACGCGGCACGGCATCAACATCCCCACAGAAAAATGGGTTGTTCGGTACTTCCGACCAATCCAGCTTCTCAGCAACTTCATTACCAATTTGGGTGACATGGCCACGAATATCAATACCAAATTTTTCAGCAAGATATTTCTTGGCAATTGCACCAGCGGCAACTCGCATTGCCGTTTCACGCGCACTTGAACGTCCACCCCCACGATAGTCACGGAAACCGTATTTTTGCGTATAGGTATAATCAGCATGTCCAGGGCGGAATGTCTGCGCGATATTGCCGTAGTCTTTAGATTTCTGGTCGGTATTACGAATCAACAAGCCAATTGGTGTGCCTGTAGTTCTACCCTCAAAAACACCTGAAATAATTTCAACCTGATCAGGTTCTTTACGCTGGGTCGCAAATTTAGAGGTTCCTGGTTTACGGCGGTCCAAGTCCTTTTGTAAATCATCTTCGCACAGTTCCAGACCTGGTGGTACACCGTCAACAATCGCCATTAACCCGACACCATGTGACTCACCACAGGTGGTTACCCGAAAAAGTTGACCAATACTATTGCCTGCCATTTTCAGCCCCTTAATTTTGAATAGATTGCTGGAATATATCTTTATAGCGGCGGCATTGTTCAGCAGTGAGTGCAAAAATACCTGTACCACCTTTCTGGAATGTCAGCCAATGGAAGTCCACTGTATTAAAGTTCTGACGCATTGCCCATTCAGAGTTGCCCACTTCAATCACAATCAGGCCATCCTCTGTAAGATAGTCAGCCGCCTGAGCCAGCATTTTACGAACAAGGTCCAAACCATCCTGACCCGCAGCCAAGGCTAACTCAGGTTCATGCAGGAATTCATCAGGTAAATCTGCCATATCTTCTGCATCGACATAAGGAGGATTGCTCACGATAAGATCATATTGATTTTCAGTAGGAATTTTTGCAAATAGATCAGATTCAAGCAACGCAATTTGATATTGCTTGTTATGATGCTCCACATTGATTGAAGCGACTTCGAGAGCTTCTTTGGAAATATCGGTTGCATCCACTTCCGAGTCTGGGAAAGCATAAGCCAAGGCCACAGCAATACATCCCGAACCTGTACACATATCCAGAATACGTTGCGGCGTTTTTGCTGCTGGATTCTCAGGTAAATTATTCAAGGCTTCACGCATCTGCCCATTTTCATCCAGACAATATGGCGCAAAACGTTGTTCAATCGCCTCAGCAATTGGTGAACGTGGAATCAGTACACGCTCATCCACATAAAAAGGTTTATTAAAGAAATATGCAAGATTCAATAAATATGAGGTCGGAACACGCTCATTAATACGGCGTTCCAATAAACTTAAAAATTCAGCTTTTTCACTTGGTAAAAGTTTAGCATCTAGAATCTCTGCATCAGCAGACCATTCCAGTGACAATGTTTGCAAAACCAGAGCTGAACTTTCTGCAAAATAATCTTCTGTACCTTGCCCCAAATGTGCATCGTATTGGCGTAATGCGCTCACCCCAAAACGGATAAAATCCCGAATTGTTGATAAATGCTCAGACGCTTCTTGTAAATGTTCAGGGGGAATGGTTGGTCGATCCACGTAGGTCTCCACAGGCAAGGATTGCAAAACGGCTTATTCTATCGTGTTTTTCAACTATTTTTTAATGTTTCATCATTAATCCACTGAAAACAAAAAATAGATCAATTGGATTGATTAAATCCTATTCAATATTTTGATTTAATGCTTTAATGTACACACTATGTGTACATACATTGGAGGCTATGATGAGCACATCAATTACATCTCGTGTATTTATGAATGGCAATAGTCAAGCCGTTCGTATTCCACAAGAATTTCGTTTAAATACCAAGCGGGTAGAAATTTTTTTGAATCAGAATGGAGATTTGGTCATTCATCCTATTGCAGATTTAAATGAAAATCGAGGTGAAGCATTATGGCAAGCCTTAAATGAATTTGATGATGAATTTGTTGAGGCTCTAGAAAAAAATCGTTTAGAGGATAACCAAGTACAAGAGCGTGATGCTTTATGAAATATATGCTGGATACCAATATTCTGATCTATTTCATGAAGAATAAACCCCTGAGTGTGATTGAACGAGTCAATCAACTCTCACAGGATGATGAATTGTGTATGTCATTTATCAGTTATGCGGAATTATTAAAAGGAGCCTACGGCAGTCAGCGAAAGACTGTTGTTTTAAAACAGCTTGAAAACCTGATTCTGCGAATCCCTGTCCTTTATAGTACTCAACAACAACTTTGTGAGTACTATGCTCATCATGCACTATTACTCAAACAAGCTGGAACACCGATTGGTAATAATGATTTATGGATTGCAAGTCATGCACTTGCCGAAAAATGTATTTTGGTGAGCAACAATTGTAAGGAATTTAATCGCATTACAGATTTAACACTGGAAAACTGGGCTGATCCAACATGAATCAGCCTTATGAAGTTTAACGAGATAAATATTTGGTCATATCTTCAATGCCTTTTAGTGTCATTGGATACATATGATTTTCAAAAATTTCTTTGATCCAGTTAATGGTCTGGGTGTAATGCCAGTAACCTTCCATTTCAGGATTTAACCAAGCGGTTTTGTCAAAATGCTGACGTAAACGTCTAAGCCATACTTCGCCCGACTCATCATTCATATATTCAACTGAACCACCTGCCGACTTGAGTTCGTATGGTGCCATACTGGCATCACCCACCACAATCACACGGTAATCACGTCCATAGGTATGGAATAGATCCCATGTATTCATGCGTGTTGAACTACGGCGATGGTTGTCTTTCCATACATAGTCATAAAGACAGTTATGGAAGTAGAAATATTCCAGCGTTTTGAATTCTGATTTTGCGGCGCTAAACAACTTCTCACATTCAGCGATATAAGCATCCATTGAACCACCAACATCAAACAGCATCAACACCTTGATACGGTTACGGCGCTCAGGCACGAGTTGTACATCCAAAATACCCTGTTTGGCCGTTTCACGGATGGTACCGTCAACATCGAGTTCTTCGGCTGCACCCTGACGGGCAAACTTACGCAAACGACGCAACGCAATTTGCATCTGGCGTGTTCCCAACACTTGATCGTCATCAAGATTCTGGTATTTGCGCTGTTCCCACACCTTTACCGCTGAACGTTTACGCCCTGGCCCACCGATGCGGACACCTTCTGGATGATCACCAAAAGCACCAAAAGGTGAAGTTCCACCTGTACCAATCATACGATTGCCACCCTGATGTTTTTTATGCTGTTCCCGCAAGCGTTCTTCCAGCATTTTCATCAGTTCTTCAAGCGAACCCGCTTTGAGTAGTTCTGCACGTTGTTCAGGAGTGAGATGTTTCTCCAATAGCTCAAGATCAAACCAGTCTTTTGGCAATTTGTGAACTTGTTTAAGTAATTCATCAAGATCAAAAGTTTCAATGCCATCAAAATAGTCTTTCATGGCACGGTCAAACTTGTCAAAGAAACGCTCATCCTTGACTAAAATGGTTTTAGCCAATTGGTAGAATTCTTCCTGATCTGCAAAAACCAGACCTGATGCCACCGCCTGATTGAGATCAATCAGCTCACGAGTTGTTACAGGTACACCATATTTGCGCAAGGTGTAAAACAATCGTACAAACATTGGTAAACACTCTTAGCGGCGTGACATAAATGCTAAACGTTCAAGCAGTTGCACATCTTGTTCATTCTTGATTAACGCGCCATACAACGGCGGAATCGCTTTTGACTTATCGCGATTACGCAACACATCCTCAGGCATATCATCTGCCATGAGTAGACTTAACCAGTCGATCAATTCAGAGGTTGATGGGGGTTTCTTCAAGTTTGGAATTTCACGTAACTTAAAGAACACCTGTAGGGCTTCACTGACCAAAGTATTTGCGATATTCGGGAAATGAACCGCGATGATGTCACGCATGGTGGCTTCATCTGGGAACTCAATATAGTGGAAGAAACAACGGCGTAAAAACGCGTCTGGAAGTTCTTTCTCATTATTTAAGGTGATGATCACAATTGGACGTTGGGTCGCAGTGATGGTTTCACCTGTTTCATAGACATAGAACGACATTTTATCGAGTTCATGTAGCAAGTCATTTGGAAACTCAATATCAGCCTTGTCAATTTCATCAATCAGCAATACACAACGTTCTTCGCTGGTAAAGGCTTCCCATAATTTACCTGGTTTAATATAGTTCTTGATGTCATAAACACGATCATCACCCAACTGACTGTCACGTAAACGTGAAACAGCGTCATATTCATACAGGCCTTGCTGGGCTTTGGTGGTTGACTTGATATGCCAGGTAATCAGCTTTAAACCCAGACTTTCAGCCACCTGTTCTGCAAGCAAGGTTTTACCTGTGCCTGGCTCACCTTTGACCAAAAGTGGTTTTTGCAAAGCACGCGCAGCTTTTACTGCAAGTTTAAGGCTTTCAGTTGCAATATATTGATCTGTACCAGTGAAGTGTTGAGTATCAGCAGACATTTAAACAACCTTATTTTTCTATCTTTACTTTAGTGTGAATATTTAAGCGGAACGTACAGTTTTATTTGCGGAATACTTTGACCAGCAAAATCCAACCAGTAGACCTACACCAATGACAAACAGGATTAATGACAGGTTTGACCAGATTAAAATATGCTCTTTGGTCAATATACCAAAAATCAGGCCAAAGACTGCTGGTGCTAATGCCGAGTTTGGACCCTCGGAAATCGTAGGTGTTGCCAGAATGGCAAATACAATAATCCATAGGATTCCACCGACTGGATTGGGTAAACGCGACATCAGGCGATACCAGCACCATAATGCAATGAGTGTTCCTGTCACATAAACAATGATCGCAACATTCTCTTCAGGGAATTGATCCAGCACTGACAGGATGTTGGACCAGATCGCTGTTAAAGTTTCAAGCACCGCGCAAACCCTCTGGTTCCACCGCATTTGGATTAATTAATCCCTCAGGCGGCATCTGGATAAAAAACCCCTTGCTGTGTAGTGAGTCCAAAACATGAAGAACGTTCACACGGGCAAGCTTGCGCTCATTGTGCAGCTCCAGATGCATGACAAAAGTCGCCTTGCCAAATGCTTGCAACACGGCTTCAGGAATACCATCAAACAGATTTTCTGGTTCCTTGTCATCAGGATAGTTTGGACGAGCAATATACATATACATTTCGTCTTTTTTGCTCGATCTATAAATATCGCAGTGCATATTTACTCACAACTCTTATCAATCAAAAACAGCATACATGAAAAAAATAACAGGTACATCAAGGAATGTTAACGCAGCAGTCGTGTTTTGTTTACTGGGAAATCTTCATCTGTGTGCCCAAATATTCAATATCCTGCCGCAACAGTTCAATCAATGGTCTGGTTAAGATTTCATAACGCCAGCCCAATAAATAGTTGGGTAAATCCTGCTCATCCAGATGAAAAACCACATGCTCATAAATCGCGTTCAGCCATTTTTTCCGTAGCAAGACTTCTTTGGGAATGGCTGTTTCAAGAACCACACGCTCTATTAAAATCTCTATTTGTGGTACCACTTCCTTGGAATTACTTTTTACAGGCCGAGCCATTCTTAATGGCCACTCATTTTCAGGGGGCAAAAACTTCATTGACATCCTCCCCGACCTAAAGGACGGGGATTCCTACTGCTAGATGGCAATGTCCTGCCACGAAACAGATACTATAGTTCTCTGCTTCTTATTCCAATGTAGTCCTACCTTTCGGATTGCAAAGAGTGCACGGATTACAATGGGGAAAACTGTTTTTTTCGTGTTGTATCAGTCTGCTGACTAAAAATATACAACGTAATTATCATAGCACATGGATTACTAGATTCAAATGTTTTTAGCAATCCTAGCTAATCCCCACAAGGGGGACTAGCGGATTGCAGCCTTATATCCTCGGGCTAAACCCCGAGGTTTTACGGCTATTCGGATAAATCTAAAATGGTTTTACCATGTTCACGCACAATATTCGGACGTATGCCTTTCACCTGAGCAAGCTGGAAATGATTACGTGGATTTTTCTCCACCAAATCAATCATGGTGGCATTTTTAAGGATAAAACTGCGTGGTTGATTGAGTGCCTTGGTGATTTGTTCCCGCCAGATACTGAGTTGTTGTAACTGCATTAACTCTCTACGTGAGTGGCGGTAATTACCAATATCGGTATAAAGCGCTGCAAGTGGCGTTTCCAGTGCAATTTCTTTGGTGAGATTTTGGCAATCCTCCAATACATATTGATAGAGACCTTTCACTTTTAGGTCATTCTTCAATGCATCAGCAAGTTTGGTTAAATAAAGAACATCATTGGCTGCATAGCTCATTTGCTCCTGAGTGAGCGGTCGAGCCAACCAGTCTGAACGTGTCTGGTCTTTCTCTATATCAATATTCAAACGAGTTTTTAAGGCATTCTGGTAGCTGACTTGTAGACCATGTCCCAAAAAAGCCATTGCCACTTGAGTATCAAAGACATTGCCAAGTGGTTTCTGGTCTGCATAGTGATAAATCAGGTCAATATCTTCACCACAGGCATGGAAAATGTTCTGTTGTGCGTCAAATATTTTTTGCCAGAAGTGTGCCAAATCCAGTGCAGTCCCATCCAACAGGGAAACCTGACCATTCAGATTGATTTGGCACACCCCAAGTTTTGGATATAAGGTATCAACCTTAATAAACTCAGTATCAAGTGCATAGGTGGAACATTGTTCCATTTGAGTAAGGAGAACAGCTAAATCTTGTTGCTGCTGGATAAACTGAAACATATTTGCTCAAGTAAAATAATAAAGAACCATTAGCAATGGCACTGCCAAATTGCAGTCATTGCTCAAGCGAAATCAAATACAAAAATAAATTTAATCAGTATTCCACATGCAAAACATAAAATTACTCCTTTTTCTATATCATCAAAAAACGAAAATCCTTTTCGCCTGTCCATAGTGCCACAAATTACAGCAAATATATCAACGATAATGTTAGACAAAATGTAAAAAATTAATTATTTGTTTAAATTAACATCATAAATTTAAAGTAGATAAAATAATAATGGATAAACATCCTATTTCATCTTCATACGGTTATGTACAGCCTGACTTAGTGTATGGCTATCCACATACTCAAGTTCACCACCCTGAGGTACACCTTGAGCAATTCGGGTCATGTGAATTGGCAAATGTTTAGTTGCCTCAACCAGATAATGCGCCGTTGCCTGCCCCTCAACTGTCGCATTGGTGGCAAGAATCACCTCTTCAATTTTCCCCTCACTTAGGCGTTGAACCAGATAGGGAATTCCAATTTCCTCAGGGCCTATCCCATCCAACGGTGACAAATGCCCACCGAGTACATGGTACTTGCCACGAAAACTGCCGCTTTGTTCAATTGCCATTACATCCGCAGGTGATTCAACCACACAGAGAAGTTGTTCATCCCGTTCCACAGAGGCACAAATGTCACAAATTTCGTTTTCAGTTAAGGAATGACAAATGCGGCACTCATGGATATGGCTTGATGCCTCATGTAAGGCGTGCGATAAAGCAAATGCACCCTCACGGTTTTTCATCAGCAAATGCAATGCCATACGCTGTGCTGATTTTGGACCAACACTGGGTAAGATACGTAATGCCTGAACCAATTGTTCAAATCGTTCACTAAACACAAATAGACTCGATTGTTTTACAAAAGCTTCTCCAGTCTTTTATAAAAAGGCTGGAGATTTTCTTGAATTAGAATAAACCAGATAAACCTGGTGGCAAGCCCATACCTGAGTTGGCACCTTGAAGCTTTTCTTCAGAAATGACTTCGGCCTGACGTACCGCATCATTGATTGCAGCAGCGATCAAGTCTTCGATCATGTCCGCTTCGTCCTGTAACAGCTCTGGACTAATTTCGATACGCTTTACAACATTGCGGCAGGTCATGGTCACTTTAACCAAACCACCGCCCGCCTCAGCGTGAACTTCGGTTTTTGCAAGCTCTTCTTTGGCTTTCTTAATATTGGATTCCATATCCTTTTGCATGCGCTGGGCTTGCTGCATGAGCATATTAATATTCATAAGTCTCTCTCTTAAATCAAATCTAAACCGCGTGATAAGTCACGAATAATATCATTAATATCTTCCAAGCCAACAGATACACGGATCAATCCTTCTTCAATCCCTGCGGCTTGTTTGGCTTCGGCAGACATTCTACCATGCGAGGTGGTTGCTGGATGGGTAATTGTTGATTTTACATCGCCCAGATTACTGGTAATCGATAGGAAACGCGTGTTGTCAATCACCGCCCATGCGCCTTGACGCTCACCTCTTACAACAAATGAAACCACACCACCAAAACCTTTTTGCTGTTTTTTAGCAAGCTCGTGCCCAGGATGGTCAGGCAAACCTGCGTAATACACTTTTTCAACCTTGTCATGTTGATGCAACCATTCAGCCAGTTTTTGTGCATTTTCACAGTGCGCTTTCATACGGATACTGAGCGTTTCCAAGCCTTTTAGGAAAATCCATGCATTGAATGGACTCATTGAATTACCAAGGGTACGCACAACGCCGTTAATTTCTTCAACCAAATCGTTCTTACCAACAACTGCACCACCTAAAGCCCGTCCCTGACCATCAATATATTTAGTTGCTGAATAAAGAACCAAATCGGCACCAAACTTAATCGGCTGCTGTAACACAGGTGTACAGAAACAGTTATCCACTGCAAATAAAGCACCATGCGCGTGGGCAATATTTGCAATTGCCTGCATATCGCCCACCTGTGCCAAAGGATTCGAGGGTGTTTCAATAAAGAGAATACGTGTATTTGGACGAATTGCCTGTTTCCAGCCTTCAAGATCATCTAAATCAACAAAAGTCACTTCAACAGCAAATTTTGCAACGTACTTTTCAAATAAGGCAATGATTGAACCAAAAACGGCGCGTGAACAAATCACATGATCGCCCGCTTTTAAATACGCCATACACATGGCATGTACTGCTGCCATCCCTGAACTGGTTGCTACCGCACGCTCTGCGCCATCCAGAACAGCTAAACGTTTTTCAAAGGCTTGCACTGTTGGGTTGGTATAGCGTGAATAGGTATTACCTACGATTTGCCCAGAAAATTTTGCGGCAGCATCAGCTGCACTTTCGCAAACAAAAGAAGATGTTAAAAAGATAGGTTCACTATGTTCGCCCTCAAAGGTGCGATCATGCCCTGTGCGAATTGCCAGAGTGTCGAGTTGATATTCTAAATCATCGCTTGGATTCATGGTTTTGTATGCCTTATGATCATCATGCTTCAATATGCCAACATTTTGAGCGTCCAGGGTATTTAAGGTCAAGGCGTAAGATGAAATTATCGCTTAGACTTCGTGCAATCTTGACTCATGATGAGACTTTCAAAGATGAAATCGCTTATGGATCAACAAAAAATAAACTTTAAACATTTAGCCATGCGTGTATTTGACACAGATCGGCTGGTGCTGTCTCAATCAACCGCCTATCAAGTGATTGCCGAGTTTAAACAAACCCGTGTTCGTTTTTATGGCTCAGAAAACAAACGTTATAAAGAGCCACTGGTCTTTGTTGCGCCGCTTGCGATTAATATGGATATTTATGACCTATATCCCTATCGCTCTTTAGTCAAACATTTCCAGGACAGTGGTTTTGATGTGTACCTGATTGACTGGGGCAAACTCACTTATAAAAACTATCAGGTTAATTTCTTGTCATTTATTGATAAGTTTATTCCACGCTGTATTGAAGCCATCCAGAAACATTCTAAATCTGAAAAAATTTCTCTACATGGCTGGAGTATGGCTGGCATTTTTGTCACACTTTACACAGCCCGCCATCCATCCAATCCAGTTAAAAATTTGGTCGTACTCGGTAGCCCAATTGACAGTTATGCTTCAGGCTATATTGGCAAACTATACAAAACACTGGCATATATTACGACGCGTAACCCAACCATTAAAGATTATGCCTATAACCGTTTGCCAAAGCTGATGATTCATTCACCAGGCTTCCTAAACTCTTTAGGGTTTAAACTACTTGATCCAAAAGGCTGGATTGATGGCAATATCCAGTTACTCAAAAATCTGGATAATCTCAAGCTGGTTCAGGAAAATGCCACACTGAGCCATTTCCTGAATAACATGATTGACTATCCAGGTGGTATCAATCAGGACATGCTGTTTAATGTATGGCTACAAAATCCATTGAAGCATGGCGCAATCAAACTCAAGAATGAGACGATTGAACTGAAGAACATCAATTGTTCTTTATTGGTAGGTGCTGGTAAAGGTGACCAACTGGTGACTTCCGATGCCGCTTTTCCACTGACCCAGTTGACAAGCAGTCAGGATGTCACCTTTACTTTAATCCCTGGCGGACATTTAGGTTTAATGTCCAGTCAAAACAGTTCTATTGAGTTCTGGCCAACACTGACCAACTGGTTGGCCGAACGATCAACTCCTATCAAAAGGTAAACTATGAGTCAATCTGTTGCATTTATCGGTTTAGGCGCTATGGGCTATCGTATGGCAGCCCATCTACCAAAGCATTTCGAGGAAGTTTATGTCTGGAATCGAAACTTTAGTAAAGCTCAACAACATGCAACAGAATATGGAACTATAGCGGTTGAACTGGCTCAGGCAGTACAGGCAGATATTATCTTTTCATGCCTGCCAACAAGTGCAGATGTTGAAGCCTTGATTGATGGTGTGAATATTAAATCAGGTGCAATCTGGATTGACTGTACCAGTGGTGTGCCCGAGACAGCTCGCCGTCTGGCCGAAAAGCTAAAAGTACAGAACGTCGATTTTCTCGATGCACCTGTGAGTGGACAAACCATCGGTGCAGAAAATGCGACTTTAACCGTAATGGTAGGTGGCGATGTTAGTGCTTTTGAGCGTACTTATTCTGCGATGGCAGCCGTTGGAAAATTGATTCAGCATGTCGGTGATTCAGGTGCAGGCTTTGCAGTAAAAGCCATCAACAATATGTTGCTTGCCGTCAATTTATGGTCAGTTGCCGAGGGATTTACCACATTAAAGGCACATGGTGTCAATCTGGACGCGGCACTCAACTGTATTAATGCTTCCAGTGGCAAAAGTCTAGTCACTGAAAATATTTTTCCTCAACGCGTACTGAGTCGTGAGTTTCCCTGCACCTTTGCCTTGCCTTTATTGGCAAAAGATACAGGAATTGCGCTAGATTTAGTACATAACGCGAAACTTCCAGCGCCTATACTTGCCCTGACCCAAAGCTTGATTCAGGCTGCAAGTTTAACTGCCGAAGCGAATAGTGATTTCTCCGCAGCAGTTAAACTGTATGAATCATGGAGTAAAATTACACTGGAATAGAATTACCATTTAAAAACAATATTTTATATCTAATTAAGATACCAGTCTAAAAAAGCCCGCTTAATAAAGCGGGTCTTGTTTATTCCTCAATTTCTATTGGATCACCATCTTTTGGGCGAATATGCCGTTCACCATCATCGGCTGGGTCAACACTGGAACCATCTTTGGTAATGCTGTTGTATAACTCATCCTCTTTCTTATCATCTATAAATTCCTCATCTTCAAAATCCAGAGGTTCATCATCATCTTGAAAATTTAAAGGCTTATTCTGATCTATCATGTTGTTTTATTCCTTAATCAAGCTATGTCACTTCATGCTTAAATAATTGCCAGACAGATTCAACAGTGAACAGTCATCATTTTTGTAATTATTTGAATGAGTCTATTAATAAATTAAGCAGTCTGGACGCTTCTTCCTCATTACTCTGGTTTACCACGTATGAACCATGACCGCTTGCTGCGGTAACTGTATCAATCGTTATCTTTACATTGCCATCTGGTGAAGTAAAAGTAGAAACCGCCACAATGTAAAGCTTATTAGATATTCAAATACACTATTGAATTTTCATTAAAACGCCTTATATTAGTACTAACGTTGCGACCAAAGCATGTAGAATATTTCTATTCCACAAGACTTTTGGTTTATACCTTTTAAATTAGAGGATCACCTCATGAAGAAGTTTACAGTTGCGGTTTTTGCTGGATTAATAACCCTTACAGGGTTTAGTGTTCAAGCCGCAGCCCCAGAACAAGACTGTAAAAAGTTGCAGGATGACTATAACCTCATTTATGCGTCTAAGGGTTTCTGTTTCAAGGATGCAGATGCTAAAGCCAAGTACGGCAATGAAAACTGCCATACCACCAAACCAAAGTTTTCTGACAAAGAGCAACAACGTCTCGATGAGATTAAAGCTCGCCAAAAAGAGCTAGACTGTAAATAGAAACTGATTATTAGATTTTGTCCTCTCCTTTTTATTTTTTTAGGAGAGGAAACTTGAATTATTTATATTAAGGGACTCATCATGGCTTACGATGACCAAAATATTTTTGCCCGAATTCTTCGTGGCGAATTGCCTGCGATTAAAATTTATGAAGATGAACAGGTTCTTGCCTTTATGGATATCATGCCTCAGGCAGATGGTCATGCTTTGGTTATTCCCAAAACGCCAGCAGTGACATTGCTAGACCTGCCTGCCGATGCGGCTGCCTATACCATCCAGATCGTTCAAAAGATTGCCCGTGCGATTGAGTCTGCATTGGATGTTAAGGGTATTGTACTGATGCAACTTTCTGGCGAAGCTGCGGGTCAAACTGTGCCGCATGTACACTTTCATTTGATTCCAGGCTCAATTCATCATCTAGGTCGTCATGCGGCTCAAATGGGTGATCAGGAGAAGATTAAGGCGCTTGCTGAAAAGATTAAGGCCGCCCTGTAACTGATAATTTTTTCGTAAACGGAGTTGTTACTCCGTTTTTTTATTTGATAACTATTTAATAATCAATAACAAATAGAATTATTACCAAATATAAACTGTCATCAAATTGTCATTTTCCTTTCACTTCTCTGTCACAAAGTTTACCGATACTGCATACAAGTCAGTGAGCTGTGTAACTTTTTGTACATAAGCAAGCTTATAACCGTAACTAAGGCAACTGCCATTTACAAAAAAGTGTTTTGGAGAAATCTCAATGAAAAAATTGCTTCTTGCTGCTACTGTAGCAACTTTAGCCATGAATGCAGCGCAAGCAGCACCAACATTGTATGGTAAGCTCAATGTGACTTTGGATCAAATTGATAAAAATGGCTTTAAAGACGAAAGCGTAACTAAAGTAAATTCTAACGCTTCGCGTATTGGTGTAAAGGGTGAAGAGAAACTTACTGATAGTCTTTCAGCAGTTTACTTGGCTGAATGGCAAGTCAATACTGATGGCGACGGTACAGACTTAGGTATGCGTAACCGTTTTGTCGGTATTAAATCTAACGGCGTTGCAACATTAAAAGTTGGTCATTACGATTCTTACTTCAAAACTGCAGCTGGTAATAACCAAGATATTTTTAACGATCACAATGAACTTGATATGACAGCAGTTTTAGCTGGTGAAGATCGCCTAAAGAATGTTATTGGTTTTGAAACTGATAAAAAATTACTGGGTGGCTTAGCTTTCAACATCATGTTCCAGCAAGGTGAAAATGCAGCAACATCTGCAACTGCAAAAACATCTACAACTTCAACAGCTGGCGTTACTAAAGAAACAACTGTAGTTACAAACTATGGTTTAAAAGATGCACGTGATGGTTTTGGTGATGGTGTTTCAGCATCTTTAACGTATGAAAATAAAGATGTCGGTTTAGCTGCGGCAGTTGCTGCAAACCGTGCTGTAGCAACTAAATTTAGTGCACATAACTTAACTGGCGTTTATGCTGATGCCGTTCGTGTTACAGGCTCTTTAGACTTTACCCCAATTGGTGTTGATGGTTTGGTATTTGGCGCATTATGGCAAACAGCTAAGCCTACAGATGATGTTGTGGCTGTCATCACAACGACTAAAGAAACTGGGAAACCAGACACAGTCACTAATAATTCATTTAAAGGCTTAAAAGAAAATGCTTTTGGTGTAACGGCTGCGTATGCAATTCCATCAACACCTGTGAAGTTAAAAGCACAGTACATTTCTGCAACGACTGAATCAGACGGTCGTGATGATCGTAAACAAGATCTTTATGGTCTTGGTGCTGACTACCAAATCAACAAACAAGCTCGTTTCTACGGTATTGTTGCTCAGCAAAAACGTGACTGGTTAACTAAAGATGATAAGAAAACCAATATTGGTTTAGGTATGGAATATAACTTCTAATTTGAAGTTCAGTTCTAAATAAAGAAACAAAAGGGCGATATGCCCTTTTGTTTTATCCATTTTATTTCTTTAAGAAACCACTGAGCAAGTTTAAAACTTGTTGAATATCATTGTTGGCTTCCTGTGGATTAGTGTTTCCACCTTGTGGAGTTAAGGAATCAATCACTTGGGGCAAGACTGAAGCAATTGCGCCATAAATTGCTGACTTTGGTGTTTGGGTTTGCTGGGCAACCTGCTCCACATCCTGGTCATCGAATAGGCTTTGAATATTTTGTGCTGGAATATCCTGTGCATTTTGCTGGTGTGGATCGACCCAGCTTTGTACCTGATTTGCCAAACCTGCATTTTTCAGTTTATCCAATGCACCTTGCAAACCGCCCTGTTTTTGAATCCATGCAAGAATTAAAGGCAAAACGGCGATTAACAATGTTTGTGCTGTGTTACCACCTGCTGCATTACTTTGTGTTGAAGTATTACCAGCACCTAATTGACCCAGTACAGAACCCAAAATTCCGCCTAGACCACCTTGTTGCTGGTTTTGGGTATTTTGTTGCTGTTGTCCACCAAGCTGTCCCAATACCGAACCTAAAATTCCGCCTAAACCACCACCCTGACCTGATTGCTGCTGACCGCCTAAAGCCTGTTTTGCTAAAATTTCAACAATGTTGGTTAAATCTGTCATGACTTATATGTTCCTTTTGGAATTATTTATCCAAAAGAATACGCTGCTTTGAATACACAAAACAAAATTGAATTGTTAAATTTTGCAAGAGCTTGCGATAAATCTCTATCCAATCTTGCCTATTGAATGGTTGAAGTTCCACAGAAATTAAATCATTGCTGAGATTTACCAGCGGAATTTATTCCAGTTTTCAGGATTGGCCCAGAACTTGGAGTTAAACCAGTCTGGTACATGCTTATAGGTCAAGATATTAAACTGCCATAAAGCAAAATTACTATCATGTGTGGTCTTGTCAATGAGCTGGGTAAAACCCAGTGAACGCAATAACTTTTCATCATCCAGTTTACTGACCACAACAATTCGTTTTGCCATGAGGTCACGCAACTTCACCAATAACTGTGCCTTTTGCGTTTGATTGATGTCCTGCATTTCTTCAGTATCAAATAATACAAAACCTAAATCATAACGCTGTGTAAATGGCAGATTTAAAAAGTCAGTTACGTTAAAATAATGCCATTGAATTGAAGCATGATGGTCAATGTTTTGACCAATACACAGTGCGGTAGCAATGGGCTGTTCCTTAGATAAATCGTCTAGCATCGAAGTGATGACATTTTGTCCAGCCATAAGCCACCTAAGTTGAAAAGAGAGAGGATGATGGAACTACAAGGCATTTGCCATAAAATGCACGCAGCGCTCAAGACGCATAGTGTACCTGATCAGGCAATACACAAGGCAAATGTTGAATATAAATTTATACTGGATCGTTCAGAAATCGACCTACCCTTTGTCTTGGGGCAGGAGTTGGAGATTGAATGGACAGGTAATATTTTCTGTACCTCATGCGGTGCCAAAACCCCAAAGTCATATTCACAGGGTCATTGTTTTAAATGTTTTAAAACCAAGGCGGAATGTGATTTGTGTATTATGAAACCCGAAACCTGCCATTACCATCTGGATACATGCCGTGAAGATGAGTTTGCACATAGTGTCTGTTTCCAGCCGCATATTGTTTATTTGGCCAATTCCAGTGCTTTAAAAATCGGGATTACCCGTATTATGAACATGCCAACCCGTTGGCTGGACCAAGGCGCAACGCAGGCGCTTCCCATCCTGAAAGTAGGTTCACGCCGCTTATCTGGTCATCTGGAAACATTAATTGGTACTCAGATTGCCGATAAAACAGATTGGCGTAAATTACTCAAAGGTGAAGCTGAACCTTTAAACCTGATTGAACAACGCGATCAGATTCTTGAGGAATTTGCTCCTAAAATTCAAACAATTCGTGATGAATTTAGCCAAAACCTTGAGTTTGATGAAAATCTGGAATTTTTGGAAAATGAATTGCCCAGAGAATTTATTTATCCAGTTGAGCAATATCCAGAAAAGATTAAATCGTTGAATCTGGACAAGACACCGAAAATTCGTGGTGTCTTGCAGGGCATTAAAGGTCAGTATTTATTACTGGATATTGGGGTGATCAATATCCGTAAATATACGGGTTATGAATTAATCCTACGTGCATAAATAAAAAGGTGGCATTTAAGCCACCTTTTCTATACTTCTTCTGTTTTTAAGCAACTCAAAATTGCCTGTACGGGGTCTTCGGTATTTCCTGAGATTAACTGTTTATGCATACTCAGGTGTTGCATCATTTGAATATGTGCGGTTTCGTAATCCATCAATCTTTCAATTTCTGCTGCCAAATGCTGTGGTGTGGCATCTGCCTGAATCAGTTCCTCAATCACTTTCTTGCCCGCAATAATATTCGGCAATGAGTAATAAGGAATTTTAACCAGAAACTTGGCAATAATATAAGTCAGCCAGTTCAGTTTATAGAACGTCACCATTGGACGATGCAACAACATGGCCTCAAGCGTCGCCGTACCAGAGGCAAGTGCCACAATATCGCTGGCATTCATCACCATACGACCAATTTTGGATTCTGCATCAGTATTTTCCAGAATATGGATTTTTACCTTTAGTTCGGTATCCATATTCTGAATTCCTTGCTCAATCTGCTGCTTACGTGCGTCATTAATTGCAGGGATTAAAAACTCAAGATCGGGATATTTCTTATGCAAAATTTCGGCTGTACCGATTAATAAAGGCAGTAAACGCTCGATTTCACCCCGACGGCTACCAGGGAGTAAAGCAATATGGGTTTTATGGGCAGACAGTCCAAGCTGGTGTTTTGCTTCGGTAATTGGATTTTTTAAGGGCAATTGCTTTGCCAGTGGATGCCCGACAAATGCCGCAGGGACATCATAGTTTTGATAAAAGGTTTTTTCAAAGGGAAATAAGCACAGTACTAAATCAATACTTTGTTTAATGCCATGTACCCGTCCTTGCCGCCATGCCCAGACCGATGGGCTGACATACTGAACGGTTTTAATGGGTAGACTGTTTTCCTTGATGCTTTTAGATAAACGTAAATTAAAATCAGGTGCATCAATCCCAATAAAAATATCGACTGGATGTTCAGTCCAGCGCTCAACCAGACCATCGCGGACTGCAAATAATTTTTTCAGGTCCTTTAATACTTCAACAATCCCCATGACGGATAGAATTTCCATTGGGTAATAACTATGGAAACCCTCAGCAATCATTTGTGGACCACCAATCCCCTCAAATTCAGCATCAATTCCTTGTTCGCGAAAACTACGCATGAGCTTTGCCCCTAAAGTGTCTCCAGAGACTTCACCCACAACAATGCCAATTTTTAGTTTTTGCTTTAACAAGACCTAAGCCCCTTGCCAGTATTTAAAAGTATTCTAACAAAATGATTTTACACCGAATCATAAAAAATCATCTAATTTGTTGATGTGCAGTAAAAATTGCGTCTCATCTAAGATAGCATTAAATAATCCTTATACCATCTGGATTTGCGATAAAGGAATAATTGCTTGAACTTTACTTAAATAATATTATTAACAATAATCATTTTCATCTTTTATTTCTTCTCGGCTTAGTGTTTTATGACTGTTTATGGCTAAATCCACCACCCCAACTTTTGTCTATCGACTCAGTATTTTTTATCTTTTTGCTTTCACATTCATACTGGGTGAACCGTACCGGGTTTGTCGGAGACTTTTTTATTTAAGTTAGGCCACCTGACCTAACGGATTAATCTTATCATAGTAGATTGCTTCAAACTCAAAATCGGTGAATTACTTAGCTGATGATCCTGTAATTCAATAATTTCTGCATCCAGCTGTTCCAGCTCTTCATGATGATGGGTCACATAAATCATCGGCACCTGTATTTCATCACGGATGCGAGTAAAAAATGGCAGGATCTGCTGTTTCAGTTTGGTATCTAGGCCAGTCAATGGCTCATCCAAGAGCAGTAATTTAGGACTGGACAACAGCGCCCGCCCGATCGAAATACGCTGTGCTTCCCCACCCGATAATTGCTGAACCCGACGCTGCAATAGATGATCAATTTCCAGTAATTCGGCAATCTCTTTTAATTGGAATTTCTCCTGTTCCAATTTGCCCCATTTTTTGGCATAAAGCAGGTTCTGTTCAACATTCATATGTGGAAACAGCATCGCCTGCTGAAATATCAAAGCGATTTTACGCTGATGGACTGGAATATGAATTTTCTGATTTGTATCAGTCAGGATCTGTTTATTTAAATGAATATAGCCAGATCGTGGTTGATAGAGTCCAAGGAGTAATTTAAGAAAAGTAGTTTTGCCTACTCCCGAAGGTCCAACAATTCCCAGGACAGAATTCTGCATCTGGACTGCTGCATCTAAACTAAAGGCATCCTTTTGATAATGAAACTCACATTGCAGCATTAGCGCTCCTGAATTTTCTGCTGATATTTTTGCATAATCCAGTAATTCGCCAATAATGCTGCAAAAGCCAGACCTAAAGATAAAAGCATTAGTCGTAAAGCCATCTGTTCGCCATCAGGTTGCTGTAATAGGGAATAGATCGCAATCGGAATAGTGCGGGTTTCGTCAGGAATATTGCCAACAAAGGTGATGGTGGCACCAAACTCGCCAAGACTGCGGCTAAAACAGAGAATACCGCCAATCAGAATACCAGGCAACGCCAGCGGTAAGCTGATACTGCAAAAAACTTTATAGGGCTGAACACTCAAAGAATTTGCTACCTGTTCCAGCTGCGGATTAATCATCTGAAATGACACCCGGATCGGTTGCACCATTAAGGGGAAAGCCACAATCATGGCAGCCAGCACTGCACCTTTCCAGTTAAAAGCCAGCTGAATGCCCCACTGCTGCAACCATTGTCCAATCCAACCATTGCCACCAAAGACGATCAATAATAAATAGCCCAATACCACAGGTGGTAAAACCATCGGCAGGTGTAAGAGGGCTTCCACCACATATTTCAGGCGAAACTCATAACGTGCCAGAATCCATGCCAATAAAATGGCAAACGGTAAACTGATCGCTGTGGCAAAACCTGCAACTTTTGCTGACAGATACAATGCACTGAGTTCCTCTGGTGTCAGCATACTGGAACCATCCTAGAGTTTAAAACCATAGTGCTGATAAATCTTTTTCGCCTCGGTATGCTGACTCATAAAATGCATGAAATTGACTGCATCGGCATTTTTACTGCCCTGCTCAGTCAAGGCAATTGGATAGACAATCGGGCTATGCGTATGAGCTGGAAAGACCCCAGCAATTTTCACTTTTTTACTCTGTAACGCATCGGTCTTATACACCATCCCAGCCTGACATTCACCACGTTCCACAAAAGCCAAGGCCGAACGAACACTATCTGTTTCGACAATGCGGCCTTGCAGACCCTTTAACCATTTCAGATTGGTTAGACTCTGTTTGGCATATTTACCGACAGGCACAGATTCCATTTGTCCGGTACATACATACCCCTGAAAGGACTGGGCAAAATTAAATTGAGAACTGGCCTGAAAGCTTTGCTGACGCTGTAGAGGAATGATTAATACCAGTTCATTGGTTAATAAGGGCTTTACTTGAGATCTAGCTATTTTTTGTTTTTTTACCAGATAGTTCATCCAGTCCTGATCGGCAGAGAAAAAAATATCAGCCGGTGCGCCAGTTTCAATTTGTCGGGCGAGCGATGAAGATGCTGCAAAGACCAGCACTACTTTGATTGAGGGATACTGTTTTTCATAACGTCTGGCAATCTCCGTCACCGCATTGCTCAGACTGGCGGCCGCATAAACTCGGACGGTACTTCCGGCCTGGACTGAACAGGACAGTAAAACTGCACTGAATAAGATCAATCCCTTTTTCATCGGTGACATATTCCTTAAATAAACAGACCTTGCAGGATCTGACCAGCCTGGATGCTTTGCGCTGCCGGAATACGGACAATACAATTGGCCTGCATCAGGTTACTCAGCATATGTGACTGTTGCTTCGGCAAGCTGGAAAGCTTTAGCATTCCCGAGTCAAAACTTAATGCCATACGCAAAAAACGTTCCCGGCTATCAACTTTCAAGTCATGACTTATTACTGCACTAAACCATTGCGGTAATTGCTTTTGACCTTGTACCGTACTGATTAAGGTTGATACATAGATCTGCATGGCTATATAGACTGCAGCCGGATTACCCGGCAGGCCGAGTAAATAACATGGATTTTGATCGGGTCGCTCAGATTTGGCGAAGAACATTGGCTTGCCAGGTTTCTGTTTGACTTTCCAGAATAACTGTTCAAAACCAATTTTCAGTGCTACCGGGCGGACAAAATCATAATCTCCTACCGATACACCACCAGTGGTCAAAATCAGATCATACTGGGTTCTCAACCTTTGAAATAGCGCGCTGACCGCCTGTTCGGTATCGGCAACATGCATGATCTCAACCTGCTGGTTTCTGGACTGGAACCAGGCTTGAATTAAAGGAGCATTGGCATCAAAAATTTTGCCGGAATTCAGGTCTTCCACAGTGTCAGCCACTTCATCCCCAGTAATCACCACTGCAATTTTAGGATAGCGATAAACTGAAACCTCCTGGATCCCTGCCATACTTAAGGCTGCAATTGTCCCAATACTGAGTTGCTGCCCCTGAACAGCCAGACATTGGTCCATACGAATTTCTTCACCCGCTTGACGAATATCAGCATCCAGTCGCAAGGCTTCAGTCAAGATAATGGTCGAGTCCCTGAGCTGTACAATTTCCTGTCGTGCCACCGTCGTGGTCTGCAACGGAATTTTCGCACCAGTAAAGATGCGTACTGCCTGACCTGGTTCAAGTATCAGATCAGCTCCCTGTCCAGCACGAATTTCCCCGATCAGCTCAAAACTACTTTCTGCTGGCATGTCGGTATCCATACAGATGGCATAACCGTCTACAGCACTTTGCGAAAATATAGGCAGCTGAGTTTTTGAGTAAATATCTTCGGCTACAAAACGGTTCAGTGCCTGACTTAAGGGCAGTGTTTCAACGCCTAGATGATCAGTATGATCTAGAATCATCTGCAGAGCCTGATCGACAGAAATTAGGCCGAGTTCACTGCCACAGGCGGAATGTGCTGTCGTTACAGCAGAGTTCATTGATAACCTCCTGCATGGGGAATATTTTTCTGTACATCAAACAGATGTACGAGTGCAGGTAAAATCGCCACTAAGGATTCTTTAGCCCCTTGGCGGCTACCTGGTAAGGTAAGGATCAGACTGTTTTCAATATAACCTGCGACCCCGCGGCTCAGTGCTGCGTAAGGTGTACGACGTTGACCAAAACTGCGTGCAGCTTCCATCAGTCCCGGAATTTCACGGGTTAGTAAGGGTTGAATAGTTTCCACTGTCAGATCTTTAGGGCCAAGTCCCGTACCACCCACTGTCAGAATTAATGAATATTCATTTTTTTGCTGTTCAATTAAAGCTTTTAGCTGTTCAGGGCTGTCCGAAATCACCTGATAGTGGATATAGCCAAAATTAGCTTCTTCCAGAATTTCCATCACATTCTGCCCAGCTGTGTCGGCTTTCTTGCCAGATGCCACGGTATCAGAAAGTACAATGACAGAGGCTGCTAAAGGTTCTTTCAGAACACGGGTGAAATGTGATTTTCCTCCCTTTTTTTGCCCCAGTTTAACCTGATCCAGACATAATTCTTCCGGCTCACAATGTGGTTTCAGCATATCGTAAAGGGTCAAACCTGTCAGACTGACTGCTGTCAGTGCTTCCATTTCCACACCCGTTGGACCAATCGTTTCCACTACCGCAGTAATCACTACATGGGCTTCTTCAAGCTCATATTCCACATCGGCCCGATAAATTGGCAGTGGATGACATAGAGGAATGAGTTCATCAGTACGTTTTGCGCCTAAAATCCCTGCGATCCGGGCGGTTTTTAGCGCATCACCTTTGTCGGTATTACCATTACGCAGTAATTCAATGCAGTGTGGCGGCGCATGCAGAATTCCGGTGGCAATAGCAGTGCGGTAACTCTCTGGTTTCATTCCGATATCTTTCATGGCTTATCCTTCTTGAATCTTTTCATTTTTTACTCAAACTTGAATTTATAGCGGCCATTGATAAACAGGAACATCTGGCTGGATCAGGTTCAAAGGCAATTTTTCAGATTTATGTGCATCAGTACAGTTATGCGTATGCACATGCTTTCTATGAGTGTGATGATCTGAACCCTGGTCACGACGAATGCAGCAACCTTCGACATATTGGCTACTGCCATCCATATAGAATTCTTCTTTCCAGACCGGTACTTCATGCTTGACTCGTTCCACGACTTTTTCGCAGGCTTGAAAAGCTTCCCGACGATGTGATGCATAGGCCATGGCAATAATGGCGATATCACCAATATCCAGTGAACCGATACGATGTACAACTCGGACATAGGACACGTCATATTCAGCCTGAATTTCCTGCTCGATCTGGCGAATCATCTTTTCAGCAACAGGTGCATAAGCGGTATATTTCAGTGCCTTAACCGCTTTACCTTCATGATGATTTCGTACTGTTCCGACAAAAATACCGATTCCCCCACATTCAGGAAAATATTGAATCCCATCAAATACGTCCTGTTGCAGCGGTGTGTCCTGAATACGGGTAAATTGTTTTAGTTGCATTTCAACCTCCTGCGACCGGTGACAGCAACACTAGAGTACTGTCCTGGGTTAACCGGGTCTGGCGAGAAATAATGTCTTCACCGATGGCACAGGCACAACGCTCTAACAACCTGAAAGCCTCTGGAAAGGAATGAATGACTTCATTGAGTACATCGGCAACCAGACTGTCTATCTGACATTGCACAGTTAAATCTTGAGGCAACTGACGTTCGATCGCACCGAAAGATTCGATTTTGATCATAATCGATGATTGAAGTTTTGTAGTCATATTAGCCTCCTATCATATGCATACTGATTTTTCGGAAATTTGAATGGGTTTTATGGGATGGATTGAACAGTTTTTGCTGAGCCTGAATGGCATGAAAGCCAGCAGCTTTATTCCAGATATAGGGTTGCAGCTGTTGTTGCAGCATGTATTCAGCTGATGCTAGGTGCTGTCTTAACTGTTGAATACTGTTTTTGAGTTTTAGACCTTGAGTTGAGAATAAGCAGTTAAATAATTCACCTTGAGCATTCAGTCGTAAACGGTCACAGTTACCACAGAATGAATTGGTAATCGTTGAAATAATGCCGATCGACATACCTTCAATGTAATAGCTTCGTGCTGGATTAGCCCCCTGATCTTGTCTGATCTTTACTTCAAATGCTTGTGCCAGGTGATCCAGAATGTCCTGCTCGCTAACCACATGATCACGTGACCAGTTCTGGTCGCCATCGAGTGGCATATACTCGATAAAACGCAATTCAACTTGTTCGCGTTTAGCCCAGTGTGCCAAAGACAGAATCTGGTCATCATTGATGCCTTTGATCAGCACCGTATTAATTTTGATTTGAAAGCCAGCCTGTTGGGCTGCTTGGATGCCTTCTAATACGGGTTGCAGTTTTTTTCCAGTTAATTGTTCAAATTGCTCTGCATCCAGACTATCCAGACTGATATTCAGGTCATCTAGTCCGGCCTGCTTTAATTCTGTTGCATATTGTTTGAGATAATGACCATTCGTAGTCATTGAAATACGTTTCAGGCCGCTTTTTTTTAGTTGTTGTAATTCGGCAATAAAATGCACCACACCTTGGCGCATTAAAGGTTCGCCACCAGTAATCCGGATCTGTTCAATACCACGGCGAACCATGAATTCACAAAAATGGTAGAGTTCTTCAAAGCTGAGTAAATTGTGTTTTTTCATCCATTCCGGATGTTCTGGCATGCAATAAACACATTTAAAATTACAGCGATCCGTCACAGAGATACGGAGCTTACGCTTATTACGTCCAAACTGATCCCGAAATACTGAGGCCTCAGCCTGCTGTAAAGAGTTGCTGTGATTCATTGCTTATTCCATCAGGGTCGATCATCAACTTTGTTTCTAGCCAAATTTTTGCTGACCGATGCCCTATTAAATTACTATTGCTCTAGTGTTGAAATGCAATAAGTGTTCCAACTTTGCGCAGAAATTGCGGCTTTTTAATATTTGAGTGCGATTTATTGGAGTTTAAGAAAAATAAGAGTTTTAAAAAGGTGTATTGCCCTGCTTTTAAGCACTACTCAATCAGCACTTAGAGAAAATGCAGTTGCTGATGCTGCTGCAACTCATCAAAGGAGTTAATGCTGTGAAAAAACAGTGCATGATTTTTAAATCGCGCCTTTTGCATGTGCATTTTCGCAAAACAATGTCTTAAGCTGCGCTGATTTTGTTCGAGATGCTGAACCAGTGTCGGCAAACTGCTTCGTTTAAGTAAGCAGAATGGATACAACGCTATATCATTTATTTCTACTACAGCCACTTCACAAAAAGGATCTCGCTGCATAGCCCGATATAATCCAGAAATAACCTTTTTTGGAATGTAAGTCACATCACACGGTACAAATAACACATAGTCAGACTGCACATGAGACCAGGCACTTTTCATGCCCATCAAAGGTCCTTGAAAGCCTGGTTCATCATCCTGAAAATAACGGATTGATGGAATAAGGCGTTCATAAATAGAGTGATCACGGTGGCTGTTGATCCAGACCTGACCAACGCATGATCTGAGCTGCTGGTGAATCTTGATCAGTTGAATTTCATCATCAAACTTTTGCAGCAACTTGTTAATGCCATTCATCCGACGCGCCTGGCCACCGGCTAGGATGACTAAATCGGTGGGTGGATAATTCATATTCTTATGGATTCTTTTCATTATTCGGACTCCGTTTGGCAAGCTTTAATCAGGCCACGAATTTCAGGTAAGCAGGAACCGCAGTTGCCGCCGGCTTTTAGACATGCGGTCACCTGTTTTTCATTGGTGATATTTTTTTCTTTAATCGTCTGGATGATGCGGTTTTTACCGACTTTAAAACAGCTGCACACTAGCTCACCTTCACTCTTGCTCATTGAGATCGCCTGACCAGCCAACAACGCTTTACGGTGCATGGCACTGAGTCGTTCACGCTGAAATAGCCCCGATAACCACTCGCGATCTAGCAACAGCTCTTTTGGTGCGATATACAGGCTGGCAATCAGCTTGCCGTCCTGCAACACTACGCTATGACTGATATGTGCAGTCTGGTCATCCAGATTCAGCCATTCAAAATCTTCTTCAGTAAATGGCAACAGGCTTTTCAGCTGCTCGGTCGTGGTGCTAAATTTCTGACGATCCGCAATTTCATAACGCGTTGCTCGGACCGCTTTGACCTTGGTCCACCAGATGCTCTTGTCAACAAATGACTGCACATAACTTTCAAAACCTTCACGCACATATAGCACGCCCTGCCACTGGGTATGGAATGGCTGGATCAACACTGGCGTATGCTTAAACTCAGGCTCGCCAGAAATGGCATCGACCACTGGATTCACCAGCTTGCCGATACGTGCATCGGATGCCACCTGATCATTCCAATGGATTGGTGCAAAGACCTGACCACGACGGATATTGTCACTAACCTGAGCACGTAAAATACATTGTCCCCATTCAGAACGAACTTCGACCAGCTCACCATCCTGAATCCCGTATTTCAGTGCATCATTCGGATGAATTTCACAATACGGTTCGGCACGATGTGTACTGAGATTGGCAGATAATCCAGTGCGGCTCATAGTATGCCATTGGTCACGAATCCGGCCGGTATTCAGAATTAAAGGATATTCACTGGAAACCTGATTGACCGGATCAATCGCAGTTGTAGCAATAAACTTGGCTTTACCATCAGCATGACTGAACTGGCCTTGGGCAAATAATCGGGCTACAGATTTAACAGGTTGCTGTTTATCCCAAACTGGCCATTGTACTGGTTCCAGTTTGTCATATTCTTGTGTGGTTAAATTACTCAAGCCTTGAAGATTAAAATAACGAAAATATGGGGTTTCTAGACGTTGGGAAATTTCTACATTCTGATAAGCAGAGAGCTCGGCATGCTCTTTAAAAATTTCATGGCTATTGTGAAAATCAAACCCTCTGAAGCCCATTTGCTTCGCCACCTGTGCAATCGCCCACCAGTCGGCTTTGGCTTCACCCGGCGCATCTAAAAAGGCGTGTTGCCTTGAAATACGGCGTTCCGAATTGGTGACGGTTCCATCTTTTTCGCCCCAGCCTAAAGCTGGAAGTAATACATCAGCATATTGAGTAGTATCCGTATCCTGACAGATATCAGAGACCACTACGAATTCACATTTATCTAGAGCACGCTTCACTTGATCCGCATCGGGCAAGCTGACGACCGGATTAGTGGCCATGATCCAGATGGCTTTGATCTTGTCGCTTTCAACCGCCTGGAATAGATCAACTGCCTTGAAACCCGCTTGCTTGGCAATATATGGACTTTGCCAGAAGTTTTGCACTAGCTGTTGATGCTCCAGATTTTCTAAATCCAGATGTGCGGCCAGCATATTGGCCAGACCACCGACTTCACGTCCACCCATCGCATTTGGCTGGCCAGTCATAGAGAATGGGGCTGCACCGAGCTTACCAATTTTACCCGTGAGCAAATGGCAGTTAATAATACTGTTGGCTTTATCTACGCCACGGGAGGATTGGTTTACACCCATGGAGAACAACGTCATGACTTTGTCAATCTGGGCAAATTTTTCAAAGAATTGACTCAGCTTAGCAGTTGAAATACCGGTGCGTGCCGCAACATCTTTAATCGAAGCTTCCGCAGTACTGCTGGCAAAGGCCTGTTCCAGCCCTTGGGTATGTGCAGCAACAAATTCCTGATCTACATCACCATGCTGATATAAGTACTGTAATAGGCCATTAAATAGTGCAACGTCTTGCCCCGGCAGAATAGGCAAATGCAGATCTGCTGCTTCACAGGTACTGGTAAAACGCGGATCAATCACGACCACGAACAGGTCACGCTGTTCCCTGGCTTTCATGATACGCTGGTAGAGCACCGGATGACACCATACAGTATTGGAACCCACTAGTACCACCATGTCAGTATATTCAAAATCTTCATAACTGGCTGGAACCAGATCTTCACCAAAGGCACGCTTATGTGCAGCTACAGCGGAAGACATACATAGACGTGAATTGGTATCAATATTTGCCGTGCCGAGATAGCCTTTGACGAACTTATTGACCACATAATAGTCTTCAGTCAGCAGCTGACCCGAGACATAAAAGGCAATGCTGTCACGGCCATACTGCTCAATGTATTGCTGGAATTTATGGGCAATCGTTGAAGTTGCAGTATTCCAATCAGTAACTTCACGCTGGTCTTTACGGCCTAACATTGGATGCAATAAACGGGTTTCCAAGCCTAAAGTATCGGCCAGATTACTGCCTTTGATGCACAATTTTCCGTAATTCGAAGGATGTTTGACATCACCTTCAACAGTCACTTTCGGACCTGATGTGGTCGGCGTTACATGTGCAGTCACACCACAACCCACGCCGCAATATGGGCATGTGGTCTGTGTGGTTTTAGTTTTTAATTCTGTGGAGCTTTCAATTTCCACAACGGGAATACTGTTCATGCATGCTCCTTAGGAGTTGAAACACAATTTAATTTTTTTCAAAAAATGTTCATTACAACGATGTCTTTTCAATGCAACTCATTTATTTGGATCAACCTTCGGTTCAACCTACTTTTCTTTTGGGAAAGTAGGCAAAACCTGAGCCACACTGTGGCGTAAGATCCGCAAAACTCGCCCTCATCCGGCATGTATCAAAAAGGTCGCAGAAACATTCATTCCCATATTTTGTACTGGCTCAAACAGTTGCGGATGACGTTTCCGCGGATCTTGGTTTCACCATGACAAATTGATTTTTTAACCTGCTTTCTTTAATGCAAAATCCCGACCAAATAGCAGTTTATTTCGAATCGAAGTGATTGGTGTCTGATCTGCAATTAGCTCAGCATACCAAGCACCATCCTCAGTATCACCAAACAGCACGGCACCAATTACTCTATCTTTTTGAATAATAATGCGTTTATAGATCTGACGTTTCTCATCATTTAGCACGATATCTTCAAAATCCTCTTTTGGCTCGAAATCACCTGCCGAAAATACATCACAGCCACTTACTTTCAGCTGAGTCGGAACAGTTGGCGCTTTGAACGTCAGACTGCCATGCTCGGCCAAATGTGATGCACAAATAAACGCCTGGCCCCAAAGTGGTTCAACCAGACCAAAAGTTTGACCTCGATGTTCAATACATTCACCCACCGCATAAATACTTGGGTCAAAAGTCTGCATGGTGTCATTCACTAATACACCACGGTTACAACGTAAGCCTGCGCTTTGTGCTAAAGTCATGTTTGGACGGATCCCCACGGCAAACACCACCAGATCAGCATCCAGCACAGTCCCGTTTTTGAGTTTGACTTGAGTCACATGACCCTCTTCACCAATCAAGCCTTCGGTATTCGCTGCAGTCAGAATCGTGATACCTTTCTGCTCAATCGCTGTTTTCAGCATCTGGCTGGCTTTACTGTCCAGCTGGCGATCCATAATGCGATCCATCAGATGCAATACTGTGACATTCATGCCTTGCTGTTTTAGTCCATACGCTGCTTCCAGACCTAAAAGTCCTCCGCCAATGACTACGGCATTTTTCCAGGTCTTGCAGTAATCCAGCATGCTGTTGACATCATAAATATCACGGAAGCTCAGTACACCTTTTAAATCACTCCCTGGAATCGGTGGAACAAATGGTTTGGAACCAGTCGCCAGAATCAGGCGATCATAACTGATCACTTCGCCCTTTTCGGTATATACGTGTTTACGAGGACGGTCGATGCGAACTGCCAGATCACCGGCAAACAGACGGATGCCTTTGTCAGCATACCAGGCATGTGGATGCAGCATGATGTCATCAATAGTTTTCTCACCCGAAAGTACTGGTGATAGCATAATACGGTTGTAGTTACCCCACGGTTCTTCACCAATCACAGTAATTTCATAACGGTCAGGTGCCATATCCAGCAGGTCTTCCAAACAACGCATACCAGCCAGGCCATTACCCACCAAAACCAGCTTCATCTTTTCCTGAGAAATGCCATTATTGGTGATATAGGTTTTTTGAGGGGTCGGACTGATCCAGACTTTGCCATTTTCAATCTTGCTCGGAAATACCAGCAGCTTTTGGTCTTTATCTTCCAGACAGCGTCCGGTTGCCAGACTGAAATGCTGCTTGTAAATCGGTGAAGCGACGACGCGTTCCCCTTGCAGATCACCCAGAATCCCGCGTGACATTACAAATGCTTTACTAAATGGATCCTGGTTACTTAAGGCATAAACACGCTTTTCATGTCCTACACGGAACAAAGCAATTTGCTGATTTTCAATTAATGCACCTACACCGGTATTCGGGGTAATATCATCCAGTGCACACACTTCCACCCAATTCAGTTCATTCATATCTTTTAAAATGGTCATCTTCATTCTTCCTTATGCTTTGAATCAGGCTTCAACTACTGGAATACGTGTGATATCACGTTCAGCTTCAGTTTTCGGACGGATCTGGCCGCGTACTTCAGTAAATTGAACATGAGGATCATTTTGCAGTTCAGCTTTGGCATTAATAAAGGTTTTAAAGCGTTTACGAACTTGAGGATCTTCAATCGCAGTACGCCATTCGTCCTGATAAGTACCCACCACACGCTGCATACGGTGTTCCAGTTCAGCGGCCAGACCAAGCGAGTCATTCACGATGACATCTTTCAGATAATCCAGGCCACCTTCGAGGTTGTCACGCCATACCGATGTACGTTGCAGACGATCTGCAGTCTGGATATAGAACATGAAGAAACGGTCGATATAGCGGATCAGGGTTTGAGTATCTAGGTCAGATGCCAGTAGTTCCGCGTGGCGGGGTTTCATACCGCCGTTACCGCAAACATACAGGTTCCAGCCTTTTTCAGTGGCAATCACGCCCACGTCTTTGCTTTGTGCTTCGGCACATTCACGGGTACAGCCAGACACAGCCATTTTCAGTTTGTGTGGAGAACGCAGGCCTTTATAACGGTTTTCCAGGAAGATCGCCAAGCCAACCGAGTCATCTACGCCATAACGGCACCAGGTGCTACCGACACAAGATTTCACGGTACGTAAGGATTTACCGTAAGCATGACCTGATTCAAAACCGGCATTGATCAATTTTTCCCAGATTTCAGGCAATTGATGCACTTGTGCACCAAACATATCGACACGTTGACCGCCTGTCAGTTTGGTATATAGGCCATATTCTTTAGCAATCTGACCAATCGCAATCAGGCCATCAGGCGTAACTTCACCACCCGCCATACGTGGCACTACTGAGTAAGAACCATCTTTCTGGATATTGCCCAGGTAGTAGTCATTACTGTCCTGCAAGCCAGCATGGCTTGGTTTTAAGACGAAATCATTCCAGCAAGATGCGAGAATATTCGCTACTGTTGGTTTACAGATGTCACAGCCCAGCCCATGCCCATGTTGATGAATCAGGTCATCAAACGTTTTGATTTCATTAACCCGAACTAGGTGATACAGCTCTTGACGTGAGTAAGCAAAATGTTCACACAAATGGTTATTTACCGTTACGCCTTGGCGTTGCAACTCGGACTTCAATACTTGAGTGACGAGTGGCGCACAGCCACCACAGGCGGTTGCTGCTTTGGTGCATTTTTTCAGAGCGCCGAGTGAAGTTGAACCATCAGCAATCGCAGAGCAGATATCTGCTTTAGACACGTTATTACATGAACAGATGGTTGCACTGTCTGGAAGTAGATCTACACCGCTACCACCTGCTTTAGCAGTCGCCTGATCGAAGCCTGGCATAATCAGGCTTTCAGGATTCTCAGGTACAGCCAGCCCATTCAGCATCATTTGCAGCAGGTCGTTATATTCTTTGGCACAACCGACCAGCACTGCACCAAGCAGTTTAGTTTTTTCTGCGTTTACGACAATTTTCTTGTAAATCTGTGTTGCTTCATCGGCGTAGAAGTAGCTTAGTGAACCTGGTGTCATGGCATGTGCATCGCCCACCGAAGCAACATCTACACCCATCAGTTTCAGCTTGGTGCTCATGTCTGCGCCAGCAAATGCGGCACATTCTTCTTGTAGTACATGCTTTGCAGCGATACGTGCCATGTCATAGCCTGGAGCCACCAGACCAAAAATCTTGTTATTCCAGAGTGCACATTCACCAATCGCGTAAATATCTGGATGAGAAGTCTGACAATAATCATTGATCATGATTCCGCCACGTTCACCAATGGCCAGCCCGCTTTGACGTGCCAATTCATCACGTGGACGAATCCCTGCAGAGAACAGGATAATATCGGTTTCCAGTTCCGCACCATCACCAAACTTCATCACATGTTTGGCATTGGCACCGTCTTCAATAGATGAGGTTGCTTTTTGGGTATGAACTTTAACACCCAGATTTTCAATTTTTGAGCGTAAAACTTTTCCGCCAAGATCATCAATCTGGACTGCCATCAGACGTGGCGCAAATTCAACCACATGTGTTTCCAGATTTAGATCACGCAGGGCTTTAGCTGCTTCCAGACCCAACAGACCACCACCGATTACCACACCAGTTTTTGCATTTAAACTCGCTGCACGAATGGCATCCAGGTCTTCAATCGTACGGTAAACAAAACAATTTTCACGGTCATTCCCCGGGATTGGCGGAACAAAAGCATAGGAACCTGTTGCCAGAATCAGCTTGTCATAAGTTAACTCTTCACCATGCTGGGTAGTCACAGTACGAGTGTGCTGATTTATTGAAACTGCTTTAGTGCCCAAGCGCAGGTCGATCCCATATGCATCCGCAAAGTCGCTACGGCAAAGGGTCAAGTCTTTTGCTGATTTTCCACTGAAATATTCAGTTAAATGAACACGGTCATATGCCAAACGTGGTTCTTCAGCCAGAATAGTGATTTCAACCTCATCGCCCGCCTGTTCAAGTACAGATTCGATAAATTTGTGGCCCACCATGCCATGACCAATCATGATAATTTTCATATGTTTACTTCCTACTAATTTTAAAATATCTGGTCTTAATTTTGCGCTTCAGCAAGGTTGCGATCCTGGATCGCCTGTTCAAACAGACGCTGTTCTTTTTCCTTATGCTCAACCGAGAAACGGATCATCAATACACAGCTCGCAGCAATCACTACCAGCCCACCCAGCACCATTAATGTGGTCTGGATATCCAGCATGCCTTTTAATAAGAAGCCCGCTGCAACTGCGCCTACGTTACCGCCTGCACCGATAATGCCCGCCACGCCACCCAGTGCATCACGATCAATAAATGGCACCAGCGCATAGGTCGCACCGCAGGCCATGTGGGTAAACAGGGCAAATACCGTCATGGTCAGGATTGCCAGCATTGCACTGTTCATTTGTGAGAACACCACCAGGAACACACCTTCCAGCAGGATCATCAGAAACAATACTTTGGTACGGCCATCCAGACCTTTGCTTAGTGCGATTCTGTCAGATACGATGCCGCCCAGGGCGCGTGCAAATAACGCCAGCAAACCAAAGATCCCCGCAGCCATACCCGCTTCTTTCAGGCCAAACTCGAAGTTTTCTACGTAGTACATTGCCACGATGTTATGAATGAAGATTTCGATACCGAAACAG
Organism: Acinetobacter sp. CIP 102529; assembly: GCF_000368325.1. Classification (NCBI taxonomy): domain Bacteria; kingdom Pseudomonadati; phylum Pseudomonadota; class Gammaproteobacteria; order Moraxellales; family Moraxellaceae; genus Acinetobacter; species Acinetobacter sp. CIP 102529. The sequence goes on from NZ_KB849355.1 coordinate 347,828, forward strand.
GCAGCATAGGCACCAAACAGGATCCAGACGCGGTAGTTTTTCGCTGCATGCATCAGAATCGCCATGCCGCCTTTTTTATCGCTGCCGACACTGACGCCTTGGGCACGTAATTCACTAAAGTTGCCTTGCGGACAGTCTTGAGTCAGTTTCCAGTACAGGAAGCCTACTATCACCATCATCATGCCTGGCACAATCAATGCAATTCTCCAGCCCATTGCCTGTTCAACACCGAACATCACCAGGGCAGCCAGCATTAATGGCATCAATACCTGCGTGGCGCCACCACCTGCATTGCCCCAGCCTGCAGTTGTCGCATTTGCCGTACCTACGACATTTGGTGCAAACATGATGCTGGTGTGATATTGGGTAATCACGAAGCTGGCACCAATGGCACCAATCAATAAGCGGAAGAACAGGAAGGATTCGTAGCTATTAGAAGCTGCGACACCAAAGACAGGAATACTGCCGATGATCAGTAATGCAGAATAGGTTTTACGTGGACCGTATTTATCACATAAAGGCCCCACAATCAGACGAACCAGAATAGTGATAGCAACCGCAGCAATATTGATATTGGCGATTTGTACTTTGGTCAGATTGAATTCACCCGCAATGACCGGCATCAGCGGCGCACAGGCAAACCAAGCGAAGAAACAGACAAAGAATGCTAGCCAGCTCATGTGGAAGGCACGCATCGCTGCGCTGGAAAAACTGAATAGACTTATTTTTGTTGCTTTTTGAGCTTGTAAATTTGAAGACATGACCATCTTCCTCCAGAACTGAACGTTATAAATATCCTAGCCTGTGGGTTTGGCAGGTCAGAATTGAACAGAACGGACGTCATTGGCCGTCTAAATTTTCAGGTATAAGTCGCCTTTGACTCAGTACTTTTATCTTGTTAAATACTTAGCAGGATCTGTGCCAATTTTATAAAAAAGGCTTTTTTACTTATTTTTTAGGGATAAAGCGCTAGCCCAACTTCTTTATAAGCTTTGCCATCCCGTACGACATTGATGGAATTGCACTGTTTCAAAACTTTTGCACAAAAAAGAATCATAAAAATGCAGAAAACCCTGCTTAATATTGCATAAAAATGGCGCAGAAATTGCCTATAAATGTGTTCAAGATGTACCGATCATTGGATCAAAATAAAGCTGTAATATGTCAAAACTTAAAATTTCACTCATTGATGACAATGCCGAACGTGCTGAATTTATTCAAGATTCATTGAATACGAATGACTTTATCATCGTTGCCTGCCTGATAGTCCATGATTTCAACCTATTACCAGACTTTAGATCTCGCTGACAATCCAGAACATCGAGCGAAACGAGATCTACATGATGAGCATCATGCTGAACAAATTAAACGAATTTGGAAAGAAAGTTCAGGTCGATATGGTGTGCGTAAAGTCTGGCAAAAACTGAAACGTGAAGGCTATATTATTGCACGCTGTACTGTTGCTTGATTAATGAAAAAGCTAGGTATACAAGGTGTTTGGCGAGGTAAGAACTAACAAACCACCCGTAGCCGAGATGACCAAAAACGAGCACCTGACTTGGTGAAACGGAATTTTAGAGCTGATCAGCCTAATCACTTGTGGGTTGCTGACTTTACCTATATTCAAACAAATTCAGGCTGGGTCTATAGCGCCTTTATTATTGATGTGTTCTCACGAGCAATTGTTGGATGGAAAGTATCTACACGGATGAATACAGATATGGTACTCGATGCACTTGAGCAAGCATTGCACGATCGAGGTATGCCTAAGAATGTGATTCATCATTCAGATAGAGGTGTTCAATATCTTTCTATTCGCTATACCAATCGTTTAGAAGCTGCAAATTTACGAGCATCAGTCGGTACAACTGGTGATTCATACGATAATGCTCTGGCTGAAACGGTGAATGGCTTATACAAAACAGAGGTGATTGAATATTTAAAAGCAGATTGGCAAGGTTTAGCAGATGTACAACTTGCGACACTAAACTGGGTAGATTGGTTCAATAAAAAGCGTGTACACAGTGCACTGGGTTATGTATCGCCTTTTGAGTTTGAAGCAATGTACTATGATAAGATTAACCCGTTAGGTCAGTTGGCCTAACTTAAATAAAAAAGTCTCCGACAAGGGTATAGTTCACAATAAAAATATTGGAATGATCAAAAAAAGCTAAAGCGTTTTTAAAATTCTTTAGCTTTTTTTTGCATAAGTAAATCACTATTCATCACAACGAGTTATCTAAAAAAAGCATAAGATATGCGAGTTTTAGCATAATTAGGCATATTGTTGATGTTTGGTCCTATTGAGTTCATTTTAGCTGGTGTTTTAGTTGGCTTCTGTGTGGGAATTACAGGTGTTGGGGGCGGTTCATTGATGACCCCTATCCTGATCAGTTTATTTAAAATTGAACCCCATATCGCAATTGGTACAGATTTACTTTATGCCTCAATCTCAAAATTCTGTGGTTCAGTTGTTCACGCCAAAAAGCTGAATATTGTATGGCCCATCGTGCTCTGGCTTGCATTGGGAAGTATTCCCGCTTCTTTTGCAACCTCCTGGGTACTGGAGCATTACTTAAGCCAGTCAACACACTATAAAGCTGTTTTGACTATGGTTTTGGGCTTTATGTTGACCTTAACAGGGATTTCAATTGTCTTCCGCGCCCAAATTGAAAAGTTCTTTGATCGATTTAGAAATCGTGAACAAGTCAACATGGAAAGCGAGCAACATGCACTGCAACATAAACGTTTTTATATCGTTATTATGGGGATTGTACTAGGCGTGTTTGTTACACTATCTTCAGTAGGTGCTGGTGCTTTTGGTATCATGGCCCTGGTGATTATGTTTCCAAATTTGCCTATGATTCGTATTATTGGATCAGATGTGGTTCACGCCGTTTTACTGACTGCTGTCGCTGGTTTAAGCCATATGTCATCAGGTAATGTCGATTTTACATTATTGATGTGGCTATTGGTTGGTTCAATTCCTGCCATTATTGTGGGCACTTTAATTAGCTCCCGTATGCCTGAAAGACTAATTCGTAAAATTTTGGGTATCACATTATTTGCATTGGGGATCAACTTTATGGTCAATCCAATTAAAGCCAAGCCAAAACCAGTTGAAACGCATCAGGCGATGGTGATCCAACAGACTAGTTCAGCAACAAGCAGCGTTTAAAACCCAATTGCCGATTGATTCTGCACAAATCATGCGATTCACTAGTTAATCAATCGGCTTTTCATGCTATATTCGTAGACAAAATAACCTCTTCTTTCGATTGAATTTGTGACAGCAATGAATACTCTACAGCCAAATCCAGTTTCTCAGCCAGATATCAATGACGTTAATATTAAAAGCATTCAAACTTTAATTACTCCAGCGGAACTCAAAGCAGACCTGCCTTTGTCTGACATCGCCTCTCAAACGGTACTGCAAGGTCGTGAAACTGTACGTAATATTTTAGATGGTAAAGACAAGCGTCTGTTCGTGGTAATTGGCCCTTGCTCCATCCACGACCCAAAAGCGGCGCATGAATATGCTGACCGTTTAAAAGAACTGAGTGAAAAGGTCAAAGATACTTTATATCTGGTGATGCGTGTTTATTTTGAGAAACCACGTACCACTGTGGGCTGGAAAGGCCTGATCAATGACCCAGATATGAATGATTCATTCAATATTGAAAAGGGTTTGCATATTGGCCGTCAGCTTTTGCTTGATATTAATGAAAAAGGTCTGCCATGTGCCACTGAGGCGCTTGACCCGAACTCACCACAATATTATCAAGACCTGATTTCATGGTCTGCGATTGGCGCACGTACCACTGAAAGCCAGACGCATCGTGAAATGTCTTCAGGCTTATCTTCCCCAGTTGGCTTTAAGAACGGTACAGACGGCGGCTTAACTGTTGCAACCAACGCAATGCAGTCGGTTAAGCATGGCCACAGCTTCCTGGGTCTAAATGAAAATGGTCAGGTGGCAATTATCAATACCAAAGGCAACCCTTATGCGCATGTGGTATTACGTGGCGGTAATGGCAAGCCAAACTACGATGCTTCTTCTGTTGCGGAAGCAGAAGCAGCTTTGGCAAAAGCCAAAGTCAGCAACAAGATCATGATTGATACCAGTCATGCCAACTCAAACAAAGACCCGTACCTGCAACCTTTGGTTTTAAAGAACATCACGGAGCAAATTCTGGATGGGAATAAGTCAATCGTGGGAATCATGGTGGAAAGCCATTTAAAAGGCGGCCGTCAGGATATTCCTGAAAATCTTTGTGACCTCGTCTATGGTCAATCTGTGACAGATGGCTGTATCGACTGGGATACTACTGAAAAAGCCCTGTTGGAAATGGATGCGGCTTTAAAAGATGTTTTGCCAAACCGCTAATCTTTAAATAGATAAAAACAGGCTCTTATGAGCCTGTTTTTATTTGGAAGTTGAAATAATAATGGATTGAGAATCTGGTTTACCGAAAAACAATCTATGCAATCGCCTAATAAAACTGACTCGAATCCAACATCTGTAAGGTAATCTTTTTCACTTCATCACGACTTTGCATGATATGTGCTTCAATCGCTTGAATGGCTTCATCTACTTTACGATTAAAAATATAACCCAGTATTTTTTGATGCTCCTGATAAGTCGCTTCAACGCGATAATCTTTAGAGAAGTCTAAGCGACGAATAATACGGATTCGCTCACTCAAATCACGATGAATTCTCGCCATTTCATTATTCCCTGAGGCACGAACTAAAGCGCAATGGAAATCCTCATCTTGTTGTGACAATTGTTTAATGTCTTTTAGATATTGATGAGGTTCAATCAACCATAAATCTTTTAAAACGGATAATTCAACCGAGTTTTGATGATCCATCTGACAAAGTTTACGAATCGAATCTTTTTCTAATACGATCCGCACATCATAAAGTTCTTCATAATAACGAAAATTGAGCGGTCGGATTTGCCAACCGCTACGAAAACTCACATCAACATAACCCTCTTGTTGCAAACGATATAGTGCTTGTCGGATTGGGGTGCGACTTACATCATAAGCTTTTGCAACTTCAGATTCAGTGAAACGTTCACCTGGCATCAGTTTGAAATCAAAGATATCATTCTTGATGCGTTGGTAAACCAGCTCAGACAAATTGTCTGAGCTTTTTGTTGTTTTTATTTTGGTTTCTTTCATGCAACCTTGCCTTATTCCATATAAACCAGTGGTTCACCACTATGTACGGTTTGCCCTGCTCTACAAATAATAGCTTTTACAATGCCATCTTCTTCTGCATAAACAGGAAGTTCCATTTTCATTGCTTCAATAATAGCAATAGTTTCACCTTTTTTAACCTCTTGACCATGTTCAACAAAAATTTTCCAGATATTACCTGTCATCGATGCATTTAATGATGCTAAATGACTGTAATCAGAGTGATTATTTTCTTGAATCTGTTCTTCAGGTTGAGCTGCAAACTCCTCTTTCCAGCGATCCACTTCAGTTGTGAATGCTTGTTGTTGCTTAGCTTTAAACTCGGCAATACTTTCAGCTTCATTCTCTAAGAATTTTACATAATCCGCATAATCGAACTCTGTTTCTTCAATCTTGATCTCAGCACGACCATTTTCAAAGTCAGCGCGCCATTGATTCAGTTCTTCTTCTGTCACCTCAAAATATTTGATTTGATCAAAGAATTGTAAGAACCATTGTTTATCACCAAATTGTTTGTTTTTCTTAAACTTGTTCCAAATTGGTAAAGTACGCCCTATCAATTGATAGCCGCCCGGTGAATCCATGCCGTAGATACACATGTACATACCACCAATCCCAACCGTTCCCTCTGCGGTAAAGGTACGAGCTGGATTATATTTAGAACTGAGTAAACGATGACGTGGGTCAATCGGTACGGCACAAGGTGCTGTTAAATACACATCACCCAATCCAAGAATTAAATAGTTTGCATCAAAAATAATATCTTTAACTTCATTTCGATCTGCTAAGCCATTAATGCGTTGGATAAAGTCAACGTTATTTGGTAACCACGGTGCTTTAGAGCAAACACTTTCTTGATAGCGTTCAACAGCGCCTAAAGTGGCACTGTCTTCAAATGCCATCGGCAAATGTACGATACGAGATGGGATTTTTAATTGGCTCAAATCGCCCATTTCTTCTTCAAGTTGAAGTAATTGAGCAATCAATTGTGATTGTGGAATCACTAAGCCATCGTATTTAATCTGTAATGAACGAACACCTGGTGACAGTTCCAATACGCCCGCAATTTTTGCATCACGAATCATTTGAATCAGTTGATGCACACGTAACCGTAAAGCCAAATCTAAAACGTTTTCACCATACTCTAAGAGAATATAACTATCACCTGCTTGGCGGTACACTGTTTTTGGCGACAATTCAGTTGGTTCACGTTGTGACAAAATCGTACTGACAAGCTCTTGAATTGGCTCAATCGTTTCTACAACTTTGCTTGCTTCCGCGAAGTTTTGGATATTTTCAATTTGCTGACGTTCAAGTTCATTGGCTTGTTCAACCGTAATTGGATAAAAACGAATTTTATCATCGGCTTTTAGCTGTCCCACTTTCCAAAGTTCTGCTTTGGCAATCGTCACAGGACAAACAAAACCACCTAAACTTGGACCATCTTTTGCCAGAATTACAGGGAAATCGCCTGTAAAATTAATTGCGCCAATCGCATATTCACAATCATGGACATTGGATGGATGTAAACCTGCTTCACCACCATTTTCTCGTGCCCAGCTTGGTGTTGGTCCTGACAAACGCACACCTAAACGATTTGAATTAAAATGAACCGTCCACTCTGATGCAAAAAACTCTTCTACATACTCAGGTTTAAAGAAATCTGGTGCGCCGTGCGGGCCATATAAAACCGCAATTTCCCATACATTACTATATTCAGGAATCAAGTCAGCCGACAACGCTTGCGGTTCGTCATGTGCAAGTGGCAATTCTGCACCAGCAAATGCTGGATCAACCATTTTAATCATGTCGCCGACACGTAAAGTACGACCTGCATGACCACCAAAATTACCAAGCGCAAAGGTAGAGCGACTGCCCAAATATACTGGAACATCCAAACCATTTCGTACCGCTAAATATGTACGGCAACCTGATTCAACTTGACCGATTTTTAGAATTTGTCCTGCCTTAACTTCAACAGGTTGCCAAAAATCAATTTCCTGATCATCTAACAATGCAGTACAGCTTGCTCCTGCCAAAGCAATAATCGTATCTGTATGAAATTTTAAGGTTGGTCCAACTAAGGTAAACTCAAAACCTGCGGCTTTAGCATCATTTCCAACAATACGATTGGCAAGCTGAAATGCATAATCATCCATTGGACCTGATGGCGGTACACCAATATCCCAGTAACCTGTACGACCTGGATAATCTTGAATCGAGCTGAGAGTGCCAGCCTGAATCACTTCAATCACATTTGGCGTGTAGTTGAAATCATCCAACATTCTTGTCCAAATTTGCATAGATTCAAAACGCTGATCTGAAACGATGGCACGTGCATAATCCAAGTTGGTACTAATGCCATTTAAGCGAGTTTCCGCCAATATTGTTTTGAGTTTTTCAATCGCAGCCGCACGATCATCAGCATGCACAATAATCTTGGCAATCATCGGATCAAAGTATTGAGAAATCTCTGTGCCCGTTTTTACCCAAGTATCAACCCGAATCCCCTCTGGGAATGCAACCTCTGTCAGTACACCTGGACTTGGTTGGAAATTCTTCACAGGATCTTCGGCATAGACTCGTACTTCAATCGCTGCACCCTTCGGCTGAATATTACTTAAATAGTCCCAGTCCAGTTCATCACCTGCTGCCACTTTCAGCATACATTCAATTAAGTCTAAACCTGTCACCATCTCAGTGACTGGATGCTCAACCTGTAAGCGTGTATTCACTTCTAGAAAATAGAACTCATCTCGATTGGCATCGTAAATAAACTCCACTGTTCCTGCACTACGATAATTAACGGATTTCCCCAGTTCTATGGCTGCTTGATGTAGTTTTTTTCGTGTCGCTTCAGGTAAATTTGCCGCAGGAGTTTCCTCTACTACTTTTTGGTTACGACGTTGCAAAGAACAATCACGCTCACCAAAGGCAACGACTTGCCCTTTTCCATCACCAAAGATTTGTACTTCGACATGACGCGCTTTATCAATAAAGCATTCAATAAATACACCTGCATCCTTGAAAAACTGCTCGCCCAAACGTTTTACACTTTCGTAAGCATCGGTTAACGCTTGTGGCGTATCACAACGGGTCAAACCAATACCCCCACCGCCAGCGGTGCTTTTCAGCATAATTGGATAGCCAATACGATCTGCGGCAGTCAGTGCCTCTTCTAAACTATCCAGCAATCCTGTTCCTGGAGTCATCGGCACATCAGCAGCAGCAGCCAATTCACGAGCACGGTGTTTTAAACCAAATTCTAGAATTTGCTCAGCCGTTGGTCCCATAAAAGCAATATTATTTTCTTCACAAGCGCGAGAAAAATCAGCACTTTCAGAAAGAAAGCCATAACCAGGGAAGATTGCCTCAGCACCAGTTTGTTTAGCTGCCTGAATTAATTTTTCGATACTCAAATAAGTATCGGCTGGTTTTAAACCATCTAATCCAATCGCAATATCAGCATCTTCGACATGTTGTGCATAACGATCACTATCTGAATACACTGCAACACTGGTTACACCTAATTTTTTAAGGGTGCGAATCGCTCGAACAGCAATTTCACCACGGTTTGCAATAAGTACAGTTTTAAACATGATGATTTCCCCCAATTAATTCGCTGTGTTTGCTGCTTGGCTGTTACGATGCTGGATATAGGCTCTCCATCCACCAAAATGACTAATATTCTCTGCATCATCTATGCCATAAGGCTCACAGATAAAACCTTTTACCCAGCGTCCATCTTCTAATTCGACATTGCCCATGCCTAAAGGTGTTGGAATCTCTGCCACAAATTCACCAAATCGAGCAGTAGGAACATCCCACAATTCAACAATGATGCTTTGTCCATCTTGCTGACGTGCTAAGCCAGGTTTCGGCGGAACTGTTCCATTCAAAGCATAAAGCGCATAGTTTTTAGACGTTGTTGTGGTTTCGATGTGCACGGCATTGCGTGTGGTGAGCTGAAAATTCAGCGGCATACCTGTTAGATGAGCACCAACGACTGCAACACGAATATGATGCGGAGAAACAGATGTTACAGAACTTAAAGGCAGACTTTTATCCAATGCTCCTAATTTCAGTGCAAGATAGTTTTGCCATGCCTTACCAAAATGCACCAATGCCGCATCGTGCCAAGCTGGCGCAATTAGAGTGATTCCAAATGGTAAATGGTCAGCCCTAAATCCTGCTGGTAAAGCTAAAGCGCTCAAATCTGCCAAGTTGGTAAAGTTAGTGTAGGTTCCTAAACGAGCGTTATATTCAATCGGATTTTGTTGAAGCTGCTCAATGGAATAAATTGTAGGTGCGGTTGGAACAATTAAGGCATCAAAGTCAGCCAGTCTTTGTTGGATTTTTCGAGCTAAATCTTGTTTTAAATACTCTGCATTGTAGGCATCCACCGCTGAATATTTTTCGCCGTTTTTAATAATGTCTAATACCGTTAGATCAAATGCATCAGGATTAGTTTGCAGTAAATATTCAACGGCTGCGGTACGTTCTGCCACCCAAGAACCTTGATAGAGTTGCACCGCCAGTTGCTCAAAGTCTGAAAAATCAATCTGGCTAATTTCAGCATTTAAACTTTGCAGTAATTGAACTGTTTGCTGAAATGCTTTTTCAGCCAGTTGATCGCCAAAGAAATTTAGTTCCTCTGGAATGGCAAATTTTAATTTGCTAGAGAAATGCGCTGGAACATTCTTTGGATGTTTACGTGAATAACTATCCAATGGATCATAGATTTCTAAAACATTTGCAACCAAGTCTGCATCTGCAACGGTTAAAGCAAAGATCGAAATACAATCTAGACTTTTACATGCAGGCAATAAACCACGATTTGAAAACCGCCCTTTAGTTGGTTTGAGCCCCACAATATTGTTAAACGCTGCAGGTACACGTCCAGAACCTGCAGTATCTGTGGCTAATGCAAAAGGGACAAATCCACGAGCAACCACACTTGCTGAGCCAGAGCTTGATCCACCACTGATATATTCAGGTTTAAAACTGTTTGGTACTGCACCAAAAGGTGAACGCGTTCCCACCAAACCCGTTGCAAACTGATCAAGGTTGGTTTTACCAATTACAATCGCACCCGCTTGCTTCAACAAACGCACTGTTTCCGCATCTTGCTCTGCAATTGTGGTTAAAGCCTTGCAAGCTGCGGTGGTTGCAAAACCAGACACATCAATATTATCTTTCACTGCAAATGGAATTCCATACAATGGAAATTGCTTGTGTAAATTTTCAGTATCTTTCGTTAAAAGATTTAAAGCCTGAATTTGCTGTTCAATCTGCGCTACTGTGGCAATCGAAATCCACGCATTATCTTGAGGATCAATTGATGCAACTAAATCTTTTAAAGTATTAAGTTGGATTTCTTTTTTTGAATAAGCTGTTTGCCATTCTGAAATTGTCCAGCCTAAAGTTTTTATTTCATACATTTTATGAATCCTATCTTGTATACAAGTTTGGATGAATCAAAGCATAAAATGTGCCAGATACATTTTTTATTATAAATTAATAACTTATTTTTTTATTTAATTGATTTTTGATGAATAGATTTAGCTTTGGTGCCAAAACGGCTTCATTTTAATGCCTATGCCCCATAAATCAGCATAAGATTATTTAGGTGATTTTAAATAGCTGGATAATTCTTGAAAATCATGTTCAATTGCTTTGGCTGCCTGCTGTTCTCCTCTTTTTATAATTAAACCAAGCCAATTTGTTGAAAGAACTGTTTGTAAATGTCCGCTTTTTTTTCCAGTGCCAATGGATAGGCCCGTGATGATGAAGGCAACCGATATAAGCTTAGCTCACGATTATCATAACCCACCTTTACCGATTGACCGATCATGGGCTTGATAGGCTGATCTGGAAAATGCTGCATCAGCGTATCTGTAGCCTTGTCTCCCGTTGTCATAATGGTATTACACATTGGTATTTGCTCAAGCAAAGCTGACAAATCGGTTGGAGTCACAATTTCCAGGAACTTGTCTGAGGCATTGCCCTGCAAGCGTTTAATTTGATAGGCCGTATCAAATATCCCAATTCCAATTTGGGACAAAAACTCACGGATTTGACTTTCCTTAAAATTTTTATTGGGTAAATCTAAAAAGTGGTTTTTATCACTGAAAAAAATCAGGCCAAATATTCTCCACATATCATTTTGATAGTTTGGATAGTAGAAGTTCATCTTCCACCGATTCTGGGGTGGTGGAAAACTCCCCAGCATCAGCAGTTTTGCATTACCAGGCAAAAATGGAGTGAGTGGATGGGTTTCTATTTCTATCATCGTGCCGCTAAAAAATACCTATTCACTAATAATTTAAGCAGCTCAGGATGCAAATTACTAGGATAAACATCACCTTTCTATCTCTTAGTGTTGATTATCATATCTGCATCAAATTCGCCCCACTTCAAAATAAGAAATTAAATTCTTGTCAAACTGCTTGAGTTGTCACGATTTCCCCACGAACCACTTGCCCACACGTCACCATTGTCTAAACATTAAATCCTGTTTTTAAGTTATTGTTTAAGTGGGGATATTTTTACTAGAGAAAATTATGATAACTTTTTCTGGGATGAATTGTTACAGTAGAATGCTTTCTAAAAATTTTGACAAAAACATATCAAAGGAAGAAACAGTTATGGATTCTGGATTGATCACACTGTTCTTGCCAATTGCCTTAGCAATTGTTATGGCTGGAATAAAGAAGTTTTGACTAGTTAATTTTCAAATTCAATTTTAAAAACAGCGCATTAATGGATCCGCTGTCTTTATTTCTTTATTGATAATAAACAAGACATTGATATTTAATAATTGATTTAAATTTATGAGATAGTTTTATTCTGCAAATTTTTAAAATTCACTTAGGCTATTTATAATCGAACTAAAAAGAAACCTTATTGCAAAAATAAGGCTTCTTTGCGAATCAGCTTAGGACTTGAAATAATTTAATGGTAATTTCAAATAACGTATTCCATTGGATTCTGGTTCAGGAAAACGTCCTGCATCCATATTGATTTGTATGGAAGGTAGAATCAATTTGGGCATTGTTAATGTCGCATCACGCGCCTGACGCATATGCACGAAATCCTGTTTAGCTGTTTTGGCATTTAAATGAATATTTCCATGCTTTTGTGCTTGAATACTGGTTTCACACACAAACTCAGTTCTCCCATCAGGCTTATAATCATGGCAAAGAAAAACGCGAGTCTGTTCAGGTAACTTATAAAGCTGCTGCACAGAATCATATAAGACTTCCGCACTCCCCTTTGGAAAGTCACAGCGTGCTGTCCCATAATCAGGCATAAACAATGTATCACCCACAAAAACTGCATCGCCAACCACATAACTTAGACAGGCTGGCGTATGACCTGGTGTTGGAATATTGTAGGCATCCAACTCACCAATTTTAAAATGCTCATGATCCTTAAACAAATAATCAAAGGTTTGATGGGTATTAAAATATTTAAGATCAATATGATAGATTGCACTAAAAGTTTCCTGCACAATCGCGATCTTTTCACTCATGGCAATTCTGCCACCTACCCTGCTTTTTAAATATTGCGAAGCGGTTAAATGATCCGCATGAACATGAGTTTCTAAAATCCACTCCACCTTGAGCTGATTTTCTTCAATGTATTGAATAACTTCATCTGCACCCTGAGTCGATGTTGAGGCAGATGCCGCATCATAATTCAACACACTGTCAATTATTGCGCAAACCTGTGTACCTGGATCAGTGACCACATAACTGAACGTATTAGTCTTTTGGTCAAAAAAAGCCTTGACTTGAGGATGTTGCATAAGTATATCTCCTATCGTTCAGCCCATAAGCGATGTATAAACATTCCAAACATCATTGCAGCAATAAAATACCAGGCTTGTGAATAACCCAGTCCAATTAAAGTAATTGCAGGTGCTGGACAAATACCTGCAATTCCCCAGCCGATACCGAACAGTACAGCCCCAATCATCAGTTTTTGGTCAATTTGGTTATTGTTGGGTAATAGCATCGTTTCACCCAATAAAGTTTTAGGATGTCGAATGGCTTTTTGAAATGGAATGATTGCCACCGCAATTGCACCAATCATGACAAACATCAGGCTAATATCCCAATCGCCTAACACATCCAGAAAACCCAATACCTTTGCAGGGTTTGACATGCCTGAGACCATTAAACCTAAAGCGAATAAACCACCAAACAGGAAAGCAAACAGGTTTTTCATGAATGGACTCCTATGACATGACGCACAAGATAGACGGTGATCATTCCTGCAAGCATGAATGTCACCGTTGCAATAATTGAGCGTAGAGACAATCGGCTGATACCACAAATACCATGCCCACTGGTACAGCCTGAACCTAAACGTGTTCCAAAGCCAACCAAAAGCCCTGCTACAATTAAAGTGAATGGCGAGGATTCAATGATAATTTCAGGCTTTACAAATAATTGGTAAATAAACGGTGTGAGAAATAACCCAAGTAAAAACCAAAGTGCTGGATTCCCACTCAGAGACTTTGGTTGTAATAACTGGGCAAGTAAACCACTCATACCTGCAATACGACCATTGATATATAAATAGCCCACAACGGCAATGCCCAAAACTCCACCACCGATCAATGCTAAGAGAATACTAGACATCATTACACCATATAATATTATATTTTTTTATATTATGTTAATTAGGTGATAAAGCAAAGTTATTTTTTACGCATCTTTTAACCAATTGATTATTAGTATGTTATTAAAAATCAGATAGAACTTTTTCGACAAACCAAAGTGGAAATTCAGTCATATTCTCATTAAGTTTTAACACTTCGGCTTGTTCAATTTCCGCTAGAAAAGCAGCCTTTTCACCATCAGATGAATTATCAAATAAATAAGTTCGATCTGTGACTTCGACTGCTTGCATAAGCAGATCCAGGCTACGATAATAGCGATCACGAATCTTTTGTTCTGGTACAGGATGCCCACCTATACTTACCCGATAGTGGACACGTGCGATATTAATTTCAGGATTCACTGTTGCAACATAATATAAATATGTTTTAAACCCTTGTTCTTGTGCATCTTTTAAAAATTCAACTTTACTGATGTGAGACATTACCGTCTCAAAAGTAAAACTGATCTTTAATCTTAAAAATTCTAAACGAATAAAATCAATGATTCGGGCTGCAAGATAAGAATCGACATCAACTTTTGCAAAAAGGATTTGTCTCTCGGCAAATAATTCAGGTTCCTGACTCAATAAATCACATATTTGTTGATTTATCTTTTTCTTTTTGGTCTTTAAAAAATCAATGAGTTTTTCGACATCCAGCAACTCATGATAACTATTCAGATCAAGAATTTGTGTTTGATTTAAAACTTTTTCAAGCTCATCTGCATTTAAATATGCCCCAATATGTCGGGGCAATAAATAGTCCTTGATGGTACTTTTTCCAGAACCATTTGGTCCTGCAAACATACGAATACGTGGCTGTCGCATATTTCTAAACAGTCACAGACTTTTTCTTACGTTTGAAGATACGTTGAGAAGTTGCAAGTGATTGATACGATGTTGAAAGATCTTGTAGTACTTTGATCTCACCATTAGGGAACCGCTTTAACAATTGACGATCTTTTACATAAACAACTTCAGAACATTCACTTGCCTGCTTAAAGGCATTGCGGAACGCTTGTACAGCAAGGTCAGGAAGATGATCTTCTTCTTGCATACTCATTTGCATGATTGTAAAAGCTGTCATTGATGACTCCTCCGCAAGATTGCGCTTATAACTATACTAACATAAATGCTCATTTTGTCCATTTTTACAGCTTGGCATTAATGTACTAAATCCTCAATACCAATTAATTTCGGTATGTTTTCAATCAGCTTATTTAACTCAATATTTGCTGGTGAAATACAGCCCATATAGTGACTTAAACGTGTTACCGTACCATCAGGACGTTTCCACCAGAAATATGCACTTGGTTGATCGGTTGCTGTTTGCTGGCATCCTGTAGTCTTTACATTTGCTCCCGTTTCAGGACGATAAGTTTGTAATTCTTGTTGAAGCTTCTTATAAACAGATGGGCTTACTGTTAAATCTTGGGTTCCTGTTACTTTTGTATATTGTTTCCCATCAAAATGCACCGCTCCAGATGGAGAAATTTCCACTGAGTAAATTGGACAGGCACCAAAACATGGGCTAGATGAATAACGAATAGTTTCCTGCATCATACCCTGAGCTTGCGGTGGTGTAGATGCACAACCCACTAATGTAAACGTAAAAACACCCGCGATTAATAACTTTTTCATTTGTTGATCCATTATAAAGTATGTGGTTCAAATTTAACAAATAGTGAAATTGTTGTGATTTATATTGATGTTAAAATATTAATATTCCACTAATTTTACTTAGGCTATTTAACTATAAATTATGTAAAGCAAAACGGATTAAAACTAGTGAGAATTTTGTGATTGCAGAATTAATCGGGCAAGTTCCAGATCATCGGCATAGGTAATTTTGATGTTGTCTGAACGACCTTGCACCACTTGTACAGCCTGATTGATATATTCTAAAGCACTTGCCTCATCAGTAATTACAATGTGATTAGCTAATGCTGTTTCAAGCGCATTTTTTAATATCTTTAATTTTGCCATCTGCGGGGTTTGTGCCTGCCACAACAATTCACGGCTGACTGTCTTCTCAATCTGATTTTCAGTGTGCACCAGTTTTAAGGTATCACGAACTGGGATTGCTAAAATTGCACTTTGGTTATGCGCTATTGCAGTATTAACCAATAGCTGTAAATTTTCCTGCGTCACACATGGACGTGCTGCATCATGCACTAATACCCAATCATCTTCATGGGCAATTTCAGATAAATAAATGAGGGCATTCAGTACAGAATGAACACGCTCTGCACCACCTAAGCAAAAATGTAACTTATCTTTATGCTGAAAAGAAAGTGTTTTGGCAAAGTTATCTTGTGAGCCTATTGCAAGCACACATCCTGCTAAATCCAAGCTATTAAGACGATTTACAGTATGCTCAAGTACAGTATAGTTTTGAATATATTGATATTGTTTTAATTCAGTTTTTGAAAAACGACTGCCCAAACCTGCGGCTGGAACAACAGCCCACAGCTTAGTCTGGGTTTTCATTAGTTGCGACATCTACTTTTGCATTTGGATCAATATAAATCGGTTTGTAATGTGTACTAATTGTGCTCATCTGCACAAAAGTTTCATTAGGTTTAACTAAACCTAAATCCAAACGTGCATGTTCTTCGATCGCTTCCGTTCCATTTTTCAAGTCGAAAACTTCGGCTGCTAAAATACGGTTACGTTCCTTTAGCTCAGTATTAATTTCTGCTTGCTGCTTAATTTGTTGAGTTAAAGCCTGATGAGGGAAATAGCCTCCCTCACCCAACCAAAATTGATACTGTAAACTTGCAACCAAAGCAATCACAAGCAACAGAATCAATTTACTCGAAGTCGATCGAAACACATCTAGCATGAAAAACTCCCCACATCCCTCTTGAAAGAAAAACCTGTCACAAATTCTATAGGATTCTGAATTCGTAAAGTTTTTCTCTTTTGTAAAGAAAGGCTCTCAAGAAGTTTTAACATGGCTAAAGCTTGACCTTATTTTAGACCTTTGAACTCAGCCTTACCACGATAAGCGGCATGGGTTAATTCTTCAATACGAAGCAATTGGTTGTATTTCGCAACACGGTCAGAACGGCAAAGTGAACCTGTCTTGATTTGACCTGCTGCTGTACCGACTGCCAAGTCAGCAATGGTTGAATCTTCAGTTTCACCTGAACGGTGCGAGATTACAGTGCTGTAACCATTAGCTTTCGCAAGGTAGATCGCATCCAGAGTTTCACTTAATGTACCGATCTGGTTGTACTTGATCAGAATAGAGTTACCCACTTTCTCATCAATACCACGTTGTAAAATCTTAGGATTAGTTACGAATAAATCGTCGCCAACCAATTGGATTTTATCACCAAGGATTGAAGTCAGATAGCTCCAGCCTTCCCAGTCAGACTCATCCAAACCATCTTCAATCGAAATGATTGGATATTGATTTACAAGACCAGCTAAATAATCAGAGAATTGATTGCTTGTGAATGCTTTATTGCCTTCACCTGCAAGAATATATTGACCATTTTTGTAAAATTCTGAAGATGCACAGTCAAGTGCTAACATAATGTCAGAACCCGCTTTGTAACCAGTTTGACCAATCGCTTCAAGAATAACAGTGATTGCTTCTTCATTTGAACGCAAGTTCGGAGCAAAACCACCTTCATCACCCACAGCAGTATTTAAACCCTTTTTGTTTAAAACTGATTTTAGAGAATGGAAGATTTCAACACCCGCACGTAATGCTTCAGAGAATGAAGTGAAGCCTACTGGCTCAATCATAAACTCTTGAATATCCACATTGTTGTCTGCATGCGAGCCACCATTGATGATGTTCATCATTGGTACAGGCATGCTCAAAGTTGTTTGACCACGCAAGTCTGCGATGTATTGGAAAAGAGGAATTTTCTTTTCAGTAGCAGCAGCGCGAGCAGCAGCCAAAGAAACAGCTAGAGTTGCGTTAGCACCTAGTTTTTCTTTGTTTTCAGTACCATCAAGCTCGATCATCGTGTTATCGATGTCTTTTTGTTCAAATACTGATTTACCCACTAAAGCATCACGGATTAAAGTGTTTACGTTATTAACCGCATTTTTAACACCTTTACCCAAGTAACGCGACTTGTCACCATCACGCAGTTCCAAAGCTTCACGAGAACCAGTTGAAGCACCAGATGGTGCACATGCACGACCAACAACCCCAGATTCTAAAATAACGTCTGCTTCGATGGTTGGGTTACCACGAGAGTCCAAAATTTCACGTGCACGAATGTCAACGATTTGGCTCATGAACAATTCCTCTGTTGAATGAATAAAAAGATGCAACTGAATGCATCAATGGGTATCTAACTTTTTGAATCCTTTAACTAAAGTATCCAATTCTTTTAATTGCGCCAAGAATGGCTCAAGCTGTGATAAACGCAAGGCACATGGTCCATCGCATTTTGCATGTTCAGGGTCTGGATGTGCTTCAAGAAATAATCCTGCCAAGCCCGTTGCCATACCTGAACGCGCTAAAGTCGTGATTTGGGCACGGCGACCACCAGCGGAATCAGCACGTCCACCTGGTGTTTGTAAAGCGTGGGTCACATCAAAGAATACGGGTACATTCATTTCTTTCATGATGTCAAAGCCCAGCATATCCACAACAAGGTTGTTATAGCCAAATGCTGAACCACGTTCACAAAGGATAAGTTTGTCATTTCCCGCTTCTAGACATTTATGCAGGATATGGCGCATTTCATGTGGGGCAAGAAACTGTGCTTTTTTGATATTGATAATGGCTTGGGTTTTTGCCATTGCTTCAACGAGATCAGTCTGGCGACTGAGGAATGCAGGAAGCTGAATAATGTCGGCAACTTCGGCAACGGGTGCTGCCTGATACGGTTCATGCACATCAGTAATGATTGGGACATTAAACTGTTTTTTAATCTCCCCCAGCCATTCGATGCCTTTTTCCAGGCCAGGTCCACGAAACGAGTTCAGGCTGGAACGGTTGGCTTTATCAAAACTCGCTTTAAACACATAGGGAATGTTTAAGCGTTTACAGATATCAATATAAGTTTCAGCAATCTCAAACGCTAAATCCTTTGACTCAAGTACATTCATTCCGCCAAATAATACAAATGGCAAATGATTTGCCATTTGTATATCGCCTAAACGTACAACTTCTTGTGGTTTTAATTGTGACATTTAAACTTTCCCAGTTTATCTAAGTCTATATTATTTACTCTTTTGATGCTGTTTTTTTGCAGCGTCAATAAAACTGGCAAATAATGGATGACCATCACGTGGTGAGCTTGTAAATTCTGGATGGAATTGTACCGCAATAAACCAAGGATGTTCAGGAATTTCTACAGTTTCAACCAAATGTTGTACTGAAGAATAGCCTGAAATCTTCATACCTGCCTGTTCTATGGTCTCAATAAAACGATCATTCATTTCATAACGATGGCGATGACGCTCAATAATTTCTGATTGACCATAAATTGTACGAATTTTTGCACCATCAACCAATTCAGACTTTTGTGCACCCAAACGCATGGTGCCGCCTAAGTCTGATTCAAGACTACGGTGTTGTAATTCGCCACGTTCATCCAACCATTCAGTAATTAAGCCAATGAGTGGATATTTGGTGGAACGGTTAAATTCAGTTGAAGTTGCTTCAGACAACCCTGCGACATGACGTGCATATTCAATCACCGCCAATTGCATACCTAAACAAATACCCAGGAAAGGAACCTTATTTTCACGTGCATATTGAATCGCACGCATTTTACCCTCAGTACCACGCTCACCAAAACCACCTGGAACAAGGATTGCGTCAGCCGTTTCAAGAACCGAAATATCCTGACCCTCTAGAGATTCAGCATCAACATAGTCAATCTGTACTTTAACGCGGTTTTTAATGCCTGCATGTAAAAGTGCTTCATTGACAGATTTATAGGCATCGGGTAACTCAACATATTTACCAACCATTGCCACGCGCACGGTGTATTCTGGATTGAGTAGTGCTTCAACCACATTATCCCAGTCTTCAAGATTTGCTTCTGGCAAGTCATTAAAACCAAAACGTTCACAGATTAAATCATCGACATTTTGTTCGTAGAAATTGCGTGGAATTTGATAAATGGTTTTTGCATCTGGACATGCAATAACTGCACGTGCTTCTACATTGGTAAATAGTGCAATTTTACGAATGGTGTCCGCATCAACTTCATGTTCAGTACGGCAGATCAGGATGTCTGGCTGGATACCAATCGAAAGCAGTTCCTTAACAGAGTGCTGGGTTGGCTTGGTTTTTAGTTCAGCCGCAGACTTAATATATGGCAATAAGGTTAAGTGCATCAGCATGGTACGTTTATGACCCAGCTCAACCATAAGCTGACGTACCGATTCCATAAATGGAAGTGATTCAATATCACCCACTGTACCGCCAATCTCAACAATTGCAACGTCATAACCCTCGCCTGCGCGAAGTACACGTTCCTTAATATTATCGGTAATGTGTGGAATCACCTGAACTGTACCGCCCAAGTAGTCACCACGACGTTCTTTATTGAGTACGTCCTGATAAACACGACCACTGGTGAAGTTGTTCAGCTTGGTCATTTTGGCGCGACGCAGGAAACGTTCGTAATAGCCCAAATCTAAGTCAGTTTCAGCACCATCCTCTGTGACGAAAACTTCACCGTGCTGGAATGGGCTCATGGTACCTGGATCGACATTAATATATGGATCCATCTTTACCATCGTGACTTTTAAGCCACGAGCTTCCAAAAGTGCGGCAACAGAAGCAGCAGAAATACCTTTACCTAGTGATGAAACCACACCACCAGTGACAAAAATAAAATGGGTCATTGAGTTTCTCGTACAATCGAGCCGAAATCGGCCTACAATGTTGGGCAATTTTACTGTACTCTGCACCAAGAAAGCAAAGTCAAACCGCACCAATTCAAAGAACTATAAACAATCGACTATTCTATCAGCATTTTCGATAAAAATTTATGGGATTTGTGGATTTTTCATCCCTACATGATATTTGGCTGATCAATAGCATGGAACAAATACCGCAATTTTTCCCCAGATTTACTGTGATTTTATTTTAAAATAGCGCTCTCTCAGCAAACATTTATAAAATATCATCAAAGCCGATAACCGTAGGGATTTCTTCACCTGGTTTTATTGCTATAATCCGTGCTGTCCTTATTCAATATGTTGTTTTAGCAATGGCAAATAAAAAACTTTTAATTTGTGCAGCACTTGCGACTGGTCTTTTATTAACTGCTTGTGTGAAAAAAGAAGAACCGAAAGAAGAGCAGCAAGAACAGGCAACCGAGACACAAACGACTCAGCCTGAACCTGAAAAAATTCAGGAATTTGAGTCTCTAGAAAGTGCGGAACCCGCACCTGAGCCAGTGATTGAAACAAGCCGTGAGGAAACACCAAATACGACCACTGAAATTCGTGGTGAAACACGCCCTACTCAGGCACAAACTTCTACAGATACAAGCACTCAACCTGAAACGCCACGTACTGAACAGCCTAAACCAGCAGTTCAGGCTGAGCAAAAGCCTGCTAAAACAGAACAACCAAAAACTGAACCTGTAAAAGCACCAAAGCCATCGACACCAGCCCAAAGTGAAGATGATGCTGTTGCTGCCGCAATTGCCGCTGCAACCCCTGCACTGAACAATTAATTGATTGTAGTAAAAAGCCAGTTGAATTCAACTGGCTTTTTTACAGCTAAACTTTATGAATAACTCTTCAAAAAATCTGACATCAAGCGTGATGCCCATGATTTCACTGCTAAGCTTTCATAAAAACCACAATGACTGCCCTTTTTGGTAGTCACTACCACAACATTTTCCATCTGCTGAATAGTCTCTTTATAAGGTTCCAGATTTTTAATGGAACAGACAGGATCATCTTCAGCATTCAAAATCATCAATGGAATTTTAACATTCTCAAACACATAAATCGGGTTAATGGCTTGGCAATAACTTTGATAATCCTGAAAGCCTGCCATTTCAAAATATTCTTTTTCAAATTCTTCCAAACTGGTCGTGGTGAGCACTTTTTTAAGAGAAGCAATGTTGCTCCATGTATTTTGATAAGGATGAATAAAATACTTAAATAATTTTTTGGTCATCATTTTGCTATAAAAAGGATGTACATTTTTAAAGCTAAGTTCAGTGTTATAACCTGGACACATGGCAAAAGCGGCCTTAAATGGCGTATCTTCGCCTTGTTCGCCCAAATAGCGGACCAATAATCCAGTCCCAGCCGATGAACCCACCGCATATAAGTCTGAGTCTGGAAATAGGTTTTGAATATGTCCAAGTTGTTCTTTTAAGTCATGGGTTGAACCAAACAGGGAAATTTGTGGCACAGGCATCGGTAACCCTGCATGTCCACGGCGTAAACAAAGTGCAATCCGCCAACCCGTATATGCATGTAAGTCTTTAACAAGTTCACGCATACTTTCAGGTGTACCTGTAATAGTATGCATGATCACAACAGTTGGGGTATCGACTGGCAAATCATAGCCATACCATGCGATTGCAGTAACACCACCATCCTGCATGGTCAACTGATCAATACGATCATACTCAAGCTTGCTGGTTTTCTTCTTGATTAAATCAAAATATAAAAGATGAACATGGCTATTGCTGAGCCAAAAAGTTGGGCGATATTTCTGTTTTAACTGTGGTAATCTTTCCAGAACATCTTTAATTTTCCCTTGCGGGTCATAATACATTTTCGGTTGCTCAGCACCAACGACTGAATCCAGTACGTCCAAAGCTAAAACTTTAAGCTTGTTTAAAACAGATCCGCCCATGTTCAATTACCGTCTCTGACTATGCGTTAAATGTTTGTCGCACCAATGCTGCGACCTGTTGCCCCCAAATTGCATAAATTTCTTTACTTGGATGAAAGCCATCACTGGCCATCGGTAAATTCATCGCCTGAAAATTTTTAATATCGTATTGAATAAATCTAAATTGTGGCTGTGGAGCTAACCACTGTTTTAATGCGTCATTCATTTGTTCGGCATATTTTCCAAACAGCCAAGCCAATGGCTGAGGTAGTGCTGGAAAATGTTGCATGGGTGGCACACCTGACACAATAATCAGTTTTGGCTGGAAACGGTTTTGTATTTGAGTAAATAATTGTTTTTGTTGTTTTATCCAAGTTTTAGCAGAAATTAATTTGGTGACATCATTCACACCTATGGAAGTAACCACCACATCATAGCTTTGTGGTTCTAAATCATGGATCGCCTGTAAAACCTGTTTTGTGGTATCACCTGTTTTGGCATGCAGCTTCCATTGCAACACATACTCATTCTGCAACTCGGCAATAATTGCACCTAACAAAGCTTCCTGTTGTGTTTCCACACCAACACCTGCTGCTGCTGAATCACCCAGAATCAAAAGTGACAGGGGTTTTCCCTGCCCAGTCTTGCCCTCACGATCACCGCTTGCTTCTGGCAGACGTGGTGTATTGCTACGAACTTTTGTGCCTTGTATTAGCACTACGGGTAATAATCCAAAAGTTGCAAGTTTTAACCACATCTTTATAAACTCCACATATTGGTTATACCAATTTTCAAAAGCAAGTTAAGAGCAATTTGTAAAATAATAAAAATCAGCACAACTTTATAATTTTGGGCTCTGTACACGACAAATTTCACAGAACCCTTATCCTATCAGGATTCTGCTTTCTTAAAATTGCCAAAATTTCCTTAAACTCTTCTTTTTTCCCAAAACCAATTAAATGCTGAATCGCCATTTGAACATAGTCTAAACCATAGCGAAATAAACTCATTGAGAGTCGTC
>NZ_KB849355.1:372536-472180 GCF_000368325.1 Acinetobacter sp. CIP 102529
TGAGCGAAAAGCACTTTAAATGTGACTTGTTCCATTTTAGAGATTTGTTTAAGATAAGATATAACTCATTGAGATGTGTCATAGTATTCGTCGTTAGAAAACAATTATTGTGACATTATTTCAATGAGTTATCTATTTTTGTCGTGTACAGAGAATTTTGGGGATTATTTTTACTTAGGCTATTTTGTATTAATTAATTTGGTTGATATTGAGCAAATCTTGCGCCCATCTGTTCAGCCAATGCCGCCAAGCCACTCATTGGGCGAATCATCACTTCAAAATCAATGATTTTACCTTGCTCATTAAAACGAATCATATCGATGCCTTTTAATGATTTTCCGCTGACATTGGCACTAAATTCCAGTACCACATTTTCCCCATCTTCGGTATAAAATTCACGGTGATAAGTAAAGTCCTGAAAAACTTGAATTACATTGGTCAGGATAAAAAATACCACATGCTTGCCCTCATAAGGTTTGTATGCCACAGGCGAACGAAACACGACATCATCTGCCAGTAATTCATTTAAAGATGACATATCACCTGTTTTGATCATCTGATGCCATTTTTCTAGCGCTTGCTTAGTTGTTTCGATTGTCATTGTAATTTCCTTATATTTTAGCTAATGAAGTTTGAGACATTCTCCTAACATAGAGAATGTCTCATCTTTTACTTATAGAACTGCTGCTAACTCAGCACCTTGACGAATCGCACGTTTAGCGTCTAATTCACCAGCTTCCTTCGCACCACCGATCAAGTGAACATTCTTACCATCTGCTTTGAGTTGATCAAACATTGCTGTATATGATTCTTGACCAGCACAAATCACAACATTATCAACATCTAACACTGTGGTCTGACCATCTACAGTAATATGTAATCCTTGATCATCCACTTTGTCATAGCTTGCGCCTGCAATCATTTTCACATCGCGATGTTTTAAGCCTGTACGATGAATCCAACCAGTCGTTTTACCTAATCCAGCACCAACAGCGGCTGTTTTACGTTGTAATAGGTAAATCTCACGTTCAGATTTCTCTAGCTCAGGCTGTTTTAAGCCACCTACATGCGCATAAGTGGTATCAATGCCCCATTCATCATAGAATTTCTGTGGATTTAAACTACCGCTTTCACCCTCATGGCTTAAATATTCAGCCGTATCAAAACCAATACCGCCAGCACCAATAATCGCAACACGCTTACCGACTGGAACACGCTCTTTTAATACTTGGATGTAGCTCAATACTTTTGGATGATCAATACCTTCAAATTGTAATTGACGCGGTGTTACACCTGTTGCAACAACAATCTCATCATAATTAGCCTGGCTGAGTTCTTCATAAGTCACTGTATGATTGAGTACCAGCTCAATATTCGGCTGTAACTCAATTTGACGTTTGAAATAGCGTAAAGTTTCGTAAAACTCTTCTTTACCAGGAATGGTCTTAGCAATATTAAACTGACCACCAATCTGATTATTTGAATCAAACACTTTAACTTTATGACCACGACTCGCTGCATATGTTGCAAAACTTAGACCCGCTGGACCTGCACCAATTACTGCAATATTTTTTATTGCATTTGTTTCTTTAAAAATCAGCTCAGTTTCATAACATGCACGTGGATTAACTAAGCATGTTGCAATCTTCATCGAGAAAATATGATCTAAACATGCTTGGTTACAACCAATACAGGTATTGATTTCATCACTACGACCTTCACTCGCTTTCAATACAAAATCGGCATCAGCCAACATTGGGCGAGCCATCGAAATCATATCCGCATGACCTGAAGCCAGTACATGTTCAGCCATTTCAGGTGTGTTGATACGGTTCGATGTGATTAACGGAATTGAAACTGAGCCTTTTAGCTTTTCAGTTACCCATGTAAATGCAGCACGCGGTACTTTCGTTGCAATCGTTGGAATACGCGCTTCGTGCCAACCAATCCCTGTATTGATAATTGTTGCACCTGCTTTTTCAATTTCTTTAGCAAGTTGTACAACTTCTTCTAAACTTGAACCACCTTCGACTAAATCAAGCATCGATAAACGATAAATAATAATAAAGTTTTCGCCAACTAAGTCACGAGTACGTTTAACGATTTCAATAGGAAAGCGGATACGATTTTCGTAGCTACCGCCCCATTCGTCATCACGGTGGTTGGTACGAGCAGCAATGAATTCATTGATCAAGTAACCTTCTGAACCCATGATTTCAACACCATCATACCCTGCATATTGTGCAAGCTTGGCACAGTTGGCAAAGTCATCAATCGTTTGCTGAACTTCTGCCGAACTTAATGCTTTAGGTTTGATTGGATTAATGGGCGCTTGAATCGCTGATGGCGCAACATTGTTTGCTTGATAAGAATAACGCCCCGTATGCAAAATTTGCATTGCGATCTTTCCACCAGCTTCATGTACAGCCTGAGTAATAACTTTATGTTTTTCAGCTTCTTCGACGGAATCTAATTTTGTACCGTGTGCAAATACAACACCATCATCATTTGGAGAAACACCGCCAGTTACAATCAGACTTACACCACCTTTGGCACGTTCTGCATAAAATGCAGCCATACGTTCATAGCCTTGAGGTGCTTCCTCTAAACCAATATGCATAGAGCCCATAAGCACACGGTTCTTTAATGTGGTAAAACCCAAGTCAAGTGGTTGTAATAAATGTGGATAAGCTGACATGTTTTCTCCTTTGGCTAGCAATCTGCTTGCTAATGCAACTTGTTGCATAAACTTATAAACAAGATTTGATTTTTATGCAACATATTGCATAATTCTGATGAGTCATTTTTTATTACGGATCATCATGTCACTTGCCCATGTTTTATTGACAAGCTTATTAGAGAAACCAAGTACAGGTTTTGATTTAGCTCGTCGTTTTGACCGTTCAATGGGCTTCTTTTGGAACGCGACTCATCAGCAAATTTACCGCGAACTCAATGGAATGCTGAAAAAAGGATGGATTTCTACATTAGAAGAACAGGCTGCAAACAGCCGAAAAAAAACCTATCAAGTCGAAGCACTAGGCAGAATAGAACTTGCTGCATGGGTTGAACAACAAAGCGAGCCTGCCCAGCTGCGTGATGACCTGATGGTTAGATTAAGGGCCGAAGCACAACTTGGCGGCAATAATATTTTGCCTGAACTTGAACGACATCTAGAACTTCATAAAGAAAAACTTAGTCTTTATCAAACCATCCATGATAAGGATTTTAAAAATAATGAACCTACTAATCGTGTCTTATTTATTCATAAAATGATTCTGGAACTCGGTATCATTAAAGAAATCGAATGGATAAGATGGTTAGAACAAATGATTCCACAACTTAAAAAGTTTGAAAAAGCCAACGGAGCTAGAGAAAAATAATGCCGTTTTATACCATGCCTGATCAGGAAAAATTGTTTGTCAGACGTGTTGGTGAGGGCAAACCTGTACTCGTCCTGTCAGGATTGGGCATGCAAAGCTGGCTATGGCTTCCATTTTTATTTGCAAGCCGTAAAAAATATGAATTTATCATTCCCGACTGGCGTGGTTTTGGCGGCTCAAAAGACTGTGCTATTCCTGAAATGGATGCAATCTCAAGTCACTGGAATGATGTGAATACCCTCATCAAGCAACTCAAGTTAGACCAATTTATTCTGATTGGCTATTCCATGGGTGCAACCACAGCCATGCATGGCTTTAAGCACGGTGGTTTGGCACAAAAACTCAAAGCCTATCTGCATATTGACCAAACCCCAAAGATTCCTGTGGATGATTCCTGGCAATATGGTTTACTTGGGCAAAAGCATCCCCTATTTAAATCGCTGCTACTGGATATTCAAAACGTACTCTCAGCAAATAGACAGGCAACCCAATTTGAAGATTTAGCTGCATCTGCTCGTGATCAATTAGTCAACGCATGGAGTAATTTTCTTGAGTTACAAAGTAGCAATCCTTATAGTGGCAAACTATTTAAAGCAGCGCTCAACCGCCCTTCTTTACAAAAATATTTATTGCCTATCCAGCGTTTGGATTACCTGCTTTGGTATGTGGAAAACTATTTAAATCATACTGAGGATTATCGCGAAGCCATTAGTCGAGTGAACTGTCCAACCACTTTCTTTATTGGGCGTGGTTCAACACTTTATCCTGAAACGGGGCAAACCATCATTGCTAAAAGTCTGAGCAATGCCAAAGCGGTTTATTTTGAACGTTCTGGGCATACACCACTAATTACTGAACCTAGAAAATTTAGTCAGGAAATTGGCAAGTTTTTAGAAAATCAAAGCCAGTAGATTAGCTTATTGATTTTAGATAGCCTAGTTACTTAGGCTATTTTTACGCAAAAAATAGCCAGCTTATTCATAAACTGGCTGTTAAATCAATTTAATGTCTTCTCATCTGCTCAGCAACATCCAGCAATAACTGTTCAGTTTTATCCCAACCTAAACAACCATCTGTGACGGATTGGCCATAAGTCATATTGCAAGAAATTTTTTGATTGCCATCAACCAAATGACTTTCAAGCATTACACCACGAACTTTGGATTCACTCCGCTCTGCAATAATCTGCTTTAAAACATTCGGCTGTTGTAATGGATCTTTACCACTATTCCCATGACTACAATCAATGACTAACGCAGGTAAATGCTTATGTTTAAAGTGCATGGCTTGGATTGAAGCCAAATCATAATTAGTTCCATGATTTGAACCGCGCAAAATCAAATGTGGTAATGGATTTCCATTACTATGCAAAATTGCAGGTAAACCTTGTTGAGTCATCCCCAAGAATTGATGACCATGCAGTGCAGACTGAATCGCATCCAAAGCAATTTGGATTGAACCATCTGTACCATTTTTGAAACCGATGCTATATGGCATATGGCTAGCAATTTCACGATGAATTTGTGATTCACTGGTACGTGCACCTATTGCACCCCAAGCCAATAAATCATCGAAATAACCTGTTGCCATGGGACTTAAAATTTCGCTGGCAATCGGCAAGCCTTTTTCAATCAATTGAATATAAAGTTCACGGGATTTTTCTAAACCCAATTGTAAATCTGATGATCCATCCAAATTTGGATCATATAAGAAACCTTTCCAACCCACTGTAGTACGTGGCTTTTCAATATACGCACGCATCACCAAAAATATTTGATCTTTTACCTGTTCTTGTAGTTTTTGGAGGCGATCAGCATATTCAAGTACTGCGATAGGATCATGAATCGAGCAAGGTCCTGTAATCACCATTAAACGATGATCCTGACCTGATAAAATATTCTGAATGGTTTGACGATGGTTTGAAATTTGCTGCGCTAAAGTTGCAGACAAGGGATACTGTGCTTTGAGTTGTGATGGCAAGCTAAGTATTGATTCTTTTGAATGAGTGTGTGGTTGTGTCAAAGCAGCATTTAAAGCATTCATTATTGATTTCCTTTGGACTGTTGTTCAGTCCCATCATTTATTTGAGCAAGTGTGATCTAAGTGATGTTGATTTTTTTGCAAAGTAAAACCAAGAAATCTTGCTAAAATATGAATAGTTAAATGTATACATGGTATTGCTCCAAAAATAATAAATGTTAAAGCATAAAAAAACCTGATCGGGGTTGCCGATCAGGTATTAACTGGTTGGGCAACCTTTTTGCTGCCCGAAACGCATCAGGCAACCATTAATAGTGCCAGAAATAAAAATATGCGTTTGTGTTTACAGTATGCTTTAACATGTTTCTTTAAAATATCTAAAAACTGTTCCTAAGTTCTAAATTACGCACTATTTCAGCATTTGACAAGCACTTTTTATCTTTTTTAATCAAAACTTCAAAATAGTAAAATTTGACCTTTCGTGTTTTCATCCATAGAATAGTTGAAAAATAAACCAATTCGAGATCACGCCTTTAACGAACCAAATCTTGCGGTTGTAAAATAATCAGGCAAGCACCGCAAACAACAACGATCCCACCTAAAATATCCCAACGCGTTAGCATGACTTGATCAACATAACGCAACCACATCAGGGCAGTAAAAATATAAATTCCACCATAGGCTGCATAAATACGACCTGATGCCGCAGGATGCAAAGTCAGTAACCAAACAAAGACTGTTAAGCTTAAAGCCGTAGGAACCCATAACCAATGCGACTTTCCTTGATTCAAAATCAAATAAGGAAAATAACAACCTAAAATTTCAGCAATTGCTGTGACGAAAAATAACCCAAATACTTTAAGTACTTGGGTTATCGAAAAAGAGAGTTCAAACATTAAGCAGGTTCAGCACTCGGGTTAATATGATCTTCAAACACTTCCAGTTTTAAACCTACCTCTTTGCCATCTTCTGTTTTCACAGAAACCGCAACATTACCGCCATGCTCAGCCAACTCACCAAATAAAATCATCTCAGCAAGTGGCTTTTTCAAATGTTCCTGAATCAGACGTTGCATTGGACGAGCACCCATCAGACGGTCATAACCATTGGTGGATAACCAGTCACGCGCACTTTGATCAACCTCAAGTACCACTTGTTTATCATCTAGGTGTGCCTGTAATTCTGTTAAGAACTTATCTACCACTGAATCAATGACAGTGGTTGGAAGTGCCTTAAATTGAATCACGCCATCCAGACGGTTACGGAATTCAGGTGAGAATGCACGTTTCATGGCATCCTGATTATCTGTACTATGATCTTGCTCAGTGAAACCAATACTTGAACGTACAATACTTTCTGCGCCAATATTGGTGGTCAAAACAATAATCACATTTCTAAAATCAGACTTGCGACCATTGTTATCTGTCAACGCACCATGATCCATCACCTGTAGTAACAAGTTAAATACATCTGGATGCGCCTTTTCAATTTCGTCCAGCAATAGAACACAGTGCGGATTTTTATGGATTGCATCGGTCAACAAACCGCCTTGATCATATCCAACATAACCTGGAGGCGCACCAATCAAACGGGAAACCGCATGACGCTCCATATATTCAGACATATCAAAACGGACTAGCTCCACACCCAGTAGTTTTGCTAGCTGCTTGGTGACTTCTGTTTTACCCACGCCTGTTGGACCAGCAAACACAAAGCTACCCACTGGTTTATCTGGTGCTTTTAAGCCCGCACGAGATAATTTGATCGCTGATGCAAGTGCTGTAATCGCTTCATCCTGACCAAACACAACACGTTTTAGGTCACGCTCTAAATTCTCAAGTACTGTCTTGTCATCTTTAGACACAGTTTTCGGTGGAATACGGGCGATCTTGGAAACGATATCTTCAATGTTTTCTACAGAAATCATTGAACTATCAACCTCAGCTTTTAAACGGCGCTGTGCACCAGCCTCATCAATCACATCGATGGCTTTATCTGGTAAAAAACGATCATTGATAAATTTAGCCGACAACTCAACAGCAGCGACGAGAGATTTATCATCGTATTCAACATGATGAAAATCTTCGAACTTGCTTTTCAAGCCACGTAAAATTTCAATCGTTTCGCTTATACTTGGTTCATTGACATCAATCTTTTGGAAACGACGTGACAATGCATGGTCTTTCTCAAAAACCTGACGATACTCTTGGAATGTCGTCGAACCAATACAACGTAAAGTTCCATTTGCCAATGCAGGTTTAATCAGATTCGATGCATCCATAGTACTGCCCATACTTGAGCCCGCACCAATAATCATATGAATCTCGTCAATGAATAGAATCGCATTTGGATTCTTTTTCAAAGCATTGAGCAATTGCTTTAAACGCTTCTCAAAGTCACCACGATATTTAGTCCCTGCAACCAAAGCACCAATATCCAGACTATAAACTTCGGCATTGGCAAGTGGTTTCGGGGCCTTGCCGTTAACAATCAACCACGCCAAACCTTCCGCAATCGAGGTTTTACCTACACCTGGATCACCGACAAGCAACGGATTATTTTTACGACGTCGACATAAAATTTGTGCTGCACGCTCAATTTCTTTTTCGCGTCCAATCAGAGGATCAGTTTTACCCTTTTGTGCTTCAATATTGAGATTAAGTGTATATTGCTCTAATGGGCCCGCATTGGCAGAAGCTGCATTTTCACCCTCAATATCCTCAACTTCTTCCTCAACCTGAATCTCATCTTTACGCGTACCATGAGAAAGATACTGAGTTAAAGTCAAACGATTGATTTGATGGCGTTTAAGCAAATAAACTGCAAAAGAGTCTCGTTCCGAATACATCGCAACCAAAACATCTGCACCTTCAACTGTACGGTCTCCACCACTAGATTGAACATGGAAAATTGCACGTTGCAGAATCCGATCAAAACTTTCCGTTGGATGAGGTGCCTGTTCACTGTTGTCACCAAGTTTCGGGGTATGTTGCTCTACATATTCCTCTAACTCCTTACGTAAGGTAACGATATCAGCGCCACATGCCTTTAACGCATTTACGGCCGAATCATTATCAAGTAAGGCAAGCAACAAATGTTCAACGGTTAGAAACTCATGTCTCTTTTGACGAGCCATGCTAACAGCCAAACGTAACGACACTTCCAATTGACGACTGAGCATGTAACCCCCTTATATCTTGGGCTCCATCAAAAAAAGACCTCTCTTTTAATGAAAAAGCGAATTATTAACTTGATCCGCCAGAGCTTCTGTAATTGCCATTTCATCTATGCCTACAAAGCTCTTGACTTCATAATCTACTGTTAGCATTAGTTGAGCATCTTGGTCAAGATTCAAAACATCGTATTGTTGTAAAAATTCAATTACAAAGAGAATAAGACCTATCTAATCGTTCAAAAAGACAGCAGATTTATTATTTATTTAAAGAATCACTGATTAATGTTAACTTTTGATAAATTTACTCTAAGAGGAATATATTCCGCAATTACTTCGCTTTTCCAACGCTGTTACTCGCAACAGAGTTGCTCGTCTTACGCTCGGAACAAAGCTTCGCTTTGTTTTTATCCTCTACCACTCGGGTATAACCCTCGTCTTGCGCAGCTAAAAAGCGTTGCTTTTTTTAACGCTTTCACTCCCAACACAGTTGCTCGTCTTGCGCAGCTAAAAAGCGTTGCTTTTTTTTAACGCTGCTCAGGTTCGATCTGACACAATAATGGATGTCCTTGAGAACGCGCATAATTATTCACTTGATTGGCTTTGGTCTCGGCAATATCCCTTGGGTAAACACCAGCAGTGCCCTTACCTTCGTAATGAACGGTTAACATCACCTGATTTGCCTGTTCAAAGCTCATTGCAAAGTAGCTTTGCAGCACCTCAATCACGAAGTCCATTGGTGTGTAATCATCATTCATTAAAACAACAACATAGAGCGGTGGCCGCTTCAATTCTGGCGGGGCTGTTTGCACAACCACCTCACCCTCATGATCCTCTTGCGAATCACCTAAACGTGGATTCAAGTGCCAGTCAACATAACCCGATTGATGAAAGGAATTTTTCACTTCACTTAAATTCATTTGACGTCTGTATCTTCGCATATTAAGTTCTTAATCTAAAAATTTACTGGGCATTTGCTTCAGCTTGAGGGATTTCCGACACGAAAGCAGAACTTACATCAACAGGCTTGCCACGCTGCCAGCTAAAACGTTTAATTACAGGCGTACCTGAACCTGATAAACGCACTTCGATAAATTGGGGTGTAAAGCCCTTTGGCATGGTCCATCGACCAGTCAAGCGCTCAAAGTCTTCAAAATTAAAGTTTTTATCCTCTAACGGTATATCCAGTATTTCAGTGTCCTTAATCAAACGTAATTCAACTGTACCCATTGCACGGCGTTTATTTGGACTCACCTGAACCAGATCCAGCTGATATTCAAAAGCATTTTCAGGAAGTGATTTAATCGCAAAATCCTGAACCGTTAAGCTTAGACCGCCACGCTGCCTAAGAATGTCACGATAAATGGTATTCATGCTTGCAAATTGCGCTTTATCTGCATTGGCCTGATTAATTCCCTTGAATAATTCCTCTGCATTGCCAACAGCCATATCTCGTTCTTGCACAGCGGCATTCAGGCTTTTGCTTACAGAATCGAGCGCGGCTTTTTGCTTCTGTACAACATCAACAAGTTGTTCTGCGTCCGCATCATAACCCACAACGGTTAATCCCTGACGATGACCGACAGTGTAACCAAGCATAAAACTGCTGCCAATAAGTAAAGTTGCAGCTATGACTAAAGGTAAATTCGTTTTGAGGAATTTATTTTTGTTAACGGAACTCTCTGGTAAAGTGGTCGGTTCAGCGTTTTCCATCATCATCTCTATCGTTATGGACTACATCAAAGCACACATTTAAATCCATATTTAAATGTGTGTGAAGTAAAAAAGCGTTTTTTATGGTAATAAACCGATACCATTCAAACCAGCAGCCTCATCAAAACCAAACATGAGGTTCATATTTTGCACTGCCTGGCCAGCAGCACCTTTCACTAGATTATCTTGTGCAACCAAGATAATGAGTTTACTTGGTTGAGGACGGTATAATGCAATTCTAAGCTCATTTGCACCACGGACGCTACGAGTCTCTGGAGAACTATTTGCTGGCATCACATCCACAAAGCGTTCATGCTGGTAAAAACTTTGGTAAAGTTCCTGCAAATCAGTTTGCTGGCCTTGCTCTGTCAGGTCTACATAAATGGTACTGAGCATGCCACGAATCATGGGCACTAAATGGGGTACAAAAATAAGCTGGTCAAACTGGCCCTGTTGACCTGAGATATTCTCTAGGGCCTCAACAATCTCAGGATGATGACGATGACCCGCAACACCATAAGCCTTGAAATTATCCGCATTTTCACTATAGATCATGCCCAGGCTAGCTTTGCGACCTGCACCAGATACGCCTGATTTTGCATCAACAATAATGCTTTTTGTATTTATGAGTTGATTTTGCGCTTTTAACAAAGGCGCCAAACCCAATTGTACTGTGGTTGGATAACAACCTGGATTACCAATCACCTTGGCGTTTTTAATTTTTTCACGATTCAGTTCAGTCAGGCCATATACTGAATCTTTCAATACCGTTGGGCAGCTATGTTGCATGCCATACCATTTCTCAAACTGTTCTAAATTCTGTAAACGGAAATCAGCAGCAAGATCGATGACCTTTGTACCAGCAGCAATGAGTTCTTCAGCATGTTGCATTGCAACTCCATGAGGTGTTGCAAAAAACACAACATCACATTGCTTGAGCAGATCCAGACTAAGATCGGAGAACTCAAGATCAGTATGTCCACGTAAACTTGGGAACATATCCGCGACACGCTTTCCTGCTTCAGTTCGGGAAGTTAGAACACGCACTTGAGCTTGTGGATGTCTTAATAATAGACGCAATAATT
This sequence comes from Acinetobacter sp. CIP 102529, assembly GCF_000368325.1. Classification (NCBI taxonomy): domain Bacteria; kingdom Pseudomonadati; phylum Pseudomonadota; class Gammaproteobacteria; order Moraxellales; family Moraxellaceae; genus Acinetobacter; species Acinetobacter sp. CIP 102529. The sequence continues at coordinate 383,870 of NZ_KB849355.1, forward strand.
CAACGCCTGTATATCCAGTTCCCCCAACAATTCCAACAGAAATCACGTGCTCTACCTCAAATGATATATGTACCACTAGTATGGCAGTTTGATGGGATTTTCACAATCCACAACCCTATAACTTATATAGTGTTTGTTATGTTTATGGCTTTATATATAACAAATCCAGAAATTCATGGAATCAGCACATACGGGATTTAATCACTGTAAAAGATTCGCTATTCAGCAAAAAACAGTGTAAAAGATATTTTTAAATCGTTTTACTGATGCCGATTTTACCACTGGTCAAAAAATACTATTGAATCATTGAAGTATTCGCATAGAATAAAAACCATGCGGTAATAATAAATTTCATGGATGCAAATTTTGGAGAGCGGGAATGCCTTCTTTGAGTGTAAAACAAAGAACATATCGTCATATTGGTTTAGGCTTAGGCACACTTATATTAAGTTCGGTACTCATTAGCTGTGGTAGTGGTGAAAGTAAGGCACGTATTGAGAATACCCCTGTTATTACAGTTCCAAAACCAAAGAATTTTGACATTAAAGTTCCTGTAGAAATGCGTAATGTCGTTGTTAAGGTTCTCGACAATACCGATAACTCCATCGTTCTTGAACAGACGTTAAGTACAACAACAAACTTGAGCCTTACATTACCAATAGTGCTTAATCGTAGTCATTTATATAGAGTTGAGATATCAACTCTTCCGAATTCACTAATCTATGATTTTATCAGTGGTCAGTATCAGAATTTTTCTATGACCTTACACGCACTCGTTGACGTTGATACTAGTAATCTAACTCAAAAAATTTTTTATTAATCCAAGTTCTGAAGCTATTTATCAACGAGCATTAATCCGATCTGGACAACTACCTAATGAGCCAGAAGACCCAACACGCATTAGTTCACTACATCTAAAAATGGCATCTGGTGATGTAAGCATTGCTTTATTAAATGCTTTTAGTGGAATGGATATTCACAATCTTGAACCATCCTATTTATTAAGCGCTTTTACTCCACAAAATATGAATTTGGCTCAACAAGCCAATCTCTATACAACTACATATTTAAGTTTTGGCTATTTAAAGCAATGGGCAAATCAATTTCCAAATAATACCCTTACAGAATTTACCAAAAATCTGGCTATAGATTTACGGGATGGCTATCTGGATGCGAAAACAATTCGTGGAGATAGAGGTGGTCCCACATGTTTGAACAACTAAAAGCTTATTTATAAGTGATATTCTGCTCTAGTTAAGCTACCTTATTTTGTTGTGGTAGCTGGTCATAGTAAAACTCATCTGGGGTCATTTTGTCCAGACTCGAATGAGGCCGTTTCAAATTATAAAATTCAAAATATGCACTCAATTGCTTTTTCGCATCTGTGACACTGCTATAAGCTTTGAGATACACCTCTTCATATTTAACGCTCCGCCATAATCGTTCAACCATCACATTATCTACCCATCGACCTTTACCATCCATACTGATTTGAATGCCATTTGATTTCAATACATCAATAAATGCATCACTGGTAAACTGGCTGCCTTGGTCTGTATTAAATATTTCAGGTCGACCATATTTTTCAATCGCTTCATTTAAAGCCGAAATACAAAAATCCACCTCCATACTAATCGATACCCTATGCGCAAGTACCTTGCGGCTATGCCAATCAATCACAGCACATAAATAAACAAAACCTTTTGCCATAGGGATATACGTTATATCCGTAGACCACACTTGATTACTGCGCTGAATAGCCAATCCTTTGAGCAGATATGGATATTTACGGTGAGCTTGATTAGCCTGGCTTAAATTTGGTTTGCAATATAACGCCTGAATACCCATTTTCTTCATTAAAGTACGTGTATGACGTCGTCCTATATGATGTCCTTGACGATTCAACAAATCACGCATCATACGACTGCCTGCAAAAGGATATTGCATATGTAATTCATCAATACATCGCATCAGCTTCAGATCTGATGCACTCACAGGTTTTGGGCGATAATAATAACAACCACGGGAGACTTTCAGCAGCTTAGCTTGTTTAGATACTGAAATCTGAAGTGAGTCGTCGATTAACTTTTGTGGTTGAAGCGGCCCAGTTTCTTCAACACACCTTCTAAAAAATCAATTTCTAATGCCTGCTCACCGATTTTTGCATGTAGTTTTTTTAGATCGATGGGTGGTTCTGTTGGAGCTTTTGATTGATCGAAAGCTTGCGAGGAAGCTGAGATCAATTGATTTTTCCAGTCAATAATTTGGTTTTGATGAACATCAAACTCAGCACTCAATTCAGCAAGTGTTTTTTCTGCTTTAATCGCAGCAAGTGCTACCTTAGCTTTAAAATCATTTGAATGATTTCTTCTTGGTCTACGTGCCATAAAATACTCCTTATATCGATGTTTATAACATCATTTGGGGAGCAAAATATCACTTATAGCTGTTGTTCAAATTTCCTGATCCACCTCTGATCAAGCAAATTTAAGCTCCATTATCCCTGCTGCTCCTGAAAATATTGATCCAGCTAAAAATACATTATTAAATATCACAGCCAATCAAAAAGTTATTCGAGATCAATATGGCATCTCATTAAAAGCAGCAGTATTTGAACTAGCAACTAATTACCAACAGCAAAACTTGAATCCGACAGGTTATGCCCTATTACAGCAAAAAAGCTACGTAGGTGAAGACCCCATACTTGAATCCACCTCCTCTTTCCGTGTTGCTGGTGCTGGTGACTATCGGCGTGCTGTTGGTTTTGTAGACACAACTGGAAGTTGCAATGACTCAAAATATCCATGTAAGCAAGGCATAACTGGCATCAATCTGGTCAACCCCAATCTACCCTCCATCGAGTACTTAATTGGTCATTACGAAGATAAATCGAATGGATGTCAGTTAAATATTCGTGCCAATGGCGCACTGGAGCTGATTAAGGATTCAAAATTGTATCGCTCAGTTTTGGATGCGGATAGTACGGATAATTTATTACAGCTTCCAGATCCAACAAAATCTGAATATTTACTGAACAGTAGTTCTCCTGAGCCAAATAATGATTCGTTAAAATATGCATTTGTACAGGTTCACATTAAGGCCAATCAGGTATTAAGTGCACAGGCAGGTTTCGATAGCCGTAAAGCACCTGATGAACAGTTACAAGAAACTCAAGCACAATGTAGTTTTAGCTAGACATACCACCACGCAGGCAACTGGATACTTTTCAATTGCCTGCGATGATGTAAATATTCTGGATCATGTTGACTTACGCTATTCCAGAACGCAGGACTATGATCAAAATGCCGTGTATGAACCAGCTCATGCACACATACTGCGCGAACATTCTGCTCAGGCATAAGCACCAATGCCGCATGAAGCATAATATCCTGTCTTGAACTACAACTTCCCCATCGTGTTTTAGGCTTTCGAATTGTACATCTTTGATAGGGCAAACCTATTTCCTGACTGATGTGGGTTAAATATTCAGGTAAAAATTGTTTTGCATAGGCAAGTGTTGCAGCCTGTAAAGCCTTTTCAGGTTGTTCATTTTGAATGAACAAAATATGTTGTACCCAGTCGAACTTAAAAATATTGCGTTGTTGCTGATGAATAATTTGAAATGGCTGTAAATGATAAAATAATTTAATCTGTTCTGGAAAAGCAGCTGTTAAATTTAATTGTTTTTGCTGTTTATCCCAGGTTTCAATCAGCCATTGCTCTGATTGATTTAAAAACTGCTGAATCTGTTTCTTGGTACAAAATAAAGGAACTGTTAAACGAATACCTGTCGGTTCAACACGCAGGCGCAAACTTCGCGCGCTGGCATGTCGAATCATTTTAATTTCAGGTAATTGAGCTTTTAATGAAAGCAGAGCCATTATTGCGCTATACGTTCTTCAATACCGTGATCAGTCGCAACAACCGCAATACTTGCTGCATTTAAGGCAAAAATACCATTAGTCACCACACCTGGGATATTGTTGAGTGTTTTTTCCAGTTCGATGGCATTTAAGATATTGAGATTAAAAACATCCAGAATTACATTACCATTGTCAGTGACAACACCCTCACGGTAAACTGGGTCACCACCCAAAGCAACAATCTTGCGGGCAACCGCAGAACGTGCCATTGGAATAACTTCCACAGGCAATGGAAAATCACGCCCCAATTGCCCCACCCATTTTGAGTCATCCACAATACATACAAACTTCTTGGCAATTGAAGCCACAATTTTTTCACGGGTCAAGGCTGCGCCACCGCCCTTGATCATGTGCATATGACGGTCAATTTCGTCTGCACCATCCACATAGGCATCCAAACCACCCACCGAGTTCATGTCAACCACTTCAATCCCAATTTTTTTCAGCCGCTCAGCCGTTGTATTGGAACTCGCCACAGCTGCTTCTAACTGCAATTCAGGCAATAAATCAATTAAAAAATTGACGGTACTTCCTGTTCCTACACCCAAGATGCCGCCTTTGGGCAAATGTTTCAATGCCGCTTTTGCCGCAGCCTGTTTCTTTTCATCTTGGGTTGCATATAGACTCATGACTTCACTCAACTATTTTGACATTTGCTGCAAGAAAACAGCGCAAATGCACAGGGGTTTGCTACAATGTTCACCTATTTTAAACTATTATAGGGAAGATGAACATGCTGTCTCGTGTGGTACGACAAATTTTACAAGCAACGGTTTATGATGTTGCGATTGAAACACCGCTTGAAGCAGCTCCACGAATTAGTCAAAAAATTAACAATAACATTCGATTTAAACGTGAAGATTTACAGCCTGTATTTTCGTTCAAACTGCGCGGTGCCTATAACCGTATCAGCCAACTTCCCAAAGATCAATTAGAGCGTGGTGTGATTTGTGCCTCTGCGGGTAACCATGCGCAAGGTGTGGCTTTATCTGGAAAAAAACTCGGCATCCCTGCCATTATTGTTATGCCAAGTACCACGCCAGACATTAAGGTACAAGCAGTAAAAAATCTGGGGGGTCAGGTTGTCCTGCACGGTGACAGTTTTGATATTGCCAATAAATATGCCAAACAACGTGCTGAAGCTGAGGGCCTAGTCTTTATCCCTCCTTATGATGATGAACTAGTGATTGCTGGGCAAGGCACGATTGCCAACGAATTGTTGCGTCAATGGCGTGACGTGGAATATGTCTTTGTTGCTGTAGGTGGTGGTGGGCTGATTGCAGGTGTCGCCGCCTATTTAGGTGAGGTTGCACCTCATGTCAAAGTGATCGGGGTTGAATATGAGGAATCCGCCTGTCTAAAAGCCGCACTTGAAAGCAATGAACGTGTGATTTTACCGCATGTGGGTTTGTTTGCGGATGGTACGGCGGTAGCCCAGATTGGTGAATTACCATTTAAAATGATTCGCTTAATGAAATCAGACAGCTCAGGTCCGATTGTTGAACCTGTTATTGTCACGGTTGATACAGATGAAATTTGTGCGGCGATTAAAGACACATATGATGAAAACCGCTGTATTGTTGAGCCATCAGGTGCAATGGCATTGGCTGGAATCAAGAAATATGTGGCAGAACATCAATTAACAGACAAGAACATGGTGTCAATTGTTTGTGGTGCCAACATGAATTTTGATCGTCTGCGTTATATTGCAGAACGAACTGAATTGGGCGAGCGTAAAGAAGCGATTTATGCGGTTACCATTCCTGAGCAAAAAGGTGCTTTCCTGCAATTCTGCCGTGCCCTGCAAGGCCGTAACATCACCGAGTTTAACTATCGGACCAGTGACAGCAATCAGGCACAGGTTTTTGTCGGGATTAGCCTGAAAGGTGGTGAAACTGAACGTCACGAAATCCATGAATTACTCAAGCAACAATATGATGTTGATGACTTATCGGATGATGAAGTTGCAAAGCTACATATTCGTTACTTGATTGGTGGTCATGCCAATCTTGAAAATGAACGTTTATTCCGTGTTGAGTTTCCAGAACGCCCAGGTGCCTTGCTGACTTTCCTTGAACGTTTAGGCCCAACACATAACATCACCCTGTTTCATTATCGTAACCACGGTGCCGCTGAAGGACGTGTACTGGTGGGGCTACAGGCGACTGATGCCAAACAGAATCCTGATGGCTTGATTGAAACACTGGAACAGATTACCTATCCATATGCAGAAATCAGCAACAATATCGGTTATCGGCGCTTTCTTAAATAAAACGAATCATCAGCTAAAGCCGACCATGCGTTGGCTTTACTTTTATTACAGTACGATCTTTTCATATTCACTTTTTTTGACGCCAACAAAATCATTACAAACAGACCAACTGTTCCATCTTAGAATAAATAAAAAGATATTTTTATCATTTAGTTAAGGACAGATATGGCACAGTTTGCAGTGATTGGTTTAGGAAGTTTCGGTGCAACTGTTGCGCTAGAACTCACTCGACTAAAACATGATGTCATCGGTATTGATACCATTAAGCGCAATGTTGAAAACATATCGGATCAGATCACCCATGCCGTTATTGCAGATGCAACTGATGAACACGTCTTGGATGAACTGAATATTCAAAATTGCGATGCCGTGGTGGTCGCGATTGGTGAAGATATTGAAGCCAGTATTTTATGCGTCTTAAATTTAAAAAATTTAGGTGTAGAAAAAATCTTGGTTAAAGCCAAAACCAAAGCACACCACACCATTCTGTCACATTTACACGTCAGTAAAATTATTCATCCTGAAGAAGATATGGGGGTTCGGGTTGCACAGGCATTAAATTATCCGATGGTCAGCCGTTATATGGATTTAGGCGACGAACATTATATTATTAAGCTTCATGTACAGGATAAACTCAAAAATGTAAACCTATCAGGTATTCTGCAACAGGAACCACATATTAAATTATTATTATTGAAACGGAATCAACAGCTGATTTATGAAACCGATAGCAATTTTACTTTACAGGCAGGTGACATCCTGATTTTAGAGGGTTCACTGCATCATCTTAAAAAACTCTCAGGATGTTTCTTATAAAATGGCAATAAAAATAAACTCCCAGAAGATATTCAACCTGAGTCCACCCTCATTGTTGGCAATCGGTTTTCTTAGTTTTATTGTGCTTGGGACAATATTATTGAAACTGCCTTTTGCCAATAATGGCAATGTCAGCTGGATGGATGCCTTGTTTACTGCCACTTCTGCGGTAACGATTACAGGTTTATCGGTGGTGAATCTAAGTGAATCATTCAACCATTTTGGGCAGTTTATTATCTTGTTACTAATCCAGTCTGGTGGTTTAGGTTTTATGACCTTTGCAATTTTGGCGGCATTAAGCCTTGCCCCAAAACTTGGTCTAAAACAGCAAATGATGGCACAGGACAGTTTAGGACAGACTAGTCTCTCCAAAGTGACTTTTGTCGCCAAAGGTGTGGTGATTTATACTCTATTTTTTGAACTAATTGGCGTGGTTATATTAACTGCCTCATTTACGCCCATCTACGGCTTTGCACGTGGACTATATTATGCAGTTTTTTACAGTGTTTCCGCTTTTAACAACGCGGGTTTCTCATTATTTGACAATAACTTAATGAGCTTCCAGAGCCATTATCTCATTTGCCTCACCATCAGTTTACTATATACCTTGGGTGGAATTGGCTTTCTGGTTTTAATTGACATCAAGCAAAATAAACGCTGGAGCAAACTTACACCGAACAGCAAACTGATTCTCAGTACAATCGCCATCCTGAATCTAGTGGCTTTTGTTTTAATTTGGCTATTAGAATCCAATAACCCACTGACTTTAGGTTCTATGAGTCTGGGTGAACAAGCCATGAATGCCTGGTTTCAGGCCACAGTTCCCCGCTCTTCTGGTTTCAATACCATTGATACAGGTGCGATGGAGCATAGCACCGCCTTACTCACCATGTTGCTGATGTTTATTGGTGGTGGCTCCCTGAGTACAGCAGGCGGCATTAAAGTGGGCACTTTCGTTATTCTGGTGTTATGTGTGATTTCATTTTTAAGACGCAATGAGGAAATTCGCATTTTCAACCATTCTGTATCACAGGAAACTACCTATAAAGCACTTGCAGTTACCGCAATTACAGGGATGCTAGTATTTACAGGTTGTTTCATCCTGTTGCTGCTAGAACCTAAAATGGATGCACTTGACCTGATGTTTGAGGTGGTTTCGGCTGCATGTACTGTGGGCCTATCGCGTGGCGCAACAGGTGAACTGCATGATGGCAGTTTATTTGTCTTAAGTTTACTGATGTATACAGGCCGTTTGGGTCCACTGACCCTCGCCTACTTAATTGCAACGCCAAAGAAAAGCCGTTTAAAACATGCCATTGCCAACATTCAGATTGGGTAAATTGTCCAAAATTGAGGCTAGCTAGAAAATTGATATATTTCCCTGCTCAACCACAAGGGCTTGTCGACAAATCCCCTCGGCTTGGCGTTGCTGCTCAAATACAGTTTTTGACATGACGTCAAAATGATCACAAAAACTGATTTCCTTTTCATCAATTGAATAGATCAAGGACTGATTCCCAACACCCTGCAAGGTATCATAAAATACAATCACAAATTTACCCGCTTCAAATGCCTGTTGAATCTCTGTATAAGTCAAGGCAGCCCGAATGGGAATCTGTAGAAGTTGTGCAGCAACATAGCTTTGCTGTTCTTTCTCATCAATATTTGGGTCAGGATCAGTATACAGCGACACTTCAAATCCCAATTTTTTCAGGGCCACAGCCAAGGCAATGGTAAATGTTCCCTCTTCCTGATCATGGCGACATAATTGAATCAGGTCAGCAATATCAATATGGGTTTGATATTGCTTTATGATCAGCCAGACCGCAAACACCCCACAATTTGCCTCAAGCTGCAATAATGGCTCTGGAATATTTAAACCCATTTAATACCAGTTCATTAACGACACACCCAAACCTGCATAGGTTGCATGGTGGTTATAGTCAATCAGGCTTTCACCATATCCATCAAAGAGTTGTAAATGACCACGCAGTTTGCCCTTGATTGGAAATGCCCAGTCAAACTGCACCGCGCCATGTGATTTATCACCACCTTTAAGGGAATGACGCAGCATAACAGAAAAGTCATTTTCTCCCTTGCGATAAAATGCTGTTAAATCACCACGACCAATATAATCCTTAATATCAGGATTATTATCATCTTTGGCATTTTCTTCGACACGGTACCAAGGGCGAAGCATCAAAGCAAAATTGTCTTTTTCAAACCCTAAATTAAAAATTACACGGTTCCAACTACGTGATAATGGATCAGAACGACCATTGGATTGATGATTTAAGGTGACACCTAGCAAACGTGCATTTAGACCTAAAATTTCATAATTGGTTCTAAACATTAAACTTGCTTCAGGCTCATAATTGGTCTCACGAAATGGACGTGATTCCTCAGAGTTGTAAACCTGCCAACGCGAAGACTGAGTATAACCTATCCATAAATCGCCATTATTACCCAGGATGTTTTCCCACGCCTTGGTCTTAAAGGAAATCTGGAACTTTGCCTCACTAGAGGTTAATTCCTGTTTCTTATTGACGGTATTTTGTGGGTTTGGGCTGCTTGGAAATTCATTCTTATCACTGGTCCAGAACACTGGCAGTAAATAAACAGGTTGATAGGCACGAATATTCCATACGCCCAACTTACTTTCTTCTGACAGCTCCCAACGGCGATCCAGCAAGGAAACATTCGGATCAAACTTAGGCGCAGCACCCAGCAAATGTAGGTCACTGAGTTTTTGAACCACCTTATCCTTTAAAGATTCAGGCTTGTTTTTTTCATTGGTTTCAGCAACAGGTACAGATGTGGCAGCAATCACAGGTTCAGCCACCTGAACCTGTGGCTCAATAATGGTCGGTGCTTTAAAAAGCGCATCATAACAAGCCAGACGTTCAGCATTTGAAGCCAATGCCACACAGGCGTCAACTGTTGCAGGACTGGCTGGCGCCGTTTCCTGTGCATGGGTAAATGAGGTGGTTATAGAACCTAGTATAGCCACCACACTAAGCTCCAAATGACCCCGATCAAAAGATTTGAACGCCATACTTTTCTCCGATTCTTATTTTAATTGACCTGTTGGATACTAAATCCGAGTTGCTGTAGTTCTTCACGTTTTGCAAATGGTGCAACCACTGCTTTCACAGGTTTTTGTTGCAACAAATACTGTTTTGCCACACGGTTTAAATCATCCAGAGTCACATTTAACAGGCGTTCACGTAGCATTTTACGGAATTTCGGTGTACGGGCATGCAGCAACGCATAACACGCTGTAATTGCCTCACCAGCAGGTGAACCAGGCTTATCCATACTGGCAACCAGACCTAAAATCGCCTCTTCAAGTTGATGCGGCTGCTGTTCTGTATTCAGCAACCATTGCACACTGGCTTCAAAATCATTAAATGTTTCCGCCAATCGTGGATCACGGTAGCTATAGAAGCGGAATGAGCAGGCATTGCCATCATAACTGGCTCCACCACCATAGGCTCCACCTTTTTCACGGATGGCACTATGCAAAAAGCCATTACGCAGGTAGGCAGCCAACACCATTAATGGTGCAGCATCAGCATGGGCAACATCAACTGCCTGATAGGCGGAAGCACAGAACTGCACATTAGTCTGGATCAGCCATGCTTCATCATTTGCTGTATTGACTTGTTCAACTTGAGTTAAAGTGACAGGTTCTTTATTGACTTGCAACTTATCCCAGACGTTTTGCACCTCTTCCACTAAACGGTCAGAGTGATGCTCTTCACACACCAATAGGAACTGTTTAGGAGCCTGCAATAGTTTACGATGAATTGCCTGTAATTCAGCAATTAATGCATGATAGGCATCTTCATCCTGATCAATCTTAGTGACTAAATCACTCAGCCAGTTCAGCGCACCCAAACCTGTATTATGGTAGTCACGGCGAGCAAGTGCACTCATTTGACGTGAGGCAGTCTGCATCGCATAGCTATGCCCTGAACCAGACAAACGTGATTGCCAACGGGTTTTCCGTTGCTGCAATAATTCGATGATACGGTCTTTCTCATCAAAGCGAAGCTGTTCAAATGCCAGTTTTAATAACTGAATGGCATCAAGCTTCTGCGTTAATGACTTGGTGGTTAGGGTCAGCCATGCACTGATCCGATCCTTATTATCTACCTTGCTGCGTAGCGATGCCCCCATACCCAGTCCACCACTGACTGCGGTCTGGAGTTGCTGCAATTCAAGATAGTCATATTCACCTGCCCCTACTTCGCCCATCAAGATTGAAAGTAAGTTGAAATACGGTGATTGCACAATGTCGTCAGGAATTTGAATCAAGACCTGCTGATAATAAATACCATTGGTACCTGCATGGTAAAGATTTAATGGTGTATCCAGACCATTACAGATAATTTCACGCAATTGACCTTGCACAATATGCAAGTCTGCTGGCACATCCTCCAGCCCCACTTTTGGCAATAGCTCAAGATCATCAGGCGTATCTTGACGCTTTTTCAATGCCTCAGTTTTTTCCTGAATCTCGATTTTCTGATCTTCAGTTAGGTTTGCGGTAATCTCAGCCAAACGAGCCTGTTCAGCCTGTTGCTCTTTCACTGATTTAGTTGCATCAGGAACCAAAGTCATTTGTACACGATGCGGATTATCCAACAAATGAATTTGAATTAAATTAGACAACCACATTGGGTCTTTCAATTCTTCCTTAACCTGTTCAATCGCAGAATCCACATCCCAGACATGAATCGGGTCATTGTGGTGAATGGCACTGCCCAAACCATTTAGGATCAGGCTTAAGCCATACGGTGTGCCATCGCCATTGATTTCACGTTGATGCAATTCAATCTGATGCAGAATTGCATCGACCAAATCGGTATCAACAGGCTTGGATGCAACGTCCTGTAGAATGTTTAATACGCCACTCTTAAAGTTTTCAGCATATTCTGCATTTGAACCTTGTACGCCACAATAGAAAGTCATTTCAAAATTACTGTCATCCACACCCATCAATGGCCCTGTGGACTGTGCATAACCACAAGTTTCCAAATAATGACGCAACGGCGAAGCTGAATTTTCCAGCAAAATCCCCTCAACCAGACGCATGCCTAAGCGCAGCTTAATATCGCTGGTTTCAGGCAATAACCATGACATCACATGAAAGGTCTTGTCTTTCAGGTCTTCACTATCCACCGCATAGGATTCAGTCACCTCAATGGGCGCGGTTAAACGCTTCTCAGGTGTGGAATATAAAGTCGTTCCTTTGGAAAACTTATGTAAAGCCAATGTTTCAAACTGTTCCTGTAAATCATAAGCATTTTGATTGCCGAAAGTCATAAACACCGCATTACTTGGATGGTAATGGGTTTTATAGAACTCAACCAATTGCTCATAGCTTAAATCTGGAATTTCTTTTGGATCACCGCCAGAGTTGTAGTGATAGGTGGTTTCAGGGAATAAATGATAGGCCAGTTGATGATAAAGCTGATCGGTTGGCGAACTCATAGCCCCTTTCATTTCATTAAATACAACACCTTTATAAACCGCCTGATCATTCTCTAACTCAATACGGATTCCCTCCTGGGCAAAATCCAGAGGATTCAGGTTTGCGGCAAAGGCAGCATCCAGATAAACCGACAACAGGTTTTGAAAATCTTTCTTATTTTGTGTTGCGAATGGATAGGCCGTCCAGTCTGCCGCGGTAAAGGCATTCATAAAGGTATTCAATGAACGGCGAATCATTAAAAAGAATGGATCACGGACTGGAAACTTCTCAGAACCACATAAGGCAGTATGCTCTAAAATATGGGCGGTTCCCTTTGAGTCCATCGGCTGCGTTCTAAATGCCACCAAAAATACATTTTCATCGTGATTTGTGGCCAAATGGTAGTGAACAGCACCAGTTACTTTATGTTTATATTCTGAAACGTGAATATCAAGTGCTTCTACATGGTGTTGACGTAATAGCTGAAACGCAGGGTGAATGGTTTGAGTAATGCTTTCAGAAACATCGACAGTCATGTGATCTCCAATTTATCTATTTAATTAACATTCTTGATTATAGAGAGTCTACCGAAGAATATGCACGGATATCCATGTAAATTGGTATGTTTTTGTAGAAAAATTCAGCAAGCAAGGTGTGATGGTCAATGCATTGGTGTAAACTTTAGCTTTTGATTTTTACTGTGATGACAAACATGGCAACTGTTGATCTTTTTGCAATTGGAAATGCACTCATTGACCAAGAATTTAAAGTTTCTTATGAGTTTTTAACACAGCAGGCTTTGCAAAAAGGCACAATGCAGTTGACCGATGGTGAAACTCAAGCTGCTTTATATCAACAATTACAAGATACTCAAAGCTACAAGGGTCAAGCAAGTGGTGGGTCGGCTGCAAACACAACTGTTGCATTCAGTGCTTTAGGTAGTACAGCTTTTTACGGATGCCGTGTAGGTAACGACGAACTGGGTTCAATTTATCTGAATGGTTTAAATGATGCTGGTATCCAGACCACAACCCAATCAATCAGTGAAGGCGTAACAGGAACTTGTATGGTACTGATCAGTCCTGATTCAGAACGTACCATGCATACCTATCTAGGCATTACCGCTGAATTAACTGCTGAACAAATCGATTTTGAACCGTTAAAAACTGCAAAATGGCTCTATATCGAGGGTTACTTATCAACCAGTGATACGGCGCGTATCGCGGTCAAACAGGCCCGTGAGCTTGCAAAAGCGCATGGGGTGAAAATCGCCCTATCCCTTTCTGATCCAGCAATGGTGCAATATGCCCGTCAAGGTTTGGAAGAATTACTGGATGATGGCGTTGACTTACTGTTCTGTAATGAACAGGAAGCGTTGATGTTTACCAATACAGAAAATCTTGATGATGCCATTGCAGCATTAAAATCAAACAATCAGCATATCGTCATCACGCAAGGCGCAAATGGTGCGGTGATTATTGATCCAGCCCAACAGTTCCATGTGGCTGGACGGCATGTTGATGCTGTGGATACCAATGGTGCGGGTGATGCCTTTGCGGGTGCATTTTTATATGCCATTAATGCAGGCCTTAGTCTGGAAGCGGCTGCCCAGCTTGCCATTTTAATTTCCAGTGAGGTTGTTGCTCAATTCGGCCCACGTTTGGCTGTCGAAAACTACGCCAAGCTATTCGAACAATTCAAATCCACACAACAGGAATGTGCTTAACATGGAAAAGATTTGCATGACTGAGGAAGTCCCTGAACGTGAAGCACGTGCATATGACACCATGAAAGGAAAGACTATCTTCATCACCCAGCGTGACGGACAATTTTATGCCTATAATAATCTTTGTCCGCATTTGCAAACTGAGCTTGAATATCTGGAGAATCAATTTCTGGATCAGGACGGTGAATATATTCAATGTTCTACACATGGTGCCTTGTTCTCTGTAGAAACAGGTGAATGTATTTCGGGTCCATGTCTAGGTGAATTCCTTGAAAAAGTAAATTTGGAAGTACACTCTGATGGTGGTATTTATATTGATTAGTGCCTAAATCATGAATTCTGCGATGACTGAGTTTTTTTTAAATTACTACCTTATGCCATTTCACATGAGCGTAGTGGCTTTGATTTTGCTCAGCATTGCGGAAACAATTGGCATCTTTATTGGGTTGCGGCCAAGTCATCTGGTCAAAAAGCTGACACCTGAATGGTTACTTAATTCACCGCTACTCGATGTTAAATTCTCCAAGTATCTCATCTTTGTTTTTTTACTGATCAATTTCAGTTTTGCAGGTTATTTCTTAGAGCTTTCTTTTTTTGCCTTACAGCATTATTTCATCTCACCTTACTACTTATTTGTTCCTGCTTTGATTATCGACATCTTTTTTACTGTGTTTATGATTCATTGTCTTGACCAAGTGATTAAACCTAAAGTCACACATTCACATATCAATCTAGTGGGTCGCTTAGCAACAATCTCAACGGGAAATGCACGTCCAGGCTTCTCTGCGCAAGCACGTGTTCGCAATGAATTTGGTCAACTGTACTATGTTCAGGTTGAGCCTGAATATGGTGAACTGGAATTACAATCCCAAGTGTTGTTAATCAGTCAGAAATCTAATTCGTACTATATTGCTAAAAAAATCTCCATATCAAATAAGCTATTCACCGCAGAGTAAGACCTATATCGTTAAAATTTTGAGCACCCCACCAAAAATTACAATATGTTACAAAAAGAAAATTTATAAATATTGCAATTCCCTCTTCCATTTTCATCAATCTATTGATCTAACTTTCAAACCAAAATGAAGGATGATATTTCACACATTTTTTAAACCAAACTCTACCAATACACTAGGTTTTGTGCAGAATCCATTATAAGAATTACTTAATTGTGTAATCAATTACTTAAATGATTGTAAATATTATATTTTTTATACCCATACTATTTTAGTTGGTTTAATTTTTCTTAAATTAATTATAAACCAAACCTTTTTAATCAGATTTAAAAATATAAATACAACTGTTTTAATCAGTTTTTTAAATTAATTCATATTATTTTAGTTGGGTAATAATAATATTTTTCAAAATTTGATCAAATTTTATATAATTAATTGATTTTTATAAAAATATTAAATTAATTCATTTTAAAGCCCTTAAAGGTTTATTTTTAATGAATTTTATTTAATAATGTTTTACATGTTTTTAAATATGAGGCGAAGTTCTATGAACATGAGTTCTCAAGATCCAAATCGAAGATTAATCAGAGAGATCACAATCATTCTTATTATTAAAGTTGTGCTTCTCATGGTGGTTAAACATATCTGGTTTGATGCCCCAACGATTCCAAAAGATTTTAACAATGAAGTCGCCGAGCGTATTGCTGGCGATATGTCCAAAACTCAGGAGACACGTTGATGATTTCTGAAAGCGTGGTCGATCTTTCGCGGTTCCAATTCGCAATGACCGCAATGTATCACTTTCTTTTCGTCCCTCTCACTCTAGGTCTGGCGTTTATTCTTGCCATTATGGAAACCACTTATGTGATTTCTGGTAAAGAAATTTACAAAGACATGACCAAATTTTGGGGGAAACTCTTCGGGATTAACTTTGCCTTAGGTGTAACTACTGGTCTAACGATGGAATTCCAGTTTGGTACCAATTGGGCTTATTATTCTCACTATGTAGGCGACATCTTTGGTGCACCGCTTGCAATTGAAGGCTTAATGGCTTTCTTCCTAGAATCGACTTTTATTGGTCTATTCTTCTTTGGCTGGGATCGTCTTTCTAAAGTTCAACACTTAGCTGTAACTTGGCTAGTTGCGATTGGCTCCAATATGTCTGCCTTGTGGATTCTCATCGCAAATGGTTGGATGCAAAACCCTGTCGGTGCCGCATTTAACTATGAAACCATGCGTATGGAACTTGTAGACTTCGGAGCGTTGATTTTCAACCCAGTCGCTCAAGTAAAATTCGTACATACCGTTTCTGCCGGTTATGTCACAGGTGCAGTTTTTGTACTCGCCATCTCAAGCTATTATATGCTAAAGAAACGTGATATGCCCTTTGCTCGTCGCTCTTTCGCGATTGCTGCAATTTTTGGTTTAGCTTCAACTTTCTGCGTCATTTTACTTGGTGATGAATCAGGTTATGAATTGGGTGATGTGCAAAGAACTAAACTCGCTGCAATTGAAGCTGAATGGCACACTGAACCCGCACCTGCCGCATTTACTTTATTTGGTATTCCTAACCAGAAAGAAATGCGTACCGATTATGCAATTAAAATTCCATATGTTATGGGGATGATTGCAACTCGCTCGACAGACAAAGAAGTTACTGGCTTACATGACTTGATGAAAGAGCATGAAATCCGTATTCGTAATGGTATGGTGGCGTATAGCGAATTAACAAAACTCCGTGCGGGCGATCAGTCCCCAGAGTTACTTGCATCATTTGAAAAAAATCAAAAAGACTTAGGCTATGGTCTGCTATTAAAGAAATATACACCGAATGTTGTTGACGCAACTGAAGAACATATCAAAGCAGCAACTAAAGATACCATTCCAAATGTCGCTGCATTGTTCTTCTCGTTCCGTGCGATGGTGGCTTCTGGTGCATTAATGTTATTACTTTTCCTACTGGCTGCGTGGTCAGTCGCTAAACGTAATGCCGAAACAAAACCGTGGTTACTTAAATTTGCTCTATTTGCTCTTCCACTACCATGGATTGCAATTCAAACAGGTTGGTATGTAGCTGAAGGTGGTCGTCAACCATGGTCTATTGGTGAAGTTTTACCAACACATCTATCTGCATCTTCTTTAAGCACAGGTGATGTATGGGGATCAATTATTGCACTTGCTGCGTTCTATACGGTACTGCTCATTATTGAAATGTACTTAATGATCAAATTTGCTCGTTTAGGTCCAAGTTCTTTGCATACTGGTAAATATCATTTTGAGAAACTAGCAGCAAAAACTGGGGAGGCTCAATCATGATCGAATATGAACTCCTAAAAATTATTTGGTGGGTATTGGTTGGTGTATTACTGATTGGCTTTGCCCTCACAGATGGTTTCGACATGGGCTCAATGGCACTGATGCCATTTGTAGGCAAAACCGACTCTGAACGCCGTGCCGCCATCAACACCATTGCACCACACTGGGATGGTAACCAAGTCTGGTTTATTACTGCGGGCGGTGCCCTGTTCGCCGCATGGCCAATGGTTTATGCCGTCGCATTCTCAGGCATGTACTGGGCATTACTATTGGTTTTATTTGCCCTGTTCCTGCGACCTGTCGGATTTGACTATCGTTCCAAGCTGGAAAATACTCAATGGCGTACTTCTTGGGATTGGGGTCTGTGCATTGGTGGTGCTGTACCAGCACTAGTATTCGGTGTTGCATTTGGTAACTTATTTTTGGGCGTACCATTTAGCTTAGACGACACCTTACGTTCTCAATACACAGGCAGCTTCTTTGCATTATTGAATCCGTTTGCGCTGATTTGCGGTATTGTGAGTTTGTCGATGTTATGTGCTCACGGTGGTGCATGGTTAATGCTTCGTACTGATGGTGATTTACATAACCGTTCAGCTAAAGCAACTCAAATTATGGCAATCGTATTCCTTATATGTTTCTTAGCGGCTGGCGCTTGGTTATTCTTTGGAAATATCTCAGGCTATAGTTACGCTACTGCTGTGAATACTAATGCTGCATTAAACCCACTTGCAAAAGAAGTTGTAACAAATGCAAACCATGGTTGGTTGAATAACTACTCAACCTATCCAATTACTATGGCTGCACCAATTGTTGCAATCCTAGGTGCATTATTGGTTATTCTTAGTGCTGGAAAACGTAAGGCAGCTGCAAGTTTTACAGGTACGAGTCTGATGATTGTGGGTGCGATCTTAACTGCTGGTTTTGCATTATTCCCATTCTTATTGCCATCAAGTATCGATCCAACATCAAGTTTAACGATGTGGGATGCTGTTTCTAGTCACAAAACTCTTGGTGTAATGACTGTTGCTGCTTGTATTTTTGTTCCTCTCATTGTGATCTATACCTCTTGGTCTTATTACAAAATGTGGGGTGTCATCACTAACAAACACATTGAAGAAAATTCACATAGTTTGTACTAATGAGGAGATGTGAAATGTGGTATTTTGCATGGATTCTAGGCGTTTTGATGGCGTGCTTCGCAGGTGTACTGAGTGCGCTCTATATCGAACACCATCAAGATTTAGATGAGGAATAAGTAATGGCTCAAGCAATGACAACACCGAAGAATAGTAAGGCACAAGTGCTTGCAATGACCGTTTCGTTTTTGTTGGCATTGCCCCTTGCTGCCATTTTATTGGTACATCCTGCATTGATGCTGGATGCCAATGGTCACTACAACCACAGTATGCTGATGCTCGTCATGGTCGGTATTTCTGGCGGTTTTATTCATGGTGTTGGGTTTATACCAAGATTTTGGTTATGGAAATGGTTATTTAGTCCCTATATTGCATGGCCTCTGATGATCTTAGGCTATTATATTTGGATTGGTAATTAATCTTTAACAAATCAAATAAAGAGGAAGCATGGCTTCCTCTTTTTTTGTGTCGTTTTGAATGATCATTTAATAATACACAAAGTAATTACAATGTAATTTAAAATATTGAGTAATAAAATTTTTAATTTATAATCAATAGACTATATGATCGCCTTTTTCATTTCAATTAACTGAATTGGCACCAACGGCTGACCTACATTTGCATTTACAGGATAAGGCGCTGTATGACCTGTAATCTGATAACCACGACGCTGATAATATGCGATTAACTCAGAGCGGACATCTAAGACATACATAATTAAATCTCGAACTTCCATACAACTCTGTGCAACATATACTTCAACATAATTGAGCATTTGTTTGCCATATCCTAAGTTTTGAATCGATGAATCAATCGCAAAAGTTCCAATTTCAACAGAGTTATGATCAATACTGAGTCCAATACAAGCAACTAACAAACCTTGTTCATTCTCGCCAATAAACAGTTTAAAATTTGATCAGCTCAAGTCTCCACTCAATTGTTCATTGGTAATCCGTATTCCATCTACAAATGCTTTTTCAGTGGTCCAACTTCGCTCAGATTGAGCCCGATCAGCCAAATTGATTCATTCAACCAATTGCGCTACATCATCAATTTTTGCAGTTCTAATGTTTAAAGACATTTCTATTTTATACGCTCAATAAAAAACCGATGATAACATCGGTTCTTTTACAGTTGAGCAATTAGTTCGTTTGCCCTGCTAACCACGCCATAAATTTTTGACGTTCAGCTTTCGATGCTTTTTGCCACAACTCTACTAATTGCTGATCTGTGGTTTTTATATTGCCAGATACTACCGTTGTTGCTGTTACAGCAACAGGTGCTACATTTGTTGTCGAAGCTGCATAGACGGGTGCAGGTTGATTCACAACATTATTTTTATTTTTTTGGGTTAAATCTAAGGTACGAGCTAATAAACTATTACCTGAAAACCACGGTTGAGCTTCATTATTTGCACCTGTTTGCTGTACTACAAGTTTTTTACTTTGATCATATAAAGCAACCGTAGGCTGTTCAGCAAATTTTTTTGCTTGACTAAAGTCTTTTGGAGCATTTACGAGTGCCAAATTATAAGTTTGATTATCTTTAAGATCTGTTGTTTGAATTGTTACCACACCAGATTTCACAATATCGTGTTCACCATTTAAGTGTTCAAAATATTCACGGTAACGAACATTTACCGTTAAGTTCCCAGGATCAACCTGATAGTTATTTTTCTTTGAAGGAATTAAACCATTATTTACTTCTTGACCATTTACCGCAAGAATCACGATTTCTTCAGGTGCAGTGATTGTGACTGCTGAAAAAACTGAACTACTCAATAATAACCCGAAAGCAGCAACACCAACTCTTAAAGACATTAGACTCTTCTCGATATAAACAATTTATGAAATCGTAAGCACTATGCTCTGCGATTATGACCATTTTATGACATAAAACAAAACTGTCTATTCCAACAATTTGGCTTTTTTAAGATATATACATCAATTCTAATGCTAAGCACCGTAGTTCTTTTGGCGAATACAAACCTTAAATAAAAAAAGAGCACATTGAGTGCTCTTTTTAGTGATACATATATTTACTTAGTTAAAAGTTTTGAAACGTGCAGCGTCATCCATATAGGTTTTTTCGCCAGCAGCTGCTTCAATAGAACCGAATACTAACTGGGCACGTAGTTTCCAGTTTGATGGAATATCAAAAGTTTCAGCCACTTCGGCATCCACGATTGGATTATAGTGCTGTAATGATGCACCAACACCAATTTCAGATAATGCTGTCCATGTTGCGAACTGTGCAATGGCACTTGAATGTTCAGACCAAACTGGGAAGTTATCCGCATACAATGCGAATTGCTCTTGTAAGCCTTTTACAACATCTTGATCTTCATAAAATAACGCTGTACCAAAACCTGCTGAGAAACTATCAATTTTCGCGCTAGTATTTGCAAATGCTTCTGCTGGAACCATTTTACGTAAAGTTTCGCGAACAATTTCCCAAAATTTATGGTGTGATTCACCATATAAAGTTACAACACGTGAAGTTTGTGAGTTGAATGATGATGGGCTTTGTTTTACTGCTTCGCGAATTGTTTCTTCAATCGTTGCTTGGTCAACTGTAAGATTTTTACCAATTGCATAAATGCTACGACGCGATTTAATGCTATTTAAGAAGTTACTCATGTTGTTATTCCTACTTTATGCTCTTTGGAGGGTTATCTTAGATTAAATGTAGTGTATAACGATGCATTTTTTAGGAATAGTCTAAAAAACATGACAGATCGTTTTATTTTTGAAACACTTATCAGCACCTAAAAATATACCGAGTATTTCACTTAAATATTCTTTCACTCCATTATTACTATCGCCCAAAACCTGTAAGTGCATCAGATCTGAAGCTGATGCGTTGTATGAATGAATTACATATGCAATACCCTTTTGCAGGTAGCCGTATGATGCGTGATTTGTTGAATCGTCAAGGACATCCTATAGGACGACGTCATACACGTACTTTAATGAAGAAAATGGGCATTAATGCGTTATATCGTAAACCAAATCCAAGTCAGGCCAATCAAACTCAGCGTAAATATCCATATCTGCTCAAAGGATTGAGTATTCAGCGGAGTAATCAAGTGTGGTCTACGGATATAACATATATCCCAATGGCAAAAGGCTTTGTCTACTTATGTGCTGTGATTGATTGGCATAGCCGCAAGGTACTTGCGCATAGGGTATCGATGAGTATGGAGGTTGCATTTTGTATATAAACATTAAATGAAGCTATTAAAAAATATGGCCGACCTGAAATCTTTAATACAGACCAAGGCAGTCAATTTACCAGTGATGCATTTATTGAAGCATTGAAATCAAATGACATCCAAATCCTCAAAGCCTACAGCAATGTTTTTGATGCGAAGAAGCAATTAAACGCATATTTTGAATTTTATAATTTGAAACGACCTCATTCGAGTCTGGACAAAATGACTCCAGATGAGTTTTCCTATGACCAACTACCACAACAAAATAAGGTAGCTTAACTAGAGCAAAATATCACTTATAAATAAGCTTTTAGTTGTTCAAACAAGTGGGACCACCTCTATTTCCACTTGCCCCACATGATGATAGACACGGTTAAAATAAACCAGTCCCTGCTCCTGCTGACTTTGTTGAATTGCAACAATACGGCAGATAAAAATACTATGTGTGCCCACTTCCTGAATTTGCTCAATCTCACAGTCAAAGCTAACTAAAGCATCTGTTAAAATCGGTGAACCTGTTTCCAGTTCTGTCCAAATGGCTTGTTTAAAGCGCTCTTCTGGACTAATTTTAGAGGAAAATGCAGTAGAAAGATGTTGCTGATGTTCAGCCAATACATTGACACTTAGGATTTTATTTTCGATAAAATGAATATGCGAACTCGCAGCTCTATTCATACAGACCAATAAAGTCGCAGGACTATCCGATACACCACACACCGCAGATGCAGTAAAACCATAACGACCAGACATGCCTGCCGTAGTCACGACATTGACCGCACTTGCCAATAAAGACATTGCATTTCTAAAGTCTATTGCTTCAATCATCATTTTATTCCCAATAAAAATGACCTGTTTAATCCTAACCAGCCATTAAACAGGTCACTTTTACATCATGTTCTCAATTCTAAATTATTTGCCCAAAATTTCTTTTCGAACGATTTCCGCACCTGCGCTTAACGCATGCAATTTGCCTCTGGCAACTTCACGAGATAATGGTGTCATACCACAGTTGGTTGATGGATAAAGCTTATCTGCATCAACAAACTGAAGTGCTTTACGCAAGGTATCTGCAACTTCTTCAGGTGTTTCAATGCTGTTGGTTGCCACATCAATGGCCCCGACCATGACCTTTTTGCCACGGATCAGCTCAATTAAATCCATTGGCACACGTGAGTTCTGACATTCCAGTGAGACAATATCAATTTTAGACTGTTTCAGCTTTGGAAAAGCTTCTTCATATTGTCGCCATTCTGAACCCAGCGTCTTTTTCCAGTCGGTATTGGCCTTGATGCCATAGCCGTAACAAATATGTACCGCTGTTTCACATTTCAGGCCTTCAATTGCTCGCTCAAGGGTCGCAACACCCCAGTCATTCACCTCATCAAAGAACACATTAAATGCAGGCTCATCAAACTGGATAATATCCACACCCGCAGCTTCCAGCTCTTTAGCTTCTTCATTAAGGATTTTGGCAAATTCCCACGCCAGTTTTTCACGGCTTTTATAATGGGCATCATACAGCGTATCAATCATGGTCATTGGACCTGGCAATGCCCATTTAATTGGTTGTGTGGTGTGCTGACGTAAAAACTTGGCATCTTCCACAAAAACTGGCTTTTGACGAGAAACAGCATCAAATACAGTCGGGACACTGGCATCATAACGATTGCGGATTCTGACCGTTTCTCGTTTTTCAAAATCAACGCCATGCAGATGTTCAATAAAGGTGGTGACAAAGTGCTGGCGGGTCTGCTCACCATCACTGACAATATCAATGCCTGCATGGAGTTGTTCCTGCAAGGATACCAGCAACGCATCACGTTTGCCTTGAATCAGGTCATCGCCCTCTAATTTCCAAGGCGACCAAAGTTTCTCAGGTTCTGCAATCCAAGATGGTTTCGGCAAACTACCCGCAGTTGAAGTCGGTAATAATATTTTCGTCATGATCAATCATCTTTTCTATAAATTGGTGAATTTAAGCGGTTTCGGTTTTATCGGTGTAGCTCGCAGCCCATTGCTCAAGGATATTTTGGTATGGCTTGATAAAATGCTCTTCAGTCCATTTGCCTTGTTCAATCGCCAATCGGCTACGTTCTTCACGGTCATAGACAATTTGCGTCAGTGAAAAATCCTGATAGTTCAAGCTTGGTTGATAGCTTTGTGCTGCTACCGAATTGGCATTGTAAATTTCAGGGCGATAAATCTTCTGAAAGGTTTCCATGGTGCTAATCGTGCCGATCAGTTCAAGATCGGTGTAGTCACTCAGCAAATCACCATGATGATAAAATGCCAAAGGTGCAACACTGTTTGGTGGCATGAAATAGCGAACCTGCAAGCCCATTTTTGCGAAATATTCATCAGTTAAGGAATAATCATCCTGCTGATATTCCACCCCCAGGATAGGATGCTGATTGGCAGTGCGATGATAAGTCTTGGTGGTTGACACACTCAGACAAATCACAGGTGGTTTACTGAAATTATCTTTATAAGATTTTGAATTTAAAAAAGACTTAAAGATTTTACCATGAAGCTCGCCATAGTTTTCTGGCAGGCTAAATTTGGCTTGATGCTTGTTATGTTCTGGCAATAAGACACTAAAGTCATAATCGCGCACATAAGAGGAAAAATTGTTGCCAACAATGCCTTCAATACGTTTATTGGTTTTATGATCAACAATATTGGTTTTCAATATTTCAATGGTTGGGAAAGTCTCACCATTACCTTCCACATCAATATCAACCGAGATGATGTCAAGCTCAACTGAATAACGGTCTGCTTTAGGATTATCCCAATGTGCCAAGGCATTGAAACGATTGTCAATCATTTTTAGCGTGTTGCGCAAGTTCTCCTCACGACGTTCACCTCTGGCTAAATTCGCAAAGTTGGTTGTGATACGTGTATTGTCTGAGGGACGGTAATTTTCATCGAAACGAATACGCTTAATCGAAAATGCAAACTCATTGCTCATTGTGATCCACCACTCTAAATTCTACGATAAAACTTGAATGATGTGATTTATACCGAAAGCATCACATGAACAAAAACGAGTTAATTTCATAGAAAAGTGAATTTAATTCATGTTCACCTATTCTATAGCTTTCAGCCTTGTAAAATGAAAATACTTCATCTTAAGCTGAAAAAATATCAGCTTATTGACCCTTTTTGACTGATCCAAATTGCTAAGATAGTCACTCTTCGCTTATCCTATGGATATTGGCAAAGCGATTTACACGACCAATGCGATTGAATCATTGAACAGCGTTATCCGCCATGCAACTAGGAAAAGAAAAATCTTCCCAACCGATGATTCCGTGAAAAAGGTAGTATATTTAGCAATTATGGCAGCAAGCAAAAAATGGACGATGCCCATGCAGAATTGGAAAACTGCCATGAATCGCTTTAGTATCATGTTTGAAGAGCATGTAACCAAGTATTTTTAAAATTGCATTTACACAGAATTATTTACACCCTCTAGCTTATATATTTATTTGGATATCTTTATGAAATGTCAATAGACCTTAATCTTTCTATTCTTTATTCACCACCTTATAAATCATTTTCCCCATTTCGTGTGCTTGCAAACCCCTCATACCATTTTCAGCCAGTAAATCCCCTGCTTGTGCATGCAAACTCACAATTTCATGCAATGCAACTTGCTCATGAAATTGTGCTTTTAAAGTGGCAATCATCCCTGCCAGCACATCACCCATGCCCCCTGTTCCCATCCCTGCATTACCCTGTGTACAGATAAATAATTCATCTTCTAAAATCAGGCTACCTGCACCTTTAAGCACCCATTGCCCTGCATATTTTTGTTGTAAATTATGAATCGCAACAATACGATCTTGTTCAACATCAGCAGGCTTGCAACCCAATAATGTCGCTGCTTCACCAGAATGTGGAGTTGCGTAAACATGAGGATTTAATTGTTGCGGATGTTTTGCCAAAAACCACAACCCATCTGCATCTAATACCACTTCTAAATGTGAATTTTGATTAAGTAAATTGAACCACTCTAGATAAACATGCTCTGCCCATTCATCTCGCCCTAAGCCCATCCCGAAACATACGGCATCAATTTGAGTTAATAGGTGTTGGATCGTTTTTTCATCTAAGGCATTAATATCTCGCACCATAATATTCGGTGAACGCGCCAGAATAGCTTGATGATGTTTGGCATGACAGACCACACTGACTTTCCCTGCTCCAGCATGAAACGCTGCTTCAGCAGACATAATCACCGCTCCGCCCATATCCGTATGACCACCAACGACAAGCACATGCCCATAACTTCCTTTATGTCCAAAAGCTTGCCGTTTCGGTAATACAATTTTTTCAGATGATAGATATGCAAGTGGTTTTAATTCTGTATCAATTGGGATCAAGCTAACTAAATGCAGCTTTCCCACATATTCCTTGCCTTGACCAGTAAACAACCCTGCCTTATAACCTAAGATTGTAAAGGTTTGATCTGCCTGAATTGCACAGGGTAAAGCCCGACCTGTATTGGCATGTAGTCCGCTCGGAATATCAATAGCAATCTTTAAACCAATCTGTGAGTTAAATAAATGGATGATCGATTGCCATTTTTGATCTAGCATTCGATTGAGACCAATGCCAAACAGAGCATCAATATGACAATCAAAAGTTGGTATTTCTTGGTGATTCGCATTTTCCGACAATAAATAATCGATACTTTGAATATCAACTCGATTTAACAGTGCATATTGTACGGCTTGTTTTAAATCTAAAGATTGACCGAGTTCAGCTGCATAAACCGTGATGTGAAATCCATGTTGCTTTAGAAAAGCAGCGATATAGTAACCGTCACCTGCGTTATTGCCTTGTCCGCACCAAATTGCGATCTTTTGAATTTTATTTTTATTAAATGGTTCAATTAACTGTTGTGAGATTGTCCAAGCTGCTTGTTGCATCAGTCCTAAAGATGAATTTTGCTGCGCAAACCAACGCTGCTCCCATGCTTGAATGCTTTGGCTATGGTAAACTGAACGTTGCATGTTATCCCCTAATTATTGGTTTATGGCTTCAACCACATCCTCTGGAAAATCACTTGATAAAATTGAGCTTCAGCAGCTTGATCCTCAAGAACTTAAAACATGGATAAAAACTCAAGCTTTAGACTTGGGCTTTTCTGATTGTGTCATTGCCAAACCTGATGCTCAAGATCAAATGCCACGTTTTAAAGAATATTTAAAACGTGGTTATCATGCAGATATGCACTATTTAGAGGAAAATCTAGAAAAACGTGCTGATCCAACATTGCTTGTACCTGGAACTAAAAGCATTATTTGTGTGCGCATGAACTATCTTGTGGCATCACCTAAGCCCCGTTATGTACCATTTGAACCAAATTCAGCCATTATTGCACGCTACGCGCGTGGACGTGACTATCATAAAGTCATGCGTGGTCGACTTAAAACCTTAGCCAGTCGTATTAAAGAAAAAGTGGGCGATTTCGAATCACGCCCGTTTGCGGACTCAGCACCTATTTTTGAAAAATCACTTGCTGAAAGTGCAGGTATGGGATGGACAGGAAAACATACCTTACTCATTCATAAAAAATCAGGTTCATTCTTCGTTTTGGGTGAGCTATTTACTTCGCTTGACCTCCCTTTTGATCAACCTGCAACAGCCCATTGTGGCTCATGTACTGCTTGCATCGACATTTGCCCAACACAAGCCATTGTTGAGCCTTATATGTTAGATGCAAGGAAATGTATTGCTTACTTAACTATTGAACATAAAGGAATCATTCCTGAAGAGTTACGCTCAGGTATAGGTAATCGTATTTTTGGCTGTGATGATTGTCAGCTAATTTGCCCGTGGAATGGCTTTGCTAAAACTGCGTCAATTCCAGACTTTGACCCAAGACATAGTTTAGATGACATTAGCTTGTTAGATATCTGGCAATGGGATGAAGCGACTTTTCTTGCAAAAACAGAAGGTAGTCCAATTCGCCGCACAGGCTATCAATCCTTTAAACGGAATATTGCAATCGGCTTAGGAAATGCGCCATACTCGGCTGAAATTATAAGCCAATTACACGATGCAAAAATGTGGCACGATGAGATTGTCAATGTACATATTGAGTGGGCAATTCAACAACAATTGCAGCAAATAAGCGTACCTGAATAGAAAAATGATGTTTTTTGCCCTTTGGCTTTGGCACGATTTCTGTATGATTAATCTCAATGTTTGTAATCAATCATCATGGATATAACAATGACTTTACGTAATGACTGGACTCGTGATGAAATCCAAGCTTTATATGATCAACCTTTTCTAGACTTAGTATTCAAAGCACAAAGTGTTCATCGTGAGCATTTTCAGCCAAATACCATTCAAGTCAGTACACTGCTTTCAATCAAAACAGGTAAATGCCCAGAAGATTGTAAGTATTGTTCTCAATCTGCACATTACGACTCAAAACTAGAAGCAGAAAAGCGTATTGCAGTAGATAAAGTCATTCGTGAAGCACAAACAGCAAAAGATTCTGGTTCTTCACGTTTCTGTATGGGCGCTGCTTGGCGTAATCCACACGAACGAGATATGCCTTATGTGTTAGAAATGGTTCGAGAAGTAAAAGCACTCGGTTTAGAAACTTGTATGACTTTAGGTATGCTCAATCAGTCACAAGCTGAACGCTTAAAAGATGCTGGTTTAGATTATTATAACCATAACCTTGATACCTCTCGTGAATACTATTCACATATTATTAGTACACGTACTTTTGATGATCGTTTAGATACATTAGATCATGTACGTCAAGCGGGTATGAAAGTATGTAGTGGTGGTATCGTTGGCTTAGGTGAAAGTCGTAATGATCGAATTGGTTTATTACAAGAACTTGCAACGATGCCTGTACATCCTGAATCAGTGCCAATCAATATGCTTGTCCCGATCGAAGGTACACCGCTCGCTGAAGTTGAAAAGTTAGATGTGACTGAATGGATTCGTACTATTGCTGTTGCTCGTATTATTATGCCTCATAGTTATATTCGATTATCGGCAGGACGCGAATCACTCAGTGATTCAGATCAAGCACTTGCGTTCATGGCAGGTGCAAACTCGCTTTTTTCTGGTGATAAGTTATTGACTACGCCTAATGCTGGAGAAGGTAAAGACCAAATCCTATTTGCTAAATTAGGTTTAACAACAGAAAAACCGAAACCAACTGTTGCAGAACTTTCCATAGATGCCATGAGCGCATAGATCAAAAAGCTGTTTCATGAAAGTGGAACAGCTTTTTTTAATTTTGTTCAGCATTTATAAATTGTCTCTGTACACGACAAATTTCACAGAACCCTTATCCTATCAGGCTTCTGCTTTCTTAAAATTGCCAGAATTTCCTTAAGCTCTTCTTTTTTCCCAAAACCAATTAAACGCTGAATCGCCATTTGAACATAGTCTAGCCCAGTGAATACACTCTTGTTCAGTATCCCTTGTGCAATACTCTCTTTTACCATTTATCATAATTGATGTGGACCAACTATTTCCACGCTGTCTAGGTTTTGGTAATTTCATTGCTGCCACCCTTATTATAAAGTTATGTTAAAAATGACCGCAACGTTTTATTCAAAGCGTTCTGACCCATTTTTGACACAAATATATCTTTATTAGCAGAATTAAATGCAGCAAATAAAGCAAACGAAAGGCATAAAAAAAGACCTACAAGTCTTTGAAATGCTTGTAAGTCTTTGATTTATCTTGGTAGGTATATCCAGACTCGAACTGGAGACCTCTACGATGTCAACGTAATATTTTCACATTAAAATCAATAACTAATGAATAATTGGAGCTAAATTGGTGTTGTTTTTTTATGTAACAACATATTTTCATTTATACTTATCAATAACAAAACCAGTAAAACTTTTCTTTATCTCTTAATAGCTTTGTTGCACCAAGCTATTCTTTAAGGCTTCATCAGCAATATAATTTCCAAATGAAGAAGCCTGCATCCAAAATCTATCGCCCAACGAATTGGTCATCTTATAACCAAGCTTTAATCAAGCGAGAAAATATTTCAATTTGATTCGATCCCCAGACCCAATGGTATGCTCAGCCAAAAGCTAAACATGGAAGAAATCAAACCTATTCTGATACAGCAATTCAGTTCTGTTTGATGATCAAATCTATATTTCGACTTTCTTTACTCTATATATTTTGTAATATCCGCTTTGGCTTCTTCCCTTGTTTTGTAGTTGCGATGATGGACTAGTTCATTTTTGAGTATGCCCCAGAAACTCTCTATCGGTGCATTATCAAAGCAGTCGCCTTTTTTGCTCATTGAACCCTGAAAATCAAATTTCTCAAGTAAGTTTCGATATTCATTACTGCAATATTGGCTGCCTCTGTCTGAATGTACAATGAGACCTTTAGCAGGTTTCTGATTGCGAATAGCCATATTCAATGCATCACAAACAAGCTTGGCTGTCATGCGCTCATTTAAGCTATAGCCAACAACCTGTTTCGTGTAAAGATCTTTGACAGCTGCCAAGTACAACCAGCCCTCAGCCGTCCAAATGTAGGTAATGTCACTCGACCACGCAAGATTAGGCTTCGTCATTGAAAACTGTTGCTTGAGTAAATTGTCATAAATAGAACGGTTGTGATCACTGTTCGTGGTTCTTTTGAAACGCTTATGGCGCTTACAATACAACTGATTTGATTTTTTTATTTGGCGCACAGCATACATACTTATTTTGATACCTTGTGCTTGTAAATGCTTGGTTAATCGAACATAGCCATAGCTTTGTTTGGTTTCTTCATGGGCTATTTTGACCAAAATTGTCTGCTGATTTCGCTGAATTGATCTTTTACTCATGCCTCGCTTTAGCCAATCATAAAAGCGAGAAACGGATACACGAAGTAATCGAGCCATTAAAATAATCGGAAATAAGTGGCTTTGCGATTTCATATAGGCGTACCTCACTGACTTTCTTTTGCAAAGTACGCTGCTGCCTTTTTTAAAAATTCACGTTCCATTTCAGCTGTTTTGAGCTGTTGTTTAAGCTTCTTATTTTCTTCGAGTAAGGCGTTTAGATCGGGCGAATACTGTTTTGTGCCTGCTAAAGTTCCAGCCTTTGCTTTGTTATTCCAGTTCGAAAGGGTTTGCATCGAAATACCAAGTTGTCTAGCGGATTCCGATACATTACCTTGGTTCTCTTCAATGGCTTTTATGGCTTCAGCTTTAAATTCTGCGGTGTAAGTCTTCTGTTTCTTGCTCATGGTAAACTCCTAATGAGTATGTATAGCTTACCAAGTTAAACCCTCCTGTTTTTTAAGCACACATCACTTCAACACCATATCGATCTTTATTGTTATGGATAAAATCCACCATTATTTGTGTGGGCGGTCGAGCTCCGCCTGGGCGAAAAAAGCGGCTGCTTTGCGTAGAATTTCATTGGCACGTTTTAATTC
This sequence comes from Acinetobacter sp. CIP 102529, assembly GCF_000368325.1. NCBI lineage: Bacteria > Pseudomonadati > Pseudomonadota > Gammaproteobacteria > Moraxellales > Moraxellaceae > Acinetobacter > Acinetobacter sp. CIP 102529. The sequence continues at coordinate 415,152 of NZ_KB849355.1, forward strand.
TTTAATTTCACGTTCCATTTGCTTCATTTTTTCTTGGTCAGATATCTGTTGTACTTTGGCAGGATTTAGTTGATCCAGATGCTTTAAATACCAAACACGCAATGTTTCAGGAGTACAACCGATTTTAGGAGCAATAGCTGTGATTGCTGCCCAAGTAGAAGGATAATCTTTTTCAGATTCAATTAGTAATTGAACCGCTCTTTCTCTAATTTCGGGGGTATAGTTTGGTTTTGTCATCGGGATAGTCTCTCAGAATATTGACTCTCCGACAAACCCGGTACGGTTCACTGTGGCGTGTTCGTTTATAAACGATACCTGATGCTCTGAGGAATCGTCTTAGCGTTTCCTGACAAATTTCGATTTGATATTGTTCATATAATCGCTGTCTGATTTGTTCTGAGTTTAAAGTGTCGCTATCAATCCACGATAAAATCTGTGCCTGATGTACAGCTTGTAATATTCGTGGATGTCCAGAACGCTTACCCTCCCAAATCGCTTCTATTTTATGGTGTCGCCAGTTTCTGCGGTGAGTACGAATTGTTTCTTCCTTTACACCATGTAATACGGCAATTTCTTTCACTGTTTTACCTTGTGACAACCACAATATGGTTTGTGAGCGTTGCCTTTCTCGCCAATGCTTTGCATGTTTGGCTAAATGTTCTAGTTGATCCCGCTCGTCTTGTATCAACTTAATGATGCTGACTCTATAAAAATATAAGCTTGGCAAAACAAATATTGAGCTCTTAAACTATCGGATATTGATATGATCATCATGACCTATATATTTACTCAATATAATCATCAAATAGTGCAATCAAGTTAACCTAATATAAAAGCTTATTTTCAATAAAAAACACATCATAATACCCCCTTGCCTTTTAACCACAAAAATATTGAAGTTATTATTTAGAAGCAATTAATAGAAAAATAAACAAATCTTTTTTAAACAAGCTACTAATAAAAATATCTCCATCGAAAATAAAGTATAAAAATTCAAAAACCATTTAATAAAGTATCAATAGAGTTAAAATACATATAGCTTACTTTTAATTTTAAAGAGGAATACAAGAAATAATTTCTTGTATTCCTGTTATAAGATTGGGAGAACCAAGTTGATAATTTCACCCATTTCTTTGGATCTATTAATTTAAGTTTCGACTTTACTTATTTGAGCTTAGCCATTTGGTCGAGTCACAATCGGGAAAATTGAATCTGGACGTTTAAACATTGCAAAGAATTTTCCAATTTTCAGTGGATTACCTTTGACTTTACTGTCTTTAGAAAGCAGGACTTTTACCCCTTCTATTTGACCTGTAATCATTTTTAGATATAAGGGCTTGGTTAAGGTTAATGTAGGGCAATCCAATGCCAAATCTTTACTTTCATCATAACGCTTAAACTGCATGACTGAGTTTTCAACCCATAATGAAAAATGCTCTTTGGTATCCGACAAAACCAGATTGATACACTGGTTTTCATTTTTTAAATTTTCCACATCTAAATTTGTCGCCATAGCTTCAAGAAATCTTTCAGTTGGTGTATGAATCAATAAATCACTCGGATCAGAAGTATTTTGTAGGGGTACATTATTTTGTAGCTCTTGAGCGCCCACCAAAAAGAAATTACGCCAAGTTGAAGCCTCAGCAGCATAGCCCAATTGACGATAAGTATTCGCCAATAAGTCTTTTGCTTGTTGGTTTTGAGGGTTATTCAACACAATATGTTTTAAAATCTCGGCAGCCCATCTATAGTCAGCTTGAGCGTAGGCATCCCGCGCATTTTTCAATGCATTGTTCTCCCCACCTGCTAACTCAATATATTTTTTTGCAACAGCTTTAGGGGGTAATGGATCTAAATTGGAAGGATGGGCATCGAACCATCCCATATAATATTGGTATACTGCTTTTACATTATGTTTTAGGGTTCCATAATAGCCATGAGCATATAGTTTTTGATCAAGTGCCGCTGGAAGCTTAATTTTTTCGGCAATTTCAGCGCCATTAAAACCAGAGTTCATATATCTCACCGTCTGATCATGCGTGAACTTATAAACATCTCGCTGGGTTTTAATAAAATCTTGAATATTGTCATTGCCCCAGACAGGCCAATGATGCTGTGCAATCAATACATCGGATGCTTTGGCATGCTGCATTGCTTGGTCTAGATAGCCCACCCATTTTAAGGCATCACGGACTTTAGCACCCCGAAGGGTATAAAGATTATGCATGGTATGAGATAGAATTTCTGCGCCGTTATAAAGTTTCAATGATGGGATAGAGAACGTTAATTCTGCTGGTGCTTCTGAACCCGGCACGTTATAAAACACAAAATCCAAGCCATCAACCGTCATTTTCTGTTCTGGTTGAGTGATCAGTTGTGTAGGCTCAAGGATGCCCATTTTTTCCCACAGCAACAGCCTTACCTAAACCTGTATCCACCAATCCTTCCGCATTTTTAGGTAGAAAAGTTCCATACATATAAGTCGCACGACGTATCATGGCTGAACCTGCCATCACATTTTCACTGGTCGCTTCTTCCATAAAGCCTTTTGGCGCAATAATTGGAGTTTTTCTAGCGTTAATTTCTTCGCTAGAAAGAACGCCTAATGCACCACCAAAATGATCGATATGGCTATGGGTAAAGATAATGGCTGAAATTTTTTGCTCACCTAAATGCTGTCTAGCAAATTTAAGTGCTGCTTCAGCCGTTTCTTTAGAGGTTAATGTATCCACAATAATCCAGCCAGTATCACCCTGAATGATGGTCATATTTGCCAAATCAAAACCACGAATTTGCCAAACTCGATCTGTTACTTTAAATAGCCCAACATTGTTGTTTAATTTTGCTTGTCGCCATAGAGTGGGATTAACGGTATTTGGTGCTTGATCTTGTAAAAAACTAAATGCATCAAAATCCCAGATAACATTGCCTTTCTCACTTTTAATTTGACCTGTTGGCTTGGCAATAAAGCCCTTTTGAGCCTGATTAAACTCAGTCATATCCTCTAAGTTATACTTCGCCTTATATGTATTATTTGATTCAATGACCGCTTTTTCTACTACAGTATTTGCTGCAAAAACAGAAAATGGCAGAATAAGCATCAATGAAACTGTTAAAAACTTAATTTTCATCTTCTTTCCTTTTTTTAAATATCCACTTTGTACACGACAAAAAAATATAACTCATTGAAATAATGGCATAATACTTGTTTTCTGACGACGAATATGATGACACATTTCAATGAGTTACATCTCATCTTAAACAAATATCTAAAGTGGAACAAGTCACATGTAAAATGTTTTACACTGATTATGATTGCATTAATTGTAAAACAGACATGTAATCTTTCTTCTGCATCTAAAGCCTTACCCATCAAGTGCTTACCACAATCATTTTATCGACGTATACAACGCTTCTTTGCAGGTCAGTATTTTGATTATCGTCAAATTTCTCAGTTAATTTTCAATATATTTTCATTCGACAAAGTGCAACTGACTTTAGATAGAACCAATTGGAAATGGGGAAAACGAGATATCAATATCTTGATGTTAGCCATCGTCTATCGTGGAATAGCGATACCTATTGTTTGGACATTGCTCAATAAACGTGGAAATTCAGATACAAAAGAGCGTATTGCTTTGATTCAACGCTTTATCTCTATTTTTGGTAAAGACCGTATTGTGAATGTGTTCGCAGACAGAGAATTTATCGGCGAGAAATGGTTTACATGGTTAATTGAAAATGACATTAACTTTTGTATACGTGTTAAAAAAACTTCATTGTGACCAATCACTTAGCCAAGAATCATAAAATTAGTGATTTATTTCGTCATCTTCAAGTTGGTCAAACTGAATGTCGTAAACGACGTATTTGGGTTGGTCGAGTGAAACTGTATATTAGTGCGCTACGATTAGAAGATGGAGAACTTTTACTTGTTGTTTCTCCTATGTTTAATGCTTCTGCTATTCGTGATTATGCATTACGCTGGGAAATCGAAACCTTATTTAGTTGTCTCAAAGGACGTGGATTCAATCTTGAAAATAATCGTTTAACAGACCCTAGACGAGTCAAGAAATTGATAGCAGTACTAGCTATCGGTTTCTGTTGGTGCTATTTAACAGGTGAATGGCAACATGATCGAAAAAAAGCGATAAAAATAAAGAAGCATGGACGACTTTCAGTAAGTTTATTTCGATACGGTTTGGACTATGTTCAAATGGCTATTCTACGTTTGATTGGTTTTGGAAAAAAAGAAGAATTTAAGAAAGTGCTCGCAATTTTAAGGAAGAAAAAGCCTGATAGGACAAGGACCCTATGAAATTTGTCGTGTACAGAGTTTCAACACAATTAAATCTGGATATAAATCCATTAGATTCTCGCATTTTTCTAGTGCAATATAAAATAGTTCTAGCCGTTTATTCATTAATCACTTCACCTGTTTTAAATTTTCTTTGTTTGGAACAAAATACTGTGTACCACCACCTTTTGCTGGATAAGGTTTATTCGGATCAGTCCATGTATCAACAATTTCTTTAGCTTTTGATTTAAGCACCTCTGTTTCCTTTACTGGAGCAAAAGTAATTGGCACTCTTCCTGCTGGGTTAATTCCTAAATGGTTTGCTGGAGTACCAACTGGTGCAAAATAATTGCCAATTCTACCATCTTTAATATGTTGCACATATTTTTCATCTATTTTCAATATCGAATAAAAGCGTTAGTAAGTTCAACATCATTTTTAATTGGTTTAATATTCACTGATATTTCCTCATTCTTATAGTGTCCTCCAATTCCCAATACCTAGAAACAGGAGGATAGACATCAATATAGCTATTCTAATTTACGAGTATTATTTCAGCTTTGAATAAAACTTATTCTTACTATCATACTGATAAGGTACAATTTTATTTACTTTAACCATCTGACTATTGTCGTTCAAATCCGTTCCCTGATATTGAATCTGGAATGGATAAAATGGTTGTCCATTTTTGTTAACTTTGATTGCTGAAGAATAGCCGTACTCTGGTTGTTCTGAAACTTTTCCTTCTTCGAACATTTGTTCAACAATATAGTCGTCTTCATTTAACAGAAGAAGTGACCACACGCTTTCCCCATAACCATTGCCGTAATAACCATCAATGGTATAGCTTCCTAGTGTATTGTTTCCAAAAGCTTGTAAGTTCTTTTTAAATTCTTGAGCATTCCATGAGGTTCGACCATATCCCTCTATACTTTCAATTCCCCCTTGGGCTGTTTTTGAAATCATTTGGAATTGTCCATTGTCCAATTTTTTAAAGAGATATAATTCCAAAGTGCCTCGTGTAGCATGTGAAGTTTCTATCCTCCCTTCGATTGCTAAAGTCACTTCCACAGGGACTAAATAACGGGCTTCCCCCTGCATATTCTGGTAAGTAATAATAGGCGCGATACTGATTACAGCATCAGTGAGATCATCCAAGTCGCTAGGCTTATTAACATAGTAGTATTTGCCACTTCCCCAGTAATCATCTTTTCCTCTTTCTCTGGATGATGTCACTTTATAAAAACTTCGAGCAACGGTATCTGTACTTAGGTTAGGGAGTACAACTTGCTTAAAGTTCTTAGGTTCAAGCTTGGATGTATCATAGTATTTAATGGCTGTTGTAGCTGTTTGTACTGATGTCGTTTGAACAGCATTGAGCTGCTGTGCTTTATTAGCCTGCAATACATTGTATAACTTGACCGCTTCAGGTTGTCCCTGCCGTGCAGCACTTTGCAACAAGGTAACGCCCTTTTTTGCATCCTGTGGTACACCATCCCCATTAAGATACATGACTGCTAATGCGTACTGTGAAGGAGCAAAACCATTCACTGCTGCCTTGGAAAACCATTCAGCCGCTTTTTTATGATCTACAGGTACACCTTTCTTTCCTAAGTAGTAAAGCATTCCCATATTATGGTGACTTTGATTATTATCTCCTTTGGTCACGACTTGTGACAGTACATAGTTCAGTCCTGCCGACAGGTTCACTTTCTTGGTTTCAGCAGATACTGTTGAACTGGTCATTACCATACTGTTAGCGACAGCAAGATGGAGTATTAATTTTTTCATCTGATTCTTATCCTTATTAATCATTCACATTAAACCAGTAGGAATATTCTTTAGGCTGACCATTCACCAAGACATTGCTGAGTTTGACGTCGTAGATCACATTCAGTTTCAAATCGTCAAAGCTAAACTGGATATGGTTAGGAACTCCGATATTTTCATAGCGGATATTACTGATTTTCTGTTTAACTCCACTACTTCGTTCAGTGACGACAACAGTAGCTTTGGCATAATCCACATTTCGATTGGCAAAGAAATTCTTTTGATCGGTTAAAACTGAAATCGAGAGAATTGAACCCGCCATATAATATTTGGCTGGATAGTTGTGGTAGGGATAGGCAATCACACCGAGTGGTGCAGTGGTTGGATTGTCGAAGGGATAAACCACTTTGTAGGACGTACCGACCACATAAGGGAATCGGGTATCTTTAAATGATGGCGCATTAACTGAACCATACGCCGATTTTTGTAAGAAAGGATTCAGCATCCAGAGGCGATGCCCCACATCTCCTGCAAACAGATTTAATTTGTCATGCACCATATTGGTAATGCTTTCGGCAGGTGAATAGTCATATTTATTCTGTCTTACCCCCATTTCCAAACTACTGGTCCTTGCACCTACCGCACCAATATCTGAATAGCAGTTTGTGTTTGATTCTGGGTAATGGGTCAAGATGTTGTTTGCAGCAAGAATCAGCGCCGTCTGCATCATCTCATCTTCATGGGCATAGTCGTATGTAATACTTGGCAGCCCATGCAAGGCACGAACCGTATTGATTTCATTTAAAAATTCATTTCTAAAATTTGCACTGAGCTTGCCTGCATAACAGTTGTTGATATCGGGTGCCTCGCTCATGGATGAAGCTTTAAATACATCAAAACTGATGGTCAGGCTCTCTGCTGCCAGTGTTTTGGTATCACCCTCCTGGGTGAGTTTAAGGGTACATGCCCCCGCACCAATCCCCTTGAGTTCTCCCAGACTATACGTACAGGTTGATGAAGAAAGGCTACTGATCGTGACAGGAAGTTTGGCACTTGATTCAGCATCCAGTGAATACACACTCTCCGTCAGGATATATTTGATTTTTAGTGGGGTAATGGTTTGCTTGAGCTTATTCACGCACACATTATTTTCTAGATATTGATCGGCAGCACAAGTCACATTGACGGTCATGCTGCTATTCAATGCTAGAACTTTTGCCGTGCCTGCCTGTGTCAATCCCAGAGTACATTGTCCAACCTTTAGAGCTTTGAGTTCACTGCCATTTACACTACAGATGTTGGGAGTGTTACTGCTAAAAGTCACTGCCAGCCCTTGATCTGTCTGAAGCGATAATGGATAGCTTTGACCTTGGATCAAGTTACTCAATGGGAATGCCTGAATATTCTGCACTGCCTTGTTTTTACATACCCCCTCTTCCAGATATTGGCTTTCAGCACAGGTCACGGGCTTAGGATTGGTATTGTCACTATTAGAATTTTCCGTTCCACCGCCATTGGATGAACTTGAATCTCCACCCGAACTACCGCCACCACATCCGAGCATTACAGTACTGATTGCCATCATCAGAACAGATGGCATAAACGATCTTGAAATCATCATGATTGACTGCCTTAAATTTTTATATTGTTGTTATTGATAATGATCCGCTGATAGTAGCTGACGGATTTCACTGGCCATTTGTGGACTACGCCAAGGAAATAGGACTTTTAGGCTGTAATTCGGTTTGAATGGATCTCGTGTGCCGATATTGACTTGAAACTCTAGTTTCATCGGTGTGCGATGAACCTGTTGATTGACATGCGTTCCCATCATTGGATTGCTGATCACAGTGGTCGTGGTTCTAAAGTGATCTTCGACTAAGTTGTAGTGTCCGACGGAGGTGATGTAATCAAAGGGATATTTCACGAGACGTTGATCAGGCTGATCAAACAGGATAATGGTTTTATCTTGGCTATTAATCCAAACACCACGGTTTTGGTAGTTAAAAGTTTCTCCTTGACGCTTGAGTTGTTCAGTCATCCCGTCAAAGTAGGTATTTCCATATTCATAAAGGTAGTAAAGGATCACAAACCAGAACAGGTCAAAGCCAAAGAAGATGTAACCGAAAGCACCAAAAGAGAAGATTTTGGCAACGATGAGAAAGATCACGATGGGTAAGATCACACATTTTATAAAGAGCTTAGATTTTTGTGGGCGGTGTTCAATGGGTATGATTTTGGGTTTGCTTAATTCAGTCATGGTTGTTTCCCACATGTTCAATGCAATACACAATCACCAGCAGATATAAAAAGGTTTATTTTTTATAGGCGTGACTTAGCCATCCACCGTTGGATTGTTCTTGTAAAAATGTTGTTTGAATACAGACGAATAATAAAAATTAGCCGTATCGCCTTCGTTGCAAAGCACAACAAGGTTGAACATGGGGTGAGGCACAAATTAGAAAAAATTGGTACAGCATGAGAAGCTCCTTGTGTTAAGAAGTTCTACCAATTACTGTCAAATAATGGTGGCAGAACGAAAGAGGGTTGACAGACTGGAACACAAGAATCCAGCACGTCCGAAGACGTCCCCCTCCCGTTCCACCGCAGAGGGGCACGAGGGGATAAACACTAAAAGACAAGTCCTTTAATGCTCTTGTGTTGGACGGTCTGTCAAAACCGACTGGCAATGTAGGCCAGCGAGCCCATATTAATTTTATCCAGCGCTTTAGTCAATTTTACAAAGCACTAAAATCTATACATTTAGATTCGCCAAATGTAATCGCATTAAGTCTTTGATTTTTCCCATAAGGTCAAATTACTCCGATCGATCGGCTCATTTTGCTTTGATGGATGAGGCTAAAATGGACTGTTGTTCTCTATTAAAATAAAACAATAAAATAAAGAATTAAATCAGGCGCAGCTCAGCTGTTAAATTTGAAGCATTGAGATGAATCAATGCCTAATGAGCTGTTAATGAGAAGAATGAAATTTACAAAGGCTGATTTAAAGAGAGCAAACTGAAGTTCCCTCTTCTTCAGTAATATCCTATTAAATGCGATAGAATAAATAATCAGCAAAGCTCAGCGGGTCGATTGAATGAACTCAGCCAGTACAACAATGGTTTTAGCAGAAGCCGTCTTGAAAACCGCGAATTTACTTGGTCTTGGTAATACTCAACTGGCTACTGTGATGGGTCTCGATCTCATGTCGATGAACCAAATCGAATTCTCAGCTGTATTAGAACCCGCATCCCCACAAGGTGAATATGGATTATTACTGATTCGCCTTTATCAAAGCTTATCTACGTTAACGGGCGGTGATTCTGAATGGATTGATTATTTTATGAATGCATTCAATACCGCAACCGATGGTATCCCGATTCAGCAAATTCAGAACAGAAAAGGCTTAGAGAAAGTCTTAACGGTAGTTGAAGCCCTGAACAATCGATGATTTATTTAACTCATTCTTTTAGCGAATCAACCTCGATTTGATGGATTAGAAATTCTGATCATCATTTTCATCACTTCCGTTAAAAACACAGCAAAGATTAAAATTTGTGCTCAACACATCGCCATAAACATGATTCACAATCAAATTCCCAGCCGTCAAAAATTTAAAATATCTCCAGCAGAATCAATCAATTAATTAATGTTAAGATATGTAAAAAGATCCAATAACAGCGTTGACAGCTCAAGCGATACCCAGTTAAGCTAACTCTACACAGCAAAATCTGTGTTCAGGCGTAGGAAACCTGATATTATCTAGGTGCAAATAAATGTCGCACTTGCGGCTATTTTTTTGTCTACTGTTTAGCAGTCGTTATGGCAGTTTGACAGGACAACCGTAAGGTTGGCTGAGCCTAGATTCAGTATTTCCTACTCCTGTTAAGCTGCCACCATCATCGTAGGAAAATGATGGCGGTAAGTAATTAAACTTATCTAGGATTACTGCTATGAACGCAATTCTTCATGGTGCAAACACTTGCACACCTAAACAACAAGCCTCGCAACTGATTGTTGAACTTGGCAAAACTATTTCAAATCCTCAGCGTCAAACACTCGCCAATCTTTATATTGCTGTTGACACTGCAAACTCCCTGCTCAACGAGCTTGAACAAGCCCATCAAATTATTCGTCAATGCATGCATGAAATGACTGATGAACAAATTCTTGAAGTTGCAAAGCTCAATCAAAATAACAATTTATCGTCGCTCTGGGCATTTCGTACACATCAACGTCACAAGATGATTGAACGTGCACAACGTGTGCTACGTGGAGCGAATCATGTCCAAGGCCAATAAGAATAATAACCTCCTGATTTCTGGAGACTATCCTCTCATTGCTTCGCCAACGCTTGCAAAAGCGTTTGGCGTGGCTGCCGCCAATTTTTTACAGAAGCTGCATTACTTTTTAGAAAATAACGAAGGAAAAACCTTTAATGGAAAAAAATATTGGTTCCATAGTTATGAACAGTGGCAAAGCACGCTTGGCGTGTATAGCATCTCAACAATCAAACGAATTGTTGCAAAGTTAAAGCGAGCTGGGATTCTTGTGATTGAAAAGTTAGCACAAAATAAATGGCTACAAACCAATTTCTATACGATTAACTATAAGAAACTCAAACAATTCATCAAAGTCGACAGTCAACAAGATCATCAGGCTAAAGTGAAATCACCCATTTTTGCTCCAGTCGCTGCACCCAGCTTGCAGAAGCCAGCACCAGCACATACTATTCAACCGAGTGCACTAATTAATTCGATTCAACAGGCATTTCAAAATATCAAGGTTAGATCAAATAAATTTGAACCAACATTAAAAGTGGCAAAGGAATCCCTTATAAGCCCCGACTTTGTCACGCGTGAATCTTATTCAATAGTTGGATTAAGCCAACCACTCCACCCTGCGGCATCCAAGGAAATATTAAAAAATATGGATATGGACTACCGCTGCTTTTATCAAGCACTGCGGCAACAACGGGTAGATATTGATTATGATGATCAGCGTATTCAACAACTGTTAAAGTATCAGAAGCGAATTCTTCAACATATTGTATATATCAAACAAAATTTTGCAGGACATGAGCGTTATCAATGGCATACGCTGGAACAATTACAGATGGAAAACTATTTTAAGAAATAGGTCAAATTGCGCTAATACCAATTCAGTTGATCCGTCCATAGAAAGTATATAGACAGATCAACTAATTTAATTAAAGACTGAAGAAGGAATAATACATTCCATTGAGTTTGCTTGTGAGCAGTCATCATCTTTGGTTTATTAATGAGGATATTAGAAGTAGGACTTACGCAAAGACGACCGAAGGCGAGTTATCTTAATCAATTTTTGAGCTTACAAGCAGGGGTTACGATGAAAATTTTTTGGTTTATACCGACACATGGCGACAGTCGTTATTTAGGCACGAGTAAAGGGGCAAGAACCGTTGACCATACCTATATGAAGCAAATTGCAGTGGCAGCCGATAACCTTGGCTATGAGGGCGTGTTGATTCCGACAGGTCGCTCATGTGAAGACCCTTGGTTGGTCGCCGCTAGTCTCATTGATGCGACCACTCGCTTAAAGTTTTTGGTGGCATTACGCCCTGGGGTGACGACACCCGCGCTTGCTGCTCGCATGACAGGCACCTTTGATCGATTATCAAATGGTCGATTGCTGCTTAATCTGGTCACAGGCGGCGATGAACAAGAGCTTAAAGGCGATGGCATCTTTGAAGACCACGCGACGCGTTATCAGACAGCCAGTGAATACACCACGATTTGGCGAGAGATTTTGACTCGCTCGCACACAGGCGAATCCTTTACTTTTAACGGTGAACGCTTGCAAGTAGAAGATGCTAAATTGCTGTACCCCCCTCTACAACAGCCATATCCGCCCTTGTGGTTTGGCGGTTCATCTGAGGCGGCGCAAACACTGGCTGCCGAACAAGTTGACAGTTATTTGACGTGGGCTGAGCCGCCTGCCGCCGTCAAAGAGAAGATTGAGCAGCTTAAAACCAAAGCCGCTGCCAAAGGTCGTACATTAAGCTATGGTATTCGTCTGCACGTGATTGTGCGTGAAACCAATGAAGCCGCTTGGCAAGCCGCTGATGAATTATTGAGTCATGTGAATGACGACACCATTGCCGCTGCCCAAGCCAAATTTGCCCAAATGGACTCGGTGGGACAACAACGTATGGCAGCCTTGCATGGCGGTCGCCGTGATAACTTAGAAATTTCGCCCAACTTATGGGCAGGGATTGGACTGGTACGTGGTGGCGCAGGCACCGCACTGCTGGGCGACCCACAAACTGTTGCCGCGCGTATTCAAGAGTATGCCGATTTGGGCATTGATAACTTTATTTTTTCAGGCTATCCACACTTAGAAGAGGCGTATCGGTTTGCTGAATTGGTTTTCCCATTATTACCGATAGACACCCAAAACACCTTGGTCAAGCCAAATTTGACAGGACCGTTTGGTGAGATTGTCGCTAATAACTATGCACCACCGCAACAAACCCGTGACACTGCAACCCCAAAAACACCTACCACTGCTGCACCTAAACACGCCATCGCCTCTTAAATTCATCTTAAAGACATATTAAAGGCGTCTTCAATGCTTGTGATAAAACGTGCTAATTAAAGCACGTTTTTCGCTTCGTCTATACCTATCATTAGACACCTATCATCCGACAGGGTGTGTGGAATCCACCCTAGCCATGATAAACATCTTTTAACTGATAAACCTTTTAACTGATAGACTTTGTTTTAAAAAGTGGTAGCCAGTTATACGGTGAGATTAGACCAGCAAGCTACTTTGCTAAAGTTAATCATCAAGGTGTCAATATCCCAACTTTTTTAGCAAATGCAACACAGGAAAAATGACTTCTCTATAGCTAGGTTATATTCGGGATGTAAATAACCTATTGATAGTAATGAAAATTTTTTTAAGCCAACACTGTTAGTTTTACGGTCTCTAGTATGTCATTTTTTAATCAATAGTTTAGTTTTGTAATTTTATGGGTGATAAAAGTTATTTTAACGCTTTTTGCTTTTTGCGGCTTATATAATAAAAAAGATTTAAATTTTAAATCATAAAACAATGGGATAAATAAATTTAAATCATACACTTCAATTAATGATCAACTAACTATAAGGGCAATAAATATGACCACTGAAAACAATGAAAAACTTTCTTTATTAGACGATGTGGTATTAAAAGCCCAAATGCTCATGGCAAATCTAAAAGAGGGCGCTAATGATGGCTATGACCATTCTGTCACCAGTGCCGGTGAAAAGGGCTTAAAATCAGGCAAAGTGTCTGAACTCACCGCCATCGCCCCCTTAACCAAAGATGGGGCAGCTCGTATCAAACGAATTTTAGAAATCACCAAAGGCAATCTTGCAGGGGCGACCAATGTAGGCACCTTGCATGATTTGCGGTTGGTGTTTTTAGACAATGACACCAAGCTACTGTTTTGTACCGCCTATGATGGCGATTGGGACGCCTACATCAATGACTTTGCTACCAAAATTCCAGAACTCATGGACTTGATTTTTGGCAATGTAGAGGGTTGGCCTGGGATTAAAAGCCCGACTGTCAAGCAATTTATCCTTGACCATCAGATTACCGCTACCGGTTGGTATGTAGGTGTACCGCATCTGACGGTTCGTGATATTGCGCGTAATGACAAAATCGTGCGTGGCATCAATAAAGCCATTGAACAAGCCCAATAAGCCCGCTTAGAACCTGTATTCACCCTATCACGTTTATCAGCGTACTATTCTAACCGTACTCTGAACGGGCAAGCTTTAGGTTAAAATTTCGATACAAAAGCGATTTGTTCAGTGATTTTACCATAAGCGGTATTTTTTAGCGTGTTGCATTGTGAACAGGTTCTTAGCATCAAATTTTTAAAATTCCCTGCTAGGAACGACCATGAATAACGACAACCCAGCGAATGAAAGCCTACTTGGCAAATTAAAAACCCATCTACAAGATGGTATCGAGCATGGCATAGAGGCCATTAAAGACAAATTTGAACACAGCGATATACCCGCTGAAAAAGGCAGTGTCAAAGAACGGGTACACGAAGCGAAACAAAAAATCGGCACGCAGCTGCACAGCGTCATGACACGGGCAACGAACGCTATCTATCCCAATATCGCCACGATGGAGCTTGAGGATATTCAAGCTATTATTTTGCATGACCGCCCTGCGCCTTACTACGGCACGCTTGTCGCGCTAAAAGTCAATGACAGCAACGCAGGTCGTGAATTATTAAAAGCGGTATTACCAAACGTCAAAGGCTCAAAAAATTTCCAAAAAGATATGGATGCCAATTTGACCATTGTGATGACGTATAAGGGGCTAAAAGCTTTAGGCTTACCGCAAAGCTCGCTTGATTCTTTCCCAGAAAATTTCAAAGCAGGTATGGCAGGCCGCTCCGATATCTTGGGTGACAAAGGTGACAATGACCCGAGTAACTGGCTTGCGCCATTTGGTGATAAAGGCGATATTCATATTTGCGGCGCGGTGATTGCCAATAGCCAAGAAAAATGGCAAGCCAAACTTGCCGAACTTAAACAGGCGTTTGCCCCTTATCTAGATACCAGCCGTAACGCGATCGAAATCTTGGTGGAACATGATTTTGGCGTAGATGGTGACGTCAAAAACGTGTTTGGTTATCGCGATGGCATCAGTAACCCAGAAGTGGATGGCAGTGGTATCAGCCTTGAAAATAACACCGAACGTCCGATTGCGGCGGGTGAATTTGTGTTAGGTTATAAAGGTGAAGCGGGCGTGGTACCCCCCATGCCACAGCCTGAAGTATTGGGAAAAAACGGCTCATTTATGGTACTGCGAAAATACCGCAGTAATGTCGCTGACTTTCACCGCTATTGCCTTGAACAAAGCGACAATGACCCAGCTAAAGCCGATAAATTGGGGGCAAAAATGTTTGGCCGCTGGCGTTCGGGTGCCCCCATCACCCTAAGCCCAGACCATGATGATGAAGCCCTCGGTAAAGACAATGTAGCAAACAATAAATTTGACTACACGGACGATCCCTATGGCAAAGGCTGCCCATTTGGTGCCCATGCTCGCCGTATGAACCCCCGTAATACCAAAGACTTTATTCTAAGCGATGTGCGTCTTCACCGTATCATCCGCCGTAGCGTATCGTATGGCGATATCGTGCCGCCCAACGTGACCCAAGACGATGGTCAAGAGCGGGGTCTATTTTTTATCGGTATCAACGCGCATGCCATGGACACGCTTGAGTTTTTGCAAAGTCAATGGATTAATGACGGTAACTTTATGAACCTTGGGGAAGAGCGTGACCCAATGCTAGGCGTACACGCAGGTAGTGACGCTGATAGCGATGTGTTCACCGTACCCGATGAGCCAATTCGTAAGCGTCATACCAATATTTTGCAATTTAATACCCTACAAGGCGGTGAATATCTTTTTGTACCGAGCTTGTCGGCACTTAAATGGATTAGTGAGCTTAACGAAAATTCATATTAGTGTAAAACTAAATAAAAAAGGTTAGGCGTTTTTAGTACTGCTAACCTTATAAAATAATGAAAATAACAGAGGACAATCATCATGTTAAATAAATTATTCGGTGGTCGTTATGCCAAGTTTGACCCAGCCATCGACCAGCTTACGAGCGACGATGAAAAAGCCATCGACCAAATCACCGCAGATATTCGTGACTATATCGGCAAATCAGACACGGTTAGCAAAATCAATTATCACACCCGAGATGCCCACGCTAAAGGCTACTGTGCATTAAAAGCCAACTTTGAGATTTTACCAAAACTGCCCAAAGAATATGCCCAAGGTATCTATGCCAAACCCGCTCGTCATGAAGCAGTGATTCGTTTTTCTAACGGCTCATCTCGTGTGGCTGCCGACAACAAGTTGGGGCTTTCTCAAGGGTTGGCGATTAAAGTCTTTGGTGTCAAAGGCGACAAATTACTGCCAGATGAGCCAGATAGCCCAAACTTTGACTACAATCTGATTAATTTCCCTATTTTCTTTTGTAATACTATCCAAGACTATAGTTATATTTCACGGTTATTTTTACAATTAAATGATTATTTTGCCAAAGGGGCGAAAGGTCAAGCCAAGTTTGCCTTTGACTGGCTTACCCAAAATGGCAAAAAACTGCCATCCAAAGAATCTCTTAAGACTTTTAGGGCTTTTAGTAAGTTTAAAACCATCAAACCGCAAAATACCTTGTTATACAGTTTTTATTCACAAGGGGCGGTGCGTCATGGCGACTATATGGCAAAAATCCGTGTCGCCCCGACCAAAGCGTCACAAGCCAAAATCAAACGCCGTGAGCTAGATGTCAACGCCACTAGCGAGGCGATTCGTCCTCTAATTTTACAAGAAATCCGTGAGCATGATTATGAGTTTGATGTGCAAATCCAGTTGTGCCGTAACTTAAAAGACCAACCCATCAATGATTTGACCAAAGAATGGGATGAAAAAGACGCCCCGTTTGTGACAGTGGCAAAACTTACCATCCCTTGCCAAGATGTGCCGGATGACGGCAACTTTGACATTATGGAGCATTTGTCATTTACCCCGTTTCGCTGTATTGAAGCCAACCGTCCGATTGGTAATTTGCAACATGCGCGACTGCGTGCTTATCAAACCGCCTCAACCACTCGCCATCGTTTAAATCATAAAAAACGTGCCGAGCCAATCAATCTAAAACAGGCATTTGATAAAGATTTTTATAACCTTTAAATTTGGCAAAAAACCAGTAGCGGGGCGGTTATGGGGGCATTGTTTGGGGTAAAATTTCACCCATTGGGTGAAAAACTACATCGCCCTCAATCATTCAACAACCGTTAGCCTGTGACTGGGCTAACGGTTTTTTACCTTTTTACGCCATTAAACTTATTTCATTAAACTTAAGCTATTAAACATAGTGATTAGCAAATACGATAATACCAAAAATAAAGTTGCGTATTTGCCAATCAATCTAGGAGTATTGTATGTCAGAGTCGAATCCTCTTGTTAATTTTACCCATATCACAGTCGCAGGCAGTGGTGTTTTGGGCTATCAAATCGCCGTACAAGCGGCGTTTCATGGTTTTAAAGTCGTTGTGTATGATATCAATGATGAGGTGCTCAATAAAGCCAAAACCAAATTTGCCGATATCGCCAAACGTCATCAGGATGATTTGGGTGAAACAAGCGAACAAGCCAAACAGGCTGAACAAAACTTGCGCTATAGCTCAGACTTAAGCGCCGCCTTAAAAGACGCAGACTTGTTGATTGAAGCAGTGCCTGAAGATGTCGCCATCAAAAAAGATTTTTATCAAAAAGCCTCAGCAGCCGCACCCGAAAAAACCGTATTTGTCAGTAACTCATCTACCATGTTGCCCAGTGATTTGGTCAAATTTACCGACCGTCCTGCTAAGTTTTTGATGATGCATTTTGCCAATGAGATTTGGAAGCGCAATCTTGCCGAAATTATGTCGCATGCCGATACTGACCCTAATGTATTTGATGCGGTGACCGCGTTTGCCAAACAAATCGGCATGGTGCCTATTATCGTCAACAAAGAAACCTCGGGCTATGTACTAAATTCACTACTCAATCCTTGGTTAAATGCAGGGATGCAGCTGTATATCCAAGGCATTGCTGACATTCAAACCATCGACAAAACTTGGATGCTTGGCACAGGCTCGCCGATGGGACCATTTGCTTTTTATGATATGCTGGGGCTGACTACCCCTTACAATATTTACAAGCTCGCTGTGGCTAAGGGCAAACAACAAGACCAAGCGGTCGTTGATATGCTCAAAAAAGAGTACATCGAGAAAAATAAACTGGGCGTGCCAACGGGCGAAGGATTTTATCAATACCCCAATCCCGCCTTTAAAAATCCTGACTTTTTAAAACCACCCAAAGCGGATTTATCCAAAGTACCCTATAAAAATATTACCGTGGCAGGTAGTGGCGTATTGGGCAACCAAATTGCGGTGCAATGTGCGTTTCATGGGTTTAATGTGACTATTTATGATATTAACGATGACGCGATTGCTAAGGCGAAAACCCGCTTTACCGACCTTGCCAATCAGCATCAGCATGACCTAGGTGAAACCGATGCCCAAGTGGCAGCAGCTAGCAAAAATTTAGCTTATACCACGGACTTGAATGAGGCGTTAAAAGATGCAGACCTATTGATTGAAGCGGTGCCAGAAAGCTTAGATATCAAACAAGATTTTTATCAAAAAGCCTCAGCTGCCGCCCCTGCCAAAACCGTGTTTGCCAGTAACTCATCGACGCTATTGCCAAGCGTGTTATCGACCTTTACTAACCGTCCAGAAAAATTCTTGATGCTGCATTTTGCCAATCATATCCATATCCGTAATACGGTGGAGTTGATGGCGGCCCCAAGCTGCGACCCACAAGTCTATGCTGACGTCATCGAATTTGCCAAAGCCATTGCCATGTTACCGATAGCGGTGAAAAAAGAACAATCGGGCTATGTGCTTGATAGCTTATTGATTCCGTTATTGGTAGCGGGGTTAAAACTGTGGGCAAACGGCGTTGCTGATGCCGCTACCATTGATAAAACGTGGATGATAGCCACGGGTTCACCCTTTGGACCGATGGCGATTTTGGATAAAAATGGCATGAGAACCAACTACAACATCTTTAATGAACTGGCAAAAACGGACCCTTCTTTGCAGCAGCCCGCTGAAAAGCTTAAAGCAGAACTGGTCGATACCAACAAACTGGGTGAAGCCACGGGTGAGGGGTTCTATCAATATCCTAACCCAGCTTATTTAGCGAAAGATTTTTTAAGCTTATCTGACTAAACTGCGTTTGGCAGAGGAGAATAAAAAAGGGTGAATTTGCTAACTTGACGTATCTACCGTTGCCACTACCGACATGCCTGGCATCAATTCATTCAGACGACTTTGGTTGCCATCGATGTCGATGCGTACAGAAATGCGCTGTACCACTTTGGTAAAATTACCGGTGGCATTGTCGGTTTTAATGACACTAAATTCTGACCCTGTTGCGGGGGAGATGCTTTTGACTACCCCCGTAAATTTTTGTTTGCCTAGGGCATCGACAGTAAACCACGCTTTTTGCCCGATTTTCATTTTATCAATTTGGGTTTCTTTAAAATTGGCAATGACCCACATCGATTTTGGAATGAGGTAAACCAACTGCGTGCCTTGTGTCACCAACTGACCGGTACGGATATTGATTTGCCCTAATTTACCTGAGGTCGGGGCGGTGATTAAGCCATACTCTTGGTTGGTATTGGCTTGATTTAGCTGTGCATTGGCGCTTTTAATCTGTGCCACCAAACCAATTTTTGCCACTTCCGCGGTCTTTTGACCTTCGCGGGCGACATTGACACTGGCGATTGCTTGGCTCAACAGTGCTTCATTGTTTTTAACTGCCGCTTTGGCAGTATCGACTTCATTTTGTGACACGGCGCCAACACCGACCAAGGATTCAAGTCGTTTAAGCTGTTGGATAGACAATGCTAGCTGGGTTTTAACTTGTGCTACTTTTGCCTGCGCGGCTTTGACATCGGCTTTGCGCTGCTCGATGATTTGTTGCTGGTTGGCTAAATTGGTGGTCGCTTGTTCCAGCCCTGATTGCGCTTGTACTACTTGCTGTGAGTAGTTAGCACTGCTGACTTTAACTAACGGCTGACCTTGTTTGACGTCCTCAAAATCGGTGACGTAGACTTTTTCGATATAACCATTAATTTGTGCCGACAATAGGGTGATATTGCCTTTGACATAACTGTTTTCGGTTTGTTGCAGTGGCGTATTAAACGGACCCAAATGCCATGCCCATAAAATCACCCCAACACCGAGCAAAACACCACCAACATGATAATTAAGGTAAGCGCCCTAGGGTTGATAATCTTTTCAGGCGCCTGTGTGGGTTTATTATCGCTGTCATCAGCTGGCGCATCATTCTGGGTTGTTGGTTCACTACTCATGAGTTGGGTTTTCCGTAAGCATTTTATTGTTGATTAAATTTTATTTATCACTGAAGTTACGCACCGCTAATAGCCTTAAGCTGGGCAAAAGCCGACTGATTAGCGGAAATTAGTAACTTCGTACGCAAAGCGAAATGATTTAACTTGGTTTTGATCTTCAAACACTCAAGCTTAAACACCGCATACGTGGCTTAAAACATATGATTAAACCGAGCCCTTTGGCTATGAGCAGGCGACTTACCCAAATTGGCATTTTGCTTTAACGACTTATGATACACTTCAACCTGCCATCGTTTTTGATAGCCGTTGATAAATTTATCCTTGTCGCATTGCAAATCTGAGCATACTAGATATAACACCCCTGTAGAACCGTCCTTGTTTGTAAAGACTCGGCGTAATAACAAGACTTCATCATGATAGTCATTTAAAAAGCCGTGAACAGGGGTATTATCGGGTAGATTAGATTCATCAATACGTACAAAGTTACCTTTTTCTCTATCATCCGGGGTTAAAGCCACCAAGCGATTTGACTTTAACGCAAAGATGAAATGCTTGTTAGCTTTACGAATATGTTTGAATGTTGCTTTGGCTGAAAACCAAGAATCGGCTAATACATAGTCGAATTTGACTTGGTTTTTGATTGCCCTATCAAACATATCAAGCAGTCGCTGATTTTTGGTTTTATCACTTTTACGTTTAACCTTGCCTTTGTCATCGGTAAAGACATTGGGTTTGGTGATGATGTCAAAGCTTAAGGGTATGTCGATATCTTTGCGATGATACAGACAGTTAAGCAGGTTAATGCCTTTGACATTTTTGTTTTGGGTGTGGTCGTAGTGCCAGCAGTTGATGTCGTCGACGCTTGTGTGCGGTTTGGGCTGTATGGTGTCATCAAAGATGAGATAGCCGATGGCATTGGGTGTGGCATTTTCATGCTGTCTTAGCATGGGTTTAATCAGTTGCCATTGTTCTTTGGCGGTGAGTGTTTCACTGTTTAGAAAGCGGGTGATGCTGTCATGGTAGATGCTCCCTTGTAGTAGATTGGCAAGTCCTGTGGCGGTGGTTTGCCCAAAACTTGCGATGAGGTAGTCGCTGTAGAGTTCTATCATGTCTTTGTTCATTTGTTTACTCTCGCTGACTACTTTTTTTGTTATGATAGCGCTTTTTTAAAGGGCTGCGTAACTTCAGTTAGAAGTCAAAATCAAATTTTTTAGATTGATCAAGTTGTGGCTTATTCTGGTTTTCCTGTTCACGTTTTTTAGCCAACGCTAGCTCATACTCTTTTTTATAAAGTTCATACAGATTATTTTGACGAATTTCCCGAATGTTCTTTCTATATTCTGCTACCTTGTTTTGATCTTCAGGATCAGTGCTATAGAGTAATGACCTTGGAATTTGTGGGACTGTTTTTAAATTGGTTCCATGTTTTTTATTATAATCTTCATTAGATAAGCACGATACTGCACTGCTCACTTCGATTTCCATACCATGAATTTCTATAATTTTTGTGGGTGCATATTTTTCTAAAAATTCATTTATTATTTTTTCAGTTTGTGTTCGGTAGTGAAATAATATATTACGACCAAATCCAAGCACATCCGCAGTAATTTTTAATGCGCCTCCTTTTTCAGGATTTTTTTGACGATATTGCTTAAAGAATTGCTCTGGGGAACGTTGAATATTATCCAACATATTTTTTTCTGAAAATAATAAATGTAAATGTGGCTGTTCTGACTGCTCATCGAGCGCAGCCACATGATTATGAATTGCGATTGTTGATGGCATTTTATATTGACCACAGAACTCATACATCAGTCTCTCAGATAATTCGATACATTTATTTCTATCCAGTTCTTTTGGCAAAGCGATTGTAATATGTGATGAGGTTCGTCTAGTCTCACTTGTATATTGATCTGCTGCATACCAAAAATTTTCAGGATTATTTTCAGACCAAATCGGCATATTATAAGATGCACAATATTCAAGCTCTTCAATGTCACTTTTATGCTTTGAAAAATATAAAGTACGCGTAATATAGTGATATGCACTTTTTGAGAGTCGATACTTTGAATCACCATCACTCAATTTTATTTGACTATCACCTTTAACGTTATGACTTAAATGAAAATAATACATTTTTACTTCCGATATTAATTTAATTGGAATATCGGATCCTACAAAATTTTAAAAATTCATGATTCGTTTCGTGAAGAAAAATGAAAAAAAATATTTTTTCAATTAAAACGCATGAGCAATACCACTCCCATAGTTTCAATTTATATAATAAAAACAATAATTTAGTTGTGTGTTTTTTATATGTAGAAACAGTAAATCTAAAACATGAGTAACGCATAAATTATATAATAATCAATTGCTTAAAACTAAAAGTGCTGCGCAGCACGAGGAGAAGTGTCTTTTAAAGCGAGCGAAGCGAAATTTAAAAGACACGGAAACGAGATATAAAAAATCTTTTTTGCATTCGCAAAAAAGATTTTTTATCTGCCCCACCATTAACAGCCATAAATTAACAGTTAAAACTAACAGAAGAGTAGTTTTTTTTGAAAAACACAACATATGACGATTTTTTTTAAGACTCTGTGATATACCAACATTTTCTTAAATGCAGATGGTTTAAAAATGGCTAGAACTAGATTAACAGTAGATGAAATGATTTTAAGTGTTGAAAAGCACTTAAAACAGATAGCAAGACGCACTCATTCAGATGAGTTAATACTACAATTGATTCGATCAAAAACTGCAAATCAATTTACAGAAGAAGACATTAAAAATTTGAGGAATAAATATCATAAAGTTTTAGAATTAAATAGATTAGAAGAAGTAATGGACACTATCTGCTCAATCAAAAAAAGTGATCGCTCTGATATTGAAAAAGACATTGTTGATTTTAGTGGATATGAAGACCATTTCTCTCAGACTGATGAAAGATTAAAAATAGCCTTAAGGATGCTAAAAAACTACAATCGAAGAGTTCCTGATTTAATAAAACAAAAAGCACATGATGAAATCAAAAATTCATTTCATAGTTCTTATAGACAAGTAAAACAAAAGATAAAAGATCGAAAGCAAGAGAATCATGAGAAATTTTTTCTTGGAAGTGTGCTTATATCATTTTTTAAATCACAAAATATTGAAATGAATTATCTTGAGAATACACTTAAAATGATAGAGCTTTATCAAATAAAAAATTATTTTAGAAAAGAGCTGTTTTTAGAATCAGAAATCAAAGAATTTAAATTTTCAGAGCAAGGTAGAAGCTTTAACGACAAGAAAAACGCGATTTTATCTGATCCTAAAAATCCTTTTAAATAGAAATATAGATTAAAAGATAAAGCAGTATACGTTTATCTCATTTATTTTAAATGAGATAAGCAGTCAACGTTGTTATTACCTAAAACTAACAAAAGATTATTTACTGACATAATAAAAAAATAAGTCTTTTTTTTGTTTTTTTAAACATATCTCATCTTTTTTTTAATTAATTTGTTAAATTATATTTTATAAGTAATTGTATTGCTGACCCTCTGCAATTATTTTTAAATCTATTTTTTAATTGGACATAATATGGGAATTATAAACAAATATTTCATGGTAGTTGAATCCGATCAACCTCCACAAGTTTTTCTAAATGAGACTATTCCCAAAATTGGAAAAGTCATTGAACTTAAAACAGAACAGTTGCCTAATCGTGTAGACGCTGCTTGGTTACAAGAACGATTCAGTATCTCGCGCAAAGCACTTATTGAAAAATTGAGAATTTTTAATAGAGGTACTGATAACAAGCATCTTTATGATCCAAATGAAGTTATACCAGTTTTAGAGAATCTCAAGGTAACAAACAGGCGTGGTGCAAACAGAAAAAAATAGGGAGCAATTGCTCCCTCAATTACTTATGAAGCATTCATCATTTTAGCAATGTCTGAAGCATTCGGATTATAATAAGTATTTATCAGAGTTTTAATATCTCGATGCCCTGTCACTTTAGCAAGTATCTCAACTGGTAGTTTACGCTTGTTCACAAGTCGAGTAATAGCTTCATGCCGTGTATCATGAAAGTGAACTATATTATTCAATTCAGTTTTTCCAATTGCCCTTTGCCAGATTAATCGAAATGAATTGGAATTGTGTGGAATCAATTTTACTCGATCTGTATGGGGAATTAGATTGAGAAGATCACGTGCTTCTTTAGATAAGGGAACATCACGAGCATCACCATTTTTTGTGATTGGCAAATGTATGTAATCAGGATAGATATTGTTACACGTTATCCCTAGAATCTCCCCTTTTCTCATAGCAGTTTCAATCGCAAAAAGAAAAGTCCATGCAACATACTGTCTTGGTGTTTGGGGCCTTGTTCCAATTGTATAATTAAGCGCCTTAAGTATGATTTCAATTTCACTATGACTTATTAGTCGATTGCGTGCGGGAGGTTTAGTTGGCTTAGTGACCTGTGCGAATGGATTGTCTTCAATCAAGAAAAGTTCATTTTTGGCATAATTAAAAACTGATGTGTATAAACACATTTGTCTATGTACTGTCCCAGGTGCGACTTTCTCTAAACGTTTATCTCGCCAATTTTTTATGTCAATAGGTTTAATTTCATAAATTGACTTTTCAGCAAGTTCACCAAAATAATTTTTAAATGTTTCTCTTTTTATTTGTTGTTTTATGAAGGATTTACCTCTTTTCTTATATCCAACTTCATCATAATATTTTTGACAAAGGATAAAGAATGAAAAATATGGTTTTTGCATCTGAGTTTTTTTAGGATCATACTCAGCTTTCATTTCAAGTAAACGAATAGCAGCCCATTGTTCACACTCTCGTGCAGTATCACGTGTGACACTGTCTCTAAGATTTTTATAGCGTACTTGAATACGCCAAGCATTGCCGCGCTTCACTGGTTTTTGCATAAATCCACCTTGGTGTCGTAGCAGCACCAGACACAAAACCCAAGTGTAAACTTGGGGGCGTTTTGGTGCTAAAACGGAAATAATAAGGTGTTTTTGACGCAGATTTTGACGATTTTAAACCATCAAGCTGACCAATTTAGCATTAAAAACTCTTAAATTACCTTAATTTTAGCGACTTAACTATTTGATAATTAAGTATAAAATTTTGGTAGGTATAAGCAGACTCGAACTGCTGACCTCTACGATGTCAACGTAGCGCTCTAACCAACTGAGCTATACACCTAGAATGAGAAGTATAATATTCATTTTTCAGCGTGTTCACAAGTTTTTTGGGACTGTTTGAGTGCAATTGCGCAGTCTTTAAGCAACTTCGTGAATTGATGAATATCGGAACCATTCTTTTGTTCTAAAAACACGATTTTTTGATATAACACAATTACTTTTTCAAATGGTTGTTGATCCTCAACAAGTAAAGACAAACGTTTGATCCAGCAATGGAAAGTTTCAGCAGGATATTTTTGCAAATATTTCGGTAACTGTTTTTGAAATTTAAAAATGATACGTTGATATTGCTGTTGACGTCTGCTTTGTTTCCACCAATAGAAACCAACGTAAAGCATTAAAACACCACCGATTCCTAAAATGAGAACCACAGCATAGCCATAGCTTGAATCCAGCCCCAGTCGAGCCAACCAGTTTTTCTGTTTTTCGGCATCATATCCTACGACTTTGCTTTGCCATTGATAACTTAAATAATCGCTCCAGATACGCATATTTTTTAATAATTTAAACTGCTGAACACGCCAAGCCTGTGTTTGATTATCGCCCCAAACTGTTTGATCTTCTGCCAGATAATCCTGCATCCCCGTATCAATTCGTTGTGGGGCAATCATTGCAGTCGGATCAATTCTTTTCCACTTGCCATTGAGATAAACCTCACTCCAGGCATGTGCATCCAGTTGACGAACCTCCCAACTTTGACCATCAGGTGCAAGTTGCCCACCCTGATAGCCTGTCACCACGCGTGCAGGTATTCCAACATAACGCATCAGCATGACAAAACTGGAGGCATAATGTTCACAAAAACCTTTTCGACTTGAAAACAGGAATTGATCGATGCGATCTCCACCCAAAGTGCCAGGTGTCAGGGTATAGACAAAGCCATTTTTACGATACCAAGACAGCACTGATTGAATGTATTTTTCAGGTTGCTGCTGGCTCTGCTCAAACAGTTCATGCGCCAATTGCTGGGCTTTTTTATCACTGCCCTCTTTAAACCTGATATTGAATTCAAGCTGACGTGGTGACAAATAAACAGCTTCTGTTGATGTTCGCCCCAACCATTGCATTTGAATGGGTTGATTACGTTTAATCAATCGGGTTGGTCGAATACTGTCATCCTGATAAAGCTGTAAATAACGTCCCTGAGGAATCGAATATTCCAAACCCATAATCCAGTTTGCCTGTTCATCGGCAGGCAGATATTGGTATGGCACACTATGGGAGGTAGACTGTATATTTTTGACTTGCTGATTAAAAAAACTACTGGTCCAGGTGGTGCCATCATATTCATCCAGCACCAAAGCACGCCAATATAATTCATTGCGACTTGGCAACTGATACATATTTGCGACCACACGAAAAGCCAATGCCGAGGACTGCGAAAGCTCCGCAATATCCCCAGGTGACATGCGGTCACTAATCCCTGTGATTGCCTGATCTTTCTGAATTGGAATTGACCACAGAGGAGGCAGACGTGGGAAGAAGATAAACAGTAAAATAAAGAACGGCGTTGCAATACCAACAAACTTAAAAATCTGTTTAATGTCCTGTTTCAGTTGATTGGTAGATATGGTGTTGTTGTTAAATAAGCTGGTCTGAATCCGATACAATCCCATCAGGCACATCACAAATGATGCGAATACAAGTACCGCCATCCAGAATGCCTGACTGTGCAACAGTAAGCTCGCACTAACGAATAAAGCAAAGTTGAACACGATCAGCAGATCCCGGGTATTTTTAGCCTCCAGACTTTTGGCAAATAAACAGGTGCTTAAAAATGCGACTCCTGCTTCTACTCCCAGTAAAGTTTGATAATTTAAATAAATAAGACCTAAAGACAATAAAGAGAAAAAAACTAAAAATAAGCGTGGAAATGGTGAAATTTTTTGTTTTCTATATCGCCAGACCAGTGTTAACCAAACCACACCCCATAATCCACTTAGGGTGACTGGAATAAAGGCGACTTGCCCCATCAAGACAAATGCCAGTGCAGCCAAAATACAGAAATAGATTTGCTTGGTCATCATTAAGCCTGCGCCAGTAAAAGTTTAGCCTTGATGAGCTGTGATTGCCCTTGTCCACTTTCCAATCGCGCATGTGGCAAAATCACCGCGTAGTCATCACCCAACTGTTCACATTGCTCAATCAAGCCCATCATGAAACTGAGCTTTTCTTCATGCCCCTGTGCTGGAATCTGTTGATAATCAATTTCCAGATGTTGATGATTGGCCTGAGCTTCAAACATCTTGATAAAAAATCCCTGCCCACGCGCAACCTGCTTCCATGCGACATTTTGATAGGAATCACCCTGCTGAAATGCTCTCAACTCTTTAAACTCATCCAGACTATCATGTGCATTTGTAGTTTGCTGCTTATGTTCTTTCTGCCACTCATAGGCTTTGGGTGCAATCCAGACTTTTTGTTTGGGATATAGGTAAGTCCAAGCCCGTACCAGCCCTAAAGGATAGGTGGAATAGATTTTTACTGAGTCTACATCGTAGATACCCCGTTTTTGCGGAATAACTGGTAATTCTAAAGTTTGTTGAGCCTGCTCAAGAAAAAAAATCTGTTCCTGTTGTTGCCATTGCACACGCAGATATCGACTGTTATTTGCTGGCTGTTTAAACAGCAGCTTGAGCATTAAAGCCTGTTCAACCTGCCCAATTTCTGGCGGCACAACTTCAATTTGTAAGCCGTGCAACTGTTTGAAAGTCAGGTAAAAACTAATACATAAAATGGCACTGATTAAAAAGCAGAATCCTAAAATCAGGTTATTGGCATAGTTAATCCCAGCAATAAAGGTAATCAGGATCAAAATGAGATATAAGAAACCCTGCTTATAAATGAAAACCAAAACATCTTTCTGCAACAGTGTTTTACTGCCATCCACCTGAAAGCGTTTTGCAATCCAATGCTGTACTCGCTGCCTAAGTCCATTCTGCATAGGTCAATCTCAACTATAAGACTTCAACTGACTGCAAAAGCTGTTTCACCTCAACCTCTCCCAGACTTAGACGATGCGCAACCACCGCCACAAAAACCGTTTGCACATCATCGGTGGTGACGAAGCTTCGTCCCTCAACCAGTGCATAGGCCTGAGCTGCTGCCTTGAGTGCTAAAACGCCACGGGTAGAAAGTCCATGCCGTTGCTTACGGGTTTCAGCCGCTAAATCAAGAATATAATTTAGCACCGTATCACTGAGAAAAACCTGTTTTGCTAATTCACGTAATTGCAAAATATCAACTTGCGTAAATACTGCTTCTAATTGATGAATTAAAACCTGACGTGAACTTTGTTGTAACAGTAATTTTTCAGCTTGGCGAGACGGATAACCGAGCGATAAACGCATCAAGAAACGGTCAAGCTGCGACTCAGGCAAGGCATACGTTCCACTTTGAAACAGGGGATTTTGGGTCGCCAACACCCAGAATGGTTGCGGTAAGTCATAATGAATCCCATCCACCGTGACTGCCGCCTCTTCCATTGCCTCAAGCAAGGCACTCTGTGTTTTGGGGCTACAACGGTTAATTTCATCAGCCAGCAAAATTTGGGTAAAAATCGGACCTTTCTTAAACTCAAATAAATGTTCTTTTTGATTAAAGATATTGATCCCGATGACATCACTTGCCAGCATGTCATTGGTAAACTGAATACGCTGGAAATGCAGCCCTGCTAGACGAGCCAAGGCACTGGCTAGAGTCGTTTTGCCTAATCCTGGTAAGTCTTCAAACAATACATGGCCACCTGCCAATAAACAGGTCAGGGCAAGTTTAGTCTGTTGTGGTTTATCCAGAATAAGCTGGTTCACTTCCACTAAAAATTTATCGATCTTTTGGCTAAAGCTTTTAATATCTTGTTCTAATTCTTGGTTTTGTTGTTTTTTCTCTTGAACCGAAGCTTTTTCCATGCCCCACATAACGCAATCCCCCAACCTAAAACAGTGCATGATTCAACATACACTGTTTTTGCTTTTTTTCAAAGAAATCAAAAGATTTCTAGCAAGGACATTTCTTCATATTACCGCCTGCTGACGGATAACGCGCATCGATACAATGCCGATAAAATGTCTTGGCATCCATAGGCGTTAAATCAGGATGATGCGCTTGCATATGCTTTACGTAGTTTTCATAATCAGGCACACCTACCATCAAACGAAAACTTTTTTGCAGGTTTTGCCATAAAGTTGCAATACGAGACCAATTCTTCGGAGATAAAAGCAAGTGCTTTTGCGACATGATGGTGAATTTAATAATCTTCACAATCACAGCACTTCCTTGCCGAGCAATCTTAAAATCCATGCCTACTCTCCCTTGATGCTATTCGCGGTCATCGGTGTTTCTGAATAAACTGCGGGTGCCTCATTGACAGTAGGTACAGAACTTTGCAATGCACGGCGTACAATTCCAATTGAGGCAATTACCATCACAATCGCCACAATCATAAAGAAGCCACACAATGCGGCATTGATCTGATTGGACATAACAATGGTCTGCATTTCAGCAACAGTTTTGGCTGGAGCAAGCACCTCACCACGTGCAATCGCGTCAGAAAAACGGTTGGCTTGTGCAAGGAAACCAATCTTTGGATTTTCATGGAAAATCTTTTGCCAACCCGCGGTCATTGAAGTAATGAACAGGAAAATTGTTGGGACAATGGTGACCCAAACATATTTCTCTTTTTTCATCTTGAACAAAATGACTGTACCCAAAATCAATGCCATTGAAGCAAGAATTTGATTTCCAATTCCAAATAATGGCCATAAAGAATTAATACCACCCAGTGGATCAACCACGCCCTGATAAACAAAGAAGCCCCACCCTGCAACCGCAACAAAAGTTCCGACCAGATTTCCAAAGAATGAGCTGGATTGTTTCACCGCTGGCACCACGATACCGACCGTATCTTGCACCATGAAACGACAGGCACGTGTTCCCGCATCTACCGCAGTGAGGATGAATAAGGCTTCAAACAGAATGGCAAAGTGATACCAGAATGCCATCATGGAACGGCTATTGAAAATTTCCGAGATGATATGAGCCATACCAATCGCAAAAGTTGGCGCTCCACCAGTACGAGAAAGGATTGAACTTTCACCAACTTCCTGAGCAAGCACAGTCAGCATTTCAGGTGTGACGATAAAACCTAGATTACGCACCGCTTCCGCAGCCGTATCCACGGTTGTGCCCAGAACTGCTGCTGGTGCATTAATCGCAAAATAAACCCCAGGATCAAGCACGGTTGCACAGATCATGGCCATTATCCCAACGCCAGATTCCATCAACATCCCACCATAGCCGATCATGCGGATATTGACTTCATTATCAACCAGTTTTGGGGTTGTTCCAGAAGAAACCAGTGCATGGAAACCTGAAATCGCACCACAGGCAATGGTAATAAATAGGAAAGGAAATAAACTGCCTGCAAATACAGGACCCGTACCATCAATAAAAGGAGTCACCGCAGGCATTTTCAGGTCAGGCATGGCAAAGATAATCCCAACAGCCAGACCTGCAATCACACCGATTTTAAGAAAGGTGGATAGATAGTCACGAGGCGCTAACAATAACCACACAGGCAATACTGACGCAATAAAACCATAAATGATCAGTGCCCAAGTCAGTTGAGTTCCAGTTAAGGTTAACAATTGCCCCCAGTAAGGGTCTTTTGCTACATCACCACCAAAGACAATCGCCGCCATCATTAGCACAAAGCCAATGATCGAAACCTCAGCAATTTTCCCTGGGCGTAGGTAACGCATATAAATACCCATGAACAGGGCGATTGGAATGGTGGCGGCAATACTAAACACACCCCATGGACTATGTGCCAAGGCTTTTACAACAACTAAAGCCAATACCGCAAGGATAATGATCATCACGCCCAATGTACCGAGCATAACAATGACACCTGCAAAAGTCCCGAGTTCCTGCTTTGCCATTTCTCCCAAGGAACGACCATCACGCCGTGTTGAAATAAACAGAACCAGAAAATCCTGCACTGCACCAGCAATCACCACACCCACCAAAAGCCAGATTGTTCCAGGCAAATAACCCATCTGTGCTGCTAGAATTGGTCCCACCAACGGTCCTGCACCCGCAATCGCTGCAAAGTGATGTCCAAATAAAACATATTTATTGGTCGGGACATAATCCAGACCATCATTCAAACGATGTGCTGGTGTTAAGCGTTTAGGATTTAATTCAAAGACTTTTGTTGCAATAAATAAACTGTAGAACCGATATGCAATGCTATAAACACAAACTGCGGCAAGAACAAGCCAAACCGCATTGACATGCTCACCGCGACTCACCGCCAATATCCCAAATGAAATTGCCCCGACTATGGCAACCAAACTCCATAGGAGTTTTGAGGGGAGTGTTGATTTTGCTTGTGTTGTCTCCATTCAAAACCTCTCCAATACATAATTTGTGGTTATTTTGATTTCGCTTTCTCTATTTTCTGTAGAAAAATATCTTTGTCAGTTTATCTTTTATCAAAAATGATTTATCTAATACTTTGGCATAAAAAAGGGATGATTGTTTAATCACCCCTTAGAGAATCGTGTATCTTACGTAGCAGTGCTACTCATTCACGATTATGCACGCTCTAGGTAGTCACCTGTACGCGTGTCTACACGAACACTTTCCTCTTGCTGTACGAACAATGGAACACGCACCACAGCACCTGTTTCAAGTTTCGCTGGCTTACCGCCACCGCCAGAAGTATCACCACGTACACCTGGATCAGTTTCAACGATTTTCAATACCACAAAGTTCGGTGGACTCACAGTTAAAGGTACGCCATTGAACAGCATGATGGTACATTTTTCATTTGAATCGTCTTTTAACCATTTCGCAGCATCACCCATTGCGGTTTTGTCAGCAGCGATTTGCTCGAAAGATACAGGGTCCATGAAGTTCCACATTTCGCCATCGTTGTAGAGGTAATCCATTTCAACTTCCACAATATCAGCGGCTTCCAAAGAGTCACCTGACTTGAAAGTTTTTTCCAATACCTTACCAGAACGCAGGTTACGCAGTTTCACACGGTTGAACGCCTGACCTTTACCTGGTTTTACATATTCGTTTTCCATGATTGAACATGGGTTGCCATCAAGCATAACCTTGAGGCCTGCTTTAAAATCATTTGTAGAATAATAGGCCATGAAAGGCGCACTCCAAACTTAAAACTCAACTCTATTAATGCTAGACTACAAGTACAGGCATAGTCCTCACACTATTTTTAACGTATGGCATGATAAACTATTTACATCAAGAGCAAAACTGGCAATCACAACTGAGTGACCTCATTACTGATCCTCTGGAGCTGTTAAATCTACTTGAGTTATCCACCGATCAGCTATTATCAGGGGCAATCCTCGCCTCTGAAAAGTTTAAATTGCGTGTCCCGCGTGCATTCGTCGAAAAAATGAGCATTGGCGATCCACTTGATCCGCTGTTGCTACAAGTCCTGCCCCATCATCTAGAACTTGAGGAACATCCTGAGTTTGTCACCGATCCACTGGGTGAAGAGGCAGCCAACCAGATGGCTGGCGTTCTACATAAATATCAGTCCCGTTTTTTACTGACCTTAACAGGTGCATGTGCAATTCACTGCCGTTACTGCTTTCGCCGTCACTTTCCCTATCAGGAAAATTTGCCTAAAAATGATGACTGGCCACATATCAAACAATATATTGAGCAAAATCCGCTGATCAATGAAGTGATTTTGAGTGGCGGAGATCCCCTAACTTTGTCAAATCGAAAAATTTCACTTTGGCTGGAACGTCTTGCCTCCCTCCCACAGATTAAAATACTGAGAATTCATTCACGTGTTCCCATCGTTATTCCAAACCGCGTCGATGAAGGGCTGATTTCTATATTAAAAAACAGTAGGCTACGCATTATAGTAGTGGTACACTCAAATCACGCAGCTGAGCTTGATGATTTCACCTGCTCTAAGTTATTACAGTTATCATTACATCACATTACCGTGCTAAATCAGGCGGTTTTGCTCAAAGGTGTGAATGATTCTGCAAAAACTTTGACTGAGTTGAGTAACCGTTTATTTGATGCACGAGTAATGCCTTATTACTTACATGTTTTGGATAAAGTAAAAGGTGCTCAACATTTTGATCTAAGGTCTTCAGAGATAGACCATATATACAGTGATGTATTAGCAAGTTTGCCAGGCTATTTAGTGCCTAAACTTGTGAGGGAAATTGCGGGCGAAAAAAATAAAACACCGCTTTTTGGGGTTCAAACGTTCTGAGATTGATAACACAATGATGAATAATGCTTTTTCGGATATTTTTCAAATTCCAACTGTCTTAAGACGGGACAAACTCAGCTTTTGTGATACCAATACCAAAAGTTTAAATGAGTGGATTTCTAATCTATCGATTATGCAATTGGGTGATACATCAAAAGCCCTATTTGCCGCATTATTAGAACTCAGTGAGTTAGAGTGCTCTGAAACTTTACGTTTTGACTTGGTTCAAGTATTACATCCAACAATTGAAAATGTTCTAGGCAGTTTAGAGAAAAACTTTTTCAATCAAGGTGTGATTAGTTCTGATCGAAATGAACACATTATTGAACTGGCCATGTTGTTACGCTGTTATTTTGCGGCTATCTACATCAATATTGTGCGTCGCAGCAGTGACCAGCTCGATAATCAGAAATTTTCAATCTTTGCACTAAACCAGAAAAAGAACTTACAAACCGCCAGAACACTGGCAACTTTTCAGGCATTGCAGCAACTGACCCAACTTCTCTATCAGCAACATATGCTCTATAGTGAACCTGTTGCAGGACAATGGCTGATTTCCCATCAACTTTATGAGGCTGCACTCACCCATAAATACCACCAGACCAATCTGGAACAGATTCAGGGCAGTAAACCCAACTCTCTCAGCAATATTTCCCAGGCCTATGCCCAACTAATTTTGATGGATATTTTTAATACCAATCAAATTCGCCAGTCTGAAATTCAGGCATTGTTCCAGTGTAGTTTTGACTGGGCAAAAATGCTTCAGATTCTGTCTAAAGAGACTGACCTGACCAAGTATGTGGTGGACACCAGCAAAGACCACCCACCCATCTACAATAAAAAGCAAAGCTCAGGGTTTAATCCCAATGTTTTTATCAGTACCAATACCCTGCTGGACCATGTCACAGCAACCTTGCATAAAAATGCTGAATATATTTCCAAGAATGAAAAAATTTACCTGACTCCTGCACTCAAGTTTCATGTTCAGACCATTCTTGGAACCACAGCAGAACGCCATCATGAACGTTATGAATATTCTGCCCAGTTGCATATCTGTTTTGGTTTGCTAACCGCACACTTTTATCTATCTAAAGCCAAAAATTTTGATGAGACCTTGTTGCTGGAGCATCACTTCAATTTACAAAACGAATCGAGATTTATGTCCTCATGGGATAAAAAGCTTTCTGAAAACAATGAGGAATCAAGCATCCAGCGCTTAAGCCGTGAAAGCAAGGTCGTTTACCAATCCGACATACTGGATATCAGTGTCAATGGTTACCGCATTAAATGGTCAGCAGAAGCCCCTAAAAACTTAAGAACAGGTGAATATATCCTGGTCAAGGAGACCTCACATGGACACTGGCGTGGCGGCGTGATTCGCTGGCTTAAACAGTCAACCGAGAAAAGTCTGGAACTGGGATTGGAGGTTCTTGCTCAGGAAATTTTCCCATGTGCTGTACGCATTCAGGCCGATCGGCATGTCAGCAACTACCATCCAGCACTTTTATTAAAAAACCAGAATCTGGATGAAACCAAAACAACTTTAATTTTACCTGGTTCACAAATTTTTCGGGAACAGCAAGCTGTTCATTTGAGATTAGGGAAAGAGGAAGTAAAAGTGTATCTATTGACTGCACAACTAATTACCCAGAGTTTTGTTCAATTTGATTTTGAACTGCTAAATGAAGATGAACAGTCCATTCTTCATAAATTCATGGCACAAAATAATATGGATACCAATGATCAAGATTTATGGGAAGCATTGAAGTGAGAAATTCTTTACTCTCTAAAAAGTTAAAACGAACTGAAACCCGCTTACTCATTATTGATGATAACCAGTTACGTTATAACCAGATTCTGGAGTTATTCGCCAATCAGGAGCATCAGGTTAAGGCAACCTTGCTTGATGACCTCAAGACATTTGAAAAGCAACTGAATCTTCCCTGGGATATCGTCATTTTTGGACGTGCGTACGACCTAAAGATTGAACAGACTCTTTCAGTGATTCAGGCATCCTCACAGCCTAGCCTGCCTGTACTGTTACTTGAACCAGATGACTACAAAGCTGATCAATATCAGACGTATATCCATAAAGGGATTTATGATGTCCTAAATCTTAAATCACCTGAAAATTTTTATATCAGTATTATTCGGGCCCTGTCCTATAGCCGCTTGGTTCAGGCGGAACACCGTCTGCTCAGTGAACTGGAAGCGGCTCAAACTCAGGCGCAGTCACTGGTTGCAGAAACCCATAAAGCGGTCGCAATTTTGCAGGAAGGCATTCATATTACGGCCAACACCGAATATGCACAGCTTTTTGGATTCAGCAATGCAGACGATTTAATTGGCCTACCCATTCTGGACGTTTTGCAGCCTGAAGAACTAGGTCAGTTTAAACTGCGTTTTAAGAAAATTTCACAGGGACAGTTCGAACAAGGGCGATTTGAACTTCGCACCCAAAACCCAAATGTAAAAAATAGTGCATTACAGGTTGAGTTCCTTCCTTCAGGAAATGAGGATGAAATCCAGCTGAACATCGAATGTGAGTCCACAATTCAGTCTTCAGCGACAATACCAGCCGTTACTTCTTCTGAAAAAATTTCAGGCTTGAATAGTGCACTGCAACATATCAACCGACAGCTTGCAAACCATCCAGCCAATGCCAATGCACTGGTTTTATTTAGCCTTAACAGCTGTCCAAACGAAGTATTCCAGACTGACTGGCGTGCCACCAAGACCTATTTCTCCAACATTGCAGGCTTTATCAAGGAGCAGGTCAATGTTCCTGTCTGCCAGGTGGACCATGCGCTTTATGTTGCGCTGTTTCAGGCAGAATCAACCCATGTACTCAACTCACTTCTGATTGGGTTGAATAGCCTGCAAAAACCACAGTTACTGGTAACTGAGAATTATACATTCCCTCTTCACCTAAAACTGGGCTACAGTGAGCTTGCCCAGCCAATTGCGGATGAAGCCAG
Source organism: Acinetobacter sp. CIP 102529 (assembly GCF_000368325.1). Lineage (NCBI taxonomy): Bacteria > Pseudomonadati > Pseudomonadota > Gammaproteobacteria > Moraxellales > Moraxellaceae > Acinetobacter > Acinetobacter sp. CIP 102529. The sequence goes on from NZ_KB849355.1 coordinate 451,680, forward strand.
TTTTGAACAGATCCTGACCAAGGCATTCTCACTTGGTTTGCCAACCATTGATAGCCCGAAAATTGATGCAGATATTGGTTTAACAACCGAACAGATTCCAAGCAATGTAGAGCTAAGCCTGTTACAGGAACTCAGGCAAAAACTGGATGCAGGCGATATCCATCTGAAATACCAGCAGCTTTATGACAAGCAGGATCAACATACCCATACTTATGAAGTGTCGGGTGGTTTTATCCATAACAATCAATGGCAGGATATCGCTGATCTGGGTGATTTAAAGGATGATCCTGAATTATCAGTTCAACTGGATCGCTGGATACTGGTTGAGGCATGCAAGCAGTTGCACAACTTCATTACCCAGTATCCTAAAGCGAAATTGATCGTAAACCTCAATCACCATATCTTGTTGAATGACAAGAAACTACCTGAGCTGGTTGCCAAGTTACTCACCATTGTTGGTAGTAAACAGGCTCACCCACTGATTCTGCAATTCTCAGAACAGGCCCTACAGCAGAACCTGTCTCAGGCACAGCCACAAATTGCCTTACTGCGACAACATGGGGCAGAGATTTCCATCCGTGGTTTTGGCGACTCATTGTATAGTGACAGCATACTTCAACAGATTGATACCCAATATCTCAGCTTCCATAGCAAGCTGGCAAAAATGCTGGGGTCTGAAAAACAGATGGCGGCACTACAGGAAAAGATTCTACACTTTATTGCCCAAAAACCTGTTGAGATTTTCCTGACTGAACTCAATGATATGAACCAGTTTGCCAATGCATGGAATGTAGAGGCCCGTTTCCTACAGGGTAACTATTTCCAGAAGAAACTGGACCGTTTAACGGACGTGCAAGACCAATAAATTCACATAGGGCGTATTCAATACGCCCTATATCTAAAAATTATAATCATAAAAAAACGGGCATATTGCCCGTTTTTTGTTTTCTTGATATTAACGCTTGATAGAACGCGACATACCAGAGAAACGTTGCTTGAATTTGTCGATACGGCCGCCAGTGTCCACATTCTTTTGTTTACCAGTATAGAATGGGTGGCAAGCTGAACATACGTCAAGGTAAATTGTTTCTTTACCAAGCGCAGAACGAGTTTCGATCACATTACCACATGAACAGGTAGCAACTAATGTTTGGTATTTAGGGTGAATATCGGCGCGCATGGTCGATGCTCCTATTTAGCAAGAAAGGCTTAAGCTGTTATCGCAATTGATCACTCTCAACATGAGGAAAGCTAAGTGTTTTCACACTCGCAGATCAACACCACAACAGACCATTTCTTTTGACTCACCGAGACTCCAGGTCAGAGCAAAGCCAACAAGTGGCGAATATTATACACCAATAAATTCAATTTTGCGAACTATTCCTGACCTGATTTTGACCAGTGATTGGCGATTATCCCACACACCATCAACTGAATTTGGTGGAAAATCATAATCGGCAACACAATCATCCCCAATGGTTGCCCAATAAACAGGATTTGTGCCATTGGGACACCACTGGCCAGTGTTTTCTTGGAACTACAAAAGAAAATGGTGATTTGATCAGCACGGTTAAAGCCCAGCCATTTGGGCAGATATAAAGCAAGCAACATCACTACAGTCAGCAGAACAGAACATGCAACCGTTAAATAAAGCAGCGTCAAGCCACTCACCTGATGCCATAAACCAGCAACTACGGCACTACTGAAAGCACCGTACACCACCATCAAGATCGAACCCTGATCAAAAGCCTTTACCAGACTCGGCAGCTTGAGCATATAAGGGAAAATATAAGGACGTAATAACTGCCCCAAAATAAAAGGAACCAGTAACAATAAGATGATTTGAATAATCGACTTGGTTGGATCAAAACCATGCTGGCTTTGCCCGAGAATAAAATAGCTGACCAAAATTGGCGTAATAAACATGCCAATGATATTGGAAAAAGATGCGCTACACACTGCCCCAGCAACATTGCCCTTTGCCATTGAGGTAAATGCAATGGAGGACTGTACTGTTGATGGCAGGAAGCACATGAACAGGAAACCCCAATACAACTGCTGACCTAAAAGAGGTTCCAAAATGGGTTTTGCCAGTAACCCAATGGCTGGGAAAATCACAAAAGTAAAGGTAAATACCAAGGCATGCATTTTCCAGTGCAACATCCCCTCAACCACTGCTTCACGTGAGAGTTTTGCACCATGTAAAAAGAACAGGATAGCAATTGCGACAGTTGTGAGAATATTAAAATAATGTGCAAGCTGACCTGATACTGGAATAAAGGTCGCCAATATCACCATTGTAATTAATAATATTGTAAAACGATCCAATGCCAATAATTTCAACATAATAATTACGCTCACTGCTAAAAAAATTCTGAATCTAAGATATTTTTTTATTCAACAAGTATATAAAATAAAAAAACATTTTAATTCAACACAATATAATAAACCTCTTGCGAAAGTAAAAACTGCCTCAATATAGATTTCATGAAATATCAGAAATTAAACCGTTTTTCAGATTCTGAATTCAAGCGCTTGGTTGGCGTACCTCGACCAGTTTTCAGTGAAATGGTCGAAGTTTTAAAAGATGCAGAATCACTTAAAAAGAAATCAGGGCGTCCTTATACTTTAGCTATAGAGGATCAATTATTATTAACACTCAATTACTTACAAAATTATAACACTCAATTGGAATTGGTGGCAAATTACCATATCGCTGAAAGTAATGTGAATCGAACTATTAAAAAGGTTGAAGATGCATTAATGAAATCAAGGCGTTTTACCCCGCCAAAACGAAGCATTACAACAGCAGACGAACAGTTTAGCTGGTTCATTATTGATGCGACAGAATGTTCAATAGAACGCCCGAAAAAAATCAGAGTAAGTTCTAAAGTGTTAAAAAAAAAGCATACGCTAAAAGCCCAAGTGATCTATCATCCGAAGAGCAAACAAATCATAGGAGTAAATATACCATCTGGCAGTCAGCATGATATTAAAACATTAATAGTCCATTGAAAAGATTTAGAATACTCAGTGAACGCTATAATAGACGGAAAAGATTCGGTTTACGCATTAACTTCATCGCTGCACTGGTAAACCGGATGAACTTGCAATAACGACTTTCGCAAGAGGTCTAATCGAGCCTGTAAATAATTTGATTTCTTTCACTAATTACAATATACTTTTTTAGTCAAATTTTAAGCAGTCGAAAGCTATATTTTTGAGGTTTTAGCCAATTAAAAAATTAGATAAAACTATACTTTCGCAAGAGGTCTAATAAAGTTCCGTATAAAAATTCTAACGTTTTTATAACACTTCAGCTCTATTATGATGTGGTTCCGTTAATTAGACCACTCAATTCAGTTTTATAAGTGATAAATCCGCTCTAAATATTTAAATCATGCTGCCATTACTTTTAGTAAATGTTGATCATAAAATTCATTTGGTGTTGCCTTATTCAAACTTGAATGAGGACGTATCGTGTTATAAAAATCCAAATATTCAGCAATTGATTGTTTCGCTTGTTTAACCGTATCGTAAGCCTTCAAATAGACTTCCTCATGCTTCAAGCTGCGCCATAACCGCTCAATCATCACATTATCTCTCCACCGTCCTTTCCCATCCATACTGATACGGATATTTCGCAATTTTAACTCATTCAAAAATGCCTCGCTTGTGAATTGACTGCCTTGGTCTGTATTAAACACCTCAGGACAACCATATTTCACAATTGCTTCTTGCAACGCATCTATGCAAAAGTCTGTTTCCATACTGATCGATACACGATGAGCCAGTACTTTACGACTATGCCAATCTATAACTGCACACAAATAGACAAAGCCTTTAGCCATAGGAATGTACGTGATATCTGTACACCAGACTTGATTAGAGTGATCGATGACCATGTTTTTCAACAGATATGGGAAAATACGGTGTGCAAGATTAGGCTTACTGGTATTGGGTTTTGGATACAAGGCATGTATTCCCATCAAGCGCATTAAACGTCGGACTTTACGCCGACCTATTTGATGCCCTTGACGCTGTAGCATATCTCGTATCATTCGACTGCCCATAAATGGGTAGTCGAGATGAATTTCATCGATCAGACGCATCAAACTCAAATCAGTTGATGAAATCTCTTTGGGCTTGTAATACAACGTACTGCGATTGATTTGAATCAATTGCGATTGTTGTCGTACCGAAAGTTGATGGGTCTTATCGATCATTTTTTGCCGCTCAGCTGCCCTATTTTTCTGAGCGCACCTTCTAAAAAATCAATTTGCAATGCCTGATGCCCTATCTTGGCATGTAGAGCTTTGAGGTCAATCTCTGGTTCTTGTTGTGCTGTTGGTCGTGAAAAAATATTGACTGATTGCTCAAGCAGTTGATTTTTCCAATCGATGATTTGGTTTTGATGTAAATCGAATTGAGTAGAAAGTTCAGCGAGTGTGTGGTCGCCTTTAATTGCTGCGAGAGCAACTTTAACTTTAAACTCTGCTGAATGATTACGACGTTTTCTTCGTGTCATGGTTGACTCCAAAAACAAGCATTTCCCATGCTTATTGGGGAGTAGATTATCACTTATAGACGTGGTCTAAAATCCTAGAACCACATCAGTCGTCCAAATGGAACATCATCTACTAATTATACAATACGAAGTTTTAATGATTATAAAGACTATTTCGTCAAAACAGGTGCAACCTACTTCTCCATTGTAGGTACAGGAACTTTACTTAGACCAGACTTCACCACTACCCAACCAGACGATCCAAATTTTTATTGTGATGGTCAAGGTGGTAGTGCCTATGGTGGTGCACACTTTAAAGAAATCTCACGTTTGACAGGCGGCAGCTCTGCTTCTATTTGTACAGATGCAGCAAGTTGGTCCGTTGTATTTGATGAGATTATTAAATCTGCTTCTGGTCTAGCCAGTAGTTTTACCCTTACACAAACACCAATTCCATCATCAGTGAAAGTCACCGTTGAAGGACAGAATGTTGCTCGTGATGTAAGTAATCAAAATGGCTTCGATTTAATTTATAGTAATACTGGAACTTCTGTGGTCTTCTTTGGTAATGCTATTCCTAAAGCGAATCAAAAAGTTAATGTTGAATATAAATATCTAGCAAAATAACTTAATTTGCTGATTAAATAAAAAAACTGCAATATGAGATTAAAAACATCATATTGCAGTTTTTAAGTAAAAGGCTTAATAAAAATCAACCCTATATGACTCAATATACACCATACTAATTATTACGTGCGTTTAAATCCTGCTGAATCAACTCGACTTTATAGCCATCTGGATCTTCAACAAATGCGATCACGGTCACCCCACCTTTCATCGGGCCAGCCTCACGCACTACCTTACCACCACGTGCCTTGATCTCCTCACATGCCTTATAGGCATCATCAACACCAATCGCGATATGACCATAAGCATTGCCTAAATCATAGCTTGCTGTATCCCAGTTATGAGTCAGCTCAAGCACAGTGTTATTTTCTTCATCACCATAGCCCACAAAAGCCAGGGTGAAACGCCCCTCTTCATAATCACGTTGACGTAGTAATTTCATACCAAGTACCTCAGTGTAGAACTTTAAAGATTGTTCTAAATTACCTACTCGTAACATCGTATGTAACATGCGCATAGTTATTCACCTGTCTGTTGAATTGTTTGGTTTTCATGGTCACGTAATAGTTTCGCAACCCAAACCACAAGAATCAAAATTGGAATTCCAATTAAAGTCGTCATTAAAAAGAAATTTGGGTAGCCAATATTACTCACAATCGTTCCTGAATAACCACCCAATAATTTGGGTGTTAAAGTCATTAATGAACTGAAAATTGCATATTGAACTGCGGTAAATGATACGCTGGTTAAGCTAGATAAAAAGGCAATAAATGCAGCACCAGCTAAACCTGAGGCTAAATTATCGACAATAATGGCAAAATAGAGCCACAATGAGCTATAGCCTTTTATCACTTTGCCAGAAATTTCTATTGTGCCTGACTGACTTGGATCGACCACAGCAATTGGCTGAATATCGACATCGAGTGTGGTTTCAACATGTGATGCAGTATTAATACGATATGATCTTGTTGCAAATAACTGGCTTGCACTATTATTTTTGAAATTAACAAAAGCTTTAATGGTTTTAGTGGGAGATGCTTGTAATAGCTTTCCATCTACAGCACCAGTAAATATTCCTTTATCATCCAGTTTCGCAGCAAACTCTTGATTATCTAATTTAAGAATAACAGGCTTATCCTGATTTAAATCTTCATTTTTAAGCCCTGCTAATTGCCCTTTAACGACTAGACTTTGCTTCAATTCTTTTTCCGTTAATTGATCATCACCACTGATTGGTAATAATTGAATCTGAGCGTGCTGGGCATTTACTAAATATGGTATTGCAAGAGTTACATTGGTATCGCTCTGATTTTGGTACTGAGTACTTACCTGTACCGAATTTGTTTTTGCCAAGACGTCATTCGGCACTTGTAATTTCCAATATCCAACATCATCGGTTTGCACTTGATAATGTTTATTTCCGACCTGAACCTCAACTGGAGCAAGTGGTTTTCCTGATTTGACCAAGCCGATAAAAATTAAATTGGTTGAACTGGCCAACACTGCGCCCACGAACATCAGTTTCATAATGTTCATGCGTTGCGCTAACAAACCACCGAGAAAACCACCAACTAAACTAAAGATCACACCATAGATTTTCACAGCCTCAGCAATTTGTTCTTTACTGAAATTTAGATCTTGATAGAACACATTGGAAATCACTCCTGCAATGATGTCTGAGATGCGGAAAAAACCAATCAGCAGCAAAAGCACTAAGGCAAGTTTAATACCGTAACGTTTGAAGAATTCTAAAACTGGGGCAACCCAAGTTTCTTTTGCCATTTGTTGATTCACGACGCCAATTTTAACTAAACCCAAACCAACCAATAAAGCTGTGGCTGTAGCAGTTAAAAAGCGTAGGGCTTCTAAACCAAATAAAGCTGCGGTGTCTTTAATATTTGCGGCTTTAGCGGTAGCATCTGTTACATTCCCAGAGTAAATATAACTGACAACAAAAGTTGCAACAGCAATAAAGAATACAAAGACTAAGCGATAGTAATCTGTAGTTTTATAATGTTTATAAACACGATTTACTTGAGGTTCACGAATGCATAAAGTTGTAATAATACCAACCACCATAACTGCTGCCATGGTTAGATAAGTATATTTCCATGCTTCATAGATATAATTGCCTTTAGCTGTACCTAAATAAGCAGCAAGAAATAAAGCCCCTGCACCCGCAACGATCATCCCAATACGGTAACCTGCGTTGTAAGTTGAAGCTAAAACCGTTTGCATCTCACTTTCAGCAAGTTCAATACGATAAGCATCGATGACAATATCTTGAGTCGCTGCCGAGAATCCTAATAAAACGGCACCAACTGCCATTTGAATTAAATAGCTTTGTCCAAGTGCTGGGTCGGAAAATGCCATGATACAAATTGCACATATAATCAAAGACTGTGCAATCAACAACCAGGCACGGCGACGGCCTAAACTTTTCGTTAATAATGGAACAGGCAATTCATCAATCAATGGTGCCCAAACGAATTTAAAAGAGTAACCCAATGCCGCCCAACTAAAAAAGGTCACCGCACTCTTATCAATACCAGCCTCACCCAGCCACAGCGATAAACTGGAAAAAATCAGCAGAATCGGAATCCCTGCCGAGAAACCCAGAAATAACATAATCAGGGCACGGCGATCCCAAAATGCCTTAAATGCGGATGCCCAGCCAGTGGCTTGAGTTGTCATTGGTTATTATTTTCCATGAACATGCGTGAATGTGCCTATTCAATCGTGTCTTGCGCCTGCTTGCAAGTTGCTTTATGCAATCAAATAAAATTATTGTTTTGTTTTGTCGATAAAAAACACAAGTTCGCTTGATCTTTGGACCTAAAACTGTATACCTTTAATTACCTAACTTTCGTTTCTTTGTTGGATAGCAATAGTGACCCAAAAACTCGATCAAATGACCGCAACAACTTTATCCTCGACACCAACAAACACGATTACAGCAAAAATCAATTCATTTCCAAGTGCTTTTGAACAGACGGACATCCAGGCAACTCTACTTAAAACCGCATTACATGCACACCAACTGACGCATACGCCAGATTTGGCTGAAATTCCAAGTTCAACCAAACGCATTAAACCACTGAATAATTTTTTAGGACAGGACCGCGCCCGTGCCTCAGTCGAGGCAGGGATTTCTTTACCCTATTCAGGCTATAACATTTTTGCCGTGGGTACGGCTGGTCTTGGTAAACGAACCATGATCAAGCGTTTGCTCCAACAGCACGCCAAAACCATGGCTACCCCTGATGACTGGGTCTATGTCAATAATTTCAAGAACCCAAGACAACCGATTGCTCTGCGCTTCCCAGCGGGACAAGGCAGCAAATTTCAAAATGCATTGCAGCAGGCATGGCAAATTATCTTAAAGCAGCTGGAACGCCGTTTTAGTGCGGAAACCTATCACAATCGTATTGAACGTATCCGTCAGGATACGGGTGATGTACAGCAACAGGCATTAGTTGAACTGACCAAAGAGGGTGAGGAACTCGATTTAAAATTGATTTCCCGTAATGACAAGCATGTCTTTATTCCAATGCAGTTGAAAGACAATGAATATCATGAACTCACCCAAAATGACCTGAACGCATTAACTAGCAAGGAACGTGCTGAAATCAACTCCAATATGCGTTATATGGAGAAAAAACTTGAACGTCTGGGTTTACATCTGGGCGATCTGGAAGATGATGCGCGGGATCAGGTGTCCAGCTTAAACCGTGATATTGCTACCCAGGTGGTGATGCCTCGTATTGAACTGATTTTAAATAAGAACAAAGAGGTTAAAGGTCTCGATATCTATTTAAAGCAGTACGCCGAAGACATTATTGACAACGTTGAGTTGATTTTAGAGCAAGAGGAAGATGACTTTACTCCTGCACTGTTCAACCGCGTACCCTCTCGTTATCAGGCCAATGTGATTATTGCCAATAAACCAAATAGTGGCGCACCCGTTATTTTTGAAGATTTCCCAACACACTACAATTTATTGGGTCATGTGGAGCAACTGACTCACAATGGTACGATCACCACTGATTTCACCCTGATTCGTTCTGGTTCACTGCATCGGGCCAATGGTGGCTTTTTGATGCTGGAAGCGGAACAATTGCTGGAGCAACCTTATGCATGGCAAGGCCTGAAACGTGCCTTAAAATCTGGACAACTCAAGCTTTCTTCACTGGAACATATGCTCACCCTCACAGGCAGTATCTCCATTGAACCCGCTTCCGTTCCACTTGATATTAAAGTGGTTTTACTGGCCGAACCTGAAATTTATTATGAAATTCTGGAAGTGGAACCTGAGCTTGGCAGTGTCTTTAAAATCCGTGCCGACTTTACCGATACATTACAACGTAATGACAGTAACGAACAGGCTTATATGCAGTTAATTGCCGACTATGTTCAGGCAGATAAATTACTTCCGTTTGACCGTTCTGCACTAGCCGCATTGCTTACTGATTCCAGCCGTCAGGCTGAGGATCAAAGCTCTTTATCATTACATGCCTCAACCCTTGGTGACCTGATCCGCGAAGCGCATCACCATGCCTTTAAAGCGGATGACAAGATTGTCACCGACCAGCATGTCAACCAGGCCCTGCACCATCGCCAATATCGCTTAGGCTATTTACGTGAGCTCTACTGGCAAGACCTGTCTCGCGGTACGCAGTTGATTGAAACTTCTGGGCATCGTCTTGGTCAAATCAATGCCCTCTCAGTGATTCATTATGCTGATGTCGAATTTGGATTACCGTCGCGTCTAACAGCTTCTGTATATCAAGGCGGCGGTGATATTTTAGATATTGAACGCAGTGTGGAGCTAGGTGGCTCATTGCATGCCAAAGGTGTATTGCTCATGTCGAGCTTCTTAAAAGCACACTTTGGCCGTGAACAAATCCTGCACTTCTCTGCCGCCTTGGCGTTTGAGCAAAGCTATGGGCAAGTGGATGGTGATAGTGCCACTGTTGCAGAACTTTCTGCGTTAATTTCTGCCATTTGTCAAATTCCAATTGACCAATCATGGGCTATTACAGGCTCGATGAACCAGTTGGGTCAGGTACAGCCAATTGGTGGAGTGAATGCCAAAATTGAGGGCTTCTTCGATGCCTGTAAGTTGCAAGGCTTTACAGGCAAACAAGGGGTGATTATTCCACGCCAGAACATGCAGCACCTGATGCTCCGTCAGGATGTGATTGAAGCGGTACAAACTGGTCAGTTCCATGTCCATGCGATTGACACCATTGATCAGGCGCTGGAAATTCTGATGGCCCGTCCAGTTGGCACCCTCGATAAAAAAGGTCGATACAGCAAAAACTCCATTTATGCTGCAGTGATGGAACAGTTGGAATATTGGCAAGCCATTGAGGATGGTGAAGCCGTTGAAACGGAACAGCCCAAGAAAAAGAAAAAACGTAAGAAAAGCAAAAAGGATGAAATGGAAGCCAAAGCCGCGGATGAAACTGTAGTCGAAGTTGAAACTCTCAATACCTTAGCTAAAAAACGTAAATAATCCATAAAAAAAGCCATGCTCTCTCAAGCATGGCTTTTTGGTTTTATTGATCAGTTCAAGCAACGCCCTGCAAAGAGCGACCACCAGGTAACTGCACAAAGTATTGTTTCAATGCATCAATACAGCGCTGTACTTTCATTGGATACTGTTCACGCTTGGAGGTTAAGGCATGCAAGGTATAGGCAGGCATGTGCCAGTCAGGCAACACCTCAACCAGTGTGCCATTAATCAGCTCTTTCTGGATGTCCATGTATAAAATACGTGCCAGCCCAAGACATCCAGTGTGACAAGGCTGGAATGACATGCAGCGCACCCAGCTCAGGCGTGGTTGCAATACGCAAATCTCCCACCAGATCATCACGCAATTCGTTAATACGGATTTTGCCACGTTCTGCTGCTGCCAGCATTTCCTGACAGCTTAAAAAGAATGCCTGACCCGCCTCGGTGAGGCTGAGTTTTCGGGTTGAACGATGAAGTAAGGTGACATCCATTTCTTGTTCTAAAGATCGGATTTGTTGACTGACCGCACTGGTTGTGATGCCCAGTTCTCTCGCTGCACCGCTAAAAGAATTTTTTTCTACAACGCAAGCAAAGACCCCCATTGCACGCAATTGATCTAACATAGACTTCCCTCGTAATTTATTAATATGCTTATTGTTCTAATAAAAGCAAAGGAGCTTATTATACAGAGAAGTCTACTTGTAAACTAGAGATTATTAACAATTTGTTGAAAATGTGTTAAAGGGGATAGATTAATTCGGTAAAACAGTCGCTGGATTCACAGGTTTACCATCCAGACGAACCTGAAACTCCAGCATCACACGGTTAGCACCAGAAGAGCCCATCTCCGCGATTTTTTGTCCTGCCGTGACATTGTCCCCACTCTTCACCAGCATCTTGCTGTTATGGGCGTATGCTGTGATGTAACCGTCAATATGCTTGATCAGCACCAAGTTTCCATATTCTTTCAGACCATCCGCAGCATAAACCACCTGACCATTTGCAGCGGCAAATACAGGATCTCCCTCATTTCCACCATAGCGAATGCCTTTCACATTACCTGTGAGATTGAAACCCTGAATGACCGCACCATTTGATGGTTTTACCCAACGCAGGCTGGATGCCAGAGTTGAAGAAGATGGGTTTAGGGGAGCCACTGGAACAACAGGCTGAGTTCTAGGAACCACAGGTTGCGGTTTTGGAACCACTGGCTGCTGCGCTGGCAAATTAATGCTCTGACGCTGGATTGGAGCCGCCTGGGTAAACACCTGGGTTGAGGTGGTACGTTGCGCTACAGAGCCCTTTAAGCGTAGAGACTGGTTGACATAGATGCGGTACGGCGCCGCAATGTCATTCAATGCGGCAATATCCAGATAATTCAGGCCATAACGATTTGCGATTCCACTCAAGGTGTCGCCTGAACGCACTGTATAGTAATTTGGTGCCTGCACATTGCGAACGCCACCATTCACCTGCGGTTTAGATGCACAACCAGTAACCAGCGCTGTGAGTGTTACCACCGTAGACAGCACGATTGTTTTCATCATTTTTTGTGATAGAAAAATCGAAACATGATTTAAGTGCATCTTCGCCCTCATCGAAAAAACCTTAACTTATTTGCGCCTAAGAGTACCAAAAAAGTGAGAAAAAACGAGTTCTCACTTTCCATATTCACAAAGTTATAACATTTAGGTGCTTATTCAGGTCCATTCACATAGCTATGTAGATTGTCCAGTACCGCATAATTGGTCGCATCCATCTGAATTGGGGTGATGCTGACATAGCCATTCGACACCGCAAAAAAATCAGACTGGATATGGCTGGAAGCCGACTGTGGATCAGTCACCGCCTCTCCAGCAAGCCCAATCCAGTACACCTGACGACCACGCGGATCAACATGGCTGCTGATTGGCTTGGACTGCGCACGGCGTCCCTGATAAGTCACCTGTGCCCCCTTGATCTGCTCAACATCGGGAATGTTAATATTAAAGATATGACGCGGTGGCAACACAGGCAGCCCTTTGGCAATGAAGTCATGTACCCATTGTGCCGCTTGCGCATAATGCTGCGGATGTTCATAGCAACGTACATTTGCACCCGCCAAAGACACGGCAATTGCTGGATGTTTCATCAATCTTCCCTCAAATGCAGCCCCAACCGTACCTGAATATAGAACATCATCGCCCAGATTGGCGCCACTGTTGATTCCACTCACCACAAGGTCAAACTCGAAATCAAACAGGCCATTCATGGATAAGTATACACAGTCCGCAGGTGTGCCATTGACAGCCCAGACATCTTCAGAAATGGGGATGGGACGTAAGGGCCGATCCAGGGTTAAGGCGCTTGAATAACCACTACGCTCACTTTCAGGGGCAACCACCACCACCCGCCCCAAAGGTTTTAACGCCTGCGCCAAGGCTTGCAGTCCAGGTGCAAACACACCATCATCATTTGCGATTAAGATATTCACTAAGGTTCTGTCTCTTCAAAAATTACTGTGCAGTTTTTTCAATTGAAATTTTCATTGAATTATATATATTTATATCTTCATAGTATGAGAAATTTATGCAGCCATGAGACATTTATCCAGTTTTGTTCGAGTTTTAGCGGTTAGTTTCACATTTCTTGTGGCACCAGCAGTTTTTGCTGACGCAGCTTCAGTAAAAGAAGCGGATGCATTGATTAAGGATGATATTGCCAATGCACAAGTGCTGATTGAGATGTGTCCTAACCTGATCGGTAAGAATGCAAAATTTGACCAGAATATCAAAAAAATGGTGGATTCTTATTTGGGTAGTTACTCAGACAAGTCTGCTTCGCTTGAAAACCTGCAAAAAGATGCTGAATTCAACACTTTACTAAAAGATGCCCGTCAAGCTGCCACAGAGGTTGATAAGGCTGAACAGAAAGCGGTATGTGAAGAGGTATTGAATTTTGAGGGCTAAACAGGCCATTCAGACCTTAAAATGGTTTTAGATATTGATATTTAAAACCACAGTTTCTCCATATTCCCTACAGCAAACATACAAATTTTTATCTGTTTTTATGCTATAAATTTTTCAAATTCTTTAAGTCTTGTTTTGAGTTTGATTTCTTATGAAGAAAAATGTTGTAAAAACACTAGGTTTATCATTCCTCATCGCTGCCAGCACTTTTGTTCCTACCGCATTCGCAGCAGACAAACAGCCTGAAACTGAAAAGATTGAAGTCACCCCAATGTCTGATGAAGTGTCTCCACAGGAACTTGCGGTCATTTATGTATTGTCTGAAACCTGCCCAACCCTAATTGGCAAGGATTTAAAGTTCAACAAGGCCTACGATACACTGGTCAAGTCCTATTTATCCAATGAAAAAAATGCGGTTGAGATTCTCAGCAAACGCATGCAAACCAAGGAATATAAGCAACCCTTGAAAGAAGCCCGTGAGATTGCCAAGGCAGCCTCGGACGAAGATAACCGTCAAATCTGTAATGATGTCCGTAATTATTATTCCAAGTAACCGATTTGCTACAATAGCATGATAAAAAGCCGACTTCGCCCATAGCAGTCGGCTTTGCTTTGTCCTAAAATGCTAGGCTCTTCTGCTTCATACAAGATATTGGAACCACCTAGAATGACTCAAAAAAGCGCTCTTGCTGCATTACTACTTTTGCCAAGCTTTTCATATGCAGCAACTGTCCTATCTGCTCCACCAGAATTAAATAATAAATCCTATGTGCTCATGGATTATGAGACAGGACAGATTCTCGCTGCCAAAAATGAAAATGAAAAACTTGCACCCGCTTCCATGACAAAAATGATGACAAGCTACATCATAGAGCAGAAACTTTTAAAGGGTGAATTGACTGAAGATGAACAGGTGCGGATGAATGAATCTGCATGGTGCCGTGGTAGCAGCACTGAATCCTGTATGTATGTTCCATTAAATGGCACAGCAACCGTATTAGAGATGTTGCGTGGTATTATTATCCAGTCAGGAAATGATGCCTCTAAAGCGATGGCTGAACACATTGCAGGCAATGAAGGTACATTTGCCCATATGATGAACCAAGAAGCAAAACGTGTTGGTATGGTGAATACACATTTCATCAATTCAACAGGTATGCCTGCTGAAGGTCATTATTCAACAGCTAAAGATATGGCTGTTCTTGCTCAGCACATTATCAAAGATAGCTCTAAATACTACCCAATCTATTCTGAAAAAGAATTTACCTTTAATGGCATCAAGCAAGGCAACCGTAATGCCCTGCTTTACACTGACCCAAGCGTTGATGGCCTCAAGACAGGACATACCGAAGAAGCGGGTTACTGCCTCACTACCTCAAGCAAACGTGGTCCAATGCGCTTGATTTCCGTGATCTTTGGTACTCCAAGCATGAATGAGCGTGCCAGCCAGACACGTACCCTTTTAGCGTGGGGTTTTGCAAACTTTGAAACGGCTAATGTACAACCAGCCAATCAGGTGCTTGCCAAAGCCAAGGTCTGGTTTGGTAAGGAAGATGATGTTCAGATTGGTTTAGCTGAAAACTTCAACGTAACCATGCCGAAAGGTCAAGCAGATAAAATCAAAACTCAAATCGTCGTTCAACCAAAACTGAATGCACCTTTGGCTAAAGGTCAAGTTGTAGGTAAATTAGTTGCGAGTCTTGATGGAAAAGTGATTGCTGAAAAACCACTAGTTGCATTAAAACCTGTTGAAGAAGCAGGCTTTTTTGCTCGTATGATCGACCATATCAAGATGTTCTTTAGCAACTTGTTCTAATTTTAGAATTGCCAAATCAGGCACCCACACACTTTAGTCTGGGTGCCTTTTTATTTTATAATTCATGCAAATTATTTATTGTATTTTCTCATGGCTAAAAACATTCGCCCTTATTTAGATCATTACCCTGATATTGATACGAGTTGTTATATTGATGAAATGTCTGTGGTCATTGGTGATGTAAAACTGGCAGAGAATGTTTCAGTATGGCCTTTTGCCGTGATTCGTGGTGATGTCAACTCAATTCAGATTGGCAAAAATAGTAACGTGCAAGATCATTGTATGTTGCATGTCAGTCATAAAAATCAATCTAAACCAAATGGCTCTCCACTTGTAATTGGCGAAGATGTGACGGTTGGGCATCATGTAACCCTACATGGTTGTACGATTGGCAACCGTGTTCTAGTGGGTATTAAAACCGTGATTCTGGATGATGTGGTTATTGAAGATGATGTGATGATCGGTGCAGGCAGTCTTGTTCCACCACGTAAACGTCTGGAAAGCGGTTATCTTTATGTCGGCAGTCCTGTTCAAAAAGTCCGTCCACTCACTGAAAAAGAACTGGAGTTTTTGCCCTACTCAGCACGTCATTATGTGAAAGTGAAAGATAATTATAAAAATGGTAGAGTTTAGCTTCACTATTTTTCCTATTCATATCATACATATAAATTAAATAAAAATGAAGTTATTTAAAGCTTCATAAACAAGACCAGACCTTGAAAATGATAAGCAATAAACCTCTTGCAAAAATCATTTTTTAATCAATTCCATGTTGTAAATAGCAGCAATCGAGTGTGTAAATAATTCTGTGTAAATACAGTTTTATTTACAGTCTCCAAATTTAACCTGACAGGCACAATAAAAAATGGGTAACTGTCCGATCAGGTTTGAGCTAGTACATCTTACTAAAAATTCAAAAAAGCAGTACACTTACACAATTAAAACAAATGATTCAAGAGCAAATATTCGTGTCCACGTTAAATGACCATGAAATTATTCAAATATTTAGAAATCACGTCTATCCACTGTCAAATAAATTGACAGAAATGCTAAATGAGCATTATACGCATCAAACTGAACGTCGTGGTTGTGGTTATACGCAAGCAACACGGGTGTTGGGGGAATATATTAATATCCCGCGTGATGCGCAGGAGTTAAATGATCTAAATCTTTTTAACCAGTTCGATACTAAAAGTTTAAAGCAATTACTTGAGCAGCAATCCATCCAGCCAATTCATATCACTGATTGGCACAACCTTGATCAAAACCTAGAGATCGTTACATTTTTAGCGGAACACTGCCACGAATCCTTTGCTGAACAATTAGAACAAGCTGTCAGTTTTCAAAAAAATTTACGTCATATTGCACAGCATGCTCAACTTGAAGAAAGCCAAGTGCTGAGTCAGCTGATTGCAGATGTGATTTTACCCCACAATTGTCATGATACGATGCTGACTCAGCTACACACATTGCAAGAAAAACCTAAAGTTGGCTCTTGCCCAATGGCTGAAAATTTTTTCTTAAAAATTGCACACGGTAAAATTCTTAGACAAGGTCGAATCAATATTATTGTAGATGAACAAAACACACCCTTATTATTAGAAAAAATTAATATGGGAGATGATCATTCCTGCATCAGTCTACAGCCCTTACTAATGAATGGCGTGCGTATTCCTGCTGGCGCACTATTTTCAATACATTATGATGCAGACACAATTTCCACATTCCCAGCCTGTCCAGATTTTAAAGGACATATCATTCCTTATACTGCTATTCAAGGCTTTTGGTTCTTAAGACTGACCACCTTGGCAATTTCTCCTGAAAATCGTGCACGTGCTTTTAGCACCCACTATGCACAACAGGTTGCCAATGGTTTATATAGCCCTGGCAGCACGCAATTGCAGCAATTAGTTGATTTGGCACAGCGACAAATAAGTGAATTAAAGTCATGTTAAATATTTGCTATTCACCTGAATATTTTGCCCATACTCACACCAATAGTATGGAAAAACTCAGTGCCGTTGCAGATGATTTACATGATTGCAATTTTATAAGGCTGCATGAACCACAACCGATTGATATTCAGATTCTAAAACAGCTGCATGACCCAACCTATGTAGATGCTTTTATGACAGGCACACCTGAAAAACTAGCCACCTTTCAGGGATTCAAACCATGGAATACACAACTACGTGACGCTGTTTTACGAATCAATGCAGGTCAAATTTTAGCTGCTGAATTGGCGTGGGAACATCAAATCTCAGCTAATCTTGCCCAAGGTTTTCACCATGCTGTTTATGAGTTTGGCAATTCCTTCTGTACCTTTAATGGCCTCGCCTTGATTGCCCAACAATTTCCAGATAAGCGCATTTTTGTACTAGACTGTGATCAACACGGTGGCAACGGTACTGCCGAATTTACACGGCGCCTTGATAATTTATTTAATTTCAGTATTTATGGTCTGGCTTTTGGCTGTCCAAGCTATCCACGTGCTGAAACGCGACATATCCATAAAGATAAAGGGACTTTTGCGCAATATATCATTGCCATACATGAAGCCTTTCAAGCTGCAATAGATTGGAAAGCAGATTTAATTATTTATCAGGCAGGGATGGATTGTCACCAAGATGACCCATGCGGTACAAGTTGGTTTAAAACAGAATATATTCAGCACCGCGAGCGTATGGTATTTTCATTAGCAAAAAAACACGGTATTCCTTTAATGTTTGTACTTGCTGGGGGTTATCAGGCACTTGAACCTTTAGTACAGCTGCATGTGGAAACCATAAAAATAGCGCATCAAGTTTACTATACAAATTCCATGTAACTCATAATTTTAAAAATTAGCATCAAAAAATACCAGCAAAAATGCTGGTATTTTTTTGACTCAAACCACTTTTCAAATTGAATAAGTAGTACTAGCAATTAAGTAAAATCTAATTCTTTTTCAAATGCTTTTAATTCATAACGAGCCATTGCAAGGTTAGACTTAGAACGGTCTAAAACCAAATACAAGAATAGGTTTTCGTTACTGTCCAATGGACGGATTAAGTGATATTGCTTACCTAAAGTAATTAGAATATCTTCAATGCTATCGTTAAGTTGTAAAGCTTTAGCCACTTTACGCTTAGCACGAACAACTTCAGTGTTACCTGCAGCAGCAAGTTCTAAATCTATGCCGCTACCTTGAGTAGCTAAAGCCAAACCACTTTCGCTGTCAACTAAAGATGCTGCAACGAATCCATCAATGCTCGTTAAAGTATCTAAACTAATACGCGCCATTTCTCATACCTCAAGTTAAGGGGTTTCCCCATTAGAATTTAATTTATAACCCTAGTTTTTTCCGCAGTTTCCCAAAGAAACTACGTAATTTATTCACTTGACCAGAATTATCTTGCTTCTGTTCAATACTGAATTTCGCTTGATCTGCATCAATCAACTCACCTAGTCTTAAGGTTTGAGCCATTGCTACAAATTTTTTAATTCGTTCTGAAGACAAACCTAAATATTGTTCTACATCTTGCACTTTTGCACCTAAGGCAAAACAAGCTGCGATCTTTAAGTTATCTTTACGATCTAAACTTTTTTCAAATTGTGGCCAAATATTCAATTTAAAAACATGGTCAGCATCTACCTCTGGCAAATCTAAATCACCTGAATGCGAGATAGCTTGCCATAACCAAGCTCTTAAATCGTAAGGTGTTTTATCCTTAATCATGTCTTGCACAAAAGAATTTTTTGCATAGGTTTGATTAATGCTGTTTCTCAAACCATACAGCACCTGATCATCTGCAAACCAAACGCGTTCTGTGCGGGTATCAATCAGCGCTAAAAAACCCGTGTGGTCATACAATTGAATATAGCCATTTCGTGGTGTGAAAATTTCATTAAACACTACCTGATTTTCTACCTTTGTGTGCGAGTATTCCGCCACAGAATATTGTGGTGTATTTACGACTGTACGACTTTCAAAACTATGGCTCGGACGGCTTGCGTAACTAAAATAACGCTGTTGTAACCACTCTACGAGTTGATTCATACAAGTGAATGGGTAAAAAAGTTTATCGCCAATAATACTACCCGCTTGGTTTACATCTTTGACCAAATGCAAATATGACTTTTGCTGCTGAACCACACGCTGAATGTTCGGTGAATCAAAAAACATATCATTCACGAGTAATAGATCAATCTCATTACTTGAGATATTCACCCATTGCACATTTACGTCTGTTGGTACTGAAAGCAATAATTGGTTTTTCATTTGGTCTAGCGTTTCTAAATTTAAACCAAAAATTGCCACATTTAATGCATTTTTCATCACGATTAAACCCATCTAAATTCTTGAACAAGAAGATGAAAAGCACCCTATTATTTGTACAATTCGCCTATGATTAAGCTTGAGCCAATGTTTCTGCTGTTTTCTTAATGGCATAGAGCAACTGACCAATGAGCACATCTTTAGATGCCACAGCAACTAACACCATTGGATGTTGTGGATGCTCAACCGCAGTGAGAATCACCTTGCCGTTGTCTGCATCTAAAGTAATGGTTTTACATCCAGCCAAATGAATTTCTGAAATAAATGCAGAAACCATTGCTAAGATAGAACTACTCACTGCAGCAATCTTACCGCTGTTACCCAGATTTTTTTTACTGGCCAATGCAAGTTCAAAACCATCGGATGAGCACAGCATAACAAAGTCCACACCACTCACCATGTTTAATAATTCATGGGTTTGTTTAAATGCTTGATCTGTCAGTTCTTGTGGAATTTGGCGCTGATTATTTAACGCGAGCATAAATCACCTTATTCAATTTCTGTTGTCACAGATTGCACTTCTAATGAAGCAATCAGCGCTTCAATGATCAATAAAACATCATCTTTTTGTCTAGCATCTACAGCAAATAATGGAAAGTGTCGATTATTCACTGTCATCCAGTCATAATAAATTTTTCTCTGTACACGACAAATTTCACAGAACCCTTATCCTATCAGGATTCTGCTTTCTTAAAATTGCCAAAATTTCCTTAAACTCTTCTTTTTTCCCAAAACCAATTAAATGCTGAATCGCCATTTGAACATAG